>VISH01000002.1:955000-2155000 GCA_007827375.1 Alteromonadaceae bacterium 2753L.S.0a.02
AATGACTCTAGGGAGAGGTTCGAATCGAGATGGGCAAACCAACAAATCGAAGCACTGGTAAAGGTCTTTGATATTTTCACGGTATCCCGCGAATACCACTCGCTTATCTCCCTGTGCAAGCTGCTTTAGTTCAGCTTCCTGGCTTCCAGAACCAAAAAATATCAGGCATACAGATTGGTGTTTGTTTGCTTTAAAGGCTTTGATCAGTGTGTCCCAGGCTTTGCTCGGATGGTAGCGCCCAACTGCGCCAATTAAATAGATTTCAGGCTGTACGCCGAGCTCCGCACGAAGTTGTGTAATTTCAGCATCACTTAAGCGTCGGTGTGGTGTTACAGAGTTATTGGCTTTAAAGGTTTTACCGCCGTAATTTGATGGAACCTCCGAAAGCTGCCAGCGTGCATTGCATACCAGGCCGTCCATGTTTTGAAAGTGTGGCCCATTGACACTGATGTGAAGCGTGCTGACTGTTGCTGCCGTCGGTGAAATTTTTGCAACGACTCGGGTGCTGCGTCTCAGGTGGCAATGGATAATTTGCGGCGTCTCCTCTGCAATCACCTTACTAAGTGAGCGTTGCACCAAGAACCGCGAAGAAATGCTTCTGATTTTTACTCGGGGGTCGAGGTGATCCACAATGCTTGCCCCGCGCCTGCGATGTCGTTTGCTAATAACCAGCGTAACTTCGTTGTGAATGCACTGTTGATTGCACGACTCTGCTGTTGAGCGCTCCGAGCCAGCAAACCCTCGAGATAATATGACATGCATGATTTTTAAGGGGGCTGTGTTCATAGTTGGGCACAGTTAACCTTTAGGTGGGTTTGCATTGGAAGCCGGGCGTGAAACCTCTACAATGCGCCCTTGCGACTTTGCCGAAAAGCGGCGCCAAGGATACCATAATGGATGCGAATAAACCGGCTACAGACTGCGATTTGGTGTTGGGAAATTCCAATCGACGGTTTTCCGGTGTCACTTCTACGATGTTACAAAACCTCAGGTTTCAGCAGCACCTGATGGATGTGCGGGTGTTAGGCACTTATCATCTCAGCAACCCTGAGTTGGCAATTGGTTTTTGGGAAGCCGTTCGACTATTGCGCCGCCCTAAAGCCGATGGAAAGTGGCGAATATTTCACGCCAGGCGTAACGACGAGATGATTCAAGCGCTTGTACTGAAAAAGTTTTTCGGCGCCAAGATCAAAATTGTATTTACCTCGACAGCGCAGCGTAGCCATTCCTGGTTGACACGTTGGTTAATGCTCAGGATGGATGCAATTCTGTCTACCTGTCAGGCAGCGGCGCGTTATTTGGCTACTCCGCCCGCTCAAATAATTCATCACGGCATACAGCAAGATATTTTTTTTCCTTTAGATGCTCGACAGACCTTATTGCGCGAACTGAACATTCACGGCGATCGCGCTGTAGGCATTTTTGGTCGGGTTCGCGAACAGAAAGGAGTGCACTTATTTGTACGAGCCTGTATCGCAGTCTTACCGCAATTTCCTGATGTCTCGGCGGTGATTGGTGGTGCTATCACACCCCAAAATCGTAGCTTTGTCGCTGAATTGGAACGGGAAATTGCCCAAGCGAAATTGTCAGATCGCATTCGGTTTATTGGTGAGCAACCCTTTGAAAATTTACCCAAATTATTTCGTGCCATGTCTGTGGTTATGGCTCTGAGTAATAACGAGGGATTCGGATTAACCGTATTGGAGGCTATGTCCAGTGGGGCAGCCGTGATAGCTACTGATGCGGGGGCTTGGCGTGAAGTGATTCGCGAAGGTGTAGATGGCTTTGTAGTGCCGGTCGATGATCTCAAAGCGATTACAGATCGGTTATTCGAGTTACTTGAAAATCCCGATAAAACTAGGAACATGGGAGATAACGGGCGCGCCAGTATACTCGAAAATTTTACTGTTGAACGCGAAGCAAAAGCGCTTTGTGATTTTTTTAAAACGTTGCAATAGATGTTAATAACGAGATTATGAGTCGAGTTAAATTTCAGAAAAAATTACTTCATCCCCGCTATTGGTTGAGTTGGTTTGGCATGTTGTTGTGGTGGTTGTTTGTGCAACTGCTACCTTTGAGCGCACAATTTTTTCTGGGAAACAAACTCGGTGATTTGCTTGTTAAGCTAAATGTTTCGCGTACCCGAATTGCGCGCCGAAATATCGAAGTTTGTTTTCCGGGTATGCCACAAAATGAACAGGAAAACCTGGTGCGTGGCACCTTGAGGGCCACTGGCATTGGTGTGTTTGAAAGTGGTGCTGCTTGGTTTTGGCCTAATTGGCGGTTGCGCCGTCACTTTGAATTAAAAGGTTATGAGCACCTTAAAGCGGTGGAAGATCGCCACCAGGGGGTGCTGTTTATGGGCATCCATTTTACGCCAATTGAAATTGGCGCAGCTTGCGTAAATACCGCCACTTCAATTGACGGTTTTTATCGTCCCCATACCAATGCTGTTTACGAGTATGTTCAGGCCTTGGGTAGAATTTGGCGCAACAAAAAAAGCCAGGTTATACCTAATGGAGACGTTCGAGGTATAGTAAAAGCATTGCGTCAGGGGCGTACTGTAAATTATGCGCCCGATCAAGACTACGGTAAGCGCCGCAGCGTATTTGCACCGTTTTTCGGAATTCAAACTGCAACAGTAAAAGCGCCAGCACAACTGGCCAAGGCAGGCAATGCTGAAGTTGTTCCTTGGGTTACTCGTCGCATCGGAAGCAACCAATATGAAATTGAAATTTATCCGCCGCTAACATCGCAATTGGGAAAGGGTGACGAGGCGGATGCAGCTGTTATTAATGCCTTTGTTGAGGCGCGCGTGCGAGAATGTCCCGAGCAATACCTTTGGGTGCATCGTCGCTTTAAAACGCGCCCCGATGGCGAGGCTTCTCTATATTGATCAGCGTCTAAAATCTCCAGTTTAGTGCGATTGCAGCGACATTAAAATCGGCGAAAATATCGGGTTTGACACCCTCTGGGTCATCTTTGAGCAATCTGTCGCGAGCCAGGCCATTACCGTTGCGATATTCAAATAAAACATCGGTGTTATAAAGAATTTTAAGAACGCTGAAATTAACACCAAGGTAATACCCGTTTTGGGGTAAGCCTGAATCTAAAGTAGCAGCTCCGATAAATGCCCCGGCACGTAGCCATGAGTTGAATTGATATTGGTAGTCAATCGCTCTTAACCCAATGAGACGCTGATTATCTACTTCGTAGGTATCTACTCCAAAACCCAGCGCGTGCTGTTGCCGACTTCCCATAAGATTTCGAATACCCACGCTTGCCGTTATCGCATTGCCGTTATAGCGTTGATTGTCTATGGCTTCGTTACCTACCAGATATTTGACCCTGTAGGCCAGTGTGCCAAGATTTAGAAAATACTCAGCGGCCTGGGCGGGTATCGCACAAACAAACGCATAGCTAAAAAAAAGAATTTTTAATGTTTTTACCATCGAAAAAAACCGCTAAGCATACTGTAATCCTCGTCGAAAACGGTGCGTCCTGTGGTTAGTGTTGCGCCTACGATAAAAGGACCTGCGCCATAGGCATATTCAAGCATCCACTCCTCGCCACTTTTGTAGTCGACGTTGGAGTAATTTTCATTTTGTATGTGTCGCCAGCGGGTGGTGAGTGAATGGCCGTTGGCAATATCCCAAATAAGTTTTGCGGTTTGCGCTGTTGCGCCAACCGCGTCTGAAAAAATTCGATTATTGGCTCCCCAGTGACCCATCCCGGTTTCATACTGTCGCAAGCCGTCGCGATAGTTGTTGTTGACATACCAACCGTTCTGCCACTCAGCATATTCATAATTAAAATCGAGAAATGATGTTAACTTTGGAAGGTGAACTCCGAGCATTAAAGCCGTGTTGCCGAGGTGATAATTAGAGCTGAAAGATGTGTCCTCGCCGCCATATTCCATGTACACGGAAACCGGGAATTTTCCGGTGAAGGTATAACGAGTGGCGATTGAAGACAACTGGTTCCCAAAATCGACACCCTCTTCGTCGATATTGTCCGTTTTCTTCGCATTGAAAAAGGCTTTAAATAGCGAGCTGTAGCTGTCATCGCGATCAGCTCCGCCATATTGCATGAGACGATTGAAGCCAATGGCAAAACCTTCCGCTGGCTCGAAGCTCACATGCATGCCGAATAGCCGGGGATTGCCGGTTAGGCGCTTTGTTCTATCCTGGCTAAGTATTCCGTCGGATTCAGACATTTGCGCCAGAAAAAATTCATAGCGTATGCCAAACAATGAGAGGGGAGCTGCATTGGATAGCGTAATCCCGGGAGTTGCAGAAGCGTTGGAGCTGAGAAGCATATCGCTATCCTGGAAAGGCCCAAACCAATGGGGTCTGTTTCCTATATCGACCTGCAAATAATCTGTGCCAATCGATATAAATGTTCCGTCGGGAAATTCATCTTTTTTAAATTCGCTCTCATGGATTTGCCCTCCTACATTTACCAATAACCAAGGCGTTGCAACAAGATATCCACTTGCGGATGCTGAATAGGTTGAATCGCTTTCAAGGCCACGTTGATTGGCGAGAAGTTGATTTTCGCCTTGCGACGCAGTGGCATTGACCGAAGCGTGCGTTATTGAAATTCTGGGTGAGTAGCGTTCCAGATAACTGCGTATGCTTGCCGATAAATTTGGGTCGCCATCGCCAAGTTTGTCGAGTGCTCGATACACTTCTTGAATAGGGATGGGGCGCTTAATAATGGGCATATTTGCAAGCACGAACAAACGCTCCACGCGGGCTTCGATTTCCGGTGACATGTTGAGCGGTAAATATAGAGAGGCACTTTGAGCAACCCCAGTAATAAAAAACAGCGCTACCAAGAAGGGGTAGGCGAATTTTGTATGGTATTTCATGATTGAAATTCTTGTAGTATTTTTAATGTTTTGTGTGTTCAGCGGCGATTTTCATGAGTGGTTTTAATTCAGACAAAACTTCATCGGGTTTTATTTCTACCATACAATCGTAGCGATTGTTACAAGTTGGATTGCGTCGACAGGGTGAGCAAAAACGTTGATGATAAATAATGGTGCTGGTTTCTATTCCTGCAAAAGAATAGGGGCACGATGGGCCGAACAGCGCAATTGTTGGAATTCTGAAGGCGTGTCCCATATGAGTAAAGCCCGTGGCCACACCAACCAGTAAGGATGCATGACGAATAATATCAACGGCTTCGTCGAGTCGGGTTTTGCCCACCAGGTTAATAGCGCCTGTAGCACCGGCTATGTCATTTGCGATATCGGCATAATCCTGCCCGCCGATTATAACGGTCTTTAAGTGATAGCGGCCGCGGATACGAAGTGCTATCTGCTGCCAGTTTTTAATTGGCCAGCGTTTTTCACGGCGGGTTGTAAATGGCGCAAATACTACATAACGCTCGTTACCATAGTCAAAGTTGAGGGCTTTGCTGATGGAAACGGTGCTCCGCTGAGGTGGCGCGATATACATTTGCCATGGTGAGTCCGGGAATCCCAGTTGACTCAGTAGATAGCGGTACTCAGAGCCTATTTGGGTTTGCTCCCCAATATTGCGGGATATTGTCTTCGTTACCAGCCAATAACTACCCTCTTTAGAGCCCAATCCAATTCTGATTCTGGCGCCACTAAGCCACGTGAAAAAGCTACTTTTTAGCAGTCCCTGCAAATCCAAAGCAATATCGTAATTTTGTTGTCGCAGACGTTTTCGCATTCGTCGGATCTCACCGAGTAGGGTGAGCCATTTTCCGGATGTGAAGAGATTGATCCAGCGCTGTTTATCCCACGGGATCAGGCGGTCGATATCTGGGTGCCCCATCAGCAGTGGTGCGTATTCAGACTCAATAACCCAAGTCAATTTTACATTTTGCTTGTGGTGTTTTAGCAGGGAAGCAACTGGGCTGGAAATCACAATGTCGCCAATGTCGCCTAAGCGTACAACCAGTACAGACTTCTCTCGCATTGTGGTGGCTATTGAAGTCATGGCAAAAAAGAAATCTCCCGGGCCTTAATCTGGAAAACGCGTATGGTACACGAAGCCGAAGAACCTTGGGGAAAAGCCCTCTATTCCTCGCGAAAATTGGTGCCAGACTCGTTGCGATAAAAAGATGAAGTTTTTATTAAAAAACCGCTTGACTCCCTAAAATCTGAGTGTAAGATACGCACCCTCTCGACGGCACACGCTGCGGCGAGAAAGCTCTTTAAAAATACGGAAACGAAAGAAAGTTGTAAAACATTGCACTTAAGCGATAGCAATGAGCACTTAGCTCTTATGGAGTTGGGTGTGAGTTCTTAAAGATGCTTATCCGGTGTAATTGTTGTTACGACAGCATTCAAAAATGATGTGTAGAGACACTTAGTTATCGGCTGATATTGGGTGTGTTGGAGGGGTGTTTTGGAGTAAGTTTGCCGTTAGCCCGGTGAGCGAAAAGCACTTGTGAAGGCGCAGTTGATATCAGAAGAAATTGTAAAGATAAGTCGACAAAACTTGTTTGCGAGGCGTTATAGCGGGTCTTATCCGTTATATGGTCAAGTGAATAAGTGCACACGGTGGATGCCTTGGCAGTTGGAGGCGATGAAAGACGTAGGAGCCTGCGAAAAGCCTGGGGGAGTTGGCACGCAAACTTTGATCCCAGGATGTCTGAATGGGGAAACCCACTCCTTTTGGAGTATCTTGCACTGAATTCATAGGTGTAAGAGGCGAACCCGGGGAACTGAAACATCTAAGTACCCGGAGGAAAAGAAATCAACCGAGATTCCCTTAGTAGCGGCGAGCGAACGGGGACTAGCCGAGAACCAATGAATTAGTAGAACAGTCTGGAAAGTCTGGCGATAAAGGGTGATAGCCCCGTATACGAAGGTTCATTGGTTCCATATTAAGTAGGTCGGGACACGTGTTATCTTGACTGAAGATGGGGGGACCATCCTCCAAGGCTAAATACTCCCAACTGACCGATAGTGAACCAGTACCGTGAGGGAAAGGCGAAAAGAACCCCTGTGAGGGGAGTGAAATAGACCCTGAAACCGTGTGCATACAAGCAGTCAGAGCTCTTCGGAGTGATGGCGTACCTTTTGTATAATGGGTCAGCGACTTATTGTCAGTGGCAAGGTTAACCGTATAGGGGAGCCGTAGAGAAATCGAGTCTTAATAGGGCGTTTAGTCGCTGGCAATAGACCCGAAACCGGGCGATCTACCCATGGGCAGGTTGAAGGTGCCGTAACAGGCACTGGAGGACCGAACCCACTAACGTTGAAAAGTTAGGGGATGACCTGTGGGTCGGAGTGAAAGGCTAATCAAGCCCGGAGATAGCTGGTTCTCCCCGAAAACTATTTAGGTAGTGCGTCATGTCTCACCCACGGGGGTAGAGCACTGTTTGGGCTAGGGGGTCATCCCGACTTACCAACCCCATGCAAACTCCGAATACCGTGGAGTGCAATCATGGCAGACAGACGGCGGGTGCTAACGTCCGTCGTCAAGAGGGCAACAACCCAGACCGCCAGCTAAGGTCCCAAATCTCAGTTAAGTGGGAAACGATGTGGGAAGGCTTAGACAGCTAGGAGGTTGGCTTAGAAGCAGCCACCCTTTAAAGAAAGCGTAATAGCTCACTAGTCGAGTCGGCCTGCGCGGAAGATTTACCGGGGCTCAAACTGAGAACCGAAGCTGCGGATACATTTGTATGGTAGGGGAGCGTTCTGTAAGCCTGTGAAGGTGTGTTGTGAAGCATGCTGGAGGTATCAGAAGTGCGAATGCTGACATGAGTAACGATAAGAGGGGTGAAAAACCCCTCCGCCGGAAGATCAAGGTTTCCTGTCCAACGTTAATCGGGACAGGGTTAGTCGGCCCCTAAGGCGAGGCAGAAATGCGTAGTCGATGGGAAACAGGTTAACATTCCTGTACCGACTGTTACTGCGATGGAGAGACGGAGAAGGCTAGGCCGGCATGGCGATGGTTGTCCATGTTTAAGGTTGTAGGCTGGGGACTTAGGCAAATCCGGGTCCCTAAGGCTGAGAGCTGATGACGAGTCCTTTTTTGGACGAAGTGGTCGATGCCCTGCTTCCAAGAAAATCTTCTAAGCTTCAGGTAACAGTTGACCGTACTGTAAACCGACACAGGTGATCAGGTAGAGAATACCAAGGCGCTTGAGAGAACTCGGGTGAAGGAACTAGGCAAAATAGTACCGTAACTTCGGGAGAAGGTACGCCGCTGACGGTGAAGGGCTTGCCCCGTAAGCTGTTGGTGGTCGAAGTGACCAGGTGGCTGCGACTGTTTATTAAAAACATAGCACTCTGCAAACACGTAAGTGGACGTATAGGGTGTGACGCCTGCCCGGTGCCGGAAGGTTAATTGATGGGGTTATCTTCGGAGAAGCTCTTGATCGAAGCCCCGGTAAACGGCGGCCGTAACTATAACGGTCCTAAGGTAGCGAAATTCCTTGTCGGGTAAGTTCCGACCTGCACGAATGGCGTAACGATGGCCACGCTGTCTCCACCCGAGACTCAGTGAAATTGAAATCGCAGTTAAGATGCTGTGTTCCCGCGGCTAGACGGAAAGACCCCGTGAACCTTTACTACAGCTTTGCACTGAACTTTGAGCCTACTTGTGTAGGATAGCTGGGAGGCTTTGAAGCATAGACGCCAGTTTATGTGGAGCCAATCTTGAAATACCAGCCTGGTATGTTTGAGGTTCTAACCTAGGTCCCTTATCGGGATTGGGGACAGTGCATGGTGGGTAGTTTGACTGGGGCGGTCTCCTCCCAAAGAGTAACGGAGGAGCACGAAGGTTGGCTAATCATGGTCGGAAATCATGAGGTTAGTGTAATGGCACAAGCCAGCTTGACTGCGAGTCAGACACGACGAGCAGGTACGAAAGTAGGTCATAGTGATCCGGTGGTTCTGTATGGAAGGGCCATCGCTCAACGGATAAAAGGTACTCCGGGGATAACAGGCTGATACCGCCCAAGAGTTCACATCGACGGCGGTGTTTGGCACCTCGATGTCGGCTCATCACATCCTGGGGCTGAAGCCGGTCCCAAGGGTATGGCTGTTCGCCATTTAAAGTGGTACGCGAGCTGGGTTTAGAACGTCGTGAGACAGTTCGGTCCCTATCTGCCGTGGGCGTTGGAAAGTTGAGAAGAGTTGCTCCTAGTACGAGAGGACCGGAGTGAACGAACCTCTGGTGTTCGGGTTGTGTCGCCAGACGCATTGCCCGGTAGCTATGTTCGGACGGGATAACCGCTGAAAGCATCTAAGCGGGAAGCCTCCTTCAAGATAAACTTTCCCTGGACTTTAAGTCCCTAAAGGGCCGTTGAAGACTACGACGTTGATAGGCTGGGTGTGGAAGCGTTGTGAGGCGTTGAGCTAACCAGTACTAATTGCCCGTGAGGCTTGACCATATAACAGAGCAGATCTGAGAAAGAAAACGCTCTGTGAATGAGTGAAGTTGACGATGATCGAGAGATCAGAGAAAAATATCGATACAATGGACGCGATGATTGAGTGGTAAGGCCACAGGTCATTGAAGGTTGTTGAACAACGTATCGGATAAGCAGAAAGCGCTTGAGCGTGATGAATTGCAACCTGGTTCGTAAGAACCCTTTCGTTTCCCCCTATTTGACGGAGTAAGGCACTGAGAGATAAGACCTGAAATGTCATACCGGTTTGCCTGATGGCAAGAGTGAGTGGATCGGACTGGCGCACCAGCCACCTGATCTGAAGACTTGAGCAAGGCAGACAAGGTAAACAGAATTTGGCGTAAGCCATACCGGTTTGCCTGACGACAATAGAGAGTTGGAACCACCTGATCCCATCCCGAACTCAGACGTGAAACGACTCATCGCCGATGGTAGTGTGGCGCTTCGCCATGTGAGAGTAGGTCATCGTCAGGCTTCTAAAAAAGAAAACCCCGATCAGTTTACTGGTCGGGGTTTTGTTTTTTTGGATACGATGGTCTTCTTTTACTAATATTGGCCAACATGTGAAACCGCCTGTACCGCAGGTACGGCGGTTGGGCGCCGTAGGGCGTCGCGCAGCGATTGCGAGCATGCTCGCAACCCACTGTAGGTCATCGTCAGGCTTCTAATAAAAACGCCCTGGTTCGAGAGAGCCGGGGCGTTTTGCTGTGTGCCGTGAAAACGTGCGTTCCGGGCCTGTCCCGGATGTGGGCTACTCGACCGACGGTCATGGAGTACCCAAAGCAACCGCTTTGCTCGCGGGGCATGCAAACTCGCACCATCCCTGGTGCTCGGGTCTACGACCCGCAGGCAGAGCCGGCGCCCTAACTGGTACGCCAGCCCGGTTGTCCAGGCAATCTAGTCAAGCTTCTAATCAAAAGCCCTGCTGCGTGATGAGCCACGGCTTTTTACTATCTCCCACCAATGAAAATTTGCCGAAACGCCCTTCGGTGCGGACTATTCGTCAAACGATCACTCACTGTAATACCTGGGTAACTCAACTCAATCCATTTCCAGCTTGAGCACTTAGTGCTATGCATTAATTACTCGATCCCTGCGCGAGGCTTGGCTGTGTCGAATAAAGGTAAGCCTGAACCCAATATTTGTCTAAAGCAATCTAAGCAGAATTTGGTGGGGATGGTGGCTTTCGCAGCGAATCTGGCGTGCGACTAATTAATTATTGGGCTAGTCTTACATGACAAGCCATGTTCCGGCAGTGGTCTTAGTTGTGTCAGGTGGTTCCCAGAGGTTTAGCGATGCGCTCCGCAGTACTGGTTGCGAAAAAATTCGTTGTGTGGTGGCTGCATCGCTCGCTTATTTCGGCTTGTGTCTTTTGCGTAATTTCTAGTGCGGCTGTTATTGCTGAGGCAAGCACGGAGATGGAAATCCGTATTCCCCCCAGTATCGACCCCATTTTTTTTCATCGAAACGCATACTCAATGGCATTATTGGAAAATGCGCTCACAAAGAGTGGCATTGACTATAAGCTGGTGCAGAGTGATGTACAGATTGGAAACCTTGCAAGATTGAGGCGTCATATTGCGAAAGGAATCTACGATGTCAGCTGGCTACACACGTCATCGGAAATAGAAGAGGAGCTTTTACCGATTCGGATACCGATATTCAAAGGCATCATAGGTTGGAGAATTGCCTTTATTCGCCCGGAGAGCACTACGGAATTTTCAGCGGTAAAGGATCTTCAAGGTCTTCGGGTGTTTATGGGCGTTCAGGGCTTTAACTGGCCTGATGTCGCTATTATGGAGCACAGTAAACTCAAGTTGCGTGTGGGGGTGGATCTCCCTAATATCAGGCAGTTACTTGTTAATAAACGCGCTGATTACTTTCCCCGTTCGATATCTGAGATTTGGGATGAAGAAGGTTATTTCAGCGAGCAGGGTGCGATAGTCGAGCAGACCTTTGCTCTCTATTATCCTTCAGCAGTCTATTTTTTTGTGAGTCGTGAGAATACCGCGTTAGCGGAGGCAATTAAATCAGGTTTGGAAATTAGCTTGTCGGACGGATCTTACGATCAACTGTTTTTTCGTTTTTTTGGCGAGAGTATTGACAGAGCAAATTTGCCAAACCGTAGAGTGATATATCTCGACAACCCTCAACTTCCAAAACAAACCCCCTTGGCAAGACGCGAACTTTGGTTTCATCAGCACGATTAATTGAGCGGTACGACGCTTGATTTCGCTGAAATACGATCGAGGTCTTCAACGTCAAACCACAATTTTTTGTATTCGGAATCGTGTAATTGCTCGTGAAATAACGCGTTTTCTACTGTTATGACATTTCTATGCGAGAGGTGCGCCCTCGCTATGTCGCTGTAAAAGTATTTATAAAAAAGTGTATCGAAACTGCCGTCGTCGATAGCCGCTCTAAGGCCCTGCTCCAGCGACTTGGCGAGCCCCGGTTTATTGGGGGAAACAAAGAAATAATAAGCTGCTGGATAGCGCATCGCCAAATGCGGTTCTACCATGAGATTGCGTTTCCTCGCTGCTCCGTACTCGTTCCAAACCTCAAGCACTGAGCGGGGGAAATAGTCACAGCGGCCTTGCTGTAAAACGTCATAAATATGAGCGTTACTCACCGGTGTTGCAATACTGTAACCCGCATTTTTAAGGATTTGCACATCGGGCCAGTCGTGTCCAAGGCATGCCCGCAGGCCTTTCAAAGAAGTTGCAGACATACTTTTACTAAAATGAGTAGAATCGCCGCTCTTAATGAAAAACAGTCGCCACCCAATAAGCCCCTTATAGATCGGAATTCGTACAGGTAACAGTTGCGCTTCGTTTTCAGCGGAAGTCATCAACCAGTGGACATCGTACCTGCCACTTTTCAAGTACAATTGGCTGCGGCTTTCCGGGATTGTACCCACTGTAACGGGTTGTAATTCGTGCGGTTTATCGCTGTACCGTATAGCGAGTTTAAGTAGTGCCCGAACATACCTGCCAGATGCAGCTCTCTCATTGTCTGCTGCATTGTCTTCCGGGTAACGTACATTGAGATCGGCGCTCTCAGCGTGTGATAACGCGGAAAGCAACAGTAGTGTAGCTGTAATGCAAAACGCTTTCGTGAATGTGGCCATAGGCGCTGTGTGTTGAATACCCTTAAAGCTCATTGAGTTTATTGTAGCCTGTTAGGGGATTAAGTGACGTGTATGCATTGTAGCTATTATCTCTTTACAACTCTGTGTAGCCTTTTCAGTGCTTATGTTAATCGAGCCTTGCTGGGTAACATAGTGTTACAACCTCTTGTTCGTACTGCAGATAAATTAGGTGCGCGAAAATTTTCTCGGTAATTAGCTAATGAAACTTCGATTTTCCGTCCTAGGATTTCTGTTGGCACTGTCGCTAACGCCAGCTGTTAACGCGGCGGACATTGCTGGAGACGTACAAAGTGCGGGTGTAAACCTCAACGAAGACGGCGGCTACCTGGAGTTGGGGGCGGGCATTGGTTACGTTCACAACTCCTACAATACGCGACAATCGCAAGAGACCAGGGACGCCTTCGCCGATATCGACGGCAGCTTTGTTTATCGTAAAAAGGGCTTTTTTATTGAGATTGTTCAAGGTACTCAGGATGGCCTGAATCTGGGGTACAACGTCTGGCAAAACCCCCGTTGGTCGGTCGATTTGCTCGGCGCAAGCATGAATCAGTTTTACGACCCCGATTTGGACACCGATATCAAGCCCGGTGACGACGAAGCGACCCGCAATGAGAAGCTCTACAACCGTCACAGTTTTTACCTGGGCACCGGGGTTAGAGTTTCACACTATATCGACAATTACGTTATTCAGTACCGCTTAGTCACTGATACACTCGGAGGCAATGGTGTCGTGAGCACGCTGCGCGCCGGGCGAGGCTGGCAGCTTCGCAATTGGAATTTTCATGGGATCGTGAGTGCAAGCTATGTATCAGCAGAAACCAACAACTATTGGTTTGGCGTAAAAGATTGGCAGGCGACCGAAAAATATCCAGCATATTCGTCAGATGCCACACTATCGTTCAGCTTACAATTCGGGCTCGCCAAGCCGATCACAGAAAAATGGGTGGTCAAGGCTTTCGCTGGGTGGATTCAAACTCCCCAGGAAGCGCGCGATAGCCCTTTTGTGGATGATAGTGATGCGTCTTATATAACACTGAGTGTTTTGCGGGTATTTAGTACAGGGCGCTAACATCGGATGAACTACTCGCGGGCATTGAGGACGGCAGCGCTAATGGCAATTCTGGTTGTTCAACCGGTTTTTGCGCAACAAAGGGAAACCCAGGTGCTCTCGGTCACCCCCAACCGGTGTATTGCACTCCGCCAGGGGCAATACTGCTACCAAAAGTTAAAATTTAAATGGCAGGTTGAAGAGTCTCACGACTATTGCCTGTATGTCTCTGACGATCCGAATCCTTTGGTTTGTTGGCAGGGTACTAAACTCGCGAGTTATGAGCACGATTTCAAGTCCCTGCAGGATCGAACCTTCTCGCTGCGCGACGAAACCTCTGGCGTTCAATTAGATGAGGTTATCATTGATGTTGCCTGGGTGTATAAAAGCAGTAAAAAAGTTTCTACCGGATGGCGCTTGTTCTAGGCCCCAGACCACTTTACGAACCCACCTCATATCCAAATTCTTCCTGCTTTGCAATTTATTGCCCCGCGTGAGTTGGTTACAATAGCGTCCCTTTTGGTTGAGTTTTCTAACCAGAATACAAATAGTAATAAAATCAAGGTTTTAGCGAGTATGGGTGGTAGTAAATTAGGTTTAGAAATCGATAAAAGGCGCACATTTGCGATTATTTCCCACCCAGACGCCGGTAAAACCACCATCACGGAAAAACTCCTGTTGTTTGGAAATGCCATTCAATTAGCGGGTTCTGTTAAAGGTAAGCGAGGCCCGCACGCAAAATCAGACTGGATGACAATGGAACAGGAACGCGGCATATCGGTCACTTCATCTGTTATGCAGTTTCCCTACAAAGAACGGATCGTGAACCTGTTGGATACTCCTGGGCACGAAGATTTTTCTGAAGATACCTACCGCACGCTCACCGCAGTGGATTCCGTTCTCATGGTCATCGATGGTGCCAAAGGCGTCGAAGATCGAACCATTAAGTTAATGGAGGTCTGCCGTTTACGCGATACACCCATTTTATCGTTTATTAACAAGATGGATCGTGATATTAGAGACCCGATCGAGGTCATGGATGAGGTCGAAGATGTATTGAAAATAGCCGCGGCTCCAATCAACTGGCCGCTAGGTATGGGCAAAGAGTTTCGCGGTGTTTACAACTTGTACACTGACACCATTCATGTTTACCGCCAAGGGCAGGGGCACACTATTCCCGAAGATCTTCAAATAAAGGGAATTGCCAGTGCAGAGGCTACCAACTTGTTGGGTGCATACGCTGATGAACTTCGTGAAGAGATCGAACTGGTGCGCGGTGCAACTCACGAATTTGATCTCGAGGCCTATCTGGCCGGGGATCTGACACCGGTATTTTTCGGCACAGCATTGGGGAATTTCGGAGTTCGTGAAATGCTTGATGGTTTTGTGGAATGGGCGCCGCCGCCACTTGGTCGCGATACCACGCAGCGCCAGGTGGCAGCCCGGGAAGAAGATTTTTCTGGTTTTATTTTTAAAATACAGGCAAATATGGACCCAAAACACCGCGATCGAATTGCATTTATGCGGGTGTGTTCCGGGCGCTATACCAAAGGTATGAAAATGCGTCATGTACGCTTGGGGAAAGACGTAAAAATTGCCGATGCAGTTACCTTTCTGGCGGGCGACCGTAGTCAGGTGGAAGAGGCAATCTCTGGTGATATTATTGGCTTGCACAACCATGGCACCATTCAAATTGGTGATACCTTTACTACCGGAGAGGAGCTTCGCTTCTCCGGTATCCCGCATTTTGCCCCAGAGCTATTTCGCCGGATTCGCCTAAAAGATCCTTTAAAAACCAAACAATTGCAGCGTGGTTTGCAACAGCTTTCGGAAGAGGGGTCGACGCAGGTATTTTTCCCCATTAACAATAACGATATTGTTGTTGGAGCCGTGGGTGTTTTGCAATTCGAAGTGGTCGCTTTCCGTCTTAAAGACGAATATAAAGTTGAAGCTATCTACGAGCCCGTAAACGTAAATACGGCGCGTTGGGTGGAATGCAACGATGAAAAAAAATTCGCTGAATTTAAACGTAAATGTGCCGATAATCTTGCAATTGATGGCGGGGGTCATCTTACCTATCTGGCGCCAACTCGGGTAAATCTATCGTTGAGTGAGGAAAGGTACCCTGATGTCACGTTCCGGGCCACTCGAGAACACTAGGCGTAAGCATGAACAGGCCTGACACAAGCGGTTGTGATTTGTACCCTGCCATTCCAGACGAAATGCCGCGCGCGGGCGGTCCATTGCGTTGCTGGATCGGTCGCCAGCTTATGCGATTACTAGGCTGGCGATTGGAAGGAGAGTTTCCAAAAGAAAAGCAATTGGTGTTAGCCGCTGCACCACATACATCGAATTGGGATTTTATTTTGGCGATGCTATTGGTGATGATGCTGGGTGTACGCATTTCCTACCTCATGAAGAAAGAGGCATTTTTCTGGCCGTTGGGTGGTTTGTTTATGAAACTTGGCGGAATTCCGATTAATCGCAAAGCGGCAGAAGATATTGTGGGACAGGTTGCCAGCTGGTATCAGCAACATGAAAAAGTGTGGGTGGTAATCACTCCGGAAGGCACACGCTCCAAAGTTAAAAAATGGAAAACGGGTTTTTTACGGATTGCCGAACGGGCACAGGTCCCTGTATGCATTGTTGGCTGGGATTACCCCTCGAAAACCATGCATATTGGTCCGTTGTGGCAATTGACCGGAGACCACGAAGCCGATGCTGAGAATATTCGCTCATACATTGCGAAACATTACACCGCCCGCTACCCCGATAAACAATAAAAGGTTTTAGCGCAATGGAACAACGCTCGCCGATTGTACGTTTTTTAATGGGACTTGCAGCCTTTGTTGTTGTAGTGGCAGGTATGAAATCCGCCGAAACCTTGTTAGTACCATTCCTGCTCTCGTTGTTCATCGCAGTAATTTGTACCCCTCCAATGCTGTGGCTTAAATCAAGAGGATTACCTGGTTGGTTGGCAATGCTGATTGTGGTTGCAAATATTGTGGTGTTGGGCGCGCTGATTGGCATAGTGGTAGGCGCTTCTATTGCCGACTTCAGGCAGGACTTACCAACCTATCAACAACGGCTCACCGATCTCACCGGAGCCCTAATCGATAAATTGGCTGGTCATGGGTTTGAAATAGACCCGCAGCAAATCCGTTCAAGCTTCAATCCAGCGGCCGCGCTATCACTGGCGGGGAACACCTTGGCGTCACTGGGTAATCTCATGACCAATGCATTCCTCATATTACTAACTGTAGTCTTCATTCTTGGCGAAGAAGTCGGCTTCGCGGAAAAATTGAAGAGTACGTCGAGAAATTCCCAGAAAACAATTACTGCGATCAACCAGTTTAGTGCAAGTGTAAACCGCTACATGGCCCTTAAAGCTCTTATGAGTTTGCTTACTGGAGTGCTCATACTGGTGTGGCTTTATTTTCTTGGAGTCGATTATTTCGTGCTTTGGGGCATGCTGGCATTTTTACTAAATTTTGTGCCTACGCTTGGTTCGATTATTGCCGCAGTTCCTGCAGTGCTGCTTGCCATCGTACAATTGGGCGTGGGAGATGCGGTACTAACGGCCTTGGGTTTTTTGGCGGTAAATTTTGGTGTTGGTAATGTGCTGGAACCCCGCTTGATGGGGCGCGGTCTGGATTTATCCACCTTAGTAGTTTTTCTGTCGTTGGTTTTTTGGGGATGGGTACTGGGGCCAGTCGGTATGTTGCTTTCTATTCCCCTAACAATGACCGTGAAAATTGCCCTGGAAAGTTTCGATGATACTCGCTGGATAGGTGTGTTATTGAGTTCTGGTCGCAGCGTATTAAAAACGCAATTAACGTTAACAAATTTTAAGCCCTAAGCTTACGGGCGTGTATGATTTCCAGTGCTGCTGCGCGATAGGCCTCCGCGAGCGTCGGAAAATTAAAAATTGTTTCAACAAAAAAATCGACAGAGCATTGGTTAAGCAATGCCATCTGGCCAATATGGATAAGCTCAGTAGCACCCTCGCCAACGATCATCACTCCTAAAATTGTTTTGCCATCCTTCGCGCATACTATTTTGAGTAAGCCGTTTTGTATGCCGGAAATCTGGCCTCGTGCAATTTCATCGAAGCGTGCGGTACCGACAAAAATATCTCCGTATTTTTCGCGGGCTTGGGTTTCACTAAGCCCTACTGATGAAAGCTCCGGAATCGAATAAATGCCCGCGGGAATCGTATTGTGCATATTTCCGGTTTCGATTTGTAACGCATTACAGGCCGCGCGACGACCTTGCTCCATGGAGGCTGAAGCCAGAGAGGGGGGGCCAATCACATCGCCAGCTGCGTATATTCCGGCCACGTCGGTTTGTAATTGGTCATCGACACTAATCAGGCCGCGCTGGTTCAATTGTAAACCCGCATTTTCAATATGCAGTTCTTTTACATTGGCGACCCGCCCAGCAGCACACAGTAATTTATCGCTGCTGATAACAGAGCCATCATCGCATTCCGTAACCACTGCGTCTATGCCATTCCAAAAGCAGCGGGTAATTTTGGTGTTGCCTTTCCATGTTCCGCCCATATGGTGAAAGCCACTGATGAAAGTATCTGTGAGGTCGTCGTCGAGAAAACCAAGGGGGCGCGGGTACTTATCGATCATTGTCACTTTGACGCCAAGCGCCTGGAAAATAGAAGCATATTCGCTCGCGATAACACCACCACCTAACACTGTCAGGCTTTTTGGTAGATACAGCATCGATAGAATGGAGTCGCTGTCAAACAAATGTTCGTGATCGATGGGTATATCGTCGGGTTTTCTGGGGTGCGAACCCGTTGCAATTAGAATATGTTGACTGCGATAGAGCTGCTTCGTTCCGCTTACATTTTCCACCTGAATTTCACGCTCGTTAACAAATGTTGCCCGGCCGTGAATGAGCTCTACGCCGCTGCGTTGTAGTTGCTTTCGCATGTAATTGTCATGCGCCTCTAACACTTCACTTAAGCGGTTAATGAGTGTGGCTAGCTCCATATCCTCCGCGAGTTTAAAGTTGGCAATTTGCGCATTCATTCGCATGTTTTTAACGCGTAGCGCGTTCTCACGAAGTGTTTTTGATGGAATGGTACCGCGCTGCACACAGGCGCCACCGAGTTCACGGGTTTTTTCAATAAGCGCAACGCTCGCACCATTTCGAGCCGCCTCAACGGCTGCTTTTTGCCCAGCAGGCCCACTGCCAATAACCAGCAGGTCGAAACTAATGGTTTGACTCATGCTTGAAGGGCCTCCATTGCTGATTGGACGGCTGGCTCTTTTTCGAGTATCTCTAAAATTTCATCCTGATAGAGATCCAAATCTGCGAGTACTGGCTGTACCACAAGCTGGTCCCGGGTGAGGCAACCCTCTTGACCTTGTTCGCACATAAAATGGTCTGCGAATTCGGCTCCGGCGCGGGCGATCATTGTGGGTTTTATCGCGTCGCCAGCGTTTTGGTAATCGTCAAAATGGCGCACAACCTCAATGACAATTTGTGGCATTTCCCATTGTTCTACCACCTTTACTCCAATTGCACGCTGGTACTTATCCTCCAAAGAAATAAGAGAGCGTTTATCAATCGTAAATTTAATGTCTTTAGCAACCGAAATTATTGTTTGCGTGGCGACTGGTCGGCCTATGTCGTGTAACAACCCTGTTAAAAATGCCGCCTCTACATTTCGCCGGCAGGCACGTGCTATTTCTTTCGCCCACAAACCGGCTAACAACGAATAGCGAATTTCGTATTGAATGTGGCTTTCGAATCCAGGCGCGTTGAACAGTGAGGAATTTATAGACGCGGCAAGAGCGATTTCAGATATCAATTTCATACCCAGGCGGGCGATTGCTTGTTGCAGTGAAATCAATGTTGCGTTTGGGCTGTAGAGTGCAGAATTTGCTACTCGCATCACATGACCTGCCAATATTTGGTCACTCTGAATCAATTTAGCAAGTTGCATGGCATCTGATTTCGGGTCTTGCGTCAGTCTGACCACACGACCGGCAACTTCTGGGAGCATTGGCACATCTATCTGGTTGCTGCGGATTTGCGCATCTATGGCCGATTCGAGAGGCTCGAGACCAGAGAGAGGGGCGGCTTCAGCATTCTTCATAAGGTGACCTTCGGTTGGCTGTGGCGACAATGTTTAGCTGGGCTTATTTAAATTTAGCACGTTGGCGAGGGCTTACACGGTTCAAATTGGCGTGTGAATCTCTTTGATAGTTGGGGAAGTTGGTAAATATCTGCGGCTTGAACTATTTTGAGTTAGCAAGACTTAAAGTACTGATATTCTTATTTCAGTACCCTCTGAGCAGGTGCGCAAGGTTGCGAGCAGGTTTTAAGAATGAATTCACATAAAATTTTGGTGATAGTGCCAGGAAAACTTTCGGAACAAGCGGCATACATCACAGAGCATTTTCAGGCGGAATCAGTTAATTCGGTTGAAATCGGCCTTGAGGCACTGCAGCAGTCAGAGTTCAAATTAGCCATCTATGACGCTCCACACTCAGAAATTTTGAATCTCGAGAATTGCGCCAAACTTTTGCAAAATGATGAAATGCAAGGCATACCTCTAATTGTGCTTTCCCATCAATACGCTCTTCAGGACAAATTAAAAGCCTTCGAAATCGGCTGCGATGACTTTATTGATGCTACCGTCAGCGGTGACGAAGCTTGTGCACGAGTGACCAAAAGCATCTTCAACCAGATAGCCAATCAACAGCTTAAATCCCGACTTACTCAGGCTCATCAAACGGCCCATACCGCCATGGCGGACAACAGTGATCTGGGTGCAAATATTCAATTTTTATTGGCGATAAACGATTGTGATAACCTCGATGAATTGGGTCAGCAATTTTTTGCAACCTTACGCCGTTATGGTCTGCATTGCAGTTTACAAATGCGAAGTGTGATGGGAGACAAAAATATGGAAGCACACGGCATGGCAAAGGATCTGGAATCACAGCTATTGAGTCAACTGGCCGATGCCGATCGCTATATAGATTTTGGTACGCGTACCATTGTAAATTACGATAAAGTTTCACTATTGATTAAAAATATGCCGAAAGACGCGCCCGAAAAATACGGAGCGATAAAAGACAATACTTTTGCGTTACTTCAAGGGCTAAACGCAAGAATCAAGGCTCTGGAAGATCGTCATCATCTCATGCAGGAAAAGGCGTCACTGCTAAAACTTTCTGAAGATGTAAGCAATGTAATGAATTCCTTAAAAGACTCTTATCAAACAGTGATGTGCGATATTGTTAACGAGGTGGAAAACGTTGCTGAATTGATCCAAATGAAATTGCCGACGCTCGCTCTTACCGAAGAGCACGAAAACTTTCTGGAAAATGCTACAACCCGGGCAATCACTGAAACGAACCGTATATTTAACGACGGTTTGAAGGTGGATGAATGCTTTGCCAAGCTCGAAGAAGCCATCGAGCACAGTTTACGTACTGTAGAATTGGCTTCCGACGGCCAGGCAAACGGTAAGAAAGGTCTCGGAAATACTGTGGCCGGTGGTAATCAGGATGATGCATCCATCGAACTTTTCTAATTGATTGGTGTTTTGGTGACTATCGATTAGAGGCGTATATCTCCAAATAACAGTTACGTAGCTACATTGCTGTTTTTCCTTTCTGTAAGTAATAAAAATTTCCTACTTTTGAACCTGTCGGCTAAACTAAAGGGAGTTTGCCGGGCCATAGAGCGTATGGCTTCAGACCAGCGGTGTTGTTTTGGGTGCAAGATGGGATGCGGGTACTCGGGCACAACCAAATTTCAATGTAAAATCTTACGGAAGCCCAATCTTTTGAGGTACAGATTCCTGAATTATGGATAACAACGATCTCGTCTGGGACCTGGAAGCATTTCAGAAGCGCAAACGTGCTCAAGACTTTGTTATGGGCTTCGAGAATCAATTGTGTGTGTATTCTGGCTCTGTCGAGCAGCTTTATACGAATTACAATATTTTTTTTCCGAAAGAAGAAAATCGCAAGCTGGTGATTCTCCCCAACCCCTATGCGCATCACGACACTTTTCAGGGGATCGCTGAGGAGGTTGTGAAACCGACGGGGCTCTTCATCGTACCATCCAAACCCGGAGACGATTCCAATCGTTTAAGTATTATCTTGCCGTTGAAAGGTCAGGGGAGCGAAGGGCGCCCTGTACCATTGGAAGTCGGGTTAAAGTTAATCAATCAAAAGCGACCAACCAACCGCCCATTTTTACCGGTGCTCGTGAAGGGTGACTTGCGAGAATTGGATTCTGAAACTCCCTGCCTGCATCTTCACATGTTAAATCTCAGCGCCCTAAAAGGGATCTCGAATCTGGAACTGAAAGATATCCAGAAAGTTGTGCTGGATCGCTTGCAAAAACTCGCTGCTAAGCGCAGCTAAGCTACCAAACAAAAGCCGCCTGGGCGGCGGCTTGTTTTTATCCAATGCTAGTGTCTAATCGCTTGTGACAGCGTAGGTTTGGATCGTTTAATTCGAACGAATTTTAAATACCACCGGAAGCGTAAATGCAAATGTTTCGCCTCTTAGCCCGTCTGGCATTGCCGGGAAGGGACTGGCTTTGTTTGCTGCGTTAACAGCTTCTTTGGTGAGTGTTTTGTATTCAGATTCTTCAACCACCACAACCTCTAGGACTTTACCTGTTCTATCGATGGTGATGTTTAAGCGCACGTTACCTTCCCAGCCCCTATCGAGAGCCCTTCGCGGGTAGCTCAAGTAGTTGTAGGAATAGCGCTTAAGTTTCGCAATATAAAGTTGTTGTTCGAGCAGGCTCTCGGCTGTGAAATCGAGATCTTCCTCTTCCTCCAAGGCGTCTGCATCAAGCAGTGCCTGCTGCTGAGGTGCAGCTGTGGGTTTTGGCGTAGGCTTGGGTGTCGCCGCTGCGACTGGCGGTGGTGTTGGCTTGGGTTTAGTTGTTGTGCTTGCGGGAAAGCCAGGGGCCGCGACTTCTGGCGCTGCAACTTTAGGCGCTGTCGCAATCGCGCCTGCTCCCAGCGCAGGTGCCGCAATGGTGGCGTCTATTGCTGGTTCCGGTGTTTCAACAATAGCTGCTACCTGTGGTTCTGATTTTTCTTGGTTGGTTACGTTGGCTTCCACCTCTGCAATGCGATCCTCGCTCGGGAAAGTTGCATCAAAACGGCTAAGAAGGGCGTTATCAATATCGCCGGCCACTAACAAATTGTCTCTAAATTGAGATGAGAGCGGTACCGGGCCAATCCAGGTACGGAGTAGTAAGTCAAAAAACGCAACGTCCGGCACATCTCCAAGCTTAACGCCGTTAAGGTATACATTAACTTGATCGCTGCCACGATCAATTGTGAAAATATCACCGGCACTTAATTTCATTTTCAGCATGTTGCTGAATTTAGCCATGTGCTTGGCGTGTTCAGAAAGTTCAGAAGAGCTGGCGTTAATTGCCATACCTTCAATCCACATACGCTTGAAACGCCGCGATGACAAGCGGTCGATCAATACGCGTACCTGAATTTGCTTGGGTTCATTCACAATTAAAATATCGCGTGAGCTGTTCGATAACGTCGTTACAGAGAGCCCCGCGATAAATTGCTCTTTGCCAAGTTCTGAATGCACTGCAAGCCCGTTTAAAACCGGTGCTGCGTTTATTAAGGTGCTTGCGGCAGCAAGCACGAGGAAAATCAATGGTTTGAAAATGAAGGTGTTACGCATAGCTTACTCGTTAGTTTGCGGTCACTCACCGAAATTATTGTACCAAGTTGTGGAGTTAAACCTATAAGTAATCATATAGGGTAGCTTCCGTATCTTGGGTTGGTCATGTGATAAATCACCACTTCCTTAGAACTAAAGTACCACTTTACACAAAATTACTGTTAACTCAAGCAAGATCTGGGGAATTTCTTTAAAGTGGCCGATCGCCGGGCAAGCGGCCCGATTAGTGAGATCGTTTGCAGATAGCTGCAAGATCTTATGACAGCATTTTTTCAAAATTTGCTGCAGTTCAAATTTTGTTAGTGAATTATGTGGCAAAAAATGCAAATTTCCTAAGTTTTAGGTATAAACACGGATTATCGCATGGATAACCGTCTATTTTTTTAGAACAATCTCTAGGGAATTAGCCTTGCAGATAACGTGTCTCAGGCAGGCACCCTATAATAAAGGTCAAGTTGTTTCTCACATCGGCGAAGGCACGCTATGGATGTACACCCACTTCACAAGTATCGTCAGGAATCGTTGGATGTTTTACTCGGTTCCATTCCTTTCTACAAAGCCGTAAAACAGCGCGATCAATGGCAGTACGACTTGCTGATGAGCTACTCCCGAATAATCGAATATCGACCGGGCGAAGTGCTCCTAGAACAAGATCAAAAAGATCAGTGGCTGTATTTTCTCATGCGTGGCCAACTGGCCGTGGTGGTTGGTACAGGTAGCCACCAACGCAAAGTGGTCAACTACATTACCCCCGGCGAAGTTTTTGGAGATTTGGCGGTACTTATTGATCACAAACGAACAGCAACAGTGGTTGCCGACCCCCACTGTAAATCGGTTATGGTGTTTGGTACCGATTTTCAGGTATTTGGGGAATTGCACGATCTTAGCAAGATCACGCTCGCGACTAAGCTTGAATACTACCGCAATATGGTTCACAACTTACGATGGAAGCTCGAAGTTTATCGCATGTCTTACCCCGAGCAGTCTTTTGCCTCTAACCACCGTAAAGTAAAACTCTACAGTGGTCCTAAAAATACCATGGCTGAATTAGATAGCCTGGACGAACAAGCCCGCGCGCTAGCTAGGCTTTTGGTTTCATGGAATTTGGAGTTCGACCGCCTCTCAATAGCGCCTCGTGAACAGCTTGATTACAACACCTTAATCGCACTCGGTTCTTGAGCGGCAACATTGGAGTAATAAGCTATTCTTTAAGTGAAATAGATTGCGATGCGGCGATGTTCTCTACATCAAAGTGTCTTCATTCTGAACACTAATCTGGTGAGCGAGAACTCTCGTTGTTATGTCTGACAACGCTTTACTTCATTTTGAAGATCTACACCTGACCTTCGGTCATACCATTCAAATTTTGCCTAAGCCCAGTTCGCCGGGGGAGAGGTTCGAAAGTGTTTTATTGGGTTGCCTACGGGGTGAAACGGTAATGGTGACGCCACCTCCCTCCGGTAAGTTCCCACTTTTATCAGAGGGCCAGCAGGTGGTGATTCGTGTTTCCACCCTTAATGGGGTTGCACTATTTCCCACGCTAGTTTTGCACATCGCACAGGTACCTCTTTATATTCTCTATCTTGATTTTCCAAAAGCAATAAATTTTAAACAAATTCGGCAGGCCACGCGGGTTGAGGTTGCGATGCCAGTCCTTGTATCGAATTTAAATAACGCTGCCTATCGGAGTGTTGCAGGGCGTGTGTCGGATATCAGTTTGGGGGGGGCAAAACTGGATTTTAATCAGCTAATAGGTAACAAAGGTGATGAGATCGAACTGAAAGGTAAATTTGAGATTGCCAGTATAAAACGCATTCTTTCGGTTCGAGCCAAAATAAGAACAGTTGTCCATTCAGCAGGTGTTCACCAGTACGGCGTACAATTCTTCGAACAAGATGAAGATAAACAACTGGTATTGTTCGGGTTTATATACAGTGCAATGGCGATTGGCACCCCCAAAATTATTGAGTAGCTGTGTATACATGCTTCTGCTCTGTTCTAGTGCGAATGCATTGGATCAAGAGCGTCTCTGGTTACCAGTGAAATATCACAAGTATTATCTCGATCTCGTCGAGGCTGCAGAAGCCGCGGAACGACTTGAAAATTGCACTGAGGTGTTGCAGGGGCAAATGGATTTTGATCAAAGCCAGCCAGATCATCCCATTTTTCGCATTCTCTGCCGCAGGCACGACGGTCTCAGCTACAACGAAATGGTCGATGGCTTGAGTAAAGCTACGCTAACCACAGTTATACCCACCCCAAGAGTCTTAACACCGGAAGAAATTGAGCAACAACGGCTACTCGAACAGAAAAAACTTGAAGAGGAGCGTCAGCAGCGTAAAGCGGCTTTTTGGGCGAGGTGTGAACAGGAATTCAAGAGTCAAACAGAGTATATGGCGCAGATGGTTTTACTCGGCGAAATGCCTCCGGAGCCAACTACTTTTGAAAATAGCAACGCGAAGTTTAAGTTCAATTTTGACGCCAAAGATATTTCAGGCACTCCACTAAAGTATCGTGTTAGTTGCCGCGTGAATGAAGATTCTGCTGAAGTGAAAATCAAACCGCGACGTTGAGTGTAATTTCCCTATCCTAAACCATAAAAAAGGCGGGTGAATACCCGCCTTTATCAGTATTTAGCTGTTAAGCCTGCTTTGGTGGACGACCGCGACGCTTTGGCGCTGCCTTCGGAGCGGTCTTCGGAGCTGCTTTTTTAGCGGCTGGACGTCCGCGCTTCTTGGCGGGTGCTTTTTTAGCTGGTGCTTTTTTAGTAGCTGGGCGGCCACGACGCTTAGGTGCAGCAGTACCGGCGGCGGCGGCTTTTTTAGCGGCTGGGCGTCCGCGCTTCTTGGCCGGTGCCTTTTTGGTTTTTGCCTTGGCGGCTACAGCAGCCTTTTTAGCTTTAACTTTTAGAGCGACTGCGGACTTTTTGGCTTTTGCTTTTGCCTTAACCGCGGCTTTCTTGGCTGCGACTTTGGCGCGAACTGCGGCTTTTTTAGCTGCGGCTTTCGCTTTTACAGCAGCCTTTTTAGCAGCGGCCTTCTCTTGAATAGCCTGCTTTTTAGCGGCTGCTTTAGCGGCTGCTGTGGCTTTTTTGAGATAGGCTGCTTCTTCTTTAGCTACAGCTTTACTTAAAGCTGCGGCTTGAGTTGCTTCTGCCTTAATAGAGCTTAGAGAGGCTTTCGCTGCAGCTAATTCCTTTTTAGCAGCAGTCGCAGTAGCGTTGGCAGTGCTTGCGGCAGCGCGAGCCGCGCTTAATTGCTTGGCTTGCGCTGCAGTTTTCTTCTTAGCGCGAATAGCTGCAAGCTTGCTTTTGGCGCTGGTTGCTTTCTTGGTAGCGGCATCAGCTTTTGTAGTTGCAGCTTTAACTGCTACTTCTGCCGTTTTCAAGTTGGCAGCGCGTGCCTTTTCAAGTTTTACTTTAAGCGCAGCGAGTTCCTTCTCGAGCGCGGCGACTGAGTCTACAACTTTTGCTTTCTTAGCGGCCATAGTAGTTACCCTTTTTACCCTTTGTTGATTGTGTTATTTGAAGTTGTAGCACTACATTACGAAATAACAAGAAAAATTCAAGTTTTTTCATCGATTTAGGGGCGATTTGTTGAAAAAAATATTAACTTTTTGGGTTAATTCGATTGTTCCGACAAAAAATTTATCAATTTCAACAAAAATACATGTTTTGGGAGGGTGGAACCGGTGAATTCTTCCGATTTGTTTTGGCGGAGATTTTTTTATTTTCGAGTGGGTTTTTTTACTAATGCAATTAAATAAAAAGCTGTATAATAATACAGTATATTTTGCCAAAAAGAGCTCGTGATATTCAATTTCGAGGAAATTTCATTGGCTGACTCCCTCAAAAAAATTATTCATCTCGATGCCGATTGTTTTTTTGCGGCACTGGAAATAAGGGAAAACCCCGAATTAGTGGATTTCCCCATAGCGGTTGGTGGTGATCCTGGTCGCCGTGGTGTAATTTCCACCTGCAATTATCTCGCGCGTCAATACGGGGTACGTTCGGCGATGGCTTCAGCGTACGCAAAAAGACTTTGCCCAGAATTAATAATTCAAAAACCCAATTTTGCTCTTTACCGCCAGGTTTCAACACAAATGTTTGAAATTTTCAGTCGTTACAGCGGAAAAATTGAGCCTTTATCCCTAGATGAAGCCTTTATTGATGTTACCGGCAGTGAAGAATTTCACGGAAGCGCCACGCTAATTGCACAACAAATTCGTCGGGATGTGGAAATGTCTCTGGGAATAACTGTTTCTGCGGGCGTTGCTCCAGTGAAATTTTTAGCAAAAATTGCCAGTGATTGGTGTAAACCTGATGGTATTTTTACGATTACCCCAAAAAAAGTGACAGAATTTGTCAAGAATTTGCCTTTACGGAAATTACCGGGCGTTGGAACGGTAACTGCCGAAAAACTTGCTCGACTCGGCTTGCAAAGTTGTTGCGATTTGGATAATTACGATGATTTTGAGCTTGCCAGGGAATTCGGACGTTTTGGAATCGCATTAAAACGCATGTCGCAAGGTATTGATAACCGACCTGTTCAAGCAAGCCGATTCAGAAAATCTTTGAGCATTGAGCGAACATTCGCAGAGGATATTTGCGTACCATCTGAAATTTCCAGGAGAGTGCGCGATTTAGTTGCTGGTTTGGAGCAGCGTTATATTGAGCTTGCCCGTAAACCTGCGGTAGTTAAAAAGTTTGTTAAAGTGAAATTCGATGATTTTTCATCGACAACCCTGGAAACCTCTGTTGGTCGCTATCAAGAATTGTTCAGTCCACAGGAATTTGAGCGAATGTGTTTTGCTGCCTGGTCGCGGCAAAAAAAGCCGTTGCGTTTAATGGGGGTGGGCTTACATTTCCCGGATGCTGAATTGGCGCGAGCACAACTATTGTTGCCTCTGGAGTGAGTTTATCAGGTGTTGTATTTTCGACGGCTGATTGTTGATGAAAATCTGCGCGTTTTAAGTGCTTTTTTTGTGCATAAACCGTACATTTATGACGGAATTGTGGAAAATTTGACTTGGGTCTGAGTAGATCAGTTTTAAGCTGCATTGAGAGCAAGCAGTCTCGGTAAAGATCGTGTAGAATGCCGACACTTGGAAATAGGTGCCTGTGCTGCTGTGCAGCAGGCTTTGCCTGTGAGCCTGTGGTGAACTAATCTCTACAGTTAGCAGCGCCTTCAAGCACCAGGGTTAACGCCTTTCAGCATAAACAGAATCTTACCCTGCACCTGTTTTGCTGTGGCGGTGATGCCTTCAGGCGGGGAATTTACTCGGAAAAGTGCTCGTCATAGGTTTGCGATCACTTGATTTTAACTGGAGAATAAACGTGAGTCGTAGAAAACGTAAGCAATCAGCCGAAGATAAGGCTGAAATCGACCTGACACCAATGCTTGACGTCGTGTTCATTATGTTGATTTTCTTCATCGTGACCGCGTCTTTCATTAAAGAAAAGTCTCTGGGGCTGAACGTTCCTGAGAACAGCGATAATCCACCCCCGCCCGACAGCGAAAGCAAGAGTATTCTGGTGCAAGTTAACGCCAACGATGAGATCTTTATTGATTCGCGGCGTGTCGACATTCGCTCTGTGCGATCTCTCATTGCACAGAAAAGTGCTGAAAGCCCCGAGGGTGGTGTTGTGGTGATGGCGCATGAGCAGGCTTCTACGGCTACCTACGTGGCAATTGCCGATGCTGCGCGTGAGGCCAACATATACAACGTGTCTCTGGTGCCGCGCAAGAAATAAACTCACCGCTAATCAGTTCTGCCAGAAAAGCCGCTTATCAGCGGCTTTTTTTGTATATCACCCAAAATCTGGTGGATGTTAGGAATACAGCTAGACTTAAAACTGGGCTCTTTTCTTGAACATCCAATGCCACATACCCGAAGCATTCTGCTGTTAGTCTTGTTGACGCTCTCCTGTACGTGGGTTCAGGCGTTTCCTCTCGAATATTTTATCGTCCACAAACTTTACCTCGAAGAGCCTGGCGAAACCGATTATGCGTTTTCGTTGGTTCGTGATCGTCAAGGATATCTGTGGATAGGCACCGACAACGGCTTGCAGCGCTACGATGGTTATCAACTCAAACGTTTTATTACCGATCGCACTAACCCCAGGTCGCTAGGCACACGCTCAGTTCCAGTTCTACAGGCACACAGTTCCGGAACCTTGTGGGTTGGCGGCACTTCGCTCAGTCGTTATCAGCCCGAAAGCGAAACTTTTACTAATTTTGATATCACTGGCGGTGCTGAGATCAGGAGTTTGTATCAGGATTCGAATGGAGTCGTTTGGGTGGGCGGAGATGGTTTTGGGCTACGGGGTTTCGATCCTGCTCAGAATAAATTAATACATCAATTTTTTAACAAGCCCGAATCGCGCAATATAACGGCTCTTTGTCCGCACCAGCAACTTCCTGCACTCTGGGTAGGTACCAGCCACGGTCTGTCGCTATTCAATACTGAAACTTTTGCTATCGACAATTTTGAATTGCCTGCCGTAGAGCATCAGGGTATCGAAAATATAAGAGATATTGTGCAGGCCCAGGATGGCAAGGTGTGGGTCGCCACCTTAAACGGCCTCTTCGTGATTAACCCGGCTAGCCGTGAGGTGCGTCATTATCAGGCGCAACAAGGTAAACCGGGGGCTTTGCAAAGTAATACGCTCTGGTCTGTGTTCGAAGATAGTCACGGTCGGATGTGGGTGGGTACCGACAAACAGGGTGTGCAGGTATTTCGTCCAGAAAGCGATGATTTTATGCATTTGCCCGCGTCCTTAACAAATGATCACGCATTTCCGCCAGGGGCTGTGCAGGATATTTTTGAAGATTCGCACGGTAATCTGTGGTTTGCGGTTTCTAATTTTGGGGTACGGCGCATTAGCCCAGAACTACAGAAGTTCATTCCGTTTACTTACACCGATAATTCCCGCTCAAGCCTGTCGTTCAATAATGTGATGGGACTTTTGGAAGATAAAGGCGGGGACATTTGGATTGCGACCGACGGTGGTGGATTAAATCGCTATAAGCCGGGGAGCAACACTTTTGACTATTACCGCCATAAGCCAAAGGATTCACAGAGTTTAGGGAGTGATTCAGTACTCAGTCTGGCGGAGGATCAACAAGACAACATCTGGATTGGTACCTGGGGTGGTGGTCTTAATAAATACAATGTGAATTCAGGTAAATTCACCCGTTTCCCGCATTCATCGGGTGCAGGGCTTGCTGGCAGTAATATATACAAGGTATTGGTGGGCGATAAAGGCGAGATTCTAATGTGTTTGTGGCGAAAGGGCCTGCAAATCTATGACCCTGCCAGCGATACCTATCGCTCCTATTTCCCTGGTGGCGAGGGTCGCAGTTCTGGGATTAGCAACGATTCCATTTACGATATTAAGTCGCTTGGTGAAGGTCGGTATTGGATAGGTGGTTCCAAAGGTCTGGAACTGTTTAATGCACGCACTGAAAAATTCTCCAGAGTCGCAATTCCAGGGATCGCGTCGGTTATAGCCATACAATGGGAAAGCGCAAATTTGTGGTTGGGTACTTCCAATGGATTATTGAAATATCAGCTTGAGAATGGCACTACACGACGTTTCACTCGGGAAAACGGTCTGCCAGACAATTATGTTACATCGCTTGAATTCGATGACTTGGGTAATTTATGGGTCGGAACACGCAGCGGGCTGGGTCGATTTCACCTCAAATCTGAAACTTTTGAATCGTTTACAGAAAAAGACGGTTTGGCTGGCGATAAATTTAATCGCCAGAGCCACCTGAAAACACGAACCGGCATGATGTATTTTGGTGGTATAGACGGGCTAAACCAGTTCGATCCGAATCGCCTGCCAAAAAATCATTTTGCCCCGAAAGTTCAACTAACTGCGATTAGCCTCAACCAAAAACCTGTTGATGAAAGCTCGTCTCCCTACCTCCATCGCCACATCAGTCAAATAGACAAGTTGGAATTACCGTATGATATGCGTGACGTGACCTTCGAATTTACATCACTCAATTTTATATCTCCGGAGAAAAATCGTTACAGGTACCGGCTTGTGGGATTGGAAAAATCCTGGAATGAAGTCAGTAGCAATCGCCGCCGGGCACGATATAACAATCTTGAACCTGGAAAATATTATTTTCAGGTGGTTGCATCGAATAATGATGGAGTGTGGAGTAACAAGGCGCGCGGAGTCGACCTTACCATTTTCGCACCCTGGTGGCAGACGTGGTGGGCTCGCGGTATTGTTTTGGCCTGCCTAGCGGCTACGATGTACCTTTTCAGCCTGTGGCGCCTTCGTATTAATCGAATGAGGCAGGATGAGCTCAAAGCACTTATTCGTGAAAAAACTCAAGAACTGGAAGATGCCAGTCAATCGGTGCAAATGCTCAACGCAGAATTAGAGCAGCGTGTCGAGCGGCGTACCAGCGAGTTATCTATTGAGATTGAAGAGCGTCGTCTTGCCGAAGCCAAATTATTTCATATGGCTTTTCATGACCCTTTAACCGGTCTACCCAATCGCCCTTGGTTATTACAGCATTTGGAACAGCTGATTGAAATTGCCAGTATCGAAAAGTCGCGGTTTGCACTGTTTTTTATGGATGGCGACCGGTTTAAAAAAGTGAATGATACACACGGCCACTTACTCGGTGACATGCTACTTGTGGCTGCAGCGAAGCGCTTGGCCGAACTCATGCCCTCTGGTTATCACGCTGTTCGCCTGGGAGGCGATGAATTCACAGTGTTGATTGACAATGTCACAAAGGAGCAGGAGCTTACGGCATTTGCGCAACGTATCGTTGCTGCGTTCGATGCTCCTTTTTCCGTTGAACAATCTAAAATGTATTTCCGCATGAGCATAGGTATGGTGATTTGCGATCAGCAATACACCAAGCCAGAACAGGTCCTGCGCGATGCAGATATTGCGATGTATCGGGCAAAGGAGATTGGGCGAGGCAATTACCAGTTTTTCGATGAGAAAATGCGTGAGCAGACCGTGGAACTGGCCGCTTTGGAGGGCGAGTTGCAACACGCATTAGCGCTTGATCAGTTTAAAATCGTGTTTCAGCCAATTGTTCATTTGCATGATGGATCTCTAGCGGGTTTTGAAGTGTTACTCCGCTGGCATCACCCGACGCGCGGCATGGTGCCGCCCGATAAATTCATTCCAGTCGCTGAAGAATCGGGGGCCATCTATGATATTGGCCTATGGGTGTTGCGCCAGGCGTGTCTACAATTAAAGCATTGGTCACAAATGCCGGGCGTACAAAGCTTACCTAGTATTGCCGTTAATATTTCCCCTATTCAGTTAAGCCAGAAAGAACTTATCGATAATATCGATAAAATCCTGCTGGAAACAGGCATCGATAGCGCCAAACTTAAATTGGAGATTACCGAAACCGCGTTAATGGAAAATACAGATAACGTTAACTTGTTATTGGAGGCTTTCCGGAAGCGTGACATTGAACTTGCTATTGACGATTTTGGTACGGGCTATTCTTCGTTAAGCTATCTCGATCAACTACCTGTGCAGGTGTTGAAGATAGATCGTAAATTTGTCGATGGCTTGGTTGAATCTGGCGAGGACAACGGCGGAGCACAAGAAATTGTGCGTGCCACGATTTCATTGGCGCATAACCTGAAGATCAAAGTAGTGGCTGAAGGAATTGAGAATGCCAGCCAGTGGGAAACACTGAAGAGCTATCTGTGTGACTTTGGTCAGGGCTATCACATTGCCCGCCCCCTCGCGGCGGAGGATGCCACCGAGCTGGTTAAATCGGCCAATAAGCAGCCTGCGGAACTGCAAAGGGGTAGCGGTGGCTAGTGTATTCTAGTTAGCGCTAAACCAAAGTACAGGGTTACTTGGGAAGGAAAGATCGCTGCGCTGCAATTCTATTGTAGTGCGTTTATGGAGTTCCGCGCGGCCGACTATGGGCGAAAAATATTGATTGAAAATAGCATTGAATTCACCGTTTTCGATTGATTTCAGCAGTCCTTTTTCAATAATTTTTGCGAGTTCTGTGGCATCTGGGTGCGTAAAAAAATAATAAGCTGAAGGGTAATGCAGCGCCAGATGGTTTTCGATTTGTAAGTTAGTGTCTGGATATAGCCTTTTTTCTCGCCAGATTTCGATGATAGAGCGGGGGAAGTAATCTATGCGATCTGTCAGTAGCATTTTGAAAAGGCTTTCCCAATTGGAGGTGGTAACCAGTTGCAGGCCATTACTTCCAAGAATGTCGTTGTCGGGCCAATCGTGCCCCTGTCCGGCCTTGAAATTACGTAATTGACTCAGAGAGCGTATTTCTGCGAAATCCTGCTGCCGCTGTGCCCGAATAAAAAAAAGCCGCCAGCCGATTAAACCTTTAAACAACGGAATGCGAATGGCTTGAAGGTTTTGCTCGTGCTGCTTCGTGGTATTTAACCAGTGTATATCGTACAAACGCGATTTCAGATTGTGTTCGCTGCGGCTCTCAACCAAGAGCGGTACTTTGACGGGGAGCAACTCAAAATCGATACCACTACTCTTCAAGGCCAACTGCAATAATGCCAGAAAATAGGGATCGAAATCCCGCTCGTGTTGGTCTTCCACGGCGGGGTAGCGCACCTGTAATACATCGTGAAATTCTGGAACTGGTTTCGCTGCCTCCTGGCGCGCCGCACTGCCATGACTGAACGCAAGTAGTGCGATGAAACCATACAACAAGCAGGGGGACACCTGTCGAAAGCTGTTAAAGCATTTATTAATACTCTCGCCTATTGATATGCGTCGACGCTGGGGCAGGAGCATATTAAATTTCTATCTCCGTAGACATTGTCGATGCGATTGACCGAAGGCCACACTTTGTGTGCTCGAAGGTAGTCCAGCGGTCGTGCCGCTTGGTCGCGCGTATAGCTTCTATTCCACTGAGCATCGCATACATCGTCGAGTGTGTGGGGGGCATTTACCAAAGGGTTATCATTGGGCGGAAATTCACCTTGTTCAATTTTTCGAATTTCTTCCCTTATTTGAATCATCGCATCACAGAATCGGTCCAGCTCGGTTTGGTTTTCAGATTCCGTCGGTTCGATCATAAGCGTGCCCGCAACCGGGAAGCTCATGGTCGGTGCATGAAAGCCAAAATCCATCAATCGCTTGGCAATATCTTCTTCTGTTACTCCGCTATTTTCTTTAATGGGTCGTAAATCTAATAAACATTCGTGGGCTACGAAACCATTCTTGCCGGAATAGAGTATCGGAAAATGATTCTTGAGACGATTTGCCACATAGTTGGCATTTAATATAGCGTACTCGCTGGCTTGTTTCATGCCAACGGCGCCCATCATGCGTACGTACATCCAACTGATTGGTAAAATACTCGCAGAACCCCAGGGTGCAGCGGAAACGGTGCCGTTTTGAAGTTCGGTATTTGCTATTTGTTGAAGTGGGTGGCTGGCGAGAAATGGCGCGAGGTGTTGTTTCACGCCGATGGGTCCCATACCTGGTCCACCCCCACCGTGCGGAATACAAAACGTTTTATGCAAATTCAGGTGAGATACGTCACCACCAAAATGACCGGGCGCGGCAAGGCCGACCAAGGCATTCATATTGGCTCCATCTATGTAAACCTGCGCACCTACCGCGTGGATTTTTTCGCAAATGGCGGTAATGTTTTCCTCGAAAACGCCGTGTGTTGAGGGGTAGGTCACCATAATCGCAGCGATGTTCTTACCGTGTACTCCTATTTTTTCGTCGAGATCATTGATATCAACGTTGCCTTGCGCATCACAGCTTACAACAATAACCTTGAGTGACGCCATTTGTGCGGACGCAGGATTGGTTCCATGAGCCGATTGAGGGATTAGGCAGATATTGCGGTTTTCGCCTCGGGACTCGAAATATTTTTTAATGGCTAGCAGCCCAGCATACTCGCCCTGGGAGCCTGCATTTGGTTGCAGGCTAATCGCGTCATAGCCAGTACACACTGCGAGCATGTGTTCCAGCTGGGCGAACATTTCACAATACCCTTCAGCCTGTTCGATGGGGGCAAATGGGTGCATGTTGGCGAACTCTGGCCAAGTGATTGGAATCATTTCCGCAGTGGCATTGAGTTTCATAGTGCAGGACCCTAGAGGAATCATGGCGTGGTTCAGGGCAATATCTTTGGATTCCAAGCGCTTCAGATAACGCAGCATTTCTGTTTCTGAGTGGTATTGACTGAATATTTCATGCTGCAGGCCATTGCCTGCGCGTTTGCTATTTTCTGGAATAGCGCTAACTTGTCGGGCTTTACTTTCGAGACTGCTTAAATCGAACGGTGTATCTCCGGCAGCAAAAATAGTGAGTAATTTGTCGATGTCGCTTAAGGAGCTGCATTCGTTAATACTGATACAAAGCGCGCTGCTACCGTGTTTGTATAAGTTAATTTGCTGTTGCTGTGCACGCTCATATAGCGCTTTTTGTTGATCGCCCACTGTAATACAAAGTGTGTCGAAAAAGTGTCGGTGCCTTAGTTTGTAACCCAAAGCAATTAAACCTTCACTCAGTATCTTAGTCAGTAGATGTATGCGTTGAGCAATTCGGTTAACGCCCTCAGCGCCGTGGTACATGGCGTAGAAGGCACTCATCACTGCCAGTAACACCTGGGAGGTGCATATATTGGAGTTGGCTTTCTCACGACGAATATGTTGTTCGCGTGTTTGCATCGCCATGCGCAATGCCGACTTTCCTCGACTGTCAACGGAAACTCCAATAATACGACCGGGTGTTGAGCGTTTATATTTTTCTTTGAATGCGAAAAAAGCCGCGTGCGGACCACCGAACCCCATAGGTACGCCAAAGCGCTGATTATTGCCAACTACAATATCAGCACCGGCTTCCCCGGGAGCTTGCAGCAACATCAAGCTCATAATATCGGCAGCGACTATCGCGAGCGCGTTTTTCGCGTGAATTTCTGCAATCAGAGGTGCGAGCTCGAAAACTTCGCCGTCGCTGCCGGGGTATTGCAGAAGCGCCCCAAAAAATTCGCTTTGCTCACTTATTTTGTTTGCATCACCAACAATTACATCAAACCCAAAATGCTCTGCGCGTGTTCGTAAAACAGCAAGAGTTTGCGGGTGGCAGTTTTGGTCGACAAAAAAACTATTGCTGGTATTTTTACGCGCAACTCGTTTTGCCATGGCCATGGCTTCTGCAGCGGCAGTGGCTTCATCAAGCATGGATGCATTAGCCATTTCCATAGCTGTGAGATCGGTAATCATTTGTTGAAAATTCAGCAAGCCTTCCAAACGACCTTGCGCAATTTCTGGTTGGTAGGGCGTGTAAGCTGTGTACCAGCCTGGGTTTTCGAGCACATTCCGTAAAATAACGTTGGGTACGCGCGTAGGGTGATAACCGAGGCCGATATAAGAAGTAAATAACTGGTTCTTGCTGGCAATATTTTTTAATTCCTGCAATGCTTGATGCTCCGGAACCGGTTCCTGCAATGCCAGAGCTTCGGTCTCGCGAATGGCTTGCGGTACAGTTTTGGCTATGAGATCCGCTAAAGATTCAATCCCCAACGACGTCAGCATGTCTTGGGCCTGTGTAGCATTAGGCCCTAGGTGACGCGCAATGAATTCGTTGTTGGCAAAGAGTGAATCTAATGAGCTGGTATTCGGCATACAGTTATTTCCGTAAAATAAATTGCATCACGATGATCTAAATAGGTCGCGATTGAATGCTGCAATAATAGGCGGGATGAAGGTTATCCGTACTCGAAAGTCGTGATTGGAATGAATTCTGGTATTAAAGCGCGATTATAGGCCAAACCGCACTTATTTTGAGCTCAATATGTCTCTAATTACTGTAATTTTTCTCGCCTGGGTTGGCTACAGCCTGGTGCGGGGTTACCAGAAAGGCCTGTGGCTTGGGCTCTTGGATATTCTGGCATTTTTGTGTGCCTACGTCGGCAGTTATATTTGGGGACCAATGGTTAACGCCAGTTTGAACTGGGCTGGCTTAACTGCGCTTGGTGGTTATCTACTGGTGTACGTTTTAATCTACGTGTGCGTGGGGATGATCCCTAAATTGTTTGTTGGGCGCGTATTGCAATCGCTTGGCCGGCAGGCGTTTGCCGGTGCGGGCTTGGGCCTGGTTACAGGAGTTGTCAGTGGGCTGGTGGGTATCTGGGCCTACCAGTTTTTTAGCGCAACCGCTAGTGTGAGCAATACAAATACCGAACTTACTGCCAGTACCCCGGATGATGCGCCGGCTGTACTCGATACAACGCTTGAAAATACCGCTAATAAGTTGATGGGGGAAGCTTCCCGTATGGGGGCCTCGCTTTCAGGTGCGGGTGGTCTAGAAGCGGAGCTGGCCGGTAAGTTTGCGGAACAACCCGCACAGATGATGACCGATCTGAAAGCCTTAGGTGATTCTGCGGAATTACAAACCTTCCTCACTAGCCCTCATATTCAGCAGGCTATGCGAAGCAACAACATGGATGCCCTGATTGAATCACCGGAATTTCAAGCGCTTATCCGATTGCCAGCGTTTGCGGAAATGCGCGACTTGGCTGAATCGCAGGCTGGTGAAAATGCAGGTGTGAATCAGGATATTGGCGTCCGGGATGCCGATTATTTTATTGCGACACAAATCTCCAACATTTGGCGGAAAACGAATAACTTACGATCAGACCCGGAAATTAACCGCTTGATGCAAGACCCGCAGGTTCGTGAGTTGCTCGAGAAAAAAGATCTAGCCGGTTTGATGAGCAACAGCAAAGCCCGTGAGTTACTGCGGCGCTTGATGTCGCAGCAGGAAGCTGGTTCGGCGCCAATAAACTCAAGTGGCGCAACAACGCAAGATCGCGCGCAGCAAATTCCAGAAACTGCCGAAAGTGCGCCGACCGCAGAGCCCTCACAAATTTACCAGTGGCGCGATGATCAGGGAGTAATGCGATATTCCGATCAACCGCCACCAGAACCCCATTCAAATCAGGAAAATTAACCATGGCAAAGTGCAAATGCGGTGGCTGGCAGCAGTTGTCAGTCACGGATATCTATGAGAATCCCTGGATAAAAATCACGCATGAAGAGGTGTTAACGCCTAAAGGCTCCCCCGGTATATACGGCGTTGTGCATTTTAAAAATCGCGCAGTTGGTGTAATACCGATAGACAATGAGGGAAACACCTGGTTAGTACGTCAGAGCCGCTATACGCTCGATTGTTACACCTGGGAGATACCGGAAGGGGGGGCTCCCTACGGGGAGGACATGATGGTTGCAGCGCAACGCGAGCTGGAAGAGGAAACCGGACTTCTGGCGGCGCAATGGCAGGAACTGATGACCCTACATCAGTCGAATTCGGTGAGTGACGAAGTTGGAAAAATTTATGTGGCCACCGAACTCAGTGTCGGCGTGCAGCAGCTAGAGGACAGTGAAGATATCGTGGTGAAAAAACTTCCGTTGCGCGAAGCGATAGCAATGGTGGAATCGGGTGAGATCACTGACGCAATGTCGGTCGCCGGTTTATTGCGGGTTGCGATAGCCTATTCGGTCGAATAGCCCAAAGGATTGTCGTGAAGGGCAATAAAAAACCGCGTACAGTTAGCACTGCACGCGGTTTTTCAAAGCGGGGATTCCTGTGAGTATAAACATCCTGTTTTGGTATCCCTGAACAATCACGTCAATCCGCCGGGGGAGGTGTCCATTCCAAGTAGAATCCGTTCACTACTGCTCCACTGAGAAACCACCTTGTTTCTCATACTAAAAAGACTGCTTCCTGCGACCATTCCTGGTTGTGTGAGTGTCCCTGCTCAGTCATCCATGAACTGAATTTTGCTTCCCTCGCTTCCGAAGTCACACCAAACTAGCGCATCCGTTGACCTTCCTGGCCACGCGCACGTCCGTGACTACATCCCTGTTGGTGTGGTTAGTGCGCATCCGTTGACCGATCCTGGCCGTCAAGCACTTCCCTATGTACGTCCTTGTTGATGCATATTGTGCGCAAAACCGGGGAGTTGAGACAGTGGCAGTGTTCTTTTCTTTTTGTAGGAAATCGACCATGCGTTGTGCGAGATTGTGACGCATAAAGCCACAGAGATTAGCGCTGGCTAATTTAATAACGCAGTCGTTTACATCATGGGGAATGAAATGGGCAGCGAAAGTGCGAGAGTAGGGTATGTTTAACAGGCAACTGAACGGTTGCGACCCATGGCTTTTGCCTGGTACAGCAGCGTATCGGCACGTTGCAGCAGAGTGTCGAAATGCTTATCGTCGTCATTCATTTGGGTAACGCCAATGCTTAAAGTGATACCGAAAATGGCGTCTTCCGATTGAATTTGGGCTTCTTCGCATTTGGTACGAATGCGCTCGGCGAGCGCAAATGCGCCATCAAGATCCGCATCGGGGCAACACAGGGCAAATTCCTCACCGCCCAGTCTGCCGAGTACATCTGAATCTCGAACCACCTGGCGACAACACTCTGTGAGTGTTCGCAATGCTTGATCGCCTGCTGCATGGCCGTAGGTGTCGTTTATAGCTTTGAAAAGGTCCACGTCTAACATCAGTACCGAGAGCTCACGACCGTGGCGTCGCGCTTTTGAAAACTCGGCCTCTGCCAGGGTAAAAAAATGTCTGCGGTTATACACATCGGTAAGCGTGTCTTGGGTGGCGAGACGTTCCAACTCTTCGTTGGCGCGCACCAACGCCCTACGCGCATTTACCAGCCTCAATGCCGAACGCATGCGGGCTGATAGGACCGGATATTCAATCGGTTTGGAGACGAAATCGTGAGCGCCCAAGTCAAGGGCTCGTACGATGCTGTTGTCGCCAGTATTTGCTGACACCATTACAACGGGAATGTCGCGGGTAGTCTCATCGGCCTTGAGTTGTTCGAGGGTTTCTAGGCCACTGATACCCGGCATACGTATGTCCAGTAGTACGATATCCGGCGCTTCGGAATGAACCAAATCCAGGCACTGCCGACCGTTCTGTGCGGCGATTACTTCAAAGCCTTCGTCTTCCAGTTCGAAGGTGAGTAAAACGATATTGTCTTCTACATCGTCGACAACGAGTACTTTGGTCATTTTTGGGCAGGTATATGTCTTATGTACCCAAAAGTATAGGTGACGCGGCGCGAAATGCCCGGTTATATCAGGTAGACGTGCGCATCCCTCAGGTGTTCACGGGCGGCGTGAGCAAACTCACTGGCGCTTTTGGATGAGAACTGTTCACAGTTGGGAAACAGCGGCGTAATACCGTCTGGTTCACGGAACCAGTGTTCGCCTGCGTGTGGGGCTCGAGTTAAAGCATTAAGTTCACACAGGAAGTGATTGATCCGCTTTTCCCACTCATGGCGTTCGTCAAACGCCAGGTTGCCTCGCGCCAGGTACACTCCGTCGATCAGGCTGCGAATGATCCAGGGGCTGGGCAGCGCAACGCGTGGTTTGAAAATTTTAAGGTCTTCGCTAATGTAACGTAGAATTTTTAAAACCTGTTTTTTCTGTTCGCGAAGCAATTGGCTTTCAGGCAAATTTGGCAATTGCCGCTTTGCTGTTTCCTGTCTCGTTGGCCGATCTTCTGCGCAGCGGGCACGGTTTAAACTGGCAAACATCTCAATCACATCCTGTTAAATTGTTGTTCTGTATAGCTGTATTAGTGAAGGTGCTTTTCAGGTGCAGAATTAGCGTTCTGTTGCGAATGATCAGCAATACGCTGCTGCAAGCGCATTAATGCTTTGTTTAGCGTGGTAACCGAGCGATTTAATTCTTTCACGGCCGTTACCAACTCGGCGGTTTCTTTTTGAAAATCAGGACTTGTTTCATCCCAACTGGGTAGTTCGGGAGTGACAGTATATTTGGTCATATTTACATCCTTTAAAAATCCAAATGGGAAGTGATTGCTATTTCCGTGGGCGCATTATTTACCAAGATTAACCGTATCCACCTCTCGCAAACGCAGCAAACCGCGATACAGTCAATGACACATTTTTCATTACCATTATGAGGTAGTTTGAAGATGTGTTCTCAGAAAGGCTGTATCACGGCAAATTAAATATTTAGTCAGCTGTTACCAGCTTAGCGCTCCACCGGTTTGATATTCGATAACTCGTGTCTCAAAGAAGTTCTTTTCTTTGCGCAGATCCATAATTTCGCTCATCCAGGGGAAGGGGTTTTGCGCACCAGGGTAGGCCTCTTTCAGTCCCAACTGAGCCAAGCGGCGATTGGCAATAAAATGCAAGTACTCTTCCATCATTGCGGCATTCATACCGAGTACGCCGCGTGGCATGGTATCGCGGGCATAGGCAATTTCCAGCTCAGTGCCTTCGAGCACCATTTGTTTAACTTCCTGCTGGAATTGTTCCGTCCACAGGTGGGGGTTTTCCAGTTTTATTTGATTGATTACATCTATGCCAAAATTTAAGTGCATGGATTCGTCGCGCAGAATATATTGAAACTGCTCCGCGACACCGGTCATCTTATTGCGCCGGCCCATGGAAAGAATTTGCGTAAAACCGCAGTAGAAAAAGATACCTTCGGTCACGACATAAAAACCTACCAGGTTGCGCAGTAATTCCTGATCGCTTTCCGGGGTGCCAGTGTGAAACTGGGGGTTACTAATACCCTGCGTGTGCGCAATACTCCAGGCAGCTTTTTTGGCTACCGAGGGAACTTCGCGATACATATTGAAAACTTCGCCTTCATCCATACCCAAAGATTCAATGCAGTATTGGTATGCATGGGTGTGAATCGCCTCCTCAAAAGCCTGGCGCAATAAATACTGGCGTGCTTCGGGATTGGTGATGTGACGATAAATTGCGAGTACAAGATTATTCGCTACCAGAGAATCCGCTGTCGAAAAATAGCCCAGTGAACGCATAACGATGGTGCGCTCGTCGGCACTTAAGCCTTCGCCACTTTTCCAAATTGCAACGTCGGCTGTCATATTTACTTCCTGGGGCATCCAGTGGTTGGCACAGCCATCGAGGTATTTTTGCCATGCCCATTCATATTTAAAGGGCACAAGCTGATTGAGGTCTGCGCGGCAATTTATCATGCGTTTGTCGTCAACCTGAATACGCTCGGCTCCCATTTCCAGTTCTTCCAAACCGGGTGCAATATCGAGATCTTGAATAGCCTGTTGCGCGGTTTCGATATCAGAAACTCTGTTCTGAACCGGTTCTGATTGTACTGGTTCGACTGAATAAGCTGGAGCTCGCTCGCTTACTTTGGGTGTCTCATTCGCGGCCGGTTCTTGTTGCTCTTCCGATTTGATTTTATTGAGTGTTGCTTTGGGAGTAATGTCTTCTGCCTGGGTTTTCAGTGAAGAGAGCGCATCGCTTTTTAGGGCGCTGCTAAGTGCGTTTTCTTCGGTGTAGTCATCCCAACTTAACATGATGAATTTTGCCTTAAATTTTTATCGTTAAAAGATTAAGTAAGTGGAAGAGTCTGCGGCAGGGGCTCCCGCCCCCGCCTGCCAGACTTTTCTCCCCCTTTGACCAAGCGGTTACTGACAGGCCTCGCAGTCGGGATCATCCAGAGAGCAGGCCTTGGGCACATCTGCAGCAGCGGTGGTTTTCTGAACTCCAGAATCCACAGCATTTAACGCACCGGTATCGATGGTTGATTTTTCAGTGGAAGTTGCCGCCAGTGCGCGTAAGTAATAGGTTGTTTTAAGACCGCGATACCACGCCATACGGTAGGTGATATCGAGTTTTTTACCGTTAGCGCCGGAAATGTAGAGGTTTAGGCTTTGGGCCTGGTCAAGCCATTTCTGACGACGGCTCGCCGCGTCCACAATCCAGCGCGGTTCAACTTCGAATGCGGTGGCGTAAAGGAGTTTTAAATCGTCGGGCACGCGATCGATCTTCAACACCGACCCTTCAAAATATTTGAGGTCGTTCACCATAACCGAGTCCCACAGGCCCCGATCTTTTAAATCGTGTACGAGGTAAGGGTTGACCACCGTAAATTCACCGGAGAGGTTCGATTTCACATAGAGGTTCTGATAGGTTGGTTCTATCGACTGCGAAACACCCGTGATATTGGCTATAGTCGCGGTTGGTGCGATTGCCATAACGTTCGAGTTCCGCATCCCACGGTTGGTCACCCTGTTGCGTAATGCCTGCCAGTCGAAGGTGATGGAGCGGTCTTGCTCTATAAAATTTTCACCCCGGTTTTTTGCCAATAATTCGATGGAATCGATGGGTAAAATACCGCGGCTCCACAGTGAGCCTTCGAAGCTGGAATAACTACCGCGTTCTTCGGCTAATTGGCTGGACGCGGAAATTGCAAAATAACTGACCGCTTCCATGGAGCGGTCGGCAAATTCCACCGCGGCGTCGCTGCTGTATGGAATACGCATTTTATAGAGTGCATCCTGAAAACCCATGATGCCAAGGCCTACCGGGCGATGGCGCATATTAGAATTACGCGCGGTTTCCACTGAGTAATAATTAATGTCGATGACATTATCGAGCATTCGGACGGCGGTATTTATGGTGTTCTGCAGCTTGTTCTGGTCGAGTTTACCGTCGACAACGTGCTGTGCAAGGTTAATAGAGCCGAGATTACACACCGCGATTTCTTCATTGGCTTTGGTGTTTAAGGTGATTTCTGTACACAAATTTGAGGAGTGCACAACACCGGCATGTTGTTGCGGGCTCCGAAGATTACAGGCGTCTTTGAACGTAATCCAGGGATGTCCTGTTTCAAAGAGCATGCCCAGCATTTTTCGCCATAGATCGACGGCGCGAACTTTTTTGTAGGGTTTGATATTGCCGGCGGCAGCTTCACGTTCGTAGTGTTCGTAACGTTCTTCGAATGCCTTACCAAATAAGTCGTGTAAATCCGGTACGCAGCTCGGAGTAAAGAGTGTCCATTCTTTGTCTTCGAACACGCGCTTCATGAATAAGTCCGGCACCCAATTGGCGCTGTTCATATCGTGGGTACGACGTCGGTCATCGCCGGTATTTTTACGCAGTTCCAAAAATTCTTCGATGTCGAGGTGCCAGGTTTCCAGGTAGGCACACACAGCGCCTTTGCGTTTGCCGCCCTGGTTAACAGCAACGGCGGTGTCGCTCGCAACTTTTAGAAAAGGCACCACACCTTGCGACTTACCATTGGTCCCTTTGATGTATGAGCCGAGCGCACGTACCGGTGTCCAGTCGTTGCCCAGGCCGCCCGCCCATTTTGACAGCATGGCATTATCTTGAATCGCTCCGTAAATACCGTGTAAATCGTCGGGCACCGTGGTGAGATAGCAGGATGAAAGCTGAGGCCGCAAGGTTCCGGAATTAAAAAGGGTGGGTGTCGAACTCATGTAGTCGAACGAAGACAGTAAGCGATAGAACTCAATGGCTCGCGCATTTTTATCGGCTTCGTTAACAGCAAGGCCCATGGCAACGCGCATGAAGAAAATCTGCGGAAGCTCAAAACGAATACCATTACTGTGAATAAAGTAGCGATCGTACAAAGTTTGCAGGCCGAGATAGGTAAACTGTTGATCGCGCTCCGGCAGGATGGCACCGCCGAGTTTCTGTAAATCGAAGTCCGCCAGCGCAGGGCTGAGCAGCTCAAGCTCGATACCTTTTTGAATGTAAACAGGCAGTGCCTGCGGGTAACAGGTTTGCATTTCAGCGAAAGTGGCCTGCTCAGCCACGCCGAGGAATGTAAGTGCTTCAGCGCGTAATTTGTCGAGCAATAAACGCGCGGTGGCGTAAGTGTAATTAGGTTCTTTTTCAACCAGGGTACGGGCGGAGATAACCAGTGAGGTGTTAAGGTCATCCGTCGAGACACCTTCGTACAGGTTACGCATCGACTCCTTCAAAATAGCTTCACTATCGACGTCTTTAAGACCGGCGCAGGCTTCTGTAACTATGGTATGCAGGCGCAATATATCGAGAGGTGCGCGACTGCCATCGGGGTGAACCACATTGATTTCAGGGAAGTCGACGCTGGAGTGCGAAAGTTTTTCTTTTTCAGCACGCAGTTTGGCGCGTTCGGCTCGATAGATCACATAGTCGCGCGCAACCTTGTGCTCGCCAGTTCTCATTAGGGTGAGTTCAACCTGATCTTGAATTTCCTCGATATGAATAGTGCCCCCTGAGGGCATACGCCGTTTGAACGTCGCGGAAATTTGTTGCGTTAAGTTTGAGACGGTTTCGTGAATTCGGCTGGAAGCAGCTGCAGTTCCTCCTTCTACCGCGAGAAATGCCTTGGTCATTGCGATGGCGATTTTATCGTCGGTATAGGGTACCAGGGTGCCGTTTCGCTTGATTACCCGCAACTGGCCCGGTGCGGTGTTGGCAACGGGAGTACTACTGGTGGCACTCGTCGGAGGTACTGAGGAAGAAGTGTGTGTCTGGCTGTCTGTGGTCTGCATATAAAAAGGCCCGCTCTCCAGATAGGGGTGACTTATTAGGTTTAAGTAGTGGCTCGCCCGACAATCGACATTGTTGGGTTAATAACTTGGTGGGGAAATTCCCCTAATAATATGGTTGTGCTCTATCGTTATTGCCGCAGCTCGAATTTCCCTGTGTTATGAATCGCTGCGATTGCTTCCCTGCCCAATAGGCTGCATAAAACTTTCGTTAATTTGCTCTCACGATGGTTAGGGGTATTCCCCCTAAAAACACCATATATTGGGGTTTGTGTTGTTTTAAATACAAGATAATGCGGTTTTGGTGGTTATGCAAGTTTGAAAATGTAGGGGTTACTTGTGGGTATTTTGTGTGTAACCCGGTGGATAAGTGCTCGCTTACTTGTCATCCCGCGTGGCTAAGCGGCGCGTACATCAGCCGTAAGCTTGTCGTAAATCTATAATATTTTTTTCTTAATTTTGTAGCAGCTTATAGCTTCCCAAGTTCAGGCTGTGTTCAGCGCGGGTCGCGCACACTGGTTCCAGACTTACCAGTGAGGTGCATCGCCATGAACTTTAAACCCATTAAATATTTTGTTTTTCTATTGACGTCCACCCTGGTTGCCTGTGGGCAGAGCTCGGTGGATGTGCATTCTCATACCTATGTTGAAGGTAGTGTCGAAAGCGAAACCACGGTGAGCGTAACCAGCCCGGGTTATACCGAAGTTGTGGTAACCACGGAAACCGTTCCTTCCCCTCCCGAACTGTTAATGTTTGATTTGGTCGACAGTTACGGTTTTAGTGGACAGTTTGACCCTGATGTGGCGTTAGCGATTAACCCCTACGAAGACGATGGTTGGTTCGAAATTTATTGGGAAGCCAATGCCTGGGATGATTATTGGGTGGAGTTTTATGTGAATGACCGCCCCGATTGGGAAGATGCCGTGTACTTCGGTTCGCAAATGTGCGGCGCAGGATTTCCGTGCGATGCCGAAGGAATGCAGTTCTGCCAGTACGATTTGGATTTCGGTTTGAGTTGCGATACTGGGGAAAATTTAATTGCTGATGTCAGCCCGTTAATCTATGCGATTCCGCAAACGCTGTATGTGTTTTTACAGGTCTGCGATCTCGACTTTAACTATTGCGAATACGATTATTACCCAGTGTTGTTTGAATAAGACTGGTGCAGAGCGATCGGGCTGAGTCGCAAGCCCGATTGCTTATTTATTCTGCTCAGCGAGAAAAACCATCAGTGCTTTTTGAGCGTGTAAGCGATTTTCTGCTTCATCCCACACCACAGCGATGTTTTCATCTTCCATAAGTTCAGCACTCACTTCTTCACCGCGATGCGCTGGCAAGCAATGCATAAAAATAGCATCGCTGTTAGCACAGCTCATTAACTCATGGTTGACCTGGAAGCCGGCAAATTTCGCTTCGCGGGCTTTTTGTTCGTCTTCCTGGCCCATGCTTGCCCATACGTCCGTAACCACCCAATCTGCGCCTTTAACTGCTTCTTTGGGATCGTTCACAATGCTCAGGCGATCTTTATTGCTGGCGACCAACTGTGCGTCGGGCTCAAAACCAGGGGGGCAGGCGATACGTAATTCGAAATCGCACAAACGTGCGGCATTTATATAAGAGTGGCACATATTGTTGCCGTCACCCACCCAGGCAACCACTTTGCCATTGGGGCTGCCACGATGCTCCACGTAAGTTTGAATATCTGCAAGCAATTGACAGGGGTGAAACATATCGGTTAACGCGTTAATAACTGGCGCTGTAGAATAAGCCGCAAAACGTTCCAGCTTTTCCTGCTCGAAAGTGCGTATCATAATGATGTCGACCATACGCGAAAGCACTCGCGCAGAGTCTTCAATTGGTTCACCGCGTCCCAACTGTGTATCGCGCGGCGACAGAAAAATAGCACTGCCACCGAGTTGAGCCATACCCACTTCGAAGGATACGCGCGTGCGTGTGGAGGATTTTTCGAAAATCATACCCAAGGTTTTGTTGCGCAAGGGTTGAAATTCCTCGCCTCTTTTATGAGCTTTTTTTTGCTCGATGGCGGAATCAATAATGTTATTGAGTTCGGCGCTGGAGAGGTCAAGCAGAGAGAGTAGGTGTCTGTTAGCCATTTTCGATCACTTATTTGGCTTTAATTAAATTAACAACGGTATCGACAATTTCTTTGGCTTGAGCGTCTGAAATAATCAGTGGCGGCAACAGTCTAACAGTGTTGCTGGCAGTTACATTAATAAGCATGCCAGCGGTTTTTGCCTGCTCGACCAATTCTCCGCAGGGATGATCCAGCTCGATACCAATCATTAAGCCCTTGCCGCGAATATTGACAACACAAGGCGTGTCTTTAAGCGCTTCCTGAAACTGAGCTAACATGGCACTGCCTAAATTTGCAGCTCTTTCGCTCAGCTTTTCGTCGAGTACCGTTTGTGTAGCAGCCAAGCCAGCATTGCAAACCAGCGGGTTGCCGCCAAAGGTGGAGCCGTGATTACCTGGTTGCAAAATATTTGCCGCCTCGCCTCTAGCGAGACATGCCCCAATAGGAACCCCATTGCCAAGGCCTTTGGCAGTGGTTACTACGTCGGGAAGAATAGCGTTGTGTTGGTAGGCGAAAAACTTACCGGTGCGTCCGTTGCCGGTTTGAATTTCATCGAGAATCAGCAGCCAGCCATTGGCATCACACAGCGCGCGCAATTCATTTAAATAGTCGGCGGCAGGCACATTAACGCCGCCTTCACCCTGAACGGGCTCTACCATCACCGCAACGGTGTTTTTTGTTGCTGCAGCTTGTATCGCGGCAATATCGTTGTAGCGAACGTGACAAAAGCCTTCGACCAGGGGCTCGAATCCGGCTTTCACTTTGGTGTTACCGGTGGCTGAGAGGGTTGCCATTGTACGGCCGTGAAAACTTTTATCGGCAGTAATCACTTCGGGGTGGGAGATGCCTTTTTGCTGCCCAAATTTACGCGCAATTTTTAGTGCAGCTTCGTTGGCTTCGGCACCGGAGTTCGAGAAAAACACCTTTTCCATGCCCGAAACGCTCACCAGCAACTTACCCAGTGCCTGCTGAGGCGCGATAAGATAAAGGTTGGAGCAGTGAATCAGCTTTGCAGCCTGCTCGCTAATGGCTTTGGTGACAGCCGGATGGTTATAGCCGAGGCCACATACCGCAATTCCAGAGAGTGCATCCAAATAGCGCTTGCCGTTGGCATCCCACAAATAGGCCCCGTCACCCTTTACCAGGGTGGTCGATCTTTCTCCATAAGTGTTCATGAGCGAGGAATCCGACATTAACTATCTCCCAAAAACAAAACAGGCAGCTAGAGCTGCCTGACCAAACGAATACTGTACCAACAATAAAAAACTTTGTAAATTGCCTGCGGAAACGAGTAATTTTGCGCTTTTCAGGTAAAAAAACCGTGAAATCACAGAGCGGGGTTCTGGGGTAATATAGCGCTGCTGATGTTCGCTGGCGTGAGATCAGTTACAATACCCAAGTAAATTTCTAGGCTATTAAAGAGGTCGTACAGCCATGGATATCATGGAAAATATTAAGAAACAAATTGAAGAGAATGCCATCATCCTTTACATGAAAGGCTCACCAAACGCGCCACAATGTGGGTTTTCACTGAAAGCGTCGCAGGCACTCATGTCGTGTGGTAAGCGCTTCGCCTATGTAGACGTGCTTAGCAATCCCGACATTCGGCAGAATCTGCCGAAGTATGCCAATTGGCCAACCTTTCCACAGCTGTGGGTAAAGGGTGAGTTGGTTGGCGGCTGCGACATCATTACTGAAATGCAGGAAAACGGCGAACTGAAAACATTGATTGAAGCCGCAGCGCCCGCCGAGGAGTAACAACTCAGTCTCTGCTGTTATGGCTCAGCAATTCTCTGTCGTAGGGTTTCTCACGTGTTACTGAATTGCTGGCTATACTTTTTTGCGATAGTCAGCACGATTTTGTTATACATACCGTTACAACAGTAGAGACTCTAATGACCCTGAATCGACGTCAATTTATGCGGCAATCCGCTGCCGTAGCTACCTCTCTCATTGCTCTTAAACATCACGCGTTAGTCAAGGCGATGGAAATCTCCGGCCTGGCAGCTCTCTATAAAGACGACTTTCTAATTGGCACTGCGCTCGGCACCAGGCAGATTCGTGACAGCGAACCAGCTTTTATGAATCTGGTCGCGAAAGAATTCAATGCAGTCACCATGGAAAATGGCATGAAATGGGAGCGTATCCATCCCGCGAGCGGCAGGTGGGTGTGGCAATACGCTGACAAGTTTATGGATTTTGCCGATGCGCATAATTTATACAAAGTTGGCCATGTCCTCGTGTGGCACGCGCAGGTACCCAATTGGGTGTTTGAAGATGGTGACGGCAAGCCATTAAAAAAGCAGGCATTATTGGTGCGTATGCAGGATCATATTTATACTTTGGCCGGCCGCTATGCAGGACGCATGAATGCCTGGGATGTAGTTAACGAAGCAATTGATGGCGGCAAAGGCTGGCGCAGAAGTTTGTGGTACAAGGGGATTGGCGCGCACTTTATGGATTACGCCTTCAATTTCGCTCATGAATCGGATGGCAACGCGCAACTGTTGTATAACGATTACAACATGCACTTGCCCGAGAAGCGCGAATTTTTGGTGCATTACCTGCGTAAAGCGAAAAAACGTGGAGTCCCGATTCACGGTGTGGGTTTGCAGAGTCATATTGGACTGGACTTCCCCGATTTGGCAGAATTTGAAGAGAGTATTAAGGCATATATTGCAGAAGGTATGCGCCTGCATATCACTGAATTGGATCTGGATGTTTTACCCGTTGCCTGGAACTTTACCGGGGCTGAGATCTCGGCAAACTTTGAGTATTCAGATCAACTCAATCCCTATCCAGATGGTTTACCTCTAGAGATTGAAAAGCAGGCAACCGAGCGTTATGTAGAATTTTTCAAATTACTCTTGAAATACCGCGAGTATATTGATCGGGTCACTCTCTGGGGTGTTAGCGACCGCGACTCTTGGAAAAACGACTTCCCGGTGAAGGGGCGTACGAATTACCCTCTATTGTTCGACAGGGAATTCAGGCGTAAGCCCAGCTACCAGGCACTCGCCGAGTTAAAGCACGCTTAATACGTGATTTCTCTCGGAACGTTGTTCGAACTGAGTTACTAACTTGATACTGAGTGTTAAAGCTTTCGCGGTCATAGAGATTGAGGTTGCCATCATCTAATTTTATGAAGTGACCTTGTACTACCATTATCTTTAGAAGAGTGTTCACGCTAATCTGATTGGATCGGCAATATTAAGTCGTACCTGTTACAGGTTTTGTAATGCTGCAGAGGGCAGTTGCCATTAGACCCCCTTCGTTGAAATGGCGACTGCGTTCGTTAACCAGGGTAGGTTTGGCTATGGCTTCCCTTGAGCTTTCCCGGCGTAATTACCTTATTTTATGCGTACTTCTGGCCGCATTTGTATCGGCTTGGTTGGCCTTCACCCATGGCGAAATCAGGCGGCAGGTGCTGAATGATGTGCGTGATTCGTTGCAGAGCCAGCTTATGCTGCGCAGATCCTTGCTGCAGAAACAACTGCAGGACGGTTTACACCATGCTGATTTTCTGTATAGAACGCCGCCCATCGAAGGCATTGTGCGGGCCTCTCAAAACCAGGGTATAGATCCACTCGAAAACACACCCTATGAAGTGTGGGTGAGGCGGCTGCAAATTATTTTTAAAGCGTATATTGCCACCAATTCCAACATAAAACAGGCCCGTTTTATTGGTGTTGCCGACGGTGGCAGGGAGCTGGTGAGAGTGCAAAGAACGAGCGGTTCCATTGACGTTGTGCCTCCGCAACATTTGCAACAAAAAGGTGGCCGCGAATATTTTATTGCGACGAGCCGCCTGGCTCGTGATGAAACCTATGTTTCAGATATCAATCTCAATCGTGAATTTGGGAAGGTCGAACAACCGAGCTGGCCAACTTACCGCGTGGCCAAACCCATCTATGATGAAAGTGCCACGCTCTTTGGTATCTTGATCATTAATTTCGATGTTACTGGGCTCTTGGAATCGTTGCAGGCGGTTGAATCACAGAATTATCTAATGTTTCTGCTCAACCAGAATGGCCAGTACCTGGTGCACCCCAAAAAAGACGAGGAATTTGCCTGGGAGTACGATAAAAACAAGGGTTGGTTTGCCGACTCGAATTACACTCAGCATTCTTTAGCGGGTCATTTTACGCGTTTGTCGCACACTGGCTTGGGTATCACAACCTGGGTTCTGGCCGATGAAGTCGCCTTCAAATTCTCAAATAACAACGCTGCGCTTACCTTGATTCTCGGGCGTGATGAGTCAGAGATAAACCGAGTTATCCTGCGTAGGCAAATCACCAATACGGCACTGGATTTTACGTTGGGGCTGATAATTTACCTGCTACTGTATTTGTTTTACCGGCTGAGCGAAAAAACGCGAGCCGAAAATCAACTGCGTGCAGAAATTCAGGCGGTGTTTAACGGCACTAATAATGCGATTTTGAGTATTAATCGCAGAAGTGAGATACGGTCGTGGAACTCTGCAGCGCTCTCTATCTTTGATATTGATACCAGTAAGATACGTGGCATGCATCTCCTGCAATTACCGGCTTTACGACGCCATCATGAAACACTACAGCGTACGCTTGCTGCACTGTGGAGTGCGGGCAGTCATGCGATGATCGAACTCAAAGTTCAGGTTGAAAAAAAAGCCCCGGTCGATTTGTCGTTGTCGCTGTCGCCAATTCAAAATACCACTGGTGGATTTTCGGGAGCGGCACTTTTGTTCCACGATATTTCTGAAGCGAAACGACTGCAAACCAAGCTGGAACAACTCAACGAGCGTCTTGAGGACCGCAACGCTGAGATGGAGAAATTTATTTACAGCGTTTCCCATGATCTCAAAGCGCCCTTGGTGACCATCAGCAGTTTTACTGAAAAGATTATTAAAACCGCCGGAGACGCGCTGGATGAAAAAAATCGTCATCGCCTGAATCGTATACTAATTAATGCCCAGAATATGGCAGAAGTCTTGAAAGAACTTCTCGATTTATCGAAAATCGCAAGGGAGGAGCTCAACACAAGCCTATGCCGAATCGCAGATTGTGTTGAAAACGCCTGTAGTGCGCTGAATCAGCACATAGTTGAAGCTAGCGCCTCCTTTACGATAGATGAAAACGATGCACTGGTGAATTGTAACGGTAAACTCGTCACTACATGCCTGCAAAATTTGATAGGTAACGCGATTCAATATCGTGACCCGGCTCGCGATCTCCGAATTACCATTAAAACAATGCTTAAAAACGATGTTGCACGCATCTCGGTAAGCGACAACGGTCTGGGTATTGATGCTAAATATCATGCCCAGATTTTTAAAATATTCGAGCGCCTTGATCAGGGGGATGGCAATGGTGTTGGTCTGGCAATAGTCAAGAGCATCATCGAAAAACACGGCGGTTGGGTAGAGTTAGAGTCGGAGTTGGGTATGGGAAGTAAATTCACACTGTGTATTCCTCAAACGGGGCTTGAGCAATGAAAGCACTAAACCTATTGGTCGCAGAAGACAATCCGGATCATGCTGAATTGATTATAGATGTGTTAGCTGAGTGTAATAAAGACAATATTATTCACCACGTATTCAATGGTCGCGAATTACTAAACTACCTGGATAGCATTAGCAATTTGAATGACGGCCCGATTATGCTTCCCGATATTATCTTGCTCGATATAAAAATGCCCTTAGTCGGCGGGATCGATGCATTGAAAGTACTCAAGTCCCACAGTGTGTATAAATCGATTCCTGTGATAGTGCTGAGTACGTCAGCACACGATAAAGACATTGCCGATTGCTATGAACAAGGTGCTAATAGCTATATCGTGAAACCCTTTGAAAGTGCAGACTTCGAACTAAAATTACATGAATTAAATGCTTATTGGGCAAATATTTCTGAGCTGCCCTGATGAAAGTATTGTTGCTGGAAGACAACCCAGATCATCTCGAAATTATTGCAGATTGTTGTGAAGATGCCTTCAATAATGATTTGCTTTTAACAAAGGACGCACGATTAACACCTAATCTGGAGTCTCTTACTCTTGGTGTTTGGGATATCGCACTAATTGATTTGCAGTTAACGGATTCATCGCTACAGCAAACAGTTGATACCCTCAAAACCTTACAATCACCCACAGCGATTATTGTGCTTACCTCCCTTCAGGATGAACAACTCGCCAAAAAACTCGTATATGCCGGAGTGCAGGATTACTTACCTAAAGAAGAGCTCAATGCGACTTTACTACAGCGGGTGTGTGACTATGCGATTGAACGCAAACGACAACAACAAAGCTTGCTGGCACTCGCAGAAGAGCAGCAGGTATTTTGTCGAAGTCTTTCCCACGATTTTAAGTCGCCGATTAGAACTTTGGGTAAGTTAAGTGAGCTGTTACTTGAGAAAATATCTGCGCGAATCGAGCTGGAGGAAGATGAGTTAAAGCTCTTCACCATTATTGCCGATAAGGTCGCAACCATCAATAGCCTCGTCGACTCGCTGTCTAAATATCTTCAGCTTGACCACATGCAGGATCTCGTTAGCGAAGTGGATCTGAATATTCTTATCGATGAAATCTGGCAACTGGTCGGCGAAGACAGCCCCAAAAACATAAGTTTTAATGTGAGTCCCCTTCCCACTGTGTTTGGAGCCAGAGCGTCTTTGTTTCTTTTGTTTGAAAACCTAATAAGCAATGCGATAAAGTATCGTTCCAAGCAGCCGGAAGTTAGCATTTTTGCAGAAGAAGATAGTAAATATTTCAAACTGTCGGTAAAAGATAACGGTATTGGAATCAAGCAGGAACATTTACAAAATATTTTTAAACCCTTTTTTCGCGCGCAGGGAGCTGCCGGTTTTTCAGGATCTGGGCTTGGCCTGAGTATTGCGAAACGCGTTGTTGACAAACATCGCGGAGAATTGCAGGTATTTAGTGAAGTGGGTCGCGGTACAACGTTTACTGTATGTTTGCCCAAGAAAACTAATTATTAGCGGAAATTAGGTAATTTTCGGTTTGTTTATGTCTTAGTGTATAGCGAATGCTTCTTTCCAGCAGGCTTGGCGATAACTCCTGTTTATCGACAGCGTCATAGATTCCTAATTGTAGAGCTTTTTGATATTTGTCGCGATCCAGTGTGCCGCTCAATAAAATGAAGGCGGGCGGGGAGTCTTTACTGCCAAGCGCAGAAATAAGCTCGAGTCCGGTGTTGCCGCCTAAATTATAATCTATCAAGCAAACGTCAAAGGTGTTTTCCTGCAAAAGTTCCAGAGCTTGTTCAAAACTGCTTGCTTCTCTCAAACTGTAATCTACATTCACCGTCGACATTTTTTTAACTACGTTACTTATCACGATACGATCCGCTTCATCATCGTCTACCAGTAAGACGCGAACATTCCGGTGCTTGGTAAAAAAAGAGCTTTCTATCGTGGCTCGCAATTCTGCGTAGCTATCCATTAGGCGCTCACGCATCGTTTTTGCTTCTGTTACGTCGGTGAGGAGGAGCACACAACCCATTGCCTCCTCGTGTTCGTTAATGTACGGAAAGATTTTTACGCTAATTGTTGTACTTTGCTTGGATTCAACTTCTTTGCTAACAGCTTGGTTTGTTGTAATCACCTGGCTAATGTCGTCGAGTAAGGTTTCGTAAACAAGCGTATGGGAAATATGATGGAATGGCCGGCCAATATCACTGGGAAGCAAGTTAATAAGTTGCGCTGCCTGTGGGCTGAAGCGCCTGATTAACATGGCATCGTCCATAAAAACGAAGCCGATATCGGCAGATTTGATAATGTTGTCAATATCCAGATTTACTTGAGTGACTTCTTCGATTTTTTCCTGGTATTCGCTGTTAACGGTGTAGAGTTCTTCGTTCACCGATTGCAGTTCTTCGTTCGTACTTTGAAGCTCTTCATTGGAGGCCATTAATTCTTCGTTGGTGCTTTGTAATTCTTCGTTGGCGGTTTCCAGTTCTTCAACAGTCGCTTGCAGGCTTTCCTGGTTTTTTAGGAGCGCTTGTTCCAGGTCGTGTATTCGAGTCTGTGTTTCTTCGCTGATATCGGTCACTTCGGAGTTTGCGCGCTCTTTGGGCTGCAGAGAAACGTTTCGCGGTTCAAATATAAGCGCCAAGTGCACCGTTGTGGAATGTGTTGAAGGAATATAGATAGCTCTTAAATTAATCAATGAATCCTGTGAGTCATCATTCGATAGCTCAATGCTGTTGTACTGCACATTTTTTTTCTCATTCAGTGCTTTGCGTGCTGCCGTTGTTACAGCAATATTGAGTTCTTCTCTTATAAAATCGGTTACCTTTGAACTAAATTTTCCTTGCTTGAGTTTTCTCGTATAATTGTCGACATCGCCGTATACATGCAGAACATCGAGGGTATCCGATAAAACAATGCACGATGGTACATATTCCGTAATCAGTTTTTCCAAAACAGCCACGTAGTGAGGCGATTTACTGTGTTGTTGAAAATTTCTAAACAGGGTTTCTACTGAAGGGATTGCTGCGGGTCGGTTCAAGGGGTTGGAATCGTCCAGCGTATCGATCAGATTCGGTTGCGTATCGTAGGGAATTCTTTTTTGAAATAGCCTGTTGCGTTCATCCACTGCAGAAAACTTTTTGCTCAGGTCGCCAAGGCTTTCGGAATTACCCAGGAATAAATAACCTTCCTTATTAAGAGAAAAGAGCAGCATCGACAATATTTTACTTTGTGCGGGAGACTGAAAATAAATGAGTACATTGCGACATACCGATAATTGGCAATTGGAAAAGGGAGGATCTTTGAGGAGGTTGTGTGTCGCGAACACAATCATCTTTCGAATTTCCGGCAAGATCGTGTAGTGTTCCTGGTGTTTGATAAAGTAACGGCTCAGCGTTTTTTGATTCACATCTGCCGCGATTCCTAAGCTGAATTGTCCTAAACTCGCCTCATTAATGGCGTTGCTGTCGATATCTGTGGCAAACACTGTAACGTCGCGTGAGATGCCCAGTGTCTTCCTGGCCTCATCGAACGCGATGGCGACGGAATAGGCCTCTTCGCCGGTAGAACAACCTGCGATCCATATACGGATTTTTTCTTGGTCGGGCGTATCGCGCAGTATTTTGGGGATAATATGACGTTTTAACGCGTCAAATGCCTCACTATCACGAAAAAAACGAGTTACGCCTATAAGCATGTCTCTTGCGAGAATATCCAGCTCATCGGGATTGCGAACCAGCAACGCAAAGTAATCTTCAATACTTTTAAGGCCGTTGATACTGGTGCGCCGCTCGATACGTCGCGTAATTGTCGTGCTCTTATACTGGCTAAAATCTATATCGCTTCTTGCACGTAACAGATCAAATATATCTTCCAGAGATGCGGAAGTCTGCGCTGCGCTGAGATTGATTTCCGGTTGGTTTCCAGTTACCAGAGGATGGGTGATAAACCCTACTAACTTTGCAGGCATTTGAGCTGCAGGCATTATCATGTCGACGGTGCCTGTTAGAATGGCGTTTTTAGGCATGCCATCAAATTTCGCGTCTTCAGGTGTTTGTACCAGAATCAAACCGCCCGCTTCTTTCACCGCTTGAATGCCGCTGCTGCCATCACTGCCGGTGCCTGAAAGAATAATACCGATGGCGCGATGTTGTTGGTCTTCGGCGAGTGAACGCAGAAAAATATCGATAGCGAAATTCCCCGCATGTTGATCGCGCATTTGTTCAACAAGAATGAGTTTACCTTCTGCGATCATCATATTTTTACGCGGTGGAATAAGGTAGATAGTATCTACTTTTACCGCCATACCATCTTCAGCGTTGTGAATTTCCAGATCTGTGTGCTTGCTGAGTAGCTGTGACATAACGCTGTCGAAATCGGGTGAAAGGTGTTGCACGATAATATATGCCGCGCCGCTTTTACGGGGGAGATTGCCCACGAAATCCTGGAGAGCTTCCAAACCCCCGGCGGAAGTTCCTATTCCCACGTAATATTGCGGTAGGTTATTTTCTTCCTGGTGCGACATACGGCAATCCTTTTTTGAGTTGCATTTATGAGAATTTAGTTGGGTATCTTTAGTTGGTAGTGTGTTGAGTTGCTATCTGTCAACGCAAGCGGTTGAATCCTGCGAACCCGGAAGGGATAACAGCGCCATCAATTGCGCAGCGGTGGTCGGTACATTCAACAGGTAGCCTTGGTACATATCGCAGTGTAGCTCACGTAAACATTGTAGAATATCCTGCGTTTCGACCCCTTCAGCGACAACTTCGAGGCCAAGTGTTCTACCAAGTACCAGCACGGCTTCTGTAATAGCTCGATCTTCGCGATCGGTAATAAGTTCTCTAATAAAACTGCGATCGATTTTAATAATATCAATAGGGAATTTTTTAAGGTAACTTAATGACGAGAAGCCTGTGCCGAAATCGTCGAGCGCGATGCGAATTCCCAATGCTTTTAATTCATTGAGAATATCGGCAGTGCGCAGATTTTCCGTGATCAGCGCCGACTCGGTAAGTTCAATAGCGATATTCTGTCCTTCTAATTTCGCGTCGTGCAATGCGCTACTGATCGCAGATACCAGACCAGGGTCGCGGAACTGACGGGGGCTGACATTCACCGACATAACGCAATCATTTGCAACCAAAGCATTGTCAAACCACTCCCTTAACTGGTGAAACGCAACATGAAAAATCCATCGGCTTACCGGCGCTATTAAACCCGTTTCTTCGAGGAGTGGAATAAATTCGTCGGGTGGTAGTAAACCATCAGAGGGGTGTTGCCAGCGCAGCAAGGCTTCGAAACCCGTGATCGTATTGTCGCTAACGCGAGCCTGTGCCTGATAGTATACTTCGAACTCGCCGCGACCCATTGCGCGGTGCAGGCTATTCCCTAATTCCAGCTTACGTCGTGAGGCGCGTTCGAGCTCGGGAGAATAGTACTGGTAATTGTTGCGACCCGCATCCTTGGCCCGGTAGAGCGCGAGATCTGCCTGTTTGAGGATGGCTTTTGATGAGGTTTTTGTACCTTTCACACCGAAAGCAATGCCAATGCTGGTACTGATAAATACTTCCTGGTGCTGAATTTCGAAGGGTTCCTGCATCGCTTTCAGGATTTTTTCACAAATTGTGGATGCAAAAGAGGCTTCTGCCAGGCCTTCGAGCAAAATGAAAAATTCATCGCCGCCAACGCGAGCGACGGTGTCTTCCTGGCGCACACATTTCTTCAAGCGTTGAGCCACTTCCTCAAGCATTTTATCTCCGGCTTCATGACCTAGAGTGTCGTTGGTATTTTTAAAGCCATCGAGATCTAAGGCGAGTAAACCGACGGAGCCGTGACGGTTGACTCGTTCGAGCGCATGCTCAAGGCGGGACAAAAATAGCATGCGATTCGCGAGCCCCGTTAAGGGGTCTTTTTCTGCGAGCTGGCGAAGCTTTTCTTTTGATTCGTGGTGATAGCTGTTATCGACCAAAGTGGCGATAAAACCATTATTGGCGCCTTCTGGAGTAAATAGCGGGCGGGCAGTGAGAGCAACCCAAAGCAAGTCACCACTGTGATTTTGAATGCGAAGGTCACCCTTGTATTCCTTGCCGTTCGATAAGGCGCTGTGCATACTTTTCAGTGTGGTTTCCGCATCCTCGTGATAAATCATTTTTAACCAGCCCATGCCGGCCGCTTGTTGCGCCGTTATTCCAGTCATATCGAGCCACCGCGAATTAACATACTCGGTGCTCCAATCTCCTGTGGTTTGCAGAATACCCATGGGCGCCAAATCGCTTAGTGTACGAAAACGCAGTAGCTCTTTATTGTGCTCCCGCTTGGCGACAGTGATCTCGGAGTTATCGCGTACCATCAGCGAAATTCTGGGTTGGCCATACTCTTCGTATTGGAAGGTAAACGCCTGTAAGCGAATGGTATTCCCCTGTGCGTTGCGGCCGTCGACCTCGAGCATAGCGATTGGCTCGCCGTCGAGTTCACGTTGCGGGCGGCTGCCGGGAGCAAGTACGCTACTGGGTAACTGAATCAGCTGGGATACAGGTCTCAAATGAAGTTCTTCTGCGCTGGAATCAAAGAGATTTTCGGCGGCTGGATTCACGCGGATGATTCGTAGGTCACGGTTAAGGGTGATAATGCCGAGTGGCAACAGTAATTCGAGTCGGTTAAAGTTTTCTCGCCAGGTATCCTGGCTAAGTAATAAACGTTTTTGTTCCAGCGACTCCAGATTGCGGTTGTCCACAACACGCAGAAGACTCGCACAGATAGTGATCAATGGCCAGACGCGACGCGCGAAATCGGTGTGGTAGGGGATACTGCTGTTAGCGAGACAAATCAGTTGCATCGCTTGGCTTCCTTCAGCAACTGGTATGCAGAGCAATTGTTCCAGCTTGGGAAGTTCAGATACCTGCTCTTGAAGCTGCTTCAGGCAGTGGTGATCGATTACTGTACCGCGATTAAGGGCTATGGCGTTAAACAGTGGCTGCAGGCCTTCAGTGATTTTTGTGGTCCAGCCTTGGGGGCAGCATACTGATTCGTTTGCTGAGAATGTGGCGATGCAGCGCAAATCGCCATGTCCGGCTATCGTGACCCCTTTGAGAAGCACGAACGCAAATTCTGACTGAGATAGTTGGCAGAGCTCGAAGAGGGTGTGTTCATAGACCTTCTGGGCGTTGTCCATGCCGCGAAGGCTCTGGTGTATACGGTTTACTGCGGCGCGCAATTCCGTATCTTTACGGCGATTGTGGTCGGTATCACTCATTACTACGGGGTCGTCCTGGGCGCTATCAACTCATGTAAATCTCTGATTTCCCTTCGCTTCCTGGGCTTCAGTCTGGGTATCAGTGGTCTTCGGGTAAAGTAACCAAGCGGCTGTGTTTTGGTGGTGCAAGAGGGGGCGCTAAAACTTCTCTTGCCAGCCTTGGCCGATTGAGCTGTCGACCCGACTAAAATGTGGGAAGGGTACGGCTACCAGTCGGTTCTTTGAAATATAGCTTATATTTGGCGTGTGGTTGCTCTATTTGAAGTATTTCAATGAGCCAATAACCCTGCATAAATTAGGGCTCCATTAGCGGATCTTGGATAATTTATATAGCTGCGCGCTAGAAGCGCTGATTTTTGGTTTCAGTTGAACCAGGCGAGCTTCGAGGAAATATGACAAGTGCAGTTTTGCTCCTTGTTCACCAAATGAGCGAAATTGCATAAAAATAGCTTAACCCGTTATTTTAAGACTGAGCTTAGTAAGAGAGACAAAATCTGGTGTTACTTCAGCTGGAGAAGAGCAAAACTGCAGCAGGCACGAAGGCCTGCTTTTGCTGTGAGTGCGCTAAATCGCGATAGTTTGGGTGCTACGTAATAAGCGTGGCTGCAAGGGCAGTAGCCAGGGTAATCACATAAAACGAAAATCCGGGTTGGGTTTCTTTTTGAAATCCACGCGAATCACGTTTTCTGAGCGGCCGAGTACGAGGGGAGAGTCGCCTTTCTTAACACGTTCATGATATCGAAACTCTTCGACAAAATGCTTGCAAATATCTCTGAATAATTCTACGGGAGAAATTTTCTCACTGAATTCGTCGTTTTCGTCATCGTTAAATCGTAAACCATATTCAAAGGCCGATTGGCAGTCGATAGGTAGTGGCTTGCCTTCAACAATGGACAAATATTCAAGATGTTCCGCAACGGTAAGAATTTTATGCTGATTGGACGGTGTGGGTTCCATTTGATAATACTGTTCATCTGTCATACGCAACAGATGGTTGGCAAACGCATTTCTTTCCTGTTTTTTTATCTCGGGGCAGAGTACCGAGACTTCCCGCCAAAAGCGTTCCTGGAATAACGAAGGGAAGTGTAAAAAATCTCGTCTCTCTAATCCACAAAACACCATGACATACTCGCTGTAGTGTTCAAGTGTCACTACGCAGAGTTCCGTGCCAACTGTAATTAATTCTGCATTCCAAATCAGATTTGGTGTTCGACTTTTCTCAGGTTGCAAGTGATTTGAGAGTGCGTCTGACAATGATTTTGAAATATTGAACTTGATCATTATTTGAATTCTTCTCTTTTTAAGTCGGTAATTCACCACAAACAAAAATTAAGCCAAGTCTGCGAACTGGGTCTCGTTTCCGATGGTTCTCAGGTAGCTAACGATTGGCGGTTGAGATTTATTCCGTGATCCCCTCATAAAAAAATGCTGCACAAAAATTGTTCAAAAATTCAGTTGAGTTATACGCCTGTAAGGTATGCATTGGTGTCAAGTTGACGAAAATGGTCGCTTTGTGACGCCGTATTTTGTCGCTTCGGAGAAGATGAATGATATGCCAATTCTGTGTTTCGGCGTTCGTGGGTCATCAAACTTGTTGTGTTCAGTACTCGGTGCTATCACTTAAAGCAACACTGGTTGGAGCTGATTTCTAATGATGGCGCTTAAATACGCAGTATTAGCGGTTTGTTGGCTGCTGATATTCATTGGTGAGCAAGTCATGGCTGCGGGCTATACCCCAGGAGAGCCGTACAGATTTGTTGATCAGCAAGGGCGGGTGTTTTTCACAGATAAACCTCCTCACGACGGTTACGTAAAACTCGTTAAAACCTGGAAGGGTTGGCAACTTCCCGTCATGAGCGGGGACTTTGCACGCAATAAGCGCCGTTACCAGCCGCTGGTACACGATATTTCGCGATGTCACAAGCTGCAGCCTGAATTGGCTGACGCTGTGGTGTATGTGGAAAGTTTCTATAACCCAGATGCCATTTCCAGTGCGGGTGCAATGGGTTTAATGCAACTGATGCCCGCAACTGCAAAACGCTACGGTGTGCACAACCGCCGTGACCCCCAGAAAAATATTGAGGCAGGGGTTCTCTACCTTAAAGATTTAATGGTGATGTTTGATAACGATTTGGAGTTGGTGTTGGCCGCGTATAACGCTGGCGAGAACGCGGTAAAGCGCTATGGCAATCGCGTACCGCCCTACCAGGAAACCCGTGAATACGTGCATCGTGTAAAACAGCGCCTCAGTCTTGCGGGCGGCTATTAAGTGCGCCCGCGATACTAAAAAAGGAGGCCGAAGCCTCCTTAGATGTGCAACCGAAAGCACTTAGCCAGCGGGTTGTTCAGCCATCGCAAGGTCGGCTTGTTGCGCGTTGCGGGCTGTGGCTCGCGCGATGTAGGCTTTCATAAGCAGTGACACAATAAGCGCGACAATAAACACACCAGCAAAGATATACAGCGTGGTTTCATAACTGCCGGTCACGGTGCGAACATACGCAGCAATTTGGGGGCCTGCTAAGCCTGCGGCAGCCCACGCAGTGAGTACATATCCGTGAATTGCACCCAATTGTTTGGTTCCGAAAAGGTCGCCAATAAACGCCGGCAAAGTTGCAAAACCACCGCCGTAACAAGTGAGAATGGTGTAGAGCACCACCTGGAATAACAGTACGCTGGTAATGTTGGGCAGTGCGTAGAAGGCGAATATCTGAATGATAAAAAACGCCATATAGGTGTTGCCACGACCGAGGAAGTCTGACGCGGAAGCCCACCCGATACGACCGAGGCCATTAAACACTGACATCAAACCCACCACGGCTGCAGCTTCAGCGGCACTTAAACCAATACTTTCCTGCGCGAGGGGGGAGGCCGAATAAATAACCGCGATGCCGCAAGTGATATTGATGAACATCATGGTCCACAAACCCCAGAAAGGCCCGGTTTTAACGGCTTCGTTGGCGGTTTGCTGGGAGATATCCACGGTGATTTTCTTTTTGCCGCTGGCGAGATCTTTTTCCATGCCTTCTGGCATCCAACCTTCTGGTGGGCGTTCCAGATAGGAGGCTGACGAGAACATCACAACCAGATAAACCACGCCCATAATGAACCAGTTGGCCGAAATGCCCTTGGCAGCAACAATTGCCGCAATATGTTGATTTTGGGTGGTTTGATCAGCAATTGTTGCTACCTTAGCAGCGATTTCCGGCAGCGCTGCCGCTTCGGCTAACGAACCGACACTGTAGGCGCTGAGACCAAATTGAGTCATCAGCTTCTGGAACAGTGGCCCGCCGAAAAAGGCACCAAAGCCAAAGCCCATAATGGCCAAGCCTGTAGCCAAGCCCCGACGGTCCGGGAACCACTTCACCAGCGTCGACACCGGGGTAATGTAACCAATACCCAAACCGATGCCGCCAAGTACCCCGTAACCCAGCCAAATGACGTACAGGTTCTGCATCATCGCACCCAGGCCCGCAACCAGGAGCCCACCGCCGAAGAACATCGCCGCGAGACGACCAGAGGTACGGGGCCCGCGTTTTTCCACGAAGTGGCCCATGATGGCTGCAGAGATACCCAAAAAGAAAATCGCGAAGCTGAAGGTCCAGGCTATTTCATTGTTAGAGGCGTTTTCGAGGAGTTCGGCGAGGGGCTTTTTATACACACTAAACGCGTACACGGAGCCAATGGATGCGTGCACGCCCACGGCAGAGAGGGCGATGAGCCAGCGATTTTTCATGATAGTTACCTTTAAGTTTATAGATGTTAGGTTGCGGTAACTTTACGCTTTTTGGCTGGCGGGGCGTTGATAGAAGTCAATGGCGTCAGGGCTTGCGGGGGAGCCGCGTGCCTAATTCGAGGCGATGGCTGTGAGTAGATCCACACCGGGTGGCATATACCAGAGTGCCAGGCGCGAGAGCGGCGTTTCGCTGGGTATATAGGGGTTTTCGAGGTGTAATATCACGCGCTTTTCCAACTTGGCTTTTTGAATAAGACTTGCAAAATGGTTGTCAAAAAGCTTCATAAAGCTCCCGTCTGCTATCGCCAGCTCGAAACCCCGGGTAAGTAAATTTGCGAGTTCATGATTATCATTACGTACAAAAAAATAATCTGCCGTGGGGTACCAGAAGGCGAATTTAGGCTCCACCACCAGCTTGAGGTTTTTGTGCATATCGAGCTCATCCCAAATTTCAGCAATACTGCGTGGGAAGTAGTCGATCCTGTCGCGGGTTAGCATCGCCACGAGGCTCTCTCGGTTGACCGAAGTGATAACCTGCATATTGTTGGCTCTGAGTATACGGGTATCGGGCCAGTCGTGGCCCTGGCCTGCGAGAAATGCGCGCAAATCGGTGAGTGTTTTAGCTTGACTGAAGGCCTGTTTCTTGTGGGGTGAAATCAGTGAAATACGCCAACCAAGGAGGCCGCGGGAAATGGGAATACGCACCGGGAGCATTTTCGATTCGCGGTTGGTGTTGGTGTGCATCCAACAAACATCGTAGCGCCCGTTGCGCAGTTCCACACTCACTCGACTTTCAGGGATGGTGGACACTGGGATAGGCTCAAGACGGTAATCGACGCGGGCCTTATCCAAGATCAGTGAGAGTACCTCAACGGAGTAGCGCGTCCGGATAATATAGGCATCGTCGGCGACAACACTGGGATAGCGGATAATCAAGGGCGCGCTAGAGCAGGGCAACGCCGGGCATCCGGCGATCAGGAAAAAAATCGCGTATGCGAGAATACTCCTATTGGCAACGCCGCGTCGCCGCATCCTGGTTGCTCCGGTTAAACAAAGGGTATCTTCTTAGTCTAGCGGAAAGTACTGGCGTTGTATGTCAAGCGCGCCATCAGCAATGCCAGCTCAGATACGTGCTACGTCTACCGATACTTTGAGCAGCGGTTGCTCTCCACCACCGAAAATTACACCCCGAAGCGGGGTAACGTCAAAGTAATCTCTGCCCCAGGCGGTAATGATATGCTGGTCACCGGAGATTTGATTGTTAGTAGGGTCAAACTCGAACCATCCTTCTCGGGGCGAGTAAACTGAGATCCAAGCGTGTGATGCATCGGAACCAACGAGTTTTTCCTTGCCGGGAGGGGGCAGAGTTTCAATGTACCCAGATACGTATTTCGCCGGATAACCGAGAGCGCGCAAACAGGCGATTTCGAGGTGGGCGAAATCCTGGCACACCCCCTTACGATTTTTAAGGACCTCGGTAAGCGGCGTGGCAACCGTGGTGGATTCGGGGCAGTACTCGAAATCTTCAAAGATGCGGCGTGTCAAATCAGAAACCGCAGAAAGTAGGGGCCGATCTTCTTCAAAGGAAGGTAGGGCGTATTCGCGCAGGTCTTCGTTCACTTTTACCATGGACGAATCCAGCAAGAATTCACGGGCAAAGAGAACTTCCGGATCTTTGGATTCGCTGAGTTGTAAGCGTGCGTCGAAACAGGTAACCCCTAAATCGAGGTTGAGTGCGGTTTTCTGAGGCGACACCTCAACTTCGCTTTCAGAGGTAATCACCAGTTTTTCATGGGGCCGCTGAATTTCGAAATGAAAGGATTGATTACCAAAATAATCTTCGCGTTTTGCCGTGAAAGACGCGTGCGGTGCGATGGCGATGCGATTTTGTTCGCAGGTTTGTCGCAAGGTCGTGCGGGGCACCATATGGGCCAGGTTATAACAGTGAGAAACGCGAGCCGCGTATTCGTACTCAGTGATGTGGCGAATGCGGTATTTCATCATCGCTCATCCCAGGGTTTGTGAACCAACTGTTGTGGCCCAATGCGGTGATCGAAATACTTATCGCTTATCACGTTACTTAAACTACCTAACAGTTCTTTTAATTTTGACAGCAAAGCGTTGAGGTTTTCACGTTCGTCCTGGTCTTCGTCTTCCGCCAGTTCGGATAAGAGCGAGAGGCGCACAGAGGTTTCGCATTCCAAAATCAAGCGCTGCTCCGGGGTTAATTCGATAGTTGTTTTTGCCAGAGGCAGAGACGCAATGTGTGCTTTTAATTGATCGAGTTGATACAACAAAGAACGGGGATTGGATGTGTCCATCATCACCAGTTCCATCACTTGTGTGACCCCCATGCGCGCGCGGTAGCGTCGGCGATAACTGATAAGCGCTTCCACTGAAATAAGCAGGGCTTCGATGAGCGCAATCTGGTCGTTTTCCGCCAGCACTGGCACCAGCAAGTGCTCCATGGCACAAACAGTTTGCATGGCGCGTTCGATGCGTCTGCCTATGTCCATGAATTGCCAACCCACACCGCGCACCATGCTTTCTTGTGACAGGCCGGCCAAGGCCATGAGTGCGGTTACCAGTGGGTCGAGAGCTTCCTCCGGCGCAGAACCCAAACCGCCGACAAGGGAATCTTCGAGGGTGTCGAGCGCATCACGAATATCGTTAATGACCCGCAAGGTATCAGAAGATAACAATTCCTTAGACTCGTCAGCACTTTGAAGCATGCTGGTGAGGCTGTGATACACGCTGCCGATGCGGTGAGGATCTTTGGCAACCAGTAACAGCTCATCTTCCGGGTGTTTCAGAAGACTGTCTTCACAACCTTTAAACCCTGGCAAAGTTGCTGTTATGCCCGTTACGGTCTCGAGTAGATGCTTGCGGCTTACGGTAGATACGGGTTCTTCACCATTGAGTTTGATGAACACCGTACGCAGAATTCGCATTGATGCTTCGGCGCGTTCCGCATAGCGGCCCATCCAGAACAGGTTTTCCACCACGCGACTGGGTAAGCTTATCAATTGTGCTTCAGCAGACCCGACGTCGCTGGCTTTGTCGCCCACGGTCGCACGTTCAGGTTCGGAGGCAATCACCCAGGTATCTTTACTTTGCGAGCCTGCCTGTCCAGCAATCAGAAAGCCATTCTCTTCGGTGCCGACACGGGTTAAGCCGCCAGGCATCAGCAGGTAGGAGGTATCGCTACCTACTGCGAAGCTGCGCATAATGGCCGGGCGCGGTTGCAAGGTACCATTTACGAAGGCCGGCAGATGGCAGGCGTTCATCATCGGCTGCGCCACGAATTGCATCGGGTTTGCTTTAATTTGCGCAATCAACGCTTCGCGTTGTGGCGTTGTCAGATCCTGGACCCGGGTACTGACCTCGCCGCGGCCGCGATAGATGGGTTTTATAACAAGATTTTCGAGATTGGCGAGCACATATTTGAGATCTTTTGGGTCACCACACCAGTAAGTGCTGACTGACCTCATACGAGGTTCCCGCCCCAGCAACGACTTGCTGATTGCCGGTAAATATTTAAGCAGCACCGGATTTTCGAGTACGCCTGAACCCAGCGGATTGGCAATTGCGACACGACCGGCGCGCACCACTTCCAGCAGGCCGGGTACACCCAGTTGCGAGTCACTGCGCAGTTCAACTGGGTCGCAATACCAGTCATCGACGCGTCTTAGGATGACATCTACACGGCTCAGGCCATCCAGTGAACGCATCCAGACAAAGCCGTTGCGGACCACCAAATCGCCACTTTGCACCAGCGAGAAGCCGAGATAGTTGGCGAGGTAGGCGTGTTCAAAATAAGTTTCGTTGTGTGCACCGGGGGTTAGCAGGGCGACCCTTGGCTGATCGTGATTAACCGACAGCGATGTAAGTTTGTGACGCAAGCGTTGAAAAAATGCTGCGAGGCGATGTACCTGGCTATCGCGAAACAGGCTGGGCAGCACGCGTGACATCACTGTGCGATTTTCAAGCGCATAGCCCATACCACTGGGCGCCTGGGTACGATCGGTAAGAACAAATATCTCGCCGTCTTCGGTGCGCATCATATCGACGGCGTGAATAATTAACTCGTGTTCCCCGGGAGTGGTGACGCCATGGCACGGGCGCAGAAAACCGCCATGGGCGAAAAGTGCTTCCGAGGGAAGAATGCCGTGGCGGATCAATTCACGGTCGCCGTAGAGGTCTTTCAAAATGGCATTGAACAGTTCGGCGCGTTCCAATAAACCGGATTCAATATGGCCCCATTCCTCGCTGCTGAGCAGCGCGGGCACCAGATCCAACTCCCAGGTCCGACCGGGTTTAGAATCTTCGCCGTAAATATTGTAGGTGGCACCGTCGTCGCGCAGAATGCGCGCAGCTTTGTTCTGTCGTTCCGCCATGGCCTCCGGGCCCAGCGCACGCAGGGCCTCTAACAAATACTGCCAGTGGGCGCGAGGCTTGCCGTTGGCTTCGTACACTTCGTCAGCAGCATCGCTGCTGGGGCTGTACACCAGCTCGGGCGGCAGTATGGGTGACGGTTCTGACTGGGGCACAGCAACTCTCTTGGTTAACGAATGTGAACAAAGGGCGCGAAAGCTTACCCGAAGCCTTGGCGATGTGCCATCTTCGTGATTATTCAGAAGTTAGAAGTAATAGGGGCTTCGGCGTCCGTGTTAAGGGCAACTAGTTTCCAGGCCTGTGATGCATTTGTCCAGTGGCTGGCCGAGATAAAGTCGTGTTGTCGAAATCGCCTGGTGATCTAGAGATGGGATTGCTCAGAGTACCGGGAACTCCAGATAGAATTGCGCTGAGCTTAGAGTTTCAGTTTGTTCAGGCGACTTGCTGTTGCACCATTCAGCATCGATGGCCATGCGGAACCAGTGCTGCTCATCGCAACGGAATTCGATGCCCAGTTCGGCATCATTGCCTCGAACCAGTTTTTTGTTCTTTTTCATCGCCAATGGGTACTCCTGGCAATTGGAACGCAGTGCAACGGTTACCTGACAGTTGTCGAGCAGCTGTGGTTCGCGAATTTTTCCCGGGTTGAGGCTGGCACCATGGTCAGCGACTCGCAGCGTGAGACGCTTGAGAACGGCTTCGCCACCATTCATGTTACAGAGGCGAACCCGAACAGCGCCTTTCCGCTGGCTGGCACTGGGATGCGCCACCTTAATTTTGCCAAACTCAACGACCGGGATGCTCTTTTGTTTGTAGCTATTCAGCAGGCTCTTTATTTTCCAAATAAGCAGCCCGATGATTAAGGAGCCAGAGCCGGCAAGAATGAGAAGTGAAGGCAGTGCTGTGAGACTGTTACCCATGAAGCTTGTCTTGTTCGCTGAAAGATGAGGGTGATCAAACACCTGAGTGTAAGTGAGCACACACTCTAAGAATAGCTTGAGCTGGCGCGAGATTCCCGGAATGTGAGCCGGGTCTAACTTCCGGTACCGACCCGGCTTTGTGCCGAAATAAGAAACGGAATTGTCACGCGCTTGCGGTATAGCGCTGTACCCGCAAGCACGCCAGGTGTGCAGTTAGGTGGCGAATTCGGCGACTTTGAAATCTTTGCTGAGGGCCTGTTGTTGTTTCGGGGGCGCTGGATCGTAACGGCTGAATTCCACAGTGAAACTGCCTTCGCCGCCGGTCATCGATTTAATACGTGACTGATAATCGAATATTTCTGCCAATGGCATGCGGGCAGTAATCTGTACTCTTTCGTTAATATTTGTGGTGGCATTAGTCACCACACCGCGGTGTGACGATATATCGCCAGTGATGTCACCCATTGCCGAAGCCGGTGCCAGAATCGATAAATTAACAATCGGTTCGAGAACAATGGCGTCGGCTTTGGTGATGGCATCGAGGAATGCTTTACGGCCTGCAGCCACAAACGCAATTTCTTTCGAATCAACCGGGTGATGTTTACCGTCATAAACGCTCACTCGTACGTCTTGTAGCGGGAAGCCTGCAACCGCACCTTCTTCAAGAATCTGCCGTACACCTTTCTCTACCGCTGGAATAAACTGCCCGGGAATTACACCACCCACAACCTTGTCGACAAATTCAAAGCCTTCACCGCGCTCCAAGGGTTCGATTTCTAGATAAACCTCTCCGAACTGGCCCGCGCCACCGGTTTGCTTTTTATGGCGGAAGTGGCCCTTGGCGGGTTTGGTTATGGTTTCTCGGTAATCGATGGTTGGCTGCTGGGTGTCTGCGGTTACGTTAAAAGTTTTTTCCATTTTCTCCAGCACGATTCTCAGATGAAATTCGCCCACGCCGTGAATAACGGTTTCATTGAGATTCACGCGGTGTTCGATGCGCAGGCTGGGATCTTCTGCTGCGAGTTTTTTCAGGGTATCGGAGAGCCGCTGTTCATCGCCGCGTCGTGTGGGTCGCACTGCGAGGCCGTACATCGGTGCGGGGAAAGCGAGCGATTTAAGATGGATGTGATCGTCGTCGTGTGAATCGTGTAAAACAGTGTCGAATTCCGCGTCTTCGACCTTGGCGATTGCACAGATATCACCGGGAATTGCCGCTGCAATTTCGTCGCGTTTTGCCCCCTGTACTTTAAAAAGGTGCGCCACTTTAAATGTTTTACGGGCTTCGCCAATGTAGAGCTGACTCTCTGGGGTGAGGGTGCCTTGGTGCACTCGTAGATAGGCGACTCGCCCCATGAAAGGGTCGACCGATACTTTGAATACATGTGCCAGCACATGATCTTCTGCGCTCTCGGTAACCGAGATTGGCTTTTCGCCATTGAGAAATAAGGGGGTGTTGCCTTCGGTCGGGTTCGGCATCAATTCACTCAAAACACGTAATAACTGGTCGATGCCTGCACCTGTGCGCGCGGAAACAAAACAGATGGGAACCAGATGCTGACTGCGCAATGCCTTCTCAAATGGGTCGTGGAGTTGTTCGGGGCTGAGGTCTTCGCCCTGTTCAAGATACAGCGCCATTAACTCCTCATCCACTTCCACCACCTGATCAACAAGATTGTCATGGGCCTGGGTTACGCTGCAAAATTCGGTTTTCGTTTTTACCGGTTCGAAGTAGCAGTCCACGACAGATTCATGGCCCGGAGTGGGTAAATTGAGCGGTAGACATTCATTACCAAATTGCGCTTGAAGGGCATTTATCAACTCAGAAACATCGTATTCGAGGGCATCGATTTTATTCACCACAATCAAGCGACACTTTTTACGTTGTGCGGCAACCTCCATGATACGTTCGGTGACCATCTCAATACCGGCGTTAGCGTCTATTACCACGGCGACACTTTCCACCGCAGGCAGAATACTGATCGTGCGCCCCACAAAATCGGGGTACCCGGGAGTATCAATAAGGTTTACGTGATTTTTGTTATAGTCAAAGCTGCATATGCTGGTTTCAACGGAATGTTGCAATGCCTTGGATTGCTCATCCGAATCGCTAACCGTCGTTCCCCGTTCGAGTTCCCCCATAACTGGAATGGCTTTGGTCTCGAACAGGATGCGTTCAATAAGGCTGGTTTTACCACTGCCAGCGTGGCCGGCAAATGCAATATTCCTGGTAGAAATTGTTTGGTTCATTGTTTAGACCTGTTGCAAATAAGTGATGACAAACGATGGCGAGAATGTTGAATTAGGCAGTCAACCAGGCGGTCGGTTCATACCTCGCTGGTTGAACAGGTACAGATTGGAGAGGGAACAGGTGCCAAACATGGAACCTCCCTATGTTGTTATCATTAGTGGGATGGCGTTATTTAAATTCAGTTTGAACCATTGCTCTGTTTACGCCTTGATAAATATCAAAGGGCAACACGGAATATTATAGGCAGTCAATGCCTTACTTGCTTTCTGTGTTTCATGTAGAGCGGGTATTTATAAACATACAAAAGGATGCGACCTTATGCACTTATTGGTGAAGTTTTTAAAGGCACTGAATTCAGAAGCCGGTCCGTGGCAGATAGCCTTTGCGATTGCTTTAGGAGCAATAGTGGGCTTATCGCCATTTTATCGACTGCATAATTTTGTGGTTATTTTTGTGGTTCTCCTGTTTCGCGTGAATATTTCCAGCTTTCTCGCATCATTTATTTTATTTTCGGGTTTGGCATTTTTCATGGACTCTTCCATGATCAGTGTTGGCGAAATCGTCCTGCAATCAGCGTCGCTCAATGGCGTATGGACGGCGTTCTACAATACTTCGCTGGGGCGTTTGAGCCAGTTTAATCACACCTTGACCATGGGCAGCCTGGTTACCAGCCTGGCGTTGTTTCCGGTGTTACTGTTTGCCAGCCGATATGCCGTTGTGCAATACCGGGGGCAGGTAAAAAATTGGGTCGACAAGTGGCACGTGGTTAAGGTGTTAAAGGCCAGCAAGTTGTACCACTTGTATGAACGTGTGGGAGGCTAAACGATGAATAAAATAATTCGCTGGCCCGGCCTGATTGCATTTTTTGTTGTAGCCGCGCTCCTAATTGGCGTGCCTGTTTTATTTTTGGATAGCTGGATAAAACTAGGCATTGAAAGTGCCGCGGGAAAGGCTCTGGGCGCCGAGGTTAACGTCGCTTCCGTATCACACACTTGGTCGCCTTTCGGGCTCAGTTTGCACGATGTGCAATTTACCGATCCGGAAAAAAACACCCATAATAAACTTGCCTTCGAGAGCTTGCGCACAGATATATCCTTAATGCCGTTACTGGATAGAAAAATCATTATCGATCATCTTCAGATCCAGGGTGTTAAATTCGATACGCAACGAAGCAAACCTGGCAAAATTTTTATTAAAACTGAGGCGCAAACTGAAGCCGTCGCTGCAGAATCTTCGGGCACTGGCAAATCCATGCCGAATATTGATGTAGCTGCGTTACTTAAGAAAACCCCGTTAAAAACCACTGATGCAGCCGCGACGGTAAGTAAGCTGGGAAGCGCCTCGAAAACGCAACTCACCCAGCAATTCGAGGCGCTGCCTGACGATCAGGCACTTAAGAATTACCAGAAACAGATTCAGGCAATTTTGGATAAAGAGGTAAAAACACCAGCGCAAATTGCTGAAGCAAAGAAAGAACTTGATGCTGTAAAAAAATCCTTGCGTGCAGAACAGCAAAAGTTGAAGGATTTTAGTGGATCTGTGAGTGGCGCCAGTGGTGATCTGAAACACTCGCTGAGTGAGCTGGCTGCAGCACAGAAACAGGATTATGACCTGCTAAAAGGCCTGGTGGCAGGAGATTCGGCCGCGATCGATAATCTCACTGACGCTATTTTTGGAATGAAACTCAAAAGTTGGGCAGATAATCTCTTGGCGGCCTACAAATTGGTTGCACCTTTATTGCAGGGCGGCGGCGAAGAAGCACCGAAACGCGAAAGATTGGCGGGCGATTGGGTGAGCTTCACGGAAGACGAACCCTTACCGGATATACTGATTCGCGAGGCAGACGTGAGTGTTTCCTACCTGCAGTCCGAGTTCACTAGTTTTTGGAAAGACCTTACCAACGATCATGCCACTCTCGGGCGGCCCACCACTTATGGTATCGACTCAAACAAAACAAGTGGTTGGCAGGCGCTTAAGGTCGACGGTAGCTTCAAACTGCTGGCCACCGGTCTCACCGCAGTACAGAGCTGGGATCTTAAAGGTGTAACACTGGCCGATGTAGAATTGTCACAATCTCAATCGCTTACGTCTTCGCTGCAGCAGGCCTTGCTGAACAGCGTGGGTAAAATCGATGTTGTCGATAATAAGCTGCGGGGCAAGGGTGATATTAAACTGGTTGATATGCTGCTAAAGGCCAGCGGTAACGGTAAAACCAGCGAGAAGATTGCCAGTTTTCTGGGAGATCTCAGTACTCTGGACATCACCACAACCATTAGTGGGTTTCTTAAAAAGCCGCAGTTTGGGTTTGCCTCGGATCTCGATAGCCAACTGGCGAAACAGCTCTCCAAAACAGTCGATGCCGCTGCACAAAAGAAACTCGCAGAACTAAAATCTCAAATCGCGGCAAACGCTTCTCCTGCACAGGCTGAAGCTGCAGCTGAGCTGGCCAGCTGGGAAAATTTGAATGACATCGCCGAGGGCAAAACCGATGCGGTGGAAGAGATGTTGCAAGCCCAGCTCAATAGCGCTGTCGATAAAGAGAAAGACAAACTCAAGAACGACTTGCAGAAAAAGCTGTTTGGCGGATAAGCCGTTGACACAAAACGTAGTATAGAGAGTAGTAAATCATGCAAACGCGAATTGATACCCATGCACACACTGTGGCGAGCACCCATGCGTACAGTACTTTGCACGACTATGTGGAAATAGCTCTGCAAAAAGACATCACGCTTTTTGCGATCACCGATCACGCCTGCGGTATGCCGGATGCGCCACACTATTGGCATTTCGGCAACATGAAAATCATTCCGCGTGTGATCGATGGTGTTGCCGTGTTGCGCGGTATTGAGGCCAATATTCTGCCGGAAGGACGCTTCAGCTTCGGCGGTATCAAAGACATGCAAACTCTGGATATCCCGCCCAATTTGATGCCCTATCTGGATTTGGCCGTCGCCAGTTTTCATGAGCCTGTGTTCGCGCCAGCAGACAGCGCGACCCACACCCGGGCGATGATTGCGGCAATTGAGTCTGGCCTTTGTCAGATTATCGGGCACCCGGGTAACCCCAGTTACCCGATTAATATGGAAGAAGTGGTGCGTGCCGCGCGAGACAACAATGTCCTGCTTGAAATCAACAACAGTTCATTCACGCATTCCCGTTTGGGCAGTGAGGCTAATTGTCTGAAGTTACTCGAGCTGGTGGACAAGCTTGACTGGCAAGTGGTGTTTGCCAGTGATGCGCACATCGCCTACCACTTGGGCGACCACCAGCAGTGTATCGCAAAAGCTCAGAGCATAGGCTTCCCCGAAACGCGAGTGGTGTCTACCGATGAAGGGCGCTTCCTGGATTTTCTCGCCGAGCACAACAAAAGCGTGGCCGATGAATTGCGAGATTGGCGAGAACTGGCAGCCGATCGCCCACCCGTAAAACGTTGGGCGCGATAGCAGCTCTAGAAAAGCCTCGCCTGGTCACACAACATGGGATTTCAGGGCATCGAAAACATCTAAAATTCGCGCCAGATATTGGTCTTTAGGCCGAAAGCTGCTGCGGCTTTCGGTCTGAAAATCCTTTTCAAGATGGTCAATCATACGTTTTAGTCGGTGGCGGTGTAGCCCCAGATGCGCTTGTATCGGGTCGCTGATGAGTCCGGAAAACGACGCAAAAATGGCAAACAACACCAGCACCCCGCCCAGACTCCAGAGCGTAAGTTGCAATGAGGGTTCCGGTGGGAAAAAACGGTAGTACACCCGGCCAAGGGTTTCCCCCAGAAAAAACGATTTTTCTGCGTTCATGCGTGCCAGTACCGTGGCGATCACCAAGCCAATGCCAATACCACCCGGTGTGAATTTGTTGAACGCAAATGCGCCGAGCAATGTGCTGGTGATGCTGTTGGCAATGTCGCAGGAAGCTGTGCGGGTGATTCGATATTGAACGAGCGCCTCGTCGACTATGCTGGTTACGCGTTCGGCAAATTCCTGTTGTTGTTGCAGGTTGTGATGATCTTCAGCGAAACGTTGTCGCAAGGCGCGAGTAATGTGTGCCGCCAGTGCATTGTGACTGCAATCCAATTTAAGCAGGTCGGTCACAATTTTTTCAGCGAGCGTTTTCTGAACGCAGGTTGTGAAACCGTCCGGGCATTTAGCCAATATATTCGCGACCTGGCGATAACCTTTGCGCTTACAAAAGTAGCGAGCAAGGCTGAGCAAAGCGTATATAGGAGCCCAAAATAAATTTAGCGGCGCTCTGATCATATCCAAGCCAAAGGCAACGCGATTGGTGTGCCAGGCTCCAGGGTAGCGAAAATGCCGTTTCACAAACGCAGGCACACGCGAACGGCACGACTCAAAATAAGTATTTATCGCAGATTGCACGAGCTCTTCCAGCTCATTGGGTGATATGCTTGCGTCCATGGTTACAGAGAAACTTTGGGCTTTATTCATTGTTGCAATGTTTTATTCTGCGGGCTCATGCCACGCGGTACCCATTTACCAAACCGTAAATGAATGTGCACATGCGGTGCGCAGCATAGAGACAATTACCTTACCAATTGAAGAGACCGTGCGAGTGCTCTCGTGGAACATCCGCAAAGCATCGCATAAGCAGTTACGTGAGGATCTTACCACGTTGAGTGGTGACGCGGACCTCATCGTGTTGCAGGAAGCGATCGATTTGCCATGGTTGCATCAGTTGAAACCAAGCAGTCACTTCTCGCCGGGTTATGCCACGTCCAGCAAGCGCACCGGATTAATGTTGCTGGGTGATGAGCCCTGGCTATTCTCCTGTATTTTCACACACCGGGAACCCTGGCTCCGTACTCCCAAGGCGAGTAGTATAACGGCCCTGAAATTACCCAATGGGGCTGTTCTGTTGGCAGGCAATATCCACGCAGTAAACTTCGTATGGAGCTTAAAAGTTTATCGTGCGCAACTCGAGAATATAGTCAACATTATGCAGGCCTATACGGGGCCTATGTTTTTATCGGGAGATTTTAATACCTGGCGCGCAGCGCGCGCGAGTCTCCTGCAAAAAATGATGGCGACCCTGCATTTTTCTGAAGTGGATTTCGCAAGCGATTTTCGCACAAGGGTATTTGGTTTGGCATTAGACCGAGTTTTCACTCGTGGTGTGCAGGTTACCACCAGTAGTACGCGTATCTTTGAATCGTCAGATCACAATCCGTTATTTGTCACATTTACCGTAACGCCGGTGCAACAATAAGGAATTTAACGAGTATGAATTATAAATTTTTTACTGTTTTATTGTTGTGGTTTTGCACACGAGCGATGAGTTGTGAGCCAGTGGATACCCAAGCTGAAGTGTTCGCTCTGATTAACGCCATTGAAACCAGTGGTGCTCAATTCGAGCGTAACGGCAGTGTTCATACGGCTGAAAAAGCTGCGGATCATTTGCGATTAAAATATTCCCGGGGGAAAAAATATATCTCGAGTAGTGAAGATTTTATTGCAAAACTCGCCAGCGAAAGTTCTTTTACCGGCAAGCCCTATTGGATAATTCTCGAAGGGGATAAGCGCGTAAAATCGGGGGTTTGGTTAACTGAAAAACTGCAAGCCCTACGTGCGAATCAATGCCCATCCGGCCACGAATAGTGGCAGAAATATACCGACCGGTTTAATTGACGTACAGGAGCTGGCTGCCTTCAAGCGCGATAGGTTTGAGTCGTTCGTAAGTCATGGGTGGGTTGAACAGAAAGCCCTGATAATATTCACATCCCAATTGCTGCAAGGCTTCAAGTTCTGCTTTTTGCTCTACACCCTCTGCAATAATCGATAAATTGAGGCTTTCACCCAATGACATAATGGTTTCAACAATAGCATTGTTACCCTTGTTTTTATGGAGATTGCGAACAAAGGCCTGGTCGATTTTAAGTGCTGATATGGGGAATCGAGACAGGTAGGCGAGCGATGAGTAGCCGGTGCCGAAATCGTCAACTGATATTTGAATACCCAGTTGGCGTAGCTCATCCATTTTTTTAACGGTATCAGACACATTTTTTATGAGCGAACTCTCCGTGAGTTCGATACACAGCATGTTGGGGTTTATGCCGGTTTCGTCGATAGAGTACGCGAGATCGTTGAGAAAATTGCCTTGGTTAAATTGCACCGCACTAACATTCACCGAGATACGTTTAAAGGTGTTTGGTACACAGCTTTCCTGCAAATCCCTTAACTGGCGACAGGCATTAAGGAGCACCCAGCGCCCTAATTCGATCATTAAGCCGGTGTCTTCTGCGACGGGAATAAACTTCGCTGGCGAACTTAGCGCGCGGTGCAAAGTATGCCAACGCAATAGTGCTTCGGCGCCGATGCATTCCCCTGTTGCGGCATATTGCGGTTGATAAACCAGTTTAAATTCATCGCTGTTTTTAATAGCGACTTTAAGTTCCTTCTCTATTTCCAGACGTAGCTCAACCTCGTTGCACATACTGGGCTGATAGTACACGGCAGAATTTGGGCCACGGGATTTGGCGATATACATGGCTGCGTCGGCATTGCGCATAAGCTTGGCCGCGTCCACGTTGATATGGGGGAAAACTTCAATGCCAATGCTGGGGGTAATGTGGAGCAGATGGTCACCCGCTTGAATCGGGTCGGAAAACGCGTTTTTAACCTTGGCGACAACAGCGTTGGTGAGCTCAATGATGTCATATTCGCTTTCACTGGCACTGAGTAGAATAACAAATTCATCGCCACTCAGTCGCGATACGAAATCGCCCTTATTAACCGTGGTGCGCAACAGGTTGGCGACTTCCTGGAGGAGGAGATCTCCCACTGCGTGGCCCAAGGTATCATTCACAGATTTAAAGCGGTTTAGGTCGATAAAAAGTAGCGAACCCAGGCGTTTTTCCTTGCGCAGCAGTGCCAGCTCTTCTTCGAGCTTTTGCATCAAACGGCGCCGATTGGGCAAGCTGGTCAGATCGTCATGATAGAGCTGGTAGGTAATTAGCTGCTCGGCTTTTTTGCGTGCACTAATTGCCTGCAACAATTGCTCGTGTTCGAGCGATGCCTGACAGCTGATAGCAAGCCGTTTGAAAATCGGAAGGAGCATTTCAAGTACCTGCTCGGGAAGCGCGGTATCAATCGTATGCAAGCATACAAAGCCAATGTCACGTAAATTAAAAAAGTGCTGATACTCTCCTCTGTCGCTGTGGTGCTCTGTTAAGTAACCGGTGAGGGATGCACGAATACGATGTGGAATTTTTAGTAGGTTAGGGGGCGCAGTGGCGTGCGGCGCATGGGTGGGCAGACCAAGGTAATGCTCGAACCTTATGCTGCTCTCATTGTGTGTATTCGACAGCAGATAATAATTGACCGCAGAAAGCCCAAGGCGACGTACACATACCTTGCTGAAATGGAGTAGCATGGGTCTGAGCTTTAGATCCATGCCAATCGCCATACCAAGCTCATGTTGTGCGGACATTAAAAGGAGTGCATCGTTCATCGTAATACTGCGTGGTTAAGCGCTCATGCGCATAAAATTCAAGCAACAAAATGGCTAAAGAAGATCTTAAAAATGGTTCAGTTTCGTCCTGGCGACTTCGGTTCCATCCTCGAGCGCCAGCCGGTCGATCCTCATTTACCCCGCGAAGCTTTGGGCTTGCGGGGCGGCTACTTCAGGGCAAAAAGAAATAAATTTCCAGCGCTCCCCTAAAACATCGCAACGACAGCGGCCTTATTTAACAGCTCGATAGGCCCTTTTCGGGAATTGCTGATTTCCCCAAGGGATAGCGTGCCAAATATTTCTCCCTCACCCAGTTGGTCACATATTTCCTGAAGTTCATGTTTGAACGCGCCCTCGAGAAACAGGCTGCGACTTACACAGTCAAACAGCAGCGTGGTATTAGAGTCTCTATTGTGGTGGCTGTTATAGTGCGCTTTTTTTACCCATTGCGCGGCCTCTGCCGAAGACGCGATCAGTGAGCTTTCGTCACCTTTAAGAAGATAAACCGAAGAAAAAGGCGGAATATCGCCCACGCAAACCAGACTTTTACCGGAAATGTATAGTGGGTCGCGCACCAGGATTTCACCACACGCATTAGCGATGCCGAGCGGGTGTATTTTTGTGATGGAAAAAAAATCGTTGCTGCCGAAGCGAAATTCGGTATTACTCTCTAATTGTTCCCGGTAAACGTCGAAGGCCGGTAAATAGTTGAGAGAATCGAGTTTGTTACCCTGAGCACCGGTTACCAAATAGGGGCCGTCGAGAATTTCCCAACCGTGGGAGACGCTTGAAAAATGGAACCTCGGCAAGCCAACAATGAGCGCAGCATCCGCAACTAATCCTTCATTCGAAAACAGACAAGCTTTTTGTACGAGCTCGAGAGAGCCAGCGCAACAACCAAATGTGCTGGGCTGAGCACCTACTGTGTAAAATAAGTTTTCAACGAGGCGCTCGACACTTTTGGAGAGGCCATCGACAATGGTAAAAAGGGTTTTGGCACGAAGCAGGTGTGGTGCAATCTCATCAAGACTGTGTTCCAAAGCGTCTAGCGACCCAGAAATGTCTCGTACGAGGAACACATCGGCGGTAACTGAAAGCCCTAATATCAATGTGCCATTATTATAGCAGTTGCTTTGTTTTAGAATACTGGGGAATATACCCCCAAACAGAGGCAGTGTAGACCGTTTAAGAACGGGGTCGATAATTTCGGGAGTCCAGCCATCGGCATCGCAAGCGAGAATTAATAGGCTGCTTGCGCCTGTTTCGGTGATTTCTGCAATGGCCGCTTCAAGCGATCGGGCATCCGGGCCGGCGCACATCATGTGCTTTGTAATAAATCTCATTGCACATACTTATTGTAGTTTTTGTGGTTCCCATATAAGGCTTGGAAATGCTGCTAAAAATAACCACGAAAATTTAGAAGCAACAGGGAGCAGGGCACCCAAATGAATGTGTGGCAAGTCTATGGCATTTTTATAGAAACTGCTAATACTTTGATGTTGTTAACTGCGCCAAAGCTTGCGGTGCGTGTGAATTTGTCTCAATTATTAAAGGCAATGGCATAACGATGACTTTTTATCAGTTTGACTATAAGACGCCACTGCCATAATTTTAAATTACCAATTATTGCCTAGCGGCTGTTAACGCAACCATTGCGGTGACTCCGATTTGGAGTGAGAGCATTTATACGTTCGTATTAATGTTATAAGAAAGATATTCTCATTTTTCAGAGGTTCATTAAATCTGATGCGCATAAAAAGTATGAATAGTTCCCAAGAAAAAGCAATAGTGGGTGGTGGTTGGAAAGCCGTACTTAGTGTGTTGCGCTATGCGTCTAAAATTGGCCCCGTTAAATTACTGCAAACTCTCAAATCAAAAAATGCCTGCAAAGCCTGCGCATTTGGAACCGGTGGCCAGAACGGTGGGCTCTGGAATGAAGCCAAAGCGGGCATTGAAGTTTGTAATAAAAATATTCAGGCACACCTAAGCGATATTCGTGAAGCGATTCCCGCGCAAACGTTTTTCACACGGAGTATTAAAGAGCTGGGAATGCTGTCCGGTAAACAATTGGAAGACCTAGGTCGCCTGGCGACGCCCCTTTATAAAAAGGCAGGCGACGAGCATTTTACGATTATTGATTACGATCAAGCGCTAACGCTGTTAGTGGAAAAACTCTTAGCAACAAATCCGCAACGAAGTTTTTTTTACGCCTCGGGTCGCAGCTCCAATGAAGCCGCCTACCTACTGCAATTAGTTGCGCGGCTTTACGGCACAAATAATATTAATAATTGCTCGTACTATTGTCATCAGGCTTCCGGTGTTGGCTTAACCGAAACTTTGGGAACCGGCACGGCGACAGTGCAATACGATGATCTAAATAAAGCCGACATGATATTTGTGTTTGGCGCTAACCCCGCATCCAATCACCCGCGATTTGTGAAAACTTTATTTAAATGTCGCCGACGCGGTGGCAAGGTAATTGTGGTGAACCCTGCAATGGAACCGGGTATGGTGCGCTTTGCATCGCCGGCGGATTGGCGTTCGATGCTGAAAGGTGGTGAGTCTATTGCCAGTACGTATGTTCAGCCACATTTAGGTGGCGATATAGGATTTATACTGGGGCTCGCGAAGTGGCTGCTCGAAAATAATCACATTGATGAAGCATTTATCGACGCGCATAGCGATGGTTTTGTTGAATTCAAAAACCATGTGATGCAACTGGAGTGGAGTGATCTGGAGCGCTGTGCCGGGGTCACCCAGGATATCATCTCTGAAGTCGCACAACAGTATGCGAATGCAGAACGCGTTATTTTTTCGTGGAGTATGGGATTAACCCATCACCAGAACGGTGTTGCGAATATTGAAACTGTTGTTGCGCTGGCGCTCCTGCGCGGCATGGTGGGCAAGCCTGGCGCCGGCTTACTGCCATTGCGCGGCCACAGCAATATTCAGGGCATGGGCTCGATGGGTTTTACACCGAAATTGAAAACTGCTGTGGAAAACAAAATACGCGAAAAGCTGGGCGATCTATTACCGCAACAAGTGGGCCTTGACACCATGGCGTGTATGGAAGCTGCAAATCGAGGCGATATGGATGTGGCCGTAATGTTGGGCGGCAATCTGTTAGCATCAAACCCGCAAACAGAATTTGCAACAGCGGCGCTCAACAAGATTGCTTTTAAATGTTACGTAAACCCGACCTTGAACTACAGCCACGTTCACGGTGTGGATGGCGAGGTATTAGTGCTCCCAATTAAGGTGCGCGACGAGGAGCTGCAATACACGACTCAAGAATCCATGTTTAATTTCGTAAGGCTCAGCGAAGGTGGCTTTGATCGGTTTCCGCAATTGCGTTCCGAGGTCAACTTAATACAGGAGCTGGGTGAACGACTAATAGATGCCAATAAATTTGATTTTGGTATTTTCAAAAGTCATCAAAAAATAAGAGAATTTATTGGTGAAACCGTGCCTGGTTTCGAGGCTATTGGTAAAATAGATGTCTCAAAACAAGAGTTCTACATCACAGGTCGCTCGCTACACAGCCCTGCATTTGCTACCTCGAGCGGTAAAGCCAAATTTGCTTGCCACGATTTACCCGCAACACGTAATTCAGGAATTTGGCGTAACGAAGCGGGAAACCACGAATTCCGTTTAACCAGTGTGCGCAGTGAAGGCCAGTTTAATTCAATTATCTTCGACGAACGCGATACCTATCGCGGCCAAAACAGTCGCTGGGTGGTTATGATGAACCCACAAGACATGCAATTGTGCGGTTACTCAGACGGTTCCCTGGTTACGCTACTTACGGCTGTGGGAAAAATGGAAAATGTGGCTGTAAAACCTTTTAACGTGCGCGCGGGTAACATTATGGTCTATTATCCAGAAGCGAATGTATTGATTCCCCGCGATTCAGATGTTCGCAGTAAAACCCCGAGTTTTAAGTGTGTTCCGGTTGAGGTCACCGAAACACTTTAGTCAGGTAATAAATATAAAACGTCATAACTGATTGTAAAACGCGCTGCATGATTAAATTTAAAGCACTACTGTTGTTTTTGGCTTTGTCAGCCACGATTACTGGCGCACAAACAGAGCAAAATCGCGAATTTGAACAGTGGCAAACTGTAACGCTGTCGGCCGAAAAAATAGGCCATCGCCACATAACGCGTACCATTGTTGCCGATACCATTAACACTCGCGAAGAGTTGGTCATCGTTACGCGCCAGCCGGGCGAAAAACCGCGTAAAACACGATCAGTTGTTGATTATTTTGAAGGCCTTAATGGCAAACCCCTGGAAATCCTGAAAACGGTCACCACTAAAAACAGCTCTCACCAAATGACTGCCAGAGTCGAGAAAAAGCGATTGCTGGTGGTGCCCGACAACAAACTCACTTCTGAGCCGGTGAGCTACAAAATTCCCCAGCCTTTTTATCTGCGTGAAGGTGCGCGTTTGGCACTGTTAAAAAAGCATGGTAACGAGAGAAAACTGGAGTATTTCACCTGGAGTTTTACCAAATTTCGCTTTGAAAAAATTAGGCTGACGGCAATCAAGGTAAGCCCCAATGCGCCAAATGCCCCCAGTTGGCAGATAAAGCGAGAACGCCTTGGTTACGCAGACGGAAAAACAAACCGTTTTAACCGGGTTGCCAAAGGGAAGGTGACCACTTTATTTGCAAATGACGCGCTTTTTATCGTTGAGGAGCACTCCCTTTCTGGGGGTGAGCCTTTCGTGCTGCAAACCTGTGACAAAGACTGCGCGTTGCAGAGTTTTAAGCCCCTTATCCACGTTTACAGGCAGTTAATTAAGTCGCCCTACCGGATCACTGATTCTGCGCTCAATGGCAAAGTTCGCTATACGCTGTCGGGGGAGTTTCATATCGAGCCACCACAAACCGGTGAGCAAACGGTAACGCCGCTGGAAGGGGGCTACAAAATTGAAGTATGCCACGATGATTGTGGCAATGAATCTCCACCAACGGCAGAAATGCTCACCGCCGCAACACAAGCCAATTATTGGCTTGCTTCAGACGCTGAGGAATTTAAGAGCGCGATTGCGCAGGTTATTCCCAAAGACGGGTGGAATAACGCTCAGAAGATGTCTCGACTTTCCAGTTTTGTGCACAACCATATGCAGGTGGAGGTTAATTTTTCCGGCTATGCCACGGCCTATGAAGCGTTCAAATCCCGCTCTGGTGACTGTACAGAAAATGCCTTGTTGCTGGCAGCTCTGGGAAGAGCCGCGGGAATTCCCACGCGAGTGGTGGTTGGTTTGGCCTATAACAACGATCAGTTTTTTGGGCGACGCTATGTGTTTGTTCCCCATGCTTGGGTGCAGGCTTGGACGGGGCAGCGTTGGCAGAGTTTTGATGCGGGTTTGGAGGGATTCACCAGTGGTTACATTGCACTGGCATTAAGTAACGGAGAACAGGCAGAGTTCTATCGTGTTGCGGAGCAGTTGCATTTGCTCGATATAGACTCTGCCGTTCAGGTAAAAAAGAAGCGCTAGGGCTTACTCAACGGCAACAGGAATGTCGTCAATCGCTTCATCTGCAGTTTGATCAATTTCAACGTCAGCCACCACGGGGGTCTTCATGGCGCCCATAACAGTCATTTCTTCAGTCTGCTCGTCAGCTTCGTCAGCGAAGGCAGCAAATGGAACACTGGCGCTCACCAACAGGGCGGCAACCAATGAATAAATGTTGAACGTCTTGCGGCTCAAAATGCGCATTCTGTACTCCTGGTCTAATTGAATAGGGTGAAAGTGGTCGGCTAGGCTTGTGCCTCCTGAACCAAAGCGGAATTGTGCACGCTTAATGTTACAAAATGATGTCTTTTGTGTGACATGGCGACATAAGGATAATTTCTGCGCTTCCGCTGCCCACTCCTTCGCGCAATTTCTACGTGATTAAATTAGCCATTTAATAGTTAATTTAACCAATCGCATTTACCTTGGGATTGTCTGAAAATCGTAACTAAATAAAAAACCTTTTAAAAACAATCAGTTATAAAATTTTTAAAACCTGGCACAGTTTCTGTAATGCTCTAGGCATACGAAGCCAGCGGCAACCAAGCACTAAGGCTGGTGAGTAAACCCATACACATTCTTTTTTATGGAGAGAAAGAAAATGAACAAATTCGTATTTGCCCTGGCTTTCGTCGTTACTTCCAGTTTTGCTAGCACTGTTATGGCTTCTGAGCCCGAAACTAGCGTTATAGCGCCTGCCTTAGGGGCTTCAGAGGTACTTCCCGAGGTTGTTGTGAAGATGCGCGAGATAGAGCAGGGTTATGAGAACGCTGCAAAAACCGTGGATGCTCCGGTAGACCAAAACATTCCGCAGCATGGTGAAGAACCAGCATCCGCACGCTACCTGGCTTCCAGTTACTAAATTAACCGGAAAAAGTGTACGACCGGGCCGCCAGGATGGCAGCCCGCAACTTTAGCGCGTTTGGTCGCTCCCCAGCGGATAGTGCTGAGTTAAAATCGGGCCATGGAATTTCGACTGTTGGCCAAATCACTACTTATGCCCCCATTGTTACAATTGTTATTGATTGTGCTGGGGGCACTTTTCTACCGTCGTTTACCGCGCATTGCCAAGTCGTGCTGGTGGATTGGGCTGATATCTCTATGGTGCTTCTCAACGCCCTGGTTTGCCGCTTCGCTCGCACAAATCACTCAGCGTGCACCTGCGCTTTCCCTGCAAATGCTTGAGAGCACCAAAGCACAGGCTATTGTTGTCCTCACGGCGGGGCAGAAAACCGCTACCCCGGAATACGGAGCGCCAGTAAGCAGTCGCGAAGGCCAATTGCGGGCACGGTACGGCGCCTATCTACACCGCGTTACCGGTTTACCCATTCTGTTGAGCGGAGGTTCTGTATACGGGGATGACAGGCAAAGCCTCGCAAAAACCATGGCGTTTGATATGCAGCAGGCTTTTAACGTACCTGTAACCTGGTTAGAAGAGCGAAGCCGCACTACCCAGGAAAATGCCTATTACAGCTATAAAATCTTGCAAAACGAGAAAAAAACAAACATCGTGTTGGTTACCAGTGCGATACATATGGCTCGTGCGGCATATTTGTTCGAGCGCGAGGGCTTCGTTGTCGAACCGGCACCAACGGCATTCGCAGAAAAACTCCCTTTCAAATTGCGTTATCTGCTGCCAGACGCCGAGAGTTTGTTCTTAAGTCATGGAGTGCTCCATGAGGCGCTGGGTAACATCTGGGTGCGTATTTTCTAAGCAATATGCCCATTTTACTCGCCAACTTTAATAGGCATGGCGTCCCACTCTTGCCGTTTGGGGCATTATTGCGTTTCATCAAGGCGTAACCCAGAAGATTCCGTTAATTTCAGAAATCCCGCTGTGGGTATGAAAACTGCAGCCGCAGAAATGCGCCTGCTGTGAAGTCGGCAGGGAGAGGCGAGTATCTAAAGAATAGATCAAGTACGAGAAAAAGTATGAATCACCAAAATTATAATGCTCAGGGTTTATATCATCCGGAATTTGAACACGATGCCTGTGGTATCGGTTTTGTTGCGAACCTTAAAGGTTGCAAATCCCATGAAATTGTTAGCAATGCCCTGACGATGCTCACCTGTATGGAACACCGTGGTGGAACGGGATACGACGTAGACAGTGGCGATGGCGCGGGCATTCTTATTCAAATCCCTCATGAATTCTTGGCTGAAAAAGTCGCTGATCTGGGTTTCCAATTACCGGAGCCGGGTGATTACTGCGTTGGCATGTTGTTTTTTCCAAAAGATGAATCACTGGCCCAGCAATGCCGCGATATTCTCGCCGAGCAAATGACGAAGCTCGGTTTAAACGCCCTGGGCTATCGTTCGGTGCCTAGTGATAATTCCAGTTTGGGCTATGCTGCGCGCGCCACAGAACCTCTTATTGAGCAATTGTTTATCGCCAAGCCAGAAGAAATGTCGCAAGACGAATTCAGGCGCAAGTTATATGTGTTGCGCAAAGCGTCAGTGTATGCGGCTTACCAACAGGTTGCCTGTGAAAAAGACGAGTTTTATATCGCGAGCCTTTCGAATCGTACCCTGGTTTTTAAAGGGCAGTTTACCACTGCACAAGTCGCCAAATATTATCTGGATTTACGCGACCAGAAATTAACATCGGCAATTGCGATGTTTCACAGTCGATTTTCCACCAATACCTTCCCCGCCTGGCGACGAGCTCAGCCCTTCCGCTATCTGAGTCACAATGGCGAAATTAATACGGTGCGCGGCAATATTAATTGGATGATGGCGCGCCAGGCTTTGTTTGATTCCGTAAACTTCACAAGTGAAGAATTAGCGCTGCTCCACCCTGTGTGCAACCGTGACAGTTCGGATTCCGCAAATCTCGATCTGGTGATTGAGCTGTTGACGCTTGCCGGTCGACCCTTGGCTCAAGTGATGATGATGGTAATTCCCGAGGCGTGGCAGACGCAATCTGACATGTCTCCAGAGAAGCGGGCATTTTACGAGTATTACGCCAATATCATGGAACCATGGGATGGCCCGGCATCGGTCAGCTTTACCGATGGCGATGTCGTGGGCGCAACGCTGGATCGCAACGGCCTGCGGCCTTCACGCTTTTTGGTTACCGACGACGATATGGTGGTGATGGGCTCTGAAACCGGAGCGCTTTGTTTAGACCCCGCACGCGTGGTGCAAAAAGGTCGTTTACAACCGGGCAAAATTTTTATTGCCGACTTAATACAAGGTCGGATTATTTCCGACGACGAAGTCAAAGCCGATATTTGTTCGCGTCAACCCTACGGCGAGTGGTTGCAGCAAAATAAACTGACGCTGGATGATTTACCCGCACCTGAAACCGTGCAAACCAGCGAGCCCAATACCAGTTTAAGGTTACGGCAGAAAGCTTTCGGTTACACTCACGAAGATCTTAACGTGATTCTTAAGCAAATGGTGGAATCCGGTAAAGAACCTCTGGGGGCGATGGGAGCCGATAATCCACTGGCAGTAATGAGCGATCGCCCACAACACCTGAGTAATTATTTTAAGCAGCTCTTCGCACAGGTTACCAACCCGCCTATTGATCCTATTCGGGAAGAAATGGTGATGTCGTTGCGGACGTATGTGGGTGCTTCAAAAAATCTTTTACAAGAATCGCCAGAGCATTGCCGCAAAGTGGAAATCAAGCAACCACTGCTCACCTCGGAACAACTGGCAAAATTAAAAAATATCGATCAAAACCATCTTCAAGCCAAAACGCTGGATATCATTTTCCGCGCGACAGAAAATGCCGGAGAACTTGAGGGCGCTTTGGAACAGCTCTGTAAATATGCCTGTGATGCAGTCAATAATGGTTACTCTTTAATTATTTTGAGTGACCGTAAAGTCGATACCGATCACGCGGCTATTCCCTCATTGCTGGCAACCGCAGCGGTACATCACGACCTTATTCGCAACGGTCTCAGGGCCAAAGCAGAAATTATTGTTGAGGCCGGCGATGTGCGTGAAACTCACCATTTCGCAACGCTTATCGGTTATGGCGCGGCTGCGGTCAACCCCTATCTGGCCATAGAAACACTGCAGGCCATGTGTGCCGAAGGTACTTTTAAGAAAGAGCTTAACCATGAGCAAGTGCTAAGCAAATACACCAAAGCGGTCAACAGTGGCTTACTAAAAATATTTTCAAAAATGGGTATTTCCACGCTGCAGAGCTATCAGGGTGCACAAATATTCGAAGCGCTTGGAATTAACAGCGAGGTTGTCCAGAAATTCTTTACTGGTACCGTAAGTCGCATTCAGGGTATTGGTCTGGACGAAATTGCTAGAGAAGCGCTTACCCGGCACCGCGAAGGTTATCCTTCTGCAGAACGCATTTATGTGGATGACCTTTTACACAGTGGTGGTGATTATGCCTGGCGCCACGATGGTGAACGTCATTTGTTCAACCCCACAACCATTCGTTTGTTGCAACATTCAACTGCGCAAAATGATTATCAGCAGTTTCGTGAGTATACCCAGGAAGTCGATGACCAGGCTAAAGCGGCTTACACCCTGCGGGGTTTGTTATCGTTAAAATCGGATCGCGAGCCCATTTCCATCGACGAGGTGGAACCGGCCGAAAATATTTACCGACGCTTTGCCACCGGCGCGATGAGTTTTGGCTCTATCAGTTGGGAAGCGCACACCACTCTGGCTATTGCCATGAACCGTTTGGGTGGCCGTAGTAACAGTGGTGAGGGCGGCGAAGATCCTACTCGCTTCGAACCGGAAGCCAATGGCGATTCCATGTTGAGCCGTATTAAGCAGGTCGCATCCGGGCGCTTTGGGGTGACCAGCCACTATCTGGCGAACTGCGATGAAATTCAAATTAAAATGGCGCAAGGAGCCAAGCCAGGTGAGGGCGGTCAATTACCCGGCCACAAAGTCGACGCCTGGATTGGGCGCACCCGGGGTTCGACGCCTGGCGTAGGTTTAATTTCGCCACCGCCACATCACGATATTTATTCCATCGAAGATTTAGCACAGCTGATTTTTGATTTAAAAAATGCCAATCGCGATGCGCGTATTAACGTGAAGCTGGTTTCAGAGGCGGGCGTCGGTACGATTGCAGCCGGTGTGTGTAAAGGCTACGCCGATGTGGTATTAATTTCGGGGTACGACGGTGGCACAGGGGCGTCACCACTAAGTTCCATAAAGCACGCGGGCTTACCCTGGGAATTGGGTTTGGCGGAAACACACCAAACGCTGGTAAAAAATCGCTTGCGCAGTCGTATAACCGTGCAAGCTGATGGCCAAATGAAAACTCCCAGAGATTTGGCCGTGGCAACCTTATTGGGCGCAGAGGAATGGGGCATTGCAACGGCTGCGTTGGTTGTTGAAGGGTGTACCTTGATGCGCAAGTGCCACTTAAACACCTGCCCGGTCGGTATCGCCACGCAAAATAAAGAGCTGCGTAAGCGCTACAGCGGGCGAGTCGACCATGTGGTTAATTTCTTTAAAATGATGACCCAGGGTTTGCGTGAAATAATGGCGGAAATGGGTTTCCGCTCAATAGACGAAATGGTTGGGCAATCGCAGTGTTTGCAGATGCGAGACGACTTAGATCATTGGAAACTTAAGCACCTTGATTTGAAGCCCCTACTGTTTAGAGCACAAACTCAAGAAAACGATACGCTTTATCGCTCTACGCCGCAAAAGCACCTGATAAATACGATTATCGACCGCGAGCTAATCCGAGATTCCGAGTTGGCATTAACCGACAAGCAGCCGATCAATTTACAAAAAAATATTGTTAATACCGATCGTACTGTCGGTACGATGGTTTCCAATGAGATCAGCAAACGTTACGGCGCCGCAGGCTTACCGGATGGCACCATTGATGTGAAATTTAACGGTTCCGCCGGGCAGAGTTTTGGTACGTTTGCCGCTAAAGGTTTGCGTTTCGAATTGGAAGGTGATGCCAACGATTATTTCGGTAAGGGACTATCGGGTGCGGAGCTCGTAGTGTATCCGCCAAAAATATCGCCCTTTAAAGCGCGAGAAAATATTCTTATTGGTAATGTCGCCTTTTTCGGTGCAACCAGTGGCAAAGCATTTGTTCGCGGTATTGCCGGGGAACGTTTTTGTGTTAGAAATTCCGGAGTTACTGCGGTAGTTGAAGGCGTTGGTGATCACGCCTGCGAATATATGACAGGTGGTACTGCAGTTATTTTAGGCCCTACCGGTCGAAATTTCGCGGCGGGTATGAGCGGCGGTGTTGCTTGGGTGCTGGATCGCAACGGCGACTTTAGCAAGCACTGCAATATGGAAATGGTAAAGCTCGAAGCTGCCGAGAGCGACGAAGAGATTGCTGAACTTCAGGCACTTATTACTGAGCATCAACAAAAAACAGATTCAGATGTCGCAGCCGAATTACTGTCTGATTGGCAAAGCGCCGTTAAACACTTTGTCAAAGTGATGCCGGTGGATTACAAACGCATGCAGGGTTACATGAAAACCGCCCGCGACAGTGGCCAATATAAAAACGAACGACAAATTGCCGAGGCGGCATTCGATATGCACCTCCAGAAATTAGCAGGAGGTGCCAAATAATGGGTAATCCAACCGGTTTTTTAAAAGTTGATCGTGCATTGCCTGCAGATAGAGATCCAAAACAGCGCCTCGCCGACTGGTGTGAGGTGCACGAACACATGGAAGAATCTGCCATTCGTGATCAGGCGAGTCGTTGCATGGATTGTGGCATTCCGTTTTGTCAAAGTGGCGACAGCCGTTTTGCGCCCCGTGTGGCAGGGTGCCCGGTTAATAATTTAATTCCAGAGTGGAACGACCTTGTGTATCAGGGGCGCTGGCAGGAAGCGGCAGACCGTTTGCATCGCACCAATAATTTTCCGGAGTTTACTGGTCGAGTTTGTCCGGCTCCTTGTGAAGGTGCTTGTGTACTCGGTATTCACGCACCCGCGGTAACTATTAAGCATCATGAATATGCCATTATCGAGCGGGCCTTTGCAGAGGGATGGGTAAAACCTCAAGTGCCAGCGCAGCGTACCGATAAAGCCATTGCCATTATAGGGTCGGGCCCTGCGGGTTTGGCTGCGGCCGCTGAATTGAACAAATTCGGGCATAAAGTTACTGTCTACGAACGTGCCGATCGCATTGGTGGTTTGCTCATGTATGGCATTCCCAACATGAAACTGGAAAAACAGTTTGTCGAACGCCGTGTAAAATTAATGGCAGAGGAAGGCGTGGAGTTCGTGACAGAAACAGAAATCGGAAAACACATTCCCGCGTCGGCGATTGCGGAAAAGTACGACGCTGTCGTGCTGGCAACCGGGGCCACCAAGCCCCGCGATCTTCAAGTGGATGGGCGCCAGTTAGAAAATATTCATTTCGCCATGGAATTCCTAAGCTCGAATACAAAAAGTTTACTGGATTCCAATTTAGAAGACGGCAAATATATCAGTGCAAACAACAAAAATGTTGTAATTATAGGTGGTGGCGACACCGGAACCGATTGTGTCGCAACGGCTTTACGGCACGGCTGCAAACATGTGGTACAACTTGAGATTATGCCGCGCCCCAAAGAACAGCGCGCAGCAGACAACCCCTGGCCGGAATGGCCTAAAACCTTGCTGGTCGATTACGGACAATGCGAAGCCATTGCCGTACAGGGTGATGATCCTCGTCACTATCAAACCATGACCAAAAAAATCGTAGGTGACTCAGAGGGTAAGGTTAAAGAAATACATACCGTTCAGGTTGAGTGGGTGGCGGATAACAACGGTCGCATGACACCGCAGGAATTGGTGGGTAGCGAACAGGTTTTCAAAGCTGATTTGGTACTCTTAGCCATGGGTTTCGTTGGGCCGGAAACAGAAATATTGCAACAGTTAGACGTTGCCCAAGATGGGCGAACCAATGCCAAAGCCGAGTACGATAAATTTGCCACCAGTCGTGACGGTGTTTTTGCTTGCGGCGATGCGCGGCGCGGGCAAAGTCTAATCGTATGGGCCATTGACGAAGGTCGCCGCTGCGCCAAGCAGGTTGACAATTACCTTGCCGGTTAAAGTACGATCACTGGCAATAGCATGAACTGAAGGCAGCGTTGAGCTGCCTTTTTTGCGCAGCTTTCTGTAGTGTTCCGCCGCTTTTTAAGCAAGCTCGGGGCTCAACATAAAGTATCAGTTTCTTTAGATTGCTTGCCGTTGAAGTAATCGATCCAAACACTCGTATCGACTAAAATCACTTATCTGTTCTCATATCATCAAGATCCCCTTGCCATTGAAGCTTCCCTCTAAGGCTCCTGATATCTCTCTGTTTTTTCAGCATAATCGATGCTTTAAGTCCTACTTCCACGGCTTCCTTCTTTGTTTGCAGGCCTGAGGCTTTTAAGGTATTTTCCATGAGCTTATCATCGATTACTATGTTTGTACGCATATTGCACCAGTGCGTATTGGTTGGTATGTATATACACATAATGGCCGGTTTAGCGGAGCATCACAAGCGATTCACGATTAGCCAGTACGCTGATTTGGACCTGCTCAGCTTCGTCCAGTGGTTGGAAAGTTATGTAATTTAATTGTATCTATAGGAATTTATGAAAATTATCAAACTAAATGTTCTTGCTACTATAATCTTCCTTTCAATGAATGTTGATGCTGCCGTTAATTGCACTGGTGTCCCATCTACAGTAAAGATGGGTGAGTATGGAATTCAGGAAGCATATATAATAACGACCATTAACGGCAGGGATTACCGATTGGGAAGATACGACGAAGATGGTGCCAAAATAAGGTTGTCTCTTGTGCAGTCTGCGCTATTAGCTGATAAAGAAGTTGTATTTAGGTTTTATGATGAAATCAGTTGTGTGAATGCGTCAACAAATAAAACCATTCCAAATTCGACACAATTAATTCATTAAAAATAACCAGTTGCGCCACGCTATTCTGAATCAGACGGCGAGGCAATGATCATTTCTAAGAATATGATTAGATCAATGGCATTAATTGCATTCGCTTCAGATGCGAACGTCGAGCTCTCTGTCGCAGAAACATGCTTACATAACAATCCAACAATCCTTCAAATTTGGTTAAATAAGTAAAGAGCTAATCAAATTAGCTGCCTGAATCGCGCTGCTACTGGCGTTAAGCACCAACCGGGATGAATACATGATTATCCGATTACTCAAGATTGTTTTGGAGACCAGTTCTTAATTCGTAATAATTCAGTCATAAAGCTAATGGCAGAAAAAGGTAATATCGAAGAATATAATTGCACCTGGGGTGCATTTATGTCCTGGGTTGCAGAAGATCCGTTCGAAAGATTGGATTTGCCTGAAAATTTAAACTTGGAAACGGGAAAATTATTATTTGCTTATCCGCCTTTTTGTTCCAAAGAGGGAAATGAAGCAGTAATAAAGCCAATTGATGGCGAAGAACCAATCCGGTTTCACGCAGATTTTGCGAGGCAAATAAACAGTGCATAAAAATCTCAATCAAACAAGTCGTACCATGCATTTGGTACTCCGCTAGGTCTTCCTCGTGCGTCGGTCGCAGTTTATTGGAGTGTTAGATGTTAGTTAGCATAAGATACACATTCTTAGTCCTTGTATTTTTATTTACGCTTTCATGTTCAAACGAGAATTTCGGCGGTTGCAATAGTGATTCGCCTACAATGAAGTACTTGGAGTCATTATCGCAAGCTAGATTAGAGGAGCTGTATAACGAGCTAAAAAGGTATTCATCTGCGGAAGACGCGCGGAACAGGGTGCTCCGAGATGAATCAAGTATGCCGCGAGAGTTTTTAGATCTCCAATTCTTACGTATCGATTTTAAAGATGCTCGAATTTTGGTTGCTGGATGTTTCGATAACTTTGTATATCTAAAATTTCATGGCTTAGGATTGTATAAAACAGAGAGCCCTGCAATTTATGTTACCTATGGGGAAGAGTATGAAGGCCATTTATCAAAGTTACTTTGGCCTTTGGAGAAAACACTTAACAAAAAAAGTCAGTAGGGCTTTGCTTTAAGAGTTAGAGAAAAACACAAAATCGTGAAGCCAGTAAACCATGCAGCATTAATCATCTCAGCAATTTTTGGTGTTAATTTAGTGCTAGGCCGCTTTTTTACTTGGTACGATAATGGCGCCGTTTTTGTGTGGCTGGTTATTGTTTTGGTGGTAGTATTTGACCTGCTAGTGCTTTTAACTCCTGAATATTTTATCCGATACTGGGGAGTGAGTCGAAGTGTGGGTAAAAATACTAGGCATATGGTTTATTTAAGTTTACCTTTTGTTGTTCTTTTGGTTTGCTACGCTTTATACGGAATGTCGCTCTAAGAAGGCAGTCGTGCGTTTCGGCTGCAAGCAACCGTTGAATCTCCGTTTCGGCGTTTCGCGCCTACGCTACGGCCGCACTTTCCAGCTTTATGCAAAGAAATGAGAAGCGAAATTAATGCACAAGACAGCAGGTTTTATTGGGCGTTGGGAGCAATTCTACGTTAACGAAGATGGGGTTGATTATCCAATAGAAGACAATGGTGTTGGAACAGTAACAGAAATCAAGGGTGCGAATTTTACAGTTCGTTCATCTGAGGGGATCATTTTACTGGAAGGAACTTTTCAATTTAATTTAGAAGTCACGCCTCCTACAATAGATTGGAAAGATGCCACGGGTATTGACAAGGGTAAAACATTTTTAGCAATTTACAACGTGATTAAAAATGAATTTGTCTTTGCAGCTTCTGATGAGGGAATGGCAAGGCCAGAGTCATTTAAGCCACAAAAGGGTCACACAATTCGCAAATTTCGGCGGAAAATAGGGTAATGCATAACAAGTTGCAACAACAATGCAACAAGTTGCACTGAATCCCGCGGCTATGTAGCTCCGACCGTTGTGCACGACGTTAAGCACCAACCGGGATGAATACATAATTATTCGGAGAGTGGAGGCGAAGGACGTAGGTGATATTCTTTCACTGCTTAGGTCTAGAGCAGATTTTGATGGCTGCCTTGATGAAAAGACAATTAAGAAGTTGGCAGCAAATGCATAGCAAGCGCCTCATGAGCGCTAAAGGTTGGCTGTACCACCGTCGCATTGCTCGTTTTTCGGTTTAAGGCTACGCTACCGCAAAACTATCAACGCAACTTCGACAGGTTATGATAACGTTACGCAACTACGATATGAAGAAACGTACCAAGAAAAACGATATACGTATTTCAGAATCCGAATGGATCGAGTGGGTTAATATCGATTACGCGCAAAACGTAGTGAATATTGATTGTCACATTGAAGAGATGAGGTGTCTTTGGAATGCTTTAGAGCTTGCTTGTGTGCGAGAATGTTGTGGTATATATGCATTTGACCTCACACAAAAGAATATAAAATCGGTAGCAAATCGCCTAAATGCTAAAGAGGTAAACAGGTTGCTTCTGAGTCTAATCGCTGAGCTAGATAAAATAGAATCATCGGAAGTAATGAGTGCTATCTTAAATCAAAGAATCAATAAAAATGTGTTTAGAAAAGTGATACAACATATTGGTAGAAATATTGCTTAGGCTACTGGTTGAAGCGTAATGAAATTAATAGAGCGCATAACCGATTGCTCCAGTTTACGTTTTTAAATTTTGGAAGAGGGCACGGTGAATTTCGAGTACACGATATCAAAAATATACGAAGACTCAAAATTGGCGATAATATACCTTATCTCAGACTAAAAATTTCAGGAGTGTTCTTGTTTTTGAGCGGCGCCATAATCTTGATTTCGGTATTAATGCGATATCTCAAGAATTACAAACTGCCGGTTTCGTTTTTTTAACTATGGCTCTTCTTTGAGTAAGGCTCAATTTGGCTTTCGGGTACTATGTGTATCACATAAGCTTATTGCGCGTAGAAAATCGAATATTCGAATTTGAAAAAATTAAATGCATAACAAGCAACTTCACCATCAGCCAGTAAGCGGGTTTGAACCTCCGCTTCAATGCAGCTCCGGCCGGTAAGAGGAACGTTAGCTCAACAGAGGATTGTAATGAAGAAATATTATTTTTTGGCTCTTGTTTTTTTTGCTGTAAATACAAGCGCCTCAGGCTACTTGTCAACTGGGAATAACACCTCTATCAGTTGGATAAATATTGAACCAGCAGTTATACGAATTGCATTCAGCGACTCAGAAAAATTGAATCCCGATAATTGCGATTCACTTGGAGCTGTTCTTATGACAAATGAAACTGAGTATGATAAGGCAATTTATTCAACATTGCTTGCTGCCATGCTTAGTGGTAAGAAAGTGAGGCTGTATGGAAGCGGGTGTCTAGCGGGATGGGGAACAACTTATCCGAAGTTAAAAGCAGTATACGTTTACAACTAAGCTAATAAAGTGGTCAATTTAACCTCCAATGTGGCGTTACGTCTAAAGCAGAATGCAACATCGCAAAGATTATATCGTCAAAAAGCGTCTAAAGCGGTTTAGGTCATATCTCTATTTATGTAGGAAAAGAATTACAGGTGTAGTGGTAACATTTTTGGTATTCACTATGCTGTTTGCAAAGCCGTGGAAGCCAGATATTACGATTGATCTTAGTCGTGCAAAAATTGAATGTGTAAAAGGGGCGAAACGTGCGGTTGTGATGCAGTTTACCCTTCCAGATACGACATACAGAACCGCATTTAATTTTGATCGGTGCCACAGTTACATCTCTTAGATATCACATAAAACTATCATGGGCGTTCAGCACGGTGCAGGCTGGAGAATTGTGAAGCTAAAAGCGAATTCTCGGATAATTTACAATGTGCGCGGGTTCCTGTGGTTATCATCCTATTATTGACGCTTGGCTTCCCCATCCACCAGTATCATCAAACCCAACCACTTTTAACGAACCTGCAAACGCAACCCAATGAATACCCTGCAACTCTCCTTCTACGCCATGGCAGTTGCCTTGTGCGCTTTTACCGGGCTGCTGGCTTGGCGGGCGACTTCGGGCAGCCGTTATTTTTTACTGTTTTTATCGCTACTAGTCGTTATGTTTGCATGCGACTGGTTGATGCATCATCCCGATACGCCCCTTAAAAATTTGTGGCTACTGGTGTTAATGGCCAGCACCCTTTTAGTGAGCCCCTGTTGTTTGTTGTTGGCGAAGTCGGTGGGGCATTCGGAGTTGCGTGTTCCCTGGCGCAGGCACAGCTTGTTGGTTGCCCTGGCGTGGTTGCTGCTCATTCCACTTGCCACGGCGATTCACTGGGGCACAGGTTTTGTGAATACGGTGCAACCCATCTCTCGGGGGTATGCGCTGTTTATTCACAGCACCATGCTGCTGGCGATTGCTGTTTTTCTACTGCAAACCGGGTGGGTGTTAACAACGAGTTGCGCGTTCTTGCGCCGGCGCAGCCAGCAGAATACCTGGCTGTTCTCCGTGCTCGAAGACCCGGGCCTGAACACGCTGCGCATGCTGGTGCTGTCGATTATCACCAACACACTGGTGGCCCTGGCCCGGGTTCTTTACTGCGCCCTGCTGGATGAAACACATATGTCGCTAAACCTGGGAATTTCCGCCGTGCAATTGTTTATGGTGATGTTTCTGGCGGTGTCTTATATCGCTCAGGTGGTGAATGCCAATAGCCAAAACGAGGCACTGCGCGATGCACTCTTCCATAATCAACAACAAATTGCACCGCGAGGCGAACCCGGCCGCCAGCCCAGCGCCGCAAAACCAGGGCTCGCTGCGGAGTGCGTCCAGTCAATTTTGAAAAAACTCCGCGTAGCGATGGATGTGGAGCATCTGTACAAACGCCCCGGCTTGAGCCTGCGTGAATTGTGCGATCACCTCGGCGAAAGCCCGCACCATGTTTCCGAAGTCATTAACAACAGCGAATTACGAAACTTTTACGACATGGTTAACCGCCGCAGAGTGGCGCTGGCCTCCAGCCTATTAGAGCAGAACCCGCAAGCGAGTGTGCTCGACATTGCCTTCGACTGCGGCTTCAATTCCAAATCCTCCTTCAACAGCGTGTTCAAACGGTATCGGGGCACCACGCCCAGCCAGTACCGCGCTCGCGTACAGTCCATTAATTTGGCCGCCGACGTCTAGATCGATCGGATTGGGCGAATTCCGCCCCTTGGCCTGCAAGAATTTCCGCTTCCTGTTACCCCTTGGAGGCTGTTATGACATCTTTTTTCTTTCCCGCATTGCTCGCCCCATTTTCAAGCCGCGCCATTGCGTTACTCACACTTATCGCTCTGTTACCCTGGCCGACCATGGCCGAGTCGCAGAGCGCTTGGCGGGTTGAAACCTTTTCCCTCACATCCAAACAGCTTCAGCAAAATAAGCTGGCGCTGAATGTACAGCGCGAAATCTGGGTTTGGTTGCCGCCGGGTTACGATCAATCCACGCGGCGTTACCCCGTAATTCACTACATCCACAACTACGGCTGGAGCGCACAGCAGATGCACGAGGTGGAACGCATCGGCGAAACCTTCTCCCGCGCCCTGGCGCGTGGCCAGACCGATGAATTTATTTTTGTGGTTGGCGACTATCGGGCCACCCATACACCGGGCGTTTTTTGCGGCAACAACACCGTCGTTGGCCGCTGGTGGGACTACACCAGCAAAGAATTGGTTGCCGCCGTCGACAAGCGCTATCGCACCATAGCGAAACCCGAAGCCAGAGGCTTGGCCGGGGATTTTATTGGCGGTTATTGCGCAATTCGCGTTGCCATGGAACGCCCGGGTGTGTTTTCCAGCGTCTACGCACTGCACCCGGTGGGAACCGCAAGCGACCGAATTTTACGCAGCGAACCCGAATGGCAATTGCTCAATACGGCCCGATCGTATCAAGACCTGAAAGGCATGAACCCCTTTACCCAAGCCTACCTGCTTATGGCGCAGTCGCACGTGCCCAACCCTAACAAACCGCCCTTTTACGCGAATTTTCTGAAAACGCTGGACCATGGCGAACTCAGCGTCGCCCCGAAAACGCTCACCGAACTGCGCAATAACTTCGCCTTGAAAAACCGTGTGGGGCGTTTTGTAGAACCGTTAAAATCATTGCGCGGCTTTATGTTCGACTGGGGTCGCCAAGACCCCAACCAGGCCCACGTCACCGGCAACCGACAATTCGCGTGGGAGCTGGAACAGTACGGTATTCCGCATTTTGCCGAAGAATATCGGGGCAACGAGTGGAGTGAAAAATGGATTCCCTATGGGCGGGTCGAAGACCGGATGTTACCGTTTTTTAAGCGCTACCTTGAGCTTGAGTGAGGCTTGCGAAGCTTAATGGCGAAACCAAGCTTAACAAGCCAACGCTCGAACACCGTAAGCAACAGGCCCTAACAACCGAGCTGGCTGAAAATCGAAAACAATTGCCCCGTGCACTGCACGCTTCCCGGCAGGGTCAACATTAAATCGAGTGGCACCATGAATAATGTTTTTTGCTTTTTCGGTTACCCAAACGCGCCCGCGATTTCCGGGCCTTGTGGTGGTAGCAAATCTTCGAGAAAAAAAGCGGATAACTCAGAGCGGTTGGTCAGGCCGGCTTTGCCATAAATCGCCATGGATTGCACACGCGCGGTTTTTTCGGCAGTGCCTCGCAGCGCCGCGATCTCTTTTAAACTCAAGCCTTTCAGCAATAAAAAGCTGACTTCGCGTTCGGCGGGCGTCAGGTGCCAGGCATCCAGTTGTTTATCAATCAATGCAGATAAGCCGTCCAGATAGGTTTTGGACTGGTTGCGCCACTGCTCGGCTTGCCATTTTAAGGTCGCTTCCCGGTCGTTGGCTTGAGCAAGGTCCTGGCGCAGTTGGAAGCTGTCTTTCAGCAAATAAAAAATTCCCAACAGTGCCAGTAAGCCCGCCGCGCCCTCGGCAAGCAAGTGCCACCACACCACGCCATCCGTGGCGTCGTTCACCAGATCTATCGCAATAATGGCGCTGATCAGTAACAAGGTCACCAATAAAATTCTGCGCTCTTTATGATTCATAGCTACCCTAATCGTCGTTGTGCCCGTGGCCGCGTTTAGCACCCCGTTCGTGGCCGCCGTGCTCCGCTTCACCGAGATGAAGTTGACTGCCCAGTAGCGACAGGTTCCTGCTCGACGCCTCGAAATTCGCCAGCAGAAAAGCCGCAAACCCCAATACCACCAGCAGGAAAACCACGCCCAACCCGGTGTGCTTGGCAACCGCTCTATCGTGCTCGCTCAAGTGTTGTTTACAACCCGTAATCATACTCTTGCCGATCGGGTCTTTGTGTTTCACCGTATGAATGGCGATGCCGGCAATATGCAGCAGTACCACGATAAGAAAGGCGTTAGCGAACAGCTCGTGAAGCTCTTTCAGCTCGCCTGCCCCGCCGCGCGTTACCATCAGCAAACCCGAAATGCCCATACCCAGCCCCAGCAGACACATCAGCACAGCAGCCCAACTGGAGGCAGGGTTGTGGCCCGCCCAAAAAGTTTTATTGGGAGACAAAATGTTTTTCACATACACCATAAGCGCGCTGGGCTTCAGTTGTAAATCCGTAAAGCGGGCATGCCGCGTGCCCACCAGGCCCCAAATAAAACGCCAGGGCAGCAGAAAGCACAGCACCAGCCCCGCCAGCATATGGTAGGAAAACACCAGCGAATCATCATCGACCGTATTGCCAATAGCAAAGGCGATAACAAAACAGCCGGCGAACAGCGTGTGAAATACACGGGTGGGCAAATCGTAGACGCGATGGGTGGTCATAGCAGCAGGCTCGCAACAAGTTATTAAAGTTGAGCCAAGCCTACGTGGGCTCCCAGGTTTGCGCCATTGCCCATATGACCTAAAGCGCGTTTTACGGCAGCTGCAGGCCCACAGCCGCAAGCGGCCACGCCCGTTGTTGCCATCAAGCTCGCACAAAAAAAGCTCGGTGTTTGCTGCAAAAGCAAAACCTTGGCAAGCCCTTACCGCCACCCAAACCAGCAAACTCATGGCGCACCAATCAACACTAAAAATCGGGGCGCCCAATGCCGCCAATCTTCCATAGAAAGTGGAGCGCCAAAATAAAGGGTGCTACATTAACCTTAGTTTGATTGTGTATTAACCAAAACCACCATGCCGGGATGCAAAGCGTGTGAGAGTAAGCGACACCCCATTACAGGTAGCAGATACCGGCCGAATAACTGCTGAGTTAAGTGCTGGCTTGCCTCGCGCTACTCGAAAGCCTCACTCCCCTCCCTTCCAATGTGCTTCGATTCTTTTCTTACTTTCTGCGAACAAACGTTCCTTGCAATAGCGTTGTTTGGTTTTGTGCGCTGTGGGCTGGTTGGATGTTTTTTGGGGTGGGCAGGTGAGAAAAGGGGGCATGGTTTAGTTTGGGCCGTTGTGGATGTGCTGGAATTAGGGAAGTCGATTCAGGTGGACTTTGATTCCAGTAGCGCGGATTGAATTTTTGTTTAGACATAGTTTTCAGTTGTTTGCAGGTGAACATATGAAACTCGGGTGCGCAACTATTTGAGATAGTGCGCATGCTCACTTTGTCGATCGCGCGTTTCTTATGTCTTCGAATAATTCATAAAAATCAATAATTTAGGTATGCGTAAGGTGATGTGGTTTTGGGGTTTGGAGCTTGCGCGTGGTTTAAATGTTAAGCATCAGTCATTCTTCAGCGCTAGGGGCGTGAATTGAAAGCAAAATATCTCTACGAATTGAGAGTTAAACGGAGACTAAAAAAGCGACTAGCGAAGAAGCAGTTTCCAAGGAAATCGTTTCAAGCTAACAAAGCTTATCGAAGTGAAGTTCTCGAGAATGATACCAATATGGCCAGCGAAAAGAGTATGTCTGAAAAATCAAAGGAAGAAATGGAATATGAAGACAGGCTTCGGCGCAGACTGAAAATTCTTCAAGAACAGTTTAAGGCTGGGAAAATCAGAATCGCAGAAGGGTTGGATGTCGAAAAAAGTTTATTATCCGTACGCGTCGGTCCTGATGGAGAGGTAGACATAGAAACGGTAGATGGATTGGTAAGGTCGATGGCTCTTGCGGTCACAGCAATTCACGACCGAGAGGAACTCAAAAAGGAAGCCTCTTTGAGTGAAATACAGAATACATATTTCACCTTCATTGAAAATAATTTTGGTCATTTCTATAAAATGATGAAGAAAAGGGGCTTTACTCCTCATGATGCCGGAATGGCTCTCTCTAAAAACCCAAACACAACAGATGAATTCACAAAGAACCTAGAGGAGTTTCTAAGTGTTATAGATAAATTTTGGGAAGATGTTGGTGAAATAGCCCACATTCATGTAGAGGATATGCATGGCAATATAAAAGGTATTTTTGGAGGCGACCTGTTTCCATCTCATGACGAAAATATTGCATCAAAATGTGGAATATATACGGATACGATTGTCCTTCCAGATCCGTTTTTACGCTCAAAACATATTTTTGCAAACTACCCCAAGGATAGACAAGCATACTATTTTATAAAGCATGCTATGAATATCCTTCAGTATAAAGACTTGGCTTGTGCAGATGTCGAAATTCCAATTATTGCTATTCTCCCTGATTATGCGGCTCTACAAGAAGAGGAAAGAGAATTCTTCCATACACTTGGAAAGGACGACTCTCTCATACATGCAGGAAAACTTTTTGGTAGAAGATTTCAGTCGTTTGAAGAGCTAATGGACTTTGCCCATGAGTTGGATACTATTGAAAGAGCTATAGCTGAAATCAGTGACGAAAGTAGAGTGCTTTTCGATACAGAATGGACCGGTGATGTATCCTCACAATTACATCGAGCCCTGCAAAGCGAGCACTATAAGCTTTTTATTGATTCGCCGGGCATATTGCTTGCCTCGCAGGCTTTGGGCAGGATGAGCGTAAGTAATGAGTTACTAGTTAAATCTAGAAGGTTAAATGGCACGCCAATAATTGATGCTCCTACGTCATGGCAGTATCTGGCTTGGAAAATGGAGTACGACTCAGAAAGAGCTGAACTAAAAACTGGAGACCACGACTTGCACATTGTCAGGGGACTACAAGACCTTGCAAAGAATGAAATGGAGTGGTTGGGTAATATACCACCAGATGTGCTGATCGATATTAGAAAACAAGGCGCAATGGAAGAGATCAGGTCGATGTTAGGAAGTGGTATAAATGAGATTGTTAATTCTAATCCGGCAAATTTCCACAGAAGCCGAGATCAGATTTTTGAAAATATTAATGAGGCGTTCATAAAGCACAAAAAGAATATCGCTGAATTAAGAGCTAAGCAGTGGAAGTTTGCCGGAAAGGATATGGGTTCCTGGATGGTAATGGGAACTCTTGGGGTTGCAGCAGCAGTTACGGGTATGCCTGTTTGGGGACTTGCTGTGATTGCTGCGGATCAGCTGTTGGATGCGCCCAAGCTTAGAGATATTCCTCAATCTATTAAAAATTTAGCCGAGGAGTCTCACAAAGTTAAAAAATCACCGGTTGGAATGCTATTTAGTGTGAGCAAGAAAAATGCCTGACTTCAAGTTTGAAGTGCAACAGATGTAATTAAATTCCATAAAAAATATCCTCTGGAGTTTTATAGTCATTTCGTTTTCGTGGACGCTGGTTCAGTTGATCAGCAATTCTGTCACACTGCTGCTGAGTCAGTGAAGCCATTGAGCATCCACGGGGAAGATACTGTGTAAGCGCCAAACGAACCCCACCCTATTCAAGGATGGTATTCCAAGGCAATAACGCGTCAATATCCTCAATGCTGCGCGCATTGGGCAGCTCTTTAAAAACGTGCGTTAAATAGTCGTAGATATTGAGTTTATTAGCCTTAGCGGTTTCGATCAGGCTATAGAGGTTGGCACTGGCTTTAGCCCCTGCTTGGCTTTTACTAAATAGCCAGTTCTTGCGGCCAATGGTAAACGGTCTAATGGCGCGCTCAGCGGCGTTATTGTCTATGGGATACCGACCATCCTCCAGATAGGCGATGAGGCGATCCCACTGATTGTTGAGATACACCAACGCCTTACCGATTGCCGTTTTTGGGGGCACGGTGTGCAGACTTTTTTCCATCCAGTCTTTGAGTTTGTTGAGGATGGGCTCGGCTTCTTGGTGTCGAATCGCGAAGCGTTTATCGGGAGGTTCGTCTTTTATGCGTTTTTCGATGGCATAAAGACGCCGGATAAAAGCCAGTGCCTGATCGGCTTTGCCGGTTTTGCCCTTTTTCTGGAGATCTTGCGCCTCTTTGAACTTACGTCGAGCATGCGCCCAGCAACCTAAGCGCGTAATACCGTAGTCGTTACACGCTTTTTGATATCCCTCATAACCGTCAACCATAATGGCGGTGTTTTCGGCACTCAACAGATTAACCGGGACCTGTTGGCCGCGACCTTCCGCATAATGGAAGATACACGCGGGTTTTTCGCCGTCATGAGCCATGACCCACATATAACTTTTGCTCTGAGCGGTTTTACCTGGCTCATCCAGCACTTGTAGTGGCGTTTCGTCCACATGAAGGTAAGTCTGTTTATGCAGATGCTCAATCAGCAGATTAATCAAGGGCTGAACCAACTCGCCACATTTCACCATCCAGTTGGCCATATTGGTGCGATCCAACTCGATCCCGATGCGTTTGAACATCTCGCTTTGGCGGTACAGTGGCAACGCATCGCCATACTTCTGTACGGCGATAAACGCGAGCAAGCCGGGGCTCGCGATACTTTTTTCGATAGGCTGTTTGGGTTTAGCGGCTGTTACGATGTGGCCCTCACAGCAGGGGCAGGCATACTTTAATCGCTTGTGGCGGATAACTGTGACCTTAGCGGGAACGATGTCTAATTGCTCGTGATTATCACTGCCAATATTTTTTAGCGTGCTACCATCGTGAGGACAAACTTTCTCAGATTCGGGGATATCGTGAATAATGTCTTCACGAGGAAAATTATCCGGGATACTTACGCGTGGCTTCTGTGTACGGGTATGGCCTTTAACTGGGGTGGTTTCTGGTTCTGCTTCAGCTACATCATCGGTCAGAACCTCTTCCGCTTCGTTAAATAAGCCCAACTGATCGGGCGAGGATTTTTCGCTGGAAGCACCAAAGCGTTTTTTGAAGAGCTTTTTAAGCTGCTCGTTGAGAACGGAAATCTGGGCATCGCGCTCCGCTAATTGCGCACGCAATAACGCGTTCTCTTTTTGTAAGGCTGCCGCATCGGTCATGGCGCCTATTATACAAAAAAAGATTAAGCAACATCGGTAAAATGGAGGGTGTGATGTGGTTTAAAGTCGCGATAATCAAAGCCGCGTAGTAACCAGCCCCATTGCTCGTGGGTGAGCGTGAGTGTTGAGAGCAAATCTTTGCGAGGCCATTTGAATTTATCGCGCTCAAGGCGCTTTTGCCAGAGTGCAAAGCCGGTACGATCCCAATAGAGTACCTTGAGTTGTGAGCGGTTTTTATTGCAGAACACGAACAGTGCCGAACTGTACACATCCAGTGCCATGGAATCACTCACAATCACTGCCAGCCCGTTGATGGCCTTGCGGAAATCGACGGGATCGCGATGCAGGTAAATGGGAATGGAATCAGGCCACTGAATCATGCCAAGGCTTTTACCAGGGCAACGAATGAAGGAATCGGCATGGTGCTGGGGCAGAGAATTTTACAGTGGCCGATTTGTAAAACCAGGCAATTGGTGTGTTCTACCTCAGGTAGTACAATCGCTTTCGCGAAAGGGCTGCCCTCAGAGGCTCTGCGCTTGGAAAGCTTCAAGCTGAAGTACTTGGGATTAATATCGCGTTGTTTACAGAATTCTGTTTGCGATAGGCCTGATTGCTCATAGTCAGCAAAGAGCTGGGGCCAGTTGTGCTTTTTGTTGGGCATGGGGACTCCTCGTTGGATGGAGCCTTTACGTTACATTTGCTTTTGAAGTCTGGCTAGAGTGTGATTCGATTGGCGCTTACGATACTGTCGAATGAGGCCGTTTATAAAATAGGGTCAGACCCCGATTAAACTTTAAATGTTAGGTGCTATGGGTATCTTCAAGTTTTACATATTTTTCGCGGTGATTTTGAGTTCTTTGTCTATGGCAGAAGAAAATCAAAAGTCATCTGCAGTTGGAACACCCTCTACAAAAGAGGAATGTTTAGAAAAAGGCGGGGAATGGATAAAGCATCTAATCCTAAGCGGGCATTTCTGCGCACTTAAAACTACCGATGCAGGAAAATCGTGTTCCGATGACACACAGTGCCAAGGCGACTGCATTCCTAGTAACCAGTTTGCCAAGGCAGGAGATTTATCAATGGGTCAATGTGCAGAAATATATCCTATTCCAGTAGGTTGCCCAACGCATATAGCCAAAGGTAAAGTTGTAGTGGTGCCATGTATCTAAAAGCACCTAACAAGCACAAGCAGCAGGGACACGCTACACGTTGTTTCGCGTTCCCCTGTTGTGGGTGTTGAGACTGTAGAAAAGTTCAAGCGTGTACCGTAGCGAAATTATTTTCACACGGAGAGTGCGATGGGAAGCTTTTTGTATGACTGAAAAGGGTTAGCATTCACGTAGGAGAAAGATTTTGTGCATGATTCTTCAACAAGATGAACTGGCAAGAGTTTTTCTAGGGTCTCGTTAGCAATCCAAGAAAAGACTATGAGTAGAGATTTAGGGTTGATGGGGGAAAGCACATTTAGTTTATGGTGTGCCGAGGTCGGTCTGATTCCAAACGGATCTCAGATCGATAAAACAGGATGGGATTTCTTTGTTGAATTCCCGTTTAGTCCTGGTCTTTCCCCTCACGATATTCACAAGCCCGCTTTTGAGTGCAAAGTGCAAGTCAAGGCAACCGATAAAAGTGATCGAAAGCTGCCAATTACACTTTCTAATTTAAGGCGACTGATTACGGCGCAAATGCCGTCTTTTTTCGTGTTCATAGAATTCGACGGAAAAAATAGCGCGCAAAGGGCGTATGTTGTCCACATTGATAATGAACTAATCACAAAAGTATTGAAGAGGTTGCATGAAATAGAGCAAAGCAGCAAAGCGAATAATTTTAATAAGCGAAAAATGACAATCCATTATGATGAGTCCAATCTACTGGATAAACATAATGGGGAAAGTCTCAAACATTGCTTCTCTAGTCACATAGGTGAAGATATTGCGGAGTATATTTCCAATAAAAAGCGACACCTAGAATCTACTGGCTATGAGAATGGCTTCGCCCAGATTACCTTTACTACAGAAGGCGAAGATAACCTCAAAACCCTGATTGACATGTCACTTGGCATTGAGGCAGAGGTCGAGCTTTCGAAGATTAGAGGGGTTGATACTCGTTTTGGGATCTTGAGTAAAAATCCATCATTTGACTCAGATGGCGGTGCTAAACTTTCAATGCCTAATCTCACTCCGAAAGCTGAAGGTAAGATTCGATTCAGAGAAAACAAGCTTTCGCTGGGGCTTTCATTCGATGCAAAGGTTTATGTGTCACCCTTCAATGCGATGGTCCCTGATGAGCTAAAAAAAATGAGAGTTGAAGGTGAATTTTTTGACCTTAAACTCAATCCTTGTACCGGTGCCGCCATTTATTCTTTTTCGTTTGGCGAAGGAATTCGGCTAGAGCTAAGAAAATTTAGAGACGCTATTCAACTGCTGAATCTACTTAGCTCATCTGGCAAGAAGGTGGTCGCAGAACTAATTACTGATGAACTACCAAAGTTCGGATTTTCTGTTGGCTGCAAAGATCAAGAGTTCGATTTTTCTGATGAGCTTAAGGCGTTAAACAGTGCGGTCAGAATCCTCTCAGAATTTGACGTTACTGAGCCTGTTGACATCTCATTTGACGAAGTTTTCAAGTATCAGACTCAAATCTGCCAGTTGGAAGATATGTTAAGGTCACCACCAAGTTTGTTTAGAATTGAGTTTGGTGTAGAGGGCGGCGACTACGACTCACAAAAGCAAACAGTATGTATATTTCTGATAACAGCGCCGGTCGGAAGCCATATATTTGGAGTTATTCTTTCCGTAATAGGGAGCGTAGATAATATTGATGGTGGAAAGTTTAGACTGATCGCTAAAGACATGATCGTAGAGCAGAAAATAGTATCAGAAAAAGACGGCTTTATTTCGAATGAAGATTTAGTGAATGCAATTGAAGGCATAGAACACAAGTACGACACTGAATATTCAGTTGTTACATTCTTCGATAAAAAGTGCTAACAATCAATTCATGCCGAGCACTTTTTCTCTACACTCAAAAATGCCGCCATTATCGGGCGTTTTGGATAAATCCGTATGAATTTACTATCAAATACAGGGAATAAGATAGATGCATCACTTGATGATGTAATAAATAGATTGAATTCACTGCGTGAAAACGATAAAAATTTTGTGGTGCTTATTTCAGACAAGGAAATGATTCAGGTCATTAACAGCAAGGCTAAGATATACTTTCGTCACCAAAATGACCGTGCCCGTATTATGCGATCATCTGAGCAATTTCGTTCGCATGAAGATCTGATTGAAGTATTTACTCAGTTCTATAAAGGCAGCCAGGGTTGGGATAAGGGTATAGTGTTTAAAAAAGAATATTTCCCAGGCGTTCGCGGTTTGATAGAGCGCATGGCGGATAAAATTCGTGGCAGCTAAAATTCATAACGATCCCAGCCAGTCGGGCCGTTCCGGCCGCAATAGAGCAAAGCGTTAAGTGAAAGGAGTACGTAGTGTCAGAAGAAATTTACGAACCACCTAGTAGTGATGTTGAGCAAACGGGGGCTCCTGTACTGACACCTGTAAAAAAACCTTGGCCCAGATGGATTATTGCTATCTGGTTGTTCTTAACATTAGGTATGTTGGCTAACGGTATAGGAAGGCTTGTGGTGGAATATCTAGGTGGTGATGTACAGTTTGCCAAGAAAATCTCTTAAAAACGAAGCCCGACGCTGGACTCAGGCCAGCTAAACAAAAACCCGGACTCGCCGGGCTTCGGGTGGGTGTCCAACTATTCCTGTTATTTAACTAATGGTTAATAAAGTGGGTGTCCAATTATTCGCTCGGGTGGGCGTCTGGTTTATTAACCTTTTTTCTCAGAGAGTTTAAACCCCGCAACGCGTGGGAGGCTCCTTCGGCTTACCCACCCTTGTATCTCTCTGCGACAAGTGATTAGCTATCACTTGTCACTCGGAACCAGGTGAGTGTGAGCCCACCCTAAACTGTAAGAAGTTGAGACGTAGATGACGCCCCTGGTTCCATCATCTTGAAATTGTATGGTATCCAAGTGCCCACACATTGTGGTGACACTGCATGTACAAGGGGAATAGGAAAGATGCAAGCATTTGTTGGAATTGATGTGAGTAAAGACAAACTCGATTGTCTTTGGCTGCGTGACCCGGAATTACTGAAGGTAAAAACCAAGGTGCTTAAAAACACACCGTCCGGTATTGAATCACTGGCACACTGGCTGGTTAAGACTACCCAACAACCTGCCGAGAATATTATCGTGGTTATGGAAGCGACGGGTATTTATCATGAGAATTTGGCGTATCGTCTATACGAGCAGGATTTTAGCGTCGTGGTTGCCAACCCGGCTCAAATTAAGTCCTACGCAAAAAGCCTTGGTTCGACACACAAGACTGATAAGTGCGACAGCCTAGTGATCGCCCGTTATGGAAAAAGTCATAACCCGATGCTCTGGAAGCCTGAGCCTCCGGAAATACGGGAACTCAAGGCGCTAATCGCTCGCTTGGAGGCCATAGAAAAGGATTACCAACGAGAATATAACCGCCGAGAGAAGGCGGAAATTACAACGGTATCCGAGATTGTCATGTCATCCATTGAGCAGACAATGGAATACCTTAAACAAGAAAAGGCGCGATTGGAGTCACAAATCGACGATCATATCGATCGTCACCCGCACTTGAAAAAAGACCGAGAATTATTACAAACCATTCCTGCCGTGGGTTCTACGCTATCGCGTCTAATGCTGTGTGTGATTCGAAGTAGACGCTTTAAAACTGCAGCTCAACTCGCCGCCTATTTGGGGCTCATACCTAAGTTGGTTGAATCTGGTGTATTCAAAGGCCGAAGCTCGCTAACAAAATCTGGGCCGGCTTCAGTGCGGGCGAAATTGTATATGGCAGCGGTCTGTGCGGGACAACATAACCCGGATATAGCGCGCCAGAAAAAGCGATTATTGGCTAACGGAAAGAACAAAATGCAAGCGCTGGGCGCAGCAATGAGAAAGCTGGTGCAGATTTGTTTTGGGGTCTTAAAAAACCAAAAAGAATACATGCCGCAAGTGTGTTAATAATACTTGCGGCTGTATCGGAGAGATGGTATCTACGCGGCGAGTGGTATACGCTTTTGAGAAAAAGGTGGCATATTTATTTAATTGGTTGTCAGCTTGGGAATTAGATAAGTTACGCCAAAACCGAGAAGTGTATACAGTTAATGGGCGCGCGACATACCTTTGATCCAAGGGTTAGTACAAAAAAATTAGCCATATTACCCACTGCTCGAAAATACAATTCTTTTGTATGACAATTTAATTGAGAGTTAATGCATAACAAATAATTAACATAATCTTGGTTTACTAAACCGAACGCTTGTTTTACCATGCGTAAGTGAAATAAAGTTCTACTGAAAATGGAGATGTTCGGTGTAGTAGGCCGTAATAGGGAAATGATCAAACTGTCCCCTCTGTGTGTCTAGATTTGCCCAATTTGCGCGAGTTTTTTGGTGCAAGTGTTTAGTGCACGTCCTTTCTGCGTTTTCTCCAAAAGTTGTGCTTGCAAAAAAATTATCGTGAGGCTAATTCTAATGTTTGGCAAGGAAAGTGTGCGTGCTCATAAAATGAAATCCGCCGTTGTTCTCAAAAATCTTTACCGCTGGATTTGTAAAACAAAAATAATTGTGGGTGCTTCTAAGTGCGCCGCAATTGTGGGATTTACAGCGGCATCCTCACTTCAGCCAGTGTTAGCGGATGATTCGTTTGATTTTGCATTGAGCTTTAACGCGTTTATTGAAGGTGAATTTTCCGCTGTTTCTTCGGATGTGCAAGGCAAGCTGGCGGCTGGAGGCAATATTACCCTTGCCAGTTATGGCGTTTCCAGTGTGTACCAGGCCGAGCCACAAGAAGATGTATTAATTTCGGGCGGGAATATTCAATATCAAAACGGCCAGATTTTCGCTGGGAGTGTGTTAGCTTCCGGTTCTACTGTGGAAATAGGCAGCGAAGTTTTATCGGCTATGCCGCAGGGGTCACACGTATTATCCAATTCCGACCTGCCCTTCAGTTTTTATGATGAATTCCAGGCGCTTCAAGATTTCTCGAATCAGCTTTCCGAATTAACGCCAACTGGAACAACCGAATACAAGTGGGGTGGCACACACCTCACTGGCGATTGCGAAAGTGAAACACAGGTATTTAATATCGATGGCAACAGCCTGCTAAATTCTACCTCTCTGGTACTCAACTGTACTCCCGAAACATCCACTTTATTGTTAAATATTACTGGTGATCACGCTGGTCTAAAAAACATTGGTCTTGCACATTTATCAGAACGCGCCACGCGAACACTGTATAACTTTCCAGAAGCAACAAGCGTCGAATTGGTTTGGGTTGGGGTTGAAGGCACGGTACTGGCGCCGTTGGCGCATTTTGATAACCCGAGAGGGAGTCTCAACGGTACGATTATCGCTAAATCCTGGGATGGCCCCATGGAATTGCATCATGTTCCGTTCAGTGGTGAATTTCAAGGTATGCTGCAACGGGAAAACCACGCACCGGTATACCGCTCTGTTCCCATAGCAGAAGCGTTAACCGAATCTGACTACCAGTACCAAATAATCGTTGACGACCCAGATTTAGATGCAGTAACCATTGCGATGGTAACGTCTCCGAAAGGGATGACGCTAGAACCGGAAACAGGGTTGATACTCTGGCAGCCAAGCGTAGAACAGCTTGGCAACCATCCCGTAGTCATTTCGGCGACGGATGGCGAAGCAACCGTATTACAGGAATTTAGCATCGCTGTTCGTTACTCAAATTCTGCGCCCTCGATAGAGCCCCTAAGTGATATATCTATGCAGGAAGGGGATGCCCTGGAGATACCAATCAATGCGACCGATCGTGAGGGGGATAGCCTTGAGTTTGGGGCAAGTAACTTACCCAACTTCGTAACGCTTGAAAATAGCGTGCTCAAATTACAACCCGGCTATGATAATTCCGGGTATTACGCCGATATACAAATCAGCGTAACTGATGGCGTATTCAATGCAGTCGAAAGCTTCTCCCTTGAGGTTCTCGATGTTAACCGTGCACCCCAGATCACCTCGCAACCGATACTCAGTGTATTGGAAGGAAGTTTATACACATACCCAATAGTCATCGAAGATCCAGATGCAAACGCCGTGCTGAGTTTAGCGCTTTTGCACGGGCCAGAGGGTATGAACTTAGATGGTGACAATAACCAACTGGTTTGGATACCTACTGCGGCGGATATTGGCGATCATGAAATAAAAATTGAAGTAACAGACGAGCTTGGTTTAAGCGATGACCAAGCATTTACCCTTCAAGTTGTGAATGTAAACGACGCACCGATCCTTTCAGATTTGAGCATGGATGTGAATGAAGATGAAGTGCTTCAAATTGTTCTTGAAAGTTTTGATGCCGATGGCGACACACTAAGCTACGCATTGGTAAGCAACCCTCAAAATGGCACTTTGAATGGTGAATTTCCAACTATCAGTTACACACCTCGCTTGAATTATTACGGCGAAGATCATTTTACTGTTATGGCCAACGATGGTATCGCAAATTCAAATATTGCAACTGTCAGTATCACGGTATTGGCGATAAACGATGCACCTACAGTAAGTTCCGATCCAATCTTAAGTGTTGCAGAAAATCAACTTTATCAATATCAAATTCTAGGGTCGGATGTCGATGGAGATGTTCTGAGCTATAACGCAATTACAGTGTTCCCTTCAGGTGCAAGTTTAAGCAGCGAAGGCCTGTTAAGCTGGATTCCGGATTTCAGTCAAGCCGGTGAGTATGCCATAAGTATTGAAGTCAGCGATGGGGAGCTTGGCTATATACATAGTTTTGATCTTACTGTTCAAAATGTTAATCAGGCACCTTCTATTGCCGTAATTCCAGAGCAAAACATCGCAGAAGGGGAAGCATTAACGATAACCATAGATGCGGTTGATCCGGATGGCGATAGTCTTACATACAGTGTTGAGGGGCTGCCTTCGTTTGCTGTTCTTAATGGCAACACGATTACGTTCTCGCCGGGGTTTGATGACGCAGGGGAGTATCATGATATAAAAATAACTGTTTCCGATGGGGCTTCATTATCATCCAGAGAATTTGGAATCACCGTAGTCAATGGCAACAATCCTCCGCAAATAGTGTCATCACCTCCTTTGGTTGTGGTTGCTGGTGACCGATGGGAGTATGAACCGGAAGCGATTGACCCTGATGGTGACGTTCTCAACTACGAATTTACCTCGGATTTAAACGTTCGGTGGGAAGATGGTTCAATGTCCTGGGAGACAAGTGCTGATGATATCGGTGAATATGAATTTTCTGTAGCCGTTATCGATCCAGACGGCGCGCAAGACACTCAGTACTTTACTCTAACCGTTATTGCAGCTGAGAGAAGGGCATCGCACGAAGGAACAGAATTTTGGTTTCCGTTTACTTCAAATTTCAAAATGGATGATTCTCTCTTTCATATTTATTTGGCTGCAGGAGATAGTAGTGCGATAGCAAATATCGAAATAGCTGCAATGGGTGTATCGGAGCAAATTACTCTAAGTGCAGGTGAAATAAAAAGCTTTACCGTAGAATCTGAGCAGGTTATGGCGGCTGGAGCAGTGCAAAGGCATAAAGTATTGGTAGATCAGGCTATCCATATTACTGCAGATGAAAAGATTTCAGTGTATGCGCTCAACCAGCGGGAAGCGACAACAGATGGATTCTTGGCGTTGCCAAATGCTGTGTTAGGTACTAGCTACATTGTTGGTCACTACACCACTTTGGCATCCGGTAACTATTCGGATACACAAGTTGGTAGCTATGGGAATGGCAGTGCACGAGCGCCTCAGGTAGGTATCGTTGCTACGGAAGATAACACAGAGGTTTTAATTGATGCGACAATGGATTTGTTCAGCGGAGCAGAAGAAATTCATGGCAAAATACACATTCAAAAAGGTGAACGTTTTGCACTAAACCTTGATCAGGGAGATGTATATTACCTCGAAGCAAGGGGCTCAAAAGTAGCCGATCTAACTGGTACGATGGTAAGTTCTAATAAAAAGATTGCTGTTTTTGGAACACACTCCTGCGCGTATGTGCCTCAAGATGCAGGTGCATGTGATCACCTAGTGGAGCAGCTCCCCCCTATAGATAGCCTCGGCACAGAATATTTTACTGCACCTACATATGGAAGAGGAGAAATAGATAGTACTGACAATAATCAAAGTGGCTCACCTAATGGTGGAGATGTCTTCAGGATAATAGCGCCTTTCGAGAGTACGAGAATCTATATTGATGGTGATTATAAGTATTTGTTGAACGCTCAAGAATTTGTGGAGTTTATTGAATCATCCCCACAGAGAATTATCACATCAAAACCAGTACTACTTATACAGTATGCTGTTGGTGACAGCATGGACAGTAATAACCCCAGCAGAATATTGGATGCCACTATGGCAGATCCCTTTATGGTGGTTGTTCCCCCGTCAGCACAGTATATGAAACACTATAATGTTAGAACACCTGATAGGGACCTGGCATATAATTTTATAAACGTTGTGATTCCAACGAGTTCAATAGATTCATTTCAGATGAACGCTGAAATCGTAGAGCCTAGTTTTTTTTCTCCGATTGGCAATTCAGAATTTTCGTATGCTCAGTTGTCTGTTCAACCCGGCAGTCATGAGCTGATGGCAAATGAGCCATTTGGCATCACGGTATATGGTAATGATTTCTATGAGTCTTACGGCTATTTGGGTGGGATGGCTTTAAGTGTGCCTGAAACCGTTTCGAATATTTCCATAGTTGGTGATGAAAACTTGGATGTTGGAAATACAGCATGCATAACAGCGTTAATTACAGATCAAATGGAATGGCCAGTCAGTGGTGTAAGAATCGAATTTACTGTAAGTGGATATCACGATCATACGGGCTATGCCTTTTCTGACAGTCGGGGCGTAGCAGAGCATTGTTACCTCGGAGATGTTACGGGTGACGATTCTATAAGCGCAGCGGTGAACGGCCTGCAGTCTACAACTCATATTACATGGTCTGCGAATACAGAAAACCTTTCTCCGAGAATTACTTCCTATCCCGAGCTTCACTACACGCCCAATGAAACATATGAATATCAAATAGAAAGTTTTGATCCAAATGGCGATGAAGTCACACTGCAATTGGTTAATCCATCTGATGATCCTGGAGCGAGTTTGGTAGGGAACGTTCTTACTTGGCAGACAACATCTCTCGGAGAAGAAAATAGATTTGTAGTGAAAGCAACTGATGAATATGGCTTATCTGAGCAGCAATCCTTTGTGTTAACGCCAAGACATATTTTTAATTCTAAGCCAGTCTTTGCTACATTAGAGCCGGGTGGAATTGCTGTGCAGGGGGTTCCTTATGTTTACAATCCGGAATTTTCGGGTAGCTTGGCTAACCAAACCTACCTTTATCAATACCATATCGACACTGTGGATGTAGACGGTGATGGACGTAGGATTACTCTGGTTGAAGGGCCGCCTGAAGCCACAATAGAGCTCCAAACGATAGAGGGTGATCCTCTATGTATATCAGAATTATGCAATCACATCATAAACTGGGCGCCAGCGAGTACAGGAACATACAATTTAACGTTTGGGTTGCGGGATTTTCGTGGCGCGGAAGCAGAGTCTCAGACAGTTTCTGTAAGAGTTGACCCTAATTACCCTCCAGTAATCGTATCTCAACCTCCTTCAGCTATTGCAGTGGTAGGTAAGCAGTTCAAATATATTCTGGATGTTGAAAATGATGTGCCTCTATGGACCAAGGAAAACCCAGATAATTTGCGAGTAGAGTTTGACGTTGCTCCAGCTCGGATGAGTGAGCTTTCCGCGGAGCCTGTTTTAGATAACAAAGCGGCACTAAATATAGCGTGGACACCCACGGTGGGTGATGTTGGAATTCACACTGTTCGGTTTAGAGTATTAGATCAGCTAAATGCAAGTGAATATCAAGAGTTTACTTTGGAGGTTATTCCTGAAAATAACTTCCCTGTTTTTACTTCCGGATTAATGCCCAATGCAGAGGTAAGTATTGCCTACGAGCATCAATTAGCAGCTATGGACCCAGATGGTGATTCCATTAAATACATGTTAATTTCGGCTCCGGGCGACATGACAATGAATGACACTGGTTTAATTACCTGGTTGCCAGGGGAGGAGTTTGAGGGTGGTCGGTTTGCAATTTGGTATGCAATCGATGATGGACGTGGCGGGTTAGTATATAAACAGGATTATATTAACGTAAATGCATTTACTAACAGAGCTCCACAGTTTTTATCTGGTTACCGGCCCAAAACTGCAAAAGTTGGCGTTGAATACTTTCATCAAGTTTTGGCTACCGACAGAGAAGGTGATCTTCCTATTAGTTACCGAAAAGGCAGCTACGACCCCGGAGCTATAGACAGCGCTACTGGGGAAATTAGGTGGGTCCCAGAATCTTTGGGTAATTATCGATTCTATGTGGCTGCCACCGATAGTTTAGGTAATTTTGCCTCCAGTAATAGCATTAGTTGGAATGTAGAGGTTATTCCTGAAAACGCTGAATTCGATTTTGATTTTAGCTGGCAACCTTCAAATGTAGTTGAGATTGGCGAAAGTGCCGCTATGCAGTTAGTGCCAATTAACGAAGCCAGTTCTGTGACCGCTACAATTCGCGTGGATGGTGAGGAATATGCCATTGACGATCTGTTACGCGCCGAATTTACGGGTACGAAGGTGGGCGTTACCGATATTGAAATTACATTCACAGATGGCTATGAAACCGTGGTGAAGAAAACCAATTTGGTTGTGCCAGATCCTTCGGATATTTCAGATCCATCGGTACAAATTGACTATCCGCAAGATGGTGCCGTCATCACTTCTCCTAGTATGGTGCTTGGAACTGTTCAGGATGAAACCCTGACATCCGTGACATTGCTTTATAAACGCGCAGATCAGTCGGATACCGAATATCGCGTTCTTTATCATGGTATTGAAGATCTTGATAACAAAGCTTTAGCAGAATTCGACCCGACATTACTTGTGAATGGCAGTTATCACCTCTTGTTACAAGCCGAGGACAGTAATGGCCGTATGAGCGGCCATCGCGTCGCAATTATAGTTGAAGGTGATCAAAAATTAGGTAACTTTAGCTTTACCGTTGAAGATTTAAATATTCCATTAGAGGGAATTCCCGTTGTCGTATCTCGCACATACGATAGTCGAAGGAAGCTCGAGACAATGGATTTTGGTTATGGTTGGACCATTGATTATCAGAATGTTCGTATCGAGGAAAGTCGTGAACCAACCACTGGTTGGACTAGATATACGCAAAAAGCAGACTTCCCAGGCGCTGGTGGTGTGTCATTTGTTGGTGATGCTGTTTGTAGCCAGCCAGTAGGCGAGAAAATTGTAACGATAACGTTACCAAATGGAAAAGTAGAAAAGTTCGGTGTTTACGCAGAACCATCAGATAGCGCCGCTCAAAGCATTTCAATTCCCAATTGTTTTCTTTCTGGCGGAAGCCGTTTTCATAACCTTCGCTTTAGACCAATGGGCGGTACATATTCAACTCTTACTGCTGAAGAAGTGGATTCACTTTATCTCAGCGAAGTTACCAATGGGTTTTTAGAAAAAGTTGCGGGAGATGGTCAACCATTTAATGTTCATCGCTACACCCTCACTACAAAAGCTGGCTATATCTACAAACTCGATCAAAACTTTGGAGTAGAAACCATAACCGAGCCCAACGGCCACGCTATCACCTACAGTGATACCGGTATTGTTCACTCCTCAGGTAAGAGTATCAGCTTCGTGCGGGATGGTGACGGTCGTATTACCCAGATTACCGACCCGTCCAACAACGTGTACGAATACATCTATGAAGCAAACGGCGATTTGGTAGAGTTCCGCAATGCCGAGCAAGTAATGCAAGACATTACGGGCACTGAATACGTGTACAACAACGAACACAGCCTGCTGGATATTTTCGATCCTCTCGGTAGAACGGTAGTCAAAAACCTCTACGATGATACCGGCCGCCTTTACGCCCAGGACGACGGCCAAGGAAATATCAAAACCTTTAATCACGATCTGGATTCAAATACCAGCGTTGTTACCGATCGGGACGGGCGTACAACGGTTTATCAATACGATGATCGCGGTAATGTGCTTTTCGAAACAAAATCCATCGGCGATGGCTCTTATACGAGTGATATTGTTACTGCCTATACCTACGACGATAAAGATAACCAGTTAACTAAGTCTGTTGCTGGTAGCGAGTATGTTTGGACAAGCCATTATGACGAGAATAGTAACCTCAGTTATACGGTTGATGCTGAACAGAATCGCGTGGATTATCTAGCGTACAACAGATTTGGGCAAGAAACCCAGATTGAGGATGAGCTGAATCGTATTACCACAATGCATTACGACAGCCAAGGTAACCTTACAGGTATAGAGATGCCGGGTGTACTCGACCCGGACAGCGGTGAAACCCTCGTATACAGTGCAGCTAACGTATATACCAATGGTCGGGTAACAAGCTCCACCAATTTACGTGGCCTAACCACTCTCTACACCTACTACCTCTCTGGCCCCGCCGCAGGCCAAAAATGGACAGAATCCAACCCGGCGAGCGGCACAATTACCTACACCTACGACGCCAACAACAATATCGACCTGGAAACGCGCGAGCGAACCGTTAACGGCGAGGTATTACTTGAAACCGTAGACTACGACTACGATTCACTGAATCGGTTAACAAAAACAACCTATCCGGATGGCAGTTTTACCGAAACGGTCTACGACCCGGCGGGTAATCTCGATAAGGAACGTGATCGGTACGGTGTGTGGACCGACTACACCTACAATGCCTATGGCCGATTAACCGATACTCTTTACGCCGATGGCAGCACCGAAGTGCGCAGCTATACTCCGGAAGGCCTGCTTGAAACGGTAACTGATCGCAGTGGGCACACCACCCGCTACGATTATGACGACGCCGGGCGCCAGTGGAAAATCACCTACCACGACCAAAGTTACACTGAAACCCGCTATACCCCTCAGGGCTGGGTGCAATTTGAATGGGATGAAAATCGTAACCTCACCGAATACGAATACGATCTGGCGGGTAAACGCACGGCAGTTGTTCGTCACTATAAAGACAGCGAAGGTAATTCCCAGGTACAGCGGCACAGCTACACCTACTACTCCAACGGAGAATTAGAGACAGAAACCAACGCGCTCAACCGCACCACCACTTACATCATTAACGAGTTGGATCAGCGCATTGAGACCCAATACCACAATAACACCGCAACACAAACGCGCTTTAACCCTATGGGCAGCCGTATTCAGAGCATCGACCAGCGTCTTGTCAGTACGCATTACGGGTACGATGATGCAGGGCGCCTGGAATCGGTCCTACCGGATGTGGAGATAAATGGTGAGCCCATACCCGCCACCACCTATGTCTACGACGAAGTAGGCAACAAACTTAGCCAAACCGATGCCAATACCCATACCACCCAATGGACCTATGATTATTTTGGGCGGGTATTAACGCGAACCCTGCCGGAGGGCATGACCGAGTCTTTCGTATACGACGATACCGCACGTACTCAAACCCACACCGATTTTAACCAACAGGTGACGGTTACCCAGTTCAATAACATGGGCCAAATCGAAACCGTGAGTTACGACAACGGCACCAGCGAAAGCTACAGCTACTGGCCCAATGGCCAAATCCATTTTGCGACCACTAAAAACGGCACGAGTGAGTACGTGTATGACAACAGAGATCGGCTCGACTACGAAATTCAGCCCGACGGCACACGCCTCGATTACGACTACGACGATGCAGGTAACCGCACACTTGTCGAAATAATCCGCGATGACACCGTAGTAAGCAGCACCAGCTACACCTACGACGGCCTGAATCGTTTGGAAACCGTAACCGATAGCAACGGCATCACACGCTACACCTACGATGCCGTGGGCAACCTCGATACCATCCGCTACCCGAACGGTATTGTTGAAGACTACGACTACAACACTGTTGACCAGCTAACGCTATTAACCGTTCGCAATGGTGCTGGGGAGGTGCTTGGCAGCTACACCTATGAGCTGGACGATACCGGTCGCCGTGAAAGCATCACCGAAGCCAGCGGTCGGTTTACCGATTTCAAATACGATGATCTTTACCGCCTCACCGATGAAATAATTACAGATAATTTAGCCGGTAATCATACCGCCAACTACCAATACGACTGGGTAGGCAACCGTACCTACGAAACCGTTAACGGAGTCGAAACACTTTATCTCTACGATGACAATGACCGCTTGGAGCAGCAAGGAGGTACGGTTTACGGCTACGACGATAATGGCAACCTAAAAACCGAAACCCTGGATGGCGTAACCACCACCTACCACTACGACGAGCGCAACAAGTTAATCCAGTTAGAAGCGGCCGAAGCGACAACAGAGTACACCTATAATCACAACGGCATTCGAACCAGTAAAACTCAGGGCGGAGTCACCACCCAATACATCGTTGATGCCAACCGCGACTACGCACAGGTGCTGCTCGAAACCGGCGATACCCAAGACGTTTTCTACACCTATGGGCACGACTTAATCAGCCAGGTAAGAGCGAATACACCAACCTTCTATATCTACGATGGCCTGGGCAGTACGCGGGCCTTGAGCGACAGTACTGGCACAATATCCGACACCTACGATTATGAGGCATTCGGCGAACTGCTCAATCAAACGGGCGCTACAGAAAATGACTATTTGTTTACTGGGGAGCAGTTTGATCGTAGTCTTGATCAGTATTACCTAAGGGCGAGGTATTACAACCAAGGGATTGGGCGGTTTACTGCCATGGATACTTGGAGTGGAAACTCGCAAGATCCAATCACTCTCCATAAGTATCTTTATGCCAATGCTGATCCTGGGAATATGGTGGACCCAAGTGGTAATTTCTCGCTGGGCTCGGCGATGAGCGCAGTGAATATCATGGGGACTCTGGTCGGCACTGCACAATCTGCCATCACCGTATTTAATGTCGCAACTGGTCGAGAAGAGTTTGATGCCAAGGCGCTAGGCACAGCCATTTTATTTAATATGGTTGGAGGAGCCGCAGGAAAACTTGTTGGGCTAACTAGAGGCTTAAGAAAAGTATGCAATAGCTTCGAGGGCGATACATTGGTTTCTACGAGCGAGGGACTGGTTCCGATATCCGAAATAAAAATAGGTGATTTAGTTTGGGCTTACAATGAAGAAACGGGTAAGACAACGCTTCAAGAAGTTATTCACTTGATTCAGGGAGAAGGGGATAAAAGCCTAGTTGATATCACGCTTCTTACTGGTGAAGTAATTACTGCTACCGCCGGTCATTCATTTTATTTATTTGATACTGAAAGCTGGCTTGATGCTGATGAATTGAATGTACAGCATGAATTGTTTGCACGTTCGGGAAACCTTCTAAAAATATCTGATATCAATAGTTATGAAGCTCCACTTAAGGTTTATAACCTTACAGTTGCAAATGATCACACATACTATGTGGGTAAAGACGAGGTATTGAGCCATAATGCGGGAGTTTGCCGGTTCCCGAAAATCGATACCGCGGCAAAAAATCATATTTTAAGAGGGGAAATTGGCCCTGGTGGTAGAATTTCTGGTTATCATCACCGGTTTGGTAATGCAGATAGTGGGCAGCTACGATTGGTTGAAGTAACTGCTAGAGGTCGGGGGGCTCAAGGTGGTCGGGGTGGTGTATACGAAGGTGTGGTTGAGTTCATTGATTCAAATGGCCAGCGTCATACTAAGCGCTCCACCTTTTTTCCAGATAATTGGACTACGCAGAGAGTAATGAGTGAGATTGATAGTGCTGTGTTGGAAGCAATGAAGCATTCGAATGGTACTCTGACCGGGCGGGTGCGAGGCAAAAGCGCTTCTGGAATTGAGATAGAAATGATTTTAAATGGCGGAAGACTTGAGTCTGCTTGGCCAATATTGAGGTAATTATGAAATTTAAATTTTTTTACGACCGTTTCGATCTGCCTGATATTGAGTGTGAAAAGTCGATTTATCCGATTAGCTGGGTTTTGACCGACAACGCTCGCCCTGAGCTTTGTGATGAAATATTAGAAGAAATCGCAAATTTTAAAGCAAGCAAATCTTATTGGGAGATGTCATACAATAAATCTGTTTTATGCCTATCAGGTAAGGGGGCTACATGCATAGACGCCTTCAATGAGTCTGTTGAATATACCTTGCCGTTAGAGAAATTTGAATCTTTGATTAAGAAGTGGAAAAGCTTTTTGTCGGACCGAAAAGAATCTTCACAGGTAAATATTTAATTGGGAGTCTCGGGGTAACAATAAACCAGACGTCCGCCCGAACGGCCGTACCCCGGATAAAAACGCCGACCAGTAGATACCATCTCTCCGATACAGCCGCAAGTATTATTAACACACTTGCGGCATGTATTCTTTTTGGTTTTTTAAGACCCCAAAACAAATCTGCACCAGCTTTCTCATTGCTGCGCCCAGCGCTTGCATTTTGTTCTTTCCGTTAGCCAATAATCGCTTTTTCTGGCGCGCTATATCCGGGTTATGTTGTCCCGCACAGACCGCTGCCATATACAATTTCGCCCGCACTGAAGCCGGCCCAGATTTTGTTAGCGAGCTTCGGCCTTTGAATACACCAGATTCAACCAACTTAGGTATGAGCCCCAAATAGGCGGCGAGTTGAGCTGCAGTTTTAAAGCGTCTACTTCGAATCACACACAGCATTAGACGCGATAGCGTAGAACCCACGGCAGGAATGGTTTGTAATAATTCTCGGTCTTTTTTCAAGTGCGGGTGACGATCGATATGATCGTCGATTTGTGACTCCAATCGCGCCTTTTCTTGTTTAAGGTATTCCATTGTCTGCTCAATGGATGACATGACAATCTCGGATACCGTTGTAATTTCCGCCTTCTCTCGGCGGTTATATTCTCGTTGGTAATCCTTTTCTATGGCCTCCAAGCGAGCGATTAGCGCCTTGAGTTCCCGTATTTCCGGAGGCTCAGGCTTCCAGAGCATCGGGTTATGACTTTTTCCATAACGGGCGATCACTAGGCTGTCGCACTTATCAGTCTTGTGTGTCGAACCAAGGCTTTTTGCGTAGGACTTAATTTGAGCCGGGTTGGCAACCACGACGCTAAAATCCTGCTCGTATAGACGATACGCCAAATTCTCATGATAAATACCCGTCGCTTCCATAACCACGATAATATTCTCGGCAGGTTGTTGGGTAGTCTTAACCAGCCAGTGTGCCAGTGATTCAATACCGGACGGTGTGTTTTTAAGCACCTTGGTTTTTACCTTCAGTAATTCCGGGTCACGCAGCCAAAGACAATCGAGTTTGTCTTTACTCACATCAATTCCAACAAATGCTTGCATCTTTCCTATTCCCCTTGTACATGCAGTGTCACCACAATGTGTGGGCACTTGGATACCATACAATTTCAAGATGATGGAACCAGGGGCGTCATCTACGTCTCAACTTCTTACAGTTTAGGGTGGGCTCACACTCACCTGGTTCCGAGTGACAAGTGATAGCTAATCACTTGTCGCAGAGAGATACAAGGGTGGGTAAGCCGAAGGAGCCTCCCACGCGTTGCGGGGTTTAAACTCTCTGAGAAAAAAGGTTAATAAACCAGACACCACCCGAAGCCCGGTAAATCCGGGCTTCTTTTTTAATTGCTCTTAAGCCGATTGTTGCTGCTTGATCAAAGCATCGAGCATCTCACTAATGAACTTTTGTTTATTCTTTGGCAGGTTTTTTACCTGCTCCACTTGTCGCTGCAAGGTTGAAGCAGGCCCGCGTTTGGCGGGGGCTTTGGCAATTCCAAGCAGCTCATCGGTGGTGATGGCGAACAACTGCGCCAGCTTGGGAATGTCAGAGCTAGAGACTTTGCGCCGCCCGGCTTCAAATGACGCCATATGCTGTTGAGAAATCCCCAGGAACTCGGCTAGCTGCACCTGTGTTAATCCCACTTCCTTCCTGAGCTCGGCGATACGCTTGCCAAGCTGTTTAAAAAATACTTCGTCGTCTTTAGTCATCAGATTGTCAAGATAAGCGTAAGTGATCGTTGGGCTCATACTATAACTCCGTTTTTGGGTGACTGATGTCTTGGAGTTGACAATACTCCTAATGGGAGTATATTGCAAATCGGTTATTTTTTTACAGTACCTCTTGACAGCATATTGGAGTACTTGGGATGGCACGACTTCCAGACGCACAAATCGACAGAATCAAACAAGACATCTCTTTACTTAGGCTGGTTGAAAGCCAGGGCTACCCAGTAAAGAAGATCGGCAAAGACCACGCCATCCAGTGCCCCTTCCACGATGACGACACCCCGAGCCTGATCATCAGCCCCAAAACCAACCTGTATCACTGCTTTGGCTGTGGTGCCGCTGGCAGTGTGATCGACTGGGTAATGAAAACCCAGTGCCTGAACTTTAGAGAGGCTGCGGTATGGTTAAGTAATGAGTTCCTGGCCTTCGATATGGAACCAGAAAATAATCGAGATCCATCACCTTCTTTAGCCGCTAGTTCCTCAGATGCTGACCCCAGCCCGCAGGATGACCAAGCTTTGCTTCGGCAGGTGATCGACTTCTATCACGAGACATTAAAAACCAGTTCCGAAGCTCAGGACTACTTAAAACAGCGCGGCTTGGATGACCCTGAACTGATTGAGTGTTTTAAGTTGGGCTACGCCAACCGCACCTTGGGGCTTACCCTGCCAGAAAAGAACCGCAAAGCCGGTGCGGAAATCCGCTGCCATTTACAAAAGGTGGGCTTGTATCGGGAAAGTGGTCACGAGCATTTTAATGGTTCGTTGGTGGTGCCTATCGTCAGCGAATCGGGTGAGATAACGGAAATCTACGGGCGCAAATTGTTAAACAACCTGCGCAAAGGAACCCCGAAACACCTGTACTTACCGGGGCCACACCAAGGCGTTTTTAATCCAGATTGTTTGCGTTCAGAAGAAATTATTTTATGTGAAGCCTTGTTGGATGCACTGACCTTCTGGCGGCACGGTTTTAAAAACGTGACCAGCAGCTACGGCACTGCGGGCTTTACCGACGACCTTAAAAACGCCTTTATCGACCGCCCGGTTAAGCGTGTACTGATTGCCTATGATCGTGACGAAGCGGGCAATACAGCGGCAGAAAAGCTGGCGGAAGAACTGACAAAAGTGGGCATCGACTGTTATCGCATTCTGTTCCCCAAAGGTATGGACGCTAATGATTACGCGCTAAAAATGACCCCGGCCAGAAAGAGTTTAGAGTTGGTTATCCGCAAAGCGGAATGGATGGGCAGTGGTGAAGATCCTCGACGACTGGAATCACAATCCAGTGTTCTAGCCGTAGCAGACCAAGCATTACCCGTAAGCCCAGTTCCAGAAGTCAAACCAGTGGATGTTCCCTCAGAAAGCAGAGAAAACGAAACCGTCATTACCTTCGAGGATCGGGATGCCGCACCACGCCGCTACCGCGTGCGTGGCCTAAAAAAAGCCACCAGCTATGAACAATTAAAAATCAACTTGGCAGTGAGTGATGATCAAGACAACCTCCATGTTGACCAGCTCGATTTATACAACGCCAAACAGCGCCAAAGCTTTATTAAACAGGCTACCGCAGAGCTGGGTGCGAGTGACGAGGTGATTAAAAAAGACCTGGCAAAAGTCCTGCTGAAACTGGAACAGCTACAGGATGAGCAAATCCAAGAGGTAATAAAACCCAAAGAAAAAACCGTTCAGATCAGCAGTGATGAACAGGAAAAAGCCCTTGAGTTACTGCGCGACCCTTCCCTTCTTAGCCGCATTCTTGAGGACTTTAACCGCGCCGGTGTGGTGGGCGAAGAAACCAATAAACTGGTGGGTTACCTGGCGGCTGTCTCTCGAAAGCTGGATAACCCCTTGGCCGTGATTATCCAAAGCACCAGCGCCGCCGGTAAAAGCAGTTTAATGAATGCCGTACTGGCGATGATGCCGGAAGAAGAGCGCATCCAATACAGCGCCATGACCGGCCAAAGCTTGTTCTATATGGGGGAAACCAACCTCAAACACAAGATACTGGCCATTGCCGAAGAAGAGGGTGCCGACCAGGCCAGCTATGCTTTAAAGCTGTTACAAAGCGAAGGCGAGTTAACCATTGCCAGTACGGGCAAAGATGCCGACGGCAACTTAACCACCCAGGAATACCGCGTAGAAGGCCCGGTGATGTTGTTTAGTACAACAACGGCCATCGACATTGACGAAGAGCTCATGAACCGCTGCATAGTGCTCACCGTGAACGAAAGCCGAGAACAAACCGAGCTTATCCACCAACTGCAACGCAAACGCGAAACCTTGGAAGGCTTGCTTGCTGGTGAAGACAAAAAACAAATACTCACCTGTCACCGCAACGCACAACGTTTATTAAAACCGCTCAAGGTAGTGAATCCCTTCGCTGAACAACTGACGTTTATGAGCAACCAAACACGCAGTCGTCGTGATCACATGAAGTACTTGCAGTTGATTAAAACCATCGCCTTTTTGCACCAGTACCAGCGGCACACAAAAACCGTACAACACCAAGGCAACACGTTGGAATACATCGAGGTGGCGCTCAGTGATATTGCTGTCGCCAATGAGTTAGCGCATGAAGTACTGGGACGCAGCTTAGACGAGTTGCCACCCCAAACCCGAAAACTGTTAACGCTGATCCATGAGATGGTGAGCGAGCATTGCCAGAAAGAACAACAAGCACAAAAAGACTATCGCTTTAGTCGCCGTGACATCCGCGAATATACCGGCTGGGGATTAACGCAAGTGGCGACCCATTGTCAGCGACTGGAGGCAATGGAATACCTGGTGATCTACAGCGGAAGAAATGGCCAGAAAATGAATTATGAGCTGTGTTATTACGGTGAAGGCGATCAGCGCAAACAATTTATGTTGGGGCTGATCAACGTCGAAAAATTAGGATATGACGGCAACCTATCGGGGTTAATGCAAAACCTATCCGAGGGCTATCGGGCTACTATCGGTGTGCAATCGGATCGCTATCCACAAGAGAAAAATGCACAAAACCCTATAAATACAGTCTCAAATGCTAAAAGCACCAAAACCAACGGCAAAACGCACAGTTCTATAGAAAAACTCCCTTCGTCGCATCCTAATCCCACCTTACCTTTAGTCGCTCCTGCTCATCCTGAGCCCGCGACATTAGAACGTCCTTGTTCGTCAGCTGCTCATGCGAGTGTGTAAGCATGGCCAAGAACAAGAAAAAACCGGGCGGTTACCAGCGTGCCAAATTAACCGTTGAGCACACGGCGTTTTATCCGTACTTATGCGATTACCTGGAGTCGCGCCTAATCCACAACTACGCCCCGGAAACCAACCGCCGCCACGACAGCAACATTAGAAAGTTTATCACCTGGTGCGACGAGCGCGGCATTACCGACCCGCGAAGCGTCACCAAGCCCATTCTGGAGCGCTACAAAAAACACCTGTACTACAGCCGCAAAAGCAACGGCGAGCCGATGAGCTTTAATGGCCAAGCTACAGTGCTCACCAGTATCAAAACCTTTTTTAAATGGCTCACCCAAAACAATTACCTCTTATACAACCCCGCCTCAGAACTACAGCTACCCAGAAAACCAAAGCAACTTCCCAGAAACTTATTAAGCCTGGAAGAAACCCAAGACCTGCTCAACGCCGCAGACATCCACAGTCTCAGCGGCCTACGAGACCGGGCGGTGATGGAACTGCTGTACAGCTGCGGCCTGCGCCGCCAGGAATGCGCCAACCTGCAATTACACGACATCCAGCTCACACAACAAACCGTGTTCGTGCGTGAGGGCAAAGGGGGTAAAGACCGGGTTGTGCCCATAGGCGACAGCGCCACGCAATGACTCAAAAAATACCTGGAAGACGTGCGCCCGGAACTGATTACACACAGCCAGAACGCGTTGTTTATCAGCGATTACGGTGAAGCTTACACGGGTGATGGCATAGGTCGCTTAGTGAAGCGTGCCATGAAAAAAGCCGGTATCCACAAAACCGGCAGTGCACACCTTTTCAGGCACGCCATGGCCACACACATGCTGGAGAACGGTGCGGACATCCGCTTTATCCAGGCGATGCTGGGCCACAGCGACTTGAAATCCACCCAGGTGTATACCCTGGTGAGCATCGAGAAACTGCGGGAGATCCATCGGGCGACGCACCCATCCAAGATGACGACCAGAGAGGAAAGTTGATATGCTTAGGCCCATTGCAAACGAGGTAAACACTATGCAACCAGTAAACGTGAAAGAAGCTGCTCACCAGCTTATTGACCAGTTGCCGGAAGACGTTAACTGGGACAAGGTGCTTTACACCTTCCAGGTGCGCCGGGACATTGAGGCAGGCATGGCTGACATTGAGGCTGGGCGAGTGATAGACGGTGACAAAGTACTGGAATGGATCGAAAGCTGGGGTACAGACAATGAGCTGGAGCCGCCTAGCGCATGAGGTTGGAATTTACCCCGGTTGCCCTGAATGATTTAAAGCGCCTTCGTCATTTTATCGCGGTAAAAGATCCCCAAGCCGCCAAGCGCTACAGCCAAACCCTTCGACAATCACTCCAGCGACTGGTTGATCAGCCAGAAATGGGTCGCTTACTGGATGAGGCGCGCCATATCCGTGAACTGATTGCGGGTGACTACCTTGCCCGATACCGCATCATCGGCGACCGCTCAAAATCCGCCACAGCAAAGAAGAAACCTCCTGAGCTCCTGACATCCATCACCATCCCGCCTGTCACACGCCTTGCTAAAACCCAAGAACCGCAAGGCGAGGTGCCAGGCTCGCATCACACGAGCTTCCAGTCCAAACCGTTCGTTCTTTGCCTCCGTCACTGCGTTCCTCCGGGCAGTGCTTTGCACTGCATAGGAAATAAGGCCGCTCTGTCGCCTGTCATGGCGCTTGCTAATAACCTGCCTTCGCTTTAGCTGCTAACCGGCGTCCAGTGTGTGCCGGTCTCAAGTTCTGGCAAGCGCCACGCCAAGCTCCATAGCCCTGTCTAGCCAGCCTCCCCCGCGCCAAAAGACGGCGCTCCCCGCCCTAAAAACCCTACCCGCCAGCGTGGGCCGGGCCCCTACGCTGGCTGCGATTAACGTGCTTCGTAGTGGGTTCAGTGCTGGTGTCAGCGGCTAAGCGGGTAGGGTCGGGCTGGTTGCTGGCTTGGGTTTATCTCTCCCCCTGGCCCCCGCTGGGTGAATCAATAGGGCTGGCGCAAGCGCGCTTAAAAACATATCTCACCCACCCCAAACCCCGCCCTCAAGGGCGGGGCTTTAGTCCGTGCCAGCGTCGGGGTCGTGTCTGCTGCTTGCCTCTTCAGGCTAGCCCCGTGCTCGGTCTATCAAGGGTGAAATACACGGCGCAAAAAGACGCGCCGCCCTTGACAGCCCTGCGCGCGGCGCTCTCTGGAAGTGGCAAACAACAGCCACTTAGGAGGCAAAACCAATGAAAAACGTACCTTGGCAAATCGAGAAAATCATCAACGTGGCCAATGACCTGGCCAGCACTGGCAGTAGCGGCGGTTCTACTGGTGAAGTCATCGCGGCAGCGTTCGTGCTGGATCGCATGGAGTTTATCCCGCACGGCTACACCGTGATCGAAGCGTGGGAAAGGCTGGATGAGCAATGGCAGCGGTATGTAAAGCTGGTCAAAGCCAATTACAGTGATTTACTGGTGCCCTGGTAGGGCACGCAGGGGCGCTCGCGCGCCCCAGTTCATCGCTATTGTTGGCGCGTGATGCAACTGAAAAAGTGCGTCTAGGGGAAAATTTTAATAGACTGGCATTGCGCGCTGCCGCGAGTTCTTTAAGTGATTGATGGCTAAGGGAAAAGTCGTACTCATTACGTCCAAGTGCGTCGGGGAAACTGTTTACGTCAATGGATACGTGGAGGGGGAATAACCATGATCCGATAACGCTGCATAAGTATCTTTATGCCGGTAGTGATCCGGTGAAATATATCGACCCTTCTGGCAATAGTCTTATGTCCTTTTCGGTCAGTAATACAATCCTTGGTGTTTTGGTAGCTTCCAGTGCTGCATACGCAGGGCATCAATTTGTTTCCGCATTAAACACTTCTTTTGGGAATTCTGATGTTAATTCCATGCGTCGCGAACGAACTGCTGCGGATGTTCAAGTAGGAACAGTTGCCGCGAATATTTGCGCTAGAAGTCAAGATGAAAATTGTCGAGCGTCGATACCCCTTATTATATTTGGGGCTGATGTTATGGATGCCACTATGCATATTGACGAGGCTCAATTATCTGGTAAGCCTGTTGTCTTAAGTCGTAGCTCTGGTGGTAATGCCGGCTGGTATAGACACTTTGCTCCAGAATGTATAGGCGCCACGGGTGTATTTTCGGGGTTAGATTGTGATGAATACCCTTTTAATAGTACTCACGAAGGTGGTGTTGGAAACTATTTAATGGGTGGGGTATCTTTAAAACCAATCAATGCTTCGCACAATAGAAGTGCTGGTTCTTCTTTAGGTGCCTTTTATAATGAGTGCGGTGTATCTCAAAATGACCCTAATGATATGTGGTTCGGTGTGCTTGCCATACCATTCACGCCTACAACTAGGGCTGTTTGCGCCGGAAACTAAGAAAGGTAGTAGATGGGTATGAAAAAAATATTTGTGCTTATTTTAGGTCTGTTTTCTGTAGGGTGTTCAAAAAAAGTCGGGAATTTGCCAGAAAAAATATATGTTCCAGGGGATGAGTTCATACAAAAGTTAACAATTTCTGTATCTAAAAAAGTAGTTCAAGCGGGAGGGACGATAACGCTAAATGCAATGAGGGAAAGTAATGGCTTTATTGAGATCGACTCTAAGGATTTGAAAGGAGAATGCTATTTTATTTCTGCGCCCCCTAGAATTGAGGATGATGTTTCTTTAAATATAAATTGGATCATTTCGCCCAATGACAAAAGTTTTCAGTTTAGTGTTGATGACTCAGGTTCTAGAACAGTAATATTTAAAAACGCTGGGTTATATAAGTTGAAGGCGCATTCCTCATTATGGTGTCCACCAGGAATGTCTAGTGAGGAGCTCGAAATTCATGTTTTAGCAGAGCCATAGGGGTCAGGGCCGTACTCCGGATCATATAAGATGGGTGCTTCCCGCGCAGTGTGGGGTTTAACTTCTCCGAGAAAAAGGTTAATAAATCAGGTGCCAGCCCGAAGCCCGGTAAATCCGGGCGCTCCCTTTGCATATATCAGCTCACTGATGTTGCCGCTTGCTCAAGATCATGGCGATTGAATACTATTTGAGTTTTATTAAGACTCACTAAAGCCGATTAATACTAAGAATTTATTATTCTAGTTAATGGCTAATTATCGTGCATTTATGAATGTTTTACTATTTTTACACGTTAAATGGGCAGCGTAAATTAGCCGTGTGAACAGGCCAAATAGGAAAGCCGGAAAACGAGTTTAAGCCCCCACCAAACTAGAGAAGAGAGATCAATTATTGCTAGTGAGATTGAGGTCGTATATCGAGCAGGTTGGTGGTCAGTTGGTCAGCCTAGTATTGGTAGCGTATTCCCAACGGAAAAGCTTGAATACATTAACGGTATGACTTCACTTCCAGAGTGCGTGAGGCAATAGGTGGTTTATGGGTTGGCATATTGTTAACACAAAATTAGAAAGCTTGATTCAATTTCTAGAAAGTGATTGGCAATCAGGTTATGACCCTTGCTTTAATCCTGAAGTACCTCAATTGGTTGTGTATGAATTTGATTCATTAAACTGGACTGGCGTCGCAAAAGTAGCTCCTAAAAATCACGTACTGTGGGCGACGGAGATCCCAGGACAACAGAGTCAATATGAGTCTGGGCGAGCGTGGGCGAATAGCCTGCTCAATGATGAGCAGGTTTATTCTAGGTTTAATGACGAATTGAGAAAAGCAGGTTTGGATCAGTTTAATGCTTCGGCACATTTGTTCGGTCCATATTGTGGGTGGGGATCCTACTTGGGTAAATCGAATAACGCCTTTCAGTCTGTTAATTTCACTAGTTGTGATTTTGTTTATTCTGGAATGATTGTGCCTTCAACTGCTTCGCAAAAGGTAATTTCGCTTTATAAACAGCAAATAAATGAATTCAGTGAATTGGCTTTTTGGAAATTAAACGAGTGTGATTTTATTGAAATCGACTTCAGAGATCTAAGGCGGGGGTACAAGGATGGAGCTCTGTTTAAGAATCCAAAAACCAATCGGTATTTTGACGGAAATGTTGAGAAGGAAATAATAAGTCAATGTTCAAAATTAGAAGAACTAATTAGTGCCAAGGATTTGCAAACGCTTAATTTGCATTATACGGATGCTGTTCGGCCGAATTTTGATTTAGTGCCTCAGATAGTCGAACGAAGCGACAAGCAGATGTGGCTGTTGTACTTGCTGCAGATTAGATTAATGCGAAAGCTGAGATGGCCCAATTTTTATGTTAGTGTTTTTAGTGTGCCTGATTTAATTGAGCAAGTTAAAGAAAAGAATTCCGTCTACTCACAAGATCTATATCATGAATTGAGAATGTTTAAAGAGGAGATGGAGAGCCGCTACCCCGTCTTGCTGGTAAACGCTCTTGACAGTCTTTGTTAGTTTGTAGGAATACTTACAGCTAATTTTCAGAACTGCTTTCCGGTCGTGTTAGAGTCAGTTGAATGGTTCCCTGCTCGGAATTTCTTAGCCGATGCAGAGAAACTAAGCGAATTCGCGGGTTCCGAATTGCCTCGCGCCTATATTTCCCTGATCGTATATCACGAAACAGTTTGCTTGCGCGCCTGGCTTTTTCTTCGTAAGCCTTTCACTTTTCGCCATTACCCATTTCCTCGGTTTTCTAGCTTAACCATATCACCAAAGCCCAGCCAGCCCAAGCTCTGATCTGGCGTTAACTCCCTCAGCACCAGACCTTAGTCCCCATTGGCAAAACTGACCATGCCCCTTTAGCCGGTTTCAGTGTTGCGACTTAGTAAAACTGGTACGGCGTACTCATCAGTCCCTCCAACTGTGGGGACCGGCAAAACGCCATACCTGTTCCGGTTAAGGCGCGCCAGTGATTCCTGCGAGTTGGCCCCAACAATTTTGCTAAAGAGCATATGGTTAAATTATGAACAATTTTGTAGATGAAATCCATAAAGGATTTGAAGATTCTCTGACCACTTTGATGTATCTAATACATGGTCCGCTGGTGGCGAAAGATCAGCTTTGGAGAGAGTTGGGATACAGCTCTTCCGTTGCTCTGCGTATGGCTGTAAATCGGGGTACACTTCCAGTTACCCTGATGGAGTTGCCTCATCGTCACGGCAGGTTCGGGTTAACCGAGGAGATCGCGAGCTGGTTGGTTTCCCAACGCATAAAGAACAGCAAAAGTCCCATTGAGCGAATTGTGAACAGTGTCGGCGAGAACCGAGTAATTCATAACGTACTTCTGCACGAGAAAGATTTGCTGGGGCTATTACAGCTGGAAACTCGAAGTCAATTGCTCGATAAAAATAAAAAGCATCAGATTCCTTTTCCTGTTTTTACGATTGACCAGCGGCAAACCAAGCTGTTTGCGCTTGTATGTGAAGTGCCGGATTTGCTCTAAAGGCTGGAGTCACCAGATCCGATGTGTTTTACGAAAGTTTCTGGTAAGCACAATTTCGCCGTATTCAGGACGCCCTTTGGAATAAAGCGACGCTTTTTCGTAGTTCCCTTTGATCCATTGATCCGCATAGCGATCAGCTAAGTAAAGAGCCTCTTTGTAAAACGATGACAAGGAAAGGATTAATCCTTTACCGTTAGTAAGCTGGTACTCTGCAGCTTCACAAACGTCAAGATTATGTGCCAAATATTGCTCATAGCTGCGGGTATAAGCAGGAAATGTGTTTACCTCTGGATATGCGATATTTCGAAGCTGCGCAAAATAGCTTGAACAATCCTTACCGCAAAAATTATGTTTCAGAGATAGATTTTCTTGAAGATAAAAAACGAGTGCCTCACATAGGGTTTCGGAAGCTCTGCCAAACGGTGAGGTAATCAAAAATCGCCAGAAATGTAAAACGAGTTGTTGCAGCGAAAAGCGTTTCAGTACTCCATTAGTTTTCGCAGATTGCTGGTTTATCATCAAAATTTGATAGGCCAAAAATTCCTCGCTATTAATTAGATCTGAATTTTCATAAGACCAAAAACGCTTAGTCTGTTTGATTTGATTATTGAGGGGAGTCCTTTTGAAAACCCTGTTCTCAAGGGTTGGACTCAATATATCGATAAAAGCCTTGTAATCAGCACTGCGCATGCTTGGCTTTTTGAGTATCGCGCAGAGCGGTGAGCTAAGGGGCTGATCGCTCACGCCTAACTGTTTATCAACACGCTGAATTAATCCCTGATCCTTTATGCCTCGTTCCCCTGCCAGCACTCGGGCCCAATATTGCGTGCTCATTTGTTTCAAATAGCTGTCTTCGCCGAATTTTTCCCTCCGAATCGCTGCGCTCGTGGGGAAGTCGGACGCCAAAATTTCAGGAGTGACATTTGGAGATCCCCGGAGTATTTGCAGAGCCTTACAGACGGACTGCACCCAAATTCGTGCTTGTATGTTGCTCAAATTTTTCTTCAGTTTGGCGAATTCGTCGGTGCCAGACTCATTTACTTTCATAACGCCTCACAACCCTTATGAGAGTAGGGGTGGCTAACCCGATATAACTCATTGAAACTATTAAGTTATTCCGGGTTTAGAGTGTCAATTGCCGCAAAAAATGGTTTTTGTGTGACCATTTGTCCCGCGATAAAATTTAAACCCATTTTCGCACGTGACGCCTGGCTGTCACAAATAAGGAGGGGTGCAATAATAAGTGAATTTGACTACTGGTATGCCCGAATTCTGGATCGTTTGATAGCGCGGTATGGCGCACAAATAGGCTTAAAGACCTTACAGAAAATTCTGTACTTCAACTCCCTGGATGCGCTTGTCGCCGCTATCAACAATAAGCATATTGTGGTTGAATCGGCGACTTTAGCAAAAGGGATGTATGCGAGAATCAAAACCGAATCGGTGGCAAAATATATTGCAAATCAATACGTTAGCGCCGTTCAGCATCCGCTATGTAACAAAAATCTGGAGGTGAAAGATGAAATAGATGCCCTATAACACAGTAAATTCAGTACTTGGTAATTAGGTAGGCATAGAACACAGGTGACAGAAATGAAAAAGCCCTGATGGTGCGCCAACACCAGCAGGGCCGGAAGTCTGGTTAGTCCCGCAGACTTTTCCTCATTTTAATCCCTTCTTTGTCCGTGTCAATCGGTTTGTGCCGATACGGATGCTCTTTGCCTGAAATTCAGCGGCGGCCGCTGCTCAGATGAGTGGTGGTTCGTCGATCTTCAAGGTAATCAACAATGAAACTTACAAAAATGGTTGTGATACGGGAAATCTGCCGACTCTTATTGACGACAGAACTTTCATTTAACGAAATCGCCAGGCTGCTCAACACCTCAAGCAAGCGGGTGTCTCGGATAAAGAAGCACCTCGACAATCTCTCTATAACCTGGCCCGAAGTGGAAGATTTTACCGACAGGGTTCTCTTTCGAAAGCTATATCCGAAGCGAAAGAATCGCTATGTGAGACGCGAGCCAAACTGGCTCGAAATCCATGAATTGATGCGAAATAAACATCAAACGTTGATCCAACTTTGGGAGGAGTATCGGCTCATAGAGCCCGCTAACGCTTATTCCTACTCTCAATTTACCTGCAAATACAGCGATTTTTTGAAAACTATCGATGTGACGATGCGTATGGTGCATTACCCAGGCGAAGTTGCCTTTGTGGATTTTGCAGGTCTCACAATTCCGTATTATCAAGATGAAAGTGAAAAAGAAGCGCAAGTGTTTATCGGAATTTCGGGGTGCTCTAACTACACATTCGCTTTTGCTTGCAGAGACCAAAGCTCCGAAAGTTGGATTGATGCCCACAATAAAATGCTCACTTATTTTGGCGGGGTTCACTTGGTAATAGTCCCCGACAATTTGAAAGCCGCTGTCACGCGGGCAGGTGCATTCCCCTTATTAAATCGTGTGTACCTGGAATGGGCACAGCATAACGATACCGTAATTGCACCCGCTCGCGTACGGCATCCGCAGGACAAATCCAAGGCTGAGGCTGCGGTACTTTTTGTTTCTCGGTGGATTACCGCGCCCTTGCGACGAAGGAAATTTTTCAGTCTGGAGGAAATTAATTTGGCAATCAGCGAATTGTTGCCAGCATTGAATGAGCGTAAATTTAAACGTCTCCCTGGGACTCGCCATTCACGGTTCTTGGAGTTTGATAAACCTGCGTTAAAACCTTTGCCAGCTAAGCCTTTTGAGCATGTCACATGGGTAGCCGCGCAAAAAGTGGGGCCAGATTACCATGTATTTGTTGAAGGCCACGCCTACAGTGTTCCCTACGAAACTGTTGGAAAATACGTTGAGGCCTGTTTTTCAGTGTCTACAGTTCAATTGTTCCACGATGGCGCACGAGTGGCGATTCATAAACGCAGTTATGAGCAAGGTGGCCGGACCTTGGATAAATCTCATATGACGAAGTCGCATCAAGCCTACATGGAGCGCCATTTGAGTGACTTTATCAATTGGGCCCAGCCCATTGGCGAGCACGCACTTTTTGCTATCGAGGCTCAGTTTGAAGGTAAGCCTCACTACTCCTACGCCGCAGCTGTGGCGTGTGACAAGCTAAAACGACTTTGCTCCTTGCATGGTCCAGACCGCTTCGAGGCGGCGTGTGCACGCGCCACGCGTTTGAGGTCCCTCACGGTCAAAACCATTAATTCAATACTTACTCGAAAGTTGGAATCGATGAATGTTCCAGAGCAGCTTGAGATGGATTATTTGCCATTGCACCAGAATGTTCGTGGGTCGGACTACTATGCAGCGAGAGGTAACGTCTGATGAATGAACAATATACCTACCGACAGCTTTTGGACTTACGGTTTCATGGGATGATTGAATTGCACGAACGTTTTGAGCAAAACCCTGCCATTGTGCCAGATCATTCGCGAGACTTTTTTGGTGCCATGGTGGAAGCGGAAGTGCATGATCGCCGACACAGAAAACAAATGCGGATGATGAAGAATGCGCGCTTCAAATATTCCAATGCATGCCTGGAAGATTTTGACTTTTCAGTTGACCGTGGAGTTAGTCGAAACTTTATCTCTTGGCTGAGCGGTTTTTCTTGGTTGAAGCAACACCAAAATATCATCATTACTGGCCCGACAGGGACCGGTAAGACCAATACTGCCTGTGCGATTGGCACAAATGCAATCCGTCAGGGCTATTCGGTCTTGTATAAGCGTGTCCCTCGGCTTTGTGAAGAGCTTGAAGTCGCACATGGTGATGGGTCACTGCCGAGCGTGCGCGCCAAACTCCAGAAGTACAACATTTTGATACTTGATGAGTGGGCCGTTTCACCCATTACTTCTCGAGCCCGACTGGATCTTTTGGAAGTTATTGAAGACCGGGTTGGTACGGGGTCGCTCGTTATCACATCTCAACTGCCGGTAAATCAGTGGCATGCCTATATAGGTGATCCGACGCTGGCAGATGCGTTACTTGACCGGGTTGTTCATCGATCACATCAAGTTGAGCTTAAAGGTGATTCCATGAGAAAACTTAAAGAAAGCGTTCAGGAGAAAAATTATGTTTAGTGACGTTATTCCCTTAAATATCGGTGTCTCAACAATGGTTCCAGGTGCTTATTTCCCTGGTATGGAGGATTTATTTGTCGACCCCGGAATGGACTCTGTGAAATCAATGCACTTAAAAATCCTTTTTAATCAATACCACCAAACGTTGTTAGAGAGCGACAAGCAAAAATCCTGGTTTAAAGATCGTGCTGTTGATATTACCGACGACATCATAAGGCGATTCCACCTTGGTTTTGCCGATACTTCGATCAGCAAAAAAATATCGCGTAAACATGGTCGAGAGTCCGAATATTTTCGGGGAAATATGCGGCAATTGGGGTTGTACAAATCAACGGGCTACCCTTTTTTTCACGGCGATATCATTTTCCCGTTGTTCGATGATCACGGTGGGATTACTGCGGCCTACGGACGAAGGGTCACTGACGAAAATCGCTCTCATAAACTTTATCACCGGCACTGGACCATCGGTGATCCAGTATTCTTTAACCAAGCAGCGATCGAGTTAAATTCGACTATTATCCTGTGCAAAACTCCACTGGAGGCATTGACGTTTATTTGTGCCGGTATCGAAAACGTCATTTCTACCATGGGGATTTATAGTTTTGAAGCCGAGCACTTGGCCATCCTAGAGAAACACAATATTAGGGAGGTCACTTTGGCTTTTGATAACAGTGACCAGGGAAATCATGTTAGCGGTCTAATTTCTCAATGCCTCAATGCGTCCAATATTCATTGCCTACGGTTGCAACTGCCTAAAAACAGCGATGTTAACTTGTTTGCGCAACGATATAGCAATCGTCGCGAAGCGATGCGGTATTTGGTCGAGACAGGTTTCCCTTGTAATCAAAGCTATGAAAATCTGCTGAGGAGTTAAGTGTTGTGAAGATGACACCACTTGTTAATACACTAGGTGAAGCGATTGAGTTTTACTTGCTTGATTGCAAGTCTCGAGATATGTCGCCGGCGACCTTGGTGACCAAGCGACGGTCTTTAAATCGTTTTAATAACTGGTGTCAATCTCACGGGCTGCTCGATCCAGACGAGGTGTCTCTGGATGTGATGGAAGCCTATCGGATGTACCTTCATGAATACCGAAAAGCCCGGGACGGCGAACCATTATCAGCCAACTCTAAATACAAGTTCCTGGTTGATTTGAAATTGTGTCTGCGTCGATTGCATCGAAGACGAATTATCGAGCGGGCAGATTTCGAAGAATTTGAGCTTCCAAAAAGTAAAAAGGTTATTGTTCGCAATGTGCCATCACACGACGAAGTTGAACAGATACTTCGACAACCGATTCTGAGGGACAATGAGATGGGATTGATGGACAGGACCATCATGGAGTTGCTCTATGCCTGTGCCATTCGGCGCTCGGAAGTCGTACAGATCAAGTTGTCTGATATTGATCTAAACAAACGCATATTGCTTATTATCAACGGTAAGGGCATGAGAGATCGAAAGTTGCCGATTCTCGAGCGTGCTTGTCATTGGATACGCCTCTATTTGAATGAAGTGAGACCTAGGTTTCTAGGCCTGGGCTCAGGGGACTATCTGTTTCTCTCGCCCTCTGGGTTGCCCTGTTCAGCAGACCAGATAGGTCAGCGAGTGGGAAAGTACATTCGGCGCTCAGGAGTACCGATCGAGGGCGCTTGTCATGTCTTCCGCCACGCTGTAGCCACCTCAATGCTAGATAACGGTGCGGATATCCGCCATGTCCAAAAGCTGTTAGGCCATGCAGATATATCAACGACTCAAATTTATACGCATGTCGGCATAAAGAAACTTGAAGAGGTTTATAATCGGACTCACCCAGCGGTGTAGTTGGTCCAATTTAACCAATAAAATCAATTAGATAGGAAGCATACCAGGAGGAATCGGGAAGCATGACACTGCCTAAATTGACAGATATACGCAATCTGCGTACACTTTATCTATGAAAGCGCTGTTCGTAGAGCTGCCTCCTTTCGAGAGATATCGCGCCGAATACTTGTCTGACGATGAGTTTAAGGACCTCCAGCAGGAGTTGCTTGAGAATCCCAGGAAGGGTGACACGATAAGCGGTACCGGAGGTCTAAGAAAAGTGCGCTGGAGTGACTCCACTCGAAACAAAGGAAAGCGCGGTGGCACGCGTATTATTTATTACTATTACGAGCAGGGTCTGCAGTTTTGGTTATTTCTCATCTACGACAAAGACGAGATGGAAGATCTGACCAGAGAGCAGAAAAAACAGTTTAAAAATCTGTTAAATGACGAAATTAGAGCGAGGCAACCCAAATGAAAAAGCGAGATATGTTTGCTGAACTTTCCGAAGGTTTGGAGGCCTTGAAGCAGGAGCGTGAAGGTAAAATTACCCTCAAATCTTCTGAAGTTACTTTAAAGCCGCGACCTACTATTACAGCAGCGGAGATTGTTCAAATCCGGGAAAAGCTAGGCGTTTCTCGCCCTGTTTTTGCGGGCATGATACGCACCAGTCCTCGAACCATTGAACGATGGGAGCAAGACAAGTGCCGGCCAGACCAAGGTAGCGTTACATTGCTGAAGTTGGTGGAGCGGTATCCGGATACTTTGGATCGTTTGGCGGAGTTGTAAAAATAAGATGTAAAATTTAGGGGCTGTGAAAGGCCCCTTTTTTGTTAGAGCGCAGTAATAATTCTGAGTAACAAGGAGAATATATGGTCGACCTGTCAAAAATTAAAGCGAGAAAGCTTGCCCGTCGATCCATATGAAATATTTAGGAAAAATAGTGGCCGAATGTCAGAATCTAGTGTTAATGATTTGTGGGCAGGCCAAGTAGACGCACTCAGAGAATGGCATGTTAATCGAAATCTAAAAGATGTTTGTTTAGTCCTAAATACTGGTGCTGGAAAAACACTTATCGGAGCACTGGTATCTCAGTCCTTGGTAAACGAAACCCGAGGGAAGGTTTTGTATGCGTGTGGTTCGATTCAGCTAGTTGAGCAAACTCGAGAAAAATTCGAAAGCTATGGATTGAAGCCAACTACTTACTACAATCGTAAATTTAGCAATGAAAATTATGATCAGTGTCAAGCTGTATGCATTACAACCTATCAGGCGATTTTTAATGGGCGGTCTAAATTTTTTAACGAGGATATTGAAGCAATAATCTTTGATGACGCCCACACAGCGGAAGGAATGATAAAAAATCATTTTTCGCTTGATATTCGTCGTCAACAATTTTCCGAGCTTTACGATTCGTTATGCTCGATATTCCAACCCTATTATCATAAGGTAGGAAAAGCAGGTACTTTCGCTGAGATCCGAAGCGGTCAAAATGCCAAAGTTGAGCTCATTCATCCTTCTGAAGTGGCCAGTAATAAATCGACGATTTGTTCGCTGCTTGAAAAAGGCGGGGTATCGGAAAATACGGATACTTTGTTTTCCTGGACCTATCTTAAAGATCATATTGATATTTGCTCTATTTATATTTCCTCTGGGATCATTCAAATAACACCGCCTTTTATTCCGGTTTCAAGACTTTCTTATTTTAATAGTGAAATTAGGCGGGTCTATCTCACTGCGACCATGCTTGGAGAAGATGCATTTATTAGAACGTTTAGCAAATTACCTGATAAAGTCATCGCGCCTGATACACCTGCTGGGCAATGCGAGAGATTGATTTTATTTCCGGCAAAGTCTAGCAATGTTGCAGATGACTTGATGGCCGCCAAAGAATTGGTTAAGGCAGAAAAGACACTTATCATCACTCCCAATAACGCCGCAGCCTCTCGCTGGGAAGACTGTGCTGAGTTGCCCTCAAGAAACGAATTCCCTGAATCGATGCAAGCTTTTAAGGATTCAAATTCAGATGACAAAATTGTAGTTGCTGCACGTTACGATGGCATAGACTTGCCAGGTGACACCTGCCGAGTGTTGGTCTTGGACGGGCTCCCTATGGGTTCGAGTCTAATAGATAAGTATCTTTGGGAATCTTTAAAGCTTGCCAAATCATTGCGGTCGATAATTGCCTGTAGAATCGTTCAAAGCCTAGGCAGAATTTCCAGAGGTTTAAGTGATTATGGGGTGGTACTTGTTGTTGAACGAGATTATGTGAAGTGGTTGAGTCAACCGAAGAACCAAGCAGCTTTACCTGAATTCATCCAAAAACAATTCATGCTGGGGGCAGACATTTCGTCAGATGCGGAGGGCTATCAAGACCTGAAGAAAGTGATGATGCAGTGTCTTGAGCGCGACGATGAATGGCTAGATGTTTATGAAACATACATGGAAGACTGTGAGGTGGAGCCAGAGGAACTCGATTCAGATGAGTTGGTTAGATTCGCAAAATCGGAAGTGAAGTTTTCAGAGTACTTGTGGGAAAGAAATTATGCTGAGGCAGCAAAATGTTTGACAGAAATTTTAAATTATGCGTTTGCTATCAGTGATAGTTTAGGTGCGTGGTACGCTTTTTGGTTGGGCTATTGCTATGAATTGGCTGGTGATGAGCAAAATTCCAATATTCTTTACCGCCGAGCAACGGGTGTATCGAAAAATCTTCCAAAAATATTTGGAGCAGTAGAAAGCATAGATAGTCTTCCTACAAACCAAATGGTTGAAATAGTAAATCAATTTGAGGTTGCTGGAGGATCGAATCTAAATATTCCCAAAAATATGGCTCTGAATTTACAGGGTTTAAGTGATGGTGCAAGTTCAAATACAACAGAAGAGTCGCTTAGAGCGTTAGGCCAATATTTGGGGCTTGATTCGTCACGTCCAGATAAGGAAGTTGGAGTTGGCCCAGATGTGCTTTGGGTTAGTGACAATATTGCTTTTTGCATCGAAGCTAAATCTGGTAAGAAAATAAAGGGGTCGTATACAAAAAGGAATGTAGGCCAGTTAATGAATCATATCCAATGGGTACAAGATGAACACCCTGAAGTTGAAAAAATCATCCCTGTCTTTGTGGGCCCAGAAGTATCGGTATCGGATTCAGCCAGCCCAACAGAAGATATGTGCGTTGCAGGCTTAGCAAAATTTAAAGTACTGGGTGAAGAACTTGTTGCTGCTTATCAGGATATAGCTAGCAAAGCGATTCCTCTGGACTTGTCTGAGCACGTTCGTGAAACTTTGGATTTAAGAGGATGGAATTGGGCGGATCTATCTCAAAATTTTGATTATGTTGCGCTCAAATAGCCGTATTTTCTAGCAGGAGGAAATCAGTATTACCTAAGGGCGAGGTATTACGACCAGGGGGTTGGTCGGTTTACTCAAATGGATACTTGGAGTGGAAACTCGCAAGATCCAATCACTCTCCATAAGTATCTTTATGCCAATGCTGATCCTGGGAATATGGTTGATCCGAGTGGTAATTTTTCTATTGGGTCAATGATGTCGACCATCAATACGATGGCGACGTTAGTTTCTAGAGCGCAGGCTGCGATAAGCTTATTTAATATCGCTACTGGTGAAGAGGAGCTATCAGCTAAGGAGTTGGGAGCTCAAATCCTTTTCAACATGGTCGGCGGTAAATTTATGCGTTTGTTTGCAAAGGGGTGTAACAGTTTCGACGGTGACACCTTAGTGGCTACTAGCGTGGGATTGGTACCAATAAGGGATATTCGTATTGGTGATTTGGTCTGGGCATACGACGAGGAAAGCGGTCAGAAGTCTTTACAAGAGGTTATACATCTGATTGTTGGTGAAGGGGAGAAGAGTTTGGTTGATATCACACTCCTTGATGGAGAAGTGATTCGAGCGACAGCAGAACACCCGTTCTTCGATCCCGTATTTACTGAATGGTTCTATGCCGCTGATCTTTCAGGGGGCGCTACACTACTGAATCTTGATGGTAATCATGTTTCGGTGGACAGTGTTTCGCCGTTAGAAGCCTCCGTTAAGGTGTTTAACTTAACTGTTAACAACGATCATACTTTCTATGTTGGTGAGGCTGGTGTACTTAGCCATAATGCGAATAATCGGCGTTGTGCATTTCTAAAAGATGCGGCCAAGCACCGAAATATAGAACGAGCTTTGTCGAATTACCCTGGTAGAACTGTAAAAATTGGCAATTCTAACTGGAGAATAAGTAAGGAGAATATGGAGCATTTCCTGACTCGTCATCATCCTAGGATGTGGGATGGGTCAACCGCAACAAGACAGACATTTTTTGATAAAGATATGTCCATTCTAGATGTTGAGAATGCGGTACTAGCAGTTATGAAGCAAAATGGTTCAAAACTAATGGCGCTAGGTGTTAGAGCCCCTTCCGGTACGGTGATGGGTATTTATAAGGGTAAGAGGTATCAGCTTGGGATTCGACATGGACAAGTTGGCCTGTTTTTTCCGTTGGATTAAAAAAATGATCAAGATTGAAAGCTACATAAAAGTTCAAAACGAGTTGATTAATATTAGGGAGTTTTCAGGTTCCCTGCCCAATGCTGCGTATCCTGAAGGAGCGATATTGCTCATTCTAGGCGGCAATACCTTAATCTCAAAGGATATGTGGGATTATGTTGATCAGCTCTGGTTTTATTTAATTGATGGTGTTGAGCATCTATTGCAACGGAAGCACTATATGGGTTATTTCCCTGGGCAGCCTATCGAGATAATATTCAAGGATATGAATGATGTGTTTGCAGAGGTTAGGGTTGGAGATCAGCACGTAGTAGTTGAAAAAGCTTCTCTTTTTAAAGAGATCGTGAATGCAGCTAGGAATTTTTTTCAGTTTTACCTACCGTTATCAGACCATCCTGAGTCTGAAGCTTCTGTGATTCAACGATTAGACAACATAGCGAAGGTTGTACCGTTAAATTATGGGTGAGAAAAGAGCTGTAGATACCATCTCTCCGATACAGCCGCAAGTATTATTAACACACTTGCGGCATGTATTCTTTTTGGTTTTTTAAGACCCCAAAACAAATCTGCACCAGCTTTCTCATTGCTGCGCCCAGCGCTTGCATTTTGTTCTTTCCGTTAGCCAATAATCGCTTTTTCTGGCGCGCTATATCCGGGTTATGTTGTCCCGCACAGACCGCTGCCATATACAATTTCGCCCGCACTGAAGCCGGCCCAGATTTTGTTAGCGAGCTTCGGCCTTTGAATACACCAGATTCAACCAACTTAGGTATGAGCCCCAAATAGGCGGCGAGTTGAGCTGCAGTTTTAAAGCGTCTACTTCGAATCACACACAGCATTAGACGCGATAGCGTAGAACCCACGGCAGGAATGGTTTGTAATAATTCTCGGTCTTTTTTCAAGTGCGGGTGACGATCGATATGATCGTCGATTTGTGACTCCAATCGCGCCTTTTCTTGTTTAAGGTATTCCATTGTCTGCTCAATGGATGACATGACAATCTCGGATACCGTTGTAATTTCCGCCTTCTCTCGGCGGTTATATTCTCGTTGGTAATCCTTTTCTATGGCCTCCAAGCGAGCGATTAGCGCCTTGAGTTCCCGTATTTCCGGAGGCTCAGGCTTCCAGAGCATCGGGTTATGACTTTTTCCATAACGGGCGATCACTAGGCTGTCGCACTTATCAGTCTTGTGTGTCGAACCAAGGCTTTTTGCGTAGGACTTAATTTGAGCCGGGTTGGCAACCACGACGCTAAAATCCTGCTCGTATAGACGATACGCCAAATTCTCATGATAAATACCCGTCGCTTCCATAACCACGATAATATTCTCGGCAGGTTGTTGGGTAGTCTTAACCAGCCAGTGTGCCAGTGATTCAATACCGGACGGTGTGTTTTTAAGCACCTTGGTTTTTACCTTCAGTAATTCCGGGTCACGCAGCCAAAGACAATCGAGTTTGTCTTTACTCACATCAATTCCAACAAATGCTTGCATCTTTCCTATTCCCCTTGTACATGCAGTGTCACCACAATGTGTGGGCACTTGGATACCATACAATTTCAAGATGATGGAACCAGGGGCGTCATCTACGTCTCAACTTCTTACAGTTTAGGGTGGGCTCACACTCACCTGGTTCCGAGTGACAAGTGATAGCTAATCACTTGTCGCAGAGAGATACAAGGTTGGGCACGGCCCAACATTAAATAACTCAACAAGCTAATTATTACCCTGGTAATCCTCCAAAATCCAAATACGCAGCACCCAGTGTCCTGCCCCGACCCCACCCTTCGAGCGACGTAGCTCGAATACGCAATGTTGAATCTAAAAGTTTGAAATCGGTACCTCAAACATACAAGGCTGCGCCTAAAAGATTGAAGCCGGTAACTCAAATCTGCAACGCTAAACCCAAAAGATTGAAGCCGGTAACTCAAATCTGCAACGTTAAACCCAAAAGATTGAAGCCGGTAACTCAAATCTGCAACGTTAAACCCAAAAGCTCGAAGGCGGCATCTCAAATCTGCAACGTTAAACCCAAAAGCTCGAAGCCGGTAACTCAAATCTGCAACACTGAATCTAAAATCTTGAAGCTCGTACCTCAAACCTGCAACGCTGAACCCAAAAGCTCGGAGCCGGTACCTCAAACCTGTAACGCCGGAGCTAATAGCTTCAACGGGGTAAGTTAAAGCTCGAACGTCGGAGCTAAAAGCATCGGGGAGGGTACCTTCAACCCGCAACGCCGGAGCCAATAGCTTCAACGGGGTAAGTTAAAGCTCGAACGTCGAAGCTAAAAGCATCAGGGAGGGTACCTTCAACCCGCAACGCCGGAGCTAATAGCTTCAACGGGGTAAGTTAAAGCTCGGACGTCGAAGCTAAAAGCATCAGGGAGGGTACCTCAAAGCTCCGACGTTGATGCTAAAAGCAGCAGGGGGGTACCTCAAAGTTCCGACGTTGATGCTAAAAGCAGCAGGGGGGGTACCTCAAAGCTCGGACGTTGATGCTAAAAGCAGCAATGGGGTACCTCAAAGCTTCGACGTTGATGCTAAAAGCATCAATGGGGTACCTCAAAGCTCGGACGTTGATGCAAAAAGCATCAACAGGGTACCTCAAAGCTGTAACGTTGCTGCTAAAAGCATCAGGGGTCAGTACCGGGGTAAGTAGCGGGGTAAGTACCGGGCAGGCATTCACCGGGAATACCACGGTTTACAGCGTCTTAAGAAAGGCCTTCCAGCCCCCAAATTCTGTTATATCTTTTGCGCCGGCAATTCCCCAGTTATCGCAAATAAATCCGCTAACCCAGGTGCCGTCGTTGAGTTGTACTTTTCCGATACCCAGCGGGGCGGGTATTTCATTCACAAAGCTGCCGAATTCCGCTGCGGGCAAGCGCCATATTTCCAACGCGATTGCCGCGCCGGATTCGTTATCGCGTACCAGTGCGGGGCGATGGGGCGGGCCGCCCGGCAGTGCGTAGAGGCGGTAATTGGGGGATGTGGTGGTGCTTGTTAATTTTTGTGCGCCGCGTTCCAGCAGCTGCCAGTTGAGTGGCAGGCCCTCAAGATGTGCGCCGCAAACGGCAACCTCAATGGTTTGATACGGCTCAGCTAAGGCGGTATTTCCCTGTGTTTTAAAGGCCTGCCCGAAGGCGCCGTAGTTGAGTTGCTGAATGTTTTGCAGCTGCGCGGCAATCGACAGTAAGTGTTTATCGTGTTGCGCATGGCTAAATAAAGTAACGCCATAACCGACACCATTTTTAAAAAAACCGATCGGAATCGCAATGGCGGCGTAGTCGAGCAAATTCATAAAGTTGGTGTAATAACCCATTTTCGAATTGAGCGCGATGGGGTCTTGTTCAACTTCCGTAATACTGAAATAACGCGGGTTGGTGGGCGTGAGTATGGCATCAACATTGGCCAGTTGCTGATCGGCCAGTTGCTTGAATTTTTGGAGTTTGTAGTTTGACGCAAAAGCATCCAGGGCCAGCGGCTTGTTGCCGTTGCCTATGATGGTTTTAATCACTGGCAGTAAAGCATCGGGTGCGCTTTCAATAAGTTTCTGCGTTGCCAGGTAGCGCTCGGCCACCCAAGGGCCTTCGTACAGTAATTTTGCGGCTTGCAGAAACGGCGCGAGGTCGATTTCGCAGGTTTCAATGTCTGGCGGTAAATTTTCGAGGAATTGTGTGTAGAGCGTGTGTGCTTCGTCGCACGCGAAAAACTCCAGCGATTCTTTTGAGGGTACGCCTAAGCGAAGCTGTTTTTGTTGCGCGTGATAATAGCGCTTGCTGTTACAGTACGCGGTTTTGCGGCTGTAAGCGTCGGCTTGGTCGAAACTCATGGCGCAATCAAAAACGTGGTTGGCATCGTCGCAGTTAAACGCGAAGATGCTCACGCAGTCGAGGCTCTTGCAGGCCGGTACAACGCCCTTACAACTCAGTAGCCCGCGCGTTGGCTTTAAGCCCACGAGGTTGTTCAGCGAGGCGGGCACCCGGCCCGAGCCTGCGGTGTCGGTGCCCAGTGAAAAACTGACTAAACCCAGGGCAACAGCAACCGCAGAACCCGAGCTGGAGCCGCCGGAAATAATCGTATCGTTTAGGGCATTTTTACACGGCCCCCAGGGCTCGGGAGAGCGCACGCCAACCAGCCCCGTGGCAAACTGATCCATATTGGTTTTACCCAATGGTATGGCGCCGGCGGCAATTAAATTTGTCACAACGCTCGCTGAGCTTTCTGGAACGTAACTGAATTCCGGGCAGGCGGCTGTGGTGGCTACGCCGGCTAAATCGATATTGTCTTTAATCGCAAAAGGAATTCCGTAAAGCGGAAGGCTGTCGATCTCGGCGCGTTCCAGGGTGGTTAAATAGGGTTGCAATTGTTCGCTGGATAATCGGCTGATCCAGATGGGGTTGTGTTCGATGCTATCGGCTTTTTCAAGCAGCGCTGCAATAAGCTGTGCCGGAGAAAAGTCGCCGGCGCGGTAGTGCTTGAGCAATCCAGAAACGGTTAAATCAATTTTTTCAAGATTAAGCATTTTCGATAACTCCTAAAACTTTTCCCGCTGAAATACGATCACCTTCATTGCAATTACGTTTGATCAGGGTGCCGCTGCAGGGGGCAGTAATTTCTATTTCCATTTTCATGGATTCCAGAATACAAACAACATCGCCTTCGTTAACCGCGGCCCCCAGTTCAACTTGCCACTGCCATAAACTACCCGCGGCGGGGCTTTCCAGTGGGCTGCAATTATCCGGTAGTAGGCTGTCTTGTTCGTCGTTCTGCGGGCTTATTTCCGTTTCAAAATTCATTTGCCCGGATTCAATCCAGTGTTGCAGCTCGGCATCGAACGCTGTTTGGCGTTGTTGCGTAAACGCGTCGATACTCGCCTGGTTACGGTTTATAAAGCCTTGATATTCATGCAGGGAAAACGTGGTTTGTTCTATTTTCAAGGGGTATTCGCCGCGCGGGAATTTCTTGCGAATGTCCTGCAGTTCCTCGGAGGAAACTTCGTAAAAGCGTATCTGGTCGAAAAAGCGTAATAGCCAGGGTTGGCTGAATTCCCGGGTCTGTTTGTATTTATTCCACATCTGCAAGGTGCGACCGATAAATTGATAGCCGCCCGGGCCCTCCATGCCGTAAACGCACAAATAGGCACCGCCAATACCCACGGAATTCTCGGCGGTCCAGGTTCGCGCCGGGTTGTATTTGGTGGTAACCAGACGGTGGCGGGGGTCCATCGGCGTGGCGACCGGTGCTCCGAGATACACATCACCCAGCCCCATTACCACGTAGGATGCATCGAACACGGTTTGCTTCACGGCCTCAATGGAATCCAGGCCATTAATGCGCCGAATAAATTCAATATTATCGGGACACCAGGGCGCGTTTTTTCGCACGGATTGCATGTATTTTTGCACCGCTAATTGGCAGGCTTCATCGTTCCAGCTCAGAGGCAGGTGAACAATGCGTGCCGGAATGGGCTGGTGTTGCAGTTGCTCAAGACTTTGTTCCGCATCGCGCAAAATTGTCAGCAGTTCATCGACCGATAAGAGCAGATTATTGTAGTGAATTTGCAGCGAGCGAATACCGGGCGTTAATTCGAGAATATTGTCGATTTGCAAAGTCTGTAAATGCAACATCAAAGCATGGGCGCGAAAACGTAAGGCAATGTCTAATTGCTGTGGCCCGTATTCCACCAGCACATTGTCATCGCCGGCAACGCGATAGCACACTTCGATTTGCGTCTCGCTGGCAGGTGTGTGGTGCAGCACTGGCGTGGCCGTTGTGATATCAACGGCTTGGTAAGGAAGGGGTTCTGAACGGGCAAGCGTTGCACAGGTATGTAACTGGGCGCGCTCCAGGGCTTCCGCAGTTGGGATTGAAACCGCTTCGAATTGTACGCTATCCCCGGCTTTAAGCTGGCCCAGTTTCCAAAGGTCTGCTTTGATCACCGTGGCGGGGCACACAAAGCCTCCCAGCGAAGGGCCGTCTGGGCCGAGTATCACGGGCATATCCCCGGTAAAATCGATCGTGCCGATGGCGTAGGCGTTGTCGTGAATATTCGAGGGGTGCATGCCGGCTTCGCCACCGGTGTTACGCGCCCATTGCGGTTTCGGGCCGATAAGTCGAATGCCGGTGCGACTGGAGTTGTAATGGATTTCCCATTTCGCGTTAAAAAAAGTGTGTATATCCTCTGCGGTGAAAAAATCCGGCGCGCCGTGGGGGCCGTAAATAACGCGAATTTTCCAGTCATTACTGATTGCCGGTTGCAATTCAGAAATATCCTGCGGCGCTACCGCGCTCTCCTGTTGTGCGAGATGCAGCACATCGCCGGTGCGCAAACTGCGGCCGCTGAAACCACCGAACTGGCCCAAGGTAAACGTCGCCTGGGAGCCGAGGTATTGATTACCTTCCAGGCCGCCCGCAATCAATAAATAGGCACGGGCGCCGGCGGCCAGGGGTTTTCCAATTTTCAGAGTTTGCCCGGCAGACGCCGTGTAAATCTGATAAAACGCAAGGGCTTGATCATCGATACTCGCTGTAAATTCAGCGCCGGTGAGTATAAACGTGGTTTCACAATTAAAAACCAGGGTCGGCCCCTGTAAGGTTATTTCAAGCCCGGCGGCGTTGTCGCTGTTTCCCAGGGCGCGGTTGCCGAGCCGGAAGCTGTAATTATCAAAAGGCCCGGAAGGTGGCACACCGATATCCCAATAACCGGTTCGACCGGGATAATCCTGAATCGTGGTTAGGGTGCCACCGCTGACAACATCAATGGTGCTTGGTGAAAATGTAAAGTTATTTAGAAAACGGGTGAATATTTTACCGTGCTGTAATTCATCGCTGCTCAGTAAGCTTTGAATATAATCGCCGTTGGTTTCAATACCCTGAATTCGGGTTTCTTTCAGGGTATTTGCAAGCCCTTGAATGGCCGCATTTCTGGTATCCGCGGTTACAATAATTTTTGCCAGCATGGGGTCGAAATACGGCGAGACTTCCACGCCGGTTTCAATCCAATGGTCGATGCGCAATGCGGGGTGGGGTTCGGGAAATTCGACGCAAGACAGCAAGCCGGCGCTGGGTTGAAAATTTTTGTGGGGATCTTCGGCGTAAATTCGCGCTTGTATGGCGTGCCCTTTAAGGTGGTGTTGCTGGCGCAGCGCCTGAATATCGCCCAGCGTGCCCGCGGCCTGCTTGATCATCCATTCCACCAAATCAACCGCAAATACCTGTTCGCTTACGCCGTGCTCCACCTGCAAGCGGGTGTTCACTTCCAGAAAATAAAATTGATTACTGGTCTGGTCGTAAATAAATTCAACCGTGCCCGCGTTAAGGTAATTTACCGAGGCCAATAGGCGAGTCGCGGTTTCGTGGAGTTCGTTGCGAACCGCATCGGGAATATTCGGCGCCGGCGTTTCTTCAATTACCTTTTGATGGCGGCGCTGCGCCGAGCAATCCCGCTCGCCAAAGGCCACCGCTTTACCATTGCCATCACCAAACACCTGCACTTCGATATGCCGTGCAAATTCGATATATTTTTCGATAAATACACCGTCGTTGGCGAAGTTATTGGCGCCGAGGCGGCGAACGGAATCAAAATTTTTAGCAAGCTCGTCGCGATCGCGGCAGATCTGCATTCCAATTCCGCCACCCCCTGCAGTGCTTTTTAAAATAATGGGATAACCCGTGGCATCGGCCGCTGCTTGCGCTTCGTCAATCGAGTTAAGAAGTTCACTGCCCGCCAGCAGAGGCACATGGGCTTGTTGTGCAATTGCGCGGGCTTCGTGTTTCAACCCGAAGGCATTCATATGCTCGGGGCGAGGGCCAATGAAAACAATATGGCGTTTATCGCATTCGGCCACGAATTCCGGGTTTTCACTCAGAAAACCGTAGCCAGGGTGCACCGCCTCAATACCTGCTTTTTCCATAATGGCGAACAGTTTGCCGGTATTTAAGTAAGTATTTGCGGCAGGGCCATCACCCAGTGAATAGGCTTCATCGGCCTGAGTGACATGCAGCGATTGAGCATCCGCTTCGCTGTAAACCGCTACAGCGGTGATACCCATTTTCTTCAGGGTTCGGGTGATACGGGTGGCGATCGCGCCACGGTTGGCGATGAGTACTTTTTTAAACATGATAAGTTTTCTCATGTTTTTTTGCGGGTCGTCCCGCGTGGAGAGTTGTCTTTTATGCCGGTCGTCCGGAAGACGTTTCTTCAGGTTTTTTTTGCCCTTTTGGGGCGGGGCCTTTATTTAGGCTTAATTGTACAATTTAGTTGTGGCTCTTACCCTGTGGGTTTGTGTTACAGTTTTTCTCAAAATTCTGGTATAGCTTAAATTGCTGATTTTTTTATACCCTTGTGGGAGGGTGTTTATGTTCGGGCTTAATCGTAAGCTTTGATTCAGTAGCGCTTCCCAGCGGGGGGTTACATGCGCGTTAAATTGTCTCCTGGTTTGTTATAACCTTAACTTTATATTTTATCGCATGCCCTCGCCGGGCGGGCATTCATTTTCTTTGCGTGGCCAAAGAAAACGAATCAAAAGAAAGGCCACCCCGAATCGGGTCGCTGCGCGATCCCCTCCCTCCAGCGCCATTTTCCCGGTCGGCGTGAGAGGGCGTCCTGCCCTCGCACACCTCAGCTGCACCTCCTGTGCAGCTGACCGCAAAAATAACGCCTCCACTCGGCCCTCATAGGGGCCCCGGTCGCGAGTTAGAATCATCGTTGGGGTGGCGGCAGCGAAAAAAAAACATAAAAACCTTTAAATCAAAATGCTTTACAGAAAAACCATCCCCTCCATGCGCCTAGCCTCTTCCCCATCTCGATGCTTGTCGCATTGCGCTTGCGACAACGGGGCCCCTTGAAGGGCCGAGTGGAGGCGTAAATTCGGGGGTAAAACGCACAGGGAAGTGCGTTTTAGGGATGCGCGGCCTGGATGGCCGCTCAGCCCGACCGCCTAATTTGCGCCGGAGCGAGGGGATCGCGTTAGCGACCCTGATAGGGGTGTGCTTTTGACGCACAGGGATGTGCTAATGCCGCGGGCGCATGGATGCGCAAGAGCGGCCTTTTCGTTAGGTTTCTTTTGCACAAGCAAAAGAAAAGTAACCCCCCGCTGGGTAGGCGCTACATTCTATAAACTTTCGCCTCTGCAAGAGAAAAACCACCCCGCTGGAAAAGCGCTACAAAATAAAAATCACGCACAGAAGCCAAAAGCAAACCCACCACCAAACAACACCTACAAAAAAACCACCCCAAAACCCTACCCCCAAATAAAAATCTCCACCGGCGTAGGATTATACCCATTACACGGATTATTCAACTGCGGACAATTGGAAACCAAAACCAACACATCCATTTTCGCGACCATCTCCACATATTTCCCCGGCGCTGAAATGCCGTCCTCAAAGGTCAAGCCACCTTCCGCGGTTATTGGCACGTTCATAAAAAAATTAATGTTGTGCGTTATATCGCGTTTGCTTAAACCCAGGTGTTCATTTTCGCCGATGGCAAGCATCCAACTGTCGCGGCAGGCGTGCATGCAGCGTTTTTCCAGGTCGTAGCGCACGGTGTTGCTTTCTGTGGCGCAGGCGCCGCCGAGGGTGTCGTGGCGGCCGCAGGTGTCTGCGGTAATTTCCAATAGCGGATTACCAAAGTTTGAAAGTAGTGTCGTGCCCGCAGTTAAATACACATTGCCCTGCTCGCAAATGGTATCCATGGCGCTGTAGCGCTCAGCGATGTTGTCGGCATTGTAAAACAGGGTATCGGCAGCCTGATTGCCCTCAAGATCTGTAATGCGCAGGGTTTCTCCCGCCAGTACTTTTTTTAACAGGTAATCGCCCGCGGGAACAACGATGGATTCTTTGGCCTGTTCGGGTGCCAGTGAACTTTCTTTGATCATGATGCAATCCCCAAATGGTAGAGGCGATTATTTTCGAAGCCACGTTTGTTTTCGGGGCGGAAGTTCATGCAGTAGTCGTCATCGCCCACAGGTTCGGATTCGAACATTTCACAAAGCACCGGTTTTCTTGGGTAGTTTTCTGCAGCGCTCAGCGGATGAGGGCAGTTGTGCATAACGACCAGGGTATCCATCTCAAAGCGCAATGAAATCGAGGTGCCGGCATGGGCGGCACTGGAATCCAGTGATAAATTGCCGAGCTTGTCCACAATCACTTTACTAAACAGGTTAAGGTTAGCGCCCATATCGCGCTCGTTAAGGCCATATTTTGTGAGTTCCACAAGAAAGGCATCGAAGCCATTTTGATGCCATTCGTTGCGGGCTTCCTGATAGCTCAGTGCGCCCCACTGTTTTTCGATATGTTTTTTTGTTGAGTTGCCGCAAACCGATTCGTGCCAACCAAACTCGTCATCGATAATGGAGCAAAATATGCGACCCATATCGGAATACAGGCAGTTGCCTTTGGTGAGCTTAAAGGTGTGTTGGCACTTTAGGGTATCCGGTGCGTTGTAGCGCTCTAATAAATTTTCGGGATTGTAAAACATCATTCCAATATTAGCGCCGCCTTCCAGGTCGGTGAGCTTCAGCGTAATACCGCGTTTTATTTTCAGCGACCAGTGGCTGGCCGGTGGTAGCGTGTAATTGTAGAGTGCTTGCTTCATGGTAATTGTTGCTCAGGCAATCGCCGCCTGAGCTTCCTCCTGTGCTTTTTGTGTGTCGTCCATGATTTGATCGAGGTGGTGTGCCTCGGTTTGAGTGACGTCCAGGTCGTAGGTAATTTGTGCCCCAAATGCGCCGGGCGCTTGTGGGTCGTAGCGGTCTTTATCGAACACCCACAAACGGGTGCCGAGATAAAATCCTTCTTTAATATCGTGGGTGATCATAAATATGGTGAGCTGGTGTTCGGTCCAGAGTTGCAGTACCAGCTTGTGCATATCGGCGCGTATACCTGGGTCGAGTGCACCAAAGGGTTCATCCAACAATAATATGCGCGGCTTTTTAATCAGTGACTGCGCCAGTGCCAGGCGCTGCTGCATACCGCCAGAGAGTTCGTGCGGGTATTTATTTAAGGCGTGCCCCAGGCCGACCAATTCCAGCATTTCTCCGGCTTCGGCAAGTGCCTGTTTTCTGGCTTTACCAAATAAGCGCGCGGTAAAAGGACTTTTTTCTAGCTCCTTGGCCATCACAACATTTTGCACTGCGGTAAGATGGGGAAACACCGAGTAGCGCTGAAAAACAATTCCGCGTTCTTCGTTGGGTTCGGCAACCAGAGGGTGACCATCCAATATAATCTGACCGCGACTCGGCGATTCGGTACCGAGTAACATTTTTAAGAAGGTTGTTTTGCCACAGCCTGATGCGCCGACGATGGTAATAAAATCGCCCTTTTCTACGTGTTGGTTGAGTTGTTCAAGTACCACTTGGTCGCCGTACTCTTTCCAAACATTCTTAACGTGTAAATAACTCATTAGTTGTCACCATTGGCTTGGCTGTGGAACCAGGGGTAGAGATACAGAGACAGTTTTCGCAGTACATAATCAATAACAAAGGCTAAAAAGGTAATCCAAACCACATAAGGCAGTATGACATCCATCGATAAATAACGACGTACCAAAAATATGCGGTAACCCAGGCCGTCGGTTGCGGCGATGGCTTCTGCGGCGATGAGAAACAACCAGGCTGCACCGAGTGAGAGCCGCACCGATGCAATCAGTCTTGGCATGACCTGCGGTAGAATTACGCGTAATACAATTTGCCAGGTGTTGGCACCGAGCGTTTGTGCTTTGATGATTTGCTCATCGGGAATTTCCAATACCCGTTGTAGAGTATCGCGGGTAATAAACGGCGTTATCCCGATAACAATGAGCACCACCTTGGAAACTTCGCCGAGCCCAAAAATAATAAATAAAATGGGCAGTATCGCCATTGGTGGTACCAACGAAATAGCGGTAACCAAGGGCGATAATTTAGCACGGGCATAGGGTATTGCGCCCATCGCTACCCCAAGCGCGAGTGCGATTGCTGCGCTGATACCAACACCCATCGCCAAGCGCACTAAACTGCTTGCGGTGTCCTGCCACAACAAATAATCACCGCTGCGCTTATCCGGCGCAAACGCCATACGTTCTATGGCTGCACCAAAACTGCTAAACGCGGGCAACAATTTGTCGTTAGGGTTGTCTGCCAAGCGTGCGTTACTGGCCGAGAGGTAAAACACCAATAAAATAGCGAAGGGTAAAATACCGAGTATCACGCGTGCCGGGCGCGATGGGATTCTGTTAATGAGTTTCATAATCTATCGCGCCCTCTGCGGGTTAAAGGGAATTTTTTGCGGCCATATCCATGTAGCTTGCGTTAAAACGCAGTTTTACGTTGCCGGGGTCGCCGTAGGTTCCAGAGGGGGTTTCGACACCAATGAATGTGGCATCAGCTGCGCCTTCGCCCAATAATCCGTGTTTAAAGGAAAATTCCGCGACGTATTGCATGGTGGTTTTGAGTTTTTCGCTGTTAACAAAACCTACAGCTTCGCCGGGCTGAAAAAACATTTTGGTGGAGGCGAGCTGCGAATCGTAACCGGCGAGATCGGTACCGGATGCCGTGCCCATAAAGGTACGCGCGGCAACACCCATTTCGCTGTTTTCACTCATGATACCCATGATTTCGTACCAGGCACCGACCAGGGCTTTACCAAATTCGGGGTGCTCAGCGAGGGTTTTGGTGTTAACCACCATCAGGTCGATAATTTCTCCGGGAATATTGGATGAGTCATACACTTTGTTCGCGCCGGGCATGGCGGTGATTTCGCTCAGCAGTGGATTCCAGGTAACCACGGAAGTGACTTCATCCGTTGAGTAGGCCGCAACCATATCGGCATCGGAAATATTAACCACATTAACGTCTTTTTCAGACAGGCCAACCGACTCCAGACCTCGGGCAAGCAGGTAGTGCGACACACTTAATTCAACCAGATTAACGGTTTGTCCTTTGATGTCTGCAAGTTGGGAATTTTCTTTCAGCACAACGCCATCATTACCGTTGGAAAAATCACCCACAATTAATGCCGTTGAGTCGACACCACCCGCGGCCGGAATCGTGAGTGCGTCCATATTGGTCATGGTGCAGCCGTCGTACTCACCTGCGGTGTATTGGTTAATGGATTCGATATAGTCGTTGATTTGGGTAACTTCAATTTCAATGCCGTACTTGTCAGCCCATTTTTTTACAATGCCTTCCTGAGCACCATAATCCCAGGGCATCCAGCCGACATAAATGGACCAACAGACTTTGAATTTTTCGACAGCTGCAGGAGCCGCTTGCGGGGTCGCCGAAGCCTGTTCGGGTTCGGCAGGTTTTTCAGAGCAGGAAAAAAGAATTGCGAGTGCAGCACCGAGTAGTGAGCGGGTGAGTGTGTTGTTATGCATGTTTAACCTCCCAAGGTTTACACGGAATAAAAGAGGACTCAATGGCCAACCAGCCATTGGGGAACTTTTTATACCAGCGTTTAGCGTTTTATGACGCTAAGCGCAAAGCAAAAATGTTCCATGCCTCCCGGGCTTTTATCCCGCCGTGTAACCTATCTGGATGCCAACATGCCAATGCAGATAAGGTCGACAGCTCTCGGACCAGTCACTACCTGATGTGGTAGCCGGAACCCTAGCCGTCCATTAAGCATAATGTGGGAACCTCAACAACCTTTAAGTCATTGAATCCTCGCGTTGTGTAATTACTGTCCAGCAATTTGAATGCCAGTCGGAAAACCCTCTGAATTCAGCCAAATAAGGTCTTTGTGGTGATCCAATTTGGTGCCACCTACAAGTTGGTGCGCGTTTGGTGTGCAAGTTTTGCGTAAAAGCAAATGCTTGGTCGCGCCCGGTGGTGGACTATACTCAATAAACTGCGGAGCCTGTGGGCGTAAATTAATGATCTGCACGCCGACAAATCCCAAAGCCCTTAATCACTAATCCTTGTCTTCATACCAACTAGCGCAACGGAATGGCCAGACTGTCACGCACCCACCGCAAAAGCACCTCGATCGGCGCGCTAATTATTGTGGCTATCACGATGTTGGCGTGCATCGCGGGTGTTGCAGACTGGGCGAACAACCGCCGCTTTATTCAAGAGCAGCGCCTTAGCGTGCAGAATGAACTGGCGACGGTAAGGGCGCGTTTGGAAGGAAATATCAACGCCAATTTGGAAACGGTGCGCGGTTTGGTTGCGGTAATCAGCGTTGAGCCGGATATGTCTGGTGAGCGCTTTGCGCGCCTTGCGAGCAGAGTGATAGACGGTCATACACAATTGCGCAACATCGGTGCTGCCCCGAACCTGGTGATTAAGTATGTGTATCCGCTGAAGGACAATGAAGCAGCGCTGGGCTTCGATTACCGTACTTCACCCGAGCAGTGGGAAGCGGCCAAACGGGCTCGTGAAACCGGTGAGTTAACCGTCGCCGGGCCGTTGCAGCTTAGGCAGGGCGGTATGGCTCTGATAGGGCGGGTACCGGTGTTTCTATCGGCAAGCAATACCGAAAAAGGGGAATTTTGGGGATTGGTTTCTGCGGTCATAGACCTCGATCGCTTTTATCTCGCGAGTAAGCTACCCCAGAGTAAAGATACCCTCGCGATTGCCATCAAAGGCCGCGATGGATTGCTGCAAAACAATGAGGTGTTCTACGGCTCGCCTGCCGTTTTTGAAAGTTCTCCCGTCTATGCCAAAGTGACATTGCCTTCGGGTGGTTGGTGGCTTGGCGCAATTCCGAGTGAAGGATGGTCAAGCACTGCGCCCAGTGCTGTTGTCTTACGTAGCCTGGCGGCGCTGATGTTACTGCTACTCGGTGGCGCAGGACTTTTAGTGTTCCGCTTAGCGCGCACCGCAGAATTGCACGAAAACCGCTTGCAGAGCCTTTTTGAATTTTCTCCCATAGGCATCGCGTTAAACGACCTGGAAACCGGTGATTTTTTAGAAGTAAATGCTGCCTTGGTAGACCCGAGTGGCTATACCGAAGCAGAGTTTGTAAATTTAAGTTATTGGGATCTCACGCCACAAAGCTACCAGCATTTGGAAGATATTCAGCTTGCCAGCCTCAAAAAAAATGGCCGATTCGGGCCCTACGAAAAGGAATATATTCGGAAAAATGGTGAGCGTTACCCTGTGCTACTAAATGGCGTATTAGTCGACGATTCTTCCGGAAAGAAATGCATCTGGTCGATAGTTGAAGATATCAGCGCGCGCAAGGAGGCCGAAAAGGCCTTGGTTGAATCGCGTTCGCAACTGCAGAGTTTTTTTGATTTATCTTCAAACTTAATGTGTATTGCGACACTCGACGGTTATTTTAAATTATTAAACAACGCATTTCTCCGTGTGTTGGGCTTTTCAAAAACTGAATTGAAAATTGAACCTTTTATAAATTTTGTGCACCCGGACGATCTGGATGCAACCCTCGGTGCCATGAAAACCCTTGAGGAGAAAGGTTCAATTGCGGCCTTTATAAACCGTTTTCGCTGCAAAGACGGTCGCTATATATTCCTGCACTGGAGCTCTACCTTAGACCATCAGAGTGGCAATATTTATGCGACCGCTATGGATGTGACTCGCGAGCGTGAACACGAAGCGAAATTGCTGCGGCAGCAGGAGATGCTCGAATCCATGAGTATGCTGGCGCGCATTGGCGCCTGGGAGATCAACCTTAACGATAACGCGGTGTATTGGTCGGACATGACCAAAATTATTCATGAGGTTGGGCCGGAGTATAAACCGACAATGCACTCCGTACTGAAGTACTACAAATCCGGTAGAAGTTTAAGCGCGGTGGAACACGCTATTCAGCTGTGCACCGAACGAGGCACGTCCTTCAGTGAAGAAGTACAAATTACAACAGCGAAAGGCCGTGATCTGTGGGTACTGGTGACTGGCAAGGCAGAACACATTGACGAGCAATGCACACGAATCTACGGTTCCTATCAGGATATAAACGCGCGAAAACTTATCGAAAAAAATATTGAAGTTACCCAAGTTGAATTGCAGCAACAAATGAAAATGCTGCGGGTGATCGCCCAGGCACAAGCGAGTTTTATCGAACAGAGTGATATTGATAAATCGTTTCAGCGCTTGCTCGAAAACATCTTGAATTTAACCAGCAGCCAACAGGGGTTTATTGGCGAAATTAACTATTTGGAATCGGGTGCTCCCTATTTAACGGCGGGTGTTTTCGCAGGTACAGAGCTTCCTCATCACTACACCGCTGGGGTTGAACGGGTTGAATTTTATAATCAGGATACCCTGCTCGGGCGTGCCTTTGTAACTCTGGAGCCCGTTATAGCCAATGAAATATCAAAATCAAACCCCGTTTCAGAGCTGCCGGAAATGCACTCGGATATAGCCACTTTTCTGGCAATTCCCATTACCCATGGAGGACGTGGAATCGCTCTGGTGGGTTTGGCGAATCGGCCGGGAGGTTATCGTCAATCCCTGGTGAGCTGGTTAAACCCCCTGATGAACACGGTCGCGCAATTTGTGTTGGGGGCTCGCGCTTTGAATGCGCGCGAGCAGGCAGAACAGGATCTCCTGGCTGCAAAAGAAGCTGCTGAATTGGCGGCACAAGCCAAGAGTGATTTCCTGGCGATTATGAGTCATGAAATTCGCACACCCCTCAATGGCGTTATGGGTATGCTGGGCCTGTTAAGTCGCAGCGGCCTGAATGATGAACAGCAGCGCAAGCTCATTATCGCCAAGCAAAGTTCCAATACTTTGTTAACGATTATTAACGACATTTTGGACTTTTCCAAAGTCGATGCCGGGAAAATTGAATTGGATCTTCTCGACTTCAATTTAATTTCTCAGCTGGAAGAATTCGCTGAGTCGATGGCGGTGCGCGCGCAGGAAAAAAATATTGAGTTTATTGTCGATAGCAGTGAAATAAGGGATGCAATGGTATTGGGTGATCCAGGGCGGATTCGACAAATTCTAACGAACCTGGTGAGCAATGCCATTAAGTTCACAAATCGTGGTGAGGTGGTGGTGCGCTGTAGCCTCACACCCACGGGTGATGATATGGAATTTCGTGTGAGCGTGCGAGACACCGGCATCGGAATTCCCGCGGGTAAAATTGCTGAGCTGTTCAATCCGTTTACGCAGGTGGATGCTTCAACGACTCGCCAGTTTGGCGGTACGGGCTTAGGTCTCGCAATCTGCAAAAAATTGTGCACTCTGATGCGCGGAGATGTATTCGCCAGTAGTGAACCCGGGAATGGCAGTGAGTTTGAATTTTATTTGCGCTTAAAACGCAGCGAGAAGTTCTGCGAGTTGCCCCACGTAGCGCTTTCCGGCAAACATATTATGGTCATTGACGCCAGCGCGACCAGTTGTGAGTTGGTGCGCTCATGGGGGCAACGCTGGGGGGCTGAAGTCACCACTGCTTATAATGCCGAGCAGGCCCTGCAAATTAGTCACGAATTTAATTTGCAAAAACGTTGCCCCGACGCGCTTCTAATCGATCAAAAGCTGCCGGTAACCGGCGCGCTTGAGTTGGCCAATCAATTGAGCCGCCACGGCGTTATGGCGAGTGTTCCTCTGATCGTGATGAGCCGTATCACCGACAGCGATGAACAATCATTTATTAAAGCGGGTTTTAGAGGGAAGCTGGCGAAGCCTATTACACCGTCGCATCTCAGTAGCTGTCTTGAGGTGGTACTTGCAGGCGGTTGTCTGCTTAGCGCGCATCCTGCGGAAGATTCCACTAAACAGCCACAGTCCAGGCCAGTAGATCTTGTGCCGCAGGGTAACGCCGCGACGCGCGTGTTATTGGTAGAAGATAATCCGGTTAATCAGGATGTTGCGCAGATGATGTTGGATGATCTGGGGGTGGTGGTGAGTGTGGCAGGAAATGGCATTGAAGCATTGCACGCATTGGAGAATGCGCAGGAATTCGATAAATTCGGTTTGGTATTAATGGACTGCCAGATGCCCGAAATGGACGGCTACGAAGCGTCGCGACAAATTCGAGCGGGTAAGGGCGGGGCTATGTATCAGAAGGTGCCGATCGTGGCAATGACCGCAAATGCCATGAAGGGTGATCGTGAGAAATGTCTTGCCGCCGGTATGGACGACTACATCAGCAAACCTATTGACCCGAACATTCTCGAACAGAAGGTGGAAAAATGGCTCGCGAACAAAGCCGTGCTGATGAATAATGCCGGTGACTCTGCAGCCCTTGCCAGCGAGCTTGAGCCAAACAACAATCAGGACAATTCTCAGTGGGACGCATCAGCACTGTTGCTGGCCATGAAAAATCGTTCGGATCGCGTTAAAATTTTACTTAACGCTTTTTGTGGTCGCATGCCAGATACCCTTAATGAATTTAAACGCGCGGAACAAACTGCAGATTACGAAAAAATAGGCTTTATCGCCCATTCCACCAAGGGCAGCGCAGGGCAGTTAAAAGCGTATAGGCTGCAACATTTGGCTGAAGACCTTGAGCAAGCGGTAAAAGATAACGCAGCCGAAAAAATCGCGGTTCTCAGCCCACAGCTGTATCAAGAATCTCAGCAACTGTTAGACGTACTTAATCGCTACTTGCACGCGTAATCAGTGTTTTTTTCCAAACTTAATGCGATTACAGGGCGCAGTTAGGCAATCAGGCAAAATACAACAATGCGAATAATTTACCTATTATTTTTGACTCTCGCCGCGGCCGCGGTTTCTGCCGGCGAACGCGATCCTCATACTTTTCAGGGCGAATGGCCGGTGCCTTTCGTTCTGCCTTTCGATGATAATCAAGCGGGCGTTACTCATTTCGGTTCACAATATACAAACTCGGCCTCCAAAGCATTAGAGCGGGTGACTATTAACGAAAATGGGCAATTTGAAGCCGGTGGCAGGCGTGTGCGTTTCTGGGGGGTGAATATTACCGCGGGTTCGTGTTTTCCTGAGCACAATGACGCGGAAAAAATAGCCGCGCGTTTGGCAAAATTTGGGATCAATGTGGTGCGCTTTCATCACATGGAAAATAATTGGGGCGGGGAATCCCTCATTGACTACAGCGCTGGTACATCGCGTCAGTTCAATAAAAGTAATCTTGATAAGCTTGACTATTTTATCGCGCAGCTTAAAAAATACGGTATATACAGCAATTTAAATTTACAGACTTCACGCGATTATTTGGCGGGTGATGGCTTGTCATCGGAGGCGCTTGCGCTGAACTGGAAGGCGAGGCATGTGTTCAGCACCGTAGCGCCGGCGATTTTGACGTTAGAGCAGGAGCACGCGCGTAATCTGCTAAGCCACCGCAACCCCTATACCAAGCTTAATTATGCCGAAGACCCTGGCGTTGCTTTTGTTGAAATAAACAATGAAAACAGTATTTTTCAGCAGTATTTTGACGGTAATGTTGATAAATGGCCGACGGAATATAAAACCTTGTTGCGCTCCGCCTGGAATAAGTGGTTGCGGAAAAAATACAGTAGTCATCAAGCTTTGCTAAAAGCCTGGCAGGTGGTCGAGCAGGCCTTGGGAAAAAGCCTACTGAGCGATGCGCATCTCCAGGGCGCAGGTAAGGGCTGGGAAGTGCAAAAGTTTGGTGGCGCAGAGCTTAGAGTTAACACCGAAGCCACAAACAAAGCTGTTGCAATCGATATTCGAAAACGTGGTGAGGCATCCTGGAATGTGCAAATGTTTCATCCTCTGCCCGCATTTGAAGCCGGTGAAGTGTATACCCTATCGTTTACGGCGCGAGCGACACAACACGAAGACATGCAAATTGCGTTGATGCAAAATTACGAACCCTGGCAGAGTTACCAGCGCATCAAGGTACCCTTAACGAAGCAGTGGCAAGAATATCAATACACCTTTGTGGTGAATGTTTCCGACAATCGGGCCAGATTAAATTTTGGCAATATGGGTTCGCAAACCGGTTTGGTTGAGATTAAAAATATTGCGTACCGAGCGGGTGGGGTTGTTGGCAAATTGTCCGATACCGAGCGCCTTGAGGATTCGAGCTTGGCCGTCAATCAATCTGCCGATGCCTACACCAGCGCTCGAAATCAAGATTGGATTCATTTTTTATATAGCATCGATGATGCCTATTGGTCGACGATGCAAGACTTTTTGAAAAAGCAGCTTAAGGTGCAAGCATTAACGTACGGTACAATCGCATCGCTCAGTCCTCCCGCGATTCAGAAAAAGTTTGGTTATATTGACTCCCATATTTATTGGGCCCACCCGTATTTTCCGAATCGCCAGTGGGACAGTAACGACTGGTTGATCGAAAATGAATCGATGGTCAACACCTTGCAGGGTAATACCCTGGACTCGCTCGCCCGCCAGCGGGTCGCTGGCATTCCCTTTGTTGTATCAGAATATCAACACTCCATGCCTAATTCATTTATGGCGGAGTCGGCACTGATGATTGCCGCTTATGGTGCGCTGCAAGATTGGGATGCAATCTATTTCTTCAGTTATGAAGTAGGCCCTGACGGTTGGGACGCCGGTTTTTTTAATGGCTTTATGCAAACCAACAATCACCCTTCTGCGATGGCAAACCTGGGTATAGCAGGTAATCTTTTTAGGCGAGCAGATGTGAGTATCGCGCGCAATGCGCAATTTTTACCGTTTCAGCAGCAACAGCAATTACAGGCCATTGCAACCAGTGGTCAAAGCTGGAATGTGACACCGGCAGACTACCCCGAGCAGATGAAAGGCTTTGCGTTTGTGCATCGTACCGGTTTACAGCTCGACGATAAATTGCCAAGTAAATCTTTAGACGCGGTTGACAATAGTCTTCGCTTGTCTGCAGATACCGATGAATTGAATTGGGATGTCAGCAAGCCCAGTCAGGGTGTTTTAAGTATTAACACACCGCGAACCAAAAGCATTCTGGGCTATCTGGAAAAACAGGATTTTGTATTGGGGCAAGTTAAAGTTGCTTTTGGAAACTTGCAATTACACTGGGCGACCTGGTCGCTAAGTGCCCGTAAGGGGCAATTTGATGAATTGCACAAGGGTGCGCAACTGCTGTTGGTGGCAACAGGTCGCACTGAAAATACCGACATGCAATGGAAAACAGTGCAACGCACTTCAGTTGGGGCAAATTGGGGAAAAGCCCCATCGGTGATTGAAGCGGTGCCCTTTACTGTGCAATTGCCTGTGCCGGCAACACGTGTTTCGGCGTGGGCGCTTGATGAAAAAGGTCTGCGCCATCACCGCTTACCAGTGTCAAAACAGTCCGGTGCAGCATTGATTACTGCAGATGGCACTGACAAAACCTTGTGGTACGAAATTGTAATCGCTCCGCAAAACGATTAACCCGAGATATAAAACCGCCGGGTTAATAAACTCTCGTAAAATAGCCAAACTCGAAAATCAACGAATCACTGTCATCGATTTATTGGTGCGCCAAGTCTTCCGGATAGGGTGATAAATAGTAGGAATCGGCGATGTAAGCATTGGGGAATTTTCTGAAATGGTGCCTCAGTAGTGTTCGAGGCACTGTGAGCGGTGCTTTACGCAGACGGCAATTTTCAATGGCTTCAAACATTTCCCGCTTGTCTCCCGCATCAATCTGTTTACTTAAAAAACCTTGGATGTGCTGCAATACATTGATGTGGTTTTTTAAGGTTGCGGGTTTTTTCAAGCAGCGCATTAGCGCAGAGATGTATTCCTGAGCGTAACTTTCCAAACCGCTCTTAGGAATTGCGGCAACCATTCTACCCAGTGAACGATAATCTTTTTGGCTGTGTGCCATCGCTAAAAACTTATGTCGGGTATGAAATTCGACCAAGGCCTTCGGTGTTAAGTTGCCCGAGTTTAGTTCGCGCCAGCGATGATAGACATAAACCCGTTCTATAAAATTATCCCGCAAGAGTTTATCGTTCAAGCGGCCTTCTTCTTCAACGGGTAATAAAGGGTTATTGGCCATAAGTGTAGCGGCAAACAGACCGACCCCCTTGCGGGTCGGGTGGCCAGCCCGGTAGGCCTTGACACGTTCCATGCCACAGCTCGGAGAATCTTTTTTTAAGATGTAACCACTCAAACCGGAAAGCCAGGATTGCTGTTCATTGGCGCAGTCGATCAGCTGTTCGGTGACGTCAATATTTTCAGTTTTGGTACCCACAACCCGAACCGGACGTTGCTTTTCATCGCTTAATACCAGGCGTATCGGTTCTCTGGGAATGCCCAGGCCGATGGCCACTTCTGGGCAAAAGCTGTGGTAGCTAAAATAATGGCCAAGGTTTTGGGTGATGTACTTTTGGTGTTTGTGGCCGCCATCAAATCGCACCTGCTCGCCAAGCAGGCAGGCGCTAATACCAATGGGAATTTTTGCTTGTGTCATTGCTTAGCCAGCTGCATGATTGCGTTTTACCAAAGGGTTAAGCAAGCGCGAAAACAGCCCAGTAAATTCTATGGGAGCATCGAGCACCATTAAACAAATACATTCCGCGTCTTTGGTTACCATGGGCTTATGCTTATGGCGATTGTCGCGGCTCACGAAATCGCCTTTGCGATACAAGCCAGATTCATCAGAAAACGCACCTTCCAGCACCACGGTTAACTCTTCGCCGGTATGGCGGTGATGTGGCATTTTTCCACCGGCTTTTACCCGACTTAAGGCAATTTGCGAACCGTCTTTATCTTTGAGCAGTGTTGTAAATTTTATTGAAGGCGATAACGCGGCCCATTGTAATTCACCATAGTGACTATTTATAAATTGTCGCAAGGTTCTCGGCACACGATAGCCATCGCTGCAGACATTGGGTCTGCTTTCTGCCACGGTTATTGCGTTGTCTGATGGTAATTGCTCAATCAGGTCGAACACTTTCGATTTCAGCGTATCGTTGCTCTGCTTAACGTTTGGTGTTTGAGATTCGAATAATTGCGCACCTAAAGATTCCAGTTGTCCGACCTGGCGCTGGCATTTCTCGCACTGTTCAATATGTGCCGCAACGCAGAGGGCATGACTTAATCGCAGGCTCCCAGATGCATAATCTGTCAACATTTCTGGCGTGGGATGGTGTTTAATCATATTGTTTACCTCGTAATGCTGATAGCCAGTTTGCGAAGTGCCAGTCGCACGCGGGATTTCACCGTGCCCAGAGGCAGCCCTAAATCTTCGGCAACCTCTTTGTGCGTTTTACCTTCGAGATAGACCTTGGCAAGGGCTTGCTTTTGCTCCTCGGGAAGGGAGTTGAGGCTATCGCGTATAACCACCTCGTTGCGCTTTTGTTGTGCCGCCTGAAATGGATCTACTGCGTCGTCTGGAATATCGTCCCACAAGTGGCTGGGGTCAATATCCGATTCATGGCGACTGTTTTTGCGCAAGTAATCGATTCTGGCGTTTCGCGCCAGGGTGAACACCCAGGTACTGACCGTTGCAACATCCGGGTTGTAGGTGTGGGCTTTGTTCCATACTTTGATCATCACTTCCTGCGCCACTTCGTCGGCCAGGATATGTGCACCCGGGTGGGCCGCCAGGCTAAACGCTCTCAGCAGAGGAACATAGTGATCAAAAAGCCTCTCAAAGGCGTCACGGTCGCGCATTTTTGCCACGGCGACCATATCTGCAACTTGCTGTTTTTGCTCAGGTTTTCTTTCTTCCACCGTCGCCATAATTCAACTCTGTAAGGGGTTGGGTACAGACCGCTTCATGCTGCTTTAAGCGGATTTTCCGTTAACTCTTCTACGCGCGGTTTGAATTTCTGGATCAATCAGCCTAAGCCGACACTCAAATTCTGGTGGCTCATTATAAAGCGCCCTAGCGTTGATCTCGCCAGCGCCCCAATACGTAAAAGTCTCAGTCACTAGATTTAGGGTAGCAGTATGTCAGTAGGGCCTCACAGTAACGCACAAGCGCTGGTGGAGTCATTTAAGGCTTTTTATCGGGATGTGGCGAATCTGCGTCTCGATGACCTTCCCGCGCTTTACCACAGTGCTGTCGTTTTTAAAGACCCGGTACACGAAATTCGCGGTATCAATGCCTTGCACGCCTACATGTCCGATGTGTGTAGCAATGTAAGTCGTGGCCGCTTCGAGTATTTGGACCAATTGATTGACGAACACCGCGCTTACATAAAATGGAATATGCATTTTTGTCATAAATCCTTGGGTAATAAAGCGGTAGTCGTGCGTGGTATCAGCCAAATCGAGTTTAACGACAAAATTTTTTATCACGAAGACGTGTATGACATGGGTGAGCTCTTGTACGAGCATCTGCCGGTGTTAGGCAGCGCGACGCAATGGCTAAAAAGACGTATGTCTGCGGGAGTAAAGTATCGTGATTCGCAATGAAGTTATCTGGATAACGGGCGCGTCGTCGGGTATTGGCAAGGCACTGGCGCTGATGCTTGCGAAATCCGGCAACAAGGTCATTGCCAGTGGTCGAAACAGCCAGCGCTTAGAACAATTGCAGCGCGAGCACCCCAACATTCTAACGCTGGCATTTGATGTGACCGACAAAGAGCGCTTATCTGAGGTGGGTGACGCGCTGCGTGCCATGGCACCGAGCCTGGATCGTGTCATTTTGAACGCGGGAGACTGCGAATATTTTGAAGTGTCTCAGCCAGACTGGCAGAGTATCGAACGCATGATGCAGGTAAACCTCGTAGGGGTGGTAAACAGCATTTCGCTGTGTTTACCGCTGCTGAAGCAGGCGAAATCGCCTCATCTAATTGCGGTTGGCTCGCAGGCGATACTGGCTCCTTTTCCCCGCGCTGAGGGCTATGGCGCTTCAAAGGCGGCGTTAAGCTATCTGGTGCGTTCGTTGCGGATCGATCTGCATCAATACGGTATTGATGTTACCGAAGTGCTGCCCGGTTTTGTTGATACACCTCTTACTGCGCGCAACGATTTCCCAATGCCCTTTTTATTAAGCGCGCAACAAGCCGCTACACAGATTGTGAGTCGTGTTTCGAAGCGGCCTTTGCGCGTGATCTTGCCACGGCGCTTACAGCTGATGTTAATAGTTGCGAATGTGTTTCCTCGCTTTTGGTTGTGGCTAAACACAAGAAGTAAAAAGCCCCGTTGTTCCGTTGAGCAAAGTAAAAGGAGTAAACACGCTTGAAAATTGCGGTGATTGGGTCCGGCATTTCCGGGCTGACCTGTGGCTACCTGCTTAATTCAAAATACGAGGTAACCCTGTTTGAAAAAGCTGAGCGTATTGGCGGGCACACCGCCACAAAATCAATAAGCCATAAGGGTAAGCATTACGCGATAGACACCGGTTTTATCGTATACAACGATTGGACCTATCCAAATTTTATCAAGCTGCTCGACAAGCTCGGTGTACAAAGCCAGCCCACAGAGATGAGTTTTAGCGTAAATTGTTTGAAAACCGGTTTGGAATATAGCGGCAGCAATTTAAATACGCTTTTCGCCCAGCGTCGTAATCTTGCTAATCTTAATTTCATACGAATGCTTTTCGATATTGTGCGATTTAATCGCGAAGCCATTCAAGACCTGGAAGCGTCCGCAATCAGCGACGAAACGACCTTAGGAGAATATATCTCTGAGCGCGGTTACAGTCAGCTTTTTGCCAGTCACTATCTTGTACCTATGGGTAGCGCAATTTGGTCTTCAACCCTTCAGGAAATGCTCGATTTTCCGCTGCTGTTCTTTGTTAGGTTTTTTAAAAACCACGGTTTGCTGAGTGTTAGCAAGCGACCCCAGTGGCGCGTATTGAAAGGGGGCTCGCAGGCTTATTTAAAACCCATCACTGAAGGCTTAAAAAACGCCATTATCACAAATGCCAGGATTACGGCGGTGAAACGTAGTACTGATAACGTGACTATACAATTTTCAGATGGTTCGCAAGCGCTGTTCGATGAAGTCGTATTCGCCTGTCACAGTGATGAAGCTTTAGCGCTGTTGCAAGATGCCTCACCCGCCGAACAGCAAATTCTTGGCGCAATTCCGTACCGAAAAAACCAAGTGGTACTGCACACCGACGCTCGCTTATTACCGCAGAGAAAACTCGCCTGGAGCAGCTGGAATTATCGTTTGGGTAGCGATATGGATAACCCTGCTACGCTGAGTTACAACATGAATATTCTGCAGGGGATTCACAGCGAAGACACCTTTGTCGTAACGCTTAACGATACTGCGGCGATCAACCCCGAAACTATTTTGGGGGAATATGAGTATGCGCATCCTGTTTTTACGCTGCAGGGGATTAAGGCGCAGGCGCGCTGGGGAGAAATAAACGGCGTTAACAGAACCTGGTTTTGCGGTGCTTATTGGAAAAATGGTTTCCACGAAGATGGCTGCTACAGTGGCATACGTGTTGCCACCCAATTGGGAGCGCAGTGGTGATGGCTGAACGAGCCCTGACGAGTTGCATTTATCATGGTTGGGTAAGACACAGACGCTTCGCGCCGAGCACGCATTGCTTTCAGTACAAGGTATTTATGATGTATATCGACCTTTCAGAGCTGAGCGACGTGTTGTCGAAAAGTCCGCTCTGGTCCACAAAGCGCTGGGCCTTGGCACGATTCAAGCGCAGTGATTATTTTGGCGATGCCCAACAAGATTTGCACCTGGCTGTGAGGCAGTTGGTGAATCGTGAGCTTGGGTTAAACCTTAATGGCGCTGTGCACATGCTCAGTAATTTTCGTTATTTTGGTTTTATTATTAATCCTCTAAGCGTTTACTACTGCTTCGACGAGGCGCGGGCTCTGCGGGCAATGGTATTGGAAGTGACAAATACTCCCTGGGGAAAATCGCATTGCTATGTTTTGCCATGTGATCCCAATGAAAAAAAACAGCGTATAAGTTTTACAAAGGCGCTGCATGTGTCTCCGTTTCATCCCATAAATATGACCTACAAACTTTGTTGTACAACGCCGAGGGATACCCTGGCTTTACATCTGGAAAATTGGACTGATGAAAATAATGAAGGCTGTGTATTCGATGCTACGCTGGGATTGCAACGTGAAGAAATTACTGGAGCAGCACTTAATCGCATATTAATCGCTTATCCATTTATGACCCTAAAGGTGTTTTTCGGTATCTATTGGCAGGCGATGAAGTTGTATTTTAAAAAAGTTCCTGTATTCAAATACGGTGAGCTGAGACAAGAGTAACTATAATTGTTGTAGGTGAAAGTCGTGGAATCTATCAGTTTAAATACCCAGAAGCTCGTAAGTCTTCCAAAAATAACCTGGATGGAATCACTTGCAAAACGCTTTGTTTTAAAGTTCTTGAGAGGCTTAAAGAAGGGGCATTTGGTGTTGGAAGATCAAGGCCAGGTGTTTGTTTTTGGTCAAACCTTAAAGGAAGCTGACATTGTCGCTCATATCCATGTTGAAGATGCCAGCGCCTATATAGATTTGTTACTGCACGGTACTGTAGGTTCCGGTGAGGCCTATATTCGCAAAAGCTGGACTACGCCAGATCTGGTGAATGTTATACGTTTTTTTGTGATTAACATCGATGAAATGAATGCGATGGACAATAACCGACCCTGGATAATGCGGGCGGTCACGGCTCTTGGGCATCAGCTGAGTCCAAATACCAAAGAAGGTTCAAAAAAGAATATAGCCGCACATTACGATTTGGGTAATGATTTTTTCAATGTTTTTCTTGACCCAACAATGATGTACTCCGCTGCAATTTTTGACAATAAATCAGATTCCCTGGAAGTGGCGTCATTGAATAAGCTGCAAATTATCTGTCGCAAACTTCAGTTAAAACCGGAGGATCATCTCTTAGAAATAGGTACAGGGTGGGGTGGTATGGCGATTTATGCTGCCAGTAATTACGGCTGCAAGGTAACGACCACAACCATCTCGATGCAGCAGTACCGGCATACCCTAAAGAGAGTGGAAGAGGCCGGGCTCTCGGAAAAAATCACCGTGCTATTGCAAGATTATAGAGACCTTACCGGTAAATACGACAAGCTGGTTTCCATCGAAATGATTGAGGCGGTGGGGCATGAATTCTATGCGACTTATTTTGCCAAGTGTAGCAGTCTGTTAAAAGATCACGGCTTGATGTTAATACAGGCAATAACAATTCCTGATCAGCGTTTCGAGTACGCCAAGAACTCGGTAGATTTTATTAAAAAATATATTTTTCCGGGAGGCTGTTTGCCATCAATTCAGGAGATATCCCGATGTTTATCGAAACATACCGATATGCTCATGGTCCACATGGAGGATATCGGAAAGCATTACGCTGATACTCTTGCCATTTGGGCTGATCGCTTTAATAAAAATGTTGATTCAGTAAAAGCCCAGGGCTTTGATGAGCAATTCTGTCGCATGTGGGAATTTTATTTGAATTACTGTGAGGGCGGGTTTAGAGAGCGTGTGATTGGAACAGGGCAGTTTTTGTTTGCAAAGCCGGCGGTGAGAAGCTTGTAATATGAAAATGTTGCTCGTTAACGCCGTGCTGTTTCAATGCATATGGTTGGTGGCCGTGCAAGGCGATAACCGAGCAGCGTTGCTAGCCTTAGTGCTCTATTGGCTGGTGCATTTACGTTGGTTTTTTAAAGATCGCAAACAGATTCGCTTTGCTGTTGCTGCGGCGCTATTGGGATGGCTTGTCGATTCTGTTTTGGCGAACCTTGGTGTTATCAAATTTAACGGTCAGATTGGCTTGGCTTTGAATGACCTTAAGCTAAGCTTAGCGCCAGTTTGGCTGTTGTGCATTTGGCTTTGCTTTACCCCGACCTTGTTAATTAGCTTGAGTTGGCTGGGTGGCCGCCCATTGCTTGCATCGTTACTGGGTTTTTTGGTGGTGCCCTTCAGCTATTTCGGTGGTGCACTACTCTCTCATTCAACCTTGGGGCTATCACTGGAAGCAACACTGCTTTGTATAGCTTGTGTATGGGCTATTTTGCTACCGGCTTTGAGCTCTTTCGCCGCGATACACAAATTGACAATTGGGGTTTTACCTCGTAGTGGCTTAGACCTTACTTTTCAAGGCAAGAGGGAGAAACTGCAATGGTAAAGCGAATAGCTTTCGTATTTGTGGTTATAACGCTCAGCAACCTATCACTGGCCTCGAAGAACGAGCGGATCAATGGGTACGCTTATGATATCGTTACCGGCGAACTTCGCTATACCGAGGAACATGTTTTTGATGAAGGCAAACAGCACCGCGTCTTTTATCGTGAGGCCGATGGAAAACAGTTCGCTGAAAAATTGTTGGATTACAGTAGTGGATGGCTGACTCCCCAGGTATTACAAATCAATAATCGACTGGGAGAGAAAATTGAAGTCGTAGCACTGGATAGTGAAAACTTAAAAGGGATGTACAGAGCGTCTCAAGACAGCAAAGAGAAGGTCAAAACTGTAAGGCTTGATAACCGTTTGGTGGTAGACGCAGGTTTCAATTATTTTATAAAACACCAGTGGCATAGGTTAATCACCGGTGAGCGCATTGAATTTGATTATCTTGTGCCAACGAGGTTGAGTAAAGTGCGACTTGCGGCGAGCAAGATTGGCTGCGAAGCAATTTATACCTGTTTTAAAATTACGGCGGCGAACCGATTGTTGGCAATGGTCATAAAACCGATCCGCTTGGTGTATTTAACGGATGTAAAGCAGTTGTATGAATTCGAAGGGCGCTCCAATATCGCGAGCGCCGACGGTAGTTATGAAATGGTGATCATCAAATATCAGCCCGCCTCTGAAGCGCCAAGCCTGAGTAACAGGGATAAAAGCATGGCCAAAGCGGATGGCTAGCGCTCGCGCGTTTAACAATGCCTAGCGCTCGCGCGTTTAAAACGTAGCGTAATTCGGTTCTGGTTTCATGGCGCGCTTATCCGCTGGATTAAATACCCAGACTTCTACCCGCTCGTTTTTTATACCCGCATTACCTTCATTGTTAGCCACGAGAATTTCAGATCCAAAACCCATGATGGGGGCGGTGTTCAAGCCGTAGCGGAATAATTCAATCTTTACCGCTGAGGCTCTGAGCTTGGACAATACATCTGCACGAGTTTCAGATTCCTCTGTATTACTAAAGCCAACCAACTGAATTTGCACAGGGCTACCGGCATTGCTCTCATTGACATATTTAACAAGTCGCAATACATCGTGTAGTGCTTTGTTGTCCAAGTCTGCTTGGCCTGGTTGAAATCGGAAATTCACAGACAAGCGTTCCGCGTAATCAGAAAGCTGCTGATATTCATTGGGGCCGATCAAATCTGCAACCTTGAGGCTCACAGGGTTTTGAGAGATAAAGCCGATTTCTTCAACTACCGCCTGCCCAGCATCGCTATGGGCAAAAGTGATAAATTCTTTAATGAAGTTGTTTTCTACCACTTCAGGCGTATACATAAATAATCGGCGCGAAAGAGGGTAGTCTTCGGTTGCGACATGAATGGTTTTTGGGAGTAGTGGTTTTGTTCGATCTTCGCTGATCGCAAGCGCTTTGGAACTTCGCACAGAAGCCAAGCCCACAAAACCAATGCCGGATGCATCTGAAGATACCGTATCGGAAAGTTCATCGTTGGATTCAAAGCGTTTGGCATTCCCGATAAGTTTATGAGTCTTCTTTAAAACGAGGCTTTTAAAAGTATCGTAAGTACCGGATTTATCGTCTCGCGCATATACATGAATCGGGCGATTTGGCCCCCCGATTTCGATCCAGTTTTTTATCTGGCCGGAAAATATTTTCTGAATATGGCCAACCGATAAGCTGCTAATTCTGTTTGAGGGGTGCACGATGACAGCCAGGCCATCGATGGCAACCACGTGTTCAGCCGAAAAGCTAAGCATATCACCATTGTCTTTTTTAAGGGCTTCGACCTCCTGCATTTTTATGGGGCGGGAAGCCATGGCGATATCGGCTGTTTTTGCCAATAGCCCTTTGAAACCTGTGGTAGAACCGTGCGCATGAATATCGACGTATACGGGACGTAAACCATTGCGACCCATTACCCGGTATTCGTTTTCATTGGCGAGAGGCTCAATATGAACACCGGTAGCACCCTTGGCTGCGAGCCAACGCTCGGCCCAGGTCGGTGCTAAACGGGCACCCACGGTATTTGATCCTTGTAAAGTAAACAATTTCCCTTCAGTTTCAGGGTTGAACTTTTCGAGTGCCGAAACGGCAGAGGACTGAAGAACAGATAATGGAAAGCAAAGAATAAAAAATACAATTCTTAATGGCATGCTAATACTTACTTCTGAATTGGAATTGAACGTACCTGTTTGGGGGCGAGCTTCCATAGGGGGGCATAGGTAACCATGTAAATATGACACATTTATGACGACTGCGTGTCAGAGGTACTTCCTGTTCGAAAAGAATAATAGAGTACGAAAGTGAAGCCTTTATTGCCATTACCTCGAAAAATAAAAATCTGTGAACTAATTCCTAATGTTGACCTCAAACTTTCCCATTGAGCACACAGCTAATTTCATGTCAACGTGAACACCAGCTGTCTGTAATTTCTGCACCAAACACTCCCTTCGTAACAAAAGTGACATATAAAGTTCATAAAACAATCTAACTGCCGTAACGAAAATCCGCGAAGCTAGCCGCGATTTATACCAAGCAGGGGGCTGGAGTGAATCGTATTTAGGTAAGACGTGAACTTCTTACTGGTTTCTCACGCTTTCTTCTTTTATTGCAATTACTTGACGTTTTCATGACGACTCCATTGTTTCGTCATGTGGCTGTCATATAGATGTAACAAATGCAATACAGAATGCCAGGGAAAAATAAGCGACACAGTAGAGAGACCCATGTCATATCTGCTGAAAGCGTAATTTTATATGGCCCTTCGTATTTTCTAGGCCAGACCATCAAACCTTGTGGCAATAACAGCAGTTATGGACCGTTCTCATCTTATCGGGGTGTAATACATGAAATTAATTAACTGGTCACCCTCTGTGGCCGTTTTTTTTGCTTGCAGCATGAGCCAGGCAATTGCAGACACTGCAAACCAAAACACCACTGCAGACTTGGATATTAAAACCACTGCAAACCTAGAAGAAATGATGGTGTTAGCCAGCTACACCCCTATGGAAAATTCTACTGACGTGGAACGTCAGGATTCAGAGATTGTTGATGCGATCGATTCAGATCAACTTGAAAAGTTTGGCGACGCAGATGTTGCCGCCGCAGTTAAGCGAGTTGCCGGTGTATCTATCCAAGACGATAAGTATGCAGTAGTGCGTGGCCTGGATGCTCGCTACATTTCCAGTACCTTAAATAACAATTTGATGCCAACGACGGACCCCCTTCGAAGAGATGTTCAGATGGATTTGTTTCCTTCGAACATTCTTGGTGGTATCCAGATCCAGAAAAGTTACTCAGCAGATATGCCTGGAGATTCGACTGGCGGTTCCATTGGTATGGCTACCAAGGACTTGCCGGATGAATTGATTACTAAATTGTCGGGATCTCTGGGCTACAACTTCGATGTAACTGGAAATGATATTGTTACGTATGAAGGCAGTGGTTCGGATTGGCTGACCTATGACGATGGCTTGCGAGAAGTGCCCTCTGATGTCGAGTCTACGTTTCAGGGAAGCGATGGTTCCGTAAACATTCAGACCTGCGATTTTGATGACCCCAGCTGTGATATTACGAACGAACGAAATGCCGCACTAAGCCAGCAATTTCCCGTTATTTATAACGTCAAGACGGAATCCGCTTCTCCCAACTGGGGTTTGGGTGTTAGCCACGGTAACCGATTTGATAAGAGTTTTGGCAGCATCGGCTATTACGGTGCGCTATCCCTCAAGAATAAAACAAGCGCCCGAATCGATGCAGTCAAAGATAACCCAGACGAAGTTTCCACCTATGAGCGAAGCAAAAAAACTTCGCGACTCAATGGATATTTTGTTTTTGGTCTGGAAGATAATCATGATGGCGAGTGGTTGAGTAAAACCATTTGGTTACGACAGGCGGAGGACACAACGCGTGTTGAATCCGGACTGTCGACGTATGATGACCGCTACTACGATGAAGCGACCTTGCGCTGGAACGAAAGAGAATTCTTTGCGCAACAATTTTCAGGTAAACACTTCTTTTTCACCACGCATGAACTCGAGTGGCGGGTTGGCTTGTCGAACACAACCATGTATGAACCCGACAGACGAACCTGGCTGTACATTGGTGGTCAATTTCTCCCCCGTTCTACCGAACGTAGGTTTTCCGACCTCAGCGAAGATGGTACCGATTTCGGTGTGAGTTACCTCTTTCCTGTTGATTTTTCTGCATCTGTATCCACGGCATTTAAAGCAGGCTACTTGTATAACAAAAAGGATCGAAACTGGAAGCAGTCCCGTTACAGTTTTGAGCCCGGTATTAACGGAATGCCAACAGATAGAACCACGGATGTTGAAACGCAGCTTTCGTTGGATAATCTAGCCGGTATGAACTATCGACTTGCCAAGAAAACTGATATCTACGATACCTTTGCAGCCGATGTCGAAGTCAACGCATTTTATTTGAATACTGAAACAACTATTGCCGATAGCGTGACACTGGTTGTTGGCGTGCGTCAGGAAGCGTTTACTCAGGTATTAGGTTATCCGAATGAGCCGGAATCAAGTACTACGGCAGACCCTGTTGATAATGGCGATATTGATGAATCCAAAGCGTTGCCAGCAGTTTCTATAAACTATGCGATTGGCGACAATTGGCAGGTGAGAGCTTCCGCCAGTCAGACTCTGTCTTACCCGGGTGTAGTCGAAAAATCAAAAGCATCGTTGTACGATCCCGATACAGATGAACAGATCTTCGGAAACCCCAATTTAGTGGTTGCTGAAATTGATAATTATGATTTACGTGGTGAATATTATTTCGAAGATGGCGGTAGCATAACTCTCGCGCTGTTCAGTAAATCAATCACCAACCCCATTGAAAAGGCCTTGCCCGATGGCTCAGGTTCTGCGGTCGATGGCTATACATTCCGAAACTCCAAATCTGCCGATTTAGTAGGCGTCGAATTGGACTTCAGCAAAGTTTTAATGGAAACCAGTTCCATTGCGCTCGATCTCGGTGGCAACGTAAGTGTTATCGAATCTGAGGTGGATCTGGATCAGCGTAGTATTGATCTGGAAGGGCAAGACGCAGTGGGTCGAAAGCTGCAAGGTCAATCACCGTTGTTGGCTAATTTACACTTTGGTTTCGAGCATTTTGCTAGCCAACAACAGGTTAATTTATTAGTCAATTATTTCGATGACAAAATTCATAAAGTTGGCCGAGGCGCTATCGGTAATACTGTGGAGAAAGGTCGAATTACCCTGGACCTAAATTACAGCGTTGAGTTTGTTAATGAGTCCAAGATTGATGTAAAACTCGCAAATATTTTGAATGAAGCAACTGAATACGAAACAGACCACAACTCAAAAATAATTGAAAGTTATAAAGAAGGCATGGAATTGTCTGTTGGATATTCTTACAAATTTTAAATCTTTACAGACCATTACAATTTAAAACAATTGTGTAATTTGTTTTTAATATTTGGTTGTTACAAACCGAGTGGAATCGTTGTGCATACGCTTTTTGGCGTTTGCCGTGTCGATGAGGGATAACATTGATGTCCTGGATTGTTTAGGGCGATTCACTGTTCTACTAAAACCCAAAAGCGGAAAATCAACTCTATGAAAACTTTTAAATTAGCACTGACGTTTATGGCTGCGGGCGTTTTGCTTTCAGCCTGTGGCGGTGATGACGATGGTCCAAAGGGGGGCACGCCAACACCTACCCCAACTCCAACTCCAACAATGAGCTGTAATGAAGGCTTACCTGCTTTTGTTACCTGTGTGGACGGTTCAGGTAGCGACCCTGATGTCTATACCCTTAAAGGTGATATCACAGAAGATTACACTGTCGATTTCAGCTCCGATAAAGAGTGGCGTATGAGCGGTACCGTTCGTGTTGGTACTGGTAATACCACAGAAGTTGCAAGTGACGCTGATGTTGCTGCAGTTAAAGCTGCCGGCGCTACTTTGACTATCGAAGCGGGCGTACATATCCGCGCTTTGGGCGATGCTAAGTTACTTGTTACCCGCGGTTCTAAATTGGAAGCTGTCGGTGAGCGTGCGAATCCTATTACCTTTAGTTCCTTGGATGAGGATTTTGATGGTACCGGTGAATGGGCCGGTGTGGTTATTCAGGGTTTTGCTCCACAATATGGTGCCGGTAACACTGGAGCATGTTGGGGAACTGGAACCACTTGTAACGTAGTTGGTGAAGGTGGTACAGACATTGGTTGGTACGGCGGCAATATTGAGGACGACGATAGCGGTACAATTCAATTCGTTCGTATCGCTGAAGCTGGTCAGGTTGCCGGTTTAAACAACGAAGTTAATGGTCTAACTCTGCAAGGTGTTGGTTACGGCACCACAGTTGAATACGTACAAATTCACGGTAACCTGGATGACGGTATCGAGTGGTTTGGTGGCACTGTAAACGTTAAGTATGCTGTACTGACCAACAATGACGATGATGATATCGACTTCGACGAAGGTTATGTTGGCAACATTCAGCACGTGTTAATCGTTAAGAATCAGGCAACCAATGCACTGGCTGGTGACAACGATCCACGCGGCGTTGAAGCTAACTCAAGCGATGATGACTACGTACCGCAAACCAATGCTGTGTTGGCGAACTTCACCATTATTGGTAGCGGCGTTAATAATATCGCTGGTAACGAGCAGCCAGGTATGCGTTTACGTGGTTCTGTTACGGTTCAGGTATTCAACTCTGTTGTAGAAGGCTTCGACGTGGGCTGTGTACGAATCGACGACTCTGATCACGATAACGATTCTGCCACTGCTAAAATTCCTTCAGATGTAAGTCTCACTAACGTGCTTGGCCATTGTGCTGAAGGATTCTATGAGAAGCGCGATGCAGATGCAGAAGATAATGTGCATGCGCAGGTTGTTACTTTTGACGATGCTTATGCTGTTACTGAATCTGAAGCTGATCTTGCGTCTATGACTTCAATCACTGCAGTGGGTAACTCATCATTCTCGTTCGATAGCACAGACTATATCGGTGCTGTTAAACCAGGTACCGCTGCTGCTGATGCTTGGTGGGCTGGTTGGGTTATTCCTGGTTCCTTGACTGAAATCGGTACCCCAGCAGAAGCTGACTTCGTTTCTTGTGAAGGAACAGTATGTACGCTGACTGGTGTTATCGATGAAGACTACACGCTGATTCCTGGTATCGATTGGCGCTTGAATGGCACCGTACGCGTAGGTGCTGGTAACACTGTTCAGTTGTTAAGTGACGACGATGTTGCTGCCCTGAAGGCACAAGGCGTAGTTCTTACTATCGACCCAGGTGTAAATATTAAGGCGTTGGGTTCAGGTAAGCTGCTGGTTACCCGCGGTTCAAAACTTCTTGCAAACGGCACCGCGTACGCGCCAATTACTTTCAGTTCTTTGGACGAAGGTTACGACGGTGAAGGCGAGTGGGGTGGTGTTGTTGTACAAGGTTTTGCTCCTCAATATGGCGCTGGCAACACAGGCCCATGTTATGGTTCTGGAACTACCTGTAACGTTGTTGGTGAGGGTGGTACTGAAATCGGTGTGTACGGTGGTAACGATCCTGCTGATAACAGTGGTGTAATTCGTTATGTTCGTATTGCAGAAGCGGGTCAGGTTGCAGGTCTGAACAACGAAGTAAACGGCCTCACATTACAAGGTGTTGGTCATGGTACTGTTGTTGAATACGTTCAGATCCACGGTAACCTGGATGATGGCATCGAGTGGTTCGGGGGCACAGTTAACGTTAAGTATGCAGTATTAACGAATAACGACGACGATGACCTGGACTTCGACGAAGGTTACATGGGTAACATTCAACACGTTCTCATTATCAAAAACCAAGGCGCTTCAGCTTTGGCGGGTGACAACGATCCTCGTGGTATTGAAGCCAACTCTAGTGATGACGACTATGTTCCTCAGACTAGTGCAGTACTGGCTAACATCACCATCATCGGTAGTGCGATCAACAACATTGCCGGTAATGAGCAGCCTGGTATGCGCTTACGTGGTTCTGTGACTACCTCCATCTACAACTCCGCAGTTAAAGGTTTTGATGAAGGTTGTATCCGCATTGACGACTCCGATCATGATAACGATGCAAACACCGCTAAAATCCCTTCAGATGTAAGCTTGACTAACATCATGAGTGACTGTGTTGGTGGTATTTATACCCATCGAAGTGCCGATGCTGAGTCTAACGTGATTGCAAGCACTCTAACTTTCGATGAGGCTTTCGCTATCACCGAAACCGCTGCTCAATTGAGCGCTGCGCCAACCATCACCGCTATGGATAATGGTTCCGAGTTTGAGTTTGATCAAACTGATTACGTAGGTGCGGTTGCCCCAGGTACTGCTGCTGCAGACGCTTGGTGGGCTGGCTGGACTATTGATTGGGCTGCTAACTAATTATTAGTTAACAAGCTTGTTAAAAAACGGCGCCTTGGGGCGCCGTTTTTTTATATGAAGAACTAAAACAATTTTGGATGATGTTTGGTTTTAATAACGGAGATTAATTGTAAAATTGTATTTTTTATGTGTTGAACTTGAGGGGGTTTCGTTTTTGTAATCCTTGTGTTGCTAAAAGAAAAACCGCGTTTATCTGTAAGTTTCATGAAACATGAAAAGTTGTAAATCAAAATTTCTGTACATTGAGTATTTAATAGGGAAATTGTTATGAAGAAATTCAGTGCGGCAATAATATCAGTTATATTGATTGTTTATTCAAATGCAGTGATTTGCGTTTGTAATGGAGGAGATTCTGCCGAATCTCAGCGTTGGTTAGACAGAATAGATAGCAGGGGTAGTATTGATAATTGTTACCACTACAATACGACAGGATCAAACGTTCATGCTTACATTATCGATTCAGGTATGAGTTACTACGGGTTTTATGAGGAGTTTAGTGGCCGATTGGGCGTTGGTTATGATGTTAGAACTAATGCTTTACTCACTGGCGAAAATGTGAGTGATTGGTGGGATCACGGTACAAATACTGCGATCATTTTAGGCGGAAAAATTAATGGTGTAGCAAAGGATGTAATTCTTCACCCCGTTATTGGAATTTCCAATACTGATCATGTTGTCGCTGAAGAGCTTGTTGAAGCTATGGATTGGATTAATGCCAACCATCAGAAACCCGCGCTTGTTAACATGAGTATAAATTTTGCGTTTTTTACAAATAACGAGCGTTTACAAATTAATGCAGCGATTGATAGGCTTATATCCAGTGGTATAACGTTAGTGGCTGCAGCTGGAAACCACACAAGTGATTATTGCAGTTATTATCCAGCTAGTCTCGAAAAAGCTATAATAGTAGGGGCAGCATCACCTGCAAATATATTTTATGGTGATTCGAATAGAGGGGGTTGTGTGGATATATATGCCCCAGGAACGTTAATGAACTTTGTAGGAAAAGCTGTTGGAGACAGTGGTACATCATGGGCAGCACCAGTCATCAGTGGGATTAGTGCACGCTACTTAGAGGATAATCCGACCGCTTCGCCGGAGAGGGTGGAAGAAGCAATAAAGCTTTTTGCAACACAAAATGTAATATCTGGTCTGGACCCAACGTCAAACAATTTATACGCCTATGCGCCACCTTCATACATAGGTCAAGTGGAAAACTTTTATGCCGCAACACCTTACTCTAGCAGTTATCAGCCCGCAAACTTATTTTCAGATGACCAAGACGGGCTACTTTGGTACAACCACGACACGGATAAACCTAATAGTACATTTGTACGTTGGACCAAACCATCTTCTGCAAACACTCTAATTCAATATCGCGTTGATTTTGGCACGTATGGAAAAAATATTAATCATCAGGACATTGACTGGACTGAATTCGCCTACTTAAATGCAAATATCAGTCAGTTTTATTTAAGTGCTTTACCACCGGCACTAATCGATTTGTACTACGATCCAAGCGGGAATAAGTTGCAAATTCCTCGAAATCGATTCGACCCTTCATCAAACAATTATATCATGGTCTATTACAGAATTCGGTCGGAGGGGCAAGATGGTGTTAGTCCATGGAGATATACGCGTGGCATTTGGTATTGGTATAAAGACTAGATCTCTCTTGCTTCGATAGTTAAAACAAAAGTGGCTTGAGCAGAGTAAGATTCAGTTTGTGGGAATTGCTTCTACTATCGTGGATAGATACATCTTAAAACGTTTATGCGAGAGAAGTTAGATATATTATCTTAGTACTCCAATGAATTAATTGTTTAGGCTGGAATGAGCTATCACGTAAATGTGATAAATAGCGTAAAATTCCAATAGGGTGAACCAGGAATATGGCGGTACGTCTTAGGATATTTATACGTTGTTTTGGATATCTGAGTTGAGCAAGGTATGTAGAAACCGATCGGTATTTTGGATGGGTCCGTTTCTGTACAGATCTGAGTCGAAAATGCAGTGGAAGAAAGCAGTAATAGGGAAAATGCAAAAGATAACCTTTTAAAAGATTTCATATTGCTATCCATGAACGTTGTTGTGGAACGGTAATTCAAACAGTTGTTTGTTTCATGTTTGTTGCAAAGTGCAATAATGGCGTGCTTGGTTTAATGTGTTCTGGGTGACGTCTATGCTTAATGGAACAATCGGAATTGAAAGTATTCTGGCGAGAATGGAATTCGTTGGTCTACAGGAAATTACTGACGGTGTCTTAGTAAATGTTGGAGTGATCGACGAGATCTATTTTTCTGGGTTGGTAAATGATTGAACTTCCAAATTTTCTGATACGTTTAATAAAAATTTAACGATTTATGCTTAACATTATTTCATCAGCGAGAAACAAGCGTACCTCCAAATATCCGGAAACCCTTGGTTGGATTGCTGTCGGGTAAAAAGGAATTGCCTGAGTCCAATTTTACGCTGGCTGGCCGCTGACAAAAGTCGATAAAATGCGAACGAACGCATACTGCTCTTAATTTACCCGGCACTCTGCCGGGTTTTTTATGAATAACGTTTTGGCTTTGAAAAATGTTGGTGCGTCGTCGAGGGCGACTTCGGGGACGTCTGTAAAGCAGGCCGCAATAGTCGGGAGCGTTTCGCATTCGCTCACTTCTGGAAGAAAGCTTAAATCACTGTTTGATTGAGAGGCTTGATAAAATCAGGGGATATGAGTCAAAAAGCGGTCCCGCAACTAAGCCGTGGGGCTTAGCGCTCCCGCTACCCGAAGGAAGCGTAGCGACCGCTATCGAAGCCTGCGCTCCGGCGAGCTAAAGCTCGCCATCAAGCCGCGTCAAGCTCGCCTTCTGCTTCGCTGGCGGGTCGTGCAGGTTCTTTCCATTCAACGCGGTCTACATAGTGCAGTAAACGCAGCTTTCCTGAAAAATCTTCAGTGAGTGCGGTGCAGCTTTCAATCCAGTCGCCGGTATTGGCATATACAATTCCGGAACTGTCATCGAGGTCGGCCCGGTGGATGTGGCCGCAGATTACGCCGTCATATTCGCGCTTGCGGGCTTCTTTTATCACTTGCTTTTTATAGCGCGTAATGGCTGCACGGGCGCCTTGAATGTTATCTTTTATTTGACCGGCAAGTGAGAAATAGGGCATGCCGAATAGGCGTCGTATGCGATTACCCCAGCGATTAATGAATAACAATACGTTGTAAGCGAAATCACCGGTCATGCGTTTTAGCCAGTCGTACTTCATGTAGGCGTCAACGGCGTCACCATGCAAAACCCAAAACCGTTTTCCGTCTGCCGTTTTAAATTCGTGTTCCAGTGCAATTTCAATGGGGCCGAATTTCTGGCCCGCGAAGCGACGCATAGGGTCGTCGTGGTTGCCGGGAATATAAATAACACGTGTTCCTTTATCGGCCAGTTCGTATAACTTTAGCAGAATATGGTAATGCTCTTGCGGCCAGTAAATGCGTTTTTTAAGGGACCACAAATCAACAATATCGCCAACAAGGTAAAGTGTTTCGCAATTTAATGACGATAAGAATTTGTAGAGGTAATCGACCTTACAATCCTTAAAACCTAAATGAACATCCGAAATCCAAACCGTGCGGGCATTAACGTGTTGTGTCACAGTCATTTAGAAGTCCCCAATTCTTCTGGCTATTCGTTACGCGACAGTTTTCATTTGCTCAATGACGATTTGGTAACAGCTATATGAAGGTTTGGTTAAAATATTAGAAAGTTTGCTTCTGATAAAAAGCCGCTTAGGCTTTCTTATTACAAGAGTGTTTTTTTAGGTGATTTTTAAAGTTTTTGCTGGTAATTATTTTTAATTGAGCCATCATTAAAAAATCCCTCCCTAAAAACTACGTTTTTACCTGCAGTTTTCTGATTTTCTTCGACTCCGTAGCTGGTGTCCAAATATCTCCACCTACATTACTTTGGAACAGCCTGATTCGCGTTTAGCGTTCGACAGGGTGTCTGTGGTTACAACTTGTAATTGCCTAGGTTTATTAGCTGAATAACATTGATTAATTTCGTTTAGTTAATGAGAATACTTATCATTAACTAAACATTATGAAGCGCTAGGGGAGTTCCAGACATGATTAAATCTATGACGTTTGCAGCTATGCATTTCAGCATCGCGTTTGCTGTTGCTTGGGCTCTTACAGGCGATTGGGCCGTTGGTGGCGCTGTAGCCTTGGTTGAGCCTGCAATTAATAGTGTGGCCTACATTTTCCACGAGCGGATCTGGGCGGGTTACAAAAAATCCGGCCGATTGAGCTGGAAAGCTGGGGTAGCCGCGGCCTAAGGGCTTGGGCCTACACCAGATTGTCGTCATTCATATCTGTAAGTTGCGCGCTTTGGCAGTCGGGGGCTTGGGTGCTGCCAGTGTTCTGATGAAAGGTGTAAAAGACGTCTTTGTTCGCTGTTGGATTAAGACGAAGTTTTACATAAAACTGGCTGAATTCGAGAATTTGCCCCATGGCAACGTTATAGTTATGCCACAAGTTGACTTCAGAGCAGCTTTTGGTGCGCTCACGCAGTCTTTTAGCGTTTGGCAGCGGTGACGAAACCGGAGATGCGGCATTGAGTGTTTGGGCTTGCTCTACTATGTTGCTCCGCTGATCGGAGTTGCATCGGGTGTTATCCTTACTACTGCACGCGGTTAGCATGCCGCTCATTAAAGCAAGCGCGCATAGAATTAGCTTTGCGTTGCACATTGAAGGCCTCCATAGCACATTCAGAGCGTTGGATTATTGCCGAAAAACAGATCTTGGACTGTAACGAAACGTTATCGTTCAGACGTATTCATCACGCGCGCGGCGTTGTTGGGTATGCCAGGTAAATGAGCTACCAAGAGTTGCAGCTGTTGCAACTCTTGGCAATTAGCGGATGGTCTTGAGCATGCGAAGGTCCGTTACGCCTGCGATGCGCGCAGGCGCGTGAATCTGGGTTGCATTAGAGGCTAGCCCTAGAAGCGGTAATCGAAGCCCAGGGTCACAGCGGCAATGGTAATATCTTCTGTGACGACCATCGCGCGGCACTCTACGTTGATATTGATGTTGTTCGGCATAAACCAGCCGGCTCCCAAGCCCGCAGAAGCGCCACTTTCAGAAAAAGTGGTTTCGCTAATCAGTACGCCGTCATTATTGACGTTTTGAATGGTCGCATCGAAGGCGCCGTAACCTAACAGCGCATAAAATCGTGCTTTTTCGTTGGTGCTCTCCAGACGGTAATAGAGGGCATTGAAGCTGTCCACCTTGTATTCAGTTTCTGCCGATTCGGAAATTCGCAAGGTTTTTTTAGTCAGGCCGCCGCCATAACGCAGGTCGACACCGACCCAATTGTTGTACTTGTAGCCGGCCATCAATTCCGCAGCACCCATGCGCAAGTTAGCATCTTCTTTCAGCGGTGGCGTAGCAATGACATCGTCGGCCAAAACAACGTTTATATTGGCTCCGGCGAAGAAACCGCGATTGTTGTCGGCGCTGGCGATTCCGCTGTACAAGCCGAGCGCAACAGTTGCGCCGAGTAGAAGTTTTGAATGCTTCATAGGTAACTCCAGATGGTGGTAAAGCAATTTGTTATTGTTCTTGAACGGCGAAATTCGCCATAAGCGTTTGGCGCAGAGGTTACCACAGATTAACGCCACCGGCATGTGGGCGGCGTCTCACTCGAGAAGGGGGCGAAGGTACGTTTAACGAGGATCAGGCACTGAGCTGTTTATGGCGCTCAACTTCGTAGGTATTACAGATTTTTGAGCCATCCAGCGCACGATATTCCAACATCTCACAGATAGCCGCGCCGATTACGGCGGCCTGCTCATTGTTCTTTAGGTTTGGCGGGATTCTGGCCCGCAGTTCCCCTTTCTCTATGGCCATGTGCATGCGCGCCTGCATTTGCTCAATATGGTAGCCAAAAATACGAGCAATACTGGGGTTGAGCCAGCTGTTCGATTTAATAATGAAAAACCAGGTTGTTTCTCGCAATACCTCTATGGCCATAGGCGAGAAATGTTCAAAGCACCACCGGGCGTAGGCCTCGGTTTCAGGATCTTCGAGATGGATTTGGGTTTGATTGAAGGGCCAACTGATACTTGCCTGCATGGTAAAACTCCTTGTGGGCGGGCGGAAAATCCAAAATGAGTATAGAACAGGATGTTACTAGGGAGACTAATTTTTAGTCGATTGGCGCTCTGATTTCCCTTTTGGCGGATTTGAGAGTGGATAATTTTAAAATACGCTGAGTGGCGAAATAGACTAGCAAGCTGGTGAAATTCGCCATTAATTATGGATGCCTCCTAAGTTCCACTCTAGAGTTTCTCTGGTATTTATAAAAAACTCAATACAATCAATGTGTTATGGACTTGGCCTCAGCTTTGCTCTGTGATCTTGCATCAATAACAACAGGGGAGTTTTATTCGTGAAAAATCCAATTAAGCAATGTACGAGCTTGGTAATTTTGTTTGTGGGTTCTGTGGCAGCCTTAGCGAACGCTTCAGAACAGTTTGAGAGTGTGGAAAGCGCTAATTTGGCGGACTATGAAAAGTTAGTAATGAATGTATCGCACTCGCAGCTCGAAATCGTCGATGGAAACAGCAACGATTTAACTGCGACATTAACGCAAACTTTGTACTCAGGGGATCAGCAGGAATGTTTAATGAAGCTGGTCACTGAACGCAAAGGTTCTACGCTGGAACTGCGAACGGAAAAATCTCAAATTTCTTGGAACAACCATTGTGAGGTGCGTCGTAAATTGTTGGTAAGCATGGATCAGAAGGCCTTGCAGAAATTGGAAGTTGAATTACGCCACGGCAATTTCGAGACCTTAAGCCTGATCGTTCCCGAACAGTCACTCCGCATCGCGCACGGTAATATAAAGGTTGCAGATGTCTCAGCCTCGCGCTGGGCCATAAATCTCTCGCATGGTAATGGCGATTTTGGCACGATTGCCTCGCCCCAAGCGGATATGAATGGCGCTCACGGCGGCGTGAAAATAAATTCCTTTTCAGGTGAACGGCTTAATGGCAAGTGGGCCCACGGTAGCGTGAAATTAACTGAGCTTAATGTTAATAAGTTAAAATTTGAACAGGCACATGGCGCGTTTAAAGTTACCAAGCATCACGGCGATCAGCTTGCAATAAAAAATGCGCATGGCCCAATAAATTTACAAGCCAGCGACGCACAATCTGTTGAACTTAAAAATAGCCATGGCGAAATTTATTATGCGGGTAACAGTGACTCACTGCGCGTAAACAACAGTCACGGCGATGTAAATCTGATTCAGCGTAACGCAGATTTTAAAGAGATCTCGGGTTCTGCAAGTCATGGCGATATCCATCTGAAAGTGCCGCAAGCGAGTGTGTGTAATTTTCAGGTTCCCCAGGTAAACCGCCTGAAGAGTTCCATCATGAAAAGTGCTAAGGACTGCGACATTGCCGCCGGAGGCGAACTTAAGCTACAGGGTGGCCACAGTGATGCAACTGTCACGTCTCTGTAAGTCCTAACCCGCCAACACATTGTCGTGTGGCGCATTGCCCCAAAATTTGCACAGCAACTCTTCGGTGTGTTGCTGTGAGTCACTGAAAGCTAGTGGCCAATGGTGCGACAGGAGTGCTTGATAATCCTGTCGCGCCAAACGCGGTTCTACGAACATCACCACACCGCGATCACGTTCAGATCGAATAACCCGCCCCGCAGTTTGCAACAGCCGTATTAAGCCCGGAAACTGGTAAGCCATTTGATAGGCATTTAGGCCCTGAGCGCGATAATAATCGGCCATGAGCTGTTGCTCTTCACTGGGTTGCGGCATGCCTGTGCCGATAATCATAGCGCCAATCAGCGCATCGCCGGCATAGTCGATTCCCTCAGCGTACACACCGCCAACTATGGCGAAACCTAACAGCGATTGTTTTTGATGCAGAAAGCGGTTAATAAATTCGTAGCGCTGTTCATCGGAAGTTTCGGCTTGCTGGCACTGGACCATGTCGTTCGGAAATAACTGCTGATATTTCTGCAGGGTCATTTCCAGATAGGCGTAGGATGGAAAGAAAATCAGGTAATGCCCTGGTTTGGCATTGTGAAAAAGGTGGATAAGTTCGGCAAGTTGCGTCACGGAATTTTCGCGCTGCTGCCATTCGGTGGAGATAAAGCGACAGCATAGGGTCAATTGATTATACGGTGGAAACCAGCGAGGTAATTGCAAGCATTGCGTGTTACCGGGCAGCCCCAATTGTTGCAAGCTAAAGGAAAAGGGCTGCAATGTTGCTGAAAAAGCGATGCTGGTTTTCGCGGTGGTGTGTAATTTTTTGAGATGTGCAGCGGCATCCAGACAGCGGATTTTCAAGCAATTTTCCTTGCCGAGGGCTTCGAGCATAAACACGTGAGCCTCGGATTTAAGCTGCAAAATTGCCACAAAGCGATAAATTTCTTTAACCCATTGGCGATATTGCTGGGGTACACCCTCGAGTAAGCCTCCGGCGAAACCGTTGTCGCCGGTTTGTTGCAGCCCTTGTAAAAGCTCCTGAAGTGTAAAACTTAACAGTTGCGGTAGCTGTTGTTCCTGTAATTGTGTGTGGTCGAGAAGCTGTAACACATTCAATAATTTTCCCAAAGGCTTGCGCAGCATATGGAATTGCTGTGGCAGACTTTTGTAAACCGCGCGGCAAAGTTCGCCGTTGAGTTCACCGGAATACATATCCCGCGCGCGACTGGCGAGGTTGTGGGCTTCATCAATCAATAGCACACGCTGTGCGCCGCTTTCCTGAAAACACCCGAGGCGTACCAGAGGGTCGAAAAAATAATTGATGTCGGCAATGACAAAGGTAAACCAGGGCACCAGATGAATGGAAAAGGCAAACGGGCACAATTGGAACTGCTCGGCGAGCTGTTGTATCACATCGGGTGTAAGGTGTTTTACATTGAGTGCCGCGAGGCGCGCTGCGGGCAAGCGATCATAAAACCCCAGGGTGCGCGCGCACATTCCACTTTCGGTGGCGCAGCTGTCACGGCGGTTGGCATCAGCAGATAAACACACGCAGGCTTTGTCGCGCGCCTGGAGTACCAGAAAATCGAGCTGGTGTGTGGGGTCCAATAGCGTCAAACAGTTCAACGCGTTGCCCTGAGTCGAACCCTTGGCCGTTAAATACAGAGTTTGCGCGCAGTGTTTTTCGGCAAAGGCTTTTAGCGCGGGGAACACCACACTTAAGGTTTTGCCCGTACCTGTGGGCGCATCGATAAGCAGCGGACCACCATCGCGTATTTGACGGTAGACCCAAATCGCCGATTCGCGTTGCCCGGGTCTGTAGCTTGAGTGCGGGAACTGTAAGTGCTGGCAGTATTTACGGGCGTCGTTTTGTTGTGCCGTTACTCGCTGCCACCAAGCGACGTAGATTTGCAACAAATCCTGGCAATAGGCAAGGGCTTCTTGCGCGTAGATAGTTTCTTCTTCCTGATAGATTTGTTGCGACACCAGATCGAAATAGCTAACACGCATACACAAAGGCGCATTGCTGGTGTTATGCGCGCTTTCGCAGGCGTAAAGTGCCGCATACACCTGGAGCTGTGCCCAGTGCAGGGCTTTGCGTTGTGGCGGCAGTAAATGCCCGGCGCCAAAGCAGGTTTTAATTTCCTCCACAATGACGGGCTCGCATTCGTTGTTGAGTAAATCGACACGACCGCTAAGCACGACTTCCACTTCGTGTATTTGCCAAACATGACTTAAGGCGTATTCCACCTGCCAGGGTGGTTTTCGAGACTTTTGAATTTGCTGGTGGCCACGCAAACCCGCCTGAGCGTCGGGGCCGAGAAAGTCGTCACTGAATAAATCGCCCTGGCGTGCGGCAAAGCGCACCAGATCGGTAACGCCCAGTTTCAATGTAAGCGCTTGTTGTGAACAATCGTTATTGCCACTGTACATAAACAATCTGGTACGGAATATTATGTTGTTCGAAATAAGCCAGCCAGCGATTTTGATTTTTTTGCAATCGGTCACCGGGGCCTTTTATCTCAATCAACTGATAAGCACCACTGTCGGGAAAATGCACCAGATCGGGAAAGCCATTGCGATTCTCGCGCAGGTCGCGCCACACGCGTTTAAAGATGCATTGCCAGTGCGCCAGGGGAATTCGCTGCAAGGCCAATTGAAGAATAGTTTCATCCAAAGCACTCCAAACGACAAAACTGTTGGCAATGCCATATTTTTCTATAAAAAACCTGCAACAGAGTTCGGGGCACTCATGCCAATTTTCCAGTGTGTGCCAGGCTTGCTGAAATTCAGTTTGACGAAGCTCTAAAAAATCATCGTGATACAGGTCGTGCGGTGCAAACTGGAATTCGTTACTGAATGCGCCTCGTACTTCCGCAAAAATGACGGGCCAAAAAACCAGGCCGAACAGGCCGAGGAACAACTGGTTTTCGAGAAATAAACACGGGCCTTCGGACGCGAAATATTGCGCTGCGTTTTGTTCGACGCTTAAGGTGTCGCGGTGAGCTAGAAATAGTGTTTGCTCAATCGCTTTGAAGTTGCCGGCTTTTGTTACGTGCTGGCCTAACGCTTTTATTAACTTCACGCGAAACTGCTGTGCGAAAACTGTCTCTGCTTCGCTACCACTTTCCAGGAGTTGTTCACACAACTGGAGCGCGGCCGGGTTATCTCCGAAACGATGCATAATGCGTACTTGCCGCTCGCGACTTGGCGCTTGCTCACACCCGCGATAAATGGCAAGCGCTTCTTCGCAGGCATTAAGCCTTTCCAGCTGACGTGCGATAGTTATGCGCAGGCGTTGCATGCGGCGATTAATGGTTCTTTCCGCGAGCGATTGCGGGCGCATTAATGTTGGCAATTGTTGTGCAATTTTTATAAGTTGCGGGGCGGTTAGTTCGCTGAGATTTTCCAGCACGTCACCCAGGTTGTAATAGTGCAGCATGGTGTCAATTTGGGCGCGGTTGTCGAAAAGGCGTGTGTTTTTTTCGAGCGGGTAATTTTCGTATTGGAAGAGCCCCAGGTCGCGCAATACAAAATCGGTGAGGTCTTGGCGACCGTTGCCAAAATACAACAGTTTAAAGGTATTGAACAATTCGCTGCTGTTTAAACTCAGCAGCGTTTCGTGCATGTCGACAAGTGCTTGCGTGCCTTGGGGGCTTAGAGAACGCAGTCGTTCATAGAGCACGGCCTTTTTACATTGACTAAGGCCGGAATGACCCTGGGTTGCCAGATAAGCCAACCATTCGGCCTTGGTAAACAGAGGGAATAGTGATTCCAGCATTGCCGTGGTGCTTGTGCTTATCAGACCGGAGTCGTTCAATGCTTGTAATGCCGCGTTTGTGTTGGTGATTTCTGGGTAGTTCAGTTTGGCGGCACGAAATAACAGGCCTTTGCGACTGAGAAGTCGTACGTATAAAGCCACGCTTTCTTGGGGTAGCTCTGTGAGTACGCTGTAAAACTTGCGTTCGGGGCTGCTAAGCAGATCGTCGTAAACCCGGTAAACACGCTCGAGAACCCGCACAAAATTATCCAGATAATAGAATGCTGGCAGCTTGGGCGTGGCGCTATCCGCCGAGTTGCGCGCTGTTGTGTGTGTGTCTGTCAGGGAGCTTGAATACACTTTCGAAATAGCCGACACCAGTTGAGATTGAGCTGTATATTCATACAGTTTAAGCGCTGGGCCGAATGCCGGCAAGTGGCTGTTTTCCGCTTATCGATTAACGGCTATGGTTCAGAGTGCTAGTGTTTAGATCCATCGCATTTTGAGGCCTCATTGGCATTACCCATTTCAGCGCTTTCGACTTGTTGTGTACGCTTGTAGAACAGCTCGTGCATGCTCTGGCTGCGCCCAGTGTCCAGTTCAGCTGCAGACGTAATTTCCAGACGTTGCTCAAGCTGCAAGGGTTGCGGTGGCGCTTTGCCTTGTTTATCTGCGGCACAAGCATTACGCAAACCCGCACACTGGTAGCAAACCCCTTGTTTATTAACCAGGCTGCAGAGATCATCGAAACGCGCCTGCATACTGGCACGGGCGTCTGCCAAGGTATGGCGAAATACCGACTCACTGAGGTGCATCTGCTTCGCGGCTTCACGGTTGGTCATGTCCAGAAACTCGCGATAGACCAACGCGGCGTTTTGCTCGGCGGGTAGTGACCTGGCGACACAGCTCCAGCAGTAGGCGATATGTTCGTAAACATCGAACGCGAAGCCGTCATCGCTCAACGCCGCCGCAACCTCGCCGCCCCACTCCGGGTCGTCGTGACAGATATTGCCATAGATAACTTGAGCACGTGCCCGCCAGGCCTTCTGTTTGCGCAAAAAGTCGAGGCCGAGATTTACACCGATGGCGCACAGCCAGGTACCAAAGTTGGAATCGCCCTTGAAACCGTGCAGACCTTTACTCGCTTTGATCAGTGTTTCCTGATAAAGATCATCGCAATCGTGGGGGTGGCCGATCATTTTCCGCAATACATTGCGCAGACGTGGCCGATAAAAACTTACCAGGGTTTCAAAGGCGCGAGCGTCGCCCTCTTTGGCGCGTGTTACCAGCTCAGGTTCTTGCAGTTGGCTAATTTCTGTAAATTCAGTCATGGTTATGCAGCCTGTTCAAAGATGGCGCAAGCGCTGGCTTTTTGCCACCAGGCTACCAGATGGGGGTGCTTTGCCAGCTTATCATCAAAGCCGTGCCCGCCAAGCGCATAGTCAATAGCTGGCGACAATAATAAATCGGCGAGGCTGGGGAAATCACCGGCGAGAAAGGGCTGGTGTGCCAGGGTTTCGTCAAGAATGGCCAGGCAGTTGTTGGTACTCTCTGGCCAAGCTTGAGTTTCGTCTTCGGGTTTAGCGCGAATCAACGCAGGGCACAGGTAATCGATATACGCGCTTACCCACTGCAGGGTGAGGGCCTTTCTTATGGGCTCTGCGGGAAGCAGCACAGGTTCGGGAACCAAATCCTCCAAATAGCTACAAATAGCCAGTGTTTCAAACAGCCGCGTGCCGTTGTGCTGCATCACGGGCATGCGCAGAAAGGGGTGCAGTTCACGGTGGCTGGCGCTGCGAAATTCCAGGGGTTTTATCTCAAAGCTCAGTTGCTTGTGAAGGCAAACCATCTGTACAGTGCGTAGGTATGTGCTGCCGGTGAGTCCGTAAAGGGTAATATCGTACATATTCAGTCTCCGTTAATGGGGGTTGTATATGCTTAGACGTGTTTGCGTCAGGTAGCTGCCAAGCTTTTGATTTATTTGACTTTTTGATAATACAAAGGAGATGGTATGGATCGCCCGGACCCGCGGGACGTGCTACCCGATGTACGCGATGGATTAAATCGCAAAGAGCGCGCGGTACTTACCTGCCTGCAACAGGCGCAGCAGGAACTGGGCGGGCGTAGTGTGCCCACGATCATGCTGTACGGTCGTGTCGTAGAGCAGGTCGATATAAGTCAGGCTGAGTTTCAAGCGATTTTGTCGCGTTTTGTGGGTTTGACCAAAACCCGCGAGACGTGAGCAGGTCACTTGATTTTGAGTTACTGCGGGCGTTACTTTATGCGGCGCAAACTTCCTGATGAGTCCGATTGTAATTAATGAAAAACGAGATAATAACAATGAGAACACTGCTTACTGTATTTATTGCATTTTTGTTGTCCAATGCTTGTCTGGCCGATGACGATTTGTTTTACGTGGGAACCTGGAAATCCAATGCAGAGCTGACACTGGCGAGTATGAATGCGGTTAAGGATATTCCTGAAAAGGATCGCAAAAATTATGAGAATGACTTTTACGGTCATCTGGTGAATGTGATTCGCAAAGATTCCTTTACAACTTATTTCGATAATCAAAAGCCTGAAAAACTTAACTTTATTAACGCGGATATCAAAATTATTGATAAAAATACTATCCGTATGGTGTATTACCACGAGCGCTTTAAACAAAATATTGTGAAAGAAATTTCGTTTGAAAACGGCTGCTATTATGTGGTGGGCACGGTGTGGCAGTTTAAAGAATATTTTTGCCGTATTGACTAATAAACGGGCCCTAAAGGGTCCGTTTATTAGATCGAGCTATCGATTTAAAAGGTGATGGTAAAACCCTCGCCGGTAAGGTCTTTCTGGGTATAGCTCACCTGATCGATAATATGATTGTCGTTATCCAACAGTGTTATGGTGTCGCCGGTGTTATTGAGCCGTACGCTACCCGGCAGGGTTAAGCGCAGAGTGTCACCGGCTCGCAGAGTGCCATTGAGTACCATACCGCCTTGGTTATCTGTGAGGCGAATGCCGTCCAAATCGATCGCGGTGCTGGTGGTGTTTATGAAGGTCACAGATTCGCCGCCCACTTCGTTACTGCCTTCGGCATCCACTAGGGCCGCTACAACGCGGAGTTGCCCGGCGCCAATGTGATTGTGACGGTCGGCCTTGGGCGGTTGTGGCAGCACGTAGTCGTCGGGTACTACCACAACATCCTGAGTGTTGAAGTTCAACTTCAGCGAATCGCCACACACAGAGATGAGGTCGTGCATATTTCCTAACTCAAGATTGGGTAATAACAGGCGATCGTCGCGATCAACCGGGTCCTCGCGGAGCCAGGTTTCAAAGCCGCTGAGTTCCGTAAAACCATCGCTAAAATAAGCCGCGAGGCGTCGAAACAGTTTCGGCCAAATTACGGCTTCTTCCAATTCAGTGCGTGATCGAATAGTCGCGGCGCGTTGCATTGTCGCCGTTGCCTGAGGCCACACTCCGAGATTTGCTTGTCGCGCCTGCACGGTGATTTCACGCAGGTGATTGCGCAGCTCTACCGGCAAACTGAGATAAAAAGCGGGGTACACCAGGCCAGTGCGCAGTAAATCCACATTTATGCTGTCGTTGAGCATGGCCGGTTCTACAAACAGGCTGGTGCCGTCGGTGCCGGGGTGGTCGCCAACAAATAAAAAGGCGATGACGCGCCCATAGGTATCCAAGCCGTTTGTAAGAATGTAGCCACGTACCGGGTGGTGTTCCACTCGTTCTACTTTAAAGGGCGAGTCGGCGAAGTAGTTCACCTGCCCGAAACCACACGTTGCCAACATCTGGTTTCGAGCTGCCAGTGCCAGTTCCATATTCTGGTGATAATTTTCACCCTCGATTCGAAAGTGCGTTTCGAGCGCATCAACACCTTCAAAACGCAAGGTGGTAATGCCTTTTTGATTAAATTTTGCAGGACGGTTGGCGCGGGGCAGGTTCTCTACCAATGCGCGGTTATCGGGTTTGAATTTGATGGTATCGCCGTCGGGTTCAGGGCCGTTGCGGGGTGTTTCGGGGTAATGAATATGAAATTCGCCTTTGATCACGGTATAAGCCATGGGGAATCCCTCCTGTTTGTGGCTTTCTAACGCTGCCGCAAAATTGTAGGGGTATTCCGGAGCTTTTCAGTGAACTGAGTTACCTGGGCTTGGTGAATATGTACGAATTTTAACTTTGTATAAGCTTGTTTAATTCGCCGGTGAAAGCTTCGAATTTGTTTTTTAGTTCATGACTTTGCTGAATAATATCGCCGGCGTTGCTAATAGCATCGTCGATGGAAGCCATCAGAAATTTTTCTTCATTTTCACTCAATCCCAAGCGGAATACCGCTTCTTCGAGCTGGCGATTGATGGAGTCGACAACGCTCTCGGTTAACCCAGCTTGGTGGCGTATGATTTCGCGAATATCCTCAAGTTGCGTTTCGGCAAAATCGGCAAGATTGGTTAGGCCGGTTTTACGCTGCTCGGCGAGTAGCTGTTCCACTTCCAGTGCTTTGCAGCGCGCTTCGGTGCCGTCTATGAGCACGGCGAGATTATCTTTAATGCGGCCGTGATCTTCCGGGTTGTGAAGCGGCATGTTTTTAATCAGCAGTGTTACGTGGTCATCGGTAATAATAGTGCGTGCCCCGAAATCGAGAATGCGATGCTTATTGGTTACCTTGCCAAGTACTTTCGCTTCAATAGAGTCTGATTCACAGTTAAATAAAAACTGTTGTTTTGCAGATTTAAACAACAGGCAACAGGCAACGCCATATTGCTCCGTGGTCTCGAGCAGTTGCGTCGCCAATTCACTGATGGAATTGCACTGATAACTGGATTGTAAAAAGCGCACGGTTAAACCCAGTTCCGCGCTATTCGCCATTGCCTGGAAGGCGGTGTGCATGGCTTCGCGACTTTGCGCTTCTATCTTTTTTATTTCCAGTGAAGACGCCAGTACCGAATCGACCACTTCAAGGAGCGCATCTTCGCTGAGGGGTTTGGTAATGTAGTCATCGGCGCCGACTTCATAGCCTTTGAGTCGCTCTTCAACGGAATCTTTTGCCGATACAAATACGATTGGGGTTTTGGCTATTGCAGGATTTGATCGTATGTGGGTGCATACATCGTAGCCATTTACGCCGGGCAGATTGACATCCAACAGCACCAGATCGTAGCCCTGCTCAGCGAGGCTGGCCATACATTGTTCGCCTGTTTCAACACAGGTGACCTGATAGTGCTCGGCAAATATCTCTCCGAGATAGGCCCGCATTACATCTTCGTCATCGACAACAAGAATATTGGGTGTGGCTGAGCTCATGTCGCAAGTTGTGTTTTTTTAAAGTTTCAGCAATAAGTCTAGAACAATTTGCTGCGTCGCCCCATTTATCCCAGCTGTTGTTTGGTTATCACAGCGAGCTTTTAATAACCGAACGAGAATGAATGCTTCATGTGTGTGGGGAAATTAATGTGCTGTCAAATGCCATACCCAGGCAATGGTTTGACCTGCTGTGCTGATTAATGGCCGCTGTACCTGGATTGCAAAGCCCAATTCTGTGGCGTTTGTTGTGAGCTGGGAGATTGCCGCATCGCTGAGCGCTGCTTTTTGCATGTGTTGCAGTCGCCGTGAGGCGAAGGTGAATTCTTTTTCTGCATCGTCGACATTCGCTAACTGAACCTCCAGCGGATTACCCGCCGCTGAACGGGCCAGATGACTTATTGACTGTATGATTTCTTTCGCGCTGGGCTGTTTGCCGTGAGCTCCAATAAAGGCATTCATTTTCTTATTGAAAGCGGCAGAGGGCTTGTTTTGCGCTGTGCTCCCGCTGGCGCGTCCACGCAACACAGTTTTCAGCGTTGAAAACAGTTGATGGGTATCGAGCGCAGCCTGATAGATTGCTGCATCACTTTCAGCCTGTTGTATGAGTGTGGATTCGGTGTGATGACAAAGGGCTACAAATGAGCCCTGAGAGACTAAAAGCCGTTTTATTTCCTTGAGGGTTGCCGGCGTTTCGCTGTATTCGAAGCCAAAATTCGACACGATTGCATCGAAACTCTGTGAAGGGAACGGTTGCTGCTGCGCGGGTGTTTCCGGGTAAAAATCAATAGTATCTAAAAGTGCGCGTTCCAGGTTGGCAGGAGGCTGAATTTGAGCCAGATCCGATGCGCATATGTGGAATTCCTTTGTCTGACTCATACTCACTTGCGCAGCCAGAGCTGCGATTGCGCCGTTACCGCAGGCGATATCCAGAATTCTGCTGTGTGTCGCCAGGTTCGTAAAATAGTTTTGCCAAAAATTACCGAGTGTACCGTCGTAGTTGTTGCTGAAACTCGTTGCGAATGTGGTGATGTGACCCTGACGCCAAAAATGCGTCCAGGCTTCCGGGTTTTGATCCGACATAATTAATGCTGGCCTAGTTTGCGGGAAGGCACAGTTTAAGTGAGTCGCTCGCATGGAGCGAGCCACTGTCGGGAACAACGGCGGTTTATTCCATTGAAAGCAAAAAAAGCGCTACCGAAGTAGCGCTTTGTGTGAAGTCTTGGGCCCGAGTATTCGGGCCTGTGTGATGTTAATTAGAAGTCCAACTGACCTGAGAGATTTGGTGTCGTCCAGTTAATGTAAGAGTCTACGTTAACGGTTGAACCAGAGCGGGCATTGATAAAGCCTGTGGTACCACTGCCACCTTTCAGGAACTTAGACACATGGTCGCGCAGTGGCTGGGCAAACTCGCTCTTCCAGGCACAATGGTTGCCGTCGCTCACATTGCTGTGATAACTCAGGTTGCTGCCAACACCCAGTGCAGTGTAAATGCGCTGCCCAGCTACCGCAGCTGCGTAAGAAGCGTGGTAGTCGAGGTTGCCAATGTGCGGGTTGTCCAGAATGAGAACACCGCGAGGCGCAATCAAACCGAGTATTTCATGAGTATCAATGGGTAATCGGTTTGTGCTATTGGCGAACGAACTGAACGCATTGGGTGAGAACCAGGGTTCGTAGTTGATTGCGTGTGAGGGCTGCTCACCACCGCTATCGACCACAGGAACCAGGCGCAGGGCGGGAACACCACCAATACCAGATTCGTTGGGGATGGTTAGCGCGATTCGGCCGTCGAATGCACCGGCCATGAATGCCGCTTTACCAAAGCGTGAACAACCGGTAACACCCAGTTTATCGGCATCAATTAAGCTTGAGGTCTCTAATACATCCACGATACGGCTGGCACCCCATGCCCAGGCTGTCAGCAAACCGGCCTGACTGGAAGTGTAGATATCATAGAAACGACCATTGCCTTGTCCGCTACCTTCAGAGCCGACCTGATAGGGGTCGAACTCAATGATAGCAACACCCTGCGACTTGATTACATCCTTCATGCCTTGCGACATATTGAAGAAGCCTCCACCGTAGTTAATAACGGCGGGGTAGGGCGCTGAACCGGAGGAGGGCAGTTCTACTGATGCGCTGAACGAGGTACTGCGACCGTTATCGGAAACGCTCACTTGTATCGACGAGTTGCTCACGGTACCGGAAACGCTGCTGGGTTTAGCGGGTTTTTCACCGTAAATATAGGTGTAGGCCTGCTTGAGAATTTCACCACGGCGACAACGCCATTCACTCTTGTCAGTCATGCGACTGCCGTTCAGTTTTGTGAAGGGGTCAGGCAGGTTATTCGTGGCTGAAACCGCTCCAGGCAATGAACCCACGTTACAGTTGGCACTGGGGTTTTCATCTGATGGTGGCGGAGTTGGTGTGGGAGGCGGCTCGTCAAGCATGCCGTCTGGTGAGAACACCGCAAAGCCACCAATGGTGCCGTTGTCTTCGAGGGTTTCCAGTTCGATATCCAGACTGCCGTCGTTCACCTGTACATTGGTGACCTCATAAGTGTAGGCGCCGTCATGCCCCGCCAAGGTATAGAGATCCACCTGAGAGAGTTCCAATTGGCCTTCAACATAGAGGTTAAAAGAACGGGAACCTGCCGACTCGTGGAAAATTTCCGCGAATTGCATGTCGATGGAGAAGGTTCCCGGAGTCACAGGAATGTTATAGGTGAAACTGCCGTAGCGCTCGCTCTGGAACACAGTATCTTCGGTGGTACCGGCGATACCGTCTGTTGTTGAGCTGGTATTGCCGCCATTGAAGAAGTCATCTGCACGATAGGAAACGCCGTTGTAGCTTGTTGCGCTGCCGCCTGCGTTGACAGCGACAACCAGTGCTGCTGTACCAGAACTGGAGCTGCTTGATGACGAACTACTGGAAGAAGACGAGCTGCTGGATGAGCTTGAACTGCTGGTAGTTGAGGTCGTGCTGGAACTGCTGCTGGACGAAGAACTGCTCGACGAAGTACTTGAAGTACTTGAAGAACTGGAAGAACTCGAAGAGCTGGAAGAGGTAGTACCGCCGCCACAAGTGCCAAGACTGCTCCAGGATGCATCGCTACCAGGAACGGTTGTGGTGTACCAGTTGGCTTGGTAAAGCGTATTCTGATAAACCATTTGATCACCGGCATTGGCGTGGTTGTATGGGCCGCCGGACCAGTCACGGGCTGTCCAGTTGGGGTATTCATTGATTCCGTCACACTGGTTGCCAACAACACCAGAGCTGCTCGAAGATGAAGAGCTGGAAGAACTGCTTGAAGACGAGCTTGATGTCGTGGTGGTTGACGAACTGCTCGAACTGCTTGATGACGAACTGCTGCTTGAGCTGGAAGTGCCGCCCATGGAAATTACGCCATTGGATGCAGTCAGGGTGACTTTATCAAGCTGAGCACCATCTTCGCGTCGTTCCAGGCGCAGAGTGTGGTTACCGGCTGACAGACTATACGATGCCGGAGTTAAGCTCCCCCAGCCGCTGGTTTGGCTGTTATTTTGGGTGCTCCAGGAGCCGGAATCCATCTTGTAATGGAAGGAATCGTCGTCGCCGTTGGCCAGGTTTGCTGCGATTGCAAAATCAACCGTTGCGGCTTCGCTGAGGCTGAAATCGATAGCAACCTGCCCTGTGGCGCTGTCAGAACCTGACGCATTGATTTGATTGCTGCCATTGTTGGGCCACACGATGTAGGCGCCGCCAGAGGCTGCGGAATCGTTAGAAACACTAAAGGGCGCAAAAGAGCTCTGACCAGAAAGGCTCTCGAGTTCTACTTCCAGCACGCTACCGGCAATACCCGATGACGAGCTACTTGATGAACTTGAGGAGCTCGAGGAGCTGGAAGAACTGCTGGAGGTTGTGCTGGCGCCACCGGTACGGGGTCCAAAATTGATGTAGCCGTTACAGTGCAGCATTTCGCTGTAAGAGCCGCCGCCACAGGAGCCGTCGTAAGCGCCGGTATTTTCCTGTTGATCTTCCGCCTGACGAATTTCACCATCCACTGAAACATAGTCAACCTGCACATCGCGGTCGCCACCGTCATTGGTGAACTCAACAAGAACATCACCGGTTGCGCTGGTAACCACGCCGTAGTCCTGCATGGAACTGCTGAGTGTCCAGGTTTGAATGGTCTGGCCACCGATGCTGAGAGTCACTGATTCGTCGCCGACTACGCCTGCCATGCGCACAATCACATTGGCATTTGGGAGAACACCCGAACTTGAGCTGGAGCTCGAACTGGAGCTGGTAGTGCTGCCAGAGCTGCCTACAGTGATATCTGAATTACCACTGCTTTGATAGCCCTCAGTGGCCATTACCATGTAATTGAATTCGGTACCGAGGTTCAAACCAACTGATGCCCAGGCGTCGAAATGAGCGCCGGTATTGATGGTACCGCTGGAGCGTTTCTGGGATCGAACGCTCCAGAACTGATAAAACGTAGCCGTGCCATCGATGGAAGGTTGATTTACTCGCTGGCTGCGCGCCAGAGTGTAGCTGCTGCCGTCGAGATTTGCTGTGCCGTAGGTTGTTGCACCGGAACTGGGGTTATAGTTCACCCAGTTTTCAACAATGTAGTACTCAATGAGTGGGTTACGTGTCCAGCCGTAGAGGGCGAGATAACTTGTACCATTGGCACTGTAGCTACCGGAATAGGTGACTGTACGAGGGCTGCCGGGGTTCCAGCCTTTGCCGCCCACCCAGTTGTTCGTGGCGTTGGTCCAATTGGACGCATAACGGCCATTAGGGTGGAGTGTAAAACTGGCGTCACCGCCGTCTTTCCAGAAAGAGTAGTAGTAACCGCCGTGTGTACCTGTCGAATTGGATGTAAGTGTTGTTTGCGCATTGGCGGCAGGTATTGCCAGAGCCGCGGCACAGAGCGCAGTGCAAAGTGCGTTTTTGCGGGCTTTCTTCAATAGTGGGAATGTCATAGGTGTTGCCCTCCTATGGTGTGACTCCCGGTGTGTCGGAGTCGGGCGGGCATGACTGAGTTGTTTGGGCTCATTGTGGTTGTTCTCCGCATGAGTAGGGGGTTGCAGTGGGTGGTTAAACCTGTAACCAAGCGTCATGTTTTATTGGTTTATTAACGACTTGGAAGCTGCTTCCCATGTTAATTATTATTCGCATCAGGGAACCTGTACTACGCGAGGCATCGACTTAGATCTCTTGTCAGTGGTGATCGCACCGCGCAAGAATTTGGGCTTTCGAAAATGAAAAAATAAAGATTAAGAATGTGATCGTCGATTGTTCGACTTGTTATTGTATACAAGACTATAGGGTAGATAATGAACAGGTGATATTAGACTAAAGTCTAATCATACATAAGACTGTAATTTTAGTGTTTGCTAAAGAAAAAAAATGAATTTTCGTTTTGGCTCCGCCAGAAAAATTCATTCTATAGTCGTGGTTTTTTTTAATGGATGGCGCTGGCGTAACGTTTTCAAACGTGCGTTGGATATTCAGAAAAGCACTGACTGGAATACTATCTGAGGATCAACGCGTTATTCTGTTGCGCATCCCAGGTTCAGCGCATCTTTCAGGTCCAATCGCTCGGTACCCTCACGGGAAATCCGTAAAATTTCGCGCTTATTCCTTGCGGTACTGCCGCTGATATGAACCCAGGAAGGTTTGCCGGGAGTGCCATATTCGTGAATAAGCTGGTCTACATCCAGGTTGTCCAGATAGATACACCCGGCAGCAAACAAATAGAAATTGGCATTGGCATCCCGTTTTATCCAGTTCCCAGTGCGCTCGTACACGAGATTTTTAATAACTTCTTTTTGGCGCTCCAGGCGAGGGTCTTCGAGAATGCGATCCGACATAATTAAATCGGCAGCTTCACCCTTGGTGTGTTGACTGGTGGCACTGCCACCGATGGCGGTATTCAACGCTACACTGCGATAACCGCTTGAAATCCTCAATGGCGTTTGCAACAGCGTACGCAACGGCTGCAAGGTGTTTTCACACAAATAACGCAAATTCTCGACAATATGATGCGGCGGATTAAACTGATCGCCCGCCACTTCCGGTTTGCGCTCAGCGGTTTGCGATTGCAGAAATTCGCTCAGCCAAAAGTTTTCTGAGAGTTGCATCTGCATTGCGACTATCTCCTGAAACGCTTAAAACTGCTTCGCGCCGGGCGTCCGAAGGCGCGCTCTTTTTCCTCATCGGTGTGACGGTCGAGTGGCAGTGGCTCCAGGCTGCCGCCTTGTGCGCGAATTTGTTCCTGTCGCGTCTGCTCAATGGCGACTGCGGCATCGGCCTTGCCGGTTTCTTTGGCTTCAGCAACCCGCCCCTTGGTGTACTTGTCTATGATGTGCTGCACCGCACGACCACCAAACCAGAAGGCAAACACAATAAAGAAGATATCCCACAGCTTATCTGGAATGAGCTCCATGTTGCTGGCGACCTGTTTGATGAGTACAGGGTTAGCGAACATCAGGTAGGAAATAATGCCAACGGCCCAAAGGGTGATTATGGGGCGAATAATTGAGCGCAGAATTTGTACATAGGGGTGAACATTTTCCGCAGCGCCCTCATATTCCGTAATAAAGTCACGGAAATCTTTATCGATCTGCAGCGAGTTCTCGAGTACATATTTCTGGAACTCTATCTCAGCGATATCCCTCATGGCATCGAGTTGTTTTTCTTCCAACTCAATACCTTTCTCTTTAAGTTTTGCCTGAATTTTTGTGTTTTTGTAATCGAAAACAGAAGAAAGGCCAGTAGAGAATAGGCTGATAACCTGACCAACGATGGGTATACTCATGGTTCTCTCCTTGAGTCTGGCACAGCACACCTCTGAACTTTGGCGGCAGCTTTACTGAATACCAGATGGATAGAGTGTTATTCTGAAGGCACACGGCAAGCCCTTGTTAACAGATATTCAGCATAATGTTGTGCGCTGTCAAATAAAAGCTTTCAGTGATGTGAATATTCACCGATAAACCAATTTTATATTCCCCACGCCTCTTTTCGCCTACGAGTGCTTATGAGTTTTTTAGAGCAGATAAAATGGTACCCCGGTATCGGTGACCCGAGTTTTCTGGGTTGGTTCACGGTGGTCGCTTACGGGTACGTGGCGTTTCTCTGTTACAGCGTGGCACGCAATGGAGTGTATGTGTTCACGCAAGGGGTGTCGCGACAGGTTAATCTTTGGGGGGCTATTGCATTGATATTTGTGGCCCTGGCCATCAATAAACAGCTCGATCTGCAAACGTTCTTTACCGCCACCGCTAAATATTTTGCCAAAAAACAAGGTTGGTATGGCATAAGGCGCGAATTTCAGGCGGTGTTTATTATTGGAGTGATTGTTATTGGGTTTTCGGTGCTGGTGGGTTTGTTATTCAATTACCGAAAGTATTTATGGAGCAACTTTTTGGCGCTGATTGGGCTATGTTTTGTTATCTGTTTTATTGTAATTCGCGCGAGCTCCTTCCATCACATTGACCGTTTAATTGGCACAAAGATCGCGTTTATTTTCAGCTTCAACCATTTGCTCGAACTCAGTGGTATTTTTCTGGTGGGCGCAAACGCGCTATGGCTGCTGAATCAAAGGCGTCGGCCGAAACAAAAACCAACTGGGGTAGAAAATAGCCAATAGGATTTCGCCAATAATCATAGCGGTGGATTTAGTGTTTTGGAATCTTACGTGCTACGATCGCCCGCTTATATTCTAGGGAGCCTCTGAAAAATTAGATCATTTTCCAGGGCTTCCTTAGTGGTAATAAACACGAGGCCATGATTAACACAACGCCATGATTAACACAACGCAACAACCCTGGTTAAGCTTGTTGATTCCTGTCTACAATTGTAGAGACTATCTCGAGGATTGCCTCGCAGCCACAGTCTCCCAAGCTTGCGAAGACATTGAAATCCTATTTTACGATGACGGTTCCAGTGATGATTCTGCCGCGCTGCTGCAGGAAATGGCCGCACGGGGCATTCCCGGCTTAAAAATAATACTTGCCGAAAAAAATCAGGGTCTTTCTGTTGCGCGCAATGAAATGCTCGCTGAAGCCACGGGTGATTATGTTTGGTTTTTGGATTCTGATGATTATCTGTTGCCACAAGCTTTAGTTAGTATTCGAGAAATAGTTACTCAACACCGGCCTGATGCAATTTTTTTCGATTATCGTATGGTCGATGAAAAGGTGGATGTTGATTGCGAAAAGCCACCCAATAGCCGGTATGTCAAAGCATTTGGGGGTGTGCCACGCAGCCTGGAAACAAATAAAAATCTGCTTTTTCAGAGTCTGTTTTCTCGGCGTCGCTTTCAGGCTTGGGCGCGCGTACTTAAGCGCTCAGCCTGGCAGGCGGGTGAAGCGTTTCCTCCCGGAAAGTATTTCGAAGATCTTGCCAGTGTGCCCTATACCCTTGCGGGCATTAGCACATATTACTACCAGCCTCAGGCGATGGTTGCTTATCGGCGTCGCCAGTCGAGCATTGTGAGAACACCCAGTTTGGAAAAAATCAGCGACATGCTGCAAGGCCCGCTTGGTGTTTTAGATTACTGGCAGGCGCGCAATATAGTTCTGAGTAATCAGAGTAAATTCGAGTTCTATAAATTTTGTGCCACCAATTATGTGAATGCGACCAAGATGTTACGGGCTGCAAAAATTTCCAGCTCCGAACTCTCTCTGTCCGCAGTCAAAGCGCAATTTCGTGCACAGCTGTTCCAGGCTTTTGGATTTGGAATCAAACGATTTATATGGGAGTTTGTACAACGTGGCGAATTATTGTCGCTATATCGTACTTTGCGGTATTTTTATTCGCGTGAGTAAGTCATGTAATGCTTTAAGTTTGCGAGGCTTGTTGCCTCGCAATAGATCAGGCTTTGTAAATCCCTGAGAAAATGCGACTGTTAGTCTTCGTTACGACTCTCTAAATAGTCTAACCAACTCAGCACAATGTCGTTGTAACTTACTACCCCAACGACTTTTTCGTCTTCGATTACCGGTGCAGAAGATAGCCCGAAGGAATTGAACAGTCGCGCGCAATATTTAATATCCATGCCGGGACGAATCGCAACCACGGGCTTGGCCATGATTTCATAACAGTTTACACGCTCGGGCGAGCGATCTTTGGCGATCACGTGTTTGGCGATATCTGAAAGTTGTACCTGGCCCCACTCGTCATTTTCATCGCGCTTTTTTATAAGCACTTTTTTATAGTTGTTTTCGTTCATGATTTTTAGTGCTTCCGAAACCGTGGTTAAGCCATCGACGATCGCAAATCGCTGGTTCATCACATCCCGGCAAGTGATTACTTTACGGCTCATAACTCTTCCTCTATTTTTTCTGAAATTTCTTGCGCCTGATGGGCGATACCGACGGCATCTTCAACATCAATTTGAATGGCTATTCCGGTGCCAGGAGAGGTATCAAATTCTCCCACATCGGCAATTCGCTCGAGAATCTGTCGGCTAAGGTGTTCTTCGACCAAAAATAAAATGACATCGCGCTGCGATTCGAGCGCAAGGCCAAAAAAAGTTTTTTTGGCTTTTAGCCCCTCGCCGCGAGCGTGGTTAATAATCGTGGCGCCGGTTGCTCCAGCAGCACGCGCCGCATCCATTATCGCGTCTGTTTTTGCGTCTTCAGCAAATACCAATATGAGTTTAAAACGCATACGCTAACCCTCTTATTTTTAGCTGGTGTGAGTCGCGCGCTGCGGCGCGCTCGATTGTTTTCGTGCAAGCCATTCGGCGACCTGGGCGTAAGCCATTACCGACATCATGGGAAATAAACTGGCAAACGCAATCAATCCAAATCCGTCGATGAGTGGGCTGCGACCCGGTATATGTTCTGCCAGCCCAAGGCCAAGTGCGGCGACCAGCGGCACGGTTACTGTTGATGTTGTAACACCACCAGAGTCGTAAGCCAGTGGCACAATCATACGGGGCGCGATGAACGTTTGAATGACAACAATCACGTAGCCCACAATAATAAACCAGTGTATCGGGTAACCCGTGATAATCCGCCAGGCTCCCAATGTTATGCCGACTGCGACGCCCAGGGCCACGGAAATACGCAAACCCCACACGCCGATGGCTCCCCCGGAAACCTGATTGGCTTTGATGGCAACGGCAATCAATGAGGGTTCTGCGATGGTGGTACTGGCACCGATGGCGAAGGCAAAAAGATAAACCCACAAAAAACCCGTGTTCGGATCTTTTATGGCGGTTAATTGCTCTGCCATCAAGCGACCAATTGGGAAGAGCGCTTTTTCTAAGCCCAACAAAAAAAATGTAAGGCCGAGAAGTACCAGGGCAAAACCCGTCAGCACTTTAGGTAACGCGGGAATGGGTCTGCGAATCACCAAAAACTGAAAGCCGAATATGATCGCGGCAATGGGAATAACATCTCGAATCGTACTGAAAAATACCGCGATCAGCTCGTTAATCACATGCATGGCTAGAATAGGATTCCGTATATCATGACGAAAATCATGGGTGTTAGGGACGCGAACGCAATTAAGCCAAATCCATCCAGCATGGGGTTACGGCCCTTAATCGATGACGCCAAGCCCACTCCTAACGCCGTTACCAGAGGTACGGTTATTGTGGATGTAGTGACTCCACCGCTGTCGTAGGCAATGCCGACAATTTCCTTGGGCGCGAATGCTGTTATCACGATAACCAGAACATAACCACCAATAATTAAATACTGAATGGGCCATCCCTTCAGAATGCGGAGCACTCCCAATAGGATGGCAAAGCCAACACTCAGGGCAACCGTAAGGCGCAAACCTGTGGCATAAGTTTTTTTGGCAACGTCGTTATTTTCAATCACTCCGCCTCCGGCAGCGACCTCTGCAGCCTCTGCCGCAACCGCGATTAAAGCGGGTTCCGCAACCGTTGTGCCGAAGCCCAGGCTAAATGCAAAAAGCAATAGCCAAAGTGCGCTGCCTTTACGCGCGAATGCGTGTGCCATAGATTCGCCTATGGGAAACAAGCCAATCTCAAGGCCCTGAATAAAGAGTGTTAAGCCGATAACAACAAACAGCAAGCCCATCAAAATCGATGCGATATCGGGAAGTGTTTGTTGTAGTACGACGGCCTGGAAAAACGCGATAACAAGAACAATCGGCATGAGATCGCGCAAACTGCCAACCATGGATGTGAAAAGTGCTTTCATGAAAACCCAGTGCGCGTTCGGAGGATTTTTATTGCGAGGTGAGTGGGAAGTGTAACGTGTATTTTAACGAAAGGCACACCCGGACTGTTGCAGCAATTGTGGTAAAGTGCGTGCTGTTTGGAAAGTTGCTCGGGAGCACAGGCTATGCCGCTTATTCTCGGCGTCGACCCCGGCTCACGAAAAATGGGGTATGGCGTTATCAATGCCACGGGCGGCAAGCTCGAATATGTTGCCAGCGGTGTGATACGGGTGCCGGAACCTCTCTTGGTTGCCGATTGTCTCGCAGAGCGCCTCAAGGTGATTTTCGATTCACTCAGCGAGATTATTGAATATCATCAGCCGCAGGAATTCGCTATTGAGCAAGTGTTCATGTCCAAAAGCGCGAGCTCAGCGTTAAAGCTGGGGCAGGCGCGTGGCGCTGCTATCGTTGCTGCGGTCAACCAAAATCTCCCGGTATCGGAATACGAAGCGCGTAAAATTAAGCAGGCTGTAGTGGGTACGGGGGCGGCAGACAAATTTCAGGTGCAGCATATGGTGCGTACACTGCTCAAGCTTCCCAAGGCGCCACCCGAAGATGCCTCCGACGCATTGGCCGTTGCTATCTGCCACGCTAATAGCCAACAAAACCTAATTCGCATGGCCGGCGCACGGCGGTTTCGACGCGGTCGTACCGTTTAATAGATAAAGAAAGGGGACAAACAATTACATGATAGGCAGGCTCAACGGCAAACTTATTGTTAAGCAGGCACCGCAACTTATGGTGGATATTCAAGGGGTGGGCTACGATTTGTTGGCGCCTATGTCTACATTCTATCAGTTGCCTGAATTGAATCAGGGGGTTGTTTTACATACACATTTCGCTGTGAGCGAGACTTCGCAACAACTCTACGGTTTCATCAATGAAAAAGACCGAGACTTCTTCCGCCTGCTGATTAAAATAAATGGGGTTGGCCCCAAAATGGCCGTGGGTATTATGTCGATGGAAACCGCAGACATCGTGCGCTGTGTTGCTCAAGACAATGTCACCGCGCTTGTTAAAGTCCCGGGTGTGGGTAAAAAAACTGCGGAGCGTCTTATTATTGAAATGCGCGATAAGCTCAAAGCTTGGGACATACCTTCAGCTGCCGGCGCGGGAGCGGCCGAGTTGGTGAGTGTTCCCAGTCAAAGTAGCATAGTTGCAGAAGCAGAAAGTGCGCTCATCGCACTGGGCTACAAACCTGTGGAGGCGGCCAAGGCCGTTTCCAAGGTTGCCAGTGATGATATCACCCGCGCCGAGGAACTCATTCGGCTGGCCTTGCGCAGTATGATCCCGGCATAATACCCAGCGAATCTCTCACAGCCGCAAAATACCATGATAGAACAAGACCGCATCGTCGACGGCCAGGCGCAGCCCCGCGAAGAACAACTGGATCGCGCCGTTCGCCCCAAGCGGTTGGCAGAGTATATCGGCCAACCAGCGGTAAAAGAGCAGATGGAAATCTTTATGGGCGCGGCGCGCAAACGCGGCGAAGCGCTCGATCACACGCTGGTTTTTGGTCCTCCCGGCCTCGGTAAAACAACACTCGCAAACATTATTGCGACAGAAATGGGCGGCGACCTCAAAACAACCTCTGGGCCAGTACTCGACAAAGCTGGCGATCTCGCTGCGCTAATGACTAACCTCGAAGCCGGTGATGTACTATTCATTGACGAAATTCATCGTCTCAGTCCGGTGGTGGAAGAAATTCTTTACCCCGCCATGGAGGATTTTCAGCTCGATATCATGATCGGTGAAGGCCCCGCAGCGCGCTCCATCAAACTCGAATTACCGCCATTCACCCTCGTGGGAGCTACAACCCGTGCCGGCTTGCTCACATCTCCGCTCCGTGATCGGTTTGGCATTGTGCAGCGCCTTGAGTTTTATAATGTTGCCGACCTCACGCATATCGTAAAGCGCAGTGCTGCGCTTTCTGGAGTTGCCATTGAAGATTCCGGTGGGGTTGAAATCGCGCGTCGCGCGCGCGGCACGCCGCGTATCGCCAATCGTTTATTACGGCGAGTGAGGGACTACGCCGAGGTTAAGGGCGATGGCGTGATCACTGCGGAAATCGCAGATAGCGCGCTGAATATGCTGAATGTTGACAACCACGGTTTCGATCATATGGACCGCAGATTGCTTCTGGCGCTCATCGAGAAATTCTCTGGTGGCCCGGTGGGCGTCGACAGCCTTGCAGCGGCAATTAGCGAAGAGCGCGATACCATAGAGGACGTGCTCGAGCCCTATCTCATACAGCAGGGTTACGTGATTCGCACACCGCGCGGCCGCATGGCAACACAGCACGCTTATACCCATTTCGGTATGCCTGCACCTAAACATATCGATAATCAACAGCAGGAAAACCTTCCCGGAATTTGAGCGTGAAAGAATTTTCTGTGCCACTACGGGTCTATATTGAAGACACCGATGCGGGCGGTATTGTGTACTACGCCAACTATCTAAAGTTTATGGAGCGCGCCCGTACGGAGTTGTTGCGCAGCTTCGGTTTTGGCAAAGCAGCAACACCAGACAGCGAATCTTTATTGGTGGTGGCCTCGGCAGACATTAAATACCTGGCGCCAGCGCGCCTGGATGATGAATTGCTGGTGACTGCAAATTTTCAAAAAGTGGCTAAAACTTATCTGGTATTTACACAACAGGTTCTGTGTAATAGCCGCTGTTTGTGCACCGCGCAAGTGAAAGTTGCCTCGGTTAGCAAAGACACAATGAAACCATCGCCGCTGCCCTCAGACCTGGTAGCAGCGCTGAAAAACTTTTGGGGGAATCCGCTCTAATGAATCAAGAACCGCTTTCTATTTTGCACTTGGTACTCAATGCCAGCGCCCTAGTGCAATTGGTGATGTTGCTGCTATTAGTGGCATCACTCTTGTCGTGGATCATGATCATGCAGCGCGGTCTGTATCAGAGCAAGGCGCGTCAGGCGTTCAAGGCCTTTGAAGCGCAATTCTGGTCAGGTATTGATTTAACGCAGTTGTATCGCCAAGGCAACAGCAATGCGAATAAACAATCCACCGAAGGGGTCGAAAATATTTTTCGTGCGGGTTTTAAAGAATTTACCCGTCTGAGACAACAAGGTAGTACTGACCCAGATGCAATTATGGAAGGAACGCAACGTGCCATGCGCGTTGCTCACAGCCGTGAAGAAGAAAAACTCGAAGCTAATCTGCCATTTCTTGCCAGCGTGGCTTCGGTAAGCCCCTATGTGGGTTTGTTCGGCACTGTATGGGGAATTATGAATTCATTCCGCGGGCTGGCTAATGTACATCAAGCGACGCTTGCCACTGTGGCTCCGGGAATTTCCGAAGCCTTGGTTGCCACTGCGATGGGATTGTTTGCGGCCATTCCGGCGGTGTTAGCTTACAACCGGTTTTCCGCTAACGCCGAGCAGCTTACCGGCAAATACTTAACCTTCGCAGAAGAATTTTCATCAATTTTGCACCGCCAAGTGCACAGCAAAAGTTAATCTGAAATTGATACTTGCCCATGTCGCAGAATAAAAAACGCAAACCCATGGCAGAGATCAACGTCGTACCCTATATCGACGTCATGCTGGTATTGCTGGTGGTCTTTATGGTGACTGCACCCTTATTAATGCAGGGTGTGAAAGTCGATCTTCCGCAGGCTCCATCTGCACCGATTGATAACAAAGATGATGAACCGCTGATCGTTTCCGTTAAACCAGACGGTAGCTATTACCTTAATCTCGGCAAGGATCAAAAGCAGGCACGGCCTCTCGCGGAAGTGACTGATATGGTGGCCAAGGTGCTGCGCCAAAAACCCAATACACCTGTGCTCGTGTGGGGTGACAGTAAAGTTGAATACGGTGTTGTGGTGGCACTTATGACAGAACTGCAGGGGGCAGGTGCACCTTCGGTGGGTTTGGTAACTGATCCGCCCGTTAACTGATGCTGCATTTTCTACGTTATTACATTATTCCAATTAGTGTGAGTTTAGCGCTGCACGCAGTGGTTATCGTACTGCTCATGGTAAATTGGCAAAGCACGACACCGCCAAAAAAAATCGCTACACCCAGATATATCGAAGCGAAACTGGTTGAACTAAAACCTAAAACAAAAAAAGCATCGGCTAAAAAACAACCAAAAATAGTAGATCTCACCGCAAAACGCCGCGAGCAGGAAAAAGAAAAAAAACTCGCCGAACAAAAGCGTCAGCGGCAAATCAAACAGCAGCAGGAAGCAGAGAAAAAAGCCGCCGATAAAAAACGCCGCGAGCAGGAAGAGCGCGATCGTCTGGCGCAACAGGAGCGCGAACGTGATCAGCAGCGTAAACAACGCATGCAGCAGGAGTTTGAGCAGGCACTTCAGGAAGAGCAGGGCTTACTACTGGAAGATGAATACGCTACTCAAGCGCAAAGCTATGCGGATGTTATTCGGCGCAGAATTGAACAGAATTGGAGCCGGCCACCTTCGGCACGCAATGGCATGCGATGCGAACTCACCATTGATATGGTGCCAAACGGTCGCATAATAGATGTTAATATCAAAACCGGGAGTGGCAGTGCTGCATTTGATCGCTCTGCGATTGCCGCGGTAAAAAAAGTGGATGTGATTCCCGAAGTGAAAGACATTCCAATAGCAATATTCGAACGCCATTTTAGAAAATTTACTTTAGCTTTTCAGCCAGAGGATCTTAGACAATGAAATTAAAGTTGGTGTTGCTACCAATGATCTTGCTCGCTTCTTTCGCTGCTCGCGCGGAGCTGACGATCGAAATTACTCAGGGCATGGACAACCCGACACCAATCGCCATTGTGCCTTTCTCCGGTGGAGCTAAGTTGCCAGAAAACATTCAGCAAATTGTCTCAGGTGATTTATTGCGCAGCGGATTTTTCAGTCCGGTTCCGCCTCAAGATATGCTGTCGACCCCCTGGCGCGAGCAGGATATTTTTTATCGCGATTGGCGGGTTCTGGGCACTGAATATCTGGTTATTGGACAAATACAACAAAGTGCCAGCAGTTCCCCCAATAACTATGTCATTGAATTTGGGCTTTACGATGTGCTTGGGCAACGCAATTTGTTAAAGCGGGTTATCTCCGGAAGCAGCAGCGAATTACGCGATCTGGCTCACCTTATCAGTGATACGGTGTATCAGGCGATCACGGGAATTCGCGGCGCATTTTCAACAAAAATTCTCTATATAGAAGATCTCAAACGCGAAGGTGCCGGACGCTATCGCTTGGTAAAGGCGGACGCTGATGGTGCGCGTGACAAAGTACTGTTTTCTTCGAGTGAACCGTTGCTTTCTCCGGCTTGGTCCAACGACATGACGCAAGTGGCGTATGTGTCTTTTGAGACCGGACGAGCAGCAATATTCCGTCAGAATTTATTCACCGGGGTGAGAGAACAATTAACCAATTTTCAGGGGTTAAATGGCGCACCCAGTTGGTCCCCCGACGGCAGTAAACTCGCCATGGTGTTATCAAAAGATGGGAACCCCGAGATTTACGTATTGGAAATGGGATCGCGAAAGTTAACACGTGTGACGCGACATTTTGCGATTGATACCGAACCAAACTGGACGGCGGACGGTAAAGGGCTAATATTTACATCTAATCGTGGTGGTAACCCACAAATTTACCAAGTGGGGCTTGAAACCGGACGGGTAGAACGCTTAACCTTCGAAGGAGATTACAACGCCAGACCACGAATTACACCCGACGGTAAAAGTCTTGTCATGGTTCATCGTTATAAAGGTGTATTTCACATAGCATGGCAAGACATAGCCTCCGGCGATATGCGAATTCTCACGGAAACTTGGCTTGACGAATCGCCAAGCATAGCGCCTAATGGCGCCATGTTGATGTATGCTACAAAGCATAACAATAAAGGAGTTCTTGCTGCTGTATCGATGGATGCAGGAGTAAAATTCAGATTACCCTCGAAACAAGGTGATGTGCGGGAACCGGCATGGTCTCCATTCGTCGGCGAGTGAGTGGGTTCAATAAATGGGTTTGAAACGCTTTTTATTAACACTTGGGAGTGATAAAAATGAGTAACATCTTAAAATCCTTTTTGACCTTGGTTGCTGTTTTGGGCCTATTGGCAGGTTGTTCTTCTAATTCTACTGTTGATGACGAACCTGTGGTTGAAGCAACACCTGAACCTACTATGGAGCCACAAGAAGTCGATCCATATGAAGCCGTTAAAGATCTGGCAACTGTGTTCTACTTTGATTTTGACCAATCTATTCTGAAAGCCGATGCTCGCGCTGCATTGATGGTATACGCTGAAGTATTGAAAGAAGCTCCTAAGTCCGTACGTTTGGAAGGTCACGCCGATGAGCGCGGAACCCGCGAATACAACATGGCTTTGGGTGAGCGTCGAGCCAATGCTGTACGCGATTTCCTGGTTCTTCAAGGCGTTGATGCTACTCTGATCGAAACTGTAAGTTACGGCGAAGAGCGCCCTGCAGCTGTAGGTAGCGATGAGTCTTCCTGGAGCATGAACCGTCGCGTTGAAATTCTCCTTTAAGATTTCAAGCGAAAATAACACCTGAGATTTATGCTTAGATATACATTAGCCGCCGTCTTAATGACGGCGGTTTGCGTTGTTTCCGCACAGGTTGAAGTAATCGACCGCTCTCCCGCCTCTCGCTCTGCAGCTGCACCATCGTCGAATCAGGCTGCTGCACCAGTGAATGGTCAACAAACTGCTGAGCTCTACTATCAATTGCAATTATTGCAACAAGAGGTGTTGGAGTTACGGGGTTTGGTTGAACAGCAGGCACACGAATTAAAACGCTTAAAACAGCAGCGTTTAGACGATTACCTGGATTTGGATCGCCGCTTGAGTCAGTTGAGTGGAACGTCGTCAAATGCTAAACCTGCCAACTCTTCTACGAGTACTACAACTGCGGCAAGTAATTCGGATACAGCAGCGTCCTCTTCAAAAGATGAGCTAAAAAGCTACCGGGATGCCATAGATCTGGTGCTTAAAAAGCAGGATTACGACGCCGCAATTGTCAAACTAAAAGAGCACCTGGCGAACTTTCCCCGGGGTCGCTACGCGGGAAATGCGCTTTATTGGCTCGGAGAAATCTATTTATTGAAAGGTGAGTTGGAAAACTCCCGGCAGTGGTTCGTGCAATTGTTGACTGATTTCCCTAATCACCCTAAAGAGCCAGATGCGCAGTTCAAGTTGGGCAAGGTTTACTATCAGCTCGGTGACAAAAGTCAATCCAAGGCTTTGCTTCAGGAAGCGGCTAAGAGCAAAGGCAACGTGGCCAAGCTCGCTCAAGATTACTTGAAGGCTAATTTCGACAGTTAAGCTTTAAGAAACAGCCTCTAGAGCTACAATCTAGGGCTGTTCATTTTCTATTCGCTCTCGCTCTCAGTTTTCGTTAAAATGCGCCCCCTTTTTTCTCCGGGTATTCGCCGCATGACAGAACTACGCATCACTGAAATTTTCCACTCGCTGCAAGGCGAAGCGGTTACCGTGGGATTGCCGACGGTGTTTGTGCGGCTTACCGGTTGTCCTTTGCGTTGCCAGTATTGCGATTCGGAGTACGCTTTTTTCGGCGGTGAAAAAATAACCGTTGACGAAATTGTTGCACGCGTCGCTGCCTACGAGTGCAAATTAGTGTGTGTGACAGGGGGTGAACCACTCGCACAGCCCAATTGTTTAACCTTGCTCAATACACTTTGTGATGAGGGCTTTATTGTGTCACTGGAAACCAGCGGTGCAATGGATATCTCAGCAGTAGACTCTCGTGTGAGTGTTGTTATGGATCTGAAAACGCCTGGCTCTGGGGAGCAAGCGCGCAATCGTTTGGAAAATATCCCGTTATTGCGGCTTAAAGACCAGCTTAAATTTGTTCTCTGCTCTCGCGATGATTATGAGTGGGCGCGTTTCATGCTTGATCAATACAGCTTGAGTCATCGAGTTGGTGAAATACTATTCTCACCAAGCTATGAGCAGTTGCCTCCAGCACATTTGGCGCAGTGGATACTGGAGGATAAACTGGCAGTTCGGTTTCAATTACAACTTCACAAACAGCTCTGGGGAGAAAAACCGGGTGTCTAAGAAAGCAGTGGTTTTAGTGTCGGGAGGCTTGGATTCTGCAACCGTATTGGCGATGGCGAAGAATCAGGGTTATGTTTGTTACACCTTGAGCTTTGACTACGGTCAGCGTCACCGTGCGGAACTTCTCGCGGCAGAACGCCTTGCTCAGGCCATGGGCGCAATCGAGCATAAAGTCGTCGAACTGGATTTACGCAGTATCGGCGGCTCGGCATTAACAGACGCGACTATCTCTGTACCGGAGAGTGAAACCCAGGGCATACCTGTCACCTATGTCCCTGCCCGCAACACGATCTTTCTCTCTATTGCTCTCGGTTGGGCGGAAGTACTTGAAGCGGATGCGATCTTCATTGGTGTAAATGCTGTTGATTATTCTGGCTACCCCGATTGCCGCCCGGAATACATAAAGGCATTCCAGGCAATGGCCTCGCTGGCTACCAAGGGGGGAGTAGAAGGCAAGCCCGTCGCTATAAAAACTCCGCTGATTGAACTCTCAAAGGCCGATATCATTTGCCAAGGGCACGCCTTGCACGTTGATTATGGCTTAACTGTCAGCTGCTACCAGGCAGATGACGACGGTCGAGCCTGCGGCAAATGTGACAGTTGCCGTTTGCGAAGTAGGGGCTTCCACGACGCGGGGGTGGACGATCCCACCCACTACATTTCGTAAGTGTGAGGGCTATCCAGGCGACATCAATCGCCCTAAGGCTCTTGCTAAAAAGCGACAAAAATCTGTAAAAAAGAGCTTGAGTTTTCAGTTTAAATCATTACTATATGCGCCTCTTTCGGGGCTACCCCGAAATGTTAATGAGCAGTTTTAGGGTCGTTAGCTCAGTTGGTAGAGCAGTTGGCTTTTAACCAATTGGTCACTGGTTCGACAAAATCGTCGGGAACGATTTTGATCGTCGGCGTAGCCGTCGACCATGAAGTGGCGGAGCGCAGGAAGCGCGTAGTAATCCAGTACGACAAATAGAAAAGTCGCATCAAAGATGCGTGCATGTAACAAGTTTTAGGGTCGTTAGCTCAGTTGGTAGAGCAGTTGGCTTTTAACCAATTGGTCACTGGTTCGAATCCAGTACGACCCACCATACACAGCAAAAAGGGGACGCACAGTCCCTTTTTTCGTTTCTAGCCCCAGCTGGAACTTCGCCCCCCAAAGGCGTACGCTCGCTATTAGCTAAGTAACCTGCTATTCGCTATGACACACGATACCCTGTCACCCCAAGAAGTCGTTAAGTCCTACCTGGACGTTGCGCTTGCCACGCCTCACCAAAAACCAACCAATAGTGATGCGCTTTTATCTCGCATCAAGCAACTGCTGGAAAAACAGCAGGCGGTGTTGGTTGCACATTATTACACCGCACCCGAGTTGCAGGCGCTGGCTGAGGAAACCGGTGGCCTCGTAGCCGACTCCCTTGAAATGGCGCGCTTTGGCAAAAACCATGAAGCACAAACTTTGATTGTTGCCGGTGTAAAATTTATGGGCGAGACCGCGAAAATTCTCTCGCCGGAAAAGCGCGTTTTTATGCCGACCTTGGAAGCCACCTGCTCTCTGGATCTCGGTTGTCCGGCTCAGGAGTTTTCCGAATTTTGTGATCAACACCCAGACCGCACCGTCGTGGTTTACGCCAACACTTCTGCCGCGGTAAAGGCGCGAGCTGATTGGGTCGTGACTTCGGCAATTGCGTTGGATGTGGTGGATTATCTCGATAGCCAGGGCAAGAAAATTCTCTGGGCACCCGACAAGTACCTGGGTGGTTACGTCCAGAAAAAAACCGGTGCCGACGTTTTGCTGTGGGACGGCTCCTGTATTGTGCACGAAGAATTTAAGGCCCGCGGTATTCTTAATCTTAAAAAAGTGCACCCTGAGGCTGGTGTATTGGTCCACCCGGAATCACCCGAACCGGTGGTGGAACTGGCCGATGCTGTGGGCTCTACCAGTCAGTTAATTGCGGCAACACAAAAATTGCCTAATCCCAGCTTCATAGTCGCGACCGATCAGGGCATTTTTTACAAGATGCAGCAGGCCTGCCCCGACAAAACGCTATACATAGCACCAACAGCTGGTCAAGGAGCTACTTGCCGCAGTTGCGCCAATTGTCCGTGGATGGCGATGAATGAGCTGGAGAATTTGGCCCAGTTGCTCGAGAACCTTTGTGCTGGAGGGGCTGATCAGTGCGAGATTCAAGTAGACGCCAGGCTGGCTGAGAAAGCGATGATCCCATTGCAGCGTATGCTGGATTTTTCGCATAAAAAATAATCTTGCTAATTCGCGATAATCCCCCAGAGAGCCTGTTGGCATCAGCTTGCCAATAACGGCATAATTCGCGCACTTTTACTTTAACTAAAAATATCTGCGAGAAAGTTCATGGGACGCACCTACGAAAACCGCAAAGCGGCCATGGCCAAAACCGGCGCCATGAAAACCAAGCTCTATTCCCGGTACGGCAAGGAGATCTATGTTTGTGCCAAGAACGGGGGAGCTGAGATAGACAGCAACCTGGCGCTTCGTCGCCTTATAGAGAAGGCCAAGAAAGAGCAGGTTCCCAGTCACGTCATTGATAAAGCTCTGGATAAAGCCAGTGGTGGTGGTGGTGAAGACTTTGTACTGGTGCGATTCGAGGGATTCGGCCCAGGGAACTGCATGGTGATTGTCGACTGTCTCACCGATAACAACAACCGCACCTTCGGTGATGTGCGTACCTGTTTTAACAAAGGAAAGGCAAAATTGGGGGCCCAGGGTGCTGTCGCGCATATGTTCGATCATCGCGCTATTTTTGCGTTTCAACACGATGATGAAGAGGCGGTGCTGGAAGCCCTAATGGAAGACGATGTTGATGTCGCGGATATTGAAAACGACGATGGCATTATCACGGTAATTGCACCCCAATCCGAATTCTTCAAAACCAAAACGGCATTAGCAAAAGCTTTCGGCGATATTAATTTTGAAGTTGAAGAAATCACCTTCGTACCGCAAACTGACATTGAAATTAGCGGTGAAGATGCCGAGCAGATGGAAAAATTTCTGGATTTGCTGAACGATTGTGATGATGTTCAAGAGGTATATCACAACGCGATATTTAAGTAGCCCAGTGGTCCGATTCGGGGTTGTATATCGTCTCGCGTTGCAATCCCGATATTAGGAAATTATTGCGCATAATTGGTGGTATAAGCAGAATTATTGTTTTTTCATCCTTTAAAAGTCTCTGAATTAGGATAGTTCTTGAATGAAGGTCGAGGGATCCCTACACTTGCCCTATCGACTCACGGCAAGGGTAAATCCTGTGAACCAGCCTCCTACTAATCTTAAGCGTTATTGCTTCGCGATGCGCATTCAACGTTCTTTGTTGTTGCGACGTTAATTTTGCGACGCTAATAAACTCGGTCGCATTCCCGGTCGCTAATTCTCGGCCACCTGTTATCTATCAACCCCCAATTTAAAAACATCGCTATGCTGCCTCGCTAAACCAGCGATGCAAGCATATTTCAGGGCTGTGGGTGATCCCCACAGCGAATGGAGACAACAATGAATAAAGAAAAACTGGTTATTTTTGATACCACTCTGCGGGACGGTGAACAGAGCCCCGGAGCTTCCATGACGCGCGAAGAAAAAATCCGTATCGCAAAAATGCTCGAAAAAATGCACGTGGATGTGATTGAGGCTGGGTTTGCTATCGCGAGTCAAGGGGATTTCGAAGCCGTAAAAGCGGTCGCCAATGCGATTAAAGAATCTACGGTGTGTAGCCTCGCCCGCGCGGTGGATGCGGATATCGACCGTGCAGCAGAGGCCCTTAAGGGGGCCGCATCGCCGCGTATCCACACTTTTATTGCCACCTCACCAATTCACATGCAATTCAAGCTGAAAATGGAGCCGGATCGTGTTCTAGAGCAGGCGGTGCGGGCGGTTAAGCGTGCCCGAAACCATACCGACGACGTGGAGTTTTCTCTGGAAGATGGCAGCCGGTCGGATTTTGAGTTTATGTGCCGTATAACCGAAGCCGCCATTGAGGCCGGTGCAAGAACCATCAACGTACCGGATACGGTGGGTTACGGAGAGCCGGGTGAATACGGCGCAATGTTCCGTCGTCTCATTGAAGCCGTTCCCAATTCAGATCAGGCGATTTTTTCAACCCATTGTCATAACGACCTTGGGTTGGCGGTGGCTAATTCTCTGTCTGCAGTCATGAACGGCGTGCGCCAAATCGAGTGCACCATCAATGGCCTGGGAGAGCGCGCTGGTAACGCCTCGCTGGAAGAGGTGGTTCTCGCAGTGCGAACCCGCCGCGATATTTTCCCTGTGGACACGAACATAGTGACGGAGCACATCGTGCCAACGTCGCGTCTGGTGTCTTCAATTACCGGTTTTCCGGTACAGCCCAACAAGGCGATCGTTGGTGCCAATGCGTTCGCGCACGAGTCGGGTATCCATCAGGATGGTGTGCTCAAACACCGCGAGACCTACGAGATCATGCGCGCCGAAGACGTTGGCTGGAATACCAACAAGATTGTACTGGGCAAGCATTCCGGGCGCGCGGCGGTAAAAGCCCGTTTTGAAGAGCTGGGTATCAGCTTCGAAACACAGGATGCCCTGAATCACGCCTTTGCGCGCTTTAAAGATCTCGCTGATAAAAAACATGAGATTTTTGATGAAGACCTGCACGCCCTGGTGTCCGCCAAGGGAAGTGAAAACCTGGAAGAAAATTATATTCTGGTGGACATGGAGGTTTGTTCCAAAACCGGAGTGAAGCCGGTAGCTGAACTGAGTCTTCAAGTGAAGGGACAGGATTACCAAGCCAAGGCGGAGGGCAGTGGCCCGGTGGATGCGGCTTATAAAGCGATAGAAAGTATCGTTAATAGCCATACCGACCTGCTGCTTTATTCCGTCAATGCCATTACTCAGGGCACCGACTCTCAGGGGGAAGTTACCGTGCGGCTTGAGCGCGATGGCGCAATTGTGAACGGTATTGGCTCAGACACCGATATAGTGGCAGCCTCTGTTAAAGCCTATCTGCATGCGCTTAATCTGCTGGAAAGTCGTGCCACCCGATCACACCCGCAACGTGATGGGGTGTGACCCGTTTAGCTGGCTCTGATTGCTGGCAACGGTTACACTGCCGCGATGAATGAGCACCAGCGTATGCAGTATCTCGACGCCATGGGGATCGACATGTTCGTTCCCCGCTGGCGTCTTCCCCAGGCGAAAGCTTCTCAAGCCGTGCCGGTGGGGCCCGCTCTACCTGAAACTGTTGCTGCGCTTGCGACACAAGAGTTACCTGCGCGCGTTACCACAGATAAATCGGAACGCCTGGGGGAGGGTTTAGCGCAGGTATCGCAGGTGGCTTCCAAATTGGTCTCGGAGGTCGCAGAAAACGATAATCGTGAAGCACTCACCACCCCCACTCCTGAAGTAGCCACGGAAATCCAGCCCTCAGAAAATGAAGCGGTGCATTTCTCGCTGGAGATCTGGCAACCTTCGGGGATGCTTGCGCTGGATTCACACCAACCGTCCTCCGGGCTGCCGACCGCAGCGCTGTTATTCAATGTTATGCGCGTGTTCGGATATAACACTTCCGTCTTGCCGGGATCGGAACTAATTCATTGGCCGATGGTCGATTTGCCCCATAAACCAAAAAGCCTGCAAGCTGCCAGGGAAATGATGGTACCGCTGCTGGATGCAAAATTGTTGCGAGCGGAACGGGGTGTGCTACTTTTTGGTAAGGACGTTTTTCGTGTCATCGCTAGCGATGAGGATATTTCCTGCGGATATGCAGAGCGGTGTTTTCAAGTCGTCGAACTATCATTTGCCAGGCGAGCCCTGGTACTGCCCAGCTTGGCGGAAATTCTCAGAAAACCGCAATTAAAGCCACTCGTGTGGCGGGCCATGCAACAGCTGCTACAAGCGTAGAACTGCTTATGACAGACATTCACTCTGAAATTCAGCATCATTTCCAACTCGATGACGGTACAGCATGCGAGATTCGCAATTTCTACCGTCAGGACCTCCACACTATTTACGATCTTGAAATACGCGCCAATCCCTATCCGTGGAGCGAGCGCAATTTTATCGACTCAATAGAAAGCAGCCATGTGTGTGTCGGGGTGAAGGTTAACAATGAATGGATAGCCCATGCGGTTTTTTCCATTGCTTCCGGCGATGCGGAATTGCTGATAATCTCGGTCGATCCTGTTTGGCAGGGCCGGGGAGTAGCGAGTCGCCTATTGCACGTTATGTCGGAACTACTCGAAGACTATGCTGCAGAGATGTTTCTTGAAGTGCGCGCCTCCAACGAGCCCGCGATCCGCATGTACGATAAGTGTGGTTTCAATTGTCTCGGCGTTCGGCCAGGTTACTACCCGGCAAAAAACGGCCGGGAAGATGCCCACATTTACGGTAAAAGCCTGCGAATCGGCTGATGCCAGCGTACCTCATCTACACCTAATTCATTTTTCGCTCAAAAAAAAGCGGGCTCTCGGCCCGCACAATCAAGTTGGATGATCCCTAAGCTTGCCACCACCACTGGCGGCTCGCTCGTATTTGTCTCTCAGTTCACAAACTACCCAGCAGCTGCCGCCATTGACGATACTCCGGCGTGCTGCGAAATATTTTCGGATTCTCTTCTCGAGTGCGCCAGCGCACCAGCCAAATATAACGTCCGGGGTGTTGCGCAGATACCTGAGTCTCGTGGCTCAGGTAATCGTCGCAACGAGTCAATAGGTCGGCAGCACAACTGAGTACGTCGCTGCAGATTGTTTCGTTATCATGCTTAACGTCGACTATGGCCACTTCCACGGTGGTGGTTGGCGCTCTTTGATGGTTATTATGTGAGTCGAAGTAACTGAATATCATGGTCCGCTTGCTGTTGGTTGGGGGTTGCTTAAAAATGGCCTCCTTGCGGAGGCCGGGCTAACGCACAGCCTCAAGCTACTGTCTACGGAACAGTATGGTGAAGTTGTTGCTGAACTCAGGTTATTGCTCAGTCTCCGGGGCAACAGGGGCAATATCGAAGAGCGTTTGCTCACCTGAACTAACAGTGACGTTGTCGCTCTGTTCGAAGACAATCACGTCAGCAGCTTCAGGGTCATCCAATGCAGCTTCGCAGGTGTACGCCAGGGTGTAATCTCCTGCCGGAACAAACCCGATTTCGTACACAAAATTTTCGCCATCACTGGACACCAGTGCCGTGGTTAGCGGATCTCCTTCAATGCCTTGAATATCGACCGGGAGCACGTCAGAGCCATTAAAAAGGTAGACTGCACCGGCATCCATGGTTGGGTCGGCGCATACGCTGTTGACCAGATCTGAGTCAACGGTGCCAGCGATACTGCCCACCTCCAGGTTATTAACCATGCGTAAACTGGGCTTCAAAATCGCACTTGCCTTGCCTTTTGGATCGGTAACAGATTTGCGGAGATCGAAGTCGATGGTGAAATTGGCTGCGCCGCCGGCGGGCATCACGAAGCCGCCGTGGAGTTTTAAACCGGTTTGGGCGCCACTGGGTACCCACAATTCAATTTGGGAGCCATCTTCGAGCTCCATGTAAGAGTCCATCACGTTGTCTTCCAACGCGTTGACATGCAAGCGTACCCAGCTATATTCCCCTGCGGGAACCTGCTCATTGACCAGTAAGGCTGCATAGGCATTACCCTGCAGCTGCAGGAGATCGATACTTTGAGGCTCGTCAAAATCGAACACCAGTGCGTCGCCAGATGAGGGCTTGAGTGAGATTCCAGAGAATTCCACAACAATTTTGTTGGCAAGATCCACTGGCGCATCAGTTATTGCTAGCGATAACATACTGGTTTCGCTGTTATTACTGGACTCGCTGCCGCCACTGCCGCCGCAAGCGGTTAACAACAAGCCTGCACTGCAGACCAAAATGGGAATCGCACGAGAAAAACCTTGTTTCATAACTACTACCTCGTTCGTACTTGTGTTCATAGGGCGTTAACGATCGAGGCCAAAGGTTTATTCTCATTTTTTATAAATTGGTACAAAAATATGACCAATTTCACATTTATACATTTTTTTATTAATTCTTAAGTTTGAGTGTCATGCAGTTGCTTAGGTGTGGCAGTACTAGGGGAAAAACAACAACGTGAATAAGAGCTGCGTGATTAAAAACTACGTGAATTGTGTTCCTTGTTTATTTAATTTTGTAACAGCAACAGCCGGGTTAATGGTTTTGCAGGGCACTGTGGCTGCTGCGCCAATAGAACCGGAATTTGAGGTGAGTGCTGCTTGGGTGCGAGAAAGCAACATCGTTCTGGAAGACGTAGATTTTGCCACCAATTTTGGCGACCAGGCCTTGAATACCGAGCTTTCTGCGGGAGTATCGGGAGATTTCAGCAGTGGCTGGAGCTATTCCGGTAATTACAGCTTCAGTAATACGAATTACCAAGACACTGAACTGCTCGATATGCGAACCCACATGCTGATGGCATCGGGGGGTTACGATTTTGATCTGCTTTCCGTGGGGGCTGAAGCGTTTATTGCGAAAGCGTCACTGGATGGCAGTGACTACCTCACTATTAGCCAGCAGGCCATTACCCTGAGCTCAATGGTGCGGCCAAACCTCTACCTCCACGGCAACGCCGGCATCCTGCGTCGCGACTTCGCTGATCTCGATGAGCGCAGCACATCGGGTCCTGTACTTAATCTCCGTGTTTACTATCTGCTCGATGGGCTCGATCACCACTTGTTGTTCTACGGGGCGACGCGTAACGGCAAGGCCAATGATGAGCAATATAACGAACAGGTGAACCTGCTTAGTGTGAAATGGGAGAAACGCTTGCGAGCCTGGGGCTATCCACTGCGCGTAACCGCGAAAACTGGCTACGAAACCCGAAAGTACGCCAATTGGCTACCTGCAAGAGACGACAAACTCTGGGAACTGGAATCGACTGCGAGAGCGTTTTTTGGGAAGTCTTATTTTGCAGAAGTCTTGCTGGGCTATTTGCAAAACACCTCAAACCAGGCCGACTACGATTTCAATCAGAACCGCTTCGAATTGCGGCTGGGTTACTCGCTGTAAACCAGGCGATCTTCATTGATGGGGCGGACCTTGCCGTAGCCGTACACCAAATCGCGCTTGGGTTCTCCGAGATCCTGCGCATGTTTGCGCAACTCTTTCAACAGTGCTTTGGGCTGTAATTTGCTGAGGCCGCCGGCAACCACTGCAGATACGAAGGGCGCCGCGTAGGAGGTGCCCGACACATTCCTGTAACCGCCGTTGCTGGCGGCACTCGCGATATTTACTCCGGGGGCCGCAAAGTCAATGTAGTCGCCGTGGCTCGCTCGGTAATAAACGCGGTTATTCTCATCCACAGCAGTTACGGCTACCACGCTAGGGTAGGCTGCTGGGTAAGCCGGTTTAGCGCCAGGGCCACCATTGCCCGCGGCGGCTACCACCGCAATACCCCGTGCTGAGGCTGCGTTAACAAAGTCTTCCAACAGCATGCTGCCCGGACCCGCCAGGCTCATGTTGATCACGTCCACTTGCTGTGCTACGAGCCAATCCAGGGCGAGAACGATACTGGTAAGTGACGCGGTATCGCTACCTTCGGGGCTGCTGTAGAAAACACCGGCGCTATACAGCGATGCATCGGGCAACAGGCCGATGAACATTGCATCGTCGCCACTCAGAACGGACGCAACGGCGGTTCCGTGCGTTTGGGGAGTGGCCAGGCCTTCGGCAACGAACGACTCGCTAGTGATCGACGCTCTGCGCAAGCTTGAATGCTGGGTATTTACCGTAGAATCGACCATGCCAATACGCAGTTTTCGCTGCTGATCTGGTGGCACATTGAGTGGCAGCGCCTCGTTGGGTAACCAGCCCTGCGGCGATGCTGTCGCCGGCCCGCCGTCTTGATAGCTGTATACATAGTTGAGCGCGACGGCTTTGCGATATTTTCGACTGATGCCACTTGCGACTTCAGCATTTTCCGCATCCAATTCCACCAGTATTTTTTTCATGGAGGAAAGTTGTGTCGTTTTTCGAAATGTCACGCCATTGCGTTGTAATTCTTGTAATTTTTCAGGAGAAACCAAGAGCACCCGTTGATTACGCAGATAGCGAGAACCGTCGTCATCCACTGCAAAATCGACAAATTCCGCTGCTGCTGTTGAATCTTCCTGATGCGGTACCGCTTTTTCAGCTTTTTTCTCCTGGCCTTTATTGGTTTTGGTTTTATCACGGTTCGAGTTTGCTATCGCGGCATCGGGCAGGGTTTTTTCCATATTATTTTTAGCGCTGTTATTGGCTTTTTCTGTCGCGCGAGAAGATGCATTCGCGTTCACCGTTTTACTAACACTGGTATCCGCTTTTTTTGAAACCTTGCTTGCGACCTGCTGGCTAACATTGCGATCTACCTGCTTTTCTGCATTGCGGCCAACTTGCTTCTCTACGTTTTTTTCCACACCACGGGCAACTTGACGCTCCACTTGTTTGTCCAAGCCCTTACCCACTCCTCTGGCGTTTCCGTTGCCGTTTGACTGCCCATAAGCCGTCAAGGCGACGAGCGGCAGAATGAACATAATGGCGCGGCAGAATCTTTTAGTGGTTTGTGATCGCATAAAAATAGCCAATGTTTGAATAAATGGTTATTAAACGGTAGGTTTTTAGTGTAAACGTGTAAAAAGGCGTTTTATTCCACCAATTACGGAATAAAATAGAGGTTCGAACCGTTAACTTCCCGAAACATAATCATAGGTATTGAATGGTAGCAACGCGACAAATTCTACAACAGGAAGTACAACGCTTGCGCCGATTTGCCTATTCGTTAACAACAAATGTTGCTGACGCCGACGATCTCGTCCATGACGTGGTGATCAAGGTCTTGGAAAAAGGGCTTCCTGAGAATGAGAACCCCGTTCCCTGGTTACTCACCCTCACCAAAAATCTTTGGGTTGATCGTTTGCGGCACCGGGAGGTAACAATGCGCCCCGAAAACGAAGCCCTGGCACCCATACCCGCACCTGAGGCGGAACCGCTTACGGCGCTTCAAACACAACGTGTCTTATCTGGCCTGCAGTCTCTGCCGACAAATCTGCGCTTGGCGTTATCGCTGGTGGCTGTTGAGGGGCTGAGCTACAAAGAGGCCGCCAAAGTATTACAAATTCCCATCGGCACTGTTATGAGTCGCGTCGCACGCGCTCGCGAGCATATGTTGTCGAAATATACACCCGAGGTTATCTGATGAACCACAATTCACAAGACATCGCGCTCTTGTCTGCCTATATGGATGGCGAGCTAAATGGCGACGATACGCATCATGTGGAACGGCGGCTTATGGACGACGCAGCGTTTGCCAAATTGTTTACCCAGCTGCAGAAAGATCAGCAATATATTCAACAAACCTTGGGTGCTATCGAACAAACTCCTATTCCTCAACATCTGATTGATGCCTTGAGCAAACCGGTCGAAGCAGAGAAACAAGTGACATTGTTCGACTACCTGCAACGGGCTTTTCAACTTCATGCTATGGCCGCCGCTGCCGCACTCGTTTTGGCGATAACGGTAGGTGTTGTTATGTTGCGTACCGGTGATGCTTCACTAGATCGCATAGTTGCTGAATTGGAATCCTCACCGGCTGTTGTACAGGGCTTAAGCACCATGGTGGCTGGTGAATCGATCGATACCGAATTTGGAATCATGACTGAGGTCCTTGCGTTTCGTAACAAGAATCGCCAGGTGTGTAAGCAGGTTATGCTCCAGCACGATCAATTTGTTGATGTCGTTTTTTGCCATCGAGGCAAGAGCTGGTTATATTCTGTTGCCAGCGCACGTGATTCCGTTTCGGAAGGTTTCGTTCCTGCCGATGGTTCTGGCCCCACTAAAATAGATACTTTTATCGAGAAGAACATCGATGGCAGCGTTCTCAGCGTGCGGCAGGAGCGAGATGCTCTCAGCGAACTTTGGCAATAAAATCCAACCATAAAATAACGAATAAAAGCCAGCGAATCGCTGGCTTTTATGTTGTTAGTCGTGCACATTTTTAAGCCCAAGCGCTTTAATGACCAATTGCCAATCGACCAATTTGAAGTTTTGTGGCGCTTCAGGCAGCAGATTGTAACCGTCTTGAACGACCAAGAGACCGTCAGGGTATTTTTCTCCCAGTGGTTTCCCAGTGACTGCAAGGCCGTCCGTCTCCGAAGCGCCATCGAGCCGTTTGTCTGCGTTAAAGCCAATTCGGAATTTAGCTAAGTACTTGAAGGGCGCTTCGCCTTCAAGAATGGCATAACTGCTATCACCCTGGCTTGAAATTATCAGGTATTTGCCATGTTGATTTTCGACCAAATCGATACCTTCAATATCAGATACCAGTTGCTCACCCGCTTTGGCAATTAATTCGGGGGCTGGCACCGGAGCCTGCTTCAAATTAAATCGCCAGATACCGACGTCTTCCTCGCCCACAAATAATACACCGGTTTTGTCGTCTGCAACGCAGGCTTCCGGTTGACTTTGCAATTGAAATGTTTGTATGAGCTTCGCTGCGGGGGCACTGTTTTGCAACAACAATTGGTACTGGTTGATCAAACCATTTTTATCGTTAATAAAAACATAGGCTTCGTCGTGCGATGGTGCATACAGGCAAATACCGTAAACTTCGTTCAGGTTTGTAGGCAGTGCCGCCCAAGTGCTCACTTCTCCGGAGGCCGGGTCAATTTTGTACAGTGCCATGGAGTTGTCGCTGCGGTTTGATGCAACCGCAATATCAACTAAGCCTTCTGAGGATGCCACCTGCTGCCGAATATCAATGTTATTAATATGACCAGTGGCGATGGCCTGCTCGCGTTCGCCGTTGAGGTTATACACCATAAGCCCCCATTTTTTATTGGTTCCCAAAATGCGACTTTTTTCCGGGGCTTGGGGGTGTACCCATATGGCGGGGTCGTCGGCAGCATCCCCTCGAGTTTGCATGGCTTCTGTTTGCACAGAAGCTGCGACAACGGGGAGGTGATTTTGCGACTTATTAAGCGGATTAATTTCCAGTGCCGGCAGGCCTTGCAGCACTTGTTGCTTTTCATCCCATAAAACAATATTTTCTGAATAGGAGGTTATTGCGCTTGAGGTGAACTGTTTTGGTGGCTTAAAAGCATGTGCAAGTTGCCAGCTTTTGTTTTTCTGTGTGTAAAGGTTGATAGATTTCTGAGTCGCCACTAGCAGTATGTCGTGTTGTGCATCGATTGCGGAAATTTCCGCTGGAACTTCTGGGTGGTATAAATTTTCGGTAATAAGGGAACGTTGCCATTCAGTTTCAGGGTTGGCGGGGTATTGCCACACTCCGATAGATTCTTCCGTGATAAACAGGGTTTCATTTTCATCGCTAACGCTACATTGGTCTGAGCCGGGTGGTAACTTAAGCGCTTTTACGCTCGCATCGACCGGGCGTCCAGACTGTCCATCCAGGAGCCAACGCATTTCACCGCCACCATAACCGTCCAGTAAAAATGCAAACAGGTTTTGTTGTGAATCGCGGTACAAACACAAGCCATCTATTTGAAAATTTCCCAACTTAAAAGTCTGGGTTTTTTTCTTCTCTATGGATGTGCTGCCCACATCAAATTCTATGAGTTGTGGGATGTTGGATTGTTGATCGACGGTGAACACCAGCAGGGATCTATCGCCTTGTGGGCGCACATCCAAATGCTCATATTTACCTTCGAGCACCAGGTGTTTGGAATCACTGATATCGCCAACAAGTAGGCCGCTTTGCTCGCTCACTAAAACCAAATAGGTAGAACTATCAAGTGTGGTAGCTTTTAAGGACTGCCAGGCCTGTCCATGAGATTTGAGTTTGAAGTTTGCGATAGCTTGAAAACTGGCAGTTGTACTGCAAGCGCTTACAAATAATGTGCAGGCAATGAGCCCACTTTTTGAAAAATCAATTAAACGATTAAGCATGTTGATAGCTGATGACAGTTGTTATGTGCTGGCAACCGTTTGCGGATGCCAGCACCGGATTGATGAAGTTTAAACAATTAGAACCGGGAAAAGCTCACGCCCAGGCGATAGGTCGGACCATATTCCTCGTATTGATTGTTGTAGCGTTTCTTATTGATATAAACATAGTAGGGCTCATCGCCAAGGTTCACGGCTTGCACAAATACCTGGGCGTATTTGGTGATATTCCACCGTGCCAGTAGATCAAGGCTGAGCTGACTATCGACGTAAACATCTCCAATTTCGTCACTGGCGTCGGTAATCTCAAGCAGGTAATCGGATTTATAGTTCGCAGCGATCCGCGCACTAAACCGGCTAATTTCATAACCTAGCGCGAGATTACCGGTAAATTCCGATTGCGAAGGCATTGGAATATCACGCTGATTGAAAACGTCATCATCAAGATACTCAATTTCGGCATCCGAATCACTCCAGGTACCATTGGCACTTAACAGCAGGCCGTTCCAGGGTGCAGGCAGTTCATTGAATTTTTTCGAAGCCGCTAATTCAAGACCACTGATGGTTGCGGCTTTACCATTTTTAAACGTATTGGCTTCGCTTACTTCTCCAGGGCCGACAAGGCTGGGGTCGGCGGTGTCGCCAAGATCGATGGCATAAATAAAGTTATCCAGCTCCTTGTAAAAAACAAATGCCGACCAATAGCTTGCATAACCACCAAAATGTTCGAAGCCGATATCCAGGTTGCTGGCTTCGAGCGGCGAGAGATAGGGATTTCCGAATTCCACCTCATCGCCTTCACGTATTTTTGCGGCACTCAGTTGCTCAAAGGTAGGCCTTACGACGGCATTGGTCCAGGCTGCACGCAATTGCGATTTGTCACTGAATGAATAACGCAGATGTAATGACGGCAGAGTGTGGGAATAATCGTTTTTGTGGGTTTCTGCGTACAAATCTTCGATTTCCTCGCCATCTGCTTCATATTCGGCATAACTAAAGCCTGAGGCTTCGAAATCTGTTTGTTCTACCCGCACGCCGGCAATCAAGCGCAAGCGATTAATATCGAAGGTTGCCATGGCATAGGCGGCAGTAATATTTTCATCCATGGTAAAGTCTGCAATTGCGGAGTCGATATCTGCGACGTAGTCTGCCCTATTCAAGGGTGCTATCGCTTGCCACACTTTATCGGTTGCAATGCTGTTTCCCATATTGCCCAGCGTATAATCGATTGTTGAACCGGTATACGCAGAGAGTAGCAATTGCTCTTCAGTAAAACCTGCTTCATCCAAATCTTCAAAAACCCATACATCTTCGTCACTGGTTTTTTCTCGTTGGCTGGCTTTGGCTCCGAATTTTAAGGCTGTTGGCACCTTACCGAGGCGAAGTTGTTTTTCGATATCTATTTGGAGATTGTATTCTTCGTCTTCAGTGAGAGATTGTGCAGTTTCGATTTTATCGAGTTCGTAAGATTCTGCATTGAAAACCTCACTGGGAAGTTCCGGATAAATCAATTTGTCGTTGGTATAGCGAACCCCTCCATCGAATTCTGCTTCAAACGCTGCTTTATCGACATAGTAGGGAGTATCTTCGCTGGATTGACTGATGCCGGCGCGATAGTTGAAGGTCCAGGTATTTAAACGAGACTCACCACCCAAAACCAATGAAGCGATTTTCATGGTTTCTTTACGATCCTTGAGTTCTCTGGCAACGGCTGCAGCGCCATACTGATCTTGTGGTAGGCCATCAATAGTGACGGGATCACCTTCATCGTCTTCAATAATGTTTCCGCTATCGTCGGTCTCAAATTCGTAAATTTCATAGACATTCGCGAGGCGAATTTCGGTATCGGTGAATTCGCTGTAGAGGCTGCGTAGGAAAAGATCAGTATTTTCGTTGGGTTTGAAATCAAAATTCAGTGACACTCCGAGGCGTTCGCGGTTGATTGTGTAATCGCGCTGCTCAAATTCCTCGAGTCTTGCAGGGTTATCGAAATCCCAGGAACCGCCTGTTTCAACGTTGTCAGAACCAAAATCGCGGTCGAACCAACTGATTGCAGCGGCAACACCAAAATTGTCTTCCTCACCTCCAAGCGCGAATAAATTGCTTCCGCTAAGTGACAGCTTGGGACTGGTTTTGCTGGTATTGGAATCGTAATTGGCTTCTGCCGAGGCCCGGTAAAAAAGGCCATTGCGATCAAAAGCCGATAGACTTTTGACATTGATGGTACCGCCAAGGGAGTCGGCATCCATATCCGGAGTCAGTGTTTTTGTTACTTCCAGTGATTCAAGCAGATCAGACGGCACAGTATCTAGCGCTACTGCGCGTTCTCCAGCGTTGGGTGACGGCACTTTACTGCCGTTGATCGTGACCGAATTATAATTTGGACCCAAGCCACGAATGCGCACGAAACGCCCTTCACCCTGATCGTTTTCTACGCTAACTCCAGGCAAGCGTTGTAGGGCTTCAGAAGTGTTTGCGTCTGGGTATTGGCCGATGGCATCAGCGTTGACAACGTTCACAATGCTGTTGGACGCGCGTTGTTTGTTCAATGCTTTATTTAAACTCGCCGCCTGACTGTAAACCAGTACTTCCTCGTCGACGTTATCATCGACACTTAATGTGAGTTGTTCTACTAGGGTTTCGTCATCGTTGATGGTAATGGTTTTCTGTAAGGACTTGGAACCCAGATAATGGATTTCAATGGTGTAACTCCCCGGAGGGAGTTGTTGCAAACTAAATCTGCCATCGCGTGCCGATGTGGTTTTAAGGTTTAATTCCTTAACCACCACCAGTGCGCCTTCCATTCCAACATTACCGCTGGCATCGGTAATTCGTCCGATAAAACTGCCTTGGGCATGGCAGGTGCCCGCCAAAAAAGCGGCTGCTAAAACTGCGCTGGAACTGACGTTGAGTAGGGGCTTACAAGTATGTTTTGGGTGTAGGGATTTCTTTATCAGGAATTCGAGAGGGTACATAATATCGAGACTCAGGTGGACCGTTCATTAAAATCTGTGAGAAGGTGTTTGCCAAGAAAAATAGATTTGTAATGTGACACTCCCATGACGGCTGTTTGCGGCTCGCCTTAAAACGCCCTTATAGAGGCGCACTTTGAGCCGCAAAGACTGAAACGGTGAGACCGGTGAAGTGCTTAATGGGGCTAATTGCTTGTGAAATTTAGCTGCTAACTCTGCTATATAAAAAATAATGCGATCCAAAATGACTGATGGGCCAATTTGTCGCAAAACTGTCATACTGCTGGTCGACTATATTCGACTGAGTTAATAGATAAAGAGCGACTGTGTTCAAACAACTTTCACTATCTTGGTTAGGTTCGCTTGCCCAGCATCATCGTTGGATACTGGGTAGCTGTTACTTGGTGGTCATGCAGCTCACCGTAAATATTCTGCAAACCACGGTGAAGACCTGGGCCCAGTTAGATTGGTGGGATATCGCTGGTGAAGGGGGCGCTGCCCTATTGGTGTATGCCTGGTTTTTGATGCTGGTGGTAAGCCGTCCCGCAGGTAAGGTGACCAATCTATTTGCAGCGGGTTTTCTTCTCTTATTTGTGGGTATGTTTCAGGACGCACTGGATGAAGTTCTGGTCATGAAAAACCAGCATGCGCTACACAACTTCCTGGAATCTCTGACTTTACCAGTTGGTATGCTGCTGTTAACTTTTGGGATGTATTGCTGGCGTAACGAGCAGAGAGTGATCGCTCATCAACTGAAAAAGCGTGAACAGATTTTTCGCTCTCACACCAGTGTCGATGGCGTTACTCAGGTGCATCGAACCAGTTATCTAAAAAAGTATTTAGCATTACTTGATAGGCAGGCTCCCTCGCAAAAACCGCACAGTCTGGTGCTTATCGATATTTGTAATTTCTCAACAATCAATCGCAAGCATGGCGCATCAGAGGGCGATCGACTCTTACTCGCGCTTGTAGAGTTGCTCATACTCAACTTGCGTGAACAGGATTTGATTTGTCGCTACGCCGGTGATCGCTTCGCAATTTTGCTCGCAGAAACATCCTCCAAAGGTGCCCGTGACATTGCCCAAGACCTGCTTTCAGTGGTTGCTGCATTTGCATTTCATACCCGTAATGGCACTCGATGTAAGATTCGTGGACGCGCGGCAATCGCCTGTACAACAGATACTGAGCTTTCGCAACTAATGGAAAAAGCAGGCGTACGTTTGAAAGTTGCCAAGGCTAGTGGGCAAGAAATTGTCTGGGAGGATGTTGCAGGCCTCAGCACGGAATCGGTAGCAGTATGACACGACCCTGGCTGGAAAAAGACGATGCATTTATACCCGCACATTGGATGGCAACCACTTTGCTAGACCTTGTGATGAGTGAGCAGCTTTGCAGTCATCGTTTATTGGCAAAAACTGGAATTTTTTACGAAGACCTTACGCGTCGTGAAACTATTTTATCTCCCGAAAAAAGTCAGCGCTTGATTAAGAACTGCGTGCAGTATTATTCCGGTAATGATCTTTCATTTCGACTTGGACAACGTATTTTCCCGGGTTACTACGGTGCTTTTTCCCGGGGGGTGTGCAGTGCCCCCACAGTATTACATGCGTTGGAATTAATTCAAAATTTTGGTCAACTTATTTCACCCTTGCTGGTGCCTCGCCTCAAGCGCGAAAAAAACTACGCAGAGATCCGCTGGTACCCCGCTTTTTTTGAATCTGAAAACCAAAGGTTTTTATCTGAAACCTACTTAAGCGCCGTAACTCACAGTATTAATGCTTTGTGCGAACGTAAGCTGCCCTGGGAATATGATTTTACCTTTAAGAAACCCGTGGACCTCGAAAATTATGAGTTGTATTTCGGAGGGCATCAGCGCTTTGAGCGGCCGGTAACGCGAATAGTGCTACCCGAGCAATTTCTCTCGCTTCCTTTTGGTTCTGCATCGCAGTTGAATTATGAGCGAGCGCTATCGGATTTGACGGCTTATGGTGCAGCTCGTGTTGGTATTTTATCGTATCTGCGCGATTTGTTACGACGGCAGGTGCATCTTCATGTAACTCTCGACAGTGTTTCGCAACAGTTGGGCTATAGCTGCGCAACACTCAAAAGAAAACTACGTAACCATGGGAGCAGTTTCAGATATTTACTCGATGCAGTGCGTATGGAAGTGGCTATTGATCTCGTTGAGCAAAGCGGCTTCAATAACGGGCAGGTGGCGGAATACCTCGGGTATTTCGATGAAGCTAATTACCGACGTTCCTTCAAGCGCTGGACGGGGCTAAACCCAAGTGAGTACGGCTACCTTTCGCTACAAGGGATACTCTAACAGCGTGAAATGGCATAGGTTTACGCCGAAATGTACAAGAACAGCCGCCACAAAACTATTTGTGTAGGCGAAAACCCCAGCATAAATAACACCGGCTAATAAAAATAATAAGAATAGTGGGCCGGTGGCACCAACGTGTGAAACGGTGAATAACACAGCGCTTACCAGCACAGCAACGCTTACACCGAGTGCGCCTCTCGCGATGCTCTTTTGAATTTGCCGCTGAAGCAACAACCTGAAAAAAGCTTCTTCGCTGAATACGGTGACAATAAGGTTGATTAAAATAAATAAGCCGGAGCCTTCGGGAAGTTTGGGCTGCCAACCTATAGCAAAGCCGAAGTGGGCGACTATGACTAACGTAATCACCCCCAATGCGGGAATCACTATGAGCCTCCATCGCGCAGTACTTGCAGCGCAGTTTCCCCACAACAAGGTTTTATCAAATAACCAAACCAACACCAAATAGCCACCCAGGGCTTTACTGGCATTCAAAAACAATGAGAATGGCTTTCCATTGTCATAGAGTGAGTCACTGTGCCACACAAGAACATATTGAAAATTTTCTGGCTTATAAATTGCGACGAAAAAGCCTAGGAAAACGGTTGCTAAGAATAGCGCGGACTTCCAAATACCACTTCTCGCATTGCATAGGCAGATTAACAACCCGCATAGGGCGAGTAGAAGTAGGCCATTAATAATGGGTATTAGGTCAAGGTATACGAGAACCGCTGCGCCAAAAATAAGAACCAAACTAACGAAGATTCGCGTTTTATAACTACTGTAAATACCTTGAACAATTTGCGCAGCTATCATTGCTGATTTGAGTCAGCACAGTAAGGTTTGGAGTAGTTGGCGCAGAACTTTCGGGTGCACGCTATGATTGGAGACTCGGCGTGCGAACTCTGTTCAGTAACACTTGAGCGCTGACAATGGTTACAACCATCATAAAAATGAGTGCAGCTGTCGGCAATTATCTTTTTCCAGCTGTTGGCATCATAGTTAGCAGCACTTGTAACAGAAGCTTCTGGAGCGTGAACCGTGGTTTGGGTTGTATTGCGGGGTTGTGTAGAACAAGCGATAAGTGCGGTGAGGGAACTCAAGACTAAATAGAACAAAATTTTCGCGGACCTAATTTTTAAAACCGCCTGGTACATTGTAATATTCCTGAGAGGGAGTCGCTTTGTGGAGCGATCATAGTACACCCTCAGGGGGTTCTAAAGTGATTGCTACTTCAAATAGATGTGCTTCAAGCCACAGGAAATGGAATCTTTCCGATGTTATAACAATTAACCCGACTCTAACTTAGCCGGGTTAATGAACTGCAATAAATTTATTGCCTACATTCTCTCGATTACGATTTTAGCTACAGGGCCGCGCCAGTCATACAGCGCTGCAGAAAGATCTCCCTCCCCGCTAATGCCACTCGCAATGTGTACGAAACCTTCTCCGTCGTCATTTGGGGAGAACGGCTCACCACCACACAGTGGGCCAGGAATGGAAACACAGCTTTCGTCGTTAGTTTCCGAGCCTGCATCATAGGCATGTGCGAAGTAAGTTCGGCTCGCAAATTTGGGTAGAGCAACGGCATCGAGCGCTATAAAGGAGTCGTTGGTGGGCAGTAACATAGCTGCTAACGACAGATAGCGATATGCGATATTGGTTTCAATAATGATTTCTACGGTTTCTCCGGCGGGCAGGAGGCCGCTGCTATTCGCAATATTCTTAACATCGCTTGATTCGCTGAGCATCTCTGCAAGAGCTGCAGTATTGCCGCCTTCAGCAATATCGGCGATCGCCTGTGAAGCGGTTTGCCCCAATTCAAAAAAGTGCAGATTGGATTTGTGGGTTGCCACGATAAAGGGGGTGAAGGCTACATTTTTTGTGATATTGGTAATGCTGACTTTATAGGTTAAAGGTTTACCCCAGCCATACTCACTAGCGCTGGTTTGCATTGCCAGTAAGAGGCCGATACAACTCATGACAAGATAATTGATTAATTTATTGTTCATCACGATTCTCCATGTAATGTGTGTTGCCGGATTGGCGGAAAACACTATAGGAGTGAGAACAGGCCTGTTCTTAACGAAACTATGAACAAATTATCACAAAATAATCACACGCTAATTTAGACGACAAATAAAAAATATCAGCGAATAGAGATTTTCATAGCCTAAGTTCCCGCAGTGCAAGGGGGAATCAGGTGTTGCCACGCATTTGAAATTTTGGTTTGTCGTGAAAACTGCTATGCAGCGCATTATTGGGGTCAACCCACAGACGACATTTTCCAGATTTTATGCGCGTATTGAGGTAGCTTTGTGCAGCACCTTCTGTGTTAAACGCTATGGTATTGGGAATAATCGGTGTTACCTGAACACGCTTGCCCTGTGCTTCATATTCACACAGCAAACGAATAGCCCAGGTATCAACTTCGTCGAAACCATAGGTCTCTGCACGGCGACTGAAGCTAAAATGGCGAATTTCCTGGTCGATACAATTGGCCTCAACTGCCTCGAATTTACCGTAGCTTTTACGCGCCATAGCTACATTGGTAAGAAAGAGTGAACACAGGCCTGAGATCGCAAGCCCAAGGCCCCAGATTGGAAACTGGGTTGCCAATACCAAGCCAATCAAAAACCCCAGTAAACCGTAAATTAATAAAAATTTGCTGAGTGGTGTTCTCGGGGCGATGACTTCGAGTCGCTTGGATTCTGTCCAGGGTATCTCTTTAATGCGCCAGTCGTTATCTCGGTTACGCTGCTGCAGTTCTACGAGTTCTGTTTTCAGGCCCATGGCTATTTCTCATCTGCGGTACTAGGGGACTTCTGAATAATGCGGCGGCGCCTCTGGCTTTCAGGTTTTTTTCTATCAAGGCGTGTGAAGCAGGCGGGCTGGTAGCCCCTCGATGCAGCATAACGCAGAGGGAGGTTAATGCTGAAAACCAGAGGCGCCGCCGTATTATTCAGAGTTTTCCTGGATCGTAGTGTATAAGTTACAGCTGTATGGTAAAGCGACTGGATCAAGAATAACCCGGCAATATTTATTGCCGGGTTAAAAGTGTTGTGAATACTAGGTTTTTATGAGCGTTATTCTACATTTGAATACAAAGTCATACGGACAGCATCGCCTTTGGTTGCGCTTAGGCCGGCAGAGATACAATCAAAAAACTGACCAGAGGTGTTGTATTTAACACGTTGTCCGGTTGTGTTGTTTGTACAAACCACACGGTAGAGTTCACTGCCGGTGATGCGTCCTTCAATTTTAACCGTCGGTGCAGGCTGCTCGTCCTTAACCCGGTAAATTGCAAACTCCTGATCACCCAATACGGCAAGGTGGGTACTATCTCGCAAATCGGCAAAGTCTTTTGGATTGCCGGAAACTACAAATGTATTCTGTAGCGAAAAGTTAGTGTTATCCCAAACTTTAATTTGATTGGCCGTATTATTGGTGTAAGTAGAGAAGCCATCCAGTGAGTGATGCACGGCTCGGGGGTAAGCGCCGATATCAAATTCGCCCTGCCAAGTGAAATCGGTGATATCGAGTTTGGCAATCGTGTAGCCGCTACCATTTCCACCTCCAACAGCATAGCTGACAAAATCGCCGTTAATGGGATCGACAGAAATATTTTGGCCGTTGCTGCCTAGCGCGCCATGGGCATTTTTAATGAGCAGCTGTGGTTCGCTCGCGCTTATATCGAATACAGCCAGAGTGCCTGGGCTAAGACCGCGATTGGCAAACACCAGGCGATCTTTGTTGGGAGTTAGCTCCAGAGCACCACGGTAGTACACAAATACGCCGCCACTAAAGTCATCTACATATGCCTGAATAGCTTTGCTGATACGCATAATATCATTGCCAGAGGTGACCGGTGTTGCGTATATGTAAGCGTTGCCAACCACCAGTTCGTGCGCGGGTTGTGGCAATGCAATACTGCCGGTCAGCTCGCGACTCACCAAGTCGAGAATCAACAACTCGGGCGTGTTTTGTAGGGATATATAAGCAATACCGGCAGCTTCATCCAATGCAATATCCACTGGTGTGTCGTTCAGTGGAAGGGTGGTTTCCAACAACAGACTGTTAGCATTAACTATGCTCAGCGCGTTGTTTTTTTGATCGGGTATGTAAACCCGTTCGCCATAACTATCGGCGGCCAACTGTATGCCGCTGGCGTCCAGTGAAAATACTTTTTCGGGAGCGGCATTCGCATTCGTGGTATCCACAGCCGTTGCAGCTAAAATCGCAAATAATGTATAACACATCATCTTGTTCATAGTCATTACCTTAAATAAAGTGCCGTTGATGTAAATTCACCAACGAATATCCAGGTTTGATTTACGCTCAAAGGTGCGAAAATCGTGTATCTGCGCGCTATGCGCCGGATGCTCAAAAATTTGTCATCGAGTTGCTTTGTCAGCGTGGATAATTATCCAAGGTGGCAGTCTCATATCCTGATACAGAGAAAATAAAATGGATGGATTCGATCGCATTTACGATTTACACCGCATACTTAAAAGCCGCAAACAGCCACTACCACTTAGTGACATCTTGCGTGAAATGGAGTGTTCCCGCGCCACATTTAACCGCGTTAAGCGTCATATGACCGATTTTCTGGGTGCGCCCATAGAGTACAGTCGTGAACGTGGGGGGTATTTTTACAACGAAGGGCCACAACAGGGTTATGAATTGCCAGGTTTGTGGCTCAATGAAGGCGAGCTTCAGGCGTTGTTGCTGATTCAGGGCTTGTTAGAGGAATTGGGAGTGGGTTTGGTTTCCGAAGCGGTCTACCCACTGCAACAGCGATTCCAAAAGTTGCTGAGAAGGAATGCCATCAATCCCTCGCGTGTTCAAGATTCGGTACGTCTTCTCGGCGTTGCTTCGCGCAATGTGGATGCCAAAATATTTATGGGTGTTGCAGAAGCCACGCTGAGGCAGCAGGTGCTTTTTTTAAAATATCGCTCGCTGGGCAGCGGCATGGGCAGTGAACGCACAGTTTCCCCACAGCGAATTATTCATTACCGTCATAATTGGTACCTGGATGCCTGGTGCCATCTTCGCGAGCGTTTGCGAACATTTGCGCTTACTGGAATTGCACATCTGCAAGCAGGTACTGAAAAATACCATGCCATGGCCAGCGCTGAATTGGATGCGCATTTTCAGGGAAGTTATGGTTTGTTTTCGGCAGAGAATATTGCGCATGCGGTGCTGCGATTTTCTTCGCCCTATGCACATCGGGCAGCGTTGGAGCAATGGCATCCTCTGCAGAAAGGAGAATTTCTGGAAGGTGGTGACTACCAATTGGTTGTACCGTACAACCGTTTGCATCCACAGGAATTATTAATGGATATTTTGCGCGTAGGTGAATATGTCGAGGTTTTGGAACCGGAGGATTTACGTTCTCAATTGCAACAAAAACTCCAAATTGTACTCAAAAAATATTAATTTTTAGCAGTTGCGTTTAGTGGCGAGTTCATGCTTCTTTAACTCGCACCTCACAGTGTTATTTGTAAACTCAAGTGAATTTATACAGGAGTTAACAAATGGCGCTTTTTACGATTTTTAAAGGAAAGGGTGAGTCTGGCTTTGGTTACAACACTACTGCTGAGGAAGTTGTAGAGAATCTATCCCTTGCGAATAAAAATATTTTGGTTACAGGCTGTACCTCGGGGTTGGGCGCAGAAACCTGTCGTGTTCTTGCAGCGAAATACGCTGTGGTGTTTGGCACTGCTAGGAATCAAAATGACGCAAATCGCATATGTCAGGCGCTGTCGAAGCCCGGTGTGGGCCTGAGTTGTGACCTGGGGGACCTCCAATCGATAATGGCCTGCATCGCTACGATTAAATCAATGGCGATACATTTGGATGCAATCATCTGTAATGCGGGCATAATGGCTCTGCCAAATCTACAGCAGATTAACGGTGTTGAAAAACAGTTCTTTACAAATCATGTGGGGCACTTTGTCCTGGTTACGGGATTATTGGATAGCTTGGCAGAGGGTGGTCGCGTCGTTATGCTAAGTAGTTCCGCACATAAACAGGCTCCCCAAGAAGGAATTTGTTTCGACAATCTCAGTGGTACGCAAAGTTACCATCCCTGGAAAAATTACGGTCAGTCAAAGCTCGCTAATTTATTGTTTGCCAAAGAATTACAGAGACGTTTTTCAAATTCATCACTAACTGCATATGCTGTTCACCCCGGCGTGATACGGACCAATTTAGCGCGACATATGGGATTTGCCGTTAACATGAGCTTGCGCGTTGCCAGCCCACTATTTTTAAAAACCGTGGCGCAAGGGGCTGCGACGAGCGTGTTTGCAGCAACTCACCACAAGGCCTTGCCTTATGCAGGGGAGTATCTTGCAGATTGTAATCCCGCAGCTACGCGTTCCGAGGCGAATGATCCGGAGATGGCGGCGCGGCTTTGGACAGTGACGGAAAACATCGTTGCAATGGTAAAGGAAAATACGAATATCTGATAAAACAAATAAGGGGCCTACGCCCCTTTGTAATGTTTGCATTAAACCTTAGGTAATCTCTTAAAAATGGCCTTTTTACCTCGTGGCGACGTCAGTTCCCTCCTGGCGCGCGAGCCCGGTCGATTATCATTTACTGCATTAAACTTCGGGCTTGTGTACGGCATTTCCGATCCGTAAAAAAATGGACTCAGTTTTAAGAGGCTCCCAAGCTTTAATTTCCTGCATGCCGTTGTGCCAGTTCAGATTCAATGCGGGTTTCCATTTGCTTGTTGATAGAGTAGAGCAGCATTAACGCTGCAGCGCCAAAAAACGGTAGAGAGCAGTACACACTCACCATCATTTTTATGCCATGTATTGCTGTTGCTGATTGGACTGCTGCGCCTTCCTGGTAACCGTAAATACCCAATATACCCAACACCAACGGACCACCGATAGCGATGCCGGCTTTTAAACCCAGAATCATCGCAGAAAAAATAATCGCAGTAGCGCGGCGGTGATTTTGCCATTCAGAGTAATCGGCAACATCTGCGATCATTGCCCATAGTAACGGAATGGTTATACCGTAAGAAAAGCCATGTAGAATCTGCGAGATAAACATCCACCCGATGCTATCATTAGGAATAAAGTAAAAGGCCAATAAAAATAGAGTGGAGATGAACAAGGCAATTCCGAACACATTGCGTTTGCCAAATTTGTCGGCCAGGGGTTTTGAAAACCCGATGCCGACAATCATCATGATAATGCCGCTACCGTTAAATAGACTGAATGCGGATGTACTGGCTTCTTTGGGCCAATTGAAATTGGGCCACGCGGTTTTTATGTTTTCAATAAGGCTGCTAAACCCAATTTGGCGCAAAAATTCCGCAAGGGCGGGTTCGTGCGCGAAATTTTCAAAATAAAAGATATAAGAATTGCCTTTCAACGGCAGGTTTATAAACACAAAAATGACCACACCAACCATTACCAACCAGGGCTTGTTGTTCAGTAGGTCTCCGAGATCCTGTTTGATACTGCTTTCTTCAGATTTCTTCTCAATAACTCGTTCCCGGGTTACCAGAAAACTGATAATAAAACAGATGACCGCAACAATACTAAAAACCAGCATAATTCGTTCAAAGCCGACAGCTTTATCGCCGTTACCAAGCACCATTACCAGCGGCAGAAGCAGAACCTGGATGATAAATTGGGCAACCATTACCGCCACGAAACGATAGCTGGATAGGCTGTTGCGTTCTGCCATGCTGCCTGTTAGTACACCGCTGAGTGACGAGTACGGGAGATTGTTCGCGGTGTACAAGGTGGTAAGGAGTAGAAAGGTGATAAAAGCGTAAACAACCTTGGCGTTGTAGCTGAAATTGGGCGTGCTGAAGGTAAGTAAAATTGCGGCTGCAAAAGGTAGGGATGTCCAGAGAACCCAGGGTCGATAGCGCCCCCAGCGGGTGCGGGTGCGGTCGGCAATAATTCCCATCACAGGGCTAAATAACACGCCTCCGACGAAACCTCCTGTAGCAATAATGAGCGAGGCGGTTCCCAATTCCAGTTTATAAACATTCGTATAGTAGTAGGCAATAAATGTGACCAGAGTTTGGAACACCAAATTGGCCGCTAGGTCGCCGAGGCTGTAACCGGCTTTTTCAATAAATGAGAGTCTTTCTGTTGGGTTGGTCATCATAACCTATCTTATATACCGAGGGTTTTGGGTAACCCTGAATTATTATTGGGAGCGTTTTTGGAAATCATCATTATTGCGGATGATAACATTGTGACGATGGGAATATGCCACTGCTTCGATGTACTTTTAATTCCTTATAACAATTAGTGCTCATTGACGTAATATCTAATATCTTAGACGGATTTGGCGTATTTTAACACCTGACATATCAGCTAAAAATAGCTGTCACTCGTGCCGGTGGTTTTTTATCAGCACTATGCACCAGAAGAGAATTCCCCCAACGACACCACAGGACAAGCACAGCTGATGCAGCTGCTTAATGGTCATCCAGTGTAGAAACGGATTGTTGTCGCTCCACGGAGCAAATGGGAGTAAATCGCCGTGCATCAAGCTGTCGAGTAACACATGGCTAAAAGTACCGATAAGTGCGCTTACAGCGGCTACGGGCCATGAAATGTGTATGCCTCGTAAGCTCTCCATCCTTAGCAAAAGTAGGCCAAATTCTCCAAGGTATTTACCACTTAATGCCGCGAGTATCACCAACAGGCTTGCACCAAGGTAGGTGTGTGAAAAGCCATGCAAGTGTCCTTCGCCGGTGAGAAGCACGACCAATGGCTGAATGTCCATAATAATTTGGGCCCAACCAAATACCATTAAACTGAAACTACCCTGAAGAAGGGCTTTGATTAAAATTCCCGGCCCCATGTGAAAAGGGGTGAATGGCATAGCGTAATTCCCAGTCAACGTATTTTTGAAATTTTAGCTTAAACTACCAAACGTAAAGCAGGGGTGCGCTATTTGCTTATTGAATTTCAAACGCGCAAAGGACTCTTTTTGCCAGACACCAGCAGCGAAGCCCAGCAATATTTTATGATTCTCCAAAATTTAACGCGCAATATCGAGAGGCTTTAATCTCTCGGCTCCAGAAGTTTGCACCCAGCCGGGCTTTTTCCAGGAGCCTTGTGAGAAAAAGTTGTTTATCGGGTAGGCTTTCCCAAACGGAAGGTAGAAAGGTCGCGCGCCGGCCATGGTATTCAATAATTAAACCGTCTTTGCCGGGCCGAAGTTGTTGCAAAAGCTGTTCTTTAGAGTTGAACAGCAGCTCCTCATGGGGCGAAAGCACCGATATAGATATGTGTAATTGTGATATTTCATGGCGCGCAACCGGCTCAAATCGTGTGTCGTGGTAGGCTGCGGCGAAAGCGTGTTGATGCACATCTGCGGCAAGCGCTTGGGTAGCGCTTAAAGATCCTATGCAGCCGCGCAGCACCAAGTTGTTTGCACTATCGGGTTTTTTCAATGTAACAAAACTGGCTGCAATTTGCTGTAAGTCTGGATCTTCGAAGTATTTGGTTTCCAAAACACCAAGTTGCCCTTCTGAGATACCAAGTTCAATACTGTTGCGGGCAATGCTTAGCAATGTTTGTTGCTTTACGGCATTAAGTGTGAATTGCATCTGAGCGGTCTATTCATTTATCAATGTTTATATTCCTATCAATTCGCGGTATAGACTGCAAACGAGGCGTAACCTACAACGCGTCGTTTGTCACCAGCTGTATCTCCCGAGTTGCGATAATCCAAAAGATTGATAGAGCTGTGCTGCTCCTGGAGCACGCTGATAAGTCCGTTAATGGCGGTGCAGCCACACGCTTGCTCGGGTGAAATGCCCACTTTACGCTGTAAAATGCGTTCGCAGGTATTTTTATCGCGCGTTCGAGCTTCGTGATAGGGGTGAAAGTGACTCAGGTCACTGCTGATAGCTAGAAGAGTGTGTGGATCGTTCCAAAATTGCATTATGCAATCATGCAAGGTATCACCCAAATCACCGGATACCGCCAGCGGCACAATCGCAAAACTGGTGAGCACTTGTTGTAAAAAGGGGAGTTGTACCTCGAGGCTGTGCTCACAACGGTGAGCTTCATCGTTCACAACCACATTTCGGGATGCGACCAATGTTTGTATTGCATCCTGATCGACGGCGATATCGCCGAAAGGTGTGGCAAAGTAGTTGGCGCTTGTGGTTGCTATGTGACGGGTGGCGACACGATGCGAGGGCCCTATCAATACGACTCGGGTGATTGCATCCTTGCTGTCGACAAGCGTATTGTAGGCGGCAGCGGCTGTGGCTCCTGAGTAGATGTATCCCGCATGGGGCACAATGAGTGCTTTGGGTGTGTTTGGAATGGGCGGATTTTTCGCGTTGCCCAACAATTGCTGAATTTGCGCGTGCAATTCCTTGGCATCCGCCGGGTAAAAACTACCTGCAACTGCTGCTGGTCGAGTGAGCATTGCTTGCTCCTGCGAAGTCTCTCGAATATATCGCTATTGTATGCCCCCAATAGGAGGAATGCGAAACATGTTGCGACACTTTCTTCCTCAACATTCACATGCTATTCGTACAGAGTATTGGCACACCCTAGAAGATAGTCGTGTGCAATGCGACATTTGTCCGCGAGCCTGTAAGTTACATGAAGGGCAGCGCGGGGCATGCTTTGTTCGCGGCTGCGAGCAGGGCAAAGTGGTGCTTTACAGTTACGGTAAATCCAGTGGATTCTGCGTTGATCCTATTGAGAAAAAGCCGTTGAATCATTTTTTGCCGGGTACGCCAGTGCTAAGTTTTGGGACTGCGGGCTGTAATTTGGCTTGTAAATTCTGCCAGAACTGGGATATGAGCAAATCTCGTGAAATGGATACCTTGAGCTCGCAGGCAATGCCCGAGGAATTGGCATTAAAAGCTGCACAGCTGGGCTGTCGTTCGGTGGCTTTTACCTACAATGACCCTGTTATTTTTCACGAATACGCTATTGATACCGCACAGGCGTGCGCGGCGCATGGCGTTAAATCCGTTGCGGTAACTGCGGGCTATATGGCGCCCACTGCTCGTATCGAATTTTTTAAATATATGGACGCCGCGAATATTGATTTAAAAGCGTTTAACCCCACGTTCTATAAAAATATGTGCGGTGCGCATCTCGAAGATGTATTGCAAACACTGTGTTACGTGAAGCATGAAACAAAAACCTGGTTGGAGATAACTACTTTACTTATTCCAGACGAAAACGATTCACCCTCTGAATTACATGACTTGTGCGAATGGCTGGCAGATAATCTTGGGCTACAGGTGCCCTTGCACTTCACCGCGTTTCACCCCGACTGGAAAATGCGCGACAAACCCCGCACCCCAGTGGCGACCCTTGAACGCGCCAGAAATATTGCATTGGAGGTGGGGTTGCAGTTTGTTTATACCGGCAATGTCCACGACAGCAAGGGTGGAAGTACCTGGTGTCCGCAATGCAACAAACGGCTTATTGCCCGGGATTGGTACGAGTTGGGGGAATGGCATCTAAACGTCAACGATGAAAGCTCCGCAGCGCGCTGCGCTTTTTGCGACGCTGAGATTGTCGGTGTTTTTGATGCGGCACCAGGCGCTTGGGGAGCCAGGCGTATGCGCGTCGAAATGTCTCAGTAAATCAATGCTCCATTTTTGATTGGACTTATACCAATAAGAAAAATTTCGCACGTGCCAGGTAGGCTTTGCGATCTGCCAAGCCGTTGGTGCCACCGTTAATTTTTCGGGTAATTGCCTCGACGTCGTCTTCGTCTGCAAGCGCGTTAAGCGCGTGCTTATCCCAAAACCACAAGCTCACGTCCAGGGCATAAACCGGATTATTTGATACCAAATGTTCATTGGGTCGGGTGAGCAGGTCCAGGTTAGCGTGTTCCGAATAGGCCGCGTAATTTGCGCGACCGGTTAATTGAATTAAGCCGCGACCTTTAAAGCGTTTGCCATCACCGGGTTCTGTGTTACCCAAATCTGCGCGGCCTTCGTAATCTTCACCGCTGGCAATTTCCTCGGTGTAAGTAAATGACAAACTCTCATGCCCCAGTTGCGCCAGAAAATGCGCGATTCGCAATGGTGAGCTAATTTGGTAATTGGGCATTTCTGAATTTAACAGCGGTTGAAAAGTCTCAATTTTGGAATGGCTGCCGTGAGCCATGATGGCAATCAGTGCATCCAGGCTGAGATGCAGGTCTTTTATAATATGCTGGCTTAGGGCGGCAATTGTGTTGCCGTTAGGATCAATGCGTCCGTCCGGGTTGGCAAGCCCAACGACTTTTTCCTGAAAAAGCTTTATCGCCGCCAATGTGCTGTTGCCCGCTAGGCCATCGACACTTAACTTGCGAGCTAATTGAAAATCGGGGTGTTCAACCAGGTTTAGTGCCGCTTGAATCACTTTTACGTCGGTTTGTTCATCACTGCCGTTGCTGCCTACGCTGTTGAGTATGGCCATCGTAATTCCTTGTGGGCGGGGGAGTTATAACGAAATTTTAGAGGGGTTTGGAGCGGATTTAAAGCGGCACGATTCTGTGTCGTGCCGCTCCTGAATCAAATATTAATCGAGCTGGACTACCATTACTGATTTGGCCGGAAGCTGCAATACCAACTTGCCGTTTTCGGCCTTATAGGAAATTTTTCTGGGTTCCAGACTGTGCGGATTTTTAAAGGTGTTGTGTGCGTCCATTTCCTCGGCTGTAAGGAGTTGGCCCTTGGCACGTTTCGCATTACCTGCATCAACCATTACCGCTTTAGCCTGGGTGGGGTGCAAATTGCTTAGCGCCAGATAGGTTTTGCCGTTTTTGGCGATTGCGGCGGACGCGCTCAAACCGGGAACAGATCTGTCACCCACACTGTATTCGTCGCTTCCCGAAATGGTCACCGGCAACGAGGTGGCATCCTGAAATGGAATGTACATTTTGAACACATGGTAGGTGGGGGTGAGAATCATTTTTTCTTTGTCGGTGAGAATCATCGCCTGTAATACGTTAACCATTTGGGCGATGTTGGTCATTTGCACGCGCTCGGCATACTTATGGAATATGTTGAGGTTAAGCGCGGCAACCAGCGCATCGCGCAGGCTGTTTTGCTGGAACAGGAAACCGGGGTTGTCGCCCTGCTCGGTATCAAACCATGTGCCCCATTCATCAACATAAAAACCGACTTTCTTCTCGGGGTCGTACTTGTCCATGATGGCGATATTCTGCTGAATGAACCCCTCAATACGCAGGGTTTGCCAGAGTGTAGAAAACCATTCTTGCTCCGAGAAATTTAACGCCGCGCCATGTTTGTCCCAGTTACCGGTAGGTAGCGTGTAGTAGTGATGGCTAATGGCATTCATACGTACACTCCAGGTAACAGGCACTTCCTTCATAAGCGTTTCGGTCCACTCTGTTTGGTCGGTGTGGCCGCCGCTGGCAATCATAATAGGTTTGTTGTCTGTAGGGGTTTTCGCGAAACTCGCCCAATGCTTGTACAGATCGGCATAGTAGCCGGGGCGCATGGTTCCGCCACAGCCCCAACTCTCGTTACCGATGGCAAAATAATGGACTTTCCAGGGTTTTTCCCGTCCATTGGCGCGCCGCAGATTTGCCAGGGTGGAATCGCTGTCGGATGTCATGTATTCCAGCCAGGCGGCCATTTCCCTGGGTGAACCGGTGCCGAGGTTGGCGTTGATATAAACTTCAGCGCCCAGCATTTCCGCCAAGTCCATAAATTCATGGGTGCCGAAGGCGTTGTCGTCGATAACGCCGCCCCAGGTGGTATTCACGGTCTTGCTGCGTTGCTCCCTTGGTCCAACCGCATCTTGCCAGTGGTATTCATCGGCAAAGCAGCCGCCAGGCCAGCGTAACAAAGGCACTTTAAGCTCTTTCAGAGCTTTGAGAACGTCTTTGCGGTAGCCTTTGGTGTTGGGGATCTTGGAATCCTCGCCTACCCAAATACCTTCGTAAATGCCCCGCCCCAGATGTTCCATAAACTGGCCGTAAATGTTGCGATGAATCGTGGCCCCTGGGTCGTTTGTAGCGATGCTAACCTTGGTCTCAGCGAAACTGTGCAGTGAACTCAGAAATATAAATACCAAACAAGTAATGTTTCGAATAAATGAAAACATGGGGAATATCCACTTTTATTTTTAGTTACATAGATTATAAGTTGTGCCTCAATGCTTGACAAAACTTCAATTGATTAGTAACTCGCTGGTCACTGCCTATACTAAAAGTGTCGTTATCATTCATTTTTAGCGAGAACCTATCGGCTTGAAGGACTGTTGCGGGAGATAATTGAAATTTATGCGGTATATGCTTGCCTATTCAGTGAATAACCTTGTGCGAACACTCGGAATTAAGTCTGTTGCCGGGCAATTTAGCCTGGCGTTTATTGCGATTATAGCCTGTGCATTGGTTTCCGCCGGTTCACTTTACCTCACTTTATCGGCCAGCGCAGACACTGTGAATATTGCCGGTCGACAACGTATGCTGAGCCAGCGCCTCGCCAAAGAAGCCTTGCTGACAGCGCAGGGAGGAGCAGATAAATCGGTGATGCAGGCAACCATTCGTTTGTTTGAGACCTCGCAGCGCCAGCTGCTCAATGGCGACTCCGCTCAGGGGATTAATCCCCCTGCCACCGAACAAATATACAAACAATTAAAAAAAGTGGAATCACTGTGGCAGAAATACAAAAGCACCATACTCGACTATGTCGCAAGCGGAGATAAAGCGAAGCTGACGCAACTTCAGGCGGAGAGCGTTACGGTTTTAACGGAAATGAATGCAGCGGTTGGTATGATCGCCAGCAACTCCAATAAAGAATTAAGCTACCAGCAATGGCTCAGCCTGCTAATGGCCGCAGCGATTATTTTAATTGCCGTTATCGGTCAATATTTGGGAATGTATTGGTTGATGGAGCAGATCCATTTGTTGGGGGATCGACTGCTGAAAGTTGCGCGCGGTGATTTTAGCGAAAAAATCGAAGCACAAGCCAGCGAAAATGAAGTGGGTGAGATGTTCCTCGCCTATAACTCAATGGTTGCGCAAGTGGGTGGGATAGTTAATTCGGTGAAAACGCTGGCAGAAAGCGTTTCCGAACAGGCGGGTGCTTTAATGACAGAAGCGCAGTCTGCTGAACGCTATGTCAACGCACAAAATAAAGAGTTGGAGCAGGTTGCAACGGCGATGAATGAAATGACCGCAACGGTTAACGAAGTTGCAGGTCATGCGGAGGAGGCAGCCGCCAACGCCAATAGCGCCGGCGATGAAGCCAACAACGGTTATAAAATTGTTGACCAATCTTACTCTAACACCGAAGCCATGAATGCCAGTTTGAGCGCTGCGGTGGGAGTTATGGAAGAGCTCAACAAAGACTCACAACAGATTGGTCAGGTGCTCACGGTAATCACCGGTATTGCAGAACAAACCAATTTATTGGCGCTTAACGCGGCAATCGAAGCTGCTCGCGCGGGCGAACAGGGCAGGGGTTTTGCGGTAGTTGCGGACGAAGTACGCACCCTTGCACAAAAAACACAGGTGTCCACGGAAGAAATTCAGGCCATTATAGAGAGGCTGCAAAACCAAACAGTGAAGGCTGTAGACGTAGTGCAGAAAAGCACTGGCGCTGCGCAGCGGAGTTCTGAACAAATGGCACACGCCAACGCCGCGTTGCAACGTATTGTGGATTCTGTTTCGAATATACAGCAGATGAGTACGCTTATTGCCACCGCAGCTTCGGAGCAGTCCCATGTTGCCGCCGAAATAGACAGTAATATTACCAGCGTATCTGCTGCAGCTTCAGAAACTACCCAGGTTGCCACCCATGTGCGTGAACATGCAACGGGCATCAATCGCGATATTATCAAACTGCACGAATCGGTCGCAGCGCTGAAATTTTAGCGCGGGCATTGCTCGCGCCGCCCAATAAAAAATAATATGCCAGAATCTGCTTTTATACCTGATTGATCCATTGCCTTAAAGCACACGTACATGCATAAAATCGCTGTTGAGAAGGTGACTGTATGCGAGTTTTTACGAGGGCAAAGGGAACAGTTTTTTTATTATTGTTCGTGGTGTTGTGCATCTCAGGCTGTTCGTCTGTATCCATTGAAACTTATCGGAACAATCTACCTGTCATTAACGTTAAATCTTTCTTTAACGGCAAATTAAGCGCCCATGGAATTGTCAAAAATCGCAGCGGCAAAGTTATTCGTTATTTTAATGCCACCATAAAGGCTTATTGGACACCGGAGGGGAATGGAATCCTGGATGAAAATTTTTTATTCGACGATGGCGAACAACAGCGCAGGGTGTGGACATTAAAGCCTCTGCAAAACGGGAAGTACCTGGCAACTGCTGGCGATGTAGTGGGGGATTCGATACTCGATACCTCGGGTAATGCACTTTTTTTAAAATACACGCTCACAATTCCCTATAAAGAAAAACCTATGAACGTGCGTGTAGACGATCGTATGTATTTGCTGAACGACACTACTTTGATAAATGAATCAATCATGACCAAATTTGGTTTTGAGGTGGCCTACGTTACTCTGGTGATTTCCAAACATATGATGTGAATTACTTGACTCTCTGCGTGGCGCGCGATTAAATCGGAGTTCTTTGTTTCAGATGTGACCCCATGTTTATCGACTCGCATTGTCACCTGGATTTCGACGTATTTCGGCACGACCGTGATCTCATACTGGCGTCCTGTGCAGATGCTGGGGTCTCTAAAATATTGATGCCTGGAGTATCGCCCGAGCAGTGGGAGCGGGTCGCAGATCTGTGCAGTAATCACCAAGAACTGGTATATGCAGTGGGCTTGCATCCCTGGTGGCTCAATAAAACAAAAGAACTGGAGATGATCGCTCAGGATTTTTTACGGCACGTCGTTGTAAATAAGTGTGTAGCCATTGGTGAATGCGGTCTGGATTGTAACATCGACGTTCCATTAGAACAGCAGCTTGTTGTGTTTAATTGGCATTTAAAACAAGCGCAAAAGTTGGCTAAACCGGTAATTATTCACAGTGTGAAAGCCCATCATCACACGCTTAGTGCCTTACAGAATTTCCCAGGAGTTCGGGGGGTTGTACATGCATTTAGTGGCAGCTACGAAACCGGCATGGCATATTGGGAGAAAGGTTTCTATTTGGGAATTGGCGGTACTATTTCTTATGAACGAGCTCATAAAACCCGAAATGCTGTCGCAAAATTACCTTTGGAAGCGCTGCTTCTGGAAACCGACGCCCCCGATATGCCGTTGCAGGGAAAACAGGGTAGTCGCAACACGCCAGAAAATTTACCGTTAGTCGCGCAGATTTTGGCACATTTAAAAAACCGTACTATCGACACGGTAGCCAACCAAACCTCCGCCAATTTTCAACAACTATTTCAATGCCGTTTGTAGGTAGCGCTCTATTGCCCGCGAAGCTGCTACAAACCCGAAAGTGCCGGTAACCATAACCGCCGAACCAAAGCCACCCGCGCAATCGAGCTTGGTGCCTTCCTGTAAGACTTTTTTATTGCTGCACACCGAACCATCGGGCTGTGGATACACCATCTGTTCTGTGGAATAAACCACATCAATCCGAAATTTACGGTTTTTATTTTTAGCAAAATTATAGTGCCGATATAATTGGCTGCGCACCTTTGCAAGCATCGGGTCGGCGCTGGTTCTGCCCAGGTCATCAACGGTTACCTGTGTGGGGTCGCGTTTGCCACCGGAGGCTCCTGCCATCACCAGCCATTGTTTTTGATAACTGCAGTAGGCTGCTAGCGCCGCTTTTACCGCCACTGAGTCTATCGCATCAACCACCACATCATGTTGTTCGCCAATTAATTCATGCACGTTGTTTTTGGTTAAAAAGTCATGGATAGCGTGCAGTTTAATTTCCGGGTTAATGGCTTTCAGGCGCTCGCAGGTTACCGTATTTTTGGCTTGCCCGATATGCTGGGATAGAGCGTGTAACTGGCGGTTGGTGTTGGTTATACAGACATCATCCAACTCGATGAGGGTGAGTTCTCCCACTCCACTGCGCGCCAGTGCCTCTGCAGCCCATGTGCCCACGCCACCGAGCCCCACAAGCGCGATATGGGCCTCGTGAAGTGCTTCAAGAGCGGCCTGACCGTGTAAGCGCGCGATTCCGCCGAAGCGGTCGAGATAATTGCGGGAGAGCGTCATCGAACTGTCATCTTGTTGGTTGAAAGCGGCGATTCTACCGAACCTGCCCGCGACTAAAAAGGCTATAATGCGGCCCTTCCTTCGTGACGGTAAAGGCCATGGAAAACGGTTTGCATCAGATTTTTTCATTTCTTACATTTTTATTTATATTTATTGTCGGTTTGGGTATCGCTGGGGTGCTAATCCTGTTTGTAATCGACATCACTCAAACGCAATCTGCGATACGCCGCAACTATCCGGTTATCGGTCGATTTCGTTATTTATTCGAGCATTTGGGGGAGTTTTTCAGGCAGTACTTTTTTGCGATGGACCGCGAGGAAATGCCATTTAATCGCGCTTTACGATCGTGGGTTTATCGCGCTGCCAAAGGGGTTTCGACCAGTGTTGCTTTTGGTTCTACACGCTTGAATGACAGAGTCGGCTCGCCACATTTTATGAATTCGGTGTTTGCCGTGCTCGAGCAGGATAAACAAACCTCGCAAGCCATAGAGTTTGGCCCCTATTGCAAAACACCCTACCTGGCATCGTCGTTTTTTAATATCTCGGGCATGAGTTATGGGGCGCTATCGCGGCCTGCGGTAACTGCGCTGGCGCAGGGGGCCGCCAAGGCTGGTTGTTGGATGAACACCGGTGAGGGAGGCACATCCAGCTATCACCTCGAAGCGGGCTGCGATTTGGTCGTGCAAATCGGAACCGCAAAATATGGCGTGCGCGACGAACACGGCAATCTTAGCGATGAAAAACTCCGTGCACTGGCGGCTCGAAGCAAGGTTAAAATGTTCGAATTAAAACTCAGCCAGGGTGCAAAACCGGGTAAAGGCGGTATTTTACCCGCCGAAAAGGTTACTCCGGAAATTGCAGAAATACGCGGCATAGAAGCGGGCAAGGCCAGCATCAGCCCCAATCGGCACCCGGAAATCGTCGATACTGATAGCCTGTTGGATATGGTGGACCATATTCGCCGTGTGACTGGCAAGCCAACAGGTTTTAAGTTAGTTGTGGGTGCGCCTAACTGGGTTGCTGAACTGTGCGAAAAAATAATTCACCGGGGTTTGGAAGATGCGCCGGATTTTATAACCATTGACAGTGCCGATGGCGGCACCGGCGCCGCGCCGCAACCGCTTATGGACTATGTCGGCATGCCCTTGCGAGAAAGCCTGCCACTGGTTATCGACACGCTGAATCAATACGGCTTGAAAAGCCGCATTCGTGTCATCTGCTCAGGCAAGCTGATCTCACCGGGGTATGTTGCACAGGCCTTGGCAACCGGTGCCGATGTTGTTGTATCTGCGCGAGGCTTTATGTTTGCCCTGGGCTGCATTCAGGCCATGCAATGCCACAAAAATACCTGTCCTACAGGGGTTACTACGCACAATAAGCGCTTACAACGGGGTCTTGATCCCGCTGTAAAATCGCAACGGGTTGCCAACTACCACCATCAGATTGTGCACGATGTCGAAATGATTGCGCATTCTTGTGGGGTCAATCAGCCTGCGGATTTGAAGCGGGATCACGTGCGACTGGTAACCGAAAACGGCTTCTCAAAAAGTCTCGCCGAAATATTTCCAGAGCGGCGATCATAATTTGTCATTTTCTTTCCGGTGTAAAGACATATTTCGAAGCTAAGTTACGGGGTAATACAATCTTCAAATAAAAAGGATGCTCGCCATGCGTAGAACGTTGCTGTGCGTAAGTTATATGCTATTGCTATTGGTCGCCTGTAGTCGTGAAGCACCACAACCTCAATCCACCACCCAAATTAATTCTGCAACACCGACGCCCGCCAGTTTGAACAGTGCCACCGTACCAACGCAACAAAATCAGGTGACATCGAATATCGTGGTTGTTGATATTTCCGAGCGAAACAATAACGGTAAAAACGGAATTGCCGTTACCTTTAATGCACCCATTGATGGCAGTCGGGATATTCAGCCGTATTTTGCGATTACCCAAGCGGATGGCAGCCTAGTAGAAGGCGCCTGGCAATTAGGCGATAAGCGCAAAATTGCCTGGTATATGGATACCGAACCCCAAACCAATTACACCGTTAAAGTCAGCCCAGGTTTACTGGCGGAAAATAATACCCAATTGTTAAGTGCAGCCAGCACGCAACTCACTACGCGCCGTTTGATGCCCTCGGTAAATTTCGACTCCGATGGCATGGTGCTGCCGGTGGGCTATGTGTCGGGTTTGCCGGTGGTAACGGTGAATATCGATGCCGTAGACGTGGATTTTTTTCGCATTAAAGAGGATTCCATCAGTGATTTTATCAATCAAGCCCGATCGGCGCGGCGCAGTAGTTGGTACACGCGTCAGCTGAAAAATTTTGGAGAATTGGTATACAGCGGCCGCTTTGATCTGTCGGCGCCCCATAACACGCGCGTTAAACGCGATCTCGATATAAAAAATATATCTGCGTTAAAAAAGCCCGGCATGTACCTTGCTGTGATGCGTGCAGCGGGTGTCTACGAAAATCTTGAGGTCACTTGGTTTTCCATCAGCGATATAGGCTTACACCTTCGTCAGTACCGCGCACAGCTCGACGTACATGTTGCCAGCCTCACTCGGGGTAAAGCCCTGCCAAATGTTGAACTGGAAATTCGCGACAATGCCAATCGCATAATTCAGCAAGCCACAACCACGCCTCAAGGTCAGGCTAGTTTCACGGGTAATCTCAGTGGTGGTGAAGTGCTGATCGCACGCACTCGTGATCAATACACCCTGCTGGATTTGAAGCAACCTGCGTTAGATCTTTCCGATTTTGACATAGGCGACCGACCGCAGTTAGCCAACGAACTTTTCCTTTATGCACCACGCGATTTGTATCGCCCCGGTGAGCTGGCTGATTTTAACGCCCTGCTACGTGATTACGACGGTAAATTACAGCAATCACCAGTGCTTAGCGCAGAGCTGCGCAATCCATTGGGGGCAGCGGTTAAAAGCTTTAAGTGGCCGTCGCAGGAATTAGGCTATTACCACTACAGCTGGCAAATTCCGGATACCGCACCCACCGGGCAGTGGCAATTGGTGGTTACCGGCATCATGGGCAAAGCCGTGGTTTACCACTTTAATATCGAAGAATTTTTACCCGAACGAATGAAATTAACTTTGGACGACGGCGAGCCAAGATCGATTGTGTACGCCGCTGCAGAGACAGCGCACCTCAATGTGCTGGGAGAATACTTGTACGGCGCTCCGGCGTCGGGAAATAAATTCGATGCAATGTTACAGGTAAGCCAGTGGCGTTCGCCGATTGATACATTAAAAGATTTTCAGTTTGGCGATGTGCTTGATAGTAATTTTACGCCCCAGGTAAAACTCAATGAATTGTTTTTAGACAGTGAAGGCAAAGGGACATTGAATATCGAAAGCAGCTGGCAGCAAATTAAATCGCCGCTGGAAGTGCGTGTTGTAGGTAGTCTCTATGAATCCGGTGGTCGACCGGTTACCCGTGCTCACTCAATATTGGTTTGGCCTAATGAGAATCTCCCTGGAATTCGCCCGGAATTTGGAGATAGCAACCCTACTCCGGGAGGTAACGCAGGTTTTGACGTCGTGGTCGCTAATGTGAACGGTGAGCTCTCTGCGCGCCCGGAATTACAAGCGACCCTTGTTAAAGAGGATCGGCAATATTTCTGGGAATATAATCAGCATCGTGGTTGGCACTGGAACTGGTCTGAAAAAGAATTTGCAGTGGCCACCGAAACGTTTGCCAGCAATGCGAAAACGCCCGTGACTGTTTCATTTCCAGTTGAATGGGGGCGTTATCGTCTTGAAGTGGTGGATCTGGAAACAAAGCTAAAAAGCAGCGTACGTTTTTTTGCAGGCAGAGATTGGTATTACGATTGGAAAAATGCCAGTAAGGACGTTGCAGCACGCCCCGATAAAGTAAACCTTGCCTTGGATAAAGATCGCTACAACCCCGGCGAAGTCGCAGAATTAAAAATATTACCACCTGCTCAGGGCGAAGTTTTATTATTGGTTGAGAGCGACAGACCGCTATGGGCAAAAAAACTAACCGTATCTGAACAGGGTACCACCGTTCAAATTCCCATCGATGTCGCGTGGGATACACACAACATATATGTTTCAGCACTGCTGTTACAGCCCTCAGGCGAAAAAGTAAAACAAACACCCAAGCGCGCTATGGGATTAATACATCTGCCCTTAAACCGGGATTCCCGCAAGCTCGATATCACGATTCAGGCACCGCAAAAATCGCTACCCGGGGTTCCTCTACAGGCAAAAATAAAATTTAGCAACGCCAAGCCATTGCCAGACGACACTCGAGTGACTCTAGCTGCTGTCGATGTCGGCGTATTGAATATTACCGATTTTAAAACGCCTGATCCGTTCGGGTATTTTTTCGGGCAGCGACGCTATGACATTGATGCCCGCGATATGTACTCCGACATTATCGAAGTTTCCCAGGCTGAAAAAGCGCACTTACGTTTTGGGGGGGATGCCGATCTGGTACGAGGCGGTATGAAACCCAAAAGCGAAGTTCAAATTGTTTCGTTGTTCGAAGGGCCGATCAAAGCAAATGCTCAGGGCGAAGCTGAAGTCTCACTGCAACTGCCGGATTTTAATGGCCGCCTTAGATTGATGGCGGTCGGTTTTAGCGATTTGGCGTACGGTAATGGTGAAAGTGAAGTGACTGTGGCCGCAGAAGTTGTTACTGAAATCGCAATGCCGAGATTTTTAGCATACGGCGATTCTGCACAGATCGCGTTGGATCTACACAACACGACGGAAAAGCCCGTAGACCTCAAACTGAATTTAAGCACCGAATTTCCTCTGCAGTTAATCGCACACGAGCATGAGCTCAGCCTAAAACCCAACGAAAAAACCACCTTGAATTTTCCTGTGAAAGCCATTGGCTTCGAGGGTGGTGCTTTAGTCACTGCGGCTGTTAGCAGCGCGCAAATTACCGACTTTTCGCGTCGTTGGCAGCTGGGCGTGCGTCCCGCGTACCCAGCATTAACAACACAGTTGCAAGAAGTTATTGATTCGGGGGAAACGTTTAAAGTCACTGAAGAGGATTTGAGTGGCGCCATATTGGAAACATTACAAGCGGCTATCAGTGTATCTCCGGTCATCGATTTGCAAATCGGTGAACAACTGCGCAATTTACTCGCTTACCCTTACGGTTGTTTGGAACAAACATCAAGTCGCGGCTGGCCTTTAACTTTTGCCACGCAAGAACGCCAAAAAGCCTTCAACATGGAACCACTCTCCGATAAGGAGCGGTATAAACGTATTCAAAAGGCTGTTGACCGGGTTATCAGTTTCCAACGTAATAATGGCAGCTTTGGCTTATGGAGTAGCGACGCCTACGAAGCGCATTGGTTAACGGTGTATGCCACCGACTTTCTTTTACAAGCTCGTAAGGTGGGTGCCGACGTACCGCAAGCACAATTGGATCGCGCCATTAATCGCTTGCAGAACTACCTAAATTCCTCCGGCGGTTTTGTACATCAGCGCTGGTCACAAAATGCCGAACATTACGCATTTGCGACGCGTGCCTATGCGGCTTTGGTGTTAAGTCAGTTGCAGCGGGCATCGTTGGGCACACTGCGTAATTTATATCGCCGTGATTTTCAAAAAGCTAAAAGTGGTTATTCGCAACTGCAATTGGGGCTGGCGCTTCTGAATATGGGAGACCATGCTTCTAGCGAGCAGGCGATTACCCAAGCGCTGCAGAATTTCAATAATGAATACCGGTATTGGGGTGACTACGGCAGTCCTATTCGCGATTTGGGTATGGCAATACATTTACTCGCCCCAAAAGACGCCTACAAAGATACGGTGTTTAAGTTGAGTGTTGCATTACGTAACGCGGTACATGATCGCAATTGGTTAAGTACTCAAGAACGCTTTGCGCTGTTTATGGCGGGTATGGCGTTACAGCAAAACTTTAGTGAAGTCTGGCAGGGGCAATGGCAGCTCGGTAGCACTGAACCACAGCCTGTTAAGCAAAATGCTGCCTGGCTAAAAAACCTTGATGGCGAGCACTTGCAAGCCGGTTTTCAATTTAACAATAATCAAAAAGCTCCACTTTACGCCAGCGCCATTTTAAGCGCCTATGGTGCTGAAGCGCCGAAACCGGAAAGCAACGGAATCCAAGTAACGCGACATTGGTTCAATCTTAAAGGGGAGCCTGTTGCGCCTAAAAAAGTAAAAACTGGTGAGCTGTATTTGGTGCATCTGGCAATTACCAGTGACAAGCGCGTTGCCGACGCGTTACTGGTGAACTTACTACCCGCAGGCTTCGAGCTTGAAAACCCCAATCTTAACAAGTCCATAAATTTTGAAAATATTCAGATTGAAGGAGAAAAGTTAAGTGATCTGATTAAAAATACGGCATTGGAACACGAGGAGTTTCGCGATGATCGCTATGTTGCAGCCTTCGATCAAAAAACCTATAACGTGAGCCATCTGGTGTTTGCGGTGCGGGCGGTCACGCCCGGTATTTATCGGGTACCACCGCCGTTGGTTGAAGATATGTACAGACCAGAAATTCGCGCTGTGGGTGAAACTCTTCATGCTATTGAAATTGTTAAGTAAGCGCCGGTATCGCCTGGTACTCTTTTTTATTGTTGTAATTGCAGCGCTGTGGTTGTTGGATAGGTGTTTTCCGTTGGCGCTTGAAAAGGCTCAGCCGCACTCTTTTGCCACGGTGGTATTTGATCGCGATGACCGCCCTCTAAGAGCATTTCCCGATACCAACGGGGTATGGCGTTATAAGGTGAGTTTGGATGAAGTCTCCCCATACTATTTGGAGGCATTACTAACGTACGAAGACCGGCGCTTTTGGTATCACCCTGGTGTCGATCCCGTGGCCTTGATCCGTGCTGCTGTGTTGAATATCAAACACCAGCGGGTGGTGTCCGGCGGCTCAACAATATCCATGCAGGTCGCTCGTTTGTTGCACCCCCATTCGCGAACTGTGTTCGGTAAGCTTTATCAGGTAGTGCGAACTTTGCAATTGGAGTGGCATTTAAACAAGCGGGAAATTCTTACGCTCTACTGCAACATTGCGCCGTTTGGTGGCACCATCGAGGGGGTGCAGGCAGCCAGCTTTACTTATTTGAATAAACCCGCCAGGGATTTGACCCAGGCTGAAGCGGCCTTGCTCGCGGTGTTACCTCAATCGCCTACAAAATATCGTCCTGACTTACACCCCAACGCTGCGCAAATCGCGCGTAATAAAGTACTCGATCGTATGATCGCGCTACACGCATGGAATTCTGCAACAGTAAATGCCGCAAAACTCGAACAGGTATTCAGCTTGCGACACACTCCGCAACAAAATGCGCCTTTGTTGTCGCGGCGACTTTTGTCGCAAGGTGAAGCTGATAGTTCACAACGCATATTTACAACTGTGGAGGGTGAACTGCAGCGCAGTTTACAGGATTACGTCAATTACTACGTTAACCTGCAAGCCCCTAAAACCTCTGCTGCGGTTTTGGTGGTGGAAAACGATACTGCAAATGTAATTGCCTATGTAGGCACCGCCGACTTCGGCAATCCGGAGCGCTTTGGTCATGTCGATATGGTTACCGCGATTCGTTCGCCGGGTAGTACCTTAAAACCTTTTTTGTATGCACTCGCGCTGGATGACGGCTTGATTCATTCTCAATCGCTGTTAAGCGATGTGCCGCAAAGTTGGCAAGATTATCGACCCGGTAATTTTAGTGGTGGTTTTGCCGGGCCGGTGAGTGCAAGTGATGCTTTACAGCGCTCCCTTAATGTTCCCGCCGTGCAATTGTTTGATCGGTATGGCCCTAAAAAATTTGCAGCGCAGTTACATAATGGCGGTATCAATCTCCAAATGCCCAATCAGGAAGCCAATTTAGCCGTGATTCTGGGGGGTGTTGGGATAAGTCTGGAAGCGTTGGTCACCGGCTACATGGCATTTGCGAATCAGGGAAAAACCAAAGCTCTGCGTTATACCCGTATGCAACCAGTGACACCAGAGCGTTATTTATTTTCGGAGCAGGCCGCTTGGGTCACACAGAATATCCTCGCGGGGGTGACGCGTCCCAATGGTGTGAAGGCTGTTGCCGCTTTGCAGCCGCAAAATAGACTCGCCTGGAAAACCGGCACCAGTTTCGGTTTTCGCGACAGCTGGGCTGTGGGCGTAGATCGTAAATACACGATAGGCGTGTGGCTGGGGCGACCTGATGGCACTGCACTGCCGGGTAACACCGGGCGTCTCGCTGCCGGCCCTTTACTCCATACCATTGCAGATTATCTGCCTGATTCGAGACGAGCCATCGTGCAACCCGATAAAATTGTGAAGCGGGATATTTGCTGGCCACTGGGAAAATTAAAAACAGAAACGACACCGCAGCATTGTCATCAAACACTGAGCGCATGGATTATTAACGATACGGTACCACCAACTTTCGCCGAAACGAACAGTAATCAGCTTAACCCGTTTACTTTCTGGTTTGATGCGCAGAATAAGCATCGTATTAACAGTGGCTGTCATTTAACTTTAACGCAAGACTTACAAAAGTCTGTTGCTCTATGGCCCGCTCCGGTGGAACCCTGGATTCCTTACCGGCTGCGGCGCGCGCAACAAATTCCAGATTATGCGGCAAATTGTGATGGTGTACCGACTTCACCTCAAGGCATTCATATAACAGGTATAGAGGGCGGTACCCGTTTCAAATCGCCGGTGAATCAAAATCTCAAACCGCGTTTGGATCTCATGGCTGTGGGTGGCGATGGTAATCAGCATTGGTATATTAATGGCCGTTTCCACCACAGTTCCCGGCCGCTCGCGAAAATGGCTTTCAATTTGGCACTGGCGGGCGAAAATCAAATACTCGTGGTAGATGATGCGGGCAATACCGATATGGTACAGGTTATTCTCGAATAAATAATGGTGGATTACTCAATGCAGGTTGAGCAGGCGACCAGGAGGTAGCGACCGGTGTGTTCATTGCGAATCGGTCGGGGTTGTCCGTCTACTGCGGTCATAGCGCGATACAAATCATTTTCCTGCGAAATAGTCTGGCGTTCATGCTTAAAAGGGTACAGTAAGCCTCCCATGCCGCCATTGGCGATATATTCGCGGGTATTCAACAGAATGGATTTAACGTGCAATAGCTCGTGCAGCAGAGCGTCTGCAGGCGATGCAACACAGTAGGGCACTTTTTCCCGACAAGATGACTGGAATTTTAAACGCGCTGCAACATGTGGGTCGAAATAAACAGTGGTATTTTTTATTGTCAGCGCATTACCGGTAACATCCGTACGAAAAGTGCGCTTTTCAAATTTCAAATCCCAGGGCAGAGTTTCGATGTCTGAAAAAAGTTGCACCACTTCTGGAAAGCGCGCGTAATAAGAGGCGATTAATGCTATTTCCTCGGAAATATTATGGGGATCGTTCACGTCCGGTTGAAAGTGTTGCTGTAGAATCTCGTGGAGCTGATCAGAAAAATTGTGGTAGCGGGGATTTAATTCGTTTGGGTTATTCGCGCGCGTCTCGCGCTGTTGATGGAGTAATTGATACTGTTTTTCACCGGTGAGGTTGAGGGTTTTTTGCCAGGTTTGTGGAGGTGGATTTTCCGCTGCCGCGTAGTTAGCAGAAATACTCAACAGCAAAATCGGTAACCAAGGGCGTCGCTTCTCGTTGAGCACCTTACTGCTTTTCGTGCGGCGCTCTGCAACGAGGTTTAGTTGATGCTTTTGCGCGAACGTTTTAAGCCTGTGGTAAAGCTGCGGTGCTGTTTTAGCCAGATTGCGGGGGTGAACCACACTGGGTTTGCCCTTAATAACACAGCTGTGCAACAGTACCGTCTCACCGCGCTGTTCGGTGAATACTTCACCGTGTATTTCCTTTGCACAGATTCGAAAATCCCGACTTGGCTGTTGCTGCTCGCTCACCCTAAAATACCGCAAATTCTGTCACATATATTTGTAAGGCTAGTTCACATAAGCCATTTGCGCCTTTCACACGTACTTAGTTTTCAGGACTAACTCATGACCCCTTTAAAACTTAACGCACTATATCTGCTGTTTTTGCTGCTCCCCATGTCGGTTTATGGGCAGAAGGGGCCGACGCCGGTGTTCGTTCAGGACGTTAAATTGCGCGCGATTACCGAAACTATTGAAGCACTTGGTACTTTGAAGGCCAACGAGGCCACTGTATTGTCGGCGAGTGTGACTGAAACCATTACTGCGATACATTTTAACGATAACCAACGAGTACAGGCCGGCGATGTGCTGGTGGAAATGACCAGTTCAGAAGAACACGCTCAGCTTTCCCAGGCGATTTCAGCCTTGGATGAAGCGGAGCGCCAGTACGCCCGCTTGAAGTCACTGGAGAAGGATAAGCTCACCACGGCGGCACAGCTCGATCAGCAAAAAGGTGTTGTGGATGCGGCTAATGCCCAGCTGAAGGCGGTGCAGTCGCGACTGCAGGACCGAATCATCATCGCTCCATTTGATGGTGTGGTTGGTTTGCGCAACATCAGCGTTGGTGCGCTGGTGCGCCCGGGTGATGTGATCACCACGCTCGATGACGATACTGTCATGAAATTGGATATGACGGTTCCTTCGGTGCATATCCCCGGTTTGCGATTGGGAATGCCGGTGCGCGCTAAAGCCCCGGCAATCCGCAATCAAATTTTCGAGGGTAAACTTTCGGGTATCGATTCGCGCGTTGATCCGGTCACCCGCTCGGTGACCGCTCGGGCGCTTATCAACAACCCCGATGGTTTTTTGCGCCCCGGGCTATTGATGACTGTGATCCTCAGTCAGCCCGAGCGCCAGGCACTGGTGATAGCCGAAGAAGCGGTGATTCAGGTGGGCAGAGAATCCCATGTATTTGTGGTAAAACCGGGGGCTGCGACGATTGTTGAAAAACGTATTGTGAGCCTTGGTGTCCGGCAGCCGGGCCTTGTTGAGATTCTCTCGGGTTTAAATGTTGGCGAACAGGTGGTAATCCACGGTGGTATGAAATTACGCCCTGGCGCTGAAATTAAAATTGCAGGCGTGAGCAATAACGGCGAGCGTTTGCCGCAGTTGTTAACACAGTGACGCGGGGGCCGCGATGATACTCTCCGATCTCAGTATTAAACGTCCGGTATTTGCATCGGTGCTGTCGTTGCTGCTGGTGGCTTTTGGCACGCTAGCGTTTAAACGCTTACCGCTGCGTGAATACCCCGATATCGATCCTCCGGTGGTTTCAATTCATACCTCCTACCCCGGCGCCGCTGCCAGTGTTGTTGAAACGCGCATCACGCAATTAATTGAAGATCGAATCGCCGGTATTGAAGGCATCAAATTTATTCAGTCTTCCAGTCAGGATGGTCGCTCGAGCATAGATGTGGAATTTGAAATTAGTCGTGATATTGAATCTGCAACTAATGATATTCGCGCAAGAGTTTCTCGTATTCTCGACGACCTGCCTCAGGAAGCCGATATTCCCGACGTACGTAAGGTCGATTCCAACGAAGATACCATCATGTGGTTGAATCTCACCAGTGATCGCCTCAGCGTGCCGGAACTCACTGATTATGCAGAACGTTATTTAATTGATCGTTTTTCTACCGTAGATGGTGTGGCGCGAGCGCGGGTGGGCGGTAGCCAGCGCTACGCCATGCGGGTTTGGATAGACCGGATTCAACTTGCCGCACATCAACTCACTGTGCGCGATGTTGAAGCTGCATTGCGCTCGGAAAATGTTGAATTACCCGCGGGTTCGGTGGAGTCGAGCGAACGGCAATTCACTGTGCGTACCCAGCGCAGCTTTCGTACGCCTGAAGATTTCGCAATGCTGGTACTCGGTCGTGGTGCCGACGGACACCTCATACGCCTCTCCGATGTGGCCCGTGTTGAGAAGGGAACCGAAGAAGATCGCACTTTTTTTCGCGGTAATGGTGAAGCCATGGTGGGTATTGGCATTAGTAAACAATCCACCGCCAATACCATTGATGTCGCGCGTGGCGCAAAACTGCTCGCAGCGCGAATCAATCAAACTTTGCCCGAGGGAATGGAAATTCGCCAGAGTTACGATTCTTCGGTGTTTATTGAGCAGGCCATCGCTGAAGTATACAAAACTCTGGCAATCGCCATTGTGTTGGTGGTGTTTGTAATTTACGTGTTTCTCGGCAGTGCCAGAGCCATGCTGGTGCCTGCGGTGACTGTACCGGTATCTCTGATAGCGACATTTATACTGCTGGCGCTGTGGGGTTTTACGGTTAACCTGTTAACTTTGCTGGCCTTGGTGTTGGCGATTGGCCTGGTGGTGGACGACGCTATTGTGGTACTCGAAAATATACATCGCCGTATGGAGGAATATGGGGAGTCTGCCTTGGTAGCCGCCTACAAGGGAACCCGACAGGTGGGTTTTGCGGTTATTGCCACTACACTGGTGTTGGTTGCCGTATTTGCACCCATCGCAGTTTTACAAGGTGATCTCGGACGTTTGTTTTCCGAGTTTGCTCTCACCATGTCGGCTGCCGTAGTATTTTCGAGTTTTGTTGCGCTTACACTGTCTGCGGTGTTGGCATCGAAGATCTTGAAACCGAATTCCGGCTCTAATTTTTTAGTTAAAAAGGTCGATGCCTTTTTTGTTTCAATTCAGGGAGGTTACGGGCGTGCTGTAGTAGCGTGTGTTAATCACCCAATAAAAATCATGTTGGGATTTACGGCCATAGTGCTGTCGAGTTTTTATATGGCAAGCCAGATTCCCTCGGAATTCGCACCCCGCGAAGATCGCGGTGCATTTTTTGTATTGGTGAATGGCCCGGAAGGTGCCAGCTACGCCTATATGAAAGACTATATGGATGAAATCGAAAAACGTTTGTTGTCGCTCTCGGAAAGCGGTGAAGCTGAGCGTGTGCTGGTTCGAGCACCGCGAGCCTGGGGCTTAATTTCCAGCTTTAATTCCGGTATTGTGATTGTAGTGCTCAACGATTTCGATAAGCGCCGATCTGCTCAGGAAATTATGAATGAGGTCAATGGTCGCCTTGCAGATCTTCCTGGGGTTCGGGCATTTTCGGTAATGCGACAGGGTATCGGTTCCCGTGTTGCCAAGCCCGTGCAGTTTGTAATTGGCGGCGGTACTTACGAAGAACTCGCCGTCTGGCAAGATATTCTGTTGCAAAAAATTGCCGACGAAAACCCCAAGCTTATTGGCGTTGATAGCGATTACAAAGATAGCAACCCTCAAATTCAGGTGGTGATTGACTACGCGCGTGCGGCAGAACTGGGTGTGAGTGTTCAAACAATCGGGCGCACGCTAGAGTCGATGCTGGGCAAAAAGCGCGTTACCACTTATATCGATGATGGCGAAGAATACGATGTGTTAATTGAAGGGGAACGTTACCAAAACAATAGCCCTACCGATATTAATAATATTTACGTGCGCTCAGATCGTACTCGGGAATTGATCCCGCTTGCAAATCTGGTACGCCTTGAAGAATTTGCCGTGGCTACCAGCTTGAATCGCTACAATCGCACACGGGCAATTACCTTGGAAGCGAACCTCGCCGAGGGATATTCACTAGGCGAAGCGCTGGACTATTTGGAAGATCTGGTGCGCAGGGAGCTGCCTCCGCAGGTAGCCATTGATTACAAAGGGCAATCACAGGATTTCAAATTTTCTGGCGATTCTGTGATGTTTGCTTTTGGTTTGGGAATTCTGGTGATGTTTCTGGTGTTGGCGGCGCAGTTTGAAAGCTATATCAGCCCGCTGGTAATTATGTTCACTGTGCCGCTGGCGGTGGCGGGTGGTTTATTAGGCTTATGGCTTACCCATGGCACCTTTAATTTATACAGCCAAATCGGATTAATTATGTTGATTGGGCTTGCTACTAAAAATGGCATTCTCATCGTGGAATTTGCAAACCAAATGCGCGATGAAGGTAAAACCGTGCGCGATACCGTAATCGAAGCGAGTGCAGTGCGTTTGCGCCCGATAATTATGACCAGCCTCACTACGGTAGTCGGTTCAATCCCGTTAATTATGTCGTTTGGGGCAGGCGCGGAAACCAGAGAAGTTTTGGGTATTACGCTGTTTTTCGGTGTGGCTGTGGCGACCGTGTTCAGTTTGTTTGTTATTCCTGTAATGTACGATTTACTGGCACGTTACGCCGGTTCACCCAAAGCGGTGTCGCAGCGCTTGGAAAAAGAACTGGATCACTGACCACTAGCGGCTGCGGCGCTTGTGTGGCCGCGTTAGTGAGTAGGCGCAAATAACCCCAGCGACTGCACCGAATAAATGGGACTCAAATGATACGTGCGGATCTGATGGCAATACCCCGACGATCATGCCTCCGTAGAAAAACAGCACAAATATCGCAATTGCGATATTTGCAAATTTGCGATCAAACCAAGCGATTGCTATCGACAGACTCCATAAACCAAAGATCCAACCCGAGGCGCCAATGTGGATTGCCTGTCGACCAAACAACCACACCATTGCGCCTGTGAGCGTGATGATGGTTAAGCTGGCTTTAAAATAAAAGGTGGTACCACGCAAAAGGCAGAGTGCGCTAAATAAGGTGAGTCCGAAAAGATTGTTGAGCAGGTGCGGCCAGTCGCCATGAATAAATGGTGCAGTAAAAATGAAAGGCAGGGTGTCACTATGTAGCGGCAAAATACCAAATCGAAGCAATGCACCGCCAAGGAAAATGTTCACAAGGTGTACGACGCAAAGTAGTGTGATGAGCCACACCAGAACTTTTATTCGGCTATTCACACCGCCTCATGATTTACAGCAGGTCACTTCACACGGGTTAAATGCTTTCATTCCGTCTTGAATAAGCAGGAAACTCACCACACAAAACACCGCACTGCCCGGGAAAAATTCACACATCCCCACGAAGCTGGAAAGCACCCACAACAGTAAACTGATAGGAATAACTGCAGCGATTAAAAGCGCGGTTTCTCCGAGCCACTCAGCCAGCCAGCCAAATACAACAAGCGCGAGGCCTAATACGATTAGCCAAAATTCACCGAATAGCGCACCGAGCACCGTACCGGCGATGAAGCCGAGCCCGCGCATCTCAATAAAGCGCGCTGCATGCCCATCTGGCGAAATGAGTTGGATACCGTACCGCTTCATGCTGTACCTCCAGGTTAATCGATCATTAGGGTCTTTTTGAGAATATTGGAGCTGGACAGGTGCTGGTCGGGCTGACCTCCCCCCACCGCCAGTTCAAACTTCCCCGATTTAAACATTCGTTTACCATTATCGTCAAAATAGGTGAAAGCTTTGGCGTCCACCAGCAATGCCACCCGCTGCGTGCTACCTGCAGCGACCTTAACTCGTTTAAAGGCTACTAACGACCGCAACGGTACACGAACATCCGTGGCAAGATTACTGAGGTAAGCTTGGACTACCTCTTCGCCATCGCGTTGTGATCGATTAGTGACATCGACTTCCAGTAACAAATTATTGCGATGCGAATGCTGCTTACTCACCTGAAGGTTACCGTAGTCGAAGCGGCTGTAACTCAAACCATACCCAAAGGGATACAGTGGTTCTTTGTCGAAGTAGCGGTAGGTCTGAGTGGTCACAGTGTAATCTTCGAATGGCGGAAGCTGTGTTACCGATTGATAAAATGTGATGGGTAGCCGGCCTGCTGGGTTGTAATCACCGAAGAGTACGCTCGCAATAGCAGTACCTGCGGCCTGGCCTGGATACCAGGCTTCCACAATCGCCGGAATGTGTTGTTGCTCCCAGTTCAATGCTAGGGCACTGCCATTTAGCAAGACTAAAACAACGGGTTTACCCAAAGCATGTACATCTTTTACCAGCTGCTGCTGCACCTTGGGGAGACCCAACTGAGTGCGGTCGCCACCGCGAAAGCCGTCGACCTGGATATCCATTTCCTCACCTTCCATGCGGGCGGTTAAGCCCATAACCATGACGACTGCATCAGCCTGTTTCGCAATTGCCAGGGCTTGGTGATGGAGGTCGGGTTTGGGCTCTGCCCATACCAATTGCACTTGAGCGTCGGCGTAGGTTTCAATCGCTGTAACTTCGAGTTGGTAGGGTTTTCCGGCCTCCAGATGTATCCAATCTGACTTGCGCGTCCTTGGGTCACCGAACTCGTCTCGAAAATGGTAGGGGGTGCTTGCGACCAGCTTACCGTTTAGCAAAACCTTAGTGTTGCAGGTACTGATGACGCCCAGCTGGTAATTACCGGAGTACTCTGGGGTGAGTTCGCCCTGCCAGCGCACGCTAAAGCCATCGTCGTCCATATCTTCGCGCGGGGCGTTGTCTTGCCAGTTAACGTCGATGTTATCAAAACGCTGGCTGAATAACGCCGGTTCGTCCAATTGAGTATTATTGAAGAAAAATGCTTTGAGCCCGGCTTTACCATCATTACTCAGCACTTTTGCGGGGACCGGGTAGAGCATGGGTAGGCCATCTGCCAGCTCGGAACCCTGAGCGAACAGAACACGGGTTTGTGGCGAGACGGCTTCGCGAACCCCGCGCAATGGAGTGACCGGGTCGGCGGGCACACCGTTGTAGTTCCCTAACAGCATTAACCATTGGTCGGCGTTGGGGCCGATCACCGCGAGGGTGTCAAGATCCTTTTTGAGTGGCAGGGTGTTGTTGTCATTCTTCAAAAGCACAATGGATTTCTGAGCCGCTTGCAATGCCAATTCGCGGTGCTTGGGGCTATCGATCACAGTGTAGGGAATTTGTGTATAAGCGACTTTCTCAGGTGGGTCGAACATCCCGAGCTTCATACGTGCGGTAAACAATCGTGTCACCGCCTGATCGATTTCAGTCTCTGTAAGTAAGTGCTTGCTTACAGACTCTTCGAGACTGCCGTACACGGTGCCGCAATTCAGGTCAGTTCCCGCACGAACCGCGCGCGCAGCGCTTTGTAGCGCATCGATGCTTGTTTTGTGGTGCAGGTGGATGTCGGCAATGGCTCCGCAATCAGAAACCACAAAGCCATCAAACTGCCAGCTATCGCGGAGTATGTCTTGAAGTAAGTACTCACTTGAGCAACTGGGTTCGCCATTGTACCTGTTGTATGCGCACATGAGCGATGCCACCCCCGCTTGCACCCCCATTTCAAATTGAGGAAGGTAGGTATCGTATAGGTCGCGCTTGTTGGTAATTGCATCGAATTCGTGGCGTTCTGGTTCCGGGCCGCTGTGTACGGCAAAATGTTTTACGGTGGCAACGGTTTTAAGATAAGTTGGGTCGTCACCCTGCAGGCCTTCGATAAACTGCACCGCCATGCGACCGGTAAGGAAGGGATCTTCCCCATAGGTTTCCTGACCGCGACCCCAACGAGGGTCGCGAAAAATATTAATGTTGGGCGACCAAAGGGTGAGCCCCTGATAAATGAAGCGTTTATCCCGGGCCGCGAAAGCATGGTGCTTGGCTCGCGCTTCATCAGAAATAACCGTGGCCACCTGGTGCATGTGTGGCTCATCCCAGCTGGCGGCCAGTCCAATTGCCTGAGGAAAAACCGTTGCCAGGCCGGCGCGTGCAACGCCGTGTAAACCTTCACTCCACCAGTTGTAAGCGGGAATATCTAGGCGTTCAATGGCCGGTGCCTGGTTTTGCATTTGCGCAATTTTTTCTTCCAGCGTCATGCGTGCAACTAGATCAGCGGCGCGCTCTTTGGGGGAAAGTTGCAGGTTCAGGTAGGCAGGCTGCTGGAGTACGCTGCCTGTCTTGCTTGTAGGAACACAACCGCAAATGACAACAACAAAAATCAGTGAGTAAATAATCTTGATTAATACGCTTCGCAGGGGTAACTGGAGCTGCTTTATTCTTGTCATTAACAGTTACTCTTTTTTTGACGTCGATCGTTAGTATAAGCCACAGCTGCAGCTAAGCTGAATAGGCTACGCGTCGTTCACAATGCTTATAGTATTCTTGACTATACTAGTGTTGTTTTGCGCCAAGATTATAAAAAAGGTGACCTAATGAAATGTCTAAGAGCTGTTCTTTACTCTGCGCTGCTGCTTTCCGGTTGGGTAAACGCCAAGGTGGCGTTGACTGTTAATGAGCAGGAATACTTTGAAGCGCAGGGGCTCAATGTGCTGGTTTTCAGCAACTGGTATAACGGGCTGTTCGACGACTCGAAAATCAGCGGTGTGGAAATTATTCATCACGGTGAACGCACCGTTACCAATGGCGATGTGCGCCTGCACAGCACGCCCGAGCAGTGGGATGCAATACCCGCTTTTATAGAGCGCAAAGTTGACCGTGAAAACGGTGTGATAGAAGCCTTCCTCCATTATCCGAAATATGATTTTAATTATTCGATTCGTGTAACCGCGAATAGTGGAGGTGTTAGCATTGCTGTTGTTCTGCCAAAAGCGGTGCCGAGAGCCTTGGTAGGTAAAGCCGGTTTTAATCTGGAGTTTATTCCCTCTGCCTACTTTGAGCTTGCCTACCTCATGGACAATCAGCCTGGCAGTTTTCCTTTATACCCCACGGGCCCAAAAGAAATTGCTGAAAAGTCTCAGCCACTGCCTTTGGCCAGCGGTAGGCGACTGGTTATGGGCGTCGGCGGTAGCGACCGTCAAATTACCATTGAATCGCAACGGGGTGAGTTGCAATTGTTCGACGGTCGCAGTAAAGCACAAAACGGCTGGTTTGTGGTTCGCAGTGTGTTACCAGCAGATAAAACCGGTGAAGTAGTTTCCTGGCAGTTAAGTGCGAAGCTGCAAAAAAGTTGGGTGCGCGAGCCTGTAATTGGGCATTCGCAGCTGGGTTACCACCCATCTCAAAAAAAGATTGCCGTAATCGAACTGGATCGCAACGACAAACGCAAGTCTAAGGCACAACTCCTGCGCATTGCGAATGATGGCAGCACGTCAGTTGTAAAAAAATCGCAGCCTGAAGATTGGGGGCAATATAAACGCTATCACTACCGTACCTTTGATTTTTCGGATGTCATCGAGCGAGGCGTTTATCAACTGCAGTATGGGGCGGTAACAACGGCGCCCTTTGTAATCGACAAGAGCGTTTATCAAAAAGCCTGGCACCCCAGTGCGGATATTTATTTACCGGTGCAAATGGATCACATGTTGATTAATGAAGCTTATCGGGTGTGGCATGGTGCATCGCATCTCGATGACGCCTTGCAGGCACCGGTTAATTACAAACATTTTGATTTATACGCGCAAGGTCCTACCACCGATACCCCTTACAAACCCGGAGAACACATTCCCGGCTTGAACGTGGGTGGTTGGTACGACGCTGGCGATTACGATATTCGCACCTCAACGCAATACCGTACTCTTATTAAGCTGGTTGAAGCCTGGGAAGATTTCAAACCCGAGCGGGATGTAACCAAGGTGGATTACCCTGCGAAATTCGTCGACCTGCATGTGCCTGATGGCAAACAGGATATTTTACAGCAGGTGGAGCACGGTGCTCTGCAATTGGTGGCGCAACACAAGGCGGTGGGCCACGCAATTCCCGGTATTATTGTCCCGACCATCGACCAGTACACGCATCTGGGTGATGGTATTACCATGACGGACAATCTCATTTATAACTCCAAAATGGGCGAGCTTGAAAGTAACGGCATAGAAAGCGGAAAGTTTGATGACCGCTGGGCCTTTACTTCGGAATCTTCGAAATTGAATTACGGTTCAATTTCCGGATTGGCAGCAGCGAGTCGGGTTTTGAAAGGTCACAATGACGTACTGGCGAAACAGTGCTGGGACATCGCACTTAAAGCCTGGAACAAAGAGCAAAATCGTGAACCGGTGGTATTCGATCATGGCAACACCACGGGCGGCCCAATTGAATTGGAGATTTTAAATGCAGCGGTACAGATGCTGCTGGCCACCGAAGGTGATAAAGCTTATCTTGAAGTTGCTCAGAGTGCCCTGGATACTCTGGGAGAGCGCATTGTATTTGCCATTCCAACGGTGATGCGCGCCTATCCCTATATGGACAAGGAGCATCAGGGCAAAGTGCGAACTATGGCCGAACACTATGCGGCAAAATTGCGCGAAGACAGCAAGCAGAACCCCTATGGCGTGATGATTACGGAAGGCGGTTGGGCAGGCAACGGTGTGATTATTCTTATGGCATCAGCGCACTACCAATTGCATAAAATATTTCCCGACCTGTTTACGGAGGAAGATGTTTACCAGGGCATGAACTACCTCATGGGTACTCACCCGGATTCTGATATTTCATTTGTGTCCAATGTGGGAACCGTTTCCAAGAAGGTCGCCTATGGTATGAATCGCGCAGATTTTTCGTTTATTTCCGGTGGTGTTGTTCCCGGGGTTTTGATACTCAAACCAGATTTTCCTGAAAATAAAGAGACCTGGCCCTTCTTCTGGGGTCAAAATGAATATGTGGTGAATATGAGCGCGTATTTTATTTATCTTGCACTTGCGGTTAATGATCTGGCAACCGCAAAACCTTAGCCTATATTTTTACAGATCGCAGCGCTCGAAATCAGTCGCTGCGATCTTCCCTACGTTTTGGCGATACCCGCAGCAGATTTTCCTTCAATCCACTTTTCTTTATGTGCTTCGTTTAACGCACTCAGTTTTCCCTGCTGGTCCGGGGCCTTATCAAAGTTTGGGTGTTAGGCTACACTCGTGATGTGTAGTGCCCCAATCACAATAATAAGGAAACCAGAATGGCTGCTCCCCCCACGCTCTGGCGCCAGTATTGGATATTTCAAGCTAATCCAAAACTTTATGACATTAGCAGCGAGTTGCAGCTTGGTGCGCAGGTCGACTGGTTTGTCACGCGTTTTATCGAACAATATCACGATGGCGATATTGTTTATCTGTGGCAGGCGGGTGAAGATGCGGGCTTACGCGGCTGGGGGCAAATTGTTGGCCCTGTTTACGAGCAAAGTGATGCCCGAAAACGCATACCGGTGGTCTATCGTGGTGTGTTCGCCAGCCCTATTTCAAAAACTGATTTACTCGGCAAACCGCGTGTGTTTGACAGCCTTACAGTGCTGCGTAATGCTACAGGCGCTAATTTCCGAATCACCGTGGATGAGGTGCAAGCGCTTAATGCCCTTATCGTTGAAACTGAGCAAACGCCGCCCGAAAATCCTCAAACCCAAAGTGTGAATGGCGATGAATTTATTGTTGCCAGTTATTTATTTGATTATCGCTACGACAAGGCAAGCAAAGCCATACTAGCGAATACCCTGAATGCCGCTAGGGCGATCAATAATACCGTTTTCCCGAAACTGCTGATTCAGGCAACTCTGGTGTATTTGAATGCACGACTGCAAGCGAAAAGCCCGGAGCCGGAAATTTCAACATTGGTCGAGAAATTACCCTTTATAAACTTGGGGGAGCAATTAAATTTTGCGAGTGTTTTGATAGAAACCGCAGACTATCAGCTGAGAAGCATGATGGCGGAAGGTCTACTGGTGAAAGCCACAACTCTTAAGCTATTAGCGTCAGCGCGTCGCATTGCGGTAAAAACCACCGGTAAAGAACAGATTCAAGTACGGCATTTGTTGGGGGCTTTTCTGCAAGGTACCACCGCGTCTTTCCAAAATTATATGCAGGATTTATTGTCGCCGTTATCACTCGACCTTCCCGGCGCACGGCAACAATTTCAGGACTATGTTAGCGAGCAATTTTCCGGCGATAGGCAGACCGCGTGGCCGCTGCTTTTATCAGAGCCGCTGTTGACCGAAAGCGAAGTTCGCACTTTTGTTCCGCTGATAACTCCGCTCGATTCTGATTCCGCTGAAGAAGCCTCCGAAGACTATTTGAATATTGATGGCGATGCCATCGCTCTGGCAAAAATACTGTGCGCCAAAGACGCTGCGCCACCTCTGGCAATCGGCTTATTCGGCGAATGGGGCAGCGGTAAAACCTTTTTTATGCGCCGCTTGCGCAGCCATGTTAACCAACTGACTGAGGGACTCGTAAGTAGTGATTCACAAGCGCAGGCGGTTTATTGCGGTAAGGTTGCACAGATTTGGTTTAACGCCTGGCATTATCAGGAAGGTAATCTCTGGGCTAGCATGGTGAGCCATGTATTTTCGGGTTTGAAACAGGAATTACGACGTTTAAACGAGAATACCGCAGAAACCGAATTTCGGGAATTAATGAAAAAACTGGATGATGACCGAATTAAGGAGCGAGAACTGCAGCTCTCTGCGCTACATATTCGAGATTTAAATGATAAATCCCTAAAACTGAGCAATGAAATCGCGAGCCTTGAAGGTGATGCATCTAAAATGAAACACGATGCGGAACTCAAACCCAACGTGCATTTCTCGATCATCGAAGCATTATCCAAATACGGGGGCGATATAGAAACAATATTTAATCGGCCGGGTTTGGCAAACGAATTACATAAAATTGCTGAATCCGCAAATGAATTACAGGCATTTATTAATTTGTGGATGCAAGCTCCTATAACCGAAAAGCTGAAGTGCTGGCTACGTTTTTTAAGCGTTAATCGCTGGTATCTTCTTTTGCTGGTGCTCGTTAGCTGTTTGGTAATTTGGGGCGGTAAGATCGTAATGATTGATGGCTTAATGATGAAGGGCATGGGGCTAAGCCTGTTGAGCCTGATTTCTGGATCGGGTGCAGCGTTTTTCAGCCGATTCGGGAAAATAGTGCGTTTAATAAGTCGCTTAAAAACCGATGTTGAAAGCAATGAGCAGGCGGCGCAACAAGAGCGTGAAGAAAAGTTGCAGAAATTGCGTATCGAACAACAAAAAACGCTCGCTGCCTTAAAACAGGCGCAACAAAAGCATGACACGCTTAATACAGACTACAAACGAAAAGGCGATGAAGCATTTGCGAGTTTCGTATTCTCGCGTGCAGTGAGTGAGGACTACACCAGCCAGTTGGGCATTTTGAATACCGTGCGTCGCGATTTCAGTCGCTTAAATGAATTACTCCTGGAGCAAAAAGATTCTAAGTTGCCCAAGTTAAATCGAATCGTCTTGTATATCGATGACCTCGATCGTTGCGAGCCCAAGGTTGTGGTTGAAGTACTGCAGGCCATTCATTTAATGTTAGCGTTTCCGCTTTTTATGGTGGTTGTTGGCGTGGATGCGCGTTGGTTGGGGCGTTCTTTGAAAAAACTCTATCCGTTCCTCGTTCACGAAAAAGACCAGCCACCCGCTTCCCAAGCTTTACACGCGGCTTCGACCCATGATTATCTCGAAAAAATCATACAGGTTCCGTTTTGGTTACAGCCTCTGGATGCAGACCGTGCCGGTGGAATGCTGGAAAAACTGTTACAGAAAAAAACTGCTGTACCAATATCTACAACCCCGGAAGCAGACAATGACGATTCCGATCAGCAGGCGAACGACACTGAGCTTTTTGAAGATAGCGAAGATCAGGAATCCGAGTACCAGGATAATTCCGAGACAGAAGACGCCACATCCAAAAGCTCGCTGATTACCGCGAGCTTAACATCGCCAGATGCATTGCAAATGGGAGAGCACGAACTGAAGTTTATTCGAAATCTGGGTGGATTGGTTGGGCGTTCGCCGCGTGCGGTGAAGCGTTTTGTGAATTTATACCGCATTTTAAAAGCGAGCCAGGCACGGGCACAGGTCGCGGGTTTTACCGAGGTTGATGGCGAATTTAGAGTACCACTGATTTTGTTGGCTGCGCTGTGCGGCTTTCCTAAAGAAGCCGCAGATTGGTTCAAAGCCTTGGCTGCGGCGCCTCCTAGCGAAACGCTAGACACTCTAATACCCGTTGATCAACCGCAATTGTCAGCAGAACTGAAAAGGATAGGAGCCTTAGCCGGTATCACGGTGGTGTTAGCGCAGGAGTGGCTGGCGCCAGTAGCGCGATTTGGCTATCGTGAGTGGCAGCGTTAAATCACTACAAGCAATAGATCGCTCTAGCCGTTTGCTCGTGTAAAACAGCACACCTCCCTCTATGGATGTTTCAATAACTCTGGTGCCTGTTCTGAATGTTGGGCATAACACAGCCGTTCCAGTGATCGCTTCGCATCCTGTGAGTTTCGTCTATTCTTAAGCAATAGAGAAACCCCAGGATATAAAAGCACATGAAAGAAGCAATAAACGACATCAGTTTTTCTTGGAAACTGCGTGTTCCACTGGGCATTATTACATTACTGATGCTCACAATTGCGGTGATTGCATATTTGAATGTAAAGAGTGTTACTGTGCTGTCGCAATCGTTTATGAATTCCCAATTGCCAGCGACTGAATTTCTTCTGGAAGCTGATCGAGACCTCTACCAAGCGCTGCTGGCTGAGCGAATGCTGGTTCTCGCGGCGCCGCAACAAGTCAATCGCCGCGAGCTTCTCGACACCATCAATGAAAATCTGGATCAGGCCGAAACCCGGGTGAAGAAATTTGCCCAAGCCATCGACGAACCCAAATTCGAGCCACTGGTGCAGCGCTTTCAGCAGCTTTTTAATGAACGCAAGGCGAGTGTTCAGCGACTTATAAGCTTGAGCGAAAGTGACCCGGAGAATGCCCGAAGTCTGAGTTTGGGTGAAGTTGGCGTTGCTTTTGATGTGATGCGTGAAGTTGTCGACGAACTCACCGAGCAAACACACGAAAAACTCATGCACACAGGCGACCAAATGGAGATTCGACAAAGCCGGGTCGTTACCGTGCTGATAACCTTACTTGTCATTGGCTTGTTCGTTGCCGCTTTGTTGTGGGTGATTTTACCCAGGTTTGCACTGGGGCGCCTGAGCAATTTGCTGACGCGCGTGCAAGATATGGCCGAAGGCGAGGGCGACTTGACGCAACGTATGCGGGTGTCTGGCATGGATGAGTTCGGCCAGCTCTCAACAGAATTTAATAAATTTATCGAGAAACTCCAGCAGAGTGTCACCGATATTCTTACCGTAGGTGACCAACTTTCTGATAACTCGAAAACTATCGAAGCCGAGAGTCGGAAAACCAGCTCGACCATTGAGCAGCAGCGCCAGGAAATCAACATGGCGGCGGCGGCCATTAACGAAATGGGGGCGACGATTGCCGAGGTAGCGCGAAATACCAATGAGGCTGCAGAGCGTGCCCGGAGCGCAAGAAACTGCGCAGATGACGGCCAAAATGTGGTGAGTGGCCTGGTACAGGGGATTGAAAGCCTGGCGAACGACATTAGCTCGTCCAGCAATGCGATTATGGCGCTTAAAGACGATACGGTTAATGTCGGCGCGGTGCTGGACGTAATTCGGGGTATTGCCGAACAGACGAATCTCTTGGCATTGAATGCGGCTATAGAAGCGGCGCGCGCCGGTGAGCAGGGCCGGGGTTTTGCGGTGGTTGCCGATGAGGTTCGCACGCTTGCACAGCGTACTCAGCAATCCACGCAGGAAATTCGCGATGTGATCGAACAACTGCAACAGGGGGCCGATACGGCTGTGGAGCGTATGGGCACCAGCCGTTCAAAGGTGGCCGCCAGTGTCGAGCAGGTGCAGACCGCCGGTCGAGCACTGGACGAAATATCATCAGTCGTGCAGCAGATTGTCGATCTGAATATCCAAATTGCCACGGCGGCGGAACAACAATCTACCGCCACCGAAGAAGTAAACCGCAATATGAGCAACATCACCCACCAAACTGAAGAGACTGCTGAGAGCGCGAAAAACGCCGCTGTATGCGGACAGCAGACGCGTCAATTGTCGTTGCAATTAGCGGAAGCGCTGGCACGTTTTAAAGTCTAGATACTTGCCTTTACTCTGATTTCCGGCAGTAAAAGTCCAGCTCGGATTACGTAGAGTGTGTTTTGGTATAGTTAAAATATATTAAATATAAATATGCAATTGATTTGCACCTGTATTGTTTGTTAATTACTATTGGCTCTCATTCTTTGATAGTTAATATGTTTTGAGGACCTACTAATGACACAGTCTCTTATCAATACCAAAATTGTTCCGTTTGAAGCCACCGCCTACCATCGCGGTGAATTTGTACCTGTGAGCGATCAACAACTGGCCGGAAAGTGGGCGGTTGTCATGTTTTACCCAGCGGATTTCACCTTTGTGTGCCCCACTGAATTGGGAGATATGGCCGATCATTACGCGCAACTGCAGAAAATGGGCGTGGAAGTGTACTCCGTATCCACCGACACGCATTTCACTCACAAAGCCTGGCACGACAGCTCCGACACTATCAGAAAAATCGAATTCCCGATGGTGGGTGATCCTACTGGCAAAATATCCCGCAATTTCGGTGTGATGATCGAAGAGGAAGGCTTGGCGCTGCGAGGCACCTTTGTGATCAATCCAGAAGGCGAGATTAAGGTTGCAGAAATTCACGATTTGGGAATCGGCCGTTCCGCCAAGGAACTGGTTCGTAAAATCCAGGCGGCACAATATGTGGCTGAGCACGATGGCGAAGTGTGTCCGGCTGCATGGCAGCCCGGGGAAGAAACCCTGGCTCCTTCATTGGACCTGGTCGGCAAAATTTAAAGCCTAATCAAGGCGCTACGTTCGTAGCGCCAATCAATGCTAGTCGTACTCCCCGTACATCGGTGGCCTTAATATTCTGGAGAAAGAAATGCTTGATGCGACCCTAAAAACGCAGCTTGAAAGTTACCTGTCGAATTTACAGAGTAATGTGGAAATTGAAAAATACAGTGATGACAGCACTAAAAGCAGGGAACTGGATGCACTGGTAGATGATATTGCAAGCCTTTCGCAAAAAGTATCGGTCGTGCAAGGCACCAGCTCTGCAGAACGCATACCCAGTATGATTGTACGCTCGAAAAAAACGGGCAGTGAAATTCGTTTTGCAGGGGTGCCTATGGGGCATGAATTTTCCTCACTGGTGCTGGCTTTATTACACAGCGGTGGTCACCCAATTAAGTTGGAAATGGATCTAATTGAGCAGATTCGCCAACTGAAAGGCGAGTTTAACTTCGAAATTTTTATTTCGCTTTCCTGTCATAATTGCCCTGAAGTTGTACAGGCATTAAATATGATGGCGGCGATCAACCCGGCGATTCGCTCGGAGATGATTGATGGAGCCGTGTTCCCCGAAGAAGCCGAGCAACGCAAGGTTCTGGCGGTACCATCATTGTATCTAAACGGTAAATTGTTGACTCAAGGCCGTGTAAGCCTAAAAGAAATTCTCAATAAAATTGATTCGGGTGCGAGTCAGCGCGAAGCTGAAAACATCTCTGCAAAAGAACCTTTCGAAGTGTTGGTACTCGGCGGCGGGCCAGCGGGTGCTGCGGCCGCTATTTATGCTGCGCGTAAAGGTATTCGTACCGGTGTGGTGGCGCAGCGCTTCGGTGGACAGGTTGCAGATACTCTGGCAATCGAAAATTTTATTTCAGTTAAATCAACCGAAGGTCCCAAGCTTGTTGCCGGTTTGGAGCAGCATGTGCGGGATTATGATGTTGATATTATTCAGGGCGTCACTGTGAGTAACGTTGAGTCCGCCTCCGAGATTGGTGCTTATGCCAGAGTGACATTATCGAATGGCGCAGTGTTGTACAGTCGCTCCGTTATTGTTGCAACCGGTGCTCGCTGGCGTGAAATGAATGTGCCTGGGGAAAAAGAATACCGCGGCAAGGGTGTTGCTTACTGCCCGCATTGTGATGGCCCGCTGTTTAAAGGTAAACGCGTGGCTGTTATTGGCGGCGGTAATTCAGGCATTGAAGCGGCGATAGACCTGGCCGGTATTGTTGAACACGTCACCGTACTGGAATATGCCGACGCCTTGCGTGCCGATCAGGTTTTACAAGACAAAGCCAATAGTTTACCGAATGTGGAAATTATCACGCAGGCACAAACCACTGAGGTAGTTGGTAATGGTGAACGTGTTAATGGCTTGTACTACCGTGATCGTGTAAATGGTGAGCAACAGCTGTTAAGCATTAGCGGTGTGTTTGTTCAGATTGGCCTGTTACCCAATGCGGAGTTCTTGAAAGAAACTCTGGAGCTAAGCGATCGTGGTGAAATTGTTGTTAATGCGCGAGGAGAAACCTCACAACAGGGTGTATTTGCTGCAGGTGATGTGACAACGCAGCCCTTTAAGCAAATAATTATTGCTATGGGATCGGGTGCCACGGCAGCACTGGGTGCTTTTGACTATTTGATTAGAACGTCCAATTCCATTGAAGAAGCACAGCGCGTAGCTTAGTTTACGCGCTGTGAGTTAAGAGCTAATTCTACAACAGGCTGAAGTCGACAGTAACACGATTATTTTTCGCCGCGATTTCGTTCCACTGGCCCGCAGTAACACCTTGCGGAGTTGCTGGGTAGGGTATGCGGGGTTGCCCGGTGCCAACGGTGAGCACATTCAAATCAATCAGGCCTTCTTTAACAGGCACTGCATTGTCCTGAAAATTGAGGTAGGGAATACTGAGGTAATTACTCACAGGGTATTCCTGCTCAGAATCGGCGCTAAATATACATTTTTCGGCTGGAGTTATACTGTCGGCAAGTACGAGGTCACCACTATCGGTATTTTTTAAACAGAAATTTCCGAAGTGGATATTCAGCTCAACAATGCCTTCGAAACCGAGGCTGTCGAGGCGATAGACTAGATTACTGATATCCAGCATGGTTTGCTCATTGAGAGGCTGCCCATTGAATGGAAATTGCATATTCGCATCCAAGGCCCAGCTCAAGGCTGCAGTCACGCCCGCGTTGACATTACCTTGCTGCGGAGACTTTATCTGCTCTGCTAACGTCGCAGATAGGTTGCTAATGAGAGTTTGATTTTGGGTGTTGCTATCCAATACTTGTTGGTAATTTTTGTTGAGAGCCTCGAGCTGGCTACGGGTGTCGAAAAGTTGGTAGCCCAATAAGCCAATGCCGATGATAATCAGTAGCAATAAGCTGTTGGAAATTACCCCTGCCCTTCGCTTGTCACCGGTTAATTCTTCGGTATAAACGGATAGCGGAACATCGCCAATTGTGGGTTCCTTTTCGGCGGCTTTTTCAATTTCACTGGTGAGACGGCGCACGATCTGACGCGAATTTTCAGAAATTTGCTGGCGCACATCCGCGATATGCAATTCAAACAAACGTGCAACCTGGGTGCGCACTTCGCTGAGTGCCGGATCTTCCTGTTGCTTTTGTTCACGGGAATTAATGGGCGTGGGTTGTGATAATATTTCACTGGGTTCGGAAGGGTCTTCCGGTGCTGGTTCTAGCGAAGCCGCGGCGGCTGTGGCCGTAGCGCTTACTGGAACGGCAACAGCGCGTTGGCTGTCCTTGGGGTAAACTTTCAGGCTTGAGAGTACACGCTCGAGATTCGATGGTTTTATCACTTCTTTGGAGAGAATATCCAGCGCGCCCAGTGCTCGCGCTTGCCCAACATAAACATCGCCCTTTTGGGCGGTGTACATGATCACCGGGATCATCGCAGTGTTGGGGTTGGCCTTAATAATTTTAAGCGCCTCAAAGCCGTCCATGCCCTCCATGTGGTGGTCCATGAATATTACGGCTGGCATGCGATAGCTTAAATAGCCTAACGCTTCTTCAGCTGAGAATGCGACATCCACAGTCAGGTCATAGCGGGCCATCATTTTCTTTAGCCTCAACTGCGCCGTTTTGGAGTCGTCTACAATCAACGCCCGCTGCATTACGAAACCTCAATATCTCAATATTATTGTTATATACCCCTATGGGTTATTGGCACATTTAACCAATCTTGCCCTCAATATGCCAGTAGATCAGGGTTTCAATCGGCGGAATTGAGAAGTCTGCACCGCTTAACAGCAAGATTCTGGACCTCGATGCTGGCGCATGAATGCTTGCACCGGAGAGAGGCTATGCGAAAATGTCTGTTTAGCAGTTTAGATGCCCAATGATATTTCTCCAGCACAACAATCGTGATCACCGGCCGGCAATTATGCTCCGACTGCTGATCCTGCGTAGCGTTGCCATTGCAATGGCGTTATCAGTATTGTTGGTATTTCAATTTTACTTGCAACGTTCATTGCTCTATCCGCTGCTTTACGGAGTGGTGTTCGCCGCTGTGGTGTACACGCTTGTGACCCTGTTGAGGTTGCGCCAGGCAACCGCCGTTCGAGATATGGAGCTGGTCTTACATCTCTTGGCCGATGCCGTGGTGGTAGTTCTCCTAGTGTCGTTTTCAGGGCGCGCTACCAACCCGTTTATATACTATCTGTTGGTTTTAGTGGCCATTGCGTCTGCCATATTTTTGCGGTGGGTGGCCTGGTTGTTTGCCTTGTTGGCTGTCGCCACTTATACGCTGTTGTTGTATTTCGATCTCGCCGAGCATATGCACCATCTGTTCAGTGACTTTCAGTTGCATTTAGTGGGTATGTGGATCAATTTCGTGGCCAGTACCGCACTACTCACCTTGTTTGTATCCACCATGGCCACTGCGCTGCGTGATCGCGAAGTGTCGCTCGCCAATGAGCGGGAAAAAGCGCTCCAGAATGAGCAATTAATAGCCATTGGCACCCAGGCTGCCACAACGGTGCATGCTCTCGGCACGCCCTTGTCGACTATGGCAGTGGTTTTAGGCGATATGCCAGCCACAAATCCCGATGTGGCGTTGCTTCAAGGACAAGTGGACCGCTGTAAACAAACTCTGAGCCAGCTTTCACACATTGCCGAAAAACCGCTGGAGCCTGAAGTGGTAAGTGTGGCTCAGCTCGTGGATGAGCTTCAGGAGCATTATCATCTCTACAGCCCAATTAGCGTACCGGAGTTCAAGGTGCCGACTGCTGTAGCGGCGCTGCAAATACGTCGTACGCAACGTCTTAACCCAGCAGTTATTAATATTATCGATAACGCGCTGCGGGCGGCTCAGCAACTGGTTATTGTGTCTGCTGATGCGGATGAGGATTTCGTGCGTTTATTGATTAGCGACGATGGTGACGGAGTGCCAGCTACACAGGCACGTCATTATGGAAAATTGAGTGCTGATGTGTCCTACAAAGGCTTGGGTATTGGCGTCTTTTTGGCCAACACCACTGTAGAACAGATGGGCGGGCGCATTGTGTTGCACGCTTCGTCGCAAATGTCGGCTAAAACGCCTCGCCGCGGCTTGCAGCATACCGTGGTCGCTATCGAATTGCCTTTGTTGAAGGGGGCGTAACTCGGTGAACGGTCAATTTTTCTATCTTGAGGATGATGAAGTCCTCGCTGCGGTGACTGTTCGCGCTTTGCAGAGTAGGGGTTTTGGTGTCGCTCATTTTAGCGGAGTGAAAGCGGCGTTGGAATGTACCAACATGTCCGAATATAGCTTTGCATTGCTCGATCTCAAATTGCAGGATGGCAACTCACTGCCAGTAATTCAACCATTGCTCCAGGCAAATCCGGCCATGAAAATTGTGGTGCTTACAGGTTACGCCAGTATCGCCACCGCAGTGCAAGCTGTGAAACAGGGCGCGCATAATTACCTGGCAAAGCCTGTTGCAATTGACGATATTCTGCGAGCCTTTCAAGAAACACCAGCAGCTCCTGCGGAAATGGCTGTTGAAGATGCTGAGATGTCTCTGCGGCGTCGCGAGTGGGAGACCATTCAGGCAGCGCTCGTTGCCAATAACGGCAATATTTCCGCAACCGCGAGACAATTAAAAATGCACCGTCGCACTCTGCAACGAAAGTTGCAAAAAAAACCGGTGAGTGAGTGACTTGAGTCCGGCGGTAGTTTTGTAGGCAAATTGTAACCTTGCCAGTGCAGTTCACAAATTTAACGTACAATCGATGCCGCGTGACGTGGGCGCTTTCCCTGCGTGTAAACAGGCCCTAGCATAATATTTAAAAGGATGTATTTGGTATGAAGGCAACGCCTCCATTATTTGTGTTACTAGTATTGTTGTTACCGCTTTTTGCGGGGCGATGTTGGGGAGAGAGCGGCGATCTTGTCGTTATCGAGGGTTTTGTTGGAAAAGCCGAAACCAGTAATGACCATTTTGAAGATTCACAATTTATCGATGGCGCCGTGGGTTATTTATCAAATGGCTGGCTGTACCGCGCGGGTGTGTCTGGTGTCGAAACATACACCTTGAAAGAAACGGGTGCAGCTGAAGTTGAGATTTACGGTGCCTACATTCAAGCCATCAAAATATTTAATGTCACTTGGTTTGATATCGAGCTTGGTGCTGGTGTTTATCGTAATACTATTAAAGCCTATTTGGTGAACAATGCAGGCAACTCTGAAGATCGCCGGGAAGTGGGTAAAGTGAACGAAGTAAACCCGTTTGCGAGTGTGTTTGCAGTAAAAGATATCGGCCCGATATTTTCCTTGCAGGCAGGCTACAAATACACACATGATGTCGGTGGGGTGAATATTTCCATGCTTTTGGCGGGCGTCAGGTTTCGGTTTTAGTAACTGGAGTTTTTAATGGCGAAAATGTTCGCAAAGTGTTTATTAATTTATATGTTAGGTTTGCTGCTGCTAAGCTGCGGTGGCGCATCCTCCAATTCTGATGCGAAGCCGCAAGCTACCCCAACCCCAGCACCCGATGCTCAAGACCGGTATTACGCGGTGTATGAGGCCTATGTGGGAGCTAACAGTGAAGTGTTTTTTCAAAGTCAATTAACGCGAAATTCAGAGCCCTCTCCCACTAATGATAACGGTCATTATCTAACAACCAATGGGCAGCCACTTGTTGCCGTCTGGGCCAGTGCCACAGAAAGTGTTAACCAATTGTATTTGTCCAGCGATGTATTCGAGAGTCTTCTTGTTTATGCGGGCCAATTGGTCCGCCTGACTGAGGGCACCTTCACAACCAGTTATTTCAACAGTTTGCTCAATGTTAATCAGCCGTGGTACAACGCGGTGCTGCCTTATAAAGAAGGTGAAGAATATTATGTAACTGCCGAACTTAATGATGGCAGTTTTCTCGACGAATCCACTGTAGTTTTGCCCAAAAACTTCGCCATCAAACCCCTTCCGGAGCATTTCAGCCGTTCCGAGGACGCCGTAACAATTTCCTGGGAGCCTGTCGAGGCTGATGTGACTGTGCAAGTGCAGGCGCTTACTGCCTGCGAAGAAGGCAACCTCATAGATATTCAGGGAATACAACAGGATTACGATCAAGGTTTCGCTGTTATAGACGCTGGTGAGCTGGCGGTTGAATCCTTAGCCGGTGAATGTATTACAACCTTCGCAGTGATCAAAACCCGTTACGGCGAGCTTGACCCTTATTTTGCGGGGGGGCAAATCGCCGGTAACCAGTATCGGGTAAAATCTATTAACAGTTCCGACTGAATCTGCGGCCTTTTGCCGCGCGAATAATTTCAGTATCTGGCCTATAGCCTTCACGCCGTGCGGTGTACTATAGCGCACCGCACGGCTGCACTGGTTATTGGCATGAAGGCAAAGTTCGCAGAAGGTTCCATATTCAAGCATGTTTGCGTAATGACATTCGCTTCTACGGCGGGTTTGTTATCGCTATTTCTTGTCGATTTGGTCGACATGTATTGGTTGAGTTTGCTTGGCATTGTCGAGCTGGCTGCCGCTATTGGTTATTCTGGCTCCATTTTATTTTTTACCTTGTCACTGTCTATTGGCTTGACCATTGGCTGCGGTGCGTTGGTGGCGCAATCGGTGGGGCGCGAAAATGCAGCAGATACTCAGCGCCTGGTTGGCAACCTCTTTTCGATTATTTTTGCGATTACCGTTCCAGTGGGCGCTGGCGTATTTCTCAGTGCACCCTGGTTATTGCAGTGGCTGGGTGCGGAGGGCGTTGCAGCCGAATACGCGAATTCCTATCTCAACATCATTTTACCCAGCATGCCCATTCTTGGCTTGGCCATGGCCTGTAGCGGTGTTATGCGCGCCCTGGGACACGCTAAAGAAGCCATGTACCTCACACTGCTCGGTGGACTTGTAAATGCCTGCCTCGACCCGATACTGATTTTTGGCGCTGGTTGGGGAATCGAGGGGGCCGCTATTGCGTCGGTGGCCGCACGCTTGGCCATGTTGGTGTACGGCTTCTGGCGTGTAGCTGTAATTTATCAACTGGTGAAACGGCCAGATGTGGCCAGTTTGCCGGGAGATATTAACTTGTTTGCAAAAACGGCGTTCCCCGCTGTGCTCACCAACTTGGCGACTCCCATTGGCGTTGCATATGTAACAGCCATTATGGCGCAGTTTGGCGACAGTGCGGTGGCAGGCAATACCGTTATCAGTAAACTGCAACCTCTGGCGTTCGCTGGGTTGTTTGCGCTTTCCGGTGCGGTTGGGCCGATAGCCGGGCAGAATTTTGGGGCACAGAAACTCCCGCGGGTGATGGAAACCTTAAACAGTTCTGTGAAATTTATTCTGGCGTATTCGGTGGTGGCGTGCTTGGTGTTGTTGGCTCTCACCGATCTTTTAGTGTTGGCGTTCAAAGCGGAAGGCGATGCTGAAGCGTTAATTCGCGCCTTTTGCTACGGATTGAGCACCATGTTTTTCTTTTTCGGTATCACTTTCTGTACCAACGCACTATTTAATAATTTGCGAATGGCGCACTGGGCGACGGTATTTAATTTCGCTAAAGCGACAGTATTTACCATGCCGTTCGCGAGTATGGGGGCAAGCATGGGAGGCCCGGTAGGTGTGCTTATCGGTTTATATGTCGGTGCTGCGATTGTGGCAGCTGCCGGTTATTTCATGGCCTACAACAAAATTCGTGGTTTACAGGTTCAGCCAGTGACACCTGTAACTGAGCGGGCATAAGGTATTTTGTCACCCGTTGAGCTGTGTGCCGGGTGAGGTAAAAATGCCAAATACATCAGCGCGCTTAACACTGAAATGTAATAGAATTTTAACCTTCACTATAGAATAATAGAACGATGCCTAACTTGGGGAAAAGATCGCGTGGTTACATTGCCGCGCTCACATTAGTCGCAACAGGAGTTTGCTGGGCCGATCCATACATTGGTGAAGTGGAAGCTCACGCCGGTCGCGTCGACGCCAATTCCAACACCAATTATATTGGGGGGAGCGCGACCCTGTATCTGCAAGCTGTGGATACCACAGGTTTGCCATTGGCCGAGGCCGCATTTCTCAACCGTGCTACCGATATTTACGCCTACCTTACTTTTTTTGATAGCGATTATGACGACGGCCAGAACATGGGGGTTGGCGGTGAGGTTTATTTTCCACACACAATGTTTTACGCCGCGGCCTCTTTTAATCGCACAGACGCCGATAGTGGTAAAAATGATTCGTGGACCATCACAGGCGGAATTACACCGGCAGAAAATCTGCGTTTAACCACCAGTTATACCGAAGACGCCGGCTATGATCCAAACATCGATGCCAAGTATGTGCTGCTGCTTCCTGGAGAACAATCCTTAAACCTGGAAGCTGGATTTTACGATGACGATGTTAACAGTTATAACGCCGGGTTCGATTTTTATCTGAATAACAGCACCAGCGCTGGTGCAGCGTTGAGCGATTCGGGATCACAAACCAGTTATACTTTCCGAGGCCGCCACTTTTTCAATCCTTCATTTTATGTGGATGCGCAATACACCACCGCCGACTCATCCGATGAGGTGACCGTGAAAGCCGGTTTGCGTTTCTAGTTGTCGCAAACCCTCATCGAGGGGCAGCACCTTCGCAGCAAGCCCGATATTGCTCGTACCTAAGCGTTCGGCACAGCGTCCCGTTCTGCGGGGATTTTCCTGAAGGGAAAGCGCGAAAACCAAGTGCCGCAGCGCCACAGCCATTCCAGCGGGCCGTACTGAAAATAGCTTAGCCACAACTTACTCACTTGCACCTGCACATAGATAACCACCAAGGCCAATAGCAACATTTGCCAGTCGTGCAGTTTCCCGAGATAGCCGAACCCCCAGCCGTATAGAAAAAAAGTGCCGATAAGTGATTGCGTGATGTAATTGGTGAGCGCCATTCGGCCATACGGCGCTAGTGCGCTTAGGCGGCTGTCAGGTTTGCGTAAATACAGCAAAACAAATGCACACATTAACAGCATCGTTAGCGATATATTTGCGAGGTCTGCAACGTTCCAAGCCATCACAAACGGCCAGCTGGAATAATTCACCGGCTGCGACATTTGTGCAAACAGCGCAACGCTCGCTCCGATAAACACCAGACTGGCGATAAGCGAACCCCACAAGCATTTTTTTATCAAGGCTTTGTGTTGCGCTATGTTTTGTACAAAGCCACTTCGTATTAACCAAAGCCCGACAAGAAAATAAGCCAGCGTAAAATAACCGCGACCAAAAATGCCAAATTGGAAATCCCATTTTCCAGTGTAAAAATAGACTAGGTTATCGCGAGCTACGTCGAAAAAATTACCAGTTTTAAGCAGTGTGGTATAGCGTAAGATTTCGGGGTCGGAGGGAATGTTTTGATAATCGAGCAGGCTCGCGGAACCGGTAATGGCAAAAAATGCGAATCGCCCGGCGCCAAGAAATAGCAGAGCTGCGATAATTAATAGCCATCGGCTGGAGACACTGTAAAACAGCGGAAGTATAAACCCGATAACGACGTATACACCGAGAATATCACCGCGATAGATAAGCGAGTGAATAAAGCCAAAGCCGAGCAATAACAGCAAGCGCCAGATAAAGCGACCAGAAAAATTACTGCCTTTTTGCGCCGCATTATTCATCATAATGGCGAAACTCATACCGAACAACAAGGCAAAAATGGAATAGAATTTACCGGTAACCAAAAGAAACTGCAGTGTTAGCACCACCTTATCGGCAATATCTGCCGAGACCCACCATGCAGCCTCTGGTCGTGGTGATGCGGTGTATTGCTCAATCATGTGGGCAATCACTATGCCCATTAGCGCGAAACCCCGCAGGGCATCGACAATATTTATACGGCTTTGTTGTGCAGTAGCGGACATGTCCTCATCCCTGTTGCAAAGTTTTTTAGCTGGATCTGCAAAAAGTTTTAAACGAGTATAGGAGCCTCTAGGTCAACGCCAGGCGGGTTCGGTGGCGCTGCAGCGAGACGTACAAGTAGGCTAAAATGCACTGTCGCCATACGGTCCCCGGAGTTCATTGTTATGACTACCGCTTACATTACCCACCCGGATTGCATTAAACATGATATGGGCTGCGGGCACCCGGAGTCGCCGCAACGCCTTGCTGCCATTAACGATGCGCTTATTGCGCAACGTATCATGGACTTTCTTAGGCATGTGGATGCAGAGCCTGCGCTTCGAGAACAACTCCTGCTTGCTCATTCCGAAGAACATGTTGCGCACGTTTTCGCAACTTCTCCAGAGCAGGGGCTCGCGGCGCTTGACCCTGATACCAGTATGAACCCTGACTCACTGCGAGCAGCATTACTCGCTGCTGGCGCTGTGGTACAGGCGGTGGATCTGGTTATGAGTGGGGTGGTGAAAAATGCCTTTTGTGCCGTGCGACCACCGGGTCATCACGCGGAACGTGAGCGCGCCATGGGTTTTTGCCTGTTTAACAATATTGCGGTGGGCGTCGCCCATGCCCTCCAAAAATATGATCTAAAACGTGTTGCTGTTGTCGATTTTGATGTACACCACGGTAACGGCACTGAAGATATTTTTAGACGTGAAAAACGCGTACTGCTGTGCTCCACCTTTCAGTCACCTTTTTATCCGTACAGTTACGGAGAATCTCAGGCTGGCCACCTGTTAAATTTACCGCTCGTCCAAGGCACTGGTAGCGAAGGTTTTCAGGAGGTTGTAGAACAACGCTTGCTCCCCGAGTTGGATTTATTTGCACCTGAGTTTATTTTTATTTCAGCCGGATTTGATGCGCACAAGCTGGACCCTCTCGCGCAAATGGCGCTCAGCGAAAGTGACTATCGCTGGGTCACACTTAAATTAAAAGAGCTTGCCGCGAAGCATGCCCGGAAACGCATTGTGTCGTCGTTGGAAGGTGGCTATGACCTCCAGGCACTTGCTGCTTCTGTGTGCGCGCACATTTCGAGTCTGGCTGGTTTGGACGTTTGATCATACTATGCTTAAAGCGTGTTTTTGGTTTATTGGGCTGCTTGCCATGGATGCCGTGTCGGAAACTGTACCTGAAATTCGTAAACTGACTCTGAGCAATGGCGTGCTCGAAGTTGGTGTAAGCCCAGATATCGGCGGCAGAATACTGCATGCTTCGCTCGAGGGTATGCCCAACATGCTGGCTGTAGACCAGGATCTTATCAATGCCGGTAAACCCGAAGTTGCACTCGCCACACGTCACAGGGGTTATATGGGGCATGTGGTATGGCACGGCCCGCAGTCGCAATGGTGGACACAGCAAACATTGCACAAACAGCGTAAAGTGAATCAGGCGGTGTGGCCGCCCGATCCGTTTACCGTATTTGCCACTAGCCAAATTCTTGAGCAGAACCCGCAACAGGTGTCATTGCTGAGTGAAACCAGCCCTGTTACCGGGTTGCAGGTAAACAAGCAGTTTACCCTGAACTCTGAAAACCGTAACAGCTTGGTGTTAGATGTTGCTGCAGTCAACAAACGTGAAACTCAGGCGGTTGATTGGGACATTTGGTTTAACACGCGGGTGCCTGGTGACAGCACCGTTTTTGTACCCATTGATGGTGAGCATAACCTGCGTTTTCAGGCGGCGTTTAATGCCGCTACGCAGGAAGATATCCATTATTCGGTGCGCGATGGATTGTTGTCACTCGATAAACAGCCTGCATCAACACCCAGCAAAAAGCGCGTTGGTAAACTTTATGTCTACCCTTCACAAGGGTGGATGGCGGCGTTCAACAACGGTCAGCTACTGTTAATTCAATTTGACCGAGTTGCTCAACAAAAAATTCACCCAGAACAGGGCTTGGTTGAACTCTATTGGGAATACCCAGGCCACGATTACAGCAAAGGCATTGTGGAAATGGAAGTACACTCTGCCCTGCATCATTTAAACCCCAACCACAGTATGGCTGCGCAAGAGCGTTGGACGATAATACGCTATGAAGGCGATACCAACGAAAAGTCCCAGCGCGCATTTTTAAAAGAACAACTGCAGCGCTTGCAGTTGTAGTCATCTAGTTTTCAGTTGCGTTCGTACTAATAAGCATGATTACGATATTTTACGACGCTCAATGTCCCCTTTGCTCAGCAGAGATGAGACATTTAAAAAAACACGATCACAACGGGCGTCTTCATTTGATTGATATTCATTCTTCCGAAATGCGCGAGCAGTTCCCGGAAATAAGCCTTACCGAAGCTAGACTTGTTCTGCACGGATACGATGATCAGGGCTATTTAATGCGTGGTTTGGATGTCACTGTCGCTGCATGGAGCGCTGTGGGTAAAGGCTATCGTGTGGCATTTTTACGTTGGCCTGGGGTGCGTTGCGTGGCGGATCTAGGGTACCAGTGGTTTGCCAATAACCGGTTTCGCATTTCCGGATTGCTTACGGGAAAACAGCGTTGCGAATGTTCTAGTTCTGCACAAGACAATTGTGAGCGGTAAGACGCAACTTTTCGAGACACAATGAACCGTTTAAAAAAGGGGCTTGTAAAAAGCCCCTTTTGGGTGAGATCTATCAAGACCGCTTATTTGCCTGCGGGGTTATAAACCCAAATCATATTGTTGACGTGATTACCGGTATCTTCACCGATGATTACGCGGCCGTCGTCGAGCACTACGATGTTATCTGGGTTAGAGATGTTGTCCAGTGCACAACGGTTTTCTGCAGCGTCACCGTCATAAGGTCCGCCAACAACAACTGGCTCCATGCGGGTAGTGTTGTAGCTGGCATCAAGACCGAAGCGGTAAACTGCACCACACTTGTTCTCTTCAACTTGAATGTCACCTTCGTCGTCTGACATACCTTTGGCTACTTCACTCATGGCCACATACATATAGGGCACAGCGCCGGAAGCGACACCCGCGTAGTTGATATTAACGCCTTCCATTTTGCGGAATTCAACAGTTGCTCCTTTGGCACCAGCTGCTTTTAGGGTTTCGAGGAAAGCAACGCGATTATCTGCAGCGCCGCCAGCAGCCCAGGTAGCAACTTCAGCATCCGTGATGTAGCTGTTGCTGCCATCTACGAAGTCAGTTTCATCGATACCGTCATAAGTATTGATCCAAGCTTCGATTTCCGTATTAGTGCCATGGGCAAGCTCGATCCAGGAAACGTTGAACCCGGCTTTTTCGGTATTCGAGGTGGCATCTTGCGTCAGCTTGGCAGCGTAGAGGGTACCAGCAGTGAGATCACCAGCGGTGTCGGCAACAAACTTGTAGAAACCTTTGTTGGTGCCGTCGTCAGTGAGGTAAACGGTTTTGTGGTCTGGCATTACCACGGGGTTTTCGTGAGCGTAGCGACCCATGGCAAACAGCTTAACGGGCGCCGGACTGGTTTCTTTCGGGTTGGTAATCTCTACGATGTAGCCGTAGTCGTATGGGTTGGGATAAGTGCCGCCCAAATACGTTTGAATATTTTGTACATCTGCGTAGTTGGGGTAACCGCCAGAGTACGCGGTGTTGTTCCACTCTTTGGTGTTCTCAGCTTCGTAGTTTTCTTCTGAAGTGAGTGGCGTGCCCCATGGAGACAGGGTACCGAAGCAATTGATCATGGTGCCGGCAACGCCGCTGAAATCGATGTTCAAAGCGGAGCCAGTTGTCCAGGTACCGTCTTCTTCGAGTGTTAACTCAATGCGGGACATCGCGCCGGGGCGATCTTCCCACGCGGTGAACAACAAGCCGGTGCTGCCATCAGCGCTGGTCGGTAGATAGGCGTTAAAGTCTGGGTTTTCGGATTGTTTGATTAAAGCATCGCCTGCGCCGTTTACAATTGCGCCAAGACCGTAAGGCAGGGTACTTGTGAAGGTATCGCCCTCACGGCCCAATACCTGATAGCTGCCACCAGCAACAACAGTGGTTTGTGCTTCAGCGGAATCACTGGCAGGAACTGCAACACCGGTCATGTAGGGATCGAGATTATCGACGTCTACACCAACCCAAGCGCCCACAGCGGCCTTACCTTCATCGCCTGGGAGGGATGTATCGGGGTGTTGAATATTAAAAAAGAATTCACCGTTATCGGTTTTATACATACCGGTAACTTCTGAACCCAGTGGCGTGGTCACCAGACGCACGAGTTTTGCGGGAGGTACACCAACACCGGGTTGACCTTGAGGGCCCTGAGCGCCGGTATCACCCTGCGGCCCTTGTGGACCCTGGGCGCCTTGGGCACCGTCTTTACCATCATCGCCACTACATGCGGAAAGCAAAACAGCCATGGAAACGGCTGATGCAAGAGCTAATTTTTTCATACAAATGGTCCCTGCTTTTTATAACCTATGAATTGAGGAGACCAAAACGTAATGGAAATGTGTTGCGTCTATGTTTACGTTATGTGAAAGCTTTGCGACAGTATTTTGACGATGCTTGTATACAGACGCAATGAATCCTGCGCCTGAATGTATTTATTCGCTCCAATCCAGCCTTATATCCCAACCGTAATAGCGATATTCCAGCTCCAATGGAGCAATTTCCTCGTTGATTTCATTGAAAATATTTTCGGAAGGCACCCAGGTGGCGTCGCGTCCAAAAATATAACTTTGATGGCGCACGATTTGGGTGTAGGCCTTATTCAACATCTGAGCGCGCTCTGGGGACGGTGCAAGCAGGGAATAAACATCGGCAGACTGCACTGAATCTTCTTTGACGGTTCCGTCCTCGTTATACCACTTCGCCAACATCTCGGGATTTTGGCGGAACTCATTGCCACCTCCGCTGCGTTGCAGGTAGCGCAGGATTTCTCCGCCCTGTTCAGAAATAGAAGGTGCATCGGCCATGTCGTGTAAATCGATATATTTCCAACCCGCAGCCCCCGTGACTTTACGTGCATAAGAGAAGGTGTTGTCAATGGTGGTGCCGATGGCGGAATGGCAGCCCATGCAGAAAGTACGCTCTTCAAAGGATTGCGGGCGTAGTTCGCCGTCATAGTCTTCGATAAATCCTTGTACGTACCACCCCATGCCATTGTCGAAACCTTCGTGTCGGCGGTTCACAAAGGAGGGTAAATTTTCTAGACGTTTCTCTTTACGTTCATTGGCATATCGGCTTTCAATGGAATTTTGATCAAGCACTGTCACTTTTCGCATGTAACGCAGTTCTTTCATACGAGGTGGAATATAAATGCCGCCTTGGTTATCCACACCCAAATAGCGCACCGAGTGCATGAACTCGGTACCTTCAGGGAATTGCTGAAAAGTCACTGGAACCGAACTGGCGTCACCAACGTAGTGGCTGCGACTGTTCACTTGCGTGGCTGTTTCCATCACGCCGTTGTTGTCGATGTCAGCGCCAAGGTCTTGTTCGTTGATTGGCCAGATAGAGGCTTGTTCCAGGTCTTTGAGGCTGATCTCTATCAAAGTGAGGTTTGTGTAATACACGTCGGCATTAAACTCGCCATTTAGTTCACGGAATAGCTTGGGCAAACGGATAACCACATCATCTGTGGCGCCGTTAGTGGGCCAAAAAGTACCGGGAAACGGCTTGTAGTTGAAGGCAACCCAGTAGCTGCCATCTTTTGCGAGGCCACGTTCATCGAATGCTGCTGCACCCAGGGGATAGTCGCGTAAATCCGGACTAAATCCCTGCCAATTCAGGGATTCTAGTCTCGCTGGCAAATCGGTGTAATTTTCGGTGGACACATATTCTGTGATAGCGGCATCACTTATGGTTGCCAGCCACTCGCTGCGATCCTCAAACAGGTTGCTCCAGTGATTGCTTACTCCGACATCGGAGAATCCGTAGTCACCCTGCAACGCGCCGTCGTCCAGTTGGTTAAATCGTGGCTGCTGACGGTCGTATAGCTGGTGGCAGGTGTAGCAAGGGTTAAAGCGGCCTTCGGTCTTTGTGTAGCATTGCGGAGGAATAGTGGCCTCTAGGTTGAGTATCTTGTCCTCGCGCACGGCGACGCGTCGATCCTCTGTAACCTCTGGCAGGCTTGAGCTGGTCAGGTCGGTTGGTTGTACGGTCGGAATCGCAGTGGGAATCACGGTTGGAGAGTCAGGCGTCTCGGTTTTTGGATTATCGGAGGGCTTACAGGATTGCACCGCAAAGGAGATAGCAAGACCGGCAGCAACAGCGACCAGTCCAGAATAGACAATTTTCATAACCACTCAATATCTGTTCAGAATTAAACCGCAAAGCCTAAGGCTTGAATGTGTCAGATATTTTGCAGTTTTATGCGTGGTGAATGAAAAAGTAACGGATGTGAGGCACTGAACTACAGCAAGTCACCGTGGGGCCCTACTTCGGGGATGCCCTTTATGTCTTTCACTGCGTTTTTGGCGTGTCGTTGCAGTGCTTTTTCTGGAGTGTTTTTTGCGACTTCCCGGAGCAAGGGAATGTATTTTTCGTCTTTAGTTTTGGCGAGTACTTTACATAACCAGCCCAGTGCGTCGCCATCAGGAAAACGTTGATGTACTTTGGTATAGAGATCTTTAATACGCTGTTCACTGAGGTTAATCAACTCTTGGTCATCAAAGTGGTGATGGTAAATTTGGCTTGCTCCCGCGCGAATCAGCTCGTAGTTGTCTGAGGTGAGCATATTAATAATTCGCTGCTTGACGAGGCGCTCTGCGGGCACATCGTCAAGGCCGGCAGAGATCGTGGGATTGTAAGAGGCGAAATCCTCCATTACAGCGAGTGATGACTTTGCGTGCCGTCTTAATTTGGATGATCTTCCTTTCTCGATTATTGCTGCAATGGTTTCACGGTATTTGGGATTTCCGGAGTATGCCAATGATTGAACTCGCCAGGCGTTACCCTCTGTCCAGTCTTGCCCCCGCTGCGACATATTGTTCAGCAGGTCTGTTTCCACAATGTTGAACAGTGCTGGGTCGGTAATACCAGACCATTTGAGGGGACGAAGCACTTCTCTCGGATTTGGGCCGGCGTTTCGATAAGCGGCAATAGTTGCCTGCAGTTCGTCATCCAGTGCGGAAGCATCAACAAAAATTGGGGAAAGGCTACAAACTAAGCAGCACCATTTAAGCAGTAACAAGCTGAAGTTTTTCAATTTATGAATCCGTTTATAGTTGTAAGCGTGGTAAGGAAGAGCTTAGGGTACACTGAGCCATGGTGGCTGAGCGTACGCCAGCGATAAATTAGAAAATTTACCAATGCCAGACATAATACATTTTGAAAACCATTTCGCGAAACTGGATGCAGAGCAGGATCTGGTTTTAACCCCAAACGAGCGACTCAGCCGTTTTATTCGCGATGCATACAGCGAATATCAAGCTGCGCAATCCAATTTTGCCTTTGTGAGTGTTACCGCGAATTCCTATCAAAGCTGGTTGGTGCGGCAATGGCAGGCGTTAACCAGCCGTCGTGAGCATCCCAGTGCGGGTTTGAGTTTGCTTTCGGTGCAGCAAGAATTTCTGGTGTGGCAGGCATTGTTGGAGGCTCATCCGGAAACTTCTGCCCTGTTAAACCTGAGTGCGACTGCCCAGGCCGCCGCTGACGCCTGGCTACTCGTTCACGAATGGCGCTTAGATATCACTTCACTCAAGGATTCGCAGCATTTGCAGAGTCATCTTCTGTTTCGGGAATGGTCGTACGAGTTCCAGCAATGGTGCAGTGAGAATGACGCTTTGAGTCGCGCACAGCTACCGGCAGTTATCGAGCAGGCAATTGTGCAGCGCCAGTTGACCACGCCACGCTGTGTATTTCTTTATGGTTTCGACGAGCATTCTCCTGCGATGCAGGCACTCCTTAATGCAATGCAAAAACGGGGAAGCAAAATTGACGATATAACTCTCGATATGCAAGCAGGGCATGTGAAGCGTTTTGCCTGTGCTGATCCGCAAAGTGAACTGCTCAGCGTCGCCTGGTGGAGTTACCGACTACTGCAACAGCAGCCAAACAGTCGCATTGGTGTTGTCGTGCCAGATTTAACCGCACGGCGTGCCCAAGTGCTTAGAAGTTTTAATGCGGTGTTTGAACCCAGTGTTATTGAGCCCCAGGCAGCAACGCACGCACCGGGGTTCAACCTTTCTGCGGGTCAGCCTCTGGCGCGTGTACCGCTCGCTCAGGCGGCATTAGCTGCGTTACAGTTAAACCAGCACCAGCAAACACTGGACGACACCAGCAAATTACTGTTGTCGCCGTTTTTGGGTTTACATTCTGAACTCCAGGTACGTGCACAATTGGACGTGAATTTACGTGATCGGGATGAATTACAGGTGGGTCGGCAATTATTAATCACCTGTGCAGCGGAATTTTGTGATGCGGAGCAACAGCCTCTTTGTCCGAATTTTTATCAAGGCCTTAAACGATTCGATCAAATAGCCAAGCTGCACACCAACAAGCGCTATCTACCCAGTGAATGGCTAAAGGTATTTACGGAGCAATTGCAATGCTTGGGTTGGCCAGGGGAGCGATCGCTGGATACTCTGGAATATCAACAGCTCCAGGCCTGGCAGGAAACCCTCAATGAATTTAACTCACTCGATCTGGCGGTGGCAGCGTTAAGCCTTAGCGATGCGCTGAGTGTATTGCGCCGTTGCCTACAGCAGAATAGTTTCCAGGCGCAAACCAGAAAATCGCCGCTGCAAATTCTGGGTATTTTGGAAGCTGCGGGCTTGCCGTTTGATTATCTTTGGGTGACCGGATTGGATGACGAAACCTGGCCACCGGCGCCCTCTCCAAACCCCTTATTGCCACTTTCACTGCAAGTTTCGAATAACGCGCCGCAGAGCTCTGCGGAGCGTGAAGCTTTGTATGCGTCGCGTCATACGCAACGTTGGTATGAAAGTGCCCGACATTTGGTATTCAGCCACGCTGTTGTGAAAGATGATAAACAACGTCTCCCAAGCCCCTTAATTCAGTCACTGGACTGCAGTGAATTCGACATAAATACCGAACCTGCGCTGGCACAGTTGCAACTGCAACACAGCAAACTCGAAGTGCTTACCGATAACTTTGGCGGTGCGGTGCGCGAACCGCAGGCGATCAAAGGTGGTTCAAGCATTTTACGAGATATGGCAGCTTGCCCTTTTCAGGCGTTTGCTCGACACCGCTTGCATGCCTCAACCATTGCCGATATCGACATCGGTTTGAATGCTGCTGAGCGTGGCAATCTGGTTCATCACGCCCTGGAAATCGTGTGGCGTAATTTGCTCGATTCGAAGCGTCTGCAAAACTGTGATGATACGCAATTGCAAAAAATAGTGAGCGCTGCAATTCGTGCTGCTCTTGCCGGTATTCGCCATAAAAATTTTATTGGCTACCGTTTCGTTGAGTTGGAAACCCTGCGCTTGCAGGCCTTGGTTTTTGAATGGCTGCAACTCGAAAAACAGCGCGCCCCTTTTAAAGTGGTGTTCAATGAAAGTCGCAGACAATTACAGCTGGGGGGGTTGCCGCTAACAATTCGCTATGATCGTGTAGATTTGCTTGAAGACGGCAGTTTGTTTGTGATCGATTACAAAACCGGTATTAGTCATATAAACGCGTGGGAGGGTGAACGACCCGATCAACCGCAGGTACCGCTCTACGCGATTGCCAATCGCGACAAGGTTGTCGGCGCCGCGTTTGCTCAAATAAATAATCGTGAAGTGGTTTTAAAGGGGCTTAGCGAGAATACTGAGATTGCACCCGGCATTAAAGATCCGCGAGATGAAAAAAATCTGGATCTCCCGAAAAACTGGCCGGAAATTCTGGCCCACTGGCAATCGACTTTAGAGAGTCTTGCGAGCGAATTTCTTGCCGGCAAAGCGACGGTAGACCCCAAAGTCGCCGCCACGACTTGCCGGTATTGCGAGTTACGCGGTTTTTGTCGTATTCGCGAAACTGTGCGTGAGAACGGGGAGGGCAATCAGTGAATATCCCCGATGCTCAGCAACGCCTCGAAGCGCTGAATCCAAACAGTTCCTTTATTTGTGAAGCACCGGCAGGCAGTGGAAAAACTGAGTTGCTAACTCAGCGCTTTTTGGTGCTGTTGGCACGCGTAAAACGCCCGGAAGAAATATTAGCCATCACCTTTACCCGCAAAGCGACTGGTGAAATGCGCGAGCGGCTTTTACAGTCTCTGCAAATGGCACAATTGCAAGAACCTGAGGAAAGTCATCGCCGCCTCACTTGGAAACTCGCGCGCGATGTACTGGAGGCGGACAGCATTCACAATTGGCAACTGTTGCAGAATCCTAACCGTTTGCAAATAAAAACGTTTGATAGCTTATGCACGTCGTTAACCCGGCAATTGCCAATGGAATCTTCCTTTGGGAGTCAGCCGCAGATTTGTGACGATGCCAATGAATTGTACCGGTCAGCCGTTCATGCATTACTGGCAACTCTGGAGGATGATTGCCACTGGGCCGAGGCCTTGGCTGTGGTATTGCAGTTGTTGGACAACCGATTTAATCGTGTTGAAGCACTGCTGGTGCAACTGCTTAGCAAACGCGAACAATGGCTGCCTTTAATTGGTCGTGCGCAGATGGCTGATACCATTCGCGAAAAATTTAGCGAACATTTCACTACAGTAATTCGCGAAACGATCGCTCAACTGCAACAACTGATCCCTACAAAATTACAATCTGAAATTATCAGCCTTGCTGGCTACGCCGCCCACAATCTGCAAACCAGCGAAAAAACCTCGGTTATCAGTCATTGTTTAAATATTGATGTGGACAACCAGGCACTGCCAGATGCCTCGCCGGAAGGTGTCGCCAAGTGGTTGGGTTTGCTGGAAATGCTGAAAACTCAAAAAGGCGAGTGGCGTAAAAATGTGACGGTCACTTTGGGGTTTCCGAGCGGTAAGGGAGCCGATAAAAAAGCCTGTGATGCTCGCAAGGCACAATTAAAAGACCTTGTGACGCAGCTTAGGGAAATACCGGGCTTAGATGACGCTTTAAATGATTTAAAAACCTTACCCACGTTCGAGGTAGACGCGCAACAGTGGCAGTTATTACAGGCATTGTTTACGGTGCTACCGGTTCTGACGGCACAATTAACCTTAGTTTTTGCAGAAAAAAATCAGGTGGATTTCACTGAAATCAGTCTGGCGGCACGCCGTGCCCTGGGCAGTGCTGATGAACCCAGCCAGCTTTCGCTAAAAATGGATTACCGTTTAAGTCATATTTTAGTGGATGAGTTTCAGGATACTTCTGCCGGGCAAATCGAATTGCTCAATCAATTAACGGCCGGCTGGCAACCAGATGATCAGCGCACACTTTTTTGTGTGGGCGATGCGATGCAGTCCATTTACGCTTTTCGCGGCGCCAACGTGGGCTTGTTTTTAAGTGCCCGTGAGCAGGGTTTGGAAAATGTCGATTTACAGTCGTTGCGGCTCACCGCTAATTTTAGGTCACAGGCTGGAATTGTGACATGGGTCAATCATACCTTTGCGCGCGCGTTTCCCGAGAAAAGCAATATTAGCCATGGCGCGGTAAGTTATTCGGCGTCCGATTCCATCAACCCAGACTTGCCGGGCGATGCGGTAACAATTCATGGATTTATCGATGATAACGATGGTGAGCGCGAAGCGGCTGCGATGGTTAATATTATCCGCGCGTGTCAGACGGAGAACCCAGAGGGTACAATTGCCGTGTTGGTTCGCAGTCGCAATGCACTGTCAGCATTATTACCGGCACTGCAGAATGAGGGCATGCAATTTCGTGCAGTTGATCTGCAGCCGTTGGGCGAAACAGCCGTGGTACAGGATTTATTAAGCCTGAGTCGTGCACTTCTGCATCCCGCCGATCGCGTTGCTTGGCTTTCGCTACTGCGCGCGCCCTGGTGCGGTTTGCTTTTACAAGATTTGGAAATTATTGCCAATCAGAGCTGCAGCACCCAAGAACAATACCCAACCCTGCTGCAGCAATGTCAGCGGGCGCTCGAGTTAAAAATGTTGGGTGATGACGCACTATTACGACTCAACAAGATATTGCCCGTACTCCAGACAGCGCTTGCTGAGCAACTTCGCAAGCCGCTGCGAGATTGGGTCGAAGGTGTCTGGCTGGCGCTTGGTGGTGGGGCCTGTGTGGCCAATGCGGAAGCTCTGGAAAATGCTCACAGGTTTTTTGAATTACTGGAAACCTGGGAATACGCGTGTGATCTGCCCTCGTTTCGGGTATTACATAACGCCGTTGCAGGCCTTTTCGCTGCACCCGACCCGCAGGCGGATGATCGCTTGCAATTAATGACCATACATAAATCCAAGGGTTTGCAATTCGATACGGTTATCGTGCCCGGTTTGGCTAGGCGTGGTAACAATCGCTATGACGATTTACTACTGTGGCATGAGCGTGTTAATCACCATGGTGAAGCGCAGCTCCTGATGTCTCCGCTTACCCAGGTTTCAGGAAGCGAGCGACATCCCAATTACCAGTATCTCGTCGCTGAGAGTGGTAAGAAGGCTGTACTGGAAACGTGCCGTCTGCTTTATGTGGCCTGCACCCGAGCACGCCAGCGTTTGCATCTGTGTTTTACAACGTCTGAAAACAGTAAAAATCCTGGAGAATTGCGTGCGCCTGCTGCTGGTAGCTTATTGTCGAGTATTTGGGCATCGGTTGCACTGCACGTGCAGCCCGATAAGCCACCGCAGGCAGACGAAAATCATCAAACCAGTGCGTTGTCTGCACCTGAGCCCGAAATTCAACGCCTGGTTACCGCCTGGCAGTCGCCTGCCATTTTGCGGGAAAACCTCCTTGCAGATGCGATTCCACCCTACGACTATGATGAGTCGTTGAATCGCCCGGACTGGACGCCGCAAGATCCAACAGCGCGTTATTCGGGAACCCTGGTGCATCGTTATTTACAACACATCACTGAGCAAGGTGTGCAAAATTGGGATAGCGCTCGGGTGCTGGCCCAGATCGATCAGATTCATGCAGCGCTGCGAGAGATGGGGGTGCCTCGGGGTCGTCTTTCAGGGACGGCTGAAAATGTGGTTCAACAGCTGTGTCGTGTTCTGGAGGATGAGCGCGGTCAAACCTTACTTGGCAACCACTACCCGTTTCAGCGATGTGAATATCCAGTAAGCATAGCAACACCTGAAGGGCTGCAGCATTGGGTGATGGATCGGGTTTTTACCACGCAGCAGGGAATTACCTGGGTGGTTGACTACAAGACCGGTTTGCCAGATCCCGATCAAAATACCGCGGCATTTTTAGCACAACAGCGTGCCGTCTATTTGCCTAAAATGAAAAGCTATCGTACTGCGCTGCTGCAATTGGGCTTTGAGCAGGTTCGCGCGGCGCTCTACTTTCCGGCGATTACTGAATGGCTGGAGCTTACTGAGGTATAATCCTCCGCTTTTCATCAAACAGGGTAAAATCTGCACACTATGAGCAAGTACTTACTACACCTCAGTAGCTTAATGCTGCTGCTCTTCGCCAATCCCTCCCTGGCGAGTATTGCAGATGTCTTTAAAGATGAAGACGGTCACACCAAATGGCAGCATGTCGCTAATTTCTCCGGCGGCTTACTGATTACCCTGCTCACCATTACTTTGATTTTTCTGGCACTCAGCTACCGCAACACCTGGCGGGCTAACCGCGAGCTCAAGGAAATCAAGAAAAATCTCGAAATCAGGGTTCAGGAACGCACCGCCAATTTGGCCACCGCAAATCAGGCGCTCGAAGCTGAAATCGGAGAACACAAAGCTACCACCCACCGCCTGCGAACTTCTCAGGCGTACATTAAAAGCATTCTCGACTCGATGCCATTGATGTTGATTGGCTTGAACAAAGAACTCGAAATCACCCAATGGAACACATCGGCAGAAAAAATAACGGGAGCCAAAAACGATCAGGTGCTGGGCAAAAATCTTTGGGATGCCTACCCGACGATTACGCTTACCCCGGAACAGGTCAGAGAAGTCCTCGAGACCGGTGCCAGCCGGGCGATTCAGCACAGTCAGCGGGGCCAGTATTACTTCGATATTACACTCTATGCCCTGCAGGGCAATGATGAGGTGGGACTGGTGATATTGCTCGACGATGTGACCAAGCGGGTTAAAGCGGAAAATCGCATGATTGAACTCGATAAAATGGCCTCAATGGGTGAACTCGCCGCGACCATGGCGCAGGACATAGACACTCCCCTGCAGAAAATTAGTGGTTCATTGAGCCGCATGTACGATTTTGCACGCTCTGAAGAAATGCGGTCTGTCGCGCCCGAAAAATGCGAGGAGCTGACCCAATGCCTCGAAAGTGCGCTGGAGAGCAGCGATTATGCGTCGGCAATTGTCAACAACCTCGATGAGTTCGCCACCCATCAGGGTGGCAACCCACAGCAGGTTAAAATCCCCGATATTTTGGAGCACACCATCGCCACCGCCTGTAAAGTGATTTCAGAACCGAATGGCTTGAAATTCAGGGATATTCCGATCAGCCGCAATATTCAAAATAACCTTAGCCTGGTGCCTTGCAAAATTGCCGAACTCCAGCAGGTATTTTTAGGGATATTTCGTCATGCCTGTCACGCTTTGGGGCGTTGCGAGCGCGCAGATTTCCAGCCGAAAATATCCATTGAGGTAAATGAGTTTTATGATGCTATCTGGATTAAGATCAACCACAATGGCGTGGGCTTGAGCCCCGAAGAGCAAATTAATATTTTCGAACCTTATTTTTTAAACGCGCCAGAAAATAATGGCAGCCTGGGCACCAATCGCTTGTCCTTTGCATATTTCTCGGTCACGGAACATCATCATGGCCAAATGGCGGTGACTTCCGATGTGGAAGTGGGCACAACCTTTCACGTGCAATTGCAGATAAAAAAATAGCGCTCATCTCAGATGGGTGAGCGCTGTGTAGTGTACTTGTGAAGTGTTACTGCGCGCGGCGTAAATCCAGCGTGTAAGCGTATTCACCAGGCAATTCTTCGAACGGTGGTGCCATGGGGCGCGGTGGATTGCGGTCGGTAAAGAACTCCCGTAGTGCATCCAGATCGGGTCTGGGCGTAAATGGCCCTGGTGTAAAACCCATGCCTTCAAAGCGATTAACTCGTCGGCTTTCCGCTTCAAAAGCATTCACTGGGAACGTTTCATAACTGCGACCGCCGGGGTGAGACACATGGTAGGTACATCCGCCAATGGATCGCCCATTCCAGGTATCAACCAAGTCGAAAACCAAGGGCGTGTTCACGCCGATAGTGGGGTGCAATGCCGAAGGCGGTTGCCAGGCGCGGTAGCGCACTCCGGCAACAAATTCGCCCTGCTTACCGGTGTTGCGCAATGGTACACGGCGGCCGTTACACGCGAGAATATAGCGGTCACTGGTCATTCCGCTTACTTTCACCTGCACCCTCTCCACCGATGAATCTACATAGCGGGAGGTGCCAAAGCTGCCGATTTCCTCGCCGAGCACATGCCAGGGTTCGATGGCCCAGCGCACTTCAATTTCGATATCGTCCAGTTGCACGCGGCCATAGTGGGGGAAGCGAAATTCTTCGAAGGGTAACAGCCATTCCTCGCGGAACGGGTAGCCTCGATCGTTAAGGTCTTTAACTACCTCTTTCATGTCGGCCCAGATATAGTGGGGTAACATAAAACGGTCGTGGAGTTGCGTACCCCAGCGCACCAGGGATTGCTTATAAGGTTCGTTCCAAAAGCGTGCTACCAGGGAGCGAATTAAAAGAAACTGCACTAATGCCATCCGACTGTGGGGTGGCATTTCAAACCCGCGAAATTCCAGGATGCCGAGCCGGCCTGTCGGGGAATCTGGCGAATAGAGTTTATCGATGCAAAATTCCGCACGGTGCGTATTGCCGGTGATATCGATGAGCAGGTTGCGCATGAGTCTGTCTACTAGCCAGGGCTGCGTTACTTCGCCTTCAGGCATTTGTTTGAACGCCACCTCCAACTCGTAGAGCATCTCATCGCGACCTTCATCGGCACGCGGCGCCTGACTGGTTGGCCCGATAAACGCACCGGAGAACAAATATGACAAACTGGGGTGATGTTGCCAAAAGGTCACCATGCTGCGTAACAGATCTGGGCGGCGCAACAACGGACTGTCTGCCGGGGTGGCTCCGCCAAGAGTGACATGGTTGCCACCACCGGTGCCGGTGTGGCGACCATCCAACATAAATTTCTCGGTTCCCAAACGCGATTCTCTGGCTGCTTCGTAAAGCTCGGTAGTGGTTTCGACAAGTTCATCCCAGTTGTTGGCGGGGTGAATGTTGACCTCGATAACACCGGGGTCTGGAGTCACCAGAAGTTTAAGCAGACGGTAATCACGAGGCGGTTCGTAGCCTTCAATAACGACTGGAATATCCAAGCGTTCTGCAACAGTTTCTATCGCCGCGATAAGATTTACGTAGGCATCGAGAATCTGCAAGGGAGGTAAAAACAAATGCAATTTTCCGTCACGCTCCTGGAAACACAGTGCCGTGCGGAATACGTCATAATATTCAGTGACGGTAGTTTTATCTTTTTCACGTACGCGTTTTATTTGTGGCATTTGCGGCTGAGGCGCAACGAAAGTCATCTCTGAGTACTTGACTAAAGGCTCGCGAACTTCGAACGGGTCGCGTTCCACCTCAATTTCGCGGTCTTTCTTTTCAACCCAGGGCAATGCATCAAGTGGCAGGCGTAAGCCCATGGGAGAATCACCAGGAATTAACACAATACGTTCACGGCGCATTTCCCACTTACTGCTATACCAGCCGCCTCCGTTGTAATTCCAACCCAGTGGCAAGACAAAACCGGCAGGCTGCTCAAAGCCTTTTTCCAATAACCGTACCAGACGCTTGCGAGCGAGGTCTTCGCTCATCACCTTGGCGGAGAGAACGTCGATGTTCGCCGGTAGGTTTTGAGTTTGTTGTAAGTAGTGCAGCGCATCTTCGTAGGCAGGCTGTGCGAAGTCATTATCCAGCCCCATCAGATTAGTGAGTTCTTTAGCGAAACGATGTGCAGTTTTTACGTCGTGGCCATAAGATTTATCGACACGAGCGAGATATTTGGGGTTTTGCCACATGGGCTCGCCATCTTTGCGCCAAAACAAGCCCAGTGCCCAGCGGGGAATTTCTTCACCTGGGTACCATTTTCCCTGACCGTAGTGCAATAAACCTGTAGGTGCGAAATGGTCGCGCAGCCGCAATAACAGGTCTTTGGCGAGACGCAATTTGTCGGCACCCAGCGCGGCGGTATTCCACTGTGCCGATTCCATATCGTCAATGGAAACAAATGTCGGCTCACCGCCCATGGTCAAGCGCACATCGTTGGCATTGAGCTCGGCGTCGATAGCGCGACCCAGGGCCTGAACTTCCAGCCATTGGTCTTCGGTGTATGGCTTGGTTACGCGAGGATCTTCGAGAATACGGGCTACATTATTTTCGTAAGAAAATTCCACTTCACACTTATCTGTGAAGCCGGTAATGGGAGCCGCTGAAACAGGGTCGGGGGTACAGGCCAGTGGAATATGGCCTTCTCCGGCAAACAGACCTGACGTGGGGTCAAGGCCAACCCAGCCCGCACCAGGCAAATAAACTTCACACCAGGCGTGCAGGTCGGTGAAATCGTGATCGGTACCTGAAGGGCCGTCTAAAGACTTTTGATCGGGTTTAAGCTGTATCAGATACCCCGACGCAAAACGAGCTGCTAGACCCAGATGCCGCAGCAATTGCACCAACAGCCAGCCGGTATCACGACAAGATCCCAAGGCTTTTTCGAGGGTTTCTTCTGGGGCCTGTACACCTGGTTCCAGGCGGATGGTGTAATCGATTTTATTCTCAAGCAGTTGATTAACTTCGACAAGAAAATCGATCGTGCGGCGCTTTTCCATCGAAATACCGGCCACCAGCTCCTTAAATAATGGCCCGCCGGATTTTTTTTCGAGGTAGGGCAGTAACTCTTTCTTTTCCTGTTCGCTGTAATCGAAAGGGAATTCTTCAGCGGTTTCTTCCAAAAAGAAATCGAAGGGGTTAATCACCGTCATGTCGGCCTGAACTTCAACTTCCACCGAAAATTCTTTGGTGCGTTCGGGGAAAACAAGGCGGGCAAGATAGTTTCCAAAAGCGTCTTGTTGCCAATTCAGAAAGTGTGTTTCGGGTTTGATTTTCATGCTGTAAGCATGAATTGGGGTACGGCTGTGAGGCGCAGGCCGCAAGCGAATAATATGCGGTGACAGTTTTACCGAGCGGTCGAATTTGTAGTATGTGTTATGTTGTATTGCAACACGTATCGTCATGAGTTAAACACGCTTAATAGAATAGTTGAAAGAATGCCCTTGGGGGCTTACGCAAGTTCTGGAAACCAGTTTGCGGCAATATGCGAATGTATGCTGGCTAAATCGGTTTGCAGGTCGTTGAGATAATCCCGCAAAGGCTCACCGAGTTGTTCGTAATCCACGTCGTCGAATATATTGGCTTGAATATCTTTCAGATTAGCGACAATTTGCTTCGATCGTGGCAGGCGTTCGGCAGAGTGGAGAATCGCTGCCAGGCAATGCCCGATGGTGCGTGGAAATTGTTTGTCTTCCAGTAAATAAAATACCACAGCGTCTCCGACAACGGCCGAGCGTGTAGTATGGCGATATGATTGCATGGCGCCCAGAGAGCGCAGCACGTTACCCCAGATTATCTGTCGGCTGTTAACACCGCTGTCTTCTTCAACTACCTGTAGAGCTGCAGCGGCCCCGGCATCGAGAATGCGTGTGGTCATATCAGCGCGTTCCAGATTGCGCCCCAAACGCAAGAAATCCCAAGCGGCATCATGTGGCATTGTGCCATAAAGCAGCCCCAAAATTTGTTGGCAACCTTTTATCACGCCATCTAAAAATTCGTGACGTCGGCTACGGTTGATACCCTGCTGAAAGTTCTCGCGCACATAGAGGTTAAGTTCGTTGGTCAGTTCCCAGGTTTCTTCAGGTACTACATCTCGTGTGGTTCTCACATTTTCACGAATCGCGCGAAGCGAAGAAAGAATGGAGCTGGTGGTGGTGTCGTCGGCCAATAAAAATTTAACGACATTGCGTTCATCGTGAACCTTGAAACGCTCATCGAATTCGTGCTGGGCACTGTTTATGGTGATTAAGTTATACCAGCCGAAATTCACTGAGCGCGGTAAGTCGAACATCAGGCTGTCGTATACGCGAATTAATCGCGCGGTATTTTCTACTCGCTCGAGATAACGCGCTGTCCAATATACGCGCTCTGCGACTTTAGAAAGCATGAGTTGTTACTCCACTAAATTTAAAAAATGGGTTTACGTGTTGTGGATTCATGGAGTGGCTTATTCAACAATCCAGGTGTCTTTACTACCGCCACCTTGAGAGGAATTCACCACCAGTGAACCTTTTTTCATAGCTACACGTGTTAGCCCGCCTTTGGTTACGTAAGTATCTTTGGCCTGCAAGATAAACGGACGTAAGTCGAGATGACGTGGCTCCAAATCATTTTTGCCCACAATTGTGGGTGCTGTGGAAAGTTTTAATGTGGGTTGCGCAATATAGTTGCGAGGGTTGGCCTTAATAAGCTCTGCAAAGGTGTCGCGGTCCTTTTTGGTGGAATGCGGTCCCACGAGCATGCCGTAGCCGCCGGATTCATTAGCCGGCTTAACGACGAGCTTGTCGAGATTGGCTAGTACATATTCGCGCTGTTTGTCGTCATAACACAAAAATGTTTCGACGTTGGGAATAAGAGGGTCTTCGTCGAGATAATATTTTATAACTTGTGGTACATAGGCATACACCACTTTGTCGTCGGCGACGCCGGCTCCCGGTGCATTGGCCAACGCGACATTGCCCTTGTGCCATGCGCGCATAAGTCCGGGCACCCCGAGTACGGAATCTTTAACAAAAACCTCAGGGTCTAAGAAGAGGTCGTCGATACGTCGATAAATTACGTCGACCTGCTCCAAGCCAGAGATGGTTTTCATAAACACGCAGTCATCCTGCACCACGAGATCGCTACCTTCGACCAGCTCGGTGCCCATTTGCTGTGCAAGAAAAGCATGCTCGAAGTAGGCTGAATTGTAGATGCCTGGAGTAAGCACGGCGATTACCGGCTTTTTCAATTTGCGAGGTGATAGTGCTGCGAGGGTGTCAAACAATCGCGCGGGATATTCATCCACCCTGGCAATATCCACGGTTTCGAAAAGTTCAGGCAATACGCGTTTGGTGATCGCGCGATTTTCTAACATGTAGGAAACACCTGAGGGTACTCGTAGGTTGTCCTCCAGTACATAAAACTCCCCATCATCTGCGCGCACCAAATCAGTGCCACAAATGTGGGCCCACACACCAAATGCGGGCTTCATTCCTTCGCATTCTTTGCGGTAGTTTTTCGATTGCTTGAGAACAAACTCCGGGATAATGCCGTCTTTGAGAATTTTCTGATCGTGGTAGAGGTCATCAATGAACAGATTCAGGGCTGTGAGGCGCTGCTTCAAACCGGCTTCCGCAACCTCCCATTGTTTCGCGGCAATAGGGCGGGGGATGATATCGAAGGGCCATGCGCGATCGATATTGCCTTCTTCGGTGTAAACCGTAAACGAAACCCCCATTTCTTTAATTGTGCTTTCTGCGGCTTGTTTGCGTGCTGCAAGTTCTTCTTCGCTGAAAGACTTTAATTGTGCAACGAGTTTTTGTGCAGGTCGGCGGGCGTTGCCTGGGCTGCTCATAACCTCGTCATAAAAATCACCGGAAGCGTACTCTTTCCAGTTCATTACCATGGTTGCTCACCCATTTTTTATAAAATTTCTATTCTACTGCAATTGTTGATAAATCTCGCCCGGCATTTGGCTTACCGCAGTTTTTTTATTGCAAGTACTTGCCGACGTCGGTGCGCTGAAATGTTAAGCATACATCGCGCCATCGGGCCTGAAGGTGTAAAAGGGGGAGGAGAGGGGCCGGACTTCGGACGACGCATTTATTATTGCTTTTAACGCCCGGGTCACCACACAGTGCCTCGTAAGCAGCCCGTGGAGTATAAACGAGCTTGGTGTCGATCGCTGTGCTTCAAGCAAACTCCTAAAGAGGGAATTTGCGGGCTACTTAACAGAGTGAGGATCACCGAAGTACCGGCGAGGTGTATTTAAAACCATAGCCACTTGGCATGGAAATTATTGCACGCCAATTTATATGACAGGTTTCAAATTGATAGCATTTGATAAATTTTTCAGGCGAGATGCATGGCAGTGTTACAGTTTTTATATGGGCCAGCGATTTTTTTTACGCACTTCGTCGCGCACGGGCAATCGGGAAATGAAGTAAAGGCAAGTGAGCATGGTGGCCACCAGAAATAACCTTACCCCTGGTAACGGCACTATGGCGATACTCAGTGAAAAGCTCGCGACCACCAATGCAAGCGCCTGCGCTTTCACGTGCTTGCGCAGCGCCCGATAACGCTGCCAATCTCTAATAGCGGGGCCAAACCAGTGGTTCTGTAGCAGCCATTGATGAAAACGCTGCGAACTTTTGGCGAAACACGCTGCTGCCAGGAGGATGAATGGCGTTGTTGGAAGTAGTGGCAGGAATATACCCACAACACCCACAGCAACCGCCAACCAACCGCACATTACCAGCAATATTCTCATGGATAGCCTTCGCCGGTTCCCCGTTTAATTCACGGGTTAATTTAACCGGTTTTAATCACACTTGCCATCTGTGGGTAGTAAGTGTTCGTAACGTTCGTCGGTAAGTGTGCGCAGGAAACACTCTATTTGCACAAGTTGTTGATCGGTCAGGCTCTGACCATTGGCCAGCTCTGCTGTGGCTATTGTCTCTGGAACTTCCGCATCGGCCCAGGATTCTCCAGTTTCGGGATTCAGACTATGGCTGGAACCCTCGATAAAATGATCGTAAAACGCTAACACCGTTGCCAATTCACGGAACACGCCGTTGTGCATATAAGGGGCAGTCACGGCCACGTTGCGCAAAGTGGGTACTTTAAATTTACCCTTGTGGTTGGGGTCATCAATGGCTGGGTTATCAAGCAGACCATTATCTACGAACGCGGTGTCCTGTGCTTTAGCTTCTCGACTGGCAATATTCGCCGGTACGCCAATATTGTGATATTCATAACCGGTAAAGGGTTCGTTGTCGTGACCGTTGGGGCGCAGTTGATGGCAGGTAGCGCAGCTGGTAAATTCCTGAGAGAAAAATAAGCTTTTACCTGCTGCGGCTTTGCTAAGTGGGTCGTAGAAGGTTTCGCCACGTAACACCTTATCGTACAGAGAATCGAAACTCGCAAAGCTTTCAGTTTTTTCAAATGCCGCGATTGCCTCGGCCATTTTGGTGTAGGCCGTGTCTGTGTCAGTAAAAACGCTTTCCCCAAAAATAGTTTTGAATGCGATTTCGTAATCGGTATTCTCCAATAAACGTGCTACAACCGCTGCTTTATCTTCCATGCCCATTTCTACTGGATTTACCGGTGGCCCCTCCGCCTGTTCGACCAATGTGGCTGCCCGGCCATCCAAAAACTGCCCTCCGAATGGGCCCACATAGTTGGGTTGATCGCTGTTGAATCGCTGGCGACTGTTGCTTGATTCAAGTATCTGGAATTCAGGTGCCAGCATTGCGTAAGCAGCTGACGGAGTATTGCGATCGCCGAAACTGAGGTCGTCGTCACCCAGAGATGTGGTGAACACCTTACCATCATTGCCTGTTCTGGCATCGATAAAGCCATTTTCAGCGGTGTGGCAGGTAGCGCAACTTTGGGTACGGTTTTTGGATAGGTTCACATCGTTAAACAAGGTTTCGCCCAATTTTTCGATTGTGGCAAAAGACGGTGAGCCGCTGGAAGAGCTGCTGGAGGAACTACTGGAGGATGAGGACGCGCTGACCACGGGTGATTCCGAAGAGCCGCCACCCCCTCCGCCGCACGCCTGAAGCAAGCTAAACAGTAATCCCAATCCAATCAATTTGCGCATGTTGTTGCCCTTCTTACAAAAATATTCGTGTGCTGCAGACTATACCTCTACAAATTACGCGGCTACTTGAGACAAATCAAGATAAAAATACAATTGCTAATCATTCTCATTTTGTAATAGTATCACCACAAAGCATAGGGGTGTGTGGTTGAGTTCTATGCCAACCACGACGATTACAATCAACTTTCTTGGGGTAAAAATCATGTTGTTTTCACGTTTACTCGCTCTGTTGGCCTTGAGTGCGGTGCTGTCTGCCTGTGGCGGTGGCGGTTCCAGTAGTTCAGACAGCGGTGCTTCCAGTTCTTCCTCCAGCAGCAGTTCGTCATCAAGCAGTTCATCGGGGGGTGAGTTTAGTCTGGAAAACGCGCGCGCAATTATTAACAGCAACGCCGATATCGCCTACGCGGTCTACAGTGATGCGGTGGACACCGCGGTTGCGTTGCAAACCGCGATCACAAATTTCAAAGCAGAGCCCACACAAACGAATCTCGATGCTGCCAAGCAAGCCTGGTTGGTTGCCCGTGAGCCCTATGGCCAAAGTGAAGTTTATCGTTTCCGTTTGAGCCCCATCGATTCTACAAATTATCAGGATGAAGACGGGCCGGAGGGCGACATCAACGCCTGGCCACTGGGTGAAGCGCTTATAGATTACGTGGTCACAGGTAGCGATTTTGGTTCGGATCAAGTGGAAGTGGCGAGTCATAGCACCACTGTGAATTATCCCGATGAAAATATTATTAATTCGTCGGTGACTATTGATGAGAATCTCATCAGCAACACCGCCACGGCAGACGATGAGCACGACGTAATCGCCGGTTATCACGCTATTGAATTTATGTTGTGGGGTCAGGACCTCAACCTTGATGGCAGTGCCGATACAGAAACCACGCGTGAGCTTTCCATGGTGGGAAATATTCTGACGTCTGGTGGTCATCGCCCGTTGGAAGATTTCACTAGCGATACCTACGCAGAACGGCGTTTTCAGTACTTGGAAGTCTTGGTTGCAAAATTAATTAATGACTTAACCAGTGTACGCGACGGTTGGGCGCCCAACGCGAGCTACCGTACCGCGTTTACTAGTGTTGCCAATGTGGCTGCGGCGCGTCAAAAACTGGCAGAAATTCTGGTGGGCATGGGCACGCTTTCCGAAGGTGAGCTGGCCGGTGAACGTATGCAGATCGCTTTTAGTTCAAATTCCCAGGAAGATGAACACAGCTGTTTTTCTGATAATACTCACCGCGATATCTGGCTCGATGCCGAAGGGGTGTCAAACAGTTATTTTGGCGATTATGCCGGTTACGACAGTGATTTGGATGGTGTGGACGACGTAACCACGCGCGCAGTCTCCGGCTATGGCTTTGATGATTACCTCAATGCTGCGGGTTTTAGCACCCTCGACGATTCCCTGCAACAGGCATTGGCAAACACGGCGACTCACACGCAGGCAATAGACGCAAGTGCGCGTGCCGGATCGCCTTTTGACGTGTTGATCATGGACGAAAATCGCAATAGCGATAACCCCGTGTACAAAGCCATTATTGCACTCAACCAGCAGTCGGCCTTAATTGCCGATGTTGCCGAAGTTCTCGGAGTGGATACCAGTGTAGTGGACGAAGGGGCCTCGGATTGTGACACCACGCAACCCGATCAGACTTGCGAATAATCTTGTCGCGTTATTGGTCGCGGCAATTGTAACCAGTTCCTGCGAGCAATCTGCCAAAGCGCCACCTCTGTTGCCGAGCGAAAGCCTGCCCGGTGGCGCTGCAACGCTTTTAAGCCAGGCAGTTGTAGTTTTCGATGCACCGGTGGCTAACTTACCCCCAGAACTAAAGTCCTCATTTTATGCGGGCAAGGCACTGGCGGAACAGCCTTGGGTGAAAGCACCCACTGCAACAACCGCGCGGGACGGTTTAGGACCGCTTTACAACGCGCGGTCTTGTATGTCGTGCCACATTAATGGTGGTCGTGGTCGCATGCCGCAAGCGCCGGATGAATTGCTAACCCAGGGTGTGCTGCGACTCAGCATGGTTGGTGAAAAGTCTTTCGTGCAAGAGTTGGGCGTCGCTCCCCATCCCGTATTGGGCGATCAACTTCAAACTCAATCGGTTGCCTTGAGTCATCAGCTTCGCCATGTTTCGTTTAACAGTTCTGCTATGGAAGTGCAGCCCGAAGCCTACATTTATCTGCGTTGGCAAGACCAATCGTTTACTTTTCCAGATGGTGAACTGCAAGCGCTGCGGTATCCGCAGGTATTCATTGAAAACAACAGCATTGAGTTGCAACACTCTGAGGTGTTAACCAGTTTGCGCAGTGCACCAGCTGTATTGGGTGTCGGTTTGATAGAAGCAATTCCTCAAGCGGCTATAAACGCAATAGCGGATGCGCAACACGCCTCTGATACTGGAATATCCGGTCGTGTCAATCGGGTATGGGACCCGCTTACACAAAGTTTCCAAGCCGGACGTTTCGGTTGGAAAGCGAGTCGTGCAAATTTGGCGGTGACTGTTGCTGCGGCGTTTGTAAATGACGTGGGTATAACCAACCCGATTTTTCCGCAACAACCTTGCACAGAGAAACAACTCGACTGTTTGCGCAGTAGCCACGGAAGTGCGCCAGATCAAGTGGAATTACCGCAACATTTATTGGACCTGGTGGAATTGTTTACACAAAACCTTGCTGTGCCGAGAAGCCGCTTAACGCCGCAAACACAGCAGGGGCGTGAATATTTTTATGCGTCGGGTTGCCAGCAATGTCATCAACCAAGTTTTGTAACTGGTGAGCATGCGCAGCCGCATTTATCCCGCCAAACCATCTGGCCATACAGTGATTTTTTATTGCATGACATGGGCGATTCCCTGGCTGATGGCCGCAGTGATTTTGCCGCTTCGGGTCAGGAATGGCGAACACCGCCTTTATGGGGAATTGGCGTTAGTAAAAAAGTAAACGGGATTGCGACCTTATTGCACGATGGGCGCGCACGCAACGTGACGGAAGCGATTTTGTGGCACGGCGGAGAAGCGCTAAAAGCCAAAGAAAAATTTATACATTTACCGAAGCAGCAGCGCCGGGCTTTGGTGCAATTTGTGGAGTCATTATGAATCGAAGACTTTTTTTAACGTTTTCAGGGGCTACAGTAGTGGCACCTTTGATACCGGCTTGGGCGAGTGCACCTTCTGGCAGGGAATATTGGATTTCTGCACAGGGTAAAAAAGATTTTGGCTTGGCGTGGGTTGAAAAGTCTTCTGGCAATACAATTCAGGTGTACACAGGCTTTCGAGGGCATCAGGTAATCGCGCTGCCTGGCGACCGTGTTTTGATGGTAGCGCGTCGACCCGGGCAGCAACTGGCCGTGGCCGATCTTGCCAGTGGTGATCTGGTAGCACAGCAGCGCTGTCCGGAAAATCGCGTATTGGTTGGCCACGCTTGTGTCAGCCCAGACGGAAAAAAACTATTTGTTGCGGAGGCTGATGAGCGGGATGGTGCAGGTTATATCGGAATATATCGAGCTGATGATTTACAGCGTATTAGCGAATTTTCCAGCTACGGCATTGGGCCGCATCAATTGGAATTTATGCCGGATCGACGCACCATGGCGCTTGCCAATGGTGGCTTACATACGCGCGCAGCTACCGGTAAACAGGTGCTTAATATCGACACCATGGAATCGACCTTGGTCTTTATAGACAGCCACAGGGGCACTTTACAAGGTGTTCAAAAATTAAATGAATCGAAAGCGGGTATGCGCCATCTGGCGGTATCCGAAGGTGGCGATGTGGTTATTGCAACGCAATTGCAGAGGGGGGCCATGCAGCACAATAACGTCGTTGCCTTGGGAGCGATAAAACGCCCTGGCGAACCTTTGCAATTATTGCAAGCCCCGCAAACCCTTTGGGCGTCTATGAAGGATTACGCGGGTAGCGTTGCGATTAATTCACAACATCAGGTGGCGGGAATTACCAGTCCGCGCGGCAATATTGCTGCATTTTTCTCTCTTCAACGCGGAGATCTCATTGGATATCACGAATTTCACGATGTGTGTGGCATTACCAGCAGTGCCAATCAGCAAAACTTCGTGTTGAGCAATTCACAAGGTCAGCTGCGCGTGCTTGATGCGCAAAGCCTGCGGGAATTGCCTCAGCAGCGTAAAACGATTAAAGATTGTTCCTGGGATAATCATCTCGCGGTATTAAGAACATGAAGGGGAAATTCAAAAAAATGCAAATGTCGCTTAAATTAAAACTCATCATAACTGCAATGGTCGTGCTTACAAACAGTTGTGGCGGTAGTAGAGAAAACGATCCCGTCGAGCCAACGCAGGCATCGTTGCAAAAGTCTTTGCAGCAGGTGGTCGATGAAAGAATTGTTCCCGCCGCGGTAAATTTTAAATCTGCTGCGGATTCGTACATGGAATCCGCAGATACCTTTTGCGCGTTGCAAGATGAATCAGCGTTACAACAACTTCAACAACAATGGCGGCAGCTTAACGAACAATGGTATCGCCTCGTCCCCTATAATTTTGGCCCCTTAAAAAATGATGTCGTCTTTCCCAATTACATGTTTATCGACGGATATCGCTTGCGAGGAACCAACTACAGCGCCACAGTACAGGAAGAAATAGCGCGAGTGCTGGCACAAACCGAGGCACTGCCAGAACATTATTTCGAAAACCTTTCTTTTCAGAAAGGTGGGTTGCTCGCGTTGGAAATTTTGAGTTTTGTGGCCGCTGACGGCGTGCAGAGCGATCAGGAAATTTTGTTCAGTTATTTTATGTCTTCCAAACGCTGTGAGCTTTTAATAGGGCATGCGCAACAAATGCAGGCTCGGGCTGAGTCTCTCGTACAGGGCTGGCTAACGGATTTTAATAGCGGTAGTACTTCGTATAGGCAATTGTTTTTAAACGATAAGCTTCCAGATGATACGCCCTCTCTTACGCAGTTGCTCACTGCAGTGCAGGAGTACCTGGATTACCTTAAACAACGCAACGTTGTAACAACGGTTGCAAAGTTTTCAAATTATAGCTGGCCTCTGGTGGCGGCCTCTCTTCAAGAAATACACACACTGCTGCACGGCAATGGAAAAGATCAATTTAACTTTGTCGCAGTGATGCGTTCGTCGGGGCACGAACAGGAAGCTGCGACGGTTACCGAAAATACAGCTTTTATATTAGCGAGCATTGAACAGAAAAATGCCAGCGAGTTCGCCGTGGGGGTGAGTTTACTCGATGGCAATTTTAAACGCGAAATCCCCAACGGCTTAGATGTCGATTTGGGAATTACCTTTACCGATGGGGACTAGGAGATCACCGATGAATTCAAAATACCTCGCATTAAGCGTTGTAATATGTACTGCGGCCTGGGGGAACAACAGTTTCGCAGAACAAGATACTAGCGTGGAAGCGTTACAAGAGCGTATCGAAACCCTGGAAAAAACTCTGAATGAACGCCTTGAAATCATGGCCGATGAAATGGAGTCGGCCAGCAAGCCACAAAGAAATTCTCGGGTCACATTGGGTGGTTACGGTGAATTGCATTACAACCGCTGGGATGAAGATGGCGAAGATTTTCGTGAGATAGATTTACACCGCGTGGTCATCTTTTTCGGCTACGAATTCAGTGATAGAGCGCGTTTTATTTCTGAACTGGAAGTGGAGCATGCTTATGTTAGTGCAAACAGTCGGGGGTCTGTCGAGGTTGAGCAGGCCTATATCGAGCTGGATTTGAAACAAAATCTGCACTGGAAAACGGGTGTTTTGTTAATGCCCTTGGGAATTATCAGCGAAACCCATGAACCAACGACTTTTTATGGTGTCGAGCGCCCGGTGATCGAAACCACAATAATTCCAACTACTTGGTACAGTGCTGGCACTAGCATAAAACAAAATTTTGAAAGTGGTTTCAGCTACGACCTGATGATTTCAGAAGGTTTAAAAACTGAAGACCCTACTTCAGACCCCGATGCTGAACCGTTTAACCTGAAAGCCGGCAAACAAAAAGCTTCTTTTGCGGCTGCTTATGATTTGGCGCTGACAGCAAGGCTTGCTTACCGTGGAATTAGAGGTTTGGAACTTTCCGCTTACACTCAATATCAACCTGATCTGGACCAAAGTGCCGAAAATAGCTACGCCGATTCGGCCACCCTGTTGGGTGGGCACGTGATATACAGTCTTGGTTCCGTTACCGCAAAAGTTCTTTACGCCAATTGGAGCTTAGCTGGCGATGAAGCGGCAGCCGCGGGAAAAGATGCTCAGGCGGGTGGCTATTTGGAGTTGAGCTGGAAGCCGAGCGAAAAATGGGGAATATTTTCCCGCTACAATGCCTGGTCACAGCATGTCGATGAAGACAAGCAACAAACAGACTTTGGTGTGAATTTTTATCCATTAGAAAATGTGGTTTTTAAAGCGGACTATTTCGTACAAAATGAGGATGCGGGCAATGTTAGCGGTTTTAATTTAGGAATGGGCTATCAGTTTTAATCCTGCTCAAGTGCGCCCCTAGATAATTCGTGTACAATGCCGGCCTCTAAAAGTTAAAGCTGTAGACGTAAGAGGTAAATGTCAATGGCATACAATAACAAAGTACTAGGTTTATTTATTGTTTGGGGCGCACTTAGTCTTAGCGCATGTGGTGGCGGAGGTGAAGGCTCTTCATCCGGCCCGCAAAATACCAGTTCTTCATCAAGTTCCAGTTCTTCATCAAGTTCCAGTTCTTCTTCCTCGTCCAGCTCTTCATCCAGCAGCGGCAGCACGCAACCATCGCCGCCGGGAAATACTCTGGCAGCGCTTGCTGATTTTCCAGTTGGTGTTGCTGTTTCAGCTGGGGCCGAAACACGGAGTTTTCTTTCAATTGCCGAAAAACAAGATACTATCGAAGATCATTTCAGCCAATTAACTGCAGGTAACATCATGAAAATGAGTTATTTGCATCCCTCAGAAAATACATATTCCTGGAATAATGCCGATGCGATGGTGAATTGGGCGAAGTCTCGCGGGCTAAGTATTCATGGGCATACTTTTATTTGGCATTCAGATTATCAGGTGCCGGGTTGGATGAAGAGTTATTCCGGCGATTTTGCAACTATGCTGAATACTCATGTTACGACCATTGCCAATCACTTCAAAGACGATGTGCTTAGCTGGGACGTTGTCAATGAGGCGATCGACGAAAATCGTTCTGATTGTATGCGCAACTCTTTGTTCTATCAGAAAACCGGCAAAAATTATATTGCAAACGCTTTTAGAGCAGCAAAGGCTGCTGACTCAGATGCGGATCTGTATTACAACGACTATGATACTGAAGGCGGCAATGCCGATAAATTAGCGTGTCTCTTGGAACTGGTTGACGAACTTTTAGAAGCTGATGTTCCGATTGATGGTGTTGGTTTTCAGATGCACGTACAAATGGGTTGGCCTTCTAGCAGCGCTATAGCGAACGCTTTCAAAGCAATTGTTGACCGTGGTCTGAAGGTGAAAATTACTGAATTGGATGTTCCGGTGAACAATCCATATTCATCTCAGGCATTTCCACAATACTCGGTATTCAGTACCGAGGCGGCAGCGCTACAGAAACAGCGTTACAAAAGCATTGTGTCGACCTACCTGGAGAGTGTGCCTGCAGCGCAGCGGGGTGGTGTCACTATTTGGGGATTGTGGGATGGCGATAGTTGGTTGCTCAGCTTCCCAGGTCGGGAAAATGTTGATGATTGGCCGCTACTATTTACAGGCCCCGCTAACGGGCCTTACCAACCAAAACCCGCCTATGACGGTATAGTTGAGGCGCTGAGCGAATAAACTCTAAAACGCGGCAAATGCCGCGTTTTTTCGTATAGGGAACATATATGAGTGCGCACAATGATTACGAGCAATTGAATGAGTATTTTAATGAGTTGGATCGTCTTAAACTTGTTGAGCGTAAAAGCTATGTTGGCGGGGGTGTGCGCCGTGAAAATTCTGCAGAGCATTCCTGGCAGCTCGCCATGGCAAGTTGGCAACTGGCTCGCTACTTTAAACTTGATATCGATGAAGAAAAATTGATTAAGTTAGCTCTGGTGCATGACTTGGGAGAAATTGATGCTGGCGACACCTTTCTATATTCCGAACAGCGTGAAGATGCTCACCGTAAAGAGCGCGAATGTGTCGCACGCCTTGCCGCACACAGCGGCAATTGTGTCGCTGAATTATCGCAATTGTGGGAGGAGCAGGAAACAGGTTCAAGTCTGGAAACACGCCTGTTAAAGGTGGCTGATCGAATTCTTCCATTATTATTAAACGTGTACAGTGAGGGAAGAGCATGGCGGGAAATGGGAGTGAAGGCCGATCAGGTTCGCAATGCACACGCATTTATTGCCGAAGATTTTCCGGAATTACACCGTTGGATTGCCGCTAAAATCGACATTGCTGTCGCGCAGGGTTGGTTAGCGGAAGACTAGATGCGTATGCGAGCTTTTCATTCCATTAACCCGCGGCCTCCAGCTGAAACTGAAATGTTGTTCCCTCATTCACCTGGCTGGTTACCCGAATACGTGATTGATGCAAATCCAACAATTTTTTGGTAATCGCAAGCCCTAAGCCGCCGTGTGCCGTGTTGCCGCGCACACTATTACCCGCCTTGTAATGTGCGTCAAACACATGAGGTACATCGACTTCTGGAATTCCAATTCCTGTGTCGGTAACCTCAACCGCGACAGTACGATTTTCCGGGCTTAGTCGGATTGTGACGCTCCCCCCGGGATTGGTGTGGCGAATGGCGTTTTCCATTAAATTCGAAAAAACCCGGTCGAGTTTTTCAATATCGCCCACCACGCGTATGTGGCTGTTTTTGGGCTCCATATTCAGAGTGATTTGTTTCTCCTGGGCGCTTATCTGAAATTTTTGCATGACGTCTTGCACCAATTCCGGCAGGGAAAAAGGCTCGCGATTTACCTGTACTGTGCCACTATCTAGGTGCGCCAATTCAAACAGTTGCTCGACCAATTTAGAGATACGTTCAGCACTCTTGCGTGCGATTGCGATGTATTCTGTACTCTGCTGTTCGCTGAGGTTGTCGCGATTCATTTCCCAGGTTTCCAGGTAACCCAAGAGCGATGCTAGCGGTGTGCGTAAGTCGTGAGAAACATGTGATAGCAGTTCTTTACGCAATTGATCTATTGTGAGTACGTTGGTGTATTGCTGATTAAGTTTGTCGAGTAATTGTGTAAAAGCACAACCCAGGGTGTGAATTTCATTGTCGCTGTCATCGCGCCAATGTTGCAAATTTTGCTCGACCACTTCGGCGGCGACCTGTTGTTGGTCGAAGCCGCTTTTCTGCAAATGTGTGATTTGTTGTGTGAGGCGGGTTAGCGGCCGGGTAAATAGTCCGGTTACCCACAGCATAGTTAGTAGCGCAAATCCCAGGCCGGCGGCAAACAGCCAAACTCCCCACTTGATCATTTGGCTTTCGGTTACCATGCTGGCTATGTCGTCGTATATTTCGCTGCCCAATATCACATATAAATAGCCTACCAATTTATTTTTGTTGTAAATGGGCGCTGCAGAGAAAACTTTTTTACGGGTACTGGAACGTGGGTCGTCGCCAAAAACAATTCCTCTCTTCGCGCTGCTTGAGAACCGTTTTATGTCCTCTATTTGTATCGTTTTACGTTTTATCTTTGTTGGATCGGCAGAATACGCCAATATTTTTCCCTGAGTATCGAGTAGATAAAACTCAAAGTTGGGGCCTAGAATCATAAGGTCATGAAAGGTATGTTCAATGGCGGAGAGATCGGGCTTCCCCTCATTAAACAATAAGTAATGATCTACCACAAAGGGCGCCAGGTCGCGATGCATGATTTGCGTCACTTCCTGCTGATAAGCGCGTGAGGAGCGCATTAATACAATAACTGAAAAAACGCCTACAACAAGAAAAGAACAGAAAATAACTAGGGCCAGGCGGGCGTACAACGATTGTCGGGTAAACCAGTTATTCATAAAATTTGTACCCCACGCCCCAGACTGTTAGAACGTATTTAGGATCGTTGCTGTTGCTTTCCAGCTTAGCGCGCAAGCGGTTAATGTGAGAATTAACCGTGTGTTCGTAACCGCTATGGTGATAACCCCAAACTGCGTTTAGTAGCTGGTCGCGGGTAAATACCTGTCCCGGCGAACTTGCTAAGTACAACAATAAATCGAATTCTTTAGCGGTCAATTTAATGGGCTCGCCGTTCAGAGTGACATTCCGTTTGCTTTTGTGGATAAGCAAATCATCGATTACCAATTGTTCACTGCTCGTGCCCGGCGAAGCTTCTTGATTAAAAAAAGCAATTCGGCGAAGCAAAGCTTTTACCCGAGCTTGTAACTCGCGAACACTAAATGGCTTTGTTAGATAGTCATCGGCACCGACTTCCAGGCCAACAACACGATCAGCTTCCGATTTTTTAGCGGTAAGCATTAAAATCGGCGTAAAAATTTCTCGCGCGCGAATGTGCTGGCAAATCTGAAGGCCGTCTATACCAGGTAGCATCACGTCGAGAATAATCAGGTCGAATTGATTGCTCAGACCTTCGCGCAAACCTTCATTGCCATCCAAACAGCGTGTGACTTTGTAGTTAAGATTTTCGAGGTTTAGTGCGACCAGCTCATTAATATCTTTCTGATCTTCAACGATTAAAATTCTTTCAGACATAAGTGATATTCAAGTTCAGCCCGCCTGCGGGGCAACACTGATATAGCGTTGCCCCGAGGTTTTGTGAAACTACATGCGGGTTACTGTGATTAACATAGCACCGTTATCGAAGCGGTGCGATTCATTGAGTGCCGACGTTGTTAAACCGTCGTCAGATGTTACCACGCCGGGGTGGCGCGCAACGTAGTCAAAGTCGTCGCGAGTGGCGTTAAAGCCTTCCCCTCCACCCGCAGGGCCAGGAATACTGGCGGCGGTTTCACTGTTGGCTTCTGTGCCGGCATCGTAAATGGGTGCTAGAACTTTGTGATAATCTCCAGCACTTAAATCGCCAACCTGCCAGGCGGTAACGCCGGTAAAAGCGTCGTTGGTGTTAACCAACATTGTGGCAACCGTGAGTGACAACTCTGCATTGTAGAGCGCGCTCACTTCCAAAACAGCACTCTCACCCGGCATGATTATGCCGGACCCTGTGGCGCTTGCTGCAGCCGTGCTTTCTGATACGAACTCAGCGGGGCTTCCAGATTCAGCCAGATTTTCCAAACCGTCGCTCGCCATGCCGCCAACCTGCCACAGTGGCGTAGGACTCTGATGCAACATGGCTGCTGGCGGTGATAGGGGTTGGTTAGCTGTTAGATTGGTAATGCTCACTTCGAACATCGCCATTTCTGGCGTAGGCGTAGGCGTAGGCGTGGGAGTGGGAGTGGGCGTCGGCATTGCGGTTGGCATCATGCCATCGTCGTCATCGCCACCACAGGCGGTTAAAACGCTTACCGCAAGCAGGGCGAGCACACCAAATCGTAAAGAATTACTCATGTTCTCGTCTCCTACATTAATGTACGGTTACAACAACTTTGGCAACCGGGTTCAACCAGCGGTGCACACTCGACATGAGATCACTCATACCGCCGTTCATGTCGGAGTCACCCAGATTGCCACGATGAATGTGAACGTGAGTGTTGGGTTCCGTGGTCGTAACACCGGTTCCGCCACTGCCAGCCATTCCGGTGGGGTCGGCGGGAATACCCAGCATTCCCGGCGCACCGCTGCCATCGACGATTAATTCGTTATTCGCTTCGGTACCGGCGTCGTAGGCGTTTAACATTAGCGTGTAGGTGCCGCTTGCTTCGGGAATAGGCCAGGCATCTAAACCCACGAAACCGTCATTACTCGGCAATATCATGGCGACAATGCTCAGCAGGTTGTTGTCGCCGGTATCCATATTCATCACTTGTGTGCTTGTGGCGGGCGCGAGCATACCGCCAGCTGGGTTTTCGGATGACATCGCGCCCATGGCATTGGCTAGGGTGACCAAGCCACTGATATCACCACCTTCGGCCATGGCTTGAAGTTCGCTACTGGCCATGGAGCCCACTTCAAACAGATGGGTGTCGCCTGCGTGACTGGTGATCAAAATAGGCGTGAAGTAAATATTCTGTGTAAGATTGGTAATTGCAACGGAGACGTCGGCAGCATTCGCCAAACTGGCAAAGAGCACAAGCACCGAACTGGCGATAATTTTTTTGATTGTCATGGCTGTTCCTCATTATTCAGGTGGGTGTGAGGAAAGCTTATTGAGACGAAATCAACGTCTAATCACGAAATTGTAAATTTTCTATCACAATTGATGTGCTCGCGGTGAAATCGTCGCCAGTACTTATCGAAGACAAGGGAAGAGGGACTTCATGGAATCTGAGCAAAAAAACTACGCTAAGCAAATTTATCGGCGTTGGGCATTGCAATATGCGTTGGCATTTCCGCTGTTATTGGCATTACTCGCAACAGTGCAATATGTGAAAGGCCAGGGTTTAGTGAATGCCTTGCTGTTTGCTGCAATATGGTCTTTATTCAGCGTGATTGTTCACGGTCTGGTTCGCTTACGCAATTTGCGTAAGAACCCCGCCTGTGTTCTGGGTGATCAAGGTGAGGATTCTTAAGCAAGGCCCGGTGGCCTCGCTGAAGAGAGCTGAATGAGCTGGCTCACCAATAGCGCGGCATTTTCTTTTTAAGCTCAATGTAATTGGTGTGTTGCTCAATATAGTCTCCAATAATCAGCTGCTTCATGATGCGGCTGACCATTTCGCGAGAGCTGCCCACCATATTGGCAATGTCTTGATGGGTTACCTTGGGGTTATCGATGCGATTATTGTCATCGGCTAACTTTTCGAGGGTGTGTATGACTCGGCCGTATACATCCAGGAGCGCTAGGTCGCGCACACTTTCTGTAAGTTTTCGGATGCGCTTGGTGAGTTCTTTTATCATCACCGTGGCGAATTCCTGATTTTTCGTGAGGAGTTCCTGAAAGCTGGCTCGCGAAATGGCGACAAATTCACAGGGAGATACTGTCATCACTGAGGCAGAACGTGGTTCGCCATCAAGCAGTGACAACTCACCAAAATATTCGCCTTCACTCATATAATTGAGAATAACTTGGCGACCGTCATCCCCGGTTAAAAATACGCTAACCTTGCCCTTCTTAATAATGTAAAGGTGGTTAGATTCATCACCCTCGGTTACGAGGATGGTATTTTTCGGGTACGACCGGGTCACGCTGAGTTTTTCCAGTTGTTCCAGATAATGCACAGGCACATCCGAAAACAGGCTTACAGTTTTCAGCATAGTACGGGCTTAAATTTTATGGTAGGGGACCAGTATCATAACCTTTTCGCGGAAAATGTCGCTAATTCTGAAGGCTAAATCGCTGCTTGGTTGAAGAGAAAATGTGAATTTTTCACAAATTCACGGGTAATCGGCAACAGTTGTGGGGGCTTTAGAGGGGTACAGTGGGGCCAGTGGCAAGGCAGTTACGGAGCGACCCATGGGAGCAGGATGCTCGAGAGACAGGGATGTGCACCGCTAAAAGCAGGAAATCAATGACACGGACTGTTTTTTAGGCGGAACGCGGGCTGCGATTCCGGTATGGGGAACGATATACGTGGTGCGGCGGCAGGAAGTCGCATATTGGGCAAGCTGCCTTGCTACCCCAATTCCTCCCATTTGTGTGGGCCTTTGTGGCCCCGCTTTTTCCCTCTTAATTCGTTTGTTATCTCTGGTTAAAGAGAGGGTAATCCCTGTGATATTTAACTTCGGGCAAAAAAAAGCGGGGTGACGCACCCCGCTTTAACCTTGCTTCTTCAGGACCAGACACTCGCATTGGGGAGGTACACCGGAGTTGGTTACCTTGCGAGCCTCTGGTCTCACCGACGCTGTCAGTGTATTAAAGCCAAATTCTCCCAGCTGTGACCTTGTCACTGACGTACTGTGATTTTTTCACAGAGCGCTAATGGTAGTTCAAGAATAAAATGATATTAATAATAGTTCTCATTTAATATAATATCCCTTCACAGTTTGGGGGAGTTGTTGTGCGTTATCGTTTTGTCTGTCGTAATGCAGGGGTCCGGTTTTGTCTTGTGTCTTGGGTTGGATTCAACGAGCGCATATGCAAAAGCTTGGTTGCCGCAGTTTCTGTTCTAGCTCTTCTCACAGTTTCCAATGCGGGACTCTCCGCGGGACCGGATGATTTTCTGACCCGTGTTTTCGATATGCCTCCAAACCGCAAAACTCTCTGGCTCACACCCGAATTGAAGTCTGAGATCGCTTCCAAGCTCAATTACCAGTTTCAGCAAATGCGCGTCCGTTATTGGGAACAGGGCACTCGGTCGGCCTGGATTCTTGATGAAATAGGGAAGGAACAACCCATTACCCTGGGGGTGGTTATCGATGACAATCGAATTGCCGCCCTGGAAGTGTTGGTTTACCGCGAGAGTCGTGGCGGTGAGATCAAGCAGGCGTTCTTCACCCGTCAATTCGAAGGTACGAGATTAAATAGTGAGGGCCAGGATGTCAGCTTAGATAGCGCGATTGACGGTATAACGGGGGCCACCTTGTCCGTGCGTGCCGCGACAAAAGTCGCTAAACTGGCGCTTTTTCTTCACGCCCATACCCATTCGAATGGTTAAAAAACGTTCGCGCACGACGCTTAAGCGCACAATAACCCACTGGCACCGCCGCCTCGGTATAATTAGCGCACTGATTGTGATGTTAATCAGTTTCTCGGGCATACTACTAAATCACAGCGATCAATTAGGTTTGCCGGCCAAGGGTGTAAAGTTTCCGCTGTTGTTATCCCTCTACCATGTGGAATTACCTGCATTGCGCGCATTTAGTAGCGGCGAGGTTACTGTGTCGCAACTTGGTGAGAGTCTCTATCTTGGACGCGAGGCGATTGATCCCTGTCACGGTTCGCTGGTTGGCGCGGTTTACATTGCAAACTTGCACTATATTGCTTGTAGTGAAACGCTGGCAATTTATACGAACGACCGTCAGTTAGTAGAGCGATTGGAACCTGCCCACGGACTGCCTCACCCGCTCGACGAGTTGGGAAGCTCGGGGGGAGTGCTGGTGGTGAGAGCTACAGGGCAGAAGTTTGTTGCAGATGTCGATGTCCTTGAATGGCGAACCGATATTACTGACTCGAAAGTTTTGTGGTCGCAGGCCGTTGATCCGGACGATAATCTGGAAAAAGCGCTACGGGCGCATTACAGGAGTGATATCTCCTGGGAACGGGTTTTACTTGATTTCCATGCCGGTAGATTTCTAGGTGCACTCGGGCCACTGGTTTTAGACGCGTTCGCAGTCTGCTTTATTATCTTGGCATTATCAGGAAGTTGGCTGTGGTTTAAGGGACGAAAAGCCCGATAACACCGGGAAAAGCTTGTTTGGTCAGGAACTTGATTTGAAAGGTGTTCAAGTTGCGTCAGCAACTTTAATATCGTTGTGTGCTATTGCTTACAAGTTATAAAAATAACGGGAAAACTGCATGACTGTGGAAATACCGGGGTACAAAATTGGCCGCACGCTCGGCAAAGGCGGTATGGCCACGGTGTACCTCGCAGTGCAGGAAATTTTCGAGCGTGAAGTAGCCCTGAAAGTTATGTCTAAGGCTCTCGCAGAAGATGAGAGTTTCGGCCAGCGGTTTTTCCGTGAAGCGAAAATAGTGAGTCAGTTGGTGCACCCCAACATTGTCACCGTGCACGATGTTGGCGTTCATGACGGTTATTACTATCTTTCGATGGAGCACCTTGATGGCGGTGACTTAAAACAAGAACGCCATCGTTTTACCCTAAAGCAAAAAATTCAGGCAGTACTGGATATCGCCAAAGCACTGGAATACGCCGGCGCGAAGGGCTACGTACATCGCGACATCAAACCTGAAAACATTATGTTTCACAAGTCGGATGGCCGCGCCGTACTCACCGACTTTGGAATTGCACGCGCTGCCGAAACTGACACCAGTATGACCCAAACGGGGACCGCGATCGGCACTCCCCACTACATGTCCCCAGAGCAGGCAAAAGGGAAAACCGTAGACCCGCGCTCAGATCTCTACAGCCTTGGCGTTGTGTTCTTTCTGTTGCTCGCTGGCCGGGTACCTTATGACGCGGAATCCGCAGTAGCGATAGGCATCAAGCACATTACTGAGCCAGTGCCACTGCTACCTCTGGGCATGGATGCTCTACAACCAATCGTAGATACGCTCCTCGCTAAGAAACCTGAATCGCGTTATCAGGATGCGCAAGAATTTATCCGCGATCTTCAGCGAATAGATGTGGACTTGCTGCAGCAGACCATCAATTACGCGCTCGAAAATCAGAACCCTGATGCCGATCGCGATATGCCCACTGTGACTTCGCCCTCCCTAAAAGACCTCGATGCTGTAAATGTTGTATACGACGATCAAGCACAGATCACTGATCGCTCTAGCGCGTTACCTTGGGTGGTAGGCTTGATAATTGTTGCTAGTCTCGGCGGGTGGCTAATTTATAATCAAAAACCGGAGCTCGTAAAACCGTGGCTTGGCTCCGCGAAGCAGCAAATTGAGCAGCTTTGGAGTCGCATCGGCGCAGTTGAAAAAACATCGGAACCCGAAAATACTAACAACTCGCAAGCGCCTTCCTCTAAATCAAAGGCTGTGCCGACTCACACACCCGAAAAGCCGCAAAATAATGCACAAAAGGCTCTAGCCAGCGGCAAAATAGACCGCAAACCCGAATCGCAGGTAACATCGCTCAACGCGAAGAACTCAAAAAAACAGCCAAGCCCGAGCGCTGCGCCGCAGCCGGCATTACCTCCAGTAACCGAGTATCAGCAGAAAATCACAAGCTTGAGAGCGATGTATGAGAACGATCAAGCCTTTCTTGCCGACTTGGTGGATGCCCATCGAACGCTATTAAAAGTTTATCCCGACCACAGCGCAACCCTTCGATCGCTCGAGAAACTGAGAGCTGGAGAACTGAACAAAGTCGAACAGTTAATGGCGGAGGACAAACTTATCTCTGCACAGAAAAAAGTCACCCAGCTAAAAACGCTTTTCCCACGCGCTAGAAAAGAGCTCGCAGCGCTGGAAACTCGAATTAAAACAGAAACGGAAATCGCGCGCCTGTTGAAACAGGGCAGGGAATATCTTGACGCTGGCCAGCTTACCCGCCCAAGTGGAAGGAATGCCTTAGCGAGCTACCGTCGGGTACTGAAAATCGATGCGAAAAACACCACAGCGAAGCAAGGTTTACAAAAAATCACCGACATACTCACCTCCGAAGCTAAGTCGCTGTACGACGCGGGAAATTATCAGAGCGCACTCAACAAGGTGAACAAAGCCTTGTCGGTCGTGTCTGGTGATTCTGCGGCCAAATCGCTGCAACGGCGTATCAACAGTAAAATCAGTTATCAGCGCGAAATGGATGATTTCTTTCGTTTGGCAGAGCTGCGTGCCAGCCAGGGTGATTTTTTCAGTCCGCCAAATGATAACGCCAATTACTACTACCAACGTATTTTGCAACGAGAGGCAAACAACTCCCGGGCCAAACAGGGGCGTGAACAGTTGGTTGATGAATTCGCGCGAACCATCTGGCAAATGGTTGGCAACGAGGAATTTCGCAGTGTTCAGGAACATTTGCGCAGCGCAACACGGGCTATGCCCGACAATTCCCGATTGAAGTCGCTGCAGGCGGCGGTTGATGAAGTTATCGCTGAAAAGCGCGCGTCCACCCCCTAAGCTTGCTTACGTTTCATTCTACGGCTGCGTTGAGTGGGTAGACTAGCGTTTTAGGGTCGTTAGGAGGCTGTGGGGGGGAAAGGCAACGGCAGGCATTCTGGAAACGATTGCCGCTGCCTGGGGAAGCTTATCAGGATTCGATCATGGATTGCTGGTAATTTTCGATGCCCACTTTATCGATTAAACCTAACTGCGTTTCGAGCCAATCGACATGCTCTTCTTCGTCTTCCAGAATATCGCTGAACAAGTCTCGAGACACAAAATCTTTCACCGTTTCGCAATATGCGATGGCTTCTCGAAGATCGGGTAGCGCCAGATGCTCCAGTTTAAGGTCGCACTCAAGCATTTCTTTGGTACTCTCACCGATATAGAGCTTACCCAAGCTTTGTAAATTAGGCAGACCTTCCAAAAATAGAATGCGCTCGATGAGTTTATCGGCGTGCTTCATCTCATCAATGGATTCTTTGTATTCGTATTCGCCAAGTTCTTTTAACCCCCAGTCTTTGTACATGCGGGCGTGCAGGAAATATTGGTTAATGGCAACAAGCTCATTTCCCAGCACTTTGTTTAGATATTCGATCACTTTAGCGTCGCCTTTCATAATTCTTCTCCTGTGGGCGTAAAAACCCGGCAAGTTTGGAAGCTCGGCGCAAATTTGTCAATTCAAGCTATTGATTTGGAACGGCTTTTTGAAAATGCTAGCAGTAAGCATTCTCACTTAGATCGGATATGTCTTTAGTAAACTGGTTTTAGCACCAGTTTGGGGCTGCGATTCGTTATTAGATACACAGTAGCGGGTGGAGAACTCTCGTGTTTGGGTGGCTTGTCGTTGAGTGTTACGCAACGTTAAAGAACATACCATCTGAAGCTTCGGGGCCGGTACTTTCCAGGTGCTCAGTGATAATTTCACGTGCCAGGCACGCACACTTTCCACACTGAGTCGCGACACCGAGCTGGTCGCGTACCTGGCGCATACTCTCAGCACCACCGTCTATGGCTTCTCGGATTTCAGCGTCGGTAACGCCTTTACACAAACAAACGTACATAAACAACGAACCCAAAAGGTTATATTTATTGGCTAACTGGAAATGTAGTGCGAATGGGAATGATTGTCAATTACGTTTTTATAATTTGTTGTGCTGCATCAATAAACAATGTGTAGATACCTTAAACAGTTTCGATGACAGGCTTGAGACATATTGGGGAATTAATGCGGGTGATATGCAGAATTAATAAAAATTCACACTAATGCTGTGTATTATTAGCCCGGGCTATCGTTTCCTAAGGGTCAATTATAAACAATCGTTCGACCCGATCAGATAGCAAGGACCCTCACTTATCAAATCTATTATCTCTGGAGAGAAAATTATGGGCGTATTAGTCGGCAAATCTGCACCTGATTTTACTGCACCGGCTGTTCTGGGCAGCGGTGAAATTGTAGACACCTTCACCTTCTCAGAAGCCACCAAGGGTAAGAAAGCCGTTGTGTTCTTTTACCCTCTTGATTTCACCTTTGTGTGCCCATCTGAGTTGCTGGCATTCGACCACCGTATGGCCGAATTCGAAAAGCGTGGCGTTGAAGTTATTGGTGTGTCCATCGATTCCCACTTCACTCACAACGCTTGGCGTAACACCCCGATCAACGATGGTGGAATCGGCGCTGTTAAATACACCCTCGTTGCTGATATGACTCACGAAATCTGCAAAGCTTACGATGTTGAGTCTGAGGGCGGTGTAGCATTCCGTGGTTCTTTCTTAATTGACGAAGACGGTTTGGTGCGTCACCAGGTCGTTAACGACTTGCCGCTCGGTCGTAACGTAGACGAAATGCTCCGCATGGTTGATGCGCTTGCGTTCCACCAGGAGCATGGTGAAGTGTGTCCAGCTGGCTGGCAGGAAGGCGACGCAGGTATGGACGCTTCTCCAACGGGAGTTGCCAAGTATCTGTCTGAAAACGCCGAAAAACTTTAATCGGTTGTTCTCGCTGGGCGCCGTAATGGCGCCCAAATTCTATTTGGTTTACGTTTGCTAATACTCTCGTTCCTCCTTATTACCACTTCATTGTTTTACGGATAAATTGAGTTAAACGCTCAGCGTTCTGCTGGTGATGTATCACTCGTGGGTGTTTGGGGTACTCTTCGTACGGAAAGAAAAACGTCGTAATATGCGTATCGCCAGAGATCTTTTTGTGATTGGCGACAGCTTTGCGTATGTAGCCAGGCCAGGCAGAGCCTTGTTTGGTCGCATCCATATTTCCCAGTGTTGCAATTACGGTAGCCTTTGGGTAAACCTTGCGAATTTTCGCAATAAAATCCTGGTATGCCGCGATACGGTGAGCATCATTGGGAACGGGCTTCAAACGCTTTTCTACCAGCCAGCTATCGTTCTGAAATAAGTTAATGACAACTACATCAGGCTGCCACAGCGCAAAATCCCAGTGGCTTTCATTGTTTCCAACCGCGTCAAGCTGGTCATAGAACTGCGGCATAATGAAGTCGAACCAACTGACCATCACTCCAATGCCGCTCTGCGAAATAATGCGGTAGTCTGCTCCTAATTCGCGCGCTGTGATAGCTGCGTAACTTAAAAAACTGTTCTTTTCAGAGAGCAGCGCATCGTCGGCATTGTAAGCGGCTTCATTGCCCATACCACTGGTGATTGAATCACCGTAAAACTCTATTTTGCGCTGTGGTTTGGGTGGTGGGTCAAATATCTTTCCGTCGTCGGCGATATTAAAACCGTGAAAAATCGTTCGGCCCTCTTCACCTTCAGTACGTTTGGTGAGCGTAATGGTGTGTTTTCCTGCGGGAAGATATTGGCTGAGCTGATAGGTTTGCAAACCCTGCTCACAGGCGATCACGTAGGGCGCATCCCAGTTATTATCGATGAACACATTGAAATAGTTTTTGCCGTATTGATCGTCGAGTGTCACACCGATTTCGTTACCAGAAATTACTGCGACGACCTGCGACGCTGGCCAGGAAATCCCCGCTATTGTGGGTGTACTAAAATCGATACGACCGCTGTATTGGAGATGTTTGTTATCTGCGGGTATCAATTGGTTGGCGCAGCAAAGGGGCGCCACCAAGTACATAAGCAGTAAAAAGAAGCGTGTATGCATGGCTAATCCTTATTGTGGTTATACCATTGGAGATACATTTCTATTTGGCTGAGCGTAATCCAGAACGCGGCATCACCTTATGTAAATCGCTGCGGAATTAAAAGTGATCAGATCAATTTAATGTGATCAGGTGCAATGCCTCGTTGACCAGCTGTGCAACGGGTTTGCAAATATCCAGTGTAAAGACATCGGCTTCGTCGTGTGTTGGCTCCAACGAATCAAACTGACTATCGAGAAGGGCTGTAGGCATAAAATGATTTTGGCGTGCGTTCATCCTTTCCGCAATCAACGATTTCCCGCCGCTCAGGTGTAAAAAAAACACGCGACCTGGAGTCTGTCGTAATCTTTCGCGATGCGCGCGTCTTAAGCCCGAAAATGCCAGTGTGCAACTTAAGCCCGCCAACAATTGTTGTTGCAAATGATGGCGCAGCGCCTCCACCCATGGCTGACGCATGTCATCGGTAAGTGGTTTGCCTTCTGCCATGTGTTGTTTGTTGATTGCGGGGTGGAAATCATCAGCGTCGTACATGTTTATTTTGAGCGTATCGGCGATGGCCCTGGCCATGGTGGATTTACCACAACCGGATACCCCCATTACGATGATGACAGTAGGCGTTTTAGGGGAAAATTTCGTTGCAGAGGTCATAACTGGCGACATTGGGGTTACTGCGAGTGGCTGGTGGTAGCGCAATCATTTTTGATATGCTAAGGTTGCTCGACCTCGGCTCAGGCCACAGGCTGCGTGCGAGAGTTTAATGATAAATATAATAAAACTCTAGGGTGACTCACAATAAATCGATCCTAACGCAACCACAGCATCCCTTTTTTATTGCGATTAATAAGCTCACGGCGCCAGTCAAATGCACAGAAGCTTGCAGCTTCACACTATTAACGAGAAAAGAACACTCAATGCAAAAACGTATCACATTGGCGGATGTCGCTGAACTTGCCGGTGTCAGTGCAATCACCGTGTCTCGGGTGATTAATCAACCTGGAAAAGTTTCTGCGCAAGTGCGTGGTCGGGTCGAGGGCGCAATTGAAACGCTGGGTTATATTCCCAACCGTTCAGCCAGTGCATTGGCGTCAGCCCGCTCAGGGATTATAGGTGTGGTGATTCCGTCCTTATCAAATAGTGTGTTTAATGAGGTGTTGCGAGGAATATACGATGTTACCGGTCCTGCTGGCTTTCAGGTGCTACTGGTTGATTGTCATTATTCTTCCCTGGAAGAGGAGCGTCTGGTTCGAACGCTGCTTGGCCAGGCACCGGAGGGGATGATCATAAGTGGCGGTGACCAAACCGAGCATACCCGCAAAATACTTCAGGCGTCTGGTGTACCCATTGTGCAAATCATGGAGGCTGTGCAATCACCTATTGATATGAACGTCGGGTTCTCACACCTGGATGCTGCTTATGACGCTGTGTCTCAGTTGATTCAACGCGGTTTTAATCGCGTGGGTTTCATCGGTGCTCGCATGGATACTCGCGCGCAGCAGCGCTTGAAGGGTTATTGCAACGCGATGCAAGAAGCCCGCTTCAATTATGAAAACTTAATTATTACCACTCCGCGCCCCTCTTCGGTGGGTATGGGCGCAGAACTTTTCAGAAGTTTAATGGCGCAATCCCACGGCGATTGTGATGCAATATTTTGTGTAAATGATGACCTAGCGCTCGGAGCATTGTTTGAATGCCAGCGTATGCATCTACCGGTTCCCGGCAGCATGGCCATTTGCGGTTTCAACGATATGGAGATGGCAGCATTGGTGAACCCGCCATTATCAAGTGTGCGCGTGCCGCGCTATGAAATGGGGGTTCAGGCCGCCCAGATGATTTTACAGCGAATTAATGGCGAAATTCCGGTGCACTACAAGGTGGACTGTGGCTACCACATCAATATGCGGGCATCGACACGGGCGCGCGAACAATAATAAACAAAGATATTCTTGGGGGAAAAAGTGTCTGATGCAGCATTAAAAGCAGAAATGCGAACGGCGAAATTGGGTGTTCGTGAGAAATTGGGTTATGGCTTCGGCGACTTTGGTTTCAATCTTTATTGGACCACAATTGCGTCTTTCCTTGCCGCTTTTTACACCGATACCTTTGGAATTAGCGCCGCTGCAGCCGGCACCATGATGTTCACAACTAAAATTATTGATGCCTGCACCGATCCCGTAATGGGAGCCCTGGCGGATCGAACAAAAACCCGCTTTGGGAAATTCCGCCCATATTTATTGTTTGCGGGTTTACCGATGGCGGGCGCAGCTGTGCTGACTTTTAGTACGCCAGATCTTAGTGAGGGCGGTAAAGTTGTCTATGCCTATATCACCTACACCCTGATGATGATGATGTACACCGTACTCAGCACGCCCTATTCATCACTTTCGGGTGTGATGACAGCGAACAGCCAGGAACGCACTTCATTAATAAGCATTCGGTTTATTTTCGCGTTTAGCTGCGGTTTTGTGGTGAATTTCTTTACGTTGGATCTGGTCAGCTATTTAGGGAATGGCAATGACGCAAAAGGTTGGCAGCTCACCATGGCTTTGTATGGCATTGCCGCCGCGATAATATTTTTTATCACGTTTGCAACTACCCGCGAGCGGATCGCACCATCAGAAACACAAAAAACCAACCCGCTTGACGATATTAAAGATTTAATTGCGAATCGGCCTTGGTTAATACTGTTTGTGTTGTCGATGATTATTATGATGACCATAACCATGCGCGCCGGTTCGGCTTACTACTATTTTACCTATTTTCTAGAGCGCCCAGATCTTTTGGGGGCCTTTCTTGGTGTGCAAATGGCGGCATACGCGGCCGGCGCTGCCGGCGCGCCTTTAATGACTAAGTTACTCGATAAAACCCGCTTATTGATGCTGTTGATGGCGATTGTCGGGAGCCTGTCGGTTATTTTTGCCTTTGTGCCCAAGCCCGATTACAACGGTGCACGATCCGTGAAAGCGGGAGAGTCTATAAGCTTAAATGCTGCCGAGCTATTGCCTCTCCCAGAAAATGGCGATGTAAAGCTGCAGTGGCAAACTCATGAAAAAGCCTGGTGGATTTTCGTAAAACGGATACCTATTGGCGGGGAAACAGCACAGCTGCTTGAATATTCGGCGGCTGAAGATACGGTCATTAGTGTCGTTGCCAGCTTTAACGAACAGGGAAAACCTGTGTTACACGATTCCGGTGAATTGCCGGGTGAAATACTTATTATGTTTATTTTATGTGGTCTGATCAGTCTTGCTTTGGGGCCGAAATCACCCTTGACCTGGTCGATGTATGCAGATTCAGCGGATTACAACGAATGGAAAAACGGACGTCGTGCAACGGCGATGACTTTCTCCGCTGCAACTTTTTCTCAAAAGTTGGGTGGTGCGCTGGGGTCTGCCGGAATGCTCTGGGTGTTGGCCGCATTCGGATACGCCGCAAAACAAGCCCAATCGGACGCCTCTCAAATGGGGATTGTTATATTGCAAACTGCGGTACCGGGTTTTTTTGCATTGTTGGCTGTGATAATAACCCGATACTACACCTTAACAGGCAAGCAGTTGGAGCAAATTCAGAGCGAATTAAAAGACCGTCAAGCTGCAGCAGAAAATTAATTACCCTTTTTAAAAAACTCTCAGGCTTGTGTCTGGGAGTTTTTGTTTAAGAGAGATGTCATGCTTAACATCACCGATAACGGCGAACGTTACGAACTCACCAACCCCACATCGATGCCGCACTGCGCAGGATTCCTGTGGAATAAAAAAATGATGATCCAGATAACCTGTCGCGGTTATGCCATTGCACAGCATATGCAGCCCGAGCCTTCAAAATACAGCTATCAGCCAATGGTGGAAGGCAAAATATTTATGCTGCCAGAACAGCCCATGTTTGCGCACACGCCGGGGCGTTTTTTTATTGTTAAAGATGAAGAGACCGGCGAAACATTTTCCGCGCCCCACGAGCCATTGCGCGCGTCTCCTGACAAATTTGTATTTTCAGTGGGTAAAAGTGATATTCGCTGGTGTGTCGAAAAGTTGGGGATACGCATCGAGCTACAGCTAAATATTCCACTGCATGATGTTGCAGAATTGTGGCAATTAACCGTAAGCAATATTTCTGGGCGCCCGCGCAGGATCAGCGTTTATCCGTACATTCCGTTCGGATTTATGAGTTGGATGAACCAGTCCGCACGCTATAGGAAAGATCTGGGGGGAATCGTAGCTTCCTGCGTAACGCCCTACCAGAAGCTCGACGATTATTTTAAAAATAAAGACTTGAAAGATAAAAGTTTTTTACTCCACGATAGGCAGCCAGATTACTGGGAGGCCTGTCGCGATGCTTTTGAAGGTGAAGGTGGTATTCAAAACCCTTCAGGTGTACAGCAGAAAATCTTGGGGAATGGCGATGCGCTCTACGAAACCCCAGCCGGCATATTTCAATATCGGTTGGAGATGGCCAATGATAGCCGCGAAAAATTTCGATTTTTACTGGGGCCAGCACTCGACGACGCGGAAATTGCTGAGCTTCGCGAGCGATATTTTGGCGATCCTGGTTTTACCGCTACAGCTCTGGAGTACCACAATTATGTGGCGCAAGGCGAGGGTGCTCTTCGCATTAATACGCCCGACAGTCATTTTGATAATTTTATTAATCAGTGGCTGTCGCGCCAGATGTTTTACCATGGTGATGTGAATCGGCTTTCTACAGACCCTCAAACCCGGAATTTTTTGCAAGATAGCATGGGTATGAGTTATATCAGGCCCGAAGTGACTAAAAATGCTTTTTTGTGGGCACTGGCGCAACAGGAAGCTAATGGCGCCATGCCTGATGGCATTCTGCTGCGAGAAGACGCTGAACTGAAATACATCAATCAAATTCCCCACACCGACCATTGTGTATGGTTACCGGTTTGCCTTTCTGCATACCTCAACGAAACCGGCGATTACGACTTTTTATCAACCCCGGTTAAAGACTGGAAAGGTGATCATCAAGCAACGGTTTTTGAGCGTATTTCAGCGGCTATGCGCTGGTTGCTGAAAGATCGCGACGTCCGTGGCCTGAACTACATCGCTCAGGGCGATTGGAATGATCCGATGAACATGGTTGGCTACAAAGGTAAGGGTGTTTCTGGCTGGTTGAGTGTGGCAACAGCCTATGGTCTGAAGCAATGGGCGCTGGTTTGTGAGCAACTGGGCGATGCGTCGGCTGCTGCAGAGTTTCGTTTTGGTGCGGATGCTATCAATAAATCTGTTAACGAACACCTTTGGGATGGCGCCTGGTACGGTCGTGGCATTACCGATGACGGGATTGTGTTTGGCGTTGCCAACGACAGTGAAGGCCGTATTTTTCTCAACCCGCAGAGTTGGGCTTTGATGGCAGGTACACCTAATGCCGAGCAGCAACAGAAAATGCTTGAGGCGATTGATGCTCAGCTTGATACGCCTTACGGCGTGATGATGTTGGCACCAGCTTATACCGCCATGCGTGAAGATGTGGGGCGCGTCACTCAAAAGCATCCCGGCGCTGCTGAAAATGGTTCCATTTACAATCACGCCGCCGCATTTTATGCCTGGAGCCTATACTCTATTGGGGACGCGGATCGAGGCTTCAACATTATTCGAAAAATGATTGCAGGGCCTGACCACAGCGATCTACTGCAGCGCGGCCAGATGCCGGTTTACATCCCCAATTATTATCGTGGTGCCTATTATCAGTTTCCTCGCACCGCAGGCCGCTCCAGTCAGTTGTTTAACACGGGCACGGTGGCTTGGGTATACCGCTGTTTGGTCGAAGGATTATTCGGACTGAAAGGTACTCCAAATGGGATACAAATTGCCCCTAATCTGCCCAGCAACTGGCCGGAGGCAAGTGTCTCCCGCAAGTTTCGCGATGCAATATTGCATGTAAGTTATCGTCGCGTGCCTGGTGTTACGAAAATGGCTGTCACAGTGGATGACCAAAAATTGAACGCACCCTTTGTGATAGAAACTCAAGCGGGCGCTGAATATCAGGTTGAGGTCGAGTTACCGTTTATCTCTTAACGCGAGTTGCCTAAGGTATTAAAAACGCCAATAATGGCCGCGCAAAAGCACTAGAAGAGGAGCCTGGCGAACACCGGGTGTTTTAATTCGTGCCGAAAAAACAAACAATTGCGCCAGCGAAAGACTACGGACTCAGCGAAAATCAGTTATTTTGGTTATTCGTGCTTGCAGCTCTGCTTCTGGGTTATAACATCGTCACACATCTGTCGGGTGGAATTGGTGACGAAGATGTTCATCGTTTCCAGATAAATTGGTTTGTACAGGGTCGTTTTGAAATTTTCAAATATGTGACCATGCTACCACTTTATCATCTAGTGGTCGCAGGAATAGGCAAGCTAACCGGTTTGTTATCACTCAACGGATTGCGATTTTCCCATCTCCTATTCGCGGCTGGTGTGATACCAGCAATGTTTTTACTCGTGAAGCGCGTGTATCCCAGCGAAGCAACAGCACGCACCTTGCTGTTAGTGTTCACTCCCTTCTTATTCCCGTTGTTTTTTCTTACGTACACCGATTTACCATCGTTAATGTTCGTATTGCTAATGGTTGAGCGCACCTGGAAACAGAGCTATTTTCCTGCCGCCTTGCTGGCTTTGTTGGCGGTGCTGATTCGTCAGCCCAATGTGATATGGGTTGCTTTTTGTAGTTGCTTAGTAGCACTGAATGTGGCTCGGGAGCAGGGGAGGGGCTTACGCTTTAACCGCTCGCCTCAGGGAATATTAAGCCAGCAGTTCATTCGTGAAGTGCTGCTTGGTAATAAGTATTTTATTGTTATTTACATCGCGTTTATTGTTTTTGTTCTGGTGAATGGCGGTGTCGCGGTCGGGGATGCTGAGCAACATCCTATATCATTCAATTTATCCAATTTCTATTTTTTTCTGTTGGTGGCTTTCGTTTTATTTCTGCCATTTAATATTGAACAATTACCAAATATAAAGCGATTATTAGTGCAGCATTGGTGGGTTGTCATTGTGTTAGTGGCTGGCTTTTTTGTTTATTTTTACACTTATGAGCACCCCCACAAGTACAATCGCACGGAACTGGATTTTTATCGCCATAATCTCTTTATCCATTACACCTGCGATATTTTACAGTTGCGGATTGCCAGCTATATCCCCATGGCTTGGATGATATTGGCATTTGTAACCGCCGTGCGCGCCAGCAGTTACGGGCCTGCATTGCTTTTGCTTTACCCGTTTGCGCTGCTGTCGTTTGTTCCATTACCGTTAATTGAACAGCGCTACTATGTGGTCGCACTCACTTTGTTTTTGGTGTTTCGGCCTCCGATGTCACGGTTGAGCACTAATATATCGCTGGTCATTTTTATTACACTTAGCGCATACATCTTATTTAATATTACAAGAAAAATTTTCTTCCTATAAACGGGTCTCGTTATGTACGCCATTTACCTGGTTTTTACACTGCTCTTTCTTTGGTTTTGTATTTCTGGGGGCACTCTGGTCGTTGCGCGTTTGGGCGCACACTATGCTATTGCGCGTAGCCTTGCAATCGTGGTGTTTGTAACGCTGTTTTTCTTTGTGGAGCATTTCATTGGCTTGGGTCGGCTGCATTGGCTGTTGCCGGTATTACTTGCTGCAAGCGGTTATGTCTATTGGAAAAACAAAGAGACTGTTCGTTCGCAAGCGTTTGTTAATTCAGAGTTGATCTTTGCTGCGGCATTTCTTTATGCCTTTATGTGGCGTTTCAGTTTCCCTTCAATAACACCATCGTCGGAGCGCTTAACCGACTTGTTTTTTATCAGCAATTATTTACAGGGGGTTACCCTACCGCCGCTCGACAATTGGAATCCACCGCATAGGTTCGATTATTACTATGCCTTTCAGCACTATGGAGCTGCGCTTATGGGCCGTGTTTTCAATTTTGGCCCGGGCACCAGCTACAATATCGCGTTTGGCTTGCTGGGGGCTTTGCCTCTAACTTTGGGGGTGTACATTGCCGGGCGGGTTATAGCGTTGGTTCCGGGCGGTGATCTTAAGCGGAATAGTTTGATTGTGTTGTTTATTGCAACCATCGCGTTTGGTGGTACCGGTTTATCGCCGCTCCTGAAACTGGCATTTAACGGACCAGATAAATCTGAGTACGTTAAACCGGGTATGAACGTTGGGGTAAAAAAACAGGCGATAGATCGCTATCGCTCTGCTCAGGCAAATCATTCACGCGACCATATTATTGGCGCGGTACGTTTTATTGGCAGTGATCGCGACGTTTCATTTGCCAGTAAAAGTACCAATACGACGTCCCTGGCGCCGCTTCTTTTTCCGGAAACAAGCGGCGGAGTTAAAGGCAAGAAAATGGTGTTGCCCGCCGAAAACCTCGGCTACCAGTATTTTTTAGGTGACTATCACCCCACTGTGGGAGGCTTTTTTCTTTTGATGCTGGCGTTGGCGCTGATTTTTTCCGTAGTGAATTTTGACAAAGCCTCTCCAGCGATTAGCCTGCGTTGGCAGCGATTGGTTCAGGCAGGCCTGACGTTCACTGTACCGCTAATGCTTATTACCAACACGTGGACGCTTCCCTTATTAGTGATCCTCATTTTGGGTTGGATGATCTTTTCGTGGTTCGCCAAATACCCCATACATTGGGTCTGGCTGCTCGGTGGTGGTGTTGCGGGCACCTTTCTCATTTATCCGTTTTTGGTCGACTTCCTGTCTGGGTCCCTGCCAACGCCGGTTAAATTTGTTCAAAGCTACGCTCACACGCCGGCGTCACGATTTTTAGCCATGCATTGGCCCATACTGTGTTTGTTGGCAATGGGTTTTTGGGAGGGTAGAACGCGCCGGGTTGCCTGGTATTTCAGCGCGCTCTGGTTGTTTTTGCTGATACTCTCCGAAGTCATATACATTGATGACCCTACAGGAGATCACTTCGCACGTACCAATACAGTTATGAAGTGGTGGGGGTGGATACACGTGGGCGTATTCGCCACTCTAGGGGCCCTGCTGTTGTCTTCCGTTACAAAATGGTTGCGCTGGGTTTGTGTGGCGGTGATGATTTCTGTGAGTGGTGCCGCAGGTTATGATTTATTCACTTACTACGCGTATTCGGGTAAGTATTACGCAGGGCAGTTGCATGGTCATGGTTGGTACACCAACAACGCGACCAATCGCCAAATGTTTGAGTACCTCGAGGACGCTCCGCAGGGGGTTGTTCTTGAAAGTATCCTCGACAACGCGTACTCGAACACCAGTTTATACGGCATATTTAATGGCAAGCCAGTATTGCTGGGCTGGCCTTCGCACCTTCGTACCTGGCATGGCGATGTGCCACGCGTATGGATAATGAAGGAGGAAATCGACAAATTCTACAAGGGCGAACTGCCCAGCCCTCTGGCATGGCTAAGGGGTAATCAGGTTCGATATATCGTGTTTGGTCCTAAAGACAATGATAAACTGTTTGAAGCTATTCACGAGAAGATCAAAGGTGAATTTGCCTGGTATGAATTCGAGCATTCCCGACGCCGACACACAGGAATTTGGGTGCGTGTGGATTAATCCGGGCACCCCAACCCAGAATTAGAAGCCAGGATTTAGTATGACTGAAACAGCAGCGGCTCAGAAAAAATTATCATTGTTGGTACCAATGTACAATGAGTCTGAGGTAATCCCCGTATTTTTTGAGACCGTTTATAAGGTGTTGGAATCTGTCTCATTGGAAATTGAGTTTATTTGCGTAAATGACGGTTCCAAAGATAACACTCTGGCGTTGTTAAAGAGTTACGCAGAGAAAGATTCGCGAATTAAAATCATTTCCTTTTCCCGAAATTTTGGCAAAGAGCCTGGTATGACCGCAGCGCTGGATTACGCCACTGGTGATGCCATTATCCCTATCGACGCCGATCTGCAAGATCCACCCGAGTTGATTTTGGAGATGATCGAAAAGTGGCAACAGGGCTACGATGTTGTCTATGCAAAACGCGCTTCCCGTGATACCGACAGCGTATTAAAGCGCAACACCGCCAAGTGGTTTTATTCCCTATTCAATCGCATGAGCGACACTGATATACCTCCTAATGTGGGCGACTACCGACTCATGGATAAAAAGGTCGTGGATGTTATTCGCAAACTTCCCGAAAAAGACCGTTTCATGAAAGGCTTATTCTGCTGGCCGGGGTTTAAGAATACCACGCTCGAATTTGAACGCCCGTTACGCGCCGAGGGTGAAACGAAATTCAACATGTGGAAACTCTGGAATTTCGCCATATCGGGTATTGCCTCGTTCAGCACCATGCCAATTCGCATGGGAATCTATGTCGGCTTGCTAATTTCGGCTGCATCTTTTGTGTATGCCCTTTTTATTATTACCAAAACCGCAGTTTTCGGTGTAGATGTCCCTGGTTACGCATCCATAATGGTTGTGGTTCTGTTTTTAGGCGGTATCCAATTATTCTTTATGGGATTGATGGGCGAATACATTGGCCGTATTTATAAGGAAGTTAAAAACCGACCCTTGTACGTGGTTGAAGAAGCAATCAATTTTGATGAGTAGCCCGTTTTGGATATGGTGATTTCATTTGTAAAACAACGGATTTCCCGCGAGCTCGTTTATCAGCTAGCGGTTTTCGGAGTTGTGGGAGTGAGTGCGACTCTGACGCATTATTTCGTCGCACTTTTCTCTCACGAATGGGCGCAGGTTGCCCTTTACTACGCCAATATCATGGGATACTGCGCGGCGGTTGCAATCTCGTATTTTGGGCACGGTAAGTTGACCTTTCGCCGAGAGCTGAATTGGCCTGTGTTTCTGAGGTTTGCGATTGTTTCTCTAACCACGCTAGGCTTGAGTGAATTGATATTGTTAGCATTGGAAACATGGCTTGCAGTTTCCCATCGAATTTCCCTGGCGGTAGTGGTGTGTACCATACCAGTGATTACATTTCTTTTGAGTAAGCTTTGGGTTTTTCGAAAGAGCTAGGAGCGCTGATGAATGCGGTGTTGATCGTTTATGCTACGGTTGATGGTCACACAAAAAAAATCAGCTTCAGCCTTGCCAGAAGCTTCCAAACGTTTGGGTTTACAACTCAGGTGGTGTCGGTTGAAAAGTTGACGGGCGCTGATATTCAGGCTGCTAGTCATATAATAATAGGTGCGAGTATACGTTACGGCAGGCATCACAAACTCGTTTATGAATTGATCGAGAAATATCGCAAGGCATTGGTCCAAAAGAATGCCGCCTTCTTTTCTGTCAATCTCGTTGCCCGAAAACCAGAAAAGCGCGATCCGTACACGAATCCCTATACTAAAAAGTTCCTGCAAGAAGTGCACTGGCGTCCTGCTTGCGCAGCGGTATTTGCCGGGCGATTAAATTACCGCATCTATTCTTTTTGGGATAAGCATATGATTCGATTCATTATGTGGATTACCCACGGCCCAACGGACCCCACAACAGATATCGAGTTTACCGATTGGCCTCAAGTAGAAGCATTTGCGCAAACCGTTGCTCAGCTTAACAAAAACAGCTAACGCCAATATTTAGACCACACGTTAATTACTTTGTGGGAATAGGTGTAGCGCCCGAAACTACCGTTGTAACGCGCCAAAGCATTGGCCCAATGACCATTTTCTTTATCGAGATAGTGTTTAAGGATGGTGCAGCCGTATTGCAAGTTGGTTTCTAAATCGATCAAGTTGTCGGATTCCCGACCTATTTCCTGCTTCCAAAAAGGCATAACCTGCATCATACCTTGGGCGCCAACACGCGAAACCGCGTATGGATCGAATAGACTTTCAACGTGTATGACCGCCAAAACAAACTCCGGTGGTAGCCCCACCTGTTTTGCAGCTTTGTGCACTTCTTTAAGAATGTACAAGCGCTTCTGGGGTTCTTTTACATATTTCGAGAGAACCGTAGACTTTTGTAATAGCCAAACTTCAGCATCGTATTTATCGTGAAAGCTGTGCGCTTGCGCAATAGTAGTCTTGAGTTTTTCACGCAGTTCAGCATCAATTTCAGGCTGTGCCTTGGAGGCTATTGCTGGCATTACGGAAAGTATTGCCAGCAGAAATCCTCCTTTAAAAACAATGCTTTGCCAGCGCATCACGATTGCAATTTGGATTTGATAAATTCGACGATTGTGGATGCAGCTACATCCTGACTGTCGGCATCCCGGCGACCCTTGTATTCAATGCTATCGTTTTCCAGGCCTCTATCTCCAACCACAATGCGGTGAGGTATACCAATAAGTTCAATATCGGCTAGCATCACACCCAAGCGAGCTTTAGATTCATCCATAAATAAAACGTCGACGCCAGCGTTTTTCAACTCGTTGTAGAGTGCTTCGCATTTTTCAGCCACTGCAGGAGATTTGTGCATATTGATCGGCACAATAGCCAATTGGTGAGGAGCTATACTTTCAGGCCAGATAATGCCGTTATCGTCATGATTTTGCTCGATCGCCGAAGCAACAATGCGGGAAACGCCAATGCCGTAGCAGCCCATGATCATGGTGGTGTCTTTGCCGTTTTCGTCGAGCACCGTTGCTTTCATGGCTTCTGAGTATTTTTTACCAAGCTGAAAAATATGGCCAACTTCAATGCCGCGTTTTATTTCCAGTTTTCCCTTGCCATCTGGGCTGGGATCGCCCACTAGGACATTGCGAATATCTTCAACGCTGGAGTAGATGGCGGAGCTATTCCAGTTCGCATTGTGCAGATGATAGTCTGTTTTATTAGCGCCACACACGAAGTCGGCACACGCTGCGGCCGATCGATCTGCTATCACGAGAATATCGAGATTAACGGGGCCCAGAGAGCCTACCTCTGCACCCAGTTCCTTTTTGATCCGCTCTTCGGGAGCGAAGCACAAGGGATCGGCGACACCGGGTAATTTAGCGGCTTTGATAGCGTTGAGGGTGTGATCGCCGCGAAGCACCAGGGCCACCAAAGGCGGCACCTCATTATCTTCCGCTTCGCCGAGCACGACCAATGTTTTGAGTGTTTTTGCGGTAGCTACCTTGAGGAAGTCTGCCACTGCCTCGATAGACTTAATACCCGGCGTGTGAACTTCTTCGCTTTCCTGATGGGTGGCAACTTCGGATGTAGGGGCCAGAGCCTCTGCAAGTTCTACATTCGCGGCGTAGCCGCTGTCAGTGCTAAAGGCGATATCGTCTTCTCCGCTCGCCGCGAGTACGTGAAATTCATGCGAACCCGACCCTCCGATTGAGCCGGTGTCCGCTAGTACAGGGCGATATTCCAGGCCGATACGATCGAAAATATTGCAATAAGTTTGGTGCATTACATCGTAGGTTTGCTGCAGAGATTCCTGAGAGATATGAAAAGAATAGGCATCTTTCATCATAAATTCGCGTGCGCGCATTACGCCAAATCGCGGCCGGACCTCATCGCGGAATTTGGTTTGAATTTGATAAAAATTTGCGGGCAATTGCTTGTAGCTTTTAACTTCATTGCGAATGAGGTCGGTAATTACTTCTTCGTGTGTCGGCCCGAGGCAAAACGCCCGATCGTGGCGGTCTTTGATGCGCAGCAGTTCCGGGCCGTATTGCTGCCAACGACCGGATTCCTCCCAAATTTCCGCCGGCTGAACAACGGGCATTAGCACTTCCTGTGCTCCGGATTTATCCATTTCTTCTCGAACAATTCTCTCAACCTTGCGCAGTACCCGCAGGCCCAAAGGTAGCCAATTGTAGAGGCCGGAAGCCATCTTACGAATCAGACCTGCACGTAACATGAGCTTGTGGCTGATCACCTCTGCGTCTGCGGGAGTTTCTTTTTGAGTGGCAATTAAGTACTTACTAGCGCGCATGGTATTCCTTCGTTTTATTGGAGCAGTTTGATTTAAAGGAGTATTCTAAGGCGACAGGCATGAATGAGGAATAGTTATGTTTAAACTCCATCCACAGCTGCAGCAAGATACGGTTCCTGTAGGTCAGTTTAAGTTGTCGTTGGTTCTTCTGCACCGCGATGCCAACTACCCTTGGTGTGTTCTAGTGCCAAAACGCTCTGGTATTCGGGAAATTCACCATTTAAGTGAAGACGATCAAATTCAATTGATTCGCGAATCCAGCCACTTGTCGGAAGTAATGACCTCCTTGTTTGCTCCAATCACCATGAACATTGCGTCGCTGGGCAATATTGTGCCGCAACTGCATGTGCATCATGTTGCGCGATACGAAGGGGATGCCGCCTGGCCGGCTTCTGTTTGGGGGGTAAAACCTGCTATTGCATATACGGATGCCGATTTGTTGCATCGCCTTGAGCGGCTTCAGGCATCATTGGTTGGTGAAGGTTTTGAAGCGCATTCTGAGGTGGATGAAAGTGGTAGCTCTGCGGGCTTCACTCCCTAGTGTGTTGCTCTTTAAACAAAAAAGCCCGCGTTTGCGGGCTTTTTTTGTTCTTTTGGGAGCTGTTGCTATTACTCAGCCATTTCCTTGAGTTTCTTCAGGGGGCGCAATTTAATCTGAATGCTGGCAGGCTTAGCGGCGAACATTGTTTCCTCTCCAGTAAAGGGGTTGATGCCTTTACGGGCTTTGCGAGCGGGTTTCTTAACCGTCACAATCTTAAACAAACCGGGCATTACGAACTCACCGCAGGCGCGCTTCTTAACATGGCCTTCGATAATGTCGGTTAGCTCATCGAGCACAGCAGTTACCTGCTTGCGCGATAATTCAGTGCTCTCAGCGATCTGATTCAGTATTTGAGTTTTTGAAAAGCGTTCCTTAATAATTGCAACCTTTTTTGCTGCAGGTGCTGCTGCGGCTTTTTTGACGGGTGCTTTTTTAGGGGCGGCTTTCTTTGCTGGGGCTTTTTTTGCTGGAGTTTTACGTGCGGCCATAGTCAACCTCGTTTTATTTTATTTGGGAAGTAAGGAGCATCGAGTGGTTTCACAAATGGCACACTTAGAGCAACCTTGCTGTTGCCAAGCAACCCTACCTACCCGCGCTTGGCAATATATATAGTTTATTCCAACCAACGCATCAACAAAAAAATACTGTATATAAGTACTTTTTTGCTATTTTGTCCAAAAATAGCCCAGAGATTGCGTTCCAGAGGCGGGTGTATTCACTCAGTGAATTGAATACTGTAGATTCATCCCCAAATTGACGACTTCTTCATCAATACAAAAGGGTGGGGTATAATGCCCCGCTTTTTTTAAGGTCGGGTCGTCACTGGCGGCCTTTAGCGGCTAAATTTGGGTCATTCCGGTGTAGGTAGTAACGAATATGCCAATCTATGAGTATCGTTGTGAAGACTGTGGTCACGAGTTAGAAGCGTTGCAAAAGATCAGTGATGCGCCGCTTGTCGATTGCCCTGAGTGCCAAACGGCAAGCCTTAAGAAAAAGGTGTCTGCAGCCGCTTTCCGCTTGAAGGGTGGTGGCTGGTATGAAACCGATTTTAAGTCGGGTAAAAAGAAGAACCTGGCGGGTGATCAAAAAGACTCGTCGAAAGCAAAATCTGAGAACGCCGATGGGGCTTCTAAGAGTAAGGCCAAGGGTGAATCCACCAGTAAAACCACTACTGGCGCGAAAAAGTAAACCTGGTCGAAACTAACAAATCAACAGGAAAACATCATGCGCAGTGTGTACTGTGGCGTTTTAACAGCTGCAAATATAGGTGAAGAGGTAACTCTTTGTGGGTGGGTAGATCGGCGTCGGGATCACGGCGGTGTGGTCTTTGTCGATTTACGTGATCGTGATGGCATTGTCCAGGTGGTTTTTGACCCTGATGCAGAAGAGAATTTTGCGCTGGCTGACAAGGTCCGTCCAGAGTATGTATTGCAGGTTGTGGGAAAGGTGCGCGCGCGCAGTGAAGCGACTGTTAACCCCAATATGGCAACTGGAGAGGTTGAGGTCTACGGGACCGCGTTAAAAATTCTAAACACGGCTGAAACACCTCCCTTTCAGCTGGATTCTTACACCAGCGTTGGTGAAGATGTGCGTTTGCGTTATCGCTACCTAGATTTGCGACGCAAAGATATGCAACACAATTTACGTTTCCGTTCCAAAGTTACCAACGCGATTCGCAATTATCTAGATGATAACGGTTTTCTCGATATTGAAACGCCTATTCTCACTCGCGCCACGCCTGAAGGTGCGCGCGATTATTTGGTGCCTTCGCGCACTCATGAGAGTAAATTTTTTGCGTTACCGCAATCTCCCCAGTTGTTTAAGCAATTGTTAATGGTTTCCGGCTTCGACCGCTACTACCAGATTGCCAAGTGTTTTCGCGATGAAGATTTGCGAGCTGATCGGCAGCCTGAATTTACGCAAATTGATATCGAGACCTCCTTTATGGATGAAGAGCAGATCATGTCGGTTACCGAAGGCATGATTCGCAGTTTGTTCAGTGAGCTCAAAGGCGTCGAACTGGGTGAATTTCCTCGTATGCCTTACTCTGAAGCTATGGAAAAGTACGGATCCGACAAACCTGACCTGCGAATTCCTCTGGAGATGATCGAAATTAAAGATCTGATGAAAGACGTGGAGTTTAAAGTTTTTTCAGGCCCCGCGAACGACCCTAAGGGTCGTGTGACCGCGATGAAAGTACCACGCGGTGGTGAAATTCCCCGTAAAAAAATTGATGCATACACAAAATTCGTCTCAATCTATGGTGCGAAAGGTTTGGCTTATATCAAAGTCAACGATAAAGATGATCTTGAAAACGGGTTGCAATCTCCAATCGTAAAATTTTTACCTGCAGAAGTCTGCAAAGCCATTTTAGAGCGAGTGGAAGCCGAAAATGGCGATCTAATTTTCTTTGGGGCAGACAGTTACAAGGTGGTTAGTGAAGCCTTGGGCGCTCTGCGTTGTAAGCTTGGCGAAGATCTCGCGCTTTACACTTGTGATTGGGCGCCGTTGTGGGTGGTTGACTTCCCGATGTTCGAAGAGACCGATGAAGGTGGTTTGACCGCTCTGCATCATCCCTTTACTGCGCCTTCCTGTTCGCCTCAGGAATTGCAAGACAACCCAGCGACTGCATTATCGCGCGCATACGATATGGTGCTGAATGGAACTGAGTTGGGCGGTGGCTCGATTCGTATTCACGATCAATCCATGCAGCAGGCGGTATTTAAAATATTGGGCATTGCCCCGGAAGAGCAGCGTGAGAAATTTGGCTTTTTACTCGATGCATTAAAATACGGTGCTCCGCCTCATGGTGGTTTGGCTTTTGGCTTGGATCGCTTAATTATGTTGATGACTGGTTCCGATTCGATTCGAGATGTAATCGCGTTCCCGAAAACTCAAACCGCAGCCTGTGTTATGACTGATGCTCCAGGTGCTGTCGATACAAAACAGCTCCAGGAACTGCATATTCGTTTGCGCAGCAAACCCCAGCAGCCTGAAAAGGCCGAAGAAAAATAACGGCAAGGTTAAAAATAATCAGCTATGGCAGGTCACAGCAAATGGGCGAACACCCGGCATCGCAAGGCTGCTCAAGATGCTAAGCGGGCGAAAATCTTTACCAAAATTATTCGCGAATTAACTGTCGCCGCGAAGTCGGGTGGGGCTCCGGAAGATAATCCTAAATTGCGGGCAACAATTGATAAAGCGTTGTCTGCAAATATGAAACGCGACACCATCGATAAAGCCATAGCCCGAGGTCTTGGTGGTGGCGATGGCGAAAGCTACGACGAAATAACTTACGAAGGCTATGGGGTAGGTGGCGTTGCTGTCATGGTGGAGTGTCTCACCGACAACCGTAATAGAACCGTATCGGAAGTGCGCCATGCGTTCAGTAAACGTGGCGGCAATTTGGGAACCGATGGCTCAGTCGCGTATCTTTTCGAGCGAAAAGGGCAGATACAATTCGACGTGGGCGTCGACGAAGACAAGATTATGGAGGTTGCACTAGAAGCGGGTGCTGAAGATATCGCCAGCAATGTTGATGGTTCGGTTGATGTGACTACAGCATTTGAAGATTATTTCACCGTGAAAGAGGCAATGGTCGCTGCTGGTTTGCAACCCGTTAATGCAGAAACCACCATGGTGGCCTCTACGGATGTGCCCATTACCACTCAGGAAGACGCCGATAAAACTTTGGCGCTGATCGACATGCTGGAAGATCTGGATGACGTGCAAAACGTGTATACCAATGCCGATATTCCCGATGAATTTCTTGGCGAGTAATTTAAATGTCGCATCGTTTCGCCGGTGACATTCCCCTAGACAGGTTTCGTGCAGTATGATCTGCAATTTTTGCGGTTAACCGGATAGCGCGTGACTCACACCTTAACTATTAATCTTGCGTCAATCGCCCACAATTGGCGAACTTTAAATACCCAGCTGGCGTCGGGTGTTGATTGCGGCGCAGTCGTCAAAGCAGATGCTTACGGCCTGGGTATGGATAAAGTAATACCTGCACTTTATTTTTCAGGCTGCCGAAGCTTTTATGTGGCCAACCTTGACGAAGCGCTTCAGACGCAATCGGTTTTACAGTCTACCTCCAATAATGCGCTGGGTAGTAGTGCGGTTGGCAATTCGAAAATCATTGTCTTATCCGGTTGTGCCCCTGGTGAGGAGCAAGATTTTATAGAAAATTCTATTATTCCGGTGATCGTTAGTGAGCCGATGCTGCAGCGGTGGCTGCAGGCTACCCGCCAAAAAAAAGCCGTAGCAGCTCTTAAGATAAATACCGGAATGGGGCGCTTAGGCTTGGAGCTGGAAGAATTTCTGCGATTGTTTGAAGAGCCTGGACTGCTGACTTGTGCTGGTATTGAAGTGCTGATGAGTCACCTTGCGTGTGCCGATGAACCTGGCCACCCGCTAAATGGTCAACAGTTGCAACGTTTTTCACAGGCGTTGTCACAGATACAAAAGATCGATCCAGCAGTGCGTGGTTGTTTGGCGAATTCTTCGGGAATTTGTTTGGGGCCGGAATACCACTTTGATGCGGTTCGCCCGGGCATTGGCTTATATGGCGGCTTTTCTCAAATGGAAGATTTGGGCGTGGCATTGCAGGAAGTTGTGAGTTTGCATTTACCTGTAGTACAAACCCGAAATCTCCCTGCGGGGGAAAGTGTCGGATACGGCGCGACGCGGCATTTTAGTCAAACCGCGAAACTCGCTATTGTCGCTGGAGGTTATGCTGACGGCTTATTTCGTTCATTGAGCAACAGAGGTGCAAGTTGGGTGGCCGATCCCAACGGAGAAGGAGGTTGGCTTGCGCCTATTGTCGGACGTATTTCGATGGACACCACAATAGTAGACATTTCTGCCGTTCCGGAAGGTGTTGTTCATGAAGGTGCCCGTCTGGAATTTATTGGGCCGCACCTGTCCGTTGAAAATATTGCGAAAGCCGCCGGCACTGTTAGCTACGAGGTGCTTACGTCTTTGGGGGCGCGTTATAATAGGCACTACTTGGCTGGGGAAATTTCGTGAATGACACGCAGCACAAACTGTTGCAATGCCTCGCTGACGGAGATTTCCATTCTGGCGAAGAATTGGGTGCTGCTGCCGGTGTAAGCCGGTCAGCTGTTTGGAAACAGCTTCAGTCAATGCAGGATTGGGGTATTTTACTTGAAGCGCAAAAGTCTCGTGGCTACCGTATTGTTGGCGGTTTACAGCTTCTGAATAGCAAAAAAATAGAGGCTGCGCTGTCAGGCACTGCAAAGTCGCTAATGGCTAGCCTGAATTTGTACAACGAAGTTGAATCCACTAATGGCGCTTTGATGGCGGCTATTACTCGTGGTGAAAATGTGCACGGTCAAGTGTGCAGTGCTGAAAGACAAACTGCCGGTCGGGGCAGGCGCGGTAGGGTTTGGCAAAGTCCTTTCGGTTGCAATCTTTACTTTTCCATTGCGTGGCGTTTCGATCAGGGCATTGCCGCTATGGAAGGGCTGAGTCTTGCTGTAGGTGTTGCACTTTGTCGCACCCTAGCAAAACTCGGATACTCTGGCATTCAGCTCAAGTGGCCCAATGACCTCCTGGTTGAGTCTCGAAAATTGGGTGGTATATTGCTTGAAATCGCCGGTGATGTCAGTGGCGATTGTTTCGTTGTTGTAGGCATCGGGTTGAATATTGCGATGCCGGCCAGTCAAGCCGAGAGCATCGAACAGCCGTACACAGATTTGTCCGCTCTCGAAAACCCCGCAGTTGTCGAGCGAAATACCTTGTTCGCCGAATTCCTCAATGAACTACTGCCGATGTTAGAGAGCTATCAGAAGCTGCGCTTTGGCGCCTACCGAGAGGAATGGTTGGCGTTGAGTGCTCATGCTGGGAAAAAGGTTGTCCTGGTCTCTGGAGCGCGTGAGGTTATTGGGCGAGCATTGGGGGTTTCCGAAACTGGCGGCTTGCTATTGGATGTGGATGGCGAACAGCGTGAATTCGTGGGTGGTGAGCTGAGTTTGCGGGCTATAGCGTGAAATTGCTGATCGATATCGGCAACAGCCGAATCAAGTGGTGGATATACGATACGCCCTTTGAGGGTGCCTCGCTCCATAGCAAAGCCGATAAAATGATTGCAGACATTTGTGACGCCCAAGACGTCGCTGGGCGAATAGAGCAGATTAGAGTGGCTTCGGTCGCCAAATCCGAACTGCTTGTCGCAATCATTCAACGCCTGCTCGATAAAATACCTGTCAGTGTTGTAACAGCGGAGGTTGAAGCTGAGCGAGCAGGGCTAAAGGTGGCGTACCAAAATTTGGAAATGCTAGGGGTAGATCGTTGGCTTGCTATGCTGGCTGCTTTCAATGTTTTTGGTGCTAGCGGTTGTGTTGTAATTGATGCAGGCAGTGCACTTACCGCCGATTTTGTGACCGGAGCAGGTGCACACAAGGGCGGATTGATACTGCCTGGGGTTCAAACCATGGCAAAAGCCTTGTTTGCCAATACGCGCGGTGTAGCTGTCGAGTCGTTAACTCTGCCGCAGACGTGGCAGCCTGGCTGCGATACGCTGTCATGCGTTGAACAGGGTGTCACGGCCGCTTTTCGCGGCCTGCTCATGGAGATTCAGCGATACACACGTGCCTCGCTTTCAGGAGCCGAGGTTGAGCCTGCTATAGTGGTAACAGGCGGAGACGCTGAATGGTTTGTGACCGCATTCAACGGGAAAGCACTGTATGAGCCTCGCTTGGTGCTGAAGGGGCTCATGTTACTGGATGAAAAACAATAATAGATAACGTTGCCGCAATAACCGGACGTTGCCACTTAAAGCGGGGGCCTGACATCGAATGCGAGGGATCTTTGTAACGCTGCTGGCGGTGAATGTGCTGCTCCTTGTTTGGGGGTTCATTGCCCGTGAACCCGCAGTGGTAGAGCTGGCTCCAATTAAAGCGTTTAAATACGGCGGTGTAGCAAAGTTGGAGCTTCTATCTGAAGCGAGTGGTGTAAATCCTCCTGTTTCACTGCAGAGGTCTACTGCTATCGATCAACCTCCTACAGTAGATAGTCTCCAAGATAACAAGCCCCTTTGCGAAATGGTCGGTGTGTTCAAGGATCAGGAGCAGGCGGGTTTGTTGCTGGAACGGCTTGAGGCAATCGACATAGTTGCGGAAATAAAAGAAGTTGAGTTGCCGGCCGGTTCTCGCTATCAAATATATTTGCCGCCCGCACCCTCACGCAAAGCCGCACTGAGAAAGCTTACCGAGTTACAGGCGAAAAAAGTGGATAGCTACATCATTCCCAAAGGCAATCTCGAAAATGGTATTTCGCTTGGCATGTTCAGTCAGGAAGTGCTTGCGAAGGACCATCTCAAGAAGATGCAAGGAATTGGCCTCGAGCCCAAAATGAATGTTATCGAACGCACCTATTGGGAAATATGGGTCATGTTGGCGCCGGGAGAAGGTAAAAAAATGAGCAGTTTAGCCTGGTCTCGGGTGCTTGAGGGCTTGAATGACATCGAACGACGACAAAATTTTTGTTTAGATGTTGCTTCGTAGGACAACTTTCACTAGAATCCCGCCTCCACGTTGAGGGACGCACTTAAAACGCGCTTTTAATGTGGTTACGAGCTGGTGTAGCTCAGTTGGTAGAGCAGCTGACTTGTAATCAGCCGGTCGGGGGTTCGACTCCTCTCACCAGCTCCAATTGACTGAAAAGTCATGAAATTCCGCAGGGGTTCCCGAGTGGCCAAAGGGATCAGACTGTAAATCTGACGCGCAAGCTTCGGTGGTTCGAATCCACCCCCCTGCACCATGTTTTGTAGTAGTAAGGTAGTTGAGCTCGCGTAGTTTCGAAAGGATCTACGTTGGGGGTGGGTGAGAACCACCGCCTGGTTCGACTCCCCGCGCAGCGGGGTGAGCGCCGGCTCTGCCGGCGACCCAAAGGGTGAGGGGCGTTAGCCCTGAATAATCCACCCCCCCCTGCACCATGTTTTGTAGTAGTAAGGTCGTTAGTGTCTGCAGTCATTTAATGGTCTTTTGGTTTGCGGCGAGGCGTTGCAAACAAAGTCGCCCGTGGGGCAAATATACAGGCGGGCATAGTTTAGTGGTAGAACCTCAGCCTTCCAAGCTGATGATGCGGGTTCGATTCCCGCTGCCCGCTCCAAGTAAGTTGTTCGCCCTCTGAGGGTTAGGCAAACGAGAAGTGGTTGTTAAGCTCATGTAGCTCAGATGGTAGAGCACACCCTTGGTAAGGGTGAGGTCACCGGTTCAATTCCGGTCATGAGCTCCACATAAAAAGTGGCGTAATTGAGCGCAGCGAAGGTTGGTCCTATTGGCCAGCCTTTTTGCATATATAAAGATATAGGCCAGTAGTTCAATTGGTAGAGCGTCGGTCTCCAAAACCGAAAGTTGGGGGTTCGAGTCCCTCCTGGCCTGCCATAATAAGGGCGCTAGACCCGGTTTAGCAGAGTAAGCTATGAGTACGAAAGTCGAAGAAACGCAGTTTACATTGGATTGGTTAAAGTGGTTGGTTGTTGGTGTGCTCGTTATTGGGGGCGCAGTTGCAAACTCCTATTATTCTTCGGACTTCGCACTTTACCTTCGGGTGCTGGCGTTGCTGGCTGTTGGTGGCTTGGCGGCGTTTTTGGCTGTTAACACTGCCAAGGGGAGCGCTTTTTGGGATCTGCTTAAGGCCGCGCAGGTCGAAGTTCGCAAGGTTGTCTGGCCATCACGTCAGGAGACGACTCAAACTACGCTCATCGTTGCTGCGGTTGTGGTTGTGACTGCGATTGTCCTTTGGGGGCTAGATACTGGCCTGGGTTATTTGGCTTCTCTCATCATCGGATAAAGGTCTCTTTTAATGTCCAAACGCTGGTACGTTGTTCACGCATACTCTGGATATGAGAAAAAGGTTGCGAGCGCGCTGAAAGAGCGCATTGAGCTGCACGGTATGCAAGACAGCTTCGGAGAGGTGTTAGTGCCGACTGAAGAAGTCGTAGAAATGCGTGGTGGTCAAAAACGTAAGTCGGAACGTAAATTTTTTCCGGGTTATGTGCTGGTTCAGATGGAGTTGAACGACGAAGCTTGGCACTTGGTAAAAGAAACGCCTCGTGTTATGGGTTTTATCGGCGGTAAAGCAGACAAGCCGGCGCCTATCACTGATAAGGAAGCTGAGTTAATACTGCAGCGTGTGGATGATTCAGCTGATAAACCCAAGCCCAAGACCTTGTTCGAGCCAGGTGAAATGGTGCGCGTAATCGATGGGCCGTTCAACGACTTTAATGGTGTTGTTGAAGAAGTAAATTATGAAAAGAGCCGGCTGCAGGTCGCGGTTCTTATATTTGGTCGTTCCACTCCCGTTGAGCTGGAGTTTGGCCAGGTTGAAAAGACCTGAGTTAGCGAATTTTTCGCAAGTTTTTGTGCTCTCTCTCGTGAAAGCGGGGGAGGGCTTTTCGCGTCTTATCAAAAGGCTGATACAGCCGTTTAATAAGTCAGGGGAGCCAGTGATAGACAGTATGCCACTGTTTTGAGGCGTTAACACCCAATTATGGGAGTAATCTAATTATGGCAAAGAAGATTGAAGCTTATATTAAGCTGCAAGTAAAGGCTGGTCAGGCCAACCCAAGTCCTCCTGTTGGTCCCGCACTGGGTCAGCATGGTGTAAATATCATGGAGTTCTGTAAAGCGTTTAACGCACAGACTCAAAATCTCGAGCCAGGCGCGCCGGTACCTGTTGTGATCTCTGTTTACAGTGATCGGAGCTTTACCTTCACCATGAAAACCCCGCCTGCTTCCTTCTTGTTGAAGAAGGCCGCGGGTATCAAGAGTGGCAGTGGTCGTCCAAATACCGAAAAAGTGGGCAAAGTAAACCGTGCTCAGCTTGAAGAAATCGCAACTGCAAAACGCCCAGACTTGACTGCAGCTGATATGGATGCAGCCGTACGCACCATCGCCGGCTCTGCCCGCGCCATGGGTCTTGATGTGGAGGGTGTGTAAGTGGCCAAGTTGACTAAACGACAAAAAACAATCAACGAAAAAATCGATTTCACCAAAACATACGGCATTGACGAAGCGGTTGCTTTGTTGAAAGAGCTGTCCACCGTGAAATTCCCCGAAACCGTTGATGCTGCGATTAACCTGGGTATTGACCCGCGTAAATCCGACCAGGCGGTTCGTGGCGCTACGAGTTTGCCGCACGGTACTGGTAAAGAAGTACGTGTTGCTGTTTTTACCCAAGGTGCAGCGGCTGATGCTGCCAAAGAAGCGGGTGCCGAGCTGGTAGGTATGGAAGATCTCGCAGACCAGATTAAAGGCGGGATGATGGATTTTGATGTGGTCATCGCCGATCCTGCAGCAATGCGTGTTGTTGGTGCGTTGGGTCAGATTCTTGGTCCACGCGGCTTAATGCCCAACCCCAAAACCGGCACTGTAACCCCTGATGTTGCTGGTGCGGTTAAAAACGCTAAAGCTGGCCAGGTGCGTTTTCGCGCTGACAAAGGCGGTGTTATTCATGGTGGTATTGGCAAGATCTCTTTCGACACTACTGCCATCAAAGAAAACCTTGAAGCGTTGATTGCCGATTTGAAAAAAGCCAAGCCTGCGGCGGCCAAAGGTGTGTATCTCAAGAAGGTATCCTTGAGTACCACAATGGGCCCAGGTTTGACCATTGATCAATCGAGCCTCGAAGTCTAAGGCAGATTGATAAACGAACTTTGGGGTCTGATATTGATGCGTTTTTTTTGGCGCGTATATCAATGTCAGGCCGTCAAAGACCGTAGGTGTGAGCTATATTGTCTTGTTAAGTAAATCTTTTTAAGACTCTCTAGCCCGCTTAATTGACCTTTCAGGTGTGCCTACGCAGACGGTGTGACCCAATTCAGATTTATGGATTTGAATGTGATCACCGAAACCGGAGCCCTGTGTTTGTTTTTTTAGAATTGAACAAATACGGGATTCTTAACTTCAGATCCAGGAGATTTTAATAGTGGCTATTGGACTCGAAGACAAAAAAGCGATTGTCGCTGACGTTAACGAGACTGCAGCTAACGCGTTATCTCTGGTGATTGCCGATGCCCGTGGTGTCACGGTTGGCAATATGGATGCCTTGCGAAAGCTTGCTCGGGAAAATGGCGTGCGTTTGCGCGTCGTGCGTAACACCCTGGCTAAGCGTGCCATGCAAGGTACTGAATTCGAGTGTGTAAACGAAGCACTTGTTGGCCCAAGCCTGTTTGGATTTTCGATGGAAGATCCTGGCGCGGCTGCGCGTATCTTTAAAGATTTTGCCAAAGAGCAAGATAAATTTGAAGTAAAAGCGCTTTCTGTGGGCGGCAAATTGCTGGACGCCAGTCAAATCGATGCATTGGCCACGCTTCCTACGTTGGAGCAGGCTTTGGGTCAATTGGCGAGCGTAATGATCGCACCGGTCACCAAATTGGTTCGTACTTTCAACGAGGTACCCACCAAAGTTACACGTGTTGTTGCGGCTGTTCGCGACCAAAAACAAGATGCAGCTTAGTTCCCCTTTGGGAAAAACTGTATCTGTTAATTAACGATTTAAATTGGAGATTGAGTAATGGCTCTTTCTAAAGAAGATATTTTAAATGCGATTGCCGAAATGTCGGTAATGGACGTAGTTGAACTTGTTGCTGCGATGGAAGAAAAATTCGGTGTTTCCGCTGCTGCCGCTGTTGCCGTTGCTGCACCTGCTGCCGGTGGTGACGCTGGTGGCGCTGCCGCTGAAGAACAAACTGAGTTTGATGTTGTTCTTTCTGCCGCTGGTGACAAGAAAGTTAATGTGATCAAGGCTGTTCGTGCAATTACTGGTTTGGGCCTGAAAGAAGCCAAGGCCATGGTTGATGGTGCACCTAGCACGGTTAAAGAAGCTATGTCTAAAGATGACGCAGAAGAAGCCAAGAAGCAGTTGGAAGAAGCTGGCGCATCTGTTGAGCTTAAGTAAGTTGCAGTACCAAGCTGCCCGGATAGCTGGGTAGTTTATACGAACAAGGTCAGTGGGTTTCCGCCCCCTGGCCTTTTCCCGTTTGCGATCAACGTATGATCGAAGTGTGTTAGCTAGATGAGACGCGCGAATTTCACACGGTAATAAACCAAGGCTCACCCGGCCTTTGCCTAAAGCACTCCGTGAACAAGCTGAGGAACACTAATGGCTTACTCATATACTGAGAAAAAACGTATCCGCAAGGATTTTGGCAAACTGCCAAATGTCATGGAAGTACCCTATCTTCTGGCGATTCAGTTGGATTCCTATCGAAAATTTACCCAGGCCGACCGACCAGCCCCTGAGAGACTGGATATTGGTCTACAAGCAGCTTTTAAATCGGTATTCCCTATCGTAAGTTATTCTGGGAATGCTGCACTCGAGTACGTAAGTTACTCCCTCGGCAAGCCCGTGTTCGATGTCAGCGAGTGTGTGTTGCGTGGTGCCACATTTGCAGTGCCGCTGCGCGTTAAAGTTCGTCTTATTATTTATGACCGTGAGTCTTCCAGTAAGGCGATTAAAGATATTAAAGAACAAGAAGTTTACATGGGCGAAATTCCGTTGATGACAGACAACGGTACTTTCGTGATTAATGGTACTGAGCGTGTCATCGTGTCTCAGTTACATCGCTCTCCCGGTGTGTTTTTTGAGCACGACAAAGGTAAGACTCATTCCTCCGGCAAGCTGCTTTATTCCGCCCGTGTGATTCCTTATCGTGGTTCATGGCTCGATTTCGAGTTCGACCCGAAAGATCTCGTTTACGTTCGTATCGATCGCCGTCGTAAATTGCCGGCGACAATTTTATTGCGTGCTCTTAGCTATTCAGCCGAAGAAATGCTCGATATGTTTTTCGAAACTTCGCGCATAACCTTGAGTGATGAAGAAGTTAAGCTGGAATTGGTTCCATCGCGATTGCGCGGTGAAGTGACCACCTTCGAGATCAAAGACGCCGAAGGCAACGTTGTGGTTGAGGAAGGGCGCCGCATAACCGCGCGTCATATTCGCCAGTTGGAAAAGGCCAACGTCACCGAGCTCGATATTCCTCGTGAATATGTGCTGGGCAAGGCGCTGGCAAAAAATATCATCGATACCAACACCGGCGAGGTTCTGTTCGAGTGTAATACTGAAATCACCGAAGAAATCCTCGAGGGCCTGCAGGCTGCCAAGGTTTCTGAGATCGAAATTCTATACACTAATGATCTCGACTGTGGTGCCTTTGTTTCAGAAACCCTGCGATCCGATCCCACACGTACGGAGCTGGAAGCGCTCGTAGAAATTTATCGTATGATGCGCCCTGGCGAGCCTCCTACCAAAGAGTCTGCAGAAGGTTTGTTCCAAAATTTGTTTTTCAGTGCCGAGCGTTACGATCTTTCAGCGGTGGGCCGTATGAAGTTCAACCGCCGTCTGGGGCGTGATGACGAAGTCGGTGAAGGCACATTGTCGCGCGAAGATATCGTCGATGTGCTGAAAACCCTTATCAGCATTCGCAACGGTCAGGGAACGGTAGATGATATCGATCACCTGGGTAACCGTCGCGTTCGCTCTGTAGGTGAGATGGCTGAAAACCAATTCCGCGTTGGTTTGGTTCGTGTAGAACGTGCTGTTAAAGAGCGTTTGTCCATGGCTGAGAGCGAAGGTTTGATGCCCCAGGACCTGATCAATGCGAAGCCAGTTGCCGCCGCCGTAAAAGAGTTCTTTGGTTCGAGCCAGTTGTCGCAGTTTATGGACCAAAACAATCCTCTGTCGGAAATCACTCATAAGCGTCGTGTATCTGCGCTCGGCCCGGGTGGTTTAACCCGCGAACGTGCGGGCTTTGAAGTGCGCGACGTTCACCCCACCCATTATGGTCGGGTGTGTCCTATCGAAACACCGGAAGGTCCGAATATTGGTTTGATTAACTCGTTGGCAACCTATGCACGTACCAATAATTACGGATTTCTGGAAAGCCCACACCGTAAGGTCGTTGACGGCCAGGTTACCGATGACATTGAATATCTCTCGGCGATTAACGAAGCGCAGTATGTGATTGCGCAAGCCTCTGCTGCTACCGATGGCCAGGGACGTTTGACCGATGAATTGGTTTCTGTGCGCTACCAAAACGAATTTACTTTAAAGGCAGCCAATGAAGTGCAGTATATGGATGTGTCGCCTCGCCAGGTGGTGTCTGTTGCTGCATCTCTTATCCCGTTCCTGGAGCACGATGATGCTAACCGTGCCTTGATGGGCTCCAACATGCAACGTCAGGCTGTACCCACGCTCAAGGCGGAAAAACCGGTTGTGGGCACTGGAATGGAACGCAATGTTGCACGCGATTCTGGTGTGTGTGTTGTTGCCAAGCGTGGCGGCACTATTGAAAGTGTGGACGCGGGTCGTATCGTTGTGCGAGTTGCAGATGCAGAAGTGGCCGCTGGCGATGCGGGTGTGGATATCTACAACCTCATTAAATACACGCGATCCAATCAGAATACCTGTATCAATCAACGCCCTATTGTGAGCAAAGGCGATGCAATTTCGCGTGGCGATATTTTGGCTGACGGCCCGTCCGTTGACCTCGGTGAACTGGCGCTGGGTCAGAATATGCGTATCGCATTTATGACCTGGAATGGTTACAACTTCGAAGATTCCATTTTGGTTTCCGAACGCGTTGTACAGGAAGATCGTTTCACCACTATTCACATTCAGGAACTCACCTGTATTGCACGTGATACCAAGTTGGGTAGCGAGGAAATTACCGCAGATATTCCCAATGTGGGCGAGGGTGCTTTAGCAAAGCTGGACGAGTCCGGTATTGTTTATGTCGGTGCTGAAGTTGGCGCTGGCGATATTCTGGTGGGTAAAGTAACGCCAAAGGGCGAAACTCAGTTAACGCCTGAAGAAAAGTTGCTGCGTGCGATTTTCGGTGAGAAAGCGTCTGACGTTAAAGATACCTCGTTGCGAGTTCCTTCCAGTGTGAAGGGTACCGTTATCGACGTTCAGGTGTTTACACGCGACGGCCTTGAGAAAGACCAACGCTCGCTGGAAATCGAAAAATCCCAGTTGGATCAAGTACGCAAAGACCTCAACGAAGAATACCGTATCGTTGAAGGTGCAACCTTTGCACGTTTACGTGCCTCACTGGTTGGGCAAACTGCCGCCAGTGGCAAGGGAGTAAAAAAAGGTGAAGCTGTTAGTGATGCGATGTTGAATGATCTGGCCCGTGAAGATTGGTTCAAGATTCGTATGTCGGACGAAACGCTTAACGAGCAGCTGGATGCCGCTGAGCAACAGTTGCTTGAACGTCGTAAGGAACTTGATGAGCGTTTTGAAGACAAGAAGCGCAAGCTTGAAACTGGTGACGATCTCGCGCCTGGTGTGTTGAAAATCGTCAAAGTTTATCTCGCGATCAAGCGTCGTATTCAGCCGGGTGACAAGATGGCCGGTCGCCACGGTAACAAGGGTGTAATTTCTGTGATTATGCCCGTTGAAGATATGCCGTACGATGAAAATGGTGAGCCAATTGATATCGTACTCAATCCACTGGGTGTGCCTTCGCGCATGAATGTGGGGCAGATTCTCGAGACCCACTTGGGGCTGGCTTCAAAAGGTTTGGGTCGCAAGATCGAAGACATGCTCAAGCAGCAAAAAGCGGTTTCTGAATTGCGCGATTTGCTCGGCAAGATTTATAACGAGATCGGCCACGGTTACAAAGAAGAAGATCTCGCTTCGTTTAGTGACGAAGAAATCATCGAGCTTTCAAATAATCTACGCGCTGGCGTCCCCATGGCAACCCGAGCCTTTGACGGCGCCGCAGAATCGGAAATCAAGCAACTTCTTACACTGGCAGATATGCCCGAGTCCGGCCAAATGACCCTTTACGATGGCCGCACCGGTGACGCTTTTCAGCGTCCTGTCACTGTGGGTTATATGTACATGCTCAAGCTCAACCATCTGGTTGATGACAAGATGCACGCACGTTCCACCGGCTCATACAGCCTCGTTACTCAGCAGCCGCTGGGTGGTAAAGCGCAGTTTGGTGGTCAGCGTTTCGGTGAGATGGAGGTGTGGGCTCTCGAAGCCTATGGTGCTGCGTACACCTTGCAGGAAATGCTCACGGTGAAGTCAGACGATGTTAATGGTCGAACCAAAATGTACAAAAACATTGTGGATGGTGACCACCGCATGGAGCCTGGTATGCCCGAGTCCTTTAACGTGTTGGTTAAAGAAATTCGTTCGCTGGGTATTAACATCGAACTTGAGCAAGATTCTTAAGTTTCACGAATCAAACGGTGGTGGGCGCAATGCGAATGCGTTCGCCCACTGTGCATAAGCACCCACTGGAGGAACAGCTTTGAAAGACTTACTTAATTTGTTGAAAAATCAGGGTCAAACAGACGAGTTCGACGGTATCCGTATCGGCCTCGCTTCACCTGATATGATTCGCTCCTGGTCGTTTGGTGAAGTGAAAAAGCCAGAGACCATTAATTACCGAACCTTCAAGCCCGAGCGTGAAGGTTTGTTCTGTGCCAAGATTTTTGGCCCTGTAAAAGATTACGAATGCTTGTGTGGTAAATACAAGCGCATGAAGCATCGCGGAATTATCTGTGAGAAGTGTGGTGTTGAGGTAACCCTGGCAAAAGTGCGCCGCGAACGTATGGGCCACATTGAATTGGCGTGTCCAACTGCGCACATCTGGTTCCTTAAATCGCTACCCAGCCGCATTGGTTTGCTGCTTGATATGACACTGCGTAGTATCGAGCGCGTATTATACTTTGAATCCTTTGTTGTCACCGATCCAGGTATGACAACTTTGGAGCGCGGTCAGTTATTAACTGATGAACAATACTTCGAGGCGATGGAAGAATTCGGTGATGAGTTCGAAGCCAAGATGGGTGCTGAAGCTATTCAGCAATTGGTACGCGATATCGATCTCGATCGCGAAGCGCAATCCATTCGTGAAGAAATTCCCAATACCAATTCCGAAACCAAAATTAAAAAGCTTTCAAAACGTTTGAAGTTATTGGAAGCTTTTATACAGTCGGGCAACAAACCGGAGTGGATGATTTTAGAAGCGTTGCCAGTTTTGCCGCCGGATTTACGCCCGTTGGTTCCTCTTGACGGTGGTCGTTTTGCGACGTCTGATTTGAACGATTTATACCGTCGTGTAATCAACCGTAACAACCGTCTTAAGCGCCTGCTCGACCTGAATGCGCCTGATATTATTGTGCGCAATGAAAAGCGCATGCTTCAGGAAGCCGTTGATGCATTGTTGGATAACGGCCGCCGCGGTCGTGCCATCACCGGTTCAAACAAGCGCCCTCTGAAATCGCTGGCAGACATGATCAAAGGTAAGCAGGGTCGATTCCGTCAGAACTTGTTGGGTAAGCGTGTGGATTATTCCGGTCGTTCGGTGATTGTAACCGGCCCGACTCTGCGTTTACATCAGTGTGGGTTGCCAAAGAAAATGGCGCTGGAATTGTTCAAACCCTTTATCTTCAGCAAGCTGGAATTGCGTGGATTGGCGACCACCATTAAGGCAGCCAAGAAAATGGTCGAACGTGAAGAACCCGTCGTTTGGGATATTCTCGACGAAGTTATTCGCGAACACCCGGTATTACTTAATCGTGCGCCGACCTTACACCGTTTAGGTATTCAGGCTTTTGAGCCTGTGCTGATTGAAGGTAAAGCCATTCAATTACACCCGCTGGTTTGTGCAGCCTATAACGCTGACTTCGACGGTGACCAAATGGCTGTGCACGTACCTCTGACGCTCGAAGCTCAATTAGAAGCGCGTGCATTGATGATGTCCACCAACAACATTCTATCACCGGCTTCTGGTGAGCCGATTATTGTGCCATCGCAAGATGTGGTGCTGGGTCTCTACTGGATGACGCGGGAGCGTATTAACGACCTTGGCGAGGGCATGGTTTTCTCCGATACCAAAGAAGTTTCACGAGCCTTCTACGCCAAGAAAGTTGGCCTGCAAGCGAAAATTAAAGTGCGTATTCGCGAAGCAAAAATCCGTGAAGACGGCGAAAAAGAAGAGAGTATTCGTTTTCTGGATACCACGGTTGGACGTGTTTTGTTGTGGGAAATCGTACCCGATGGCATCGCATTTGAAATGGTAAACCGCCCGATGGTTAAAAAAGCCATTTCCGCGATTATCAATTTCTGTTACCGCGTAGTTGGCCTAAAAGCGACTGTTATTTTCGCTGACCAATTGATGTATATGGGTTATGACTTCAGTACCAAGTCGGGTGCCTCGATTGGGGTTAACGACTTTGAAATTCCAGAAGCCAAGGCCAATATTATTGATAGTGCTGAAGCCGAAGTGAAAGAGATTGAAAGTCAGTACGCTTCGGGCTTGGTAACTCAGGGCGAGAAGTACAACAAGGTGATCGACATCTGGTCACGCGCCAACGATTTGGTGGCGAAATCCATGATGGAAGGTATCTCTACTGAAACTGTTATAAATCGCCAAGGGGAAGAAGATAAGCAAGCTTCCTACAATTCTGTGTTTATGTACGCCGATTCTGGTGCACGTGGTTCGCCCGCTCAGATTCGTCAGTTGGCCGGTATGCGCGGTTTGATGGCTCGACCTGATGGTTCCATTATTGAAACCCCCATCACTGCGAATTTCCGTGAAGGCCTGAACGTATTGCAGTACTTCATTTCTACCCACGGTGCTCGTAAAGGCTTGGCGGATACCGCTCTGAAAACTGCGAACTCCGGTTATTTGACTCGGCGCCTCGTGGATGTTGCTCAGGATGTGGTAATCACCTCGCCCGACTGCGGTACCGATGAAGGTCTTACCATGGCACCGGTTATTGAAGGTGGTGACATCATCGAATCTTTGGGGGATCGAATTCTGGGGCGTGTCGTAGCTCAGGACGTGATTCGTCCCGGTAGTGATGAAATTCTGATTCCCGCGGGCACCATGATCGATGAAAAATGGGTTGATCGTGTTGAGGCCATGGGCATCGACGAAGTGATTGTGCGTTCTGCAATTACCTGTGAAAGCCGTTATGGCATTTGTGCACAGTGCTACGGCCGTGATCTGGCTCGTGGTCATCGTGCCAATATCGGTGAATCTGTCGGTGTAATTGCGGCGCAGTCCATTGGTGAGCCGGGTACCCAGCTCACCATGCGTACCTTCCACATTGGTGGTGCTGCGAGCCGGGCCTCTGCTGCCGACAGTATTCAGGTAAAACAGGACGGTACCATTCGTCTTCACAACATTAAGGTTGTTACTCGTTCGTCCGGCGAGTTGGTTGCGGTGAGCCGCTCTGGTGAGCTGGCAGTTGCCGACCCTGCGGGCCGTGAACGTGAACGCTATAAAGTGCCTTACGGTGCAGTAATCTCGGTAAAAGATGGTGAGGAAGTGAAAGGTGGTTCGATTATCGCGAAATGGGACCCGCATACTCACCCCATTATTACCGAAGTTGCCGGTCGTGTAGCCATGACCGGAATGGAAGATGGCCTGTCGATTCGCAAGCAAACAGACGACCTCACGGGCCTTTCCAGTATTGAGATACTGGACCCAGGTGAGCGTCCCTCTGCGGGCAAAGATATGAAGCCGGCTGTTACCCTAGTGGATGAAAATGGCAACGAACTGACGCTCGCGAACTCCAACCAGCCCGCGCACTACATGCTTCCGGGTAAGGCGATTTTGAGCCTCAGCAATGGCGATAATGTGGGAGTGGGTGACGTTATTGCGCGTATCCCGCAGGAAGGTTCGAAAACCCGCGACATCACGGGTGGTCTGCCTCGTGTTGCCGACTTGTTCGAAGCACGTAAGCCAAAAGAGCCCTCCATTCTCGCAGAGATTTCCGGCACAATTTCTTTTGGTAAAGAAACCAAAGGCAAGCGCCGTTTGGTTATAACGCCTGTGAATGGAGAATTGTTGCCCGACGGCTCTACCCATTACGAGGTGCTGATTCCAAAACACCGACAGCTCACTGTATTTGAAGGTGAAACTGTTGCAAAGGGTGAAGTGGTTTCTGACGGACCAAGCAACCCGCATGATATTTTGCGCTTGCAGGGCGTTGAAGCACTGGCACGTTACATCGTTAATGAGATTCAGGAGGTTTACCGCCTTCAGGGTGTGAAAATTAACGATAAACATATCGAAGTTATCGTACGTCAGATGCTGCGTAAGGCCGAAATTACGGCGATGGGCGATTCCGAGTTCGTGAAAGGTGAGCAGGTGGAGTATAACGCTGTGCTTGAAACCAACGAGAAACTGCGCGCCGACAGCCGTCAACCTGCACAATACGAGCGGCAGTTGTTGGGTATTACCAAAGCATCTCTTGCAACAGAGTCGTTCATATCTGCGGCTTCCTTCCAGGAGACCACGCGGGTACTTACTGAAGCGGCGGTTACCGGAAAAATCGACAACCTCCGTGGTTTGAAAGAAAACGTGGTTGTTGGCCGACTCATTCCAGCGGGAACCGGTTTGGCGTATCACAACGAACGCCGTCGTAAGCGCGAAGAAGAGCATGCGCCAGTCGACAGTGTCAGTGCGGCAGAGGTTGAAGCTGCATTGACAGAAGCGCTGAAATCCAGCTCTTCATAAACCAGCTAAATTCAGGCTTTTACGCCCGGGATTAGTTGTTGACGATAGGGGGTGGTGTCATTACAATGCGCCACCCGCTGTTTTTGGCGGTGGGCAGCTATTGCCCGCTCATAATGAATCTACCTGTATTTCGAGCTTTGAAAGCAGGTTTAAGTTGAATATTTGGAGTTATGTTTCATGGCAACGATCAACCAGTTGGTTCGTAAGCCGAGAAAACGCAAAGTTAAGACCAGTGACGTTCGTGCTTTGGAAGCGTGTCCTCAGCGCCGTGGTGTTTGTACTCGTGTTTATACCACTACACCTAAAAAGCCAAACTCTGCACTTCGTAAAGTATGTCGTGTTCGTTTGACTAACGGTTTTGAAGTTTCTTCCTACATTGGTGGTGAAGGTCACAATCTTCAGGAGCACAGCGTTGTGCTGATCCGCGGTGGTCGTGTTAAAGACTTGCCGGGTGTGCGCTACCACACTGTACGTGGTGCCCTGGATACGTCTGGCGTAAACGATCGAAAGCGCGGTCGTTCCAAGTATGGTACTAAGCGTCCTAAGTAAGGTCGCGTACCATCCAGCGTTTTACGGTAGAACCAGTAAGGCCGAGCGTTTTGATTCTCTGCGTCTCGGAGCAACCTGAATAGAGAGTAATTGGTGAGTTACAAACATGCCTAGAAGAAGAGTTGTCGCCAAGCGCGAAGTCTTACCAGATCCAAAATTTGGTAACGTGACTTTGGCAAAATTCATGAACCACGTGATGATTAGTGGTAAAAAATCCGTTGCGGAGCGTATCGTTTACGGCGCTTTGGATCTGGTAAAAGAAAAGTTGAACAAAGATCCTCTCGAAGTTTTTGACGAGGCTTTAGAAAACATCGCGCCGCTGGTGGAAGTTAAATCCCGCCGTGTGGGTGGTGCTACCTATCAAGTGCCAGTGGAAGTTCGTCCTTCGCGTCGTGAAGCTTTAGCAATGCGATGGTTGGTGGAATATTCCCGCAATCGCGGTGAAAAGTCCATGCCACAGCGTTTAGCCGGTGAACTGATCGATGCTTCCCAAAACAAGGGTGGCGCGGTTAAAAAGCGTGAAGACGTACACCGTATGGCAGAAGCGAACAAAGCGTTTTCGCACTTCCGCTTCTAACTCCTCTACTGCGTTTCGCGTACGATTTAGTTTCAAAAAGATATGCAGCAGAAGGCAGCCAATACAGCTGCCTTTTAGCGTATTAGGCAAACGCAAAACGCAGCAGATGGATATGATTCAGTGCCCGAGGGTACTTCGAGTTAAAATTCTTAAACTAGCTATTGGGGATATAGAGCCGTGGCACGTAAAACACCTATCGCACGTTACCGTAATATCGGTATTTGTGCGCATGTAGACGCTGGTAAAACCACCACTACCGAACGTGTTCTCTTCTATACCGGTCTGTCACACAAAATTGGTGAAGTGCACGATGGTGCCGCCACCATGGACTGGATGGAACAGGAACAAGAACGTGGTATTACCATTACCTCGGCTGCGACAACCTGCTTTTGGGCAGGTATGCAGCAGCAGTTCGACCAGCATCGCATCAACATTATTGATACTCCTGGGCACGTGGACTTCACCATTGAGGTAGAGCGTTCATTACGCGTTCTCGACGGTGCCGTAGTTGTGTTGTGTGGGTCTTCTGGTGTGCAGCCGCAAACCGAAACTGTTTGGCGTCAGGCGAACAAATACGAAGTACCCCGCATGGTTTTCGTGAATAAAATGGACCGTGCCGGCGCAAACTTTATGAGTGTTGTTAAGCAGCTTAAAGACCGTCTGGGTGCTAACGCAGTACCTTTACAAATGACTATCGGTGCTGAAGACGAATTTAAAGGCGTCGTCGATTTGGTTAAAATGAAAGCCATCCTGTGGAACGAAGAAGACATGGGTATGACATTCGACTACGCTGAAATTCCAGATGATCTCAAAGACGAGTGCGATGAGATGCGTGAGTATATGGTTGAAGCCGCGGCTGAAGCCAATGAAGAGCTCATGGAAAAATACCTGGAAGACGGTGAGCTAACTGAAGAGGAAATTAAAAAGGGATTGCGTTTGCGTACGCTCGCAAATGAAATCGTACCTGTTTTGGGCGGTTCTGCCTTTAAAAACAAAGGTGTACAGGCGGTACTGGATGCTGTTATTGAGTACCTGCCGGCGCCAACAGAAGTTAAAGCTATTCAGGGTACCCTGGAAGACGGTGAAACAGTTGCAGAGCGTCACGCTGACGACGCTGAGCCCTTCTCCGCGTTGGCATTCAAAATTGCTACTGACCCCTTTGTTGGTACCCTCACTTTCTTCCGTGTTTACTCTGGTAAGCTCGAAAGCGGTACCGCAGTGTATAACTCGGTGAAGCTTAAAAAAGAGCGCGTTGGCCGTATGGTGCAAATGCACTCTAACAGTCGAGAAGAAATCAAAGAGGTGTTGGCTGGCGATATCGCTGCAGCGATCGGCCTCAAGGACGTCACTACTGGTGATACCCTGTGCGCCGAGGGCAGTAAAATTGTACTGGAGCGTATGGAATTCCCCGAGCCTGTAATTTCCGTTGCTGTTGAGCCAAAATCAAAAGCAGACCAGGAAAAGATGGGGATTGCATTGGGTAAACTGGCTCAGGAAGACCCTTCTTTCCGAGTAAAAACCGACGAAGAAACCGGACAGACTATTATTTCCGGTATGGGTGAATTGCACCTCGATATTCTCGTCGATCGTATGCGTCGTGAATTTAACGTAGAAGCCAATATTGGTAAGCCTCAGGTGGCATACCGTGAACGTATTACTCGAACTATAGAGATCGAGGGTAAGTTCGTACGTCAGTCTGGTGGTCGTGGTCAGTTCGGACACGTTTGGGTTCGTTTTGAACCAGCCGAAGACACCAACGCTGAAGGTCTTGAATTCGTCAATGAAATTGTGGGCGGTGTGGTTCCCAAGGAATACATCCCTGCAGTTGAAAAGGGTATTTCCGAGCAAATGCAAAACGGTATTCTCGCCGGTTACCCTCTCTTGGGGCTTAAAGCAAGCTTGTACGATGGCTCATACCACGATGTTGACTCCAGTGAAATGGCCTTTAAAATTGCTGCCTCAATGGCGACCAAGAAGTTGGCACAGGAAGGCGGAGCTGTACTGCTTGAGCCAATGATGAAGGTTGAAGTCGTAACCCCTGAAGAAAACATGGGCGATGTGGTTGGTGACCTGAACCGCCGCCGCGGCCTCATTCAGGGCATGGACGAGAACCCTTCAGGTAAGGTTGTTAACGCAGAAGTGCCTCTGGCCGAAATGTTCGGTTACGCCACTGACCTGCGTTCAGCAACTCAGGGTCGTGCGACCTTCACCATGGAGTTTGAGCGTTACGCTGAAGCACCAAATAATATCGCAGAAGAAATCATCGCCAAAAACAAGACCGGTGAGTAACTGCATTTTTTAGAATCGAAGTTCAAAATTTAGAGGAACAGAACAGTGGCTAAAGAAAAATTTGAACGTAGTAAACCCCACGTAAACGTAGGCACCATCGGTCACGTTGACCACGGCAAAACCACTTTGACTGCAGCGTTGACGCGCGTATGTTCGGAAGTATGGGGCGGCGCGGCCGTTGCTTTCGACGGTATTGATAATGCGCCAGAAGAAAAAGAGCGTGGTATTACCATCGCAACTTCTCACGTTGAGTACGACTCTCCCAGTCGTCACTACGCGCACGTAGACTGCCCAGGACACGCCGACTATGTTAAAAACATGATCACCGGTGCGGCCCAGATGGACGGTGCGATCTTGGTATGTGGTGCAACTGATGGCCCTATGCCTCAGACTCGTGAGCACATCCTGTTGTCGCGTCAGGTAGGTGTACCTTACATCGTGGTATTTTTGAACAAAGCCGATTTGCTGGCGGAAGACTGTGGCGGCGTTGGTTCTGACGAATACAACGAGATGTTGGAATTGGTAGAAATGGAGCTGCGTGAACTGCTCGACACCTATGAGTTCCCTGGTGACGACACCCCCATCATTCCAGGGTCTGCCCTGATGGCATTGAATGGTGAAGACGACAACGAATTGGGCACATCAGCAGTCAGAAAGCTGGTAGAAACCCTGGACGAATACATTCCTGAGCCAGAGCGTGCTATCGATCAGCCGTTCCTGATGCCTATTGAAGACGTCTTCTCAATTTCTGGTCGTGGTACCGTGGTAACTGGCCGTGTTGAGCGTGGCATCATCAAGGTTGGTGAAGAAATCGAAATCGTTGGTATCAAAGACACTACCAAGACCACCTGTACCGGTGTTGAGATGTTCCGCAAACTGCTCGACGAAGGTCGTGCAGGTGAGAACGTGGGTGTGCTGTTACGTGGTACCAAACGCGACGAAGTGGAGCGTGGTCAGGTTCTGGCTAAACCAGCAACTATCACCCCACACACCAAGTTTGAATCAGAAGTTTACGTCTTATCCAAAGATGAAGGTGGCCGTCACACTCCATTCTTCAAAGGCTACCGTCCACAGTTCTACTTCCGTACTACTGACGTAACGGGTGCTGTTGAACTGCCAGAAGGTGTTGAAATGGTAATGCCAGGCGATAACATCCAGATGTCTGTGACTTTGATCGCGCCTATTGCGATGGAAGAAGGCCTGCGTTTCGCAATTCGTGAAGGTGGTCGTACCGTTGGTGCTGGTGTTGTAGCCAAAATCATCGAGTAATCGATACACTCCACACTAAAAAGGCCGCATTTATGCGGCCTTTTTTGTTTGTGTATTTATTTACACTGGTGGGAACCACAACATCAAAGGTTTTCCGTTTAAAAACATACGCTACCGTTTTTGTGTTCCAATTACAGAGGGGACTACCGCTTTAGGTCAACATATCTACCAAAACATTCAAGTGATGGTGTTCTACAGGTGTTCATGTTGAACGCGTTTGTTAGAATGGCGGACTATAAACTGGTATACAAGAATAAGATTATGAATCTGCACGTTTTCGTCAGACTGTTTACTGCAATTATCGTGGTGTTCTTACTCTCCGGCTGTGGAGATCAATCGGATGTGCGCGTTATTAAAATGGCCCATTCACTGGACACCAATCATCCTGTTCACAAAGCAATGGTGTTCATGGCAGAGAGGCTCGACACCATATCTCAAGGAAAAATGCGACTCGATATTTACCCTGGTGGCCAGCTTGGTTCGGAGCGGGAGTCTATAGAGCTGTTGCAAATTGGCAGCCTCGCCATGACCAAAGTTTCAGCCAGTCCATTGGAAGGTTTTGTACCTGAGATGAAAGTATTTGGTATTCCCTATGTATTTCGAGATCACGAACATTTCTGGCGGGTACTTAACGGAGATATTGGCAAAGAATTATTGCTGGCGGGCGAAAAAGTCAGATTGCGGGGCTTAGGGTATTTTGATGCTGGTAGTCGCAGTTATTACACCGTGGACAAAAAAATCGTATCCCCCAAAGATCTCTCTGGTTTAAAAATTCGTGTGCAGAATAGCCAAACCGCGGTGCGCATGGTGCGAGCCATGGGAGGCTCTGGTACACCAATTTCGTGGGGCGAGTTGTACACAGCACTTCAGCAGGGGGTTGTAGACGGTGCGGAAAATAACCCCCCCAGCTTTTATTCCTCGAAGCACTACGAGGTGTCGAAGTTTTACACCCTTAATGAGCACACCTCAGTCCCTGATATTGTAATCATCAGCAGTTATGTCTGGAATTCGCTATCCGGCGAGCAACAACAGTGGCTGCAGCAGGCAATGGATGAGGCAGTTGAATTCCAACGCAAACTTTGGATTAAATCTACCAATGAAGCATTGGAGGCAGTAGAGGCGGTTGGAGTCGAAATTATCTATCCCGACAAGCAGCCCTTTATGGATGTTGTGAAGGAAATGCAGGAGAGTTATCAGGGAACGCCAGCGTATGCAATTTTAGAAAGAATTCGAGCCATGTAGGTGGAATCTGTGTTTGCTAAATTATTAAATCAAGTTGAAATTTATCTCGGCTATTTCCTAGGGTTTCTTATGTTTGCCATAGTGGTGGATGTGAGTTGGCAGGTGATTACGCGTTTTGTAATGAGTGAGCCGAGTTCTTATACGGAAGAAGTTGCACGCTTTTTACTTATCTGGATTGGTTTGCTAGGTGCAGCCTACGCCTATCGAAAACATGCTCATCTCGGGTTGGATGTAATAACACGTGCCTTGCAGGGGCGTACTGCTGCCGTGGTTCAAAAAATTACCGACGTTACCTGTTTTTTATTTGCCCTCACCGTGATGGTTGTCGGTGGGGCAAATTTGATGACGCTGACATTGGAATTAAATCAGATGTCAGCTGCGTTACAAATTCCCATAGGATACGTATACAGCGTGTTACCTCTGAGTGGTGTTTTGATTTGTCTCTTCGCGCTGGAGCGTATATTTAGTCCGTATCAAAAAATTGCCGGCCACGATCTCGCCGAAGCGAATCAAGAATAAAAAACGGGAGAGAATTTGTGGAATTATCTGTTGTAGTTTTGTTGCTAACGTTTGTCGTGCTATTGATGATAAACGTGCCGGTATCCATCAGTATCGGCGTCGCCACGCTCTTGGCAATGCTGTTCACTATCGATTTTATACCCGCAGTTACCACAGTCGCGCAGCGTATGGGCGGAGGTATCGATAGCTTTGCCTTGCTGGCTATTCCTTTTTTTGTGTTGTCCGGTTTGTTGATGGGGCGAGGAGGTATTGCGAGTCGCCTTATTGAATTTGCCAAAGTTTTGGTAGGCATGGTTCCCGGTGGTTTGGCCTTTGTTAATATCATCAGTTGTACATTGTTCGGTGCAATCTCCGGTTCATCGGTAGCGGCAACTTCTGCTATCGGTGGATTTATGATTCCCACCATGGAAAAAGAAGGCTATAACCGCAATTTTACTGCAGCGATCACCGTTACGTCTTCGACCACCGGTTTGCTTATTCCCCCTAGTAATATTTTAATTATTTACTCACTTGCCAGTGGCGGTGTTTCGATTGCGGCGCTATTTGTAGCCGGTTACTTGCCCGGAATTTTGGTTTCGTTGGGGCTTATGGGGGTTTGTGCGGTCTACGCGAAAATAAATAATTACCCGGTTGGCCGAGTTCCTGCTGCAAAAGAAGTGCTCACGAAAACTCTTGATGCGATTCCCAGTCTATTTTTAATTTTTTTGGTGATTGGCGGTATAGTCGGTGGTTACTTTACTGCGACCGAAGCCAGTGTGATTGCGGTACTATACGCGCTGTTGCTGTCGGTGGTGGTTTACCGCGAGGTGAAAATTCAGGACCTTCCAGAGATTTTTACCAAATCGGTGGAAACCACTGCGATTGTGATGCTGTTGATCGGTACATCCACCGCGATGAGCTGGATGCTCAGCTATGAAAATATCCCGCAGGGCATTAGCAATGCGTTAATGGGTTTGAGTGATAACCCGTTTATTATTTTACTCACCATCAATCTGATTTTACTGGCCGTTGGAATATTTATGGATATGACTCCCGCGGTATTAATTTTCACTCCGATTTTCCTCCCAGTGGCTGTCAGCCTGGGGATGTCACCGCTGCATTTTGGAATTATGATGGTGCTTAATTTGTGTATTGGTCTATGTACACCGCCCGTTGGTAGTGTGCTTTTTGTGGGGTGTAGCATTGCAAAGACATCGATAGCGCAACTTATCAGGCCACTGTTACCACTCTATGCGGCTATGTTTATTGCGCTTCTGCTGGTGACCTATATTCCTTCCATTAGCGAATTTTTGCCGACTTACTTTGGCTTATATGGCGAATAAAAGCGCTTATTTATGATCTAACAGAGGCAAGTATTCCGCGTCAAATTTTGTTTGTTTGACGATGGCGCCTCGGTGACGAATGACTATGGAGGCAACGTGCACCCCATGCTCAACTGCGGTACGGTAATCATGACCTTGCATGCGCGCTGATACATAACCCGCATTAAACGAATCACCTGCGCCGGTTGTATCGACAATTCCCTCGACGCGAGGCACTGGGATGTGGACCTCTTCGCCATCGACAACTGCAACTACTTCTTTGGCGCCGCGCTTTAGAATCAATTCGTGGATTCCACAAGTCGCGTAGCGCGAAACAGTGGCCTCGATAGTTCCGTCTCCCCAAAGTTGATGTTCGTCATCAAGTGTGAGCAAAGCCACATCCGCATGTTTCATCATCTCCATCATTACTGTTTGAGCTTGTTTTTGGCAATCCCAAAGGCGTGGCCGGTAATTGATATCAAAACAAAACACCCCACCTTGAGCGCGATATTTATCGACGAAATCCAGCAGCACTTCACGCGAATGCTCACTGATAATGGCAAGCGTTATTCCGCTGAAATACAGATAATCGCAGCTCATAAGTTGTTTGGTGAGGCGTTCGGTATGGTTTTTTTCCGCGAAGAGTTCCCGGGCGCGGGCTTCTTTGCGCCAATAGTAAAATTCGCGCTCGCCATCGGCCGAGTTGCGGATCATATACATGCCTGGCAGGCGCCCGGGCATGGTTTCTATCATGTGCGTGCCAATGCCTTCCGATGCCGCGAGCGCAATGATTTGAGAGCTATACGGGTCATCGCCCAGTAAGGTCACGTAATCGGTTTGCGCACCGCTTCTTGATAGGTAGACCGCAGTGTTAAAAGTGTCGCCGGCGAAGCCCAACGCCATGATTTCCTGCTCCGAATTGGTGGCTTCCGGGTAGGGTGCAAGCTCTACCATTACCTCACCAATCGCTGCGATTCTTGCCATTAAAATGTCCTGGAAATTATTTATGTTTTGATTTCATGCGGGGTATCAATGAATCGCGATAAGCCTTGCGCTTGCCCCACAACCGCCTTGCCTCACTTTGAAGCGGCATGTATGCTTGTGCACCTATCAGATAGGTAGACAGCGCATTCTACCGGAAAGCCAACCACGTAAACAATCAGGAGTCGGTCCCACTGTTGCCCCGCGTGGAGGAGTACTATGCTTACACCCATAAAATCCCTGACTTTAGTGGACCAGGCCAATCAGCAGCTCCTCGCGTATATCGATGAATGCGCATTACAAGCGGGTGATAGCCTACCGTCAATCGCGCAATTGGTTGATTTGCTCGGTGCCAGTCGAGCAGTAGTGCGCGAGAGTCTGAGAAGCCTGGAGGCACGCGGCATTATTGAGGTGGCGAATGGTCGCAGGGCCAGAGTAAAGCCGGTGACCTGCGAGCCGCTATTTGGCTTTTTCCAACGGTTTAGCCAGGTGGAGGATCGTGCTGTTTGGGAGTTTGCGGAGATTCGTGTAGCACTCGAACTACAGTGTGTACGTTTAGCCGCAGAACGCGGCACCGATGATCAGTTTCAGGGCCTGTGTGAAACCGTCAAACTGATGCGTCGCAATATTAATCGACCCGATAAATTCGCGGAGCTGGATATGCAATTCCACCTGCAAATTGCACACGCTACCCAAAACACAATGATGGTTCATTTGCTGGAATCCTTGCGCGATGCGATCCGCGATTGTATCAGGAGCGGATTGCATAAAAAACCAAGCAAAAACCAGATGAACACGGTGCAAACTGCTCACGAGCGTTTGGTTGATAGGCTTGTTGCTCGAGACGTAGCTGGCGCAGAGCAAGCCTTGCACGCGCACTTTAACGAATCTGTAATGTTACTCGATTAACCCCTGACAAGCCGCCTTGGAATAAATCGGCTGGAGAAAAGTGTATGCACGTCGAACTCGAAAAAATAGCAAAAATAAAAGTTGTTCCTGTGGTCGCGATTAACAACGCAGCAGATGCCGAGCCGCTCGCTGCTGCTTTGGTTGCAGGTGGTTTGCCGTGTGCGGAAGTTACTTTTCGCACCGATGCCGCACTTGAGTCAATGAAAACCATGGCTGCTCTTGGCAATATTCAGGTTGGCGCTGGTACTGTTTCAAAAGTTGATCAAGTAAAAGCCGCCGTAGATGCAGGTGCAACTTTTATGGTTTCACCGGGGTTCAACCCCAAAGTGGTGGAATATTGTGTAAGCAATGGTATTCCCATCGCACCCGGTATCACTAACCCGACTGATATCGAAATGGCATTGGATTTTGACTTGGAAGTGCTTAAATTTTTTCCTGCAGAAGCTTTTGGTGGGATCAAAACCTTGAAAGCGCTCAGCGGCCCGTATGGCGGAATTAAATTCATTCCTACTGGTGGAATTAGTGCGAGTAACCTGTTGGATTACCTGGCGTTTCCCAAAGTATTAGCGTGTGGTGGAAGTTGGATGGTAGCGTCAGACCTTATTTCCGGCGGTAAATTCAGTGAAATTGAAAAGCTCACCAAAGAAGCAGTTGAACTTGCAAATAGTTTGTAGGTGACACTTACCACACACAGTATTTGAGGAATTGCTATGGCTATTCTTGATATAAAAGCGAAAAAAGACTGTCAATACGATCTGGTTTCATTAGGTGAAGTGATGCTTCGTCTGGACCCGGGAGAAGGCCGAATTCGTTGTACGCGGCAATTTCGTGTGTGGGAAGGGGGCGGCGAATACAATGTCGCGCGAGGTTTGAGGCGTTGTTTCGGGCAGCGCACTGCGATAGTCACTGCCTTGGCCGATAATGATGTCGGGCGTCTTGTGGAAGATCTGATATTACAAGGTGGTGTCGACGCCTCAATGATAAAATGGTTGCCTTTCGACGGTATTGGCCGCGCAGTGCGTAATGGGCTCAATTTTACTGAGCGCGGCTATGGTATTCGTGGTGCTGTTGGAGTTTCAGATCGGGGAAATACCGCGGTTTCGCAATTAAAGCACGGTGATATCGATTGGGATGAGCTGTTCGGTAATAAAGGCGTACGCTGGTTTCACACCGGTGGTATCTTTGCAGCACTTTCTGAAACTGCTGCAGAGGTGGTTGAAGAGGCAATGGCCACCGCCAAAAAGTACGGTACCATTGTTTCCTACGATTTAAATTATCGCCCCTCGTTGTGGAAGGCAATAGGCGGCAAAGATATGGCGCAGCAGGTTAACCGCCGTCTCGCAAAATATGTGGACGTGATGATTGGCAACGAAGAAGATTTTACCGCCTGTCTGGGCTTTGAAGTCGAAGGTGTCGACGCCAATCTTGCCAATCTCGAAATCGATAAATTTAAATCAATGATTGATAAAGCGGTGTCAGCATTCCCCAATTTTAAGGTTACCGCGACAACACTCCGGGCTGTTAAAACGGCCACAGTGAACGATTGGGGCGCGATAAGTTGGGCGGGCGGCGAATTCTATGAGGCGACACATCGTCCAAATCTTGAAATACTCGACCGAGTTGGCGGTGGTGACAGTTTTGCTTCCGGATTGATTTACGGTTACCTGGAATTTGGTGATCCCGATAAAGCGGTGAATTACGGTGCCGCTCACGGCGCTTTGGCGATGACAACTCCAGGAGACACCACTATGGCAAATTTAAAAGAGGTGGAAAAAATTGTTGCCGGTGGCGGTGCTCGGGTCGACCGCTAAGTTAAGCAAACTTTATTACCTTGCCAACACCCTGCGGGTGTTGGCTTTTTGCTATTTGATATTTCGAGCTTGCATATCATTTAAGCTGCAGCTCCACTTAATAACCCCCAAAACTAACAGACGGAAATTTGTGTTTGTTAACTGAGAGAAAACTGTATGACTGAGCTTACCCTTCACCCCGATCGCTTATTTCCCGCCGATAAAACAATGCGCGAAATAGCCCGTCGGCTTTATCAGGAAGTCAAAGACCTCCCGATTATCAGCCCTCACGGACATACCGATCCACAGTGGTTTGCCGATAATGAGCCGTTTGGTAATGCATCAGAGCTGTTGATAAAGCCAGACCATTATGTGTTCCGAATGCTGTACAGCCAAGGCATTCCGTTGACATCTCTGGGTATTCCAACTTGTGACGGTTCCCTCGTCGAACAGGACCCACGAAAAATCTGGCGCTTGTTAGCGGAGAATTATTATCTGTTTCGTGGTACTCCCTCGCGTATGTGGTTGGACTTTGTATTTAAGGAAGTTTTTAATCTTGAAAAAGCGTTAAATTCCAGCACCGCAGACGAATACTACGACCATATCACCAACAGCCTGCAAACTCCGGATTATTTACCCCGAGCGCTCTTCGATCGAAACCGAATTGAAACGCTGGCGACCACAGAGTCGCCACTCGATGATCTGCGCCATCATAAAAAAATACGCGAAAGCGACTGGCAAGGAAATGTCATAACGGCATTTCGGCCAGATCCGGTAGTCGACCCGGAGTTTGAAGGTTTTGTAGAAAATGTGCACCAGCTGGGGGAAATCACCGGAGAAGATATTTCGAATTGGCAAGGTTATTTAAACGCTTTACGAAATCGTCGCGAATATTTTGCCACTATGGGGGCAACTTCAACGGATCATGGGCATCCTACTGCAGGAACTGCGGATTTATCGCAACAGCAATGTGAAGTACTTTACGCAAAAGCCATTTCCGGTTCTTGCAGCGCAAACGATGCAGAATTATTCCGGGCGCAAATTCTTACCGAGATGGCGGGGATGAGTATTGAAGATGGCTTAGTAATGCAAATACATCCCGGCTGTTTTCGTAATCACAACCTTCAGGTGTATCGCCAGTTTGGCCGCGATAAAGGTGCCGATATCCCGATTCAAACCGAATATGTTACAGCCTTGAAACCTCTGCTAGATAAATACGGCAACGATTCGCGTTTATCCATTATTTTATTTACCTTGGATGAAACTGTTTACAGTAGAGAACTGGCGCCTCTGGCTGGGCATTACCCCACGCTTAAGCTCGGCCCGTCGTGGTGGTTCCACGACAGCCCGGAAGGCATGCGACGCTTTAGAGAACAAATGACGGAAACCGGTGGTTTCTACAATACCGTCGGGTTTAATGACGATACGCGGGCGTTTCTCTCTATTCCCGCACGTCATGATGTGGCCAGACGCATGGACTGCGGATTCTTAGCACGACTGGTGGCGGAACACCGTATCACCGAAGAAGAAGGCAGGGATTTGGCCGTTGACCTCAGCTATAACCTGGTTAAAAAAGCATACAAACTTTAATTGAAGGCAACTAATGAGACTGCGAACTTCCACACTGCATCACTTACCAGATTACGTCATACAACCCAGCTATGATCGCGACGCCATTAAACCGGGCATTGTACATTTGGGGGTGGGCGCGTTTCATCGCGCGCATCAGGCATTTTTTACCGATAAATATTTGGCTACGGCTGGGGGTAACTGGGGAATTGTTGGCGGTGATTTACGCTCTGGGCGAGTACGTGATCAGCTTGATCCACAAGATGGTCTTTATTCGCTGGTTATTCGCGATAATGACCAAACCAAAATTCAGATCATTGGCTCTGTACTCGCAGAATTGGTTGGCCCTGATGATCCACATTACGCTATAGATTTAATGGCGGATGAAAGTATCAAAATCGTTTCGTTAACGGTAACCGAAAAGGGGTATTGTCACGATCCGGCGACCGGCAATCTCAATATTCTTCACCCTGAAATTGAGCACGATTTAAAAAATATTGATACGCCAAAATCGACTCCGGGTTTTGTAGTCGCTGCGTTAAAAAAGCGTATGGAACAAGGTATAAAGAGTTTCACTCTCTTGAGTTGTGACAACTTACCCAATAACGGTAAGGTTTTGCAGAAGGTTATTATGCAATTCGCCCGGTTACTGGATGAATCCCTCGCAGATTGGATCGAAAAAAACACCACTTTTCCTTGTACCATGGTAGACCGCATTGTTCCGGCCACTACGGATGCTGATAAAGATTGGCTCGCGGAACAGCTGGGTATGCGCGACGAGGGCATGGTAGTCGGGGAGCCCTTTATTCAATGGGTCATAGAAGATAATTTTTGTAACGAGCGACCCGCGTGGGAGAGTGTGGGTGCATTATTGGTTAATGATGTTACGGTTTACGAACACATGAAGTTGAGGCTGCTAAATGGCAGTCACTCTTTACTTGCCTATACGGGCTATCTTTCTGGTTTTGAAACCATTAACGAAGTGATGGCTCAGCCAGCGTTCGTAAACATGTGCAAACTATTTATGGATCGCGAAGCGGGCGAAACCGTAGAACAACCCGAAGGTTTCGATATTGCTGCTTATAAGCAGCAATTGCGTGAACGCTATGCCAACACCGGTTTGCGCCATCGTACCTGGCAGATTGCGATGGATGGCTCACAAAAATTACCGCAGCGTTTATTGGATACATTAAGAGATCAACTCGCGGGCAACGGTAATATTGATATTATTTGCTTGGCGGTAGCTGCCTGGATGCGCTACGTAAGTGGTGTCGATGAGAAAGGTCAGACTATCGATGTGCGCGATCCGTTGGCCGCCCAACTTAAAAAAATATGTGACGATAATGCAGACGATCCCGCTAAAATGGTTGTAGCGATGTCGCGTCTTGAACAAGTCTTCGAACGAGATCTCGCAGATCAAAAGGCGTTTATTGAACGCACCACTTATTGGTTGCAGTGTTTTTATAAGCAGGGTGTATTAGCAACCGTTACGGCTAATTTCTCCTGATAAAATTTGCTGCACGGAATTTATTAGCCGTGCAGCATTGGACAATTGGAGGGTATAACCACAGGTAACGCCTTGGGAATTATTTCGAATTCGAAGCGGTTGGAATTCAGGGGTTCACCATCGAGGTTCAATGGTGCTGCCTGATGCGTCTCAAATTCACATAATAATTTTTTAGTACGAAACCGTTGAACAAATGTGCCGCTGGCGTCAGGGTTGAAAAGCTCCTTAATAACTTGGCCGCCATCGCTTATTTGAAACGCGGATATAAATATCACATCGAACAATCCATCGTTAACTCTCGCATTAGGCGCAAGTTGTTGGCCGCCACCGGCTTGCCTACCGTTACAAATAGCTGCAATTATTACTTCAGCTTTCGTATCAAAGCTATCGCTCACGAAGCGACTTTTGTAAGGTGAGAAATTTAATGCGCGTACCAGACCTGTTAGAGTGTAGGCGCTGCCTCCGAGAAAATTTTTAAGTTCGCTAGGAGTTTCGTTGGTAATTTGAGCTCCAAAACCGCCGGCAGCGACATTGATAAAATAACGTTGGTTGCACTTGCCCACATCTACATGCTGAGCTTGACCAGTAATTGCCAGTTTTAGTGCAGCTTCTATGCTTTTTGGAATACCACAGGCGGAGGCGAAATCGTTCGCGGTACCCAGTGGCAATATTCCCAACTCCGGAGCTGTCTCAAGATGTGAGCTGAGTGCGGCATGGGTAAATTCGTTGAGGGTACCATCGCCACCACCAACGACGACTCGAGTTATCTTATCGTTACACGCGTCTTTATAAAGCCGCTCGATATCTCCCTGCTCCCAGGTTACGCGAACCTCAAGCTTGTAATCTGAAAATCTTTCGCGTGCTTTAAATATCGCATCGCGCACTGCAGTCTCGTTGGCGCACTTGCCATTTAAAATGACACGAATAATTTGCTGTCCGGTCATCACGCCTCCGTGTCGGATCTTGTTAAGGTTTTTTGGTGCTCGACGTACTCTGTTCAATGAATTCATCGACGAGAGAACGCAGTTGCAAGAGTTGCTCGCGAACTTGCCGTTGTTCATCTTGAGTTAGAGCTTTGTAGCCGCGCAAGTAGGGCCAACCATAGCCCCAGCGATACCATGTGGGGTAAAAAGGCGAGCCTCCCATCCGAACCCCGAAATGCATGAGTGACGAAATATCCTTCTTACCCAGGTCGGCAACACATTGTTCTAAAGCCGAGTCAGCTTGTTCCCTATCGAGTGCGGTGCCGCCTTGCCAATATGCAAAATCATGGCGAATACAACATTCAATCCAGAGTGCGTTTTGTTCGGTTGTGCCGTCCGGGAACACGCTACAACCGTCTGTGGTAAACGGTTTTATCTGCGCTGAAACCGAAGACACGATGCCACAAAATATAAAACTAAGGGGTGCAACACGAAGTCTCATTGATAAACGCAATTTATTTGGGGTTAAAAGCACAATGCTAGCAGTGATTGTAGGGTATTCGTGGCTTCGAATACCACGGATGCAGTATTTAGGCCTTCGAATTGCCATCCATGAGGCTACTTACCCCATTCGAAATGGGGGCTATGACACATTTTAAATGTGAGCTTGTTTGCACGGTCATAACATAATTGCTTGATGGCGTGTATAAATTGGATCGAATTTGTATGCCGTTTTTATAATCCGCTTTTGAAACAGTAACAAGGTTTTTTGGCGATGTGGAAATTATTCAGTTTTCCCAAAGCGCGCCATAAAAATAAAAATACAGCATCGCGCTCAACTGCGGCTTCCAGCCCCAGCACTTTCAACGATGGGGACTATCGGGCTGTGAAAATTCTCTACTCAAGGCAAGCGTGCGATGAGGTGAAAGCGTTGCAGGACAACGTCTACTTGTGCGGTGAGGCTCCTTGGTTACCGCTGTCCGGATGTACCAGCAAGTCGGAATGTCGCTGTCGCTATTTGCGTCTTTCCGATCGGCGTACCTACAATCGACGTGATAGCGACAACGGTCTCCCCGGTGCGCTAGTTTCCAGTGAACGTCGCCGCCTCGGAGATCGCAGGCGCTCGTCGCTTCGAATAGGTGTGTTGCAATAACTCTTTCTCCCAAACGGTAAAGGGTTCTAGCTGGTTTTCATGTTAAGCGTTTGCCTTTCAAGCCGGCGCTTTTCAAGCTTGTGATTCTCCTTTAACCTTTCTTCGTTCCCAGCGGGCGGGGCGGCCGTGCGTTAATATTTTGATAATGGTTAACTCAGGTCAATTCAGTTAATTGACCTGGCCCTATGCTGTATGACTGGAAAAAGCCTCTGCGACGGCAGAGTCACGGATAAATTGGGGGAGGCGCAATGAAGATAGCGGTGCTAAGGGAGCGCAGGCCACACGAAAATCGTGTTGCGATGACGCCGGAGGTCGCAAAAAAGCTCACTGCCAAGGGCTGTGAAGTATGCATTGAGTCGGGAGCCGGACTGCTCAGTCGCTTCGCTGACGATGAATACGCTGCTGCGGGGGCTCTTGTTTCGGAAGACCCCACTGTGGTGACCCAAGGAGCGGATGTGCTACTTAAGGTGCAGCGCCCTCTGCTCCCAGGTGAGGGGGACCTGAACGAGTTGGCGCTACTGTCGCCCAACACAACACTGATTTCAATACTGTCTCCATTTAATGCCCCGCAATCACTAAGCGCTTACGCAAAAGCCAATGTTACAGCGCTCGCAATGGAATTTGTGCCGCGCATTACCCGTGCTCAAACGATGGACGTGTTGAGTTCTCAGGCAAATTTGGCCGGATACCGAGCAGTACTTGAAGCCGTGTATCTGTACGACCGAGCCATGCCGATGATGATGACTGCAGCGGGTACTATTGCACCGGCAAAGGTGATTGTGTTGGGTGCGGGGGTTGCCGGTTTACAGGCGATTGCAACAGCGCGCCGGCTTGGCGCGATTGTCTGCGCTACCGACGTACGCCCCGCAGCCAAGGAACAAGTGGCAAGTCTGGGTGCAAAATTCGTGATGGTGGATTCCAGCGAAATGGAAGACGCAGAGACTGCCGGCGGCTATGCGAAAGAAATGAGCGAAGATTTCAAACGCAAACAGTCAGAGTTGGTTGCGGGAACGCTTGCCAAGCAGGATATTGCGATTTGTACCGCCCTTATTCCGGGGAAAAAAGCGCCCACACTTATTGATGATGCGATGGTGCACAGCATGCGTGCGGGGTCAGTAATTGTCGATCTCGCTGTCGAACAGGGTGGCAATTGCACGCTTTCCAAACCTGGGGAGGTGGTCGATATCAACGGTGTTCGAATCATCGGTCACTACAACATGCCCAGTCGCTTGGCGGCAGACGCCAGCGCGTTATACGCGAGAAATCTTTACGCGTTTCTGGAGCCTCAAATCAATACAGAAACCAAAGCCCTGGCGCTGGATTGGAGCGACGAAGTGGTCGCAGCCACACTGCTAACTCGTGACGGAGCAGTGGTGCATTCGCAGTTTGTAAACACCATAGAGGAGGCCTAAACATGCATGGAGAATTTGTTTCGCAATTATCGATTTTTGTGTTGGCCGTATTTGTTGGGTACTACGTGGTCTGGAGTGTAACCCCGGCGCTGCACACCCCTTTAATGGCGGTTACCAACGCAATTTCCAGTGTGATAATCGTTGGTGCTCTTATTGCTGCGGGCCCCGATGAATTCAGTCTCGCCAAGGTTCTGGGTTTTATTGCAATGATGCTCGCCGCGATCAATATATTTGGCGGGTTTGCGGTAACCCAACGCATGTTGTCTATGTACAAAAAGAAAAATTAGGGGGGTGTTATGTCAGGTTCTATGAATTTAACAGCGCTCGCCTATCTGGTGGCATCGGTACTATTTATTTTGGCATTGCGTGGTTTGTCTTCGCCAGAATCCTCGCGCAAAGGAAATGTACTGGGTATGTCTGGTATGGGCATCGCCATTGTCACCACCATATTTAGCCCGGAAATCACTTCTTATGTATGGATACTGGTGGCGCTGGCGATTGGGGCTGCAATAGGCTTAACCATTGCCAACCGTATCGCTATGACAGCGATGCCGCAACTCGTGGCGGCATTCCATAGCTTAGTGGGTATGGCTGCTGTTTTGGTTGCCGGGGCTGCTTATTCGAACCCTTCTGCCTTTAGGCTGCTTGATGAAGCGGGTCGCATTTTTACCGCGAGTCGAATTGAGATGTCTTTGGGAGTGGCAATTGGCGCTATCACTTTTTCAGGATCGGTCGTTGCGTTCACAAAGCTGCAGGGCTTGGTATCTGGAGCGCCGTTTGTTTTTAAAGGGCAGCATGCATTAAATGCTGCATTGGGCCTGGTGATTATCGGTTTGATGGTTACCTTTTATGTGGATCAGTCGCCGTGGATATTTTGGAGTATGACCGCTCTGGCGTTTGTGATTGGTGTGCTGATTATTATCCCGATTGGCGGCGCCGACATGCCCGTGGTGGTTTCCATGCTGAATTCATACTCGGGTTGGGCGGCGGCAGGTATTGGGTTTACCTTGCACAATAACGCGCTCATTGTTACAGGTGCGCTTGTGGGGTCTTCGGGTGCAATTCTTTCATACATTATGTGCAAGGGCATGAATCGCTCCTTCTTTAACGTAATACTGGGTGGTTTCGGTGGAGACAGTGGCGCCGTGGCTGCAGGCGGTGTGGAAGATCGTCCAGTGAAGCAGGGCAGCGCCGAAGATGCCGCGTTTATCATGAAAAATGCGGGTTCGGTGATAATAGTGCCCGGGTACGGCATGGCGGTCGCACAAGCGCAGCACGCATTGCGCGAAATGGCAGATGGCCTTAAAAAAGCCGGTGTTGATGTTAAATACGCGATTCACCCGGTTGCCGGACGAATGCCGGGCCATATGAATGTGTTGTTAGCAGAAGCGAATGTACCTTACGATGAAGTGTTCGAGTTGGAAGACATCAACAGCGAATTTCAAAGTGCAGATGTGGCCTTTGTGATTGGCGCTAACGATGTGACCAACCCAGCGGCGAAAACCGATCCGCAAAGCGCTATTTATGGCATGCCAATATTGGACGTGGAAAACGCTCGCACAGTTTTGTTTGTCAAGCGCGGAATGTCAGCAGGATATGCGGGGGTGCAGAACGAATTGTTCTTCAGGGACAACACCATGATGTTATTTGGTGATGCGAAAAAAATGGTCGAAGGCATAATTCGCAACTTTGATTGAGGCTACCGCTTATGACAGAACCAAATAACCCGTACGAAGCGCCGGAAAGCTTACTTGAAAGTAGCGTCGAAAGCGTCGGCGGTTCGGTCGAATCAGCGATACGCGGCGAATATTCATTCAAAATTGGTGAAGTGTTAGGCGAAGCCTGGGAACTCTCCAACGGATTTAAAGGCACATTCTGGGGCGCAACCCTATTACTCATCGCGGTGAATATTGGGGCCGGTGTTCTCACCAATTTGGTCGAAGGCAACACCATCGCCCGAGGGGTGATTCAGATAGGTTCGACGTTGCTTCTTTATCCGTTGAATGCCGGCGTAGTAATGCTCTGCGTTTACCGTGCCGCCGGAAGACAGGTTCAGGCTGCTCAGGTTACTGCCTACTTTCCTCAAATCATAAGAATTGTGCTGTTAAACATCGTTGCCAGCGTGCTGATTCTTGTTGGTCTCTTGCTTTTTGTACTTCCAGGAATTTATCTGGCAATAGGCTACATGTTCGCGATACCTCTGTTGCTAGATAAGAACCTGAAAATATGGGATGCACTGGAGGTGTCGCGCAAAACAGTTACGCACTACTGGTTTCGCTATTTGGGCCTGGGCTTGGTTCTCGGCTTCATTGTAATGTTTGGTGCGGTGCTCTTGGGAATTGGTCTTATTTGGGCTGTGCCGCTGGCTGGCTTGGCAATTGGTGTGCTGTACGTACGCGTACTTGGTGCCGATGGCGATATGGGTTAGCCTGCGTCATTGTCGTACTATTCATTGTGTAAACCGGCTAAACTTGTGTGCTAATCCCTTTTTTAGCGTGCCAATATTACGTTAAAGTGCTAGCTCCTATATAAGAAGAAAGAATGGCAAGGTTAAGGAGTGTGAGCTATGCGTAATCTGTCGTCCCCTTGGGGGATCCTGCTACTGATTCTGTGTTTTCCTCTGTTTGCTAGCGCAGATGAACTCCGGGATTCTCTCTTTGCTTCGGCTAAAGGTGCGTTCAAGGAAGCCAAAGCTGAGCTGGCAGATGTGTTGGCGCCGGTTAGTTTCGACAGCGGCGCGCAAGCCTATGCCAGCGCCAATAATCGCTATAAAAAAAACCAGAGTGTCGCCAAGGTTGAGAAAGACCTCAAATCCGCAACCACGTACTTCAGGCAATCAATAAAGGCTGCCAAGGTTGCGCAGATGACATTTAAAACGGCGATCCAGGCACGTACTGATGCGAAAGGTGTGGATGCCGAAAAGCTGGCTACCGATACCTGGGAAAAGGCCGAAAAACAATTTCTGCTCGCAACCAAAACCCTTGAAACCGGCAGTATGAGTCGCGCCAAGACCAAAGCCGCAGAAGCCGAAGCGTCGTTTCGCGACGCTGAGCTCATTGCCATTAAAGGCAACTACCTAAATCAGACCCGGGCAAAAATTGAAGAAGCCAACAGCCTCAAGGTAAAAAAATATGCGCCTAAAACCTTGGAGGAGGCTACCAATCTACTCATGGCTGCCGAGAAAGAGCTGAGCGAAAATCGTTACGACAGCGATAAACCGCGAGCCCTTGTTAAAGAAGCTTTCTACCAGGCGAAGCATTCAATCTATTTGGCTAAACAACTGGAAGCCCTTAAAAGGAAAGAGCTAACTCCGGAGGAGCTCATTTTAAAATTGGAACAACCTGTGGCAAGCATTGCTGCTGAGCTTGATTTGGCAGCCGAATTTGATCAGGGCTTTGATGACCCGGTTCTGCTGATCACCACCGAAATACAGCGGCTTATTCAGGAATCCCATGAATTAGCCGAGTTGAAGAGTAAATACCAAGCATTGGACCAGGAGTTTGCTGCTCTGGAGACAAAGCACGGCATTCAGTCCGAGCGCTTGAAGCAGGAGGAGGACGCACGCGAGCGGTTGCGCCGTGTCGCAGATTTCTTTCGCCGTGACGAGGCGATGGTGTTAACCCAAGGCAGTAATGTATTGATCCGGATGGTCGGTTTGAATTTCGAACCCGGTAGCGCGCAAATTAATGCATCCAACTACGGTTTGTTGCAAAAAGTAGAGCAGGCTGTTCGTGTCTACAAAGGGTACACGGTGGTCGTTGAAGGCCACACAGATTCCTTCGGCAGCACTCAAAGCAATCAGGTCTTATCTGAAGATCGCGCCAATGCAGTGCGGCAGTATTTGTTAGTAAATATGAATGACCTGTCTGCCGGTGCGGTGGAAGCCTACGGGTATGGCGAATCCCGTCCTATCGCCAATAATGAAACTCGTGAAGGCCGCAAACGTAATCGCCGCATCGATCTCTTGTTAAAAGCGCCAGGGCAATAGTGGCTGAGCTATTATACGCGCCAAAATCCGCTATTTTTGGCGCTTTACCCCTTTCCATACCGCTCTCCGTTAGCCCCACCAAACCCCCTAAAAAATAATCAAATTCTCTGTTGACAGCTATTTGCTCTGTCATTAGAATTGCGCCCTCATTTCAGCCGGGTCGCCTGCGGGCGGTTTACGCTGATTGTTCTTTAAAAATGTTTGGAGTTTGGTTCAGATGCAGAATCAACGTATTCGAATTCGCCTGAAGGCCTTTGATCACAAGTTGATTGACGCCTCCACGCTAGAGATTGTTGAAACAGCGAAGCGCACAGGTGCACAGGTTCGCGGTCCTATTCCGCTGCCGACACGTAAAGAGCGATTCACTGTTCTGATCTCGCCGCACGTAAATAAGGATGCGCGAGATCAATATGAAATTCGTACTTATAAGCGGTTGCTCGATATTGTCGAGCCCACGGAGAAAACAGTTGATGCTCTAATGAAGTTGGACTTGGCCGCTGGGGTCGAAGTTCAAATCAGTCTGGGCTAGGTTTCAAATACATTCCGCAACGATATGTTGCGGGTTTGTGTAACGCTCTGAAATGGGCGGCCATAGCGGGTCCACCGGCTCTTGCATAAAGAGCGGTAGGGGAAAGCCCCGTACACTGAGAGGTTTACAAAAATGACGATTGGAATTGTCGGCCGCAAGAGCGGCATGACACGCATTTTTACTGACGATGGTTTATCCGTTCCTGTCACTGTGATTGAGGTTGATCCCAATCGCATCACTCAGGTTAAGAGCGTAGAAACCGACGGTTATGCTGCAGTGCAAGTAACCGTAGGGTCTCGTCGAGCCTCCCGTGTCACCAAGGCAGAAGCAGGTCACTTTGCTAAAGCGCAAACCGAAGCCGGTCGCGGTATTTGGGAGTTGCGTAACGATGCAGGTGCCGACTTTGAGGTTGGTGGTCAACTGACTGTAGAAGCTTTCGAAGCTGGTCAGAAGGTTGATGTAACGGGCACTTCTAAAGGTAAGGGTTTTGCTGGTGGTGTAAAGCGTTGGAATTTTCGTACCCAAGACGCTACCCACGGTAACTCTCTCTCGCATCGAGCCCCTGGTTCTATTGGTCAATGTCAGACTCCGGGGCGTGTATTCAAAGGCAAGAAAATGGCCGGTCACATGGGTGCTGAGCGTGTAACGACTCAGAATCTGGAAGTGGTTAGGGTCGATGTTGAACGCAATCTTTTATTGATTAAGGGCGCTGTTCCGGGTGCTCCTGGTGGTGACGTAATTGTGCGTCCTGCCGTCAAGATGCGTAACAACGGTTAAGTCACCCGGGGGAATCGACCATGGAATTAAATATAGTTACTCCACAGGGCGCCAAGGGTACCGTTGCGGTTTCCGAGGTGGCTTTTGGAAAAGAGTTTAACCAAGATTTGGTGCATCAGGCTGTTGTAGCCTATTTGGCGGGTGGTCGTCAGGGCACCAAAGCACAAAAGAATCGCTCTGCCGTTTCTGGTGGTGGTAAAAAGCCATGGCGTCAGAAGGGTACTGGCCGTGCGCGTGCGGGTACAATTCGTAGCCCAATATGGCGCTCAGGCGGTGTTGCTTTTGCGGCTCAGCCTCGCGATTTTGAACAAAAGCTCAATAAGAAGATGTATCGCGCGGCATTGCGATGCATTTTGTCAGAGCTCGCGCGTCAGGAACGTTTGGTTGTCGTTGAAGAGTTTGATGTAGATGCGCCAAAAACCAAAGGTTTGGTGCAGAAGTTGGCCGAGTACGATCTGTCTGACGTATTGATCGTGACGGAGCAGGTGAGCGAGAACCTCTATCTGGCCTCCCGTAATCTGCACAAAGTAGATGTTCGTGACGTGCAGGGTGTAGATCCGGTCAGTTTGATTCGTTTCGAAAAGGTTGTGGTCACTGTGCCCGCCGTTAAAAAACTTGAGGAGGTGCTGGCATGAACCAGGAGCGCCTGTACAAAGTTTTGCTTGGGCCGGTAATTTCTGAAAAGGCAGCTGTGGTAGCGGAAGTGGCTAACCAGGCGGTGTTTAAGGTGGTTGCCGATGCGAATAAGTCCGAGATCAAAGCTGCTGTAGAAAAACTGTTTAATGTGAGTGTTGAGGGTGTTCGCGTTCTCAATGTAAAGGGTAAAACCAAGCGCACGCGATTCGGAATGGGTCGTCGCAGCGATTGGAAAAAGGCTTATGTCTCTCTGGCGGAAGGTTCAGAGATCGACTTTGAGTCTGGTGAGTAAGGAGCGGACTGATGCCGATTGTAAAACGCAAGCCAACTTCAGCCGGTCGCCGCTTCGTTGTAAGCGTTGTTAACCCGGACTTACATAAGGGTGCGCCCCATGCGCCCCTATTGGAAAAGAAATCTAAAAACGGTGGTCGCAACAACAAGGGTCGCATTACAACGCGTCATATTGGTGGTGGCCATAAGCGGCATTATCGCAAGATCGACTTCAAGCGAAACAAAGACGCCATTCCGGCCAAGGTTGAGCGCATTGAGTATGATCCAAATCGCACCGCCTATATCGCATTGATTTGTTATAGCGATGGTGAGCGTCGCTATATTGTGGCCCCCAAAGGGTTGAAGGCGGGTGATGTGGTTGAGTCTGGTGATGCTGCTCCGATCAAGGTGGGTAATACATTGCCGCTTCGCAATATCCCGGTAGGTAGTGTGATCCATTGTATTGAGCTTAAGCCTGCTAAGGGTGCGCAGCTTGCCCGATCTGCTGGCGCATCCGTGCAGCTGGTTGCCCGGGAAGGTCAGTATGCCACGTTGCGTTTGCGTAGTGGTGAGATGCGTAAAGTTGAAGTGGAATGTCGCGCAACTCTGGGCGAGGTTTCCAACAGTGAGCACAATTTGCGGTCACTGGGTAAGGCTGGTGCCACGCGCTGGCGCGGTGTTCGTCCTACCGTTCGCGGTGTGGCGATGAACCCTGTAGACCACCCGCATGGTGGTGGTGAGGGTCGCACGTCCGGTGGTCGTCACCCGGTTTCGCCTTGGGGTACTCCTACTAAGGGTTATAAGACCCGCAGTAATAAGCGTACCGACAAAATGATTGTTCGTCGTCGCGATAAAAAATAAGCGTCGGCTAAATAGCTAAAGAGGAAAGAGCAGTGCCACGTTCACTGAAGAAAGGTCCTTTTATTGACCACCATCTTTTGAAAAAAGTGGAAGTCGCGGCGGAGAAAAATGATCGTCGTCCCATTAAAACTTGGTCTCGTCGCTCGATGATTCTGCCAGAAATGGTTGGTTTGACCATCGCTGTTCATAACGGGCGTCAGCACGTACCGGTTCTGGTTAGCGAAGAAATGGTTGGTCACAAATTGGGTGAGTTCGCGGCAACCCGCACTTACCGTGGCCATGTTGCAGATAAAAAAGCGAAGCGCTAAGCGCACTTAGCGAGGAATTAGTGATGGAAGTAGCAGCTAAATTACGCGGTGCTGGTCTCTCTGCGCAAAAAGCGCGCTTGGTAGCCGATCAGATACGCGGTAAATCCGTTGAAGATGCTTTGGATTTGTTGGCGTTCAGCACCAAGAAAGGTGCTGCGGTCATCAAGAAAGTTTTGGAGTCGGCTATCGCAAACGCCGAGCACAACGAAGGTGCCGACGTTGACGAGCTGAAGGTGTCCACCATTTTCGTGGATGAAGGTTTAACGATGAAGCGCATTCGTCCGCGCGCCAAGGGCCGGGCTGATCGAATTTTTAAGCGCACTTGCCACATCACCGTTAAAGTAGCGGATCAATAAGAGAGAAGACTTATGGGTCAGAAAGTACATCCAACAGGCATCCGTCTCGGTATTGTTAAAAAGCACACGTCTGTGTGGTATGCCGGCAAGGGCGAGTACGCAGATAAATTGAATCAGGATTTGCTGGTGCGTCAGTATATTCAAAAGGCCCTATCACACGCCTCTGTAAGTCGTGTTGATATTGAGCGACCTGCGAATACCGCACGGGTAACTATTCACACTGCGCGACCAGGTATTGTTATTGGTAAGAAGGGTGAAGATGTCGAAAAGCTGCGAGCTGAGATAAGTCGCCAAATGGGTGTGCCGGTGCATATCAACATTGAAGAAATCCGCAAACCGGATCTCGACGGTGTATTGGTAGCGCAAAGTGTTGCGCAGCAGCTTGAGCGTCGGGTGATGTTTCGTCGTGCGATGAAGCGCGCTGTACAAAATGCCATGCGTCAAGGCGCGGAAGGTGTAAAAATTCAGGTTAGCGGTCGTTTGGGCGGCGCAGAGATTGCCCGTACTGAATGGTATCGCGAAGGCCGTGTACCGCTACATACCTTGCGTGCCGATATCGATTACGCAACCGCAGAAGCATCCACCACCTACGGTATCATCGGTGTGAAGGTATGGATCTTCAAGGGTGAAATCATCGGTGATATGGAAGAGGTAGACACTTCTCCCAAGAAAAAGGGCGCTAAATAAGCGTTTGTGGTTAACAAGTTTTTGACGAATAAGGGTTAGGCAAATGCTGCAACCAAAGCGTACAAAATTCCGAAAGCAAATGAAGGGGCGCAATCGCGGATTGGCGCAACGAGGCTCCAAAGTTAGCTTTGGTGAATACGGATTAAAAGCGGTAGCTCGTGGTCGCATTACTGCGCGACAAATTGAAGCTGCGCGTCGTGCAATGACCCGTCACGTTAAGCGTGGCGGAAAAATCTGGATTCGCGTATTTCCAGACAAGCCGATTACCGAGAAGCCCTTGGAAGTTCGTCAGGGTAAAGGTAAGGGTAATGTGGAGTACTGGGTTGCTCAGATTCAGCCAGGTAAAGTGCTCTATGAGATGGAAGGTGTTTCTGAAGAGCTGGCCCGCGAAGCTTTTGCTCTGGCTGCGGCGAAACTGCCTTTGAACACAACTTTTGTTAAGCGGTCGGTGATGTGATGAACGTAAGTGAACTTAACGAAAAGTCAGTTGAAGAATTGAATCAAGAGTTGCTTGCTCAATTAGAAGCGCAATTCAAGCTTCGCATGCAAAAATCAACTGGCCAGCTGAACCAGACGCATTTAATGAAGCAGACCCGTCGCGACATCGCACGCATTAAAACGGTGCTGAGTCAGAAAGCGGCAACTAAGTAACAGCGTAGGTAACGAGAATGGCTGAAGCAGAAAAACTGGTACGTACGCTAACCGGCAAAGTTGTTAGCGATAAGATGGACAAGTCGATTACCGTGTTAATCGAGCGTCGTGTAAAGCATCCGGTTTACGGAAAATACGTCAGTAAATCTACCAAGATTAAAGCGCACGACGAACAAAACGAATGCAGTCAAGGCGATACGGTAACGATCGCCGAGTCTCGTCCGCTTTCGAAAACCAAGTCATGGACTTTGGTGAAAATCGAAGAGCGAGCGACACGAATTTAAGTGAATCGCCATCGGCTGGAATAGGTTCCTGCCGTTATTGAGTTTCGGAGAAAGACGATGATTCAAACAGAAACGTATTTGGATGTAGCCGATAACAGCGGTGCACGTCGCGTGATGTGTATCAAAGTATTGGGTGGCTCCCATCGTCGCTACGCGAGCGTTGGCGATGTCATTAAAGTAACAGTTAAGGAAGCGATTCCTCGCGGTAAGGTCAAGAAAGGCCAGGTAATGAAGGCTGTTGTTGTGCGTACCCGAAAAGGTGTGCGTCGCCCAGACGGTTCTGTAATCCGCTTTGACGACAACGCTGCAGTGTTGCTTAACGCACAGGAAGCTCCTGTGGGTACTCGTATCTTCGGCCCAGTAACTCGCGAACTGCGTGGTGAAAAGTTTATGAAGATTATCTCTCTTGCGCCCGAAGTACTGTAATCGGTTGCCCAGAGATCTAGAGGATATTTAAGTTATGCGCAAAATTAAACGAAATGACGAAGTGGTGGTAATCACCGGTCGTGATAAAGGTAAGCGCGGCAAAGTTACCCGCGTACTGCCTGATAATCGAGTTCTCGTCTCCGGCGTGCAGATGGTTAAAAAGCATCAGAAGCCAAACCCACAAATGGGTGTTGCTGGCGGAATCGTTGAGAAAGAAGCCCCGATTCAGGTATCAAATGTTGCAATTTACAATCCGAGCACGCATAAAGCGGATCGCGTTGGATTTAAAGTGTTGGAAGACGGAAACAAGGTTCGAGTTTTCAAATCCGACGGCAAAGCTATCGACGCATAAGCGGACTGGGTGAAGAGAATGGCCAGGCTTAAAGAAAAGTATCAAAACGAAATTGCTGCCAAGTTGAAAGATGAACTTGGTTTGAGCAACGTGATGGAAATTCCTCGCATCACCAAAATCACTCTTAATATGGGTGTTGGTGAAGCAATCGGTGATAAGAAGGTGCTTGAAAGTGCCGTCGCTGATCTGGAAAAAATCGCTGGTCAAAAGCCAGTCATTACAAAAGCACGCAGATCAATCGCGGGCTTTAAAGTACGGGAAGGGTGGCCAGTAGGTTGTAAAGTTACCCTTCGAAAAGAAAGAATGTACGAGTTTCTCGACCGTCTCATTAGTATCGCTATTCCGCGAGTACGAGATTTCCGCGGTATTAGTCCCAAGCAGTTTGATGGTCGCGGTAACTTTTCTATGGGTGTGAATGAGCAGATCATTTTCCCCGAGATTGATTACGATAAAGTTGACAAGCTGCGCGGTTTGGATATTTGCATTTCCACCACTGCACGTACTAACGATGAAGGCCGCGCTTTGTTAAAAGCGTTTAACTTCCCATTTAAAGGCTAGGAGTTGATTGAATAATGGCTAAGAAATCAATGATCGCCCGTGAAGTTAAACGTGCGAAAGCGGTTCAAAAATACGCTGGTAAGCGTGACGAGCTGAAAGCAATTATCAACGGAGTTGATTCCACAGACGAGCAGGTGTGGGAAGCGATGTTGAAGTTGCAAAAGTTACCTCGCGACAGCAGTGCCGCACGTGGTCAACGTCGTTGCCGTGTAACTGGTCGTCCTCACGCGGTGTATCGCAAGTTCGGCCTGTGCAGAAACAAATTGCGCGAAGCTGCCATGCGCGGCGACGTACCAGGCCTGGTTAAAGCCAGTTGGTAAACCGGGTTACTAGTAGGAGCAGAATTTTATGAGTATGCAAGACCCTATCTCCGATATGCTCACTCGCATTCGCAATGCGCAGATGGTTGGCAAAACGTCAGTTACTATGCCGTCTTCAAAATTGAAGAAGAGCGTTGCCAACGTGCTGAAAGATGAAGGCTATGTGGGTGAATTTTCGGTGTCTGAAGGTGCAATTCCTGAACTGACAATCGAGCTCAGGTATTTTGAAGGCAAGCCTGTAATCGCCGAGCTGGATCGAGTCAGTCGTCCAGGTTTACGCGCTTATGCTGGTAAAAACGAACTGCCATCTGTGCGTGGTGGTTTAGGCATTGCCATAGTTTCCACCAGTAAAGGTGTTATGACCGACCGTGCAGCACGAGCTGCTGGTGTAGGTGGTGAAATTCTTTGTACTGTTTTCTAAACAGTTTTAGGAAAAGTATTAACAGGTAACCATTATGTCTCGCGTTGCAAACAGTCCAGTTCAATTGCCCAAGGGTGTTGAGGTAAAGCAGAACGGCCAGGACCTCACCGTTAAAGGTGGAAAAGGCCAGCTGGCTTTGCAAGTCCACAGCAGTGTGGAATTAAAATTAGAAGATAACGTGCTCACATTTGCCGCTCGTGACGGTGCCAAAAGCTCTCGGGCAATGGCTGGTACCATGCGTGCGTTAGTCAATAACATGGTTATTGGTGTAAGCGAAGGTTTCGAGCGAAAGTTGGTGCTAAATGGTGTTGGTTATCGTGCTAAGGCTTCAGGTCAGTCAATTAACCTAACGCTCGGTTTTTCTCATCCAATCGACTACGACCTTCCAGAAGGTGTTACTGCGGAGTCTCCTTCGCAGACAGAGATTTTATTGAAGAGTGCCGACAAGCAGTTATTGGGTCAGGTGGCGAGTGAAGTTCGTTCCTTTAGACCACCAGAGCCCTATAAAGGTAAGGGTGTTCGTTACGCCGACGAGTATGTACGTCGTAAAGAAGCTAAGAAGAAGTAAACCGTAGTTCGGTGAACTAATAGTAGGTTTTAGATATGAACGCTAAAAAGCAATCCAGAATACGTCGTGCAACGCGAACTCGCGCAAAGATTCGTGAGTTGCGTGAAACCCGCCTGTGTGTGAATAGAACTCCAAGACACATTTACGCGCAGATAATTGCTGCGGAAGGTGGCAAGGTTCTCGCCAGCGCTTCAACGCTGGATAAAGATTTACGCAGTGGTAAGACTGGTAATTCCGACGCTGCTGTCGCTGTGGGCAAGCTGATTGCCGAGCGCGCTAAAGATGCCGGTGTTACCAAAGTTGCGTTTGACCGCAGCGGTTTTAAATATCACGGTCGAGTTAAAGCACTGGCAGATGCAGCTCGCGAAAGTGGCTTGGAATTCTAAAGGTTAAAATATGTCGCAGCAGATCAAGAAAGAAGATAGCACCGCAGAAGGCCTGCAGGAAAAGCTGGTACAGGTTAACCGCGTTGCTAAAACCGTTAAAGGTGGTCGTATATTTGGCTTTACAGCACTTACTGTAGTTGGTGATGGCAATGGTAAAGTTGGTTTTGGTCGTGGTAAAGCTCGCGAAGTACCGATCGCTATCCAAAAGGCTATGGAAGCTGCGCGTCGTAATATGATTCAGGTTGAACTGAATGGCGACACCATTCAATACCCCACCAAGGGTCGTCACGGTGCCTCTAAAGTGTTTATGCAGCCTGCGTCTCAGGGTACTGGTGTCATTGCCGGTGGTGCGATGCGTGCTGTGCTGGAAATTGCCGGCGTTCAAAACGTATTGGCTAAATGTTACGGGTCAACCAACCCTGTGAACGTTGTTCGCGCTACTTTTGAAGCGCTGCGCGCTATGGCCTCACCTGAGGGTGTCGCAGCAAAGCGTGGCAAGTCCGTAGAAGAAATTTTGAACTAAGTTCGCAGTGATGCGAATTGAGATCAGCGCTGATTTTAAGTGAGAAAATCATGGCTAAGAAAACGCTAAAAGTAACTCAATATAAAAGCGCTTCAGGTCGTCTTGAAGCTCACAAGGCTTGCATACGTGGCCTTGGCTTACGTCGAATTGGTCACACTGTCGAGTTGGAGGATACTCCTTCTGTCCGCGGTATGATCAACAAAGTCAACTACATGGTTAAGGTTGAGGGAGAGTAATAATGCGTTTAAATACTTTGAGTCCTGCTCCCGGCCGTGTAACATCCCGCAAGCGCGTCGGGCGTGGCATTGGTTCAGGCTTGGGTAAAACCGGTGGTCGGGGTCACAAGGGTTTGAAATCCCGTTCCGGTGGTACTGTTAAGCCGGGTTTTGAGGGCGGTCAGATGCCACTTCAAAAGCGCTTGCCAAAATATGGTTTTACCAGTCGTATTGGTCGTGTTTCTGCGGAAATTCGTTTGTCTGAGTTGAACAATGTCAACGCTGAAGTAATCGATATCGATGCGTTGTTAAAGGCAGACCTAATCAATAAAAACGTAAAGCGCGCAAAAGTATTTTTGTCTGGTGAGCTCAAAAAAGCGGTGACGGTGAAAGGTTTAGCCGTGACCAAAGGTGCTAGGGCAGCCATAGAAGCCGCTGGCGGAAAAATAGAAGAATAACCGGTCCTCAAGCCGGGATTGATTAAAGAGAGGATTAAATGGCAGCGCCGGGTAATATGCCTCTGGGTAGTCAGAAAGGTTTAGGCGAGCTTTGGGCTCGCCTAAAATTTTTATTTTTGGCGATTGTTGTTTATCGTCTTGGAACACATATCCCAGTACCGGGAATCGACCCTGAACAGGTTGCGCAGCTGTTCAACCAAAATCAGGGCACTATTTTAGGCATGTTCAACATGTTTTCCGGTGGTGCGCTGCAACGTATGAGTATTCTTGCGCTCGGAATTATGCCCTATATTTCTGCTTCAATTATCATGCAGATGATGTCGGCGGTTACGCCGTCGCTTGAAGCTCTGAAGAAAGAAGGTGAATCCGGACGTCGTAAGATTAGCCAATACACCCGTTATCTGACGGTATTTCTGGCAACTATTCAGGCTTTTGTGATGGTTGCTGGTATGTCTGGGCAGGGAATGGCCTACGCAGGTATGCCAGTATTCAGTTTTTATTTGATCGCCGTAACCTCGCTGGTAACAGGTGCGGTTTTCATGATGTGGTTGGGCGAGCAGGTAACTGAGCGTGGTGTTGGTAACGGTATTTCCATGCTTATATTCGCGGGTATCGTTGCAGGTCTGCCGGCTGCAGTGGGCCAAGCATTCGAAAGTGCACGGCAAGGTGATTTGCACGTTTTAATGTTGCTCGCATTGTTATTTGCTGCGGTTGCTATTGTATGGTTCGTGGTGCGTATGGAGCGTGGCCAGCGTCGAATCACCATTCAATATGCGCGTCGTCAGGCCGGCGGTCGAATGGGTCAGGGGCCAGCACAAACCAGCCATCTTCCTTTGAAGATAAATATGGCTGGCGTTATTCCGGTAATTTTTGCCAGTAGTATTTTGCTGTTCCCAGCATCTATAGCGCAGTGGTTTGGTAATGCAAGTGAAGGTAAGGCCGCTGAGATTCTACAAGAGGTGGCTCTTATGATCGGGCCGGGCCAACCGCTGAACTTTGTTATTTTCGCGGTGTTGATTGTGGCTTTTTGCTTCATCTATACCGCTATGATGTACAACCCTAAAGAGGTTGCAGACAACTTAAAGCGCGGTGGAGCGTATATTCCGGGTATTCGCCCTGGTGAGCAATCTGCAAAGTACATCGACAATGTGCTGACCCGACTTACCGTGGTCGGCTCTGTATACATCGCAGCAGTCGCACTGTTGCCACAGTTTTTGATGGTATCCGCCAATGTACCTTTTTATCTTGGGGGTACCTCGTTATTGATCGTTGTTGTAGTGGTTATGGATTTTATGTCGCAGGTGCAGTCTCACCTCATGACACACCAATATGACTCAGTAATGAAAAAAGCTAATTTACAGAATTACGGGCGTGCTCGTTAAGAGCGCTTCCAATTTGAGGTTAATGCAATGAAAGTTCGTGCTTCAGTAAAAAAAGTTTGCCGTAACTGCAAAATCGTACGCCGCAAGGGTGTTCTGCGTGTAATTTGTAGCGCAGAGCCTCGTCACAAGCAGCGTCAGGGTTAAGTTGTCGGTTCTTTATAGGCGTAGCTTCGGCCAAGCCTTTCAGAGTATCAGGCTCTGATAAATTGGAGGTGTTAACTGTCGTATAGCTGGAAACGGCTATGCTATTGCTTTTTGGTTATTTTATCGCTATCCTTCGCGCCCTTTCCGGCCAGTGGGTGGCTAAAATTGCCGTTAACACTGAATATCGTATCTTTGTGGAGTAAATTGAATGGCTCGTATTGCTGGTGTCAACATACCAGATCATAAACATGCCGTTATTTCCCTTACTTACGTGTATGGGATTGGTAAAACCAAAGCCAAAGAGATTTGTGCAGCAACGGGCGTTGCTGAGTCGACAAAAATCGGCGAGCTAGATGAAGCGAAAATGGACGAAATTCGTACCGAGGTCGCCAAGCTCACCGTTGAGGGTGACCTGCGTCGTGAAATCTCTATGAACATCAAGCGCTTGATGGATTTGGGCTGCTATCGCGGCTTACGCCATCGTCGCAACTTGCCTGTTCGAGGCCAGCGCAGTAAAACCAATGCGCGTACACGTAAAGGTCCTCGCAAGCCTATTAAGAAATAAGGCTTCGAGATAACGTAATCAAATTCATTTTGTTCGGGAAATAATGCTATGGCTAAGCCAAGTAAAACCACGACCAAGAAGAAAGTCAAAAAGACTGTGGTCGATGGTATTGCGCATATTCATGCCTCTTTTAATAACACTATCGTGACGATCACCGATCGCCAGGGTAATACTTTGTCTTGGGCCACTGCTGGTGGTTCAGGTTTTCGTGGGTCACGAAAAAGTACTCCGTTCGCCGCACAGGTTGCTGCTGAGCGCGCCGGTCAGGCTGCTCAGGAATATGGCCTGAAAAATCTGGACGTTGAAGTAAAGGGCCCTGGCCCAGGTCGCGAATCTGCGGTTCGAGCGCTCAATAATGTTGGCTATAAAATAACCAATATTACCGATGTCACGCCGATTCCGCACAACGGCTGCCGTCCACCCAAGAAGCGTCGAGTATAAGGAGGAGCAATCGTGGCACGTTATATAGGTCCAACTTGTAAACTGTCTCGTCGTGAAGGCACAGATCTGTTCCTTAAAAGCGGCGTAAGACCCCTAGAAAGTAAATGTAAAGCTGAAAATGGCCCTGGTCAGCACGGTCAACGCCGTGGTCGATTGTCTGATTATGGCGTTCAGCTTCGCGAGAAGCAAAAAGTACGTCGTACCTACGGTTTGCTGGAAAAGCAGTTCCGTAGCTACTATAAAGAAGCTGCACGTCGCAAAGGTGCGACTGGTGAAAACTTGTTGAAGTTGCTTGAAAGTCGCCTCGACAACGTGGTTTACCGTATGGGTTTTGGTGCTACCCGCGCTGAATCTCGTCAGTTGGTTTCTCACAAAGCGATTCTGGTTAATGGCGAAACTTTGAATATTCCGTCTTACCAAGTTCGTGTGGGTGATGTAGTTGCTATTCGTGAAAAATCGAAAAACCAGCTGCGAATCCAAAACGCAATGGGTATCGCTGCACAGCGTCCTGACGTTGAGTGGATAGATGTTAACGCTGATAAAAAAGAAGGCACCTTTAAGCGTGTTCCTGATCGTGTCGATTTACCATCCGACATCAACGAAAACCTGATCGTGGAACTCTACTCTAAGTAAGCCCACTCAAAAGGTTAGTTAACGGAAATTATCAACAACAGGTACTTCTATGCAGAGCGCAGTGAACGAATTTTTAACACCACGTCATATCGATGTAACAGAGTTGGCGCCGACTCGAGCGAAAGTAGTCCTTGAACCGCTGGAGCGTGGGTTTGGTCATACTTTGGGTAACGCCCTTCGTCGCATTCTGTTGTCCTCAATGCCTGGCTGTGCGGTAACGGAAGTCGAGATTGCCGGTGTTCAGCACGAATACAGTGCGATCGAGGGTGTCCGCGAAGACGTAATTGAAATTCTGTTGAATATAAAGAATTTAGCAGTTTTACTGCACGGTAAAGATACGGCCACATTATCTCTAGTAAAGCAAGGTCCAGGCGTAGTGACGGCAGCTGATATTCAGCTGGATCATGACGTTGAAATTGCCAACCCGGATTTGATTCTCGCGAACATCACTGGTGATGTGACTCTGGATATGCGACTCACGATTGCTCGTGGCCGGGGTTATCAGCCCGTTGATGCTCGCCATTCAGATGACGATGAGACTCGTGCGATTGGCCGGTTGCAGTTAGACGCCTCTTATAGCCCAGTTCGTCGCTTGGCTTATACCGTTGAGAGTGCCCGCGTAGAACAGCGCACCGACCTCGATAAGCTCGTTCTCGATTTGGAAACCAACGGCACAATCGATCCTGAAGAAGCCATTCGTCGCGCGGCAACCATTCTTCAGCAGCAATTGGCGGTGTTTGTTGACCTCGAAGGCGAGAAGGAAGTCGAGCCAGAGCAGAAAGAAGATCAAATTGATCCAGTGTTGTTGCGCCCTGTCGATGATCTTGAGTTGACAGTGCGGTCTGCTAACTGCCTCAAAGCCGAGAATATCTATTATATCGGCGACCTTATTCAGCGTACAGAAGTTGAGCTTCTTAAAACGCCTAATTTGGGTAAGAAGTCTCTCACTGAGATTAAAGACATTCTTGCTTCACGTGGTTTGTCTCTGGGTATGCGATTGGAGAACTGGCCGCCGGCTAGTTTGAAAAACAACGATTAACTTGCTTCGAATATAGGTTCGGGCAAATAAGATTGACTTGCTGCGATAGCATTCAGTTAAAGGGTAATAGTCATGCGTCATCGTCATAGTGGACGTCAGTTAAACAGGAATAGTGCACATCGCAAGGCGATGTTCCGCAACATGGTGTCATCTCTGGTTGAACACGAGTTGATTAAAACAACCTTGCCGAAGGCAAAAGAACTGCGTCGTTACGCAGAGCCGCTGATTACCTTGTCTAAGGTAGACAGTGTCGCTAATCGCCGCTTAGCTTTCGACCGATTGCGCAACAAATCTACAGTGGGCAAGTTGTTTAACGAACTTGGTCCCCGTTATGAAGGTCGTCCAGGTGGGTATTTGCGTATCCTGAAGTGTGGCTATCGGGCTGGTGACAAGGCGCCCATGGCGTATGTTGAGTTGGTTAATCGTCCAGCTCAAGATTCTACTGACGAAACCCAGGATTAAAAACGAAACGAGAGTTTAAAAAACGCCGGCTTAGCCCGGCGTTTTTTTTTGCGAGTTGATCAATCAACGCAATAGATCAAAAAACACACTAATTGCTCACCAATTTTAAAATGCAGAGAGTTTGTTTATTCGATTAACAAATAAATAAAGATATCTTTGCTAGAATAGAGTGGCAGCAAGAAGCTTGAAGAGTTATTTTTATTGTTGTCAGATATAAAGCCAATACCTTTTAATCGCATTTATCTTTTAATGGATCGTGCATACCCCTTCACTTATAGCGTAAAGGAGTATTATTCGGCCTTGTGGAGATAATCAAATACGCGAAAAGGCAATACCGGAATGTTTACTGAACGCGTCGTTAAGGCAAGTTGTAAATACGGGTTTATTCATTCTAGGCAGATTAAAAATCTATTAATGCAGTCTTGCGGTATTTGTTTGTTATTTTTATTTGGCGCTTTGTTTGCAGGTAGTCAAACAAACCCATATCGAGCGGAACTTGTATGAGTGACTTGGATCGTCTTTTTTATTGGCGGGGCATTGCCGCAGATTACCTAAACTACCGCGGAGAGCATGTTGATGTTCCGCTCGAAAATCGCTTAACGCTGCTCGAAACTATGGGCTTGGATATTTCCAACGCCGAAGCCGTGGCAGAAGCCGCCTACGAGCTCGATGTGGGTCCCTGGCGTCATTTTATTCCCCCTCTACAAACTTATGTTGTTCAGAGTGACGAAAACCAAGCCGGATTTTATGTAAATCTGCATCCTGATAGATTGGGTATGGAGTTGGCGTGGAGCATCGCAGATGAAGGGGGAACCGTGATCGAAAAGGGCGCACTATTACCCAAGGGTGCGCCAGAGGTAGGCGATTATGTATATAACGGTAGCCGCTATTCGCGTCGTTTGATACACACCGAAACGAAAGAGCCGGGCTACTATAATGTGACTTTGACCCTGGCGGAAACTCACGACGAACCTATCGCAACGCTTAAAGAAACACCTGTTACGATTGATGTAAGTGGTCGTCTGGCAATCGCTCCTTATGCTGTTTATCAGCCTGGATGGCTCGCGGAACAGCAAAAATTATGGGGCTTTATTATCCAACTCTATACTATTCGCAGTGCAAGCGATTGGGGGATTGGCGATTTCAGTGATCTTGAGCAACTGATCGTTAAGTCGGCGTCTCATGGTGCAGATCTCATTGGGTTGAATCCCTTGCACGCATTACTCCCGGATGTCGCAGAGCATAGTAGCCCATACAGCCCCAGTGATCGCCGCTTTATAAACCCCCTTTATATTGATCCGAAGAAGGTCGCTGGGTACGATGCGGTTGTTGCGAAATTTGATGCTGAAGTACAGTCTCAACATCAAGAATTGTTAGTGGAGTTGAGGTCTTCGGAGCAGGTCGATTACGCGCGGGTAAAAGTTTTAAAATATCAGGTGCTCGAGAAAATATTCGACAATTTTTTTGATATTGAGTATGCCCAAGAAACCCCGCAGTGTGGTGCATTTAAAAAATTCATTATCGAGTGCGGTGAGCCACTTTTGCAGTTTGCTGTATACGAATCCAATAACAACGACTGGCAGGGGGCACGCTACGGCAAGCTCCAGGCTCGCCTGGATGTTGCACCGGATTTCACTCTAGAGGAGCTTGCTGGCCTACCTGTTGAAATTCGAAAAACAATTCTATTTCACTGTTATTTGCAATGGCTCGCTCACGACCAGTTAGCGGCTTGTCAGCAGCTTGCAGAAAATATCGGCATGAAAGTCGGCTTGGTTAGAGATCTGGCGGTGGGTGCCGAAGGTGGTGGCGCTGAGGTAAGCTCTAATCCCGGTCAGTTTTGTACCAGGGCTTCGGTTGGTGCTCCACCTGATCCCCTAGCTGAGCAGGGGCAAAACTGGGGATTGCCACCGATGGACCCGGCCTTTTTACGCGAAACCGGTTTTGCACACTACATCCAAATTTTACGGGAAAATATGTCGCGTTGCGGCGCGTTGCGCATTGACCATGCTATGAGTCTCATGCGGCTCTGGTGGTGTCCACCCGGTACGACTGCAGATCACGGTGCGTATGTTTATTACCCCTTTGAAGATATGCTGGCACTTCTCTGCCTTGAGAGCCACCTAAACAAATGTGCAATCGTCGGAGAAGATTTAGGGGTGGTTCCTCATGAGTTTAGGGAAGCGATCACTCATGCAGGAATTTTTACAAATCGCGTGTTCTATTTTGAAAAAGAGAATTACACGCATTTTAAACCACCTGAGAATTACGATGTTCATGCGCTCGCGATGGTAAATAATCACGATGTTCCCACCTTGAAAAGTTGGTGGGACGGTAACGATCTGATATTGCGAGATAAGTTGGGAATTTTCGAAGAGGGCGTCGATTACGATACTATGGTGGAGCAGCGACGTTTCGAAAAACAGCAGGTTCTCGATTTTCTACTTAAACTCGGAACCTTGCCTGCAGAGTGGTTAGACCTTGAAATAGAAAAACCTGCCAATGAATCTCTAATCTCAGCAATTCTTGCCACGGTCAGCCGGGTTGCTTCCTGGTTATACGTGATTCAACTTGAGGATGTCATACTGATGGAAGCGCCGGTAAATGTCCCAGGTACTTATAAAGAATATCCTAATTGGCAGCGTAAGCTGAGTGCGGGTATCGAGGAAATATTTGACAATAAAAATGTACAGGCGCTGCTTTCGCGAGTCAACGCCGAACGAAATAGTTAGTTGCGGAGAAATATAACAATATGGGTATTCTGACAGAAGATGTCGTTCAATCTATTGTAAATTCCGATTGCGAAGATATTTTTGCCTGGCTGGGATGCCATCAATTAAACCCACATGAAATAGAGTTTCGTGTTTTTCTACCTGATGCAGACCTGGTAGAAATTTTCGATTATGACAATAAAACGTTTCTGTTCAAGCTAGAAAAAATTCATCCTGCCGGTTTATTTGTTGGTCGTATGGGGGGGCAGCGATACGAACGTTATCTCCTCAATGTTTGTTATAACGGCATTTTTTCTTTGTTGGAAGATCCCTACCGTTTTGGCTCCAGCATAGGTCAACAGGATCTATACCTCTTTGGTGAGGGAACTCATGAGAGCGCTTACAAATTTATGGGAGCCCAGCTAAAGGAGGTTGATGGCGTCTCGGGGTGTATGTTTGCTGTATGGGCACCGAATGCCCGCCGAGTGTCAGTGGTCGGAGGGTTTAATCATTGGGATGGTCGCAAACACATGATGCGCAAACATATTCCCAGCGGTATATGGGAAATATTTGTTCCGGGTGTTTCCGAGGGCGCAGAGTACAAGTACGAGCTAAAAGCGCGGGACGGTAATCTGCTTCCCCATAAATCAGATCCATATGGTTTTTTTGCGCAGTGTCCGCCAGAGCGGGCATCGCGAGTTTATGATAACAATCAATACGCTTGGCAAGATTCGGATTGGCATCAAATTAAATACCGTTACACCAAGCGCGATAAACCAATTTCGATCTATGAAGTTCATTTAGGATCATGGAAGCGTGTACCAGATGAAAATCATCGCTATCTAACCTATCGCGAGCTTGCCCAGGAGCTAATTCCCTATGTAAAGCAAATGGGCTTTACTCACATCCAGCTTATGCCAGTAAGCGAGTTTCCCTTTGATGGCAGCTGGGGTTACCAGCCTGTTGGATTGTTTGCCCCCACAAGTCGATTCGGTACTCCTGATGATTTTAAATATTTTGTTGATCAATGCCATCTTGCTGAAATTGCAGTACTTATCGATTGGGTTCCCGGCCACTTTCCGACAGATGAACACGGATTGGGTCGCTTTGACGGCACCCCTCTTTATGAGCACGCCGATAGTCGCCAGGGCTTTCATCCCGATTGGAATACCTACATCTTTAATTACGGGCGCAAGGAAGTCGCCAATTATTTGATGGCAAACGCGCTCTATTGGCTGGAGGTTTTTCATATTGATGGATTGCGCGTTGATGCTGTGGCGTCAATGCTTTATCTCGATTACAGTCGCAATGAAGGCGAATGGTTACCCAATGCATTCGGTGGTCGTGAGAATCTTGAAGCCATTGATTTTCTAAAACATGTTAACGAACGAGTTTATAAGAATTTTCCAGATGCAATGATGGTTGCTGAGGAATCGACTGCATGGCCCGGGGTTTCCAAGCCCACACATTTCGGTGGCCTGGGCTTTGGGTTCAAGTGGAATATGGGGTGGATGAATGACAGTTTGGAATACATTTCTAAAGAGCCGATTCATCGTCAGTATCATCACCACGACATGACTTTTAGCTTGTATTACGCTTTCAGTGAAAATTTTATTTTACCGTTGAGTCATGATGAAGTTGTCCATGGGAAACGCTCAATCTTGGGGAGGATGCCCGGTGACAGCTGGCAGCAGTTTGCAAACTTGCGTGCTTATTATTCGTTTATGTGGACTCACCCAGGTAAGAAACTCCTCTTCATGGGAAGCGAATTTGCACAAGGCGCTGAATGGAATCACAACAACAGCCTCGATTGGCATCAACTGGAAATTGATGAGCATGCCAGCGTACAGCGTCTTATTACAGATTTAAATAAAGTATATGTAGCCACTCCGGCGCTATATGAATTAGACAGTGAGGGTTCCGGTTTCGAGTGGGTGGAGGCAGATGATCGACACAACTCGGTTTTTGTTTTTTACCGCAAGGCAAACGATGGCAAATCCAAAGTTCTCGTTGTATGTAACTTTACACCGGTAGTGCGTGAGTCGTATCGCGTGGGAGTGAATGATCCGGGTGTATACACAGAAATATTGAATACTGATGATTCCCGTTACGGGGGTGGCAATATCGGCAATAAAAAGCCGATCGAATCCCAAGCCAAAGACTGGCACTTTCGAGAGCATTCTATCGAAGTGACGATTCCACCTCTGGCAACCTTGATTTTTTCGTGCCAGGAATCTGAGTGAGCCCTATTGAAAATCAGCATATTGCCCCTGAATTTGTCAGCACCAACGGCATGTTGCGACTAACGAAATTTGAGATAAGCAGTGAAAGTGGTTTTTAAAAATAAGCGTAATTTCACTACAAAAGAGGGTAAGGCCTATCCCTTAGGTGCGACTGTGCTCGATAATGGAGTGAACTTCGCGCTGTTCTCAGGCAATGCAACGCGTGTCGATTTGTGTTTGTTTGATGAGGAAGATATTGAAGTTGCTCGGTTAAATTTAAAGGGACCGACAGAACAGGTATGGCATCTAATGGTTGAAGGTCTTGGCGCTGGCGCTAAATACGCGTATCGCGTGCATGGTGCTTTTGAGCCGGAAAACGGGCATCGCTTCAACGCAAAAAAACTGCTCCTCGATCCTTACGCCCGTAAGTTATCGGTTCCATTCGAATGGTCCAATAGTTTATACGCTTATGAATTGGAAAACGCCAAGCTCGATTTAAACGCGAGTAAGTCCGATAGCGCCGCTTCTCTACCTAAGTGTGTCGTCGTAGATGAGCGTAGCCGCGCCCAATCTGGGGAGCAGGGTCGTCCCCATAAGCCGAGAGTAGCCTGGTGTGATACTGTGCTCTACGAGTGCCATGTTAAGGGTTTTACCAAACTGCATCCGGCAGTGAGTGACGCTCACAAAGGGACTTTCGCTGGCATGATGCATCCAGAGGTTATTGGGTATCTTAAAGATCTCGGCGTCACAACTGTAGAGTTATTGCCTGTTCATCAATTTGTATCGGAATATTTTCTAATCGGCAATAGCCTGAGTAATTATTGGGGTTACAACACGCTCTGTTTCTTTGCTGTGCACCCAAGTTATTTAAGTCAGGGCGACATCAGTGAGTTTCGCGAAATGGTGGATGCCTATCACGAGGCCGGGCTCGAAGTTGTTTTAGATGTTGTTTATAACCATACAGCTGAGGGCAATCAGCTTGGCCCCACCTTGAGTTTGCGGGGTATAGACAACATTTCTTATTACTCGCTGCAGGCTCACGACAAGCGTTACTACGTTAATGATACTGGTTGTGGCAACACTTTAAATTTAAAACACCCTCGGGTTTTGCAGTTGGTTATGGATAGCCTGCGCTATTGGTACTGTGATGTGGGGGTTGATGGTTTCCGATTTGATCTGGCAACCGTTTTGGGGCGTGAATCCTATGGGTTTGATTCTGGAGCAGGTTTCCTCGATGCAGTGAGGCAAGATCCACACCTCGCAGGCTGTAAGCTAATTGCAGAACCATGGGACATCGGGCCTGGGGGGTATCAGCTGGGCAATTTTCCCAGTGGCTGGAGTGAGTGGAACGACCGCTATCGTGACACTTGCCGGCGCTACTGGCGCGGAGATCGCGGTATCGTTCCCGAGTTCGCCCGTCGTATTCACGGCAGCTCCGATTTTTTTGAATATTCCGGAAGAGGTCCGGCCGCCAGCATAAATTTTATCACCAGTCACGATGGCTTTACGCTCCACGATTTAGTGACCTACAACCAAAAACATAACGAACTTAACAAAGAGGAAAACCGCGACGGTCACAACGGTAATTTCAGCTATAACTATGGTGAAGAGGGGGAAACCAAAGATCCCTGGCTTTTGAATTTAAGGTTGCGCCAAAAGCGGAATATGTTGGCGACACTGATTCTTTCACAAGGAACACCGATGATACTCGGCGGCGATGAAATGAATCGTTCGCAAAAAGGTAACAATAACGCCTATTGCCAGGACAATTCGCTCAATTGGGTGGCGTGGGATAGCATTGATCGTGTTGCTAAAGATCTTCAGGGCTTCGTAAGCTATGTATTGTCATTAAGACGTAAATATCCACTACTCACGGCCAAACGCTACATTCATCGCCCCGATGAGCCAGATAACGAAGTCAAATGTGTGGTGCGCTGGGTAAATTCACTGGGTTCCGATATGGCGGAAAGTGAATGGAATAATCAAGACCTTAAAGCTTTTGGATGGATACTGGAGCAATATCCGGTGTTTTGTCGTATTTTCCCTGACGATGCAGAAAGTGATTCACTGTTTGTAGAGCAGGAAAAAAGCCGTATTTTGATTCTCTTTAATTCTGGCGAAGGGGATTTAGTGTTCAAAGTTCCCATTGGTACCCCCGATGCAGATGGTATTGAAGCCAATTATTGGGATTGCGTGCTCGACACCTATGAAAGCGATGGAATCCCCAAAACACTGATTCAAAAACGGGGTGGCAAGGTGTTGCTCCGGGCTCGCTCGATGCAAATGTTGATCGCGAAATTTTAGCAATACGAGATTATTCTCTATAAATCGTGAGGAAGGTGTTATGGAATCAAAATATATTAAACCTGTTCTCAGTAATGATCACGAAGAAGTCAAAGACGACCTTCATCGGCATTTCAATTTTACCTTAGGGCGCTTTGATACCGATGATATCAGCGGCTATATGCTGACGGCTTTAGCATTGACTGTGCGTGATCGATTGATGGAGCGGTGGCGTATAACCAAGTCTCACGAAACGGGAGCAAAGATTCGCAAAGTCTATTATCTATCGTTGGAGTTTTTGCTGGGGCGTAGTCTTGGCAATGCCATTTTGAATTTGAACATGCAGGATTCTGTACGGCAGGCGCTGGGTGATTTTAGCTGCGTGCTAGAAAATATCGAAATGGATGAAAAGGACGCGGGCCTGGGCAACGGTGGTCTTGGACGGTTGGCGGCGTGCTTTATGGATTCCTGTGCAACCCTGGCTTTGCCGGTTATTGGCTATGGGATTCGCTACGAGTACGGCATGTTTCAGCAAAGCTTTGTGGAAGGGCGCCAAGTGGAACAACCTGATCACTGGCTAATTGCTGGTAACCCCTGGGAAATTGAGCGACCTGGGCATTCCCAGGTGGTGCGTTTTTACGGGCGTTCTGAATATTACACTAATCACTTGGGGCGCAGTTGTGTGCGTTGGATAGACACTCAGAATGTGCTAGCCGTGCCTTACGACATGCCAATTCCAGGCTATAAGAACGACAAAGTCAATACCTTGCGTTTGTGGAAAGCTGCAGCAACAGAGGAATTTAATCTTCAGGAATTCAACGAAGGTGATTATGCTGACGCTGTGGCGCAAAAAAATCTCGCTGAGCAAATTACCATGGTGCTCTATCCCAATGATGCCAGTGAGAACGGTAAGGAATTACGTTTACGACAGCAATATTTCTTGGCGTCTGCCAGTTTGCAGGATGTGATAGCAGATTGGATAAAAGAACACGGATCAGATCTTAGTGATTTCGCCAAATACAACTGCTTCCAACTAAATGATACTCACCCCACTTTAGCGGTCGCGGAACTTATGCGATTGCTGGTCGATGTGCATGGTCTCGAATGGGATGACGCTTGGCAAATTACCTGCGACACCATGGCGTACACCAATCATACGTTGTTGCCTGAAGCCTTGGAGCGTTGGTCGGTCCACTTAATGGGGGAATTGTTACCTCGCCTGTTGGATATCATCTATGAAATCAATGCGCGTTTTCTCGCAGTGGTCGCTCACAAATGGCCTGGTGATGTCGCTCGGCAGCAGCGCATGTCTCTTATCGAAGAAGGAGAGCATCCCCAGGTGCGCATGGCTTATCTTGCCATCGTGGGAAGTTTTTCTGTAAATGGTGTGGCCGAGCTGCATTCTAGACTGTTAACAACGGGATTATTTAGAGATTTTTATGAACTGTGGCCAGAAAAATTTAACAATAAAACGAACGGTGTGACTCCACGACGCTGGTTGGCACACTGTAACCGTGGCTTGGGTGATTTACTTACAGAAATTATTGGCGGAGAGTGGAAAACGAATCTTGCACTCGTCGAAAAACTAACACCATATGCGGATGATCCAGAATTTCAAGCTCGCTGGGAGCAGGTAAAACAAAATAACAAAGAGCGCTTACGCGAACGCGTCGTGCAAAAATGTGGTGTGGATTTCGATCCGCAAAGTTTGTTTGATGTTCAGGTTAAACGAATACACGAATATAAACGTCAACTCCTTAATATTCTGCACGTGATCCACCTCTACGATCGAATAACACGTGGTGACACAGTTGGTATGGTGCCTCGTTCGGTATTGCTTGGTGGTAAAGCCGCACCTGGTTATGCATTGGCGAAGCTTATTATTAAGCTGGCGAACAATGTTGCCAAAGTTATTAATTCTGATAAGGCCGTAACTCCATGGCTAAAAATGGCCTTCCTGCCAAATTATCGGGTTAAATCCATGGAGACCATTTGCCCCGCTGCCGATCTTTCTGAGCAAATTTCTACAGCGGGAAAAGAGGCTTCTGGCACGGGTAACATGAAATTCATGATGAACGGTGCCCTAACAATTGGGACCTACGACGGCGCTAATATTGAAATATTGGATGCAGTTGGGGAGGAGCACTTCTTTCTTTTTGGCTTACGTGTTGAGGATATTCCAGAATTCAGGCTCCATAATGATCCTAACCACATCATTGAAAAAGATGAGGATTTAAAGAGAGTAATGCGTTTAATTGAATGCGGTCATTTTAGCATGTTCGAACCTGGAATATTCGAACCGATTATTCGTTCGATTCGTAACCCCATGGACCCGTGGATGGTCGCCGCCGATTTTAGAAGTTACGTTGATGCGCAAAAGCAAGTTGCTGAAGCCTATACCAATCGCAGCAGTTGGTTGCGTTCCAGTATTTTGAATACCGCCGCCAGTGGGTACTTTTCCAGCGATAGAACCATCTCTGACTACGCCCGCGAAATTTGGAAATTAAAATAAATATTAAACCTACTAGTTAGATGAATACCAGCGCAGCTAAGTTGATTAGAGGTTCCCTAACTAACACTATTGGAGGAAGCCGATGTTAGACCCGAACTCCCGTTATGTAAGTCGTCTCACCCGCGACACAATGGCACTGATTCTCGCCGGTGGTCGTGGCAGCCGCTTGCATGAACTCACGGATTGGCGCGCGAAACCAGCGCTTCATTTTGGAGGTAAATTTCGTATTATCGATTTTCCTCTGTCGAATTGTGTTAACTCAGGGATAAGGCGCATAGGAGTGCTCACTCAGTACAAAGCGCATTCGCTTATTCGGCACTTGGTGCGTGGCTGGAGTCACTTTAAAAAGGAACTCGGAGAATATGTTGAGATTCTGCCCGCGTCGCAGCGATATTCTCCCAACTGGTACCAGGGAACTGCGGATGCTATTTACCAGAATCTCGATATCATTCTGGATGAGGCACCTAAATATGTCATGGTGTTATCAGGGGACCACGTTTATCAAATGGACTATGGGTCAATGCTGGCCTATCACGTTGAAAGTGGCGCAGACCTAACAGTGTCTTGTATCGAGGTACCCATCGAGGAAGCAGCTGGTGCGTTTGGGGTTATGACGGTTGATAATCAGAATCGCATTTTGCGCTTTGATGAAAAGCCCAAGAACCCATCTGAATTACCCGATCAGAAAGGCATGACCTTGGCATCAATGGGGAATTATATTTTTAATACTGAATTTCTTTTTGAACAATTGCGTCAAGACGCCGAAGATCCGGATTCTGAACACGACTTCGGTAAAAATATTATCCCAAAGATTATTAAAAATAGTAACGTTCTGGCTTATCGCTTTCGTGATCACGATACTGATCAAGCCTCCTATTGGCGTGATGTAGGTACTTTGGATTCGTTTTGGCAGGCTAATATGGAGCTGGTTGAGCCATCGCCGGCATTGAATCTCTACAATCACGACTGGCCAATTTGGACTTATCAGACCCATTTGCCACCTGCTAAGTTTGTGTTTAACGACGATGACCGTCGTGGCTATGCGGTCGACTCCATGGTATCGGGTGGTTGCGTAATTTCTGGAGGTAAAATAAATAAGTCGCTTCTATTTTCCGATGTACATGTCCATTCTTTCACTGATATAGAGCAATCTGTGATATTACCCGAAGCTGAAATTCATCGTAGCGCGAAAATTAAGCGAGCAATTATTGATAGTGCCTGTAAGATTCCCGAAGGTATGGTGATCGGCCACGATCATGAGCACGATGCTGCGCGTGGCTTTCGGGTTACAAAAAAAGGTGTTGTGTTGGTAACGCGTGAAATGCTCGGTCAACAGCGCCCCTAAAGAATTATATGAATCTAAAAATGAAACCCATTCGCTGGGTTTGGCAGATGAAGTTTTTTGTAGTAAGACGTTTCAATGAATAACAATAAAAGAATCCTAATGGTTGCCGCGGAAAATGATGCGCTTCGTGGCGCGAAGGTTGGCGGCGTGGGCGATGTGTTGCGTGATTTACCTAAAGCCTTGGCTGAGCAGGGGGCTACATTAGATGTGGTGCTACCGTCCTACGGCTTTCTGGCGCGGCTTCCGGGCGTGGAAATACGCAATGAATTTGATATTGTTTTCTCTGGAAAACGGGAGCGCGTTAAATTAATGCTCGCCTCCCAATCGCAAGGAGTTTCTAATTGGATTCTGCATCATCCTGCATTTTCGCCACAAGGTGATAAGGTTTACTGTAACGATGAGTTTCAACCCTTTGCTACAGACGCTACCAAATTTGCGTTTTTTTGCCTCGCCGTAGCCGAGGCGTTAAAGCAAGGCGTTCTTCCCCGGCCGGACGTGCTTCACTGTCACGATTGGCACGCGGCCTTTCTGCTTGTTTTAATTCAATTCGCCAGTGAATACGCCGACTTGGCAATGATAAAAACGGTTTTCACAATACACAATTTGGCTATGCAGGGGGTGCGCCCTTTCAAGCATGATGCCTCATCACTCGAAGCCTGGTACCCAACCTTGCATTACAATGGTGTGGAGATTTGTGATATCGCAAATCCGTTTTGTTTTAATCCAATGCGAGCAGCAATTCGCTTAGCAGACAAAGTTCACACAGTTTCACCAACCTACGCTGAAGAAATTTTACGTCCCAGTGATCACAATCTGGGTATTTACGGCGGCGAAGGTCTTGAGGCGGACCTGCGAGCACGGCATGCGACCGGTGATTTAATCGGTATTATCAATGGCTGCGAGTATCCCAAAGGAGCACGATATGCCGACCCCGCAAAGAAAAAAGTACTCGCCCTTGCGCAGGAGAGCCTGGCGCAGTGGGCAAGTAAAACGCGACAATTGCTGAGCGCACATTTCGTTGCCGAAAAGCGCCTACAACATTGGGCGCTTAAAAAGACGCGGGGTTTAACGCTTACCTTTGTTGGGCGGTTGACAGAGCAAAAGGTCAGGTTATTCGAAACGCCGGTTGCAAATGGTGGATCGGCGTTACAGACGATATTAGATTTGTTGGGTGAGCACGGACAGATCATATTCTTGGGAAGCGGTGACGCTTATTACGAAGATTTCCTGGTGGAGCTGAGCGGCAACAATGAGAATTTTATTTTTTTAAACGGCTATGCTCAGGAATTATCGCTTTTACTGTACCGCTATGGTGATTTGTTTTTAATGCCGAGTTCTTTTGAGCCCTGTGGGATCAGTCAGATGCTGGCGATGCGTGCCAGTCAGCCTTGTCTGGTGAATGCAGTAGGGGGCTTACGTGATACTGTGGAGCACAATAAAACCGGTTTTTGCTTCGGTGGAACCAATGTGAATGCGCAAGCTGATGCACTTGTTTCAGAGTTTTCTCGCATTCTGGCGCTTTATCTGGAAGATCCCAAGCCTCTCAAGGATGTCGCTGCAGCGGCTTCGGAAGTGCGGTTTTTGTGGGATGAAGTTGCTAAAAACTATTTAGAACAGTTGTATACCGACTAAAAATATTATGGGGGTTATAATGCGTAAACTGTTGGTGTGTCTGGTGTTTATAAGTTTGGTGGCAGGGTGCTCGCAACCAAGTGAGTTGCACAAATCTATGGAAACCATGGGTGATGCGTTCAAAGCTATGCGCAAGGAACCGAGCCTTGAAATGTTTTCCAAAGAGCTACCTGCTTTTACCGAAGCGTTAAGTATCGCTAAAGCACAAGCTGTGAAACCAGAGCATCAGGAGCGCTTCGATGAGGGCATGAAGGAAATCGAAACCGTGCTTACATCATTCCAGATTGCTGTTTCAACTGGTGATTTGGAGCAGGCGACAGATGCGCTGAAAAAATTGGGAGATACCCGTAAAAAGTTTCACGAAGAGCTTGGCGTTAAATAAACTTTTAATCTTATTCGAGCAAGGGTTTTAAAAATCTTCCTGTATGGGAGTTGCGTTTTTTCGCAATTTGCTCCGGTGTTCCCTCGGCTATAATACTACCGCCGCCGCTGCCGCCTTCCGGGCCGAGATCGACGATCCAGTCGGCGGTTTTTATTACATCAAGATTATGCTCAATAACAACTATGGTGTTGCCGTGGTCACGGAGTTTATGTAGAACCAATAGCAATTGCTGAATGTCGTGAAAGTGTAAGCCTGTGGTTGGCTCATCAAGAATATATAGGGTTTTTCCAGTGTCGCGTTTTGAGAGTTCTCGACTCAGCTTAACACGTTGCGCTTCTCCTCCTGATAGTGTCGTGGCCGCTTGTCCGAGTCGGATGTATGAAAGACCGACATCTATGAGTGTTTGTAGTTTTTTTGCGATAGCAGGTATCGCATCGAAAAAATCACGGGCGTCTTCCACAGTCATTTCGAGACATTCGTGAATATTTCTCCCTTTATATTTAATTTCCAATGTTTCACGGTTGTAGCGCATACCCTTGCAAACATCGCATGGCACGTATACGTCCGGTAGGAAATGCATTTCAACTTTAACAACGCCATCGCCTTGGCAGGCTTCACAGCGACCACCCTTTACGTTGAAGCTGAAGCGACCAGGTTTATAACCGCGCGAACGTGCTTCCTGCGTACCGGCGAATAGATCGCGCATTGGGGTAAATATGCCCGTGTAAGTGGCGGGGTTGGATCGAGGGGTTCTGCCAATTGGGCTTTGATCGATATCGACACACTTATCGAGGTTTTCAAGTCCTTTGATATTGCGGTACTCTGCAGGTGTTAGTGTGCTCGCTTTATTCAATGCCGTAGCTGCTAAGGGGTAAAGGGTTGCGTTTATCAATGTGGACTTTCCTGAACCCGAAACCCCAGTTATACAGGTCATAAGACCCAGCGGAATGTTCAAATCGACATTTTGGAGGTTATTACCTTTGGCACCTTCAAGCCGTAGAGTTTTGTCCACTTGTGCTTTATGGCGAATTTTAGGCACCGGGATTTTTTTACGTCCACTGAGGTAGGCGGCTGTCAGCGATTTTTTATTCTTTTCGATTTGTTTATAAGTTCCTGCTGCAATGATTTCACCGCCGTGTACACCGGCGCCAGGGCCAATGTCGACAATATAGTCTGCGGTGCGTATTGCATCTTCATCGTGTTCGACCACAATCACAGTATTGCCGAGATCCCTTAGATGGGTGAGCGTTTTTAATAGGCGGTCATTGTCGCGCTGGTGCAAACCAATTGATGGTTCATCGAGAATATACATAACGCCAACCAAGCCAGCCCCGATTTGACTGGCGAGCCGTATGCGTTGTGCTTCGCCGCCAGAGAGCGTATCGGCGCTGCGGCTTAAAGTGAGATAGTTAAGCCCAACGTTGTTGAGAAATTTATAGCGATCGCGAATTTCTTTAAGGATTTTTTCAGCAATTTCCTGTCTAGAGCCGCTAAATGCTAATTGCTCGAAATATTCACACGCATCAGCAACTGGCAAGTCGGTAATCTCGGGAAGCGTTTTTTGATCGATAAACACGTGACGAGCATCTTTCTTAAGTCGAGCTCCACCGCAACTGGGGCATTTCATGGTTGAAAGATATTTGGCGAGTTCTTCGCGAACAGAGTTGGAGTCGGTGTCTCTGTAGCGGCGCTCCAGGTTGGGTATCACACCCTCGAACGCATGATTGCGGTGGTAAGTATCGCCGCGATCATTAACGTAGCTAAAATCAATTTGCGCACCATTGGAACCGTAGAGAATCACTTCTTTGTGTTTTTTAGCGAGTCGTTTCCAGGGTTTGTCGACATCGAAGCCATAGTGTTCCGCAAGCGACGTTAGCATGTGGAAGTAATACAGATTGCGTTTATCCCAACCACGGATGGCACCTTCAGATAATGACGATTCTGGAAACTGAACCAGCTTGTTCTCCGAAAAAAACTGTTTAACGCCGAGGCCATCGCAAGTGCTACAAGCTCCGGCAGGGTTATTAAACGAGAATAAACGCGGTTCTAATTCTGCTAGTGAGTAATCACAAACTGGGCACGAATGTTTCGCGGAAAAAACTTGATCTTCTGCCACGCCATCCATATCGGCAACAATCGCAATGCCATCCGCGAGATTAATAGCGGTTTCAAAGGATTCCGCGAGCCGGATTTTAATATCATCACGAATTTTAAAACGATCCACAACCACTTCGATGGAATGTTTTTTGCGCTTGTCCAATTTCGGCGTATCGTCGAGGTCAACCACCAAACCGTTGATGCGCGCACGTATAAAACCGTCGCGGCGCAAATTTTCGAATACGTGTAAATGTTCCCCTTTGCGCTCACGCACAATGGGTGCAAGTAGCATGGTCTTACTACCTTCAGGCATCGTAAGCACCTGATCAACCATTTCAGAAATTGTTTGCGCGGCTAGCGGCTCGTCATGCTCAGGACATCGTGGCTCGCCAACTCTTGCAAATAAAAGCCGCAGGTAATCGTAAATTTCGGTAATGGTACCTACGGTAGAACGTGGGTTGTGCGATGTCGATTTTTGCTCGATCGAAATCGCTGGACTTAAACCCTCGATGTGGTCGACATCGGGTTTGTCCATCATGGAGAGAAATTGACGAGCGTAAGTGGACAAAGATTCTACATAGCGTCTTTGCCCCTCGGCGTAGAGCGTGTCGAAAGCCAGCGACGATTTACCGGAACCCGATAAGCCGGTAATTACGATAAGTTTGTCGCGCGGCAATTCCAGGTCGACATTTTTTAAATTGTGAGTGCGCGCTCCACGTACAACAATGGTGTCCACAGCTTGATCCGGTTTTAATGGGCGAAGAGCGGATTATACGCTTCTGATAGTGATGAAGTTCAGCTCGACGATGGTATATTTCTATTGGAATAAAAAACCCGGCGAAAAGCCGGGTTTTTCTAGATTTTTCCGCGGATGGAACAAATCGATTTTCCTTGGCGAAGGAGCTTGAAGCAGGTTTGGGGCTTAGTCCTCAAGGTCATCCATATCGCGAACCCAGTTACTGGCTTCGAGACGGTTACGTACACCAATTTTTTTGTATACGTTATACAGGTGACTTTTAACGGTGTGTTCGCTCACTGATAAGGCTTCGGAAATGTCGGCGTTGGTTGCGCCTTCCTTAATCAATTTCAGTATTTGTCGCTCTCTTTTTGTGAGTTTGACATTGGGTCGTTTTATATTTGTAGGTGCTTTACGATTTTTGTCGAGGAAGGTGTGCAACAAGCGCCGCGGCACCCAGAAGTCCCCATCAAGTAGACACTTTAAACCGCGAATCAATTGCTCCTGTTCGGTGTCTACATAAAACAAGCCAGAAACACATGGCCATTCCAATAGACTCTCTTGTTCGCTTTCGTACTCTGCATTGAGCAATGCTGCCGTTACTGCGTCGAAAGTGTCCTGAATCTCTCGCACATATTTGCTAAGTGTTTCCAAGTCTTGGCCGTTGCAGTCGATGAGCAATACCGTTGTGGTGTCGGGTATTGTGTTTAGCTCCCTATGAACACTGCAGTCGAGCGTAAGCTCATCGCCAATGAGCTTTGCCAGCAAGCCAGTTTGCAGGCTGCTGTTCGCCGAAAATAAAACGATCTGTTGACCTTGTTCCGCGGTGTCTGGTTCTGATAAAGACACGTTATTACCTGAGTAGCTAGGGGCACATCTGACTTTTCAGGCTGCGCCGAGGTGGTTATTTTTGTTATCTCTTCCGCCATTTACAGCAGAATCACAGATCATTGTAACCCATATTTATCTTATGCAGTACCAAAAAGGATTATTAAAGGGGTGCCAAAACCATAAAATTCTCATTCTTAAGTGCTTAAAATTTACAAAAATAAATATAATCACCTTTATAGATAGTAATTTACTATGCATAAATAATAATGCGTACCTTATCGTGTCTTCCAATAATTCTGAGTTTCTTCGGCTTGCCGGTGTCACAGGCTGGGTCGGACTGCTAGAATCTCGGTCTTTTTAAGAACAGGAACATTCGCTTTGCACCCACAGGTAAAAACCGTTGCTTCTTTATCCCTGCTATACGCCTTCCGCATGCTTGGCCTGTTTATGGTGTTGCCCGTGCTCATGTTGTACGGGGAGCGGTATTCCGGTGCCACCCCGTTTTTACTTGGGTTGGCACTCGGCGTGTACGGGCTCACCCAGGCGGTGTTTCAAATTCCACTGGGCATGCTATCAGATATCTTTGGCCGCAAGCCCATTATCCTGATAGGTCTACTGATATTTGCCACCGGCAGTCTTATTGCTGGCCTATCAGAATCTATTGAAGGGTTGATTTTAGGGCGGGCGCTGCAGGGGTCTGGCGCAATAGCAAGCGCAATTATGGCAATGGTGGCGGACCTCACAACGGAAGAAAATCGTACTAAAGCCATGGCGGCCATTGGCGCTTCCATCGGACTTTCGTTTTCGATCGCGATGATTTTAGGCCCCGCGATGGCGAGTTTTGGTGGTTTACAGGGTGTGTTTTTGTTTTCCGCGTCACTCGCGATTATTGGCGCGTTTATTTTGATCTTAATTGTTCCTACCCCACATCGGGTAGGTAACTCGCACCGCGATAGTGGTGCGATTCCGTCGCTGATTTTGCAAACCATAAGAAATGCACAACTGTTGCGTTTAAATGTGGGTATTTTTTCGCTGCATTTTATATTGATGAGTGTGTTCGTCGTGGTTCCTCCTCAGTTGGAAACTCATCTGGGTATTGCCAGAGAACATCATTGGTGGGTGTATCTCGGCTTGCTGGGCGGAGCTTTCGTGATCATGCTGCCGTTCATGTTGGTTGCAGAACGCAAACGTGTGGTAAAGCAGGTGTTTTTGGGCGCTATTTTTTGTCTCAGCGTGTCCCTGGCGGTGCTTGCTGAATTTGAGCTCGCAGTGTTGGTTTGGCTGTTGGTGCTATTGGTGTTTTTCTCTGCGTTTAATCTTTTGGAGGCGTCACTTCCGTCATTGGTAAGCAAGCTTTCTCCGGCTGGAGCGAAGGGTACTGCGATGGGCCTGTATTCAACCAGTCAATTTCTTGGCGCGTTCGGTGGAGGTACCTGCGGTGGATGGTTATTGCAGAACTATACGTATAAGCAGGTGTTCGCCCTCGCTGCTGCTGTTGCGATAACCTGGTTGGTGGTTGCCATTTCAATGCGAGCCCCCAAATACCTAACAAGCCTGTGTGTTGCGGTGAGTGGCAACTTCAGCGCGACAATGGAGGTGTTGCAAGTCGAGGGCGTTGAAGAAGCGCTGCTCGTGCCCGAGGATGGCTTGCTTTATTTGAAGGTTGATAGTCGCGGGCTCGATCAGCAGGCCTTGGCACATCTTATTGGTAAAGATGTGTAATTCGGCACAAATACAAGCAGTAGCGCTCAAAAATCGCTAGAATCGGATCGAACAAAACAAGTATTAAGCAAAAAAGCAGGAGGGCAAAGTGGCCAGTCGCGGTGTGAATAAAGTAATTCTGGTGGGTAACCTGGGGCAGGACCCTGAAACAAGATATTTGCCGTCCGGCGGAGCGGTGACTAACGTCAGCATTGCAACTTCCGAATCCTGGAAAGACAAGCAAACCGGGCAGCAGCAGGAACGTACAGAATGGCATCGAGTTGCTTTCTTTGGTCGTCTTGCTGAAGTGGCCGGTGAATATCTACGTAAAGGCAGTAAAGTTTATGTCGAAGGCGCCTTGCGCACGCGTAAATGGCAAGACCAGCAGGGGCAAGATCGTTACACAACGGAAATCGTCGCCAGCGATATGCAAATGCTGGATGCCAGAGGCGCTCAGGATGGGCAGAATTACGGCGGCGATTACGGCGCTGCAACGCCACAACCTTCACGGCCAGCGCAGGCGCCCCAAGCCCAAGCGGCACCACAACCGCAGTCCCCTCCACCATCGATGGACAGCTTTGACGACGATATTCCGTTCTAGTTGGTTCGTTGTTGGGCTAGGGGTGGGCGAAATAACTCTGTTTATCTCTCCGTTTGCCGCTGCATTTGAGGGTAATTTTTGAGTTATCGCATATTAATACGCCAACATACCGCTGATCTCGCGAGATTGTTTTTGGCCGCTATGGAAGATTATCCTTTCGTGCTGCTAACGCCATCGGATGAAAATCTCGATTGGGAAAATCCAAAAGCCGTTGCGGGTTATGTTAACGAGAAGAGCCCAAATCTCGTTATAAACTTCAACGCGCAATACAATCGGGTAACAGAACAAGATCTCGCCGTGGCCAAAGCGTTGGCCTCGGTGAGCATGGCCCGTAAGTTACCTTTTCTTCAGTTGTCGTCGTTCAGGGTGTTTTATGCCGTTAACGATGATGCACAAGAATTACCAGAGAGCCCCGTGGTATGCGCGCCCGAGGCGCCTCTTTGCGTTCAGCTCGAAAACAGTGTCCTCGCCTCTGATGTCGCGCTCATACTACGTTTGCCCTGGCTTCTCGATGGGGTGAACGGCTGCCTGTTTGACGAAATCAACTCAAAGCTGGTGCGTGGGTCATTGGGGCCGGTGTCCGATTTTCACCGCTTGACGCTTGTGCACTCGCCTTATGTAATACGTTGCCTTATTGCGATGATCCAGCAGATCTTTTGCGGAGCCAATAATTGGGGAGTGTTTCATTTGCGGGCTTCCGATTCATGTTCTGAGGCGGAACTTGTTGACACTATTGTTCGCATGATCCACAACGAAACCGGTTCAGAAACGCCGACGCCCAATGTGGTCGTGGGAAAGGATGAGGGGCGTTTGTTGGCTGGTGCTGCAAATCTCGCAGGTCGTCGGTGTACCGATGAGTTTGGAATACAATTTCCCTCATGGAGGCACGGATTTAAATCGCAAATTAAGCGCTGGCTGCACGATCAAGGCATGCTTCCCGACATGCGAAAAGTCGATCGGTAAAAATAAAAAAAGCGCCATTAAAGGCGCTTTTTGGATATCTATAAACGCAAATTAGTTTTGATATTTGCCAAATACCAAAGTTGCGTTTGTGCCGCCAAATCCGAAACTATTCGACATTGCCACATTGAGTTCTGCATCTTCGGCAGCTTTAACAATGGGTAGCCCTGCAGCTTCTGGGTCCAGTTCAGTAATATTTGAAGAACCCGCCACAAATCCGTGTTGCATCATCAAAAGTGTGTAAATGGCTTCCTGAACGCCGGTCGCGCCGAGAGAGTGGCCTGTGAGAGATTTGGTGGAACTGATTTTCGGCATATTATTGCCAAACACTTCTTTCACCGCCTTCAATTCAGCGAGGTCACCGACTGGAGTACTGGTGCCATGTGAATTAATGTAATCGACCGGGCCCTGAACCCCAGCCATGGCCTGGCGCATACAACGCGCAGCGCCTTCACCGGAAGGGGCTACCATATCGTAGCCGTCGGAGGTTGCGCCGTAGCCAACCAGTTCAGCATAAATTTTCGCTCCGCGAGCAAGAGCGTGATCGAGTGATTCAACCACAAGGCAGCCGCCGCCGCCGGCAATGACAAAACCATCGCGAGTGACATCATAGGGGCGTGATGCTGTTTGAGGTGTGTCGTTGTATTTAGTAGATAATGCTCCCATGGCATCGAACAGACCAGTTAGGGTCCAGTGTTCTTCTTCACCGCCGCCGGCAAACACAATATCCTGTTTACCGAGTTGGATAAGCTCCATCGCGTTGCCAATACAGTGGGCGCTAGTCGCGCAAGCAGAAGATATGGTGTAGTTGACACCTTTGATTTTGAACGGTGTTGCCAGGCATGCGGAGGTCGTGCTACCCATGGTTTGGGTCACCCGGTAAGGGCCGGCGCGTTTTACACCGCGGTCGCGCATAATGTCGGCTGAGTCGACCACACTTTTCGTAGATGCGCCGCCAGAGCCCATAATAATGCCGGCACGTTCGCTCGAAACCATGTGGGGCTCAAGGCCTGAGTCTGCAATTGCCTGCTCCATGGCTACATAAGCGTATCCTGAGGCATCACCCATGAATCGTAATATTTTGCGATCAATACGTTCGCTAAGATCCAGGTCTATGGAGCCGGCAACCAAACTGCGAAACTTCATTTCCTGGTAGCTTTCGCTAAATGTAATGCCGGATTTTCCCGTTTTCAGAGATGAGAGTACGGTGTCTACATCATTTCCAATGCACGAAACGATTCCCATGCCAGTTACGACAACGCGTTTCATAATTATCCTCTTGAAGCGAGTAAAGTGAATACAATTGTGCGATGTAACTTGAAAAAGCTCAATTGTATCGCTCTAGTGGGTGGTTTTCTTAAAAGGTATCTGTATTGGTAAATAATCCGACACGTAAATCCTTTGCGAAATAGATTTCTTTGCCATCGACCGCAACCCTGCCATCTGCTATACCCATGATTAGTTTGCGTTCGATGACGCGCTTCAAATGAATATGATAGGTCACTTTGTGGGCAGTGGGCAGAATTTGGCCGGCAAATTTTACTTCTCCAGAACCCAGCGCTCGGCCGCGCCCGGGATTGCCTTTCCAGGCGAGGAAAAAGCCCACCAGTTGCCACATGGCATCGAGGCCCAAACACCCTGGCATCACTGGGTCGCCAGGGAAGTGACAGTCGAAGAACCATAGGTCAGGGCTTATATCCAGCTCGGCGATGATCTCACCCTTGCCGTACTCGCCGCCGGTTTGGCTGATGTGGGTAACGCGATCGAGCATCAGCATATTTGGCACGGGTAGCTGCGCATTGCCGGGGCCGAACATATCTCCGGTGCCACAAGATATGAGTTCGTCACGCGTATAGGATGAGTTTTGTTCAAATGATTGCATAAGCAAGAAGTTCCGAACGGGTAATGAGGTTATCCTCAGAAAAAGGCGCCATTCTACCCTGTAGGCTTGGCTTGTCCAGTATACCTGGGTTAAAAGCTCGAGTAGCCCGTAAAAAAGTGTCACCTGAATGTGGTATATTTCCTGCCTATGTAAATAGGAGGTTCGATAGGATCTTTTCGCTATTTCCTTTTCATTAGACAACAAGGTGTCGTTCATTATGATCAGCAAGTGTTTATTCCCGGTAGCCGGTTATGGAACCCGGTTTTTACCAGCCACAAAATCAATGCCGAAAGAAATGTTGCCCGTCGTAAACAAGCCTTTGGTGCAATATGGTGTTGAAGAGGCTCTCCAGGCGGGGTTACACGAAATAGGCTTCGTTACCGGTCGAGGAAAGCGAGCTATCGCCGATCACTTCGACGTGAGTTATGAGTTGGAGCACCAAATCGCCGGTACTAGTAAAGAGCAATATCTCACATCTATACGTGACGTTATTGCGAAGGGTTCATTTTCTTTTACGCGCCAAAGTGAAATGCGCGGCCTGGGGGATGCGATTCTGAATGGCCGCCGCCTCATTGGCAATCAGCCTTTTGGTGTTGTGCTTTCTGATGACCTGTGTGTTGCCGACGAAGACGGCGAAGGCGTGCTCGCGCAAATGGTGAAACTCTTCAAGCAATTCCGCTGCAGTATTGTAGCTGTGCAAGAAGTGCCTCAAGAGCAAATTAGCGCTTTTGGTGTAATTGCGGGTAGCCCTCTTAAAGAAAATATCTATCAGGTGAATGAAATGGTTGAAAAACCTGCGCCTGAAGATGCACCCAGTAACTTGGCGATCATTGGCCGTTATATCCTCACGCCGGACATTTTCGAAATTATTGAAAACACGCCTCCCGGCAAAAACAACGAAATTCAGCTTACCGATGCGCTGATGACGCAAGCGCGCAATGGCTGCGTATTGGCATACAAATTTAAAGGACGTCGTTTCGATTGCGGTAGTGTTGCGGGCTTCGTGGAAGCCACAAATTTCGTTTACGAAAACGTATACAGTCAAGATTAATTTTTATTTACTTTCTCTTCGGGGTGATAGTCCTATCGCCCCTTTTTATTTTTGGCGTAGCGATCTATAGGTGCTACGACAAATGGATTTACATTTCATGAAAAAAGAAATCACCTGTTTTAAAGCTTACGACATTCGTGGCCGTGTACCCGAACAGCTGAATGAAGACGTTGCCTACCGTGTTGGGCGCGCCTATGTGGATTATTTAAATGCTTCAAAAATAGTAGTGGGCCACGATGTTCGCCTCACCAGTGAGGCTCTCACTGAGGCGCTTGTGAACGGTATTACAGATGCTGGGGCCGATGTGATTCATATCGGTCAGATTGGGACAGAAGAAGTATATTTCGGCACATTTCATTTGGGCGTTGATGGAGGCATTTGCGTCACAGCTAGCCATAACCCGATGGATTACAACGGTATGAAATTAGTACGTGAAGGTTCCAAACCCATTTCGGGAGATTCAGGGCTTGATGCTATTCGCGCAATTGCGGAATCTGGTAATTTTCGAGAACCGGTGCGTCGCGGTGAGGTGGAGCATCGTAATATCCGACCAGATTATATAGAGCATCTTCTCAAGTACGTGGATATCAACAACTTCAAACCTCTGAAGATCGTTTGTAACGCGGGTAATGGTGGTGCTGGGGCTGTCGTCGATGCCTTGGAACCACACCTGCCGCTCGAGTTTGTAAAAATATTTCACAACCCTGATGGGTCGTTTCCCAACGGTATTCCCAATCCATTGTTGCCGGAGAGGCGTGCAGCTGCGATTACTGCTGTAAAAGAATCCGGCGCAGATTTAGGAGTGGCGTGGGATGGTGATTTCGACCGTTGTTTTTTCTTTGATGAAACCGGTGAATTTATTGAAGGTTATTATGTTGTTGGTTTACTTGCCGAAGCGTTTATTAAAAAATTCCCCGGTTCAAAAATAGTTCACGACCCAAGACTTTCATGGAATACGGTCGATATTGTCGAAGCGGGCGGCGGTGTGCCAGTCATGAGTAAAACCGGGCACGCATTTATCAAAGAAAGAATGCGTGAAGAAGATGCTGTATACGGCGGTGAAATGAGTGCACATCACTATTTTCGCGATTTTGCTTATTGTGATAACGGCAATATTCCGTGGTTGTTGGTTGCTGAATTAATGTCAATTACGGGGAAAAAACTCTCGGAATTGGTTGCTGACCGCGTCGCCAAATACCCCTGCAGCGGTGAAATAAACAACACCGTGAATGACCCAGTGAAAATTATCGAATCAATCGAAGCGCACTATGCTGCTGACGCGATTCTGATGGATAAAACCGATGGTTTGTCCGTTAACTTTGAGTCTTGGCGCTTTAATATCCGTATGTCCAGTACTGAACCGTTACTCCGATTAAACATAGAGAGTCGTGGAGATAAGGCACTGATGGAGCAAAAAACCAGCGAACTACTTGTATTGGTGAAAGAGTTTGATAACTAAATAAACACTGGTGCTCGAAAAAAGCCTGGCGATTGCCAGGTTTTTTTATGTGCGTCGAATATTTTCCAGGGCAATTGCACCGCTGCCATTTTTCAGTAAGTAAATGAGTACCACTGCCCAGAGTAGGTGGGATGCCCAAGCGCCTGGATAAACAAACACCTGAATCACTAAAGTTATTATTATCAGTGACAGCGCACTTACTCGTGTAAATAAACCCAATAGTAGGAACAGAGAAAGGAAAAACTCTGCCCAGGTGGTTATGTACGCGGCTGTTTTTGCTGGAATAAACGGGAGTGCATATTCGTATTCAAATAACATTAAAGTCGAATGGTTGACATCCCAAAACATCCATTTCTGACCCATTATTGTAGAACCCCCCAGCTTGTTTTGCGCAGATGTCCAGAAAATCATAAATACTGCTACCCGGCTTGCCAATAATAGTAACCATTCAGGTAAGAGGGTACCCAATTTTTTTGCATAGACGTCTATGAGGAAGATAAGTTTCATGCGCTCGCGCCGGGGTAAATAGAGACTACTAACTGAGAAGCTATCAGGAAAGCGACCGCTTCACTTGAATTAAAGGCTTCTTTGTAGTGGTACATAGTATGCGCTAGCGCATCATGCAGTGTTTGACCGTTAAAAAGGCATTCAACAAAAGTAAATATAGAGTCGCTCAACCTGTAAGTTTCAATTTTAGCGTCCGGTCGAACCACCAAAATACTCTCAGCTGAATTAACCTCTAACTTTGAGGTCGTATTTTTCTGTTCAGCATGCGCCAACTCCCACAAGCTAAATATTGCGAATTCTGAGCGCAACAGTTGTTTACTGGGATGGAAAGAAAAGTGCGCGCGCGCGAGATGTTGGTCAGCTATCAATGCGAAGGCTTCGGGTTTTAAGGGTGTTGCCTCTGCGGCGTGGTATGCGCAATGCCGCGCCCAATCCAAACGCGCTAAATCGCTCAAATAAGGGAGTTTCTGAACCGGTTCAAAGGATGCAATAAAACGTGGGAATTCTTCGCCAAGTAAAACCATTGCAGTATGTTTTGGCGGATATTGTTCGATGTAAACTTTAGTCATCGCGTTAAAGAAATCCTCACCGACCATGTTGGCAACGCTGGTGAAGGTCTCTTTCAGTGCATCAATAAGGCCGTAATACACATTGTTACGGTAGATACTGAGGCGTTCTTCCAACTCTTCGCGTGAGTAAGGAACAAGTTCCGTCTCGAGTTCAAAAGGCGCCTGATGGCTGAAAACCATTTTTCTAAATGCCCGCTGGATCTCTTTAATGGCCACGACCTTAACGCAACTCCCTCAGGTATTTTTCAGCTGTTTCGGCTTCATCGAGTAATACTTTTAAGGGAGGGATATCGGTATCCCATTCGATCAGCGTTGCTACAGGTTGCATTGTTTTTTGTAAGAAATATTTGAAAAGTTGCCACACATCCTGTTTTACCTTTGAGCCGTGGTTGTCGATACGTAAAATTTTACCATTGCTTAGGGTTGTTTCACTGTGACCAGCTAGATGGACTTCAACAACGGCGCTGGGATCTATCTGATCGATGTAGGCGTAGGGATCGAAGCCGTTATTGGTGGCTGAAACAAATATATTATTGATGTCGAGTAGGAGCCCACAATCGGTGTGCTCCACCAGTGCTTTTAAAAATTCTGTCTCAATATAGTCGTTATTTTTGTATGCGACATAGGTGGATGGATTTTCGACGATGATCGTTCTTTTCAAAAAATCCTGCGTTGCTAGTACATTATCGCAGGCCAACGCCAAGGTTTCATGAGTGTAGGGAAGTGGCAGAAGATCATTGAAGTAGATGTTATCAACGTGGCTCCAAGAGAGATGTTCTGACACTTGATGGGGCTGATAGCGCTCACAAAGCGTCTTCAATCGTTGCAGGTGATCCCTATCAATACCATCAGTGCTGCCGAGTGAGAGCCCAACCCCATGCATGGATACCGGGTACAAATTGCGGATGGCTTCCAGGTAGCGATGCTGGGGGCCGCCGTCGCCCATATAGTTTTCAGGATGAATTTCCAAAAAACCAAGATCTGGCTGGTGTTCAAGAATATCTTGGTAGTGTTGTGCCTTGAGGCCAATGCCAACGCGTTTTGGGAGCTGTAGAGGGAGGATTTGGCTGTTTAGCATGAAAAAATAGCCCGCCAGCTAGCGAGCTAGGTCGGTACACTGATTCATTTGTCGGTTTTAGGTTCTAGGCTGCCACCGATAATTGCTTCGCACTTACCGTTAGGTACATAAATCCACGCATCGCCAATGCCATCTTTTTTAGCTTGCCCTGCACAGCTAGTGCCCTGGCTTTTGATGGCGCAGTCATTCTTGCCAGCTTTAACGATGCCGTAACATTTTTCCATGGTGGGTTTAGCGGCGTGAGCAATAGTCGTCGAAGATACCATGGCAACCCCGGCGGCGATTGCACTGGAAATGGCGAGATTTTTTGACAAATTTTTCATTGAATACTCCTAAGAGTTCGTGGCTCCATTGAGGGAGCGAATTATTAATTGGGGGTTGAGCGAACGCTCGTGAGCGATTCTTTTCACAGTTGGAAATTGAGACTAAGGCAAACGGCGCTAATTGCCAAAGAGATTTTTAAAAAAAGCGCGACCCTAGTCACGCTTTTTTGAGCTTGGTGTTTGAATTTAAAGCGATTTGTTGGCTTCGTTGAATTTACGCACTAACGTTTGAGTGGATGAGTCCCAATCGCCAGGAATATCGGTGGTGCTAATGGCGGTGGCGATATGTGTGCCGAGTAGCTTACCGAGCTCTACGCCCCATTGATCGTAAGAGTTGATATTCCAGAGCACGCCGAGGGTGTAAACCTTGTGCTCATAAGCCGCGATTAGTGCGCCAAGTGTTTCGGGCGTGAGCTTTTCCATGAGTACCACATTGCTAGGGCGGTTGCCTGGGTGAACCTTGTGCGGCGCCAGAGTGGCAATTTCCGCTTCACCGACGCCAGCTGCACGCAGCTCGGCTTCTGTCGTAGCCAGGTCACGCCCGGTCATCAATGCTTGGCTTTGCGCTACGCAATTAGCGAATAAATACTTATGTTGGTGCGCAATCGGGTGGTGAGCTTGCAGGGTCGCGATGAAATCGATGGGCACCATAGTGGTTCCCTGATGCAACAATTGGTGGAATGAGTGTTGACCGTTAGTGCCTTCAGTTCCCCAAACAATGGAACCCGTTTGGTAATCGACTTTTACGCCATCTTTGGTCACGCTTTTACCGTTGCTTTCCATCTCTAATTGCTGAAGGTAGGCGGGCAATAGCTGCAAGTGGTACGCATAGGGCAATATGGCCTGGGTGTCGCTACCCATTAAATTGCTGTACCAAAACATCAGTAATCCCATTAGCACGGGAATATTTTTGTCCAGTGGGGCGTTGGCGAAATGCTCGTCCATGGCTGCGGCGCCGAGCCGCAATTTGTTAAAGTTTTCCATACCCACAGCAAATGCGATTGGCATTCCAATAGCGGACCACAGTGAGTAACGGCCGCCTACCCAGTCCCACAAGGGGTAGACGTTCTCAGCATCGATACCGAATTCCACCGCCTTGTCGACCTTGGAGGATATTGCCACGAAATGATATTTCAGCTGGTTTTCGGCACAGCCGTTATCGAGCATCCATTTGCGAGCAGTTAACGAGTTCTCAAGCGTTTCTAGTGTTGAAAATGATTTAGATGCAACTAAAAACAGGGTGGTCGTCGGGTTGAGCTTTTGCGTTAAATCGTAAATTTCAGCGCCGTCGATATTGGCAACAAAATGCACGTTTACGTGGCCGGTATGAAATGGCGTGAGAGCCTTGGTGACCATGCGGGGCCCCAGGTCGGAACCTCCAATGCCGATGTTAACCACATCAGTGATCTGTTCGCCTGTGTAACCTTTCCAATTGCCGCTGTGAACCGATTCGATAAGGCCAGACATTTTGGTCAGTGTGGCTGCCACAGCTTGCTCTTCTTCCGTGCTCGGTTCGCCGGAATACCGCAAGGCCGTGTGCAAGGCAGGTCGATCTTCGGTGTTGTTCACATGATCGCCGCGCATTAAACGCTTGATCGCGCCACTTAAGTCGGCCTGTTCTGCGGTAGCCAACAATAAGCCCAGGGTGTTTTCGTCGATATGGTTTTTAGAATAATCCAGTTGCAAACCGGCGGCGGTTGCGGTGTATCTGGCTGCGCGGTTGGTGTCGTCTGCAAAAGCTTGTGCAAGGGTTTTGCTCTTCCAGCCGTTGGCGGCTTCTATCAGTTGTTCCCAGTTATTAAATCGGTCGGATAATTTATTTTGCATCGCTAGACTCTCTGTGCTGCTTACAACCAAGTGCGCTTCGATTAAATAGTGCGATTAACCGAAAAACGCGTGAGATCCGCCAGGGCGGATTGAAACGGCGAGGCGGGCAGTTGTTCAATCAGTGCCAAAGCCTCGTCAGCATGTGTGTTGGCACACCGCATGGTGTACTCCAGGCCACCGCGCTCGCGCACGATAGAGATAATTTGTTGCAGTTTATCGATACCTCCAGCGCGAATCGCTGCGCGAATTAATTCAACTTCAGTGTCGCTGCTGTGCGTAATCGCGTGGATTAGAGGCAGTGTTGGTTTACCCTCGGCAAGGTCATCACCCACATTTTTACCCAATGAGGCTGCGTCACCCTGGTAATCGAGCGCATCGTCAACCAATTGGAAAGCAACGCCAAGGTGATAGCCAATTTGTTTGGCACATGCCCGCTGGGTCGCTGAGGCGCCAGCAATTACCGCGCCTATTTCACAAGCTGCTTCGAACAGGGCTGCGGTTTTTTTATGGATTACCACCAGGTAATTTTGTTCACTGACATCCGGGTCGTTGGTATTAACCAGCTGTTGAACCTCGCCCTCTGAAATAACGTTGGTAGTGTTCGACATAATGGCCATTACATCGATATCGCCGACCGCTACCATCATTTGGAAGGCACGGGAATACAGAAAATCCCCGACCAGGATGCTAGGCGCATTACCCCATTGGGCATTGGCTGTGGGGCGGCCCCGCCTTAGCGATGACACATCGACAACGTCATCGTGCAGCAGTGTTGCTGTGTGAATGAACTCGATAATTGCGGCCAGCTCAATATGCGCGCTGCCTTGATAACCTAATGCATTGGACGTCAATAATACCAAAAGTGGTCGCAGCCGTTTACCACCCGCATCAACAATGTAGTGACCGATGTTTTCGACGAGATCTACGTCGGAGTGTAACTTTTCGATGATAAGCCTGTTTACGGCGGCAAAGTCGGCCTCAACAACTTTGTGAAATGACTGCATCGGGTTGGTTTACCTGTTCTAATGAGGGGTGGATGCTAGGGGGCACATAGTGGGGTGTCAAGTCACGGCTTAAACTTCACCCACGAAATGCAAAGTGCCCGGAAACCCGGGCACTTTGTGGCTCAATCGCTTGGATTTTACGTTATTTTCAAACAACAGGCTTATAGCACATCAACCGCGTTCAAGTCTGAGAAAGCCTGTTCGAGACGAGCTACCATCGACTCCTGGCCTTTACGCAACCAAACCCGTGGGTCGTAGTATTTCTTGTTGGGCTTGTCTTCACCTTCGGGATTGCCGATTTGACCCTGCAGGTAGCCTTCGTTGGCTTTGTAATAATTCATTATGCCGTCCCAGGTTGCCCATTGGGTATCAGTGTCGATGTTCATTTTGATTACACCGTACCCGATGGCTTCCTTAATTTCAGCTTCAGATGAACCCGAACCACCGTGGAACACAAAATTCAATGATTTTTCGGCCAGGCCGAACTTCTCGGAGCAATACTTCTGGGAGTTGTCGAGGATTTTCGGGGTGAGTTGAACATTTCCGGGCTTATAAACGCCGTGTACATTGCCGAATGCCGCAGCAATGGTGAAGCGCGGACTGATCTTGATCAGGTTTTCGTAGGCATACGCGACATCTTCAGGCTGGGTGTATAACTCAGAACTGTCCATACCCGTGTTGTCGACGCCATCTTCTTCGCCACCGGTGCAACCGAGTTCGATTTCAAGGGTCATGCCCATCTTGGTCATTCGATCCAGATATTTGGCACACAGCTCAATATTTTCTTCGAGGCTTTCTTCAGAGAGGTCGATCATGTGAGAGCTGAACAGAGGTTTACCTGTTTCAGCAAAATGTTTTTCTCCTGCGTCCAGCAACCCGTCAATCCAGGGTAACAGTTTTTTGGCGGCGTGGTCGGTGTGCAAAATTACAGGTACGCCGTAGGCTTCCGCCAACTGATGCACATGCTTCGCACCAGCAATTGCGCCGAGCACTTGGGCCTCTTGACCTTCAGCTTTGAGGCCTTTGCCTGCAAAAAATGCGGCACCACCGTTTGAAAACTGGATAACAACCGGCGATTTCACTTTGGCTGCGGCTTCCAGCACGGCATTTACGGAATCTGTACCAACACAGTTCACTGCCGGCAGCGCAAAGTTGTTGGCTTTGGCAATCTCGAAAATCTTCTGTACATCGTCACCAGTGGCAACACCAGGCTTAACGGCTTCTAAAACTTTGGACATAGTGTGGTTTCCTATCTTTAACAAAATTGGGGCGCGTCATTCCTACCTACAGGCAGACCCTGCGACAGCTCCCTTTTAGGGGCGGCATTATACGTGAATGTGGTGTTTTTTGTATCACACAACCGAGAACGCGAGGGTAACTTCGGCGAAATTGGCGAATATTTGGCCATTTGCTCCCAAGAAAGCAAAAGATAGGGAATCCCGGGAGGCGAGGCGGTATAATTCACGAGTTCACTTCACGGGCTTTGCGCCCTGGCTTTAAAGTCAGGGTTCGTTCGTAAACTCACGCCCATTCTACTCGATAAAGGATTATGTTTCTGCCGAATCTGCAGTTACCAAATACCATCAAAATAATTGTCATAAGAATCAGGAGAACCTCATGCGAGCCCTCTTAGCAAGCCTTATTGTGTTAGCTCTATTTGCCTGCAGTGAGAAACCCCCGGAGGAAGCGCCTGCCCAGGAGGTGTTTGTTGTTAGCGCTGCGGAAAAGCCTTACCGGCCGACGCGAGGTTTCAATGGCCGAATTCGCTCCAGCAGTGATGTTGCCGTAAAAGCTCAGGTTTCAGGAGAGCTAACCGCAATACACTTCAAAGAGGGCGACGTGCTGGCAGCGGGGGCGCCGTTATTTGATATTGATCCATCCTCATACCAAGCGGAACTGTCAAAGGCCAAGGGGGAATTATCAAAAGCTAAGGCGGCTCGGGCCAATGCAGAGAAAAATTTCAATCGCGGCAAGCAGTTGATCGAAGACGGTTACATTTCTCAGTCAGAGTACGACGAACTTGAATCCCGTGCTTTGGAGGCCACAGCTGCAGTTGAGGCAGCCGAAGCCGCGGTCGAGCGAGCACAGGTGAATCTTGATTTTACCAGCATTAAAGCGTCGCAAGATGGCCGTGTCGGTCGCTCGCGTTACGCTGTCGGTGACATTGTTGGCCCTAACTCCGAACCACTTACAACGCTGGTGGGGCAGGGTGGTATGGACGTGGTGTTTCAGCTTCCCGAAAGTATGCTCGTACAACTGCGTCGCACTCGCCAGATTACCGTTGACGATATCATCGTGAAGCTCGGGCTGCCCGATGGTTCTGAGTACAGCGAAACCGGAAAAATTGATTACCTGTCTAACCGGGTAGACCCAACCACAGGTACCGTTGAGCTCATGGCGCGTATGCCAAACCCCAATGATGAATTGCGTCCAGGCATGTTTGTGCGTGTGGTGCTGCAGCTGGAAGAGCCGTTGATGGGGCTTATGGCGCCTCAGGCTGCGGTGCAGGTGGACCAGCAGGGCACCTATGTTTTAGCGGTTGACAGCAATAATCAGGTTACTCGAAAAAACCTGGTAACCGGTGAACGAATTGGCGAGAACACACTTGTGAACTCGGGACTGGAATCAGGCACCCTCATCATTGTGAGGGGTGTTCAGAAGGTGCGGGTAGGAGATACCGTGATACCCCTGCCCTATGAGCCAGCGACACCAGCCAGCGAGGGCGACAACCGTGATCAGTAGAACCTTTATTGAGCGACCCAAGTTTGCCATGGTGGTCGCGCTAGTGATTACGCTTGGCGGATTGATAGCGCGCCTGATACTTCCGGTATCTGAATATCCCGAGGTGGCACCGCCGCGGGTGGAAGTCAAAGCTTCCTGGCCGGGTGCTTCAGCAGAAGTTATGGAAGAGGCTGTCGGGCAAGTTATTGAAAACATGGTTAACGGAGTTGAAGGCATGGAATACATGACTTCCAACTCTGCCAACGATGGCAGCTACAAGCTCACCATCACCTTTGGGGTGGGTGACGACTCCGATATGGTTCTGGTACGAACCCAAAACCGGGTGTCACTTGCCGAACCTTCGTTGCCGGCCGAGGTGCGTGCCCAGGGGCTTACGGTAGATAAAATTTCTCCGGATATTCTGTTTACTGTCAACTTGTTCTCTCCTGATGGTAGTCTGGATGAACTCTTTATCGCCAACTATGCCATCATCAACGTACAGAACCGTTTGAAGCGTATCCCCGGCGTTTCGGATGCGGTGATCTTCAGCACTGCCGACTATTCAATGCGTCTTTGGCTAGATCCTGTGCGAATGACTTCACTTGGAATAACGCCAGACGACATCGCCGCAGCACTCAAAGAACAAAATATTCAGGCCCCTGCAGGGAAAATCGGCGCCCCCCCCTATACCGGCTCGCTATCCACGGAATACACCTTGCAACTCAAAGGAAGAATGCAGAGCGAAGATGAATTTCGCAATATTATTCTGCGCGTTTCCGATGATGGCGCGATTGTGAGATTAAAAGATGTCGCCGACGTAAAACTTGGACAGCTCGACTACAAAGTAAGCGGCAATTATAAGAATCGCCCTGCCACGGTCATGGCAATCTACACTTTACCTGGCGCTAACGCCCTGTTAACCGGCGATGCTGTAAAAGCTGAACTACAGGCAATGCAGAAGAATTTTCCGCAGGGATTGGAATACGACGTAGGTTACGATACAACTCGCTACGTGAATGTCTCCATTTCACAAGTAACCACATCCTTGTTGCAGGCTGTTGGCTTGGTGGTGTTGATCACTTTTATTTTTCTGGGTGACTGGCGCCCCACATTGGTTCCCAGTGTCGCGATTCCTGTGTCTTTGATTGGTACTTTCGGTGTCATGTTGATGGCAGGTATGTCGATTAACACTGTGACTCTGTTTGGCCTGATTCTGGCGATTGGCATCGTAGTGGATGATGCGATTCTGGTGGTTGAAAACACCGACCGACATCTCCGCGACGACCCGGATATCACCACCAAAGACGCAGTGATCAAAACCATGGAGGAGGTCAGTGGCCCCATCGTTGCCACTACCTTGGTACTCCTAGCCGTTTTTGTTCCTGTTGCGCTTCTGCCTGGGATTACCGGCGTTATGTACAATCAGTTCGCCATTACAATTTGTGTGGCAGTCGTACTGTCGTCTGTATGCGCGCTTTCGCTCAGCCCTGCGGTTGCCAGCCTGGTGCTGCGTCGCAGTGACAAAGAGGCCGCTTGGTATCGCAAGTTTAATCAGCTGTTTGCAGGGATTACCTCCAAGTTTACCGGGTTGGTCGGGGTTCTGTTGGTGCGACGTGCCACGGTAGGCGTCATTTTTGCCGGCCTGATGGCTGCTTTGTTCCTGGGAACCAAAATGCTACCGACAGCCTTTGTACCAGTTGAGGACAAAGGCGTGTTGATGATGAATGTGCAGCTGCCCGATGCGGCCTCGATCTCGAGAACCCAAGCGGTCATGACGAAGCTGCAAAAACTCATCGAAGAGGACCCTGCGGTGGAAAGCGCCACCTTGCTTTCCGGTTTTTCGATTCTCGCGGGTGCCGCGCAGAGTAACGGCGGTACTGGGTTTATTGTTCTGAAACACTGGGACGATCGTCCTGAATTCAAAGATATCTCATTTGCGGTGGCGCAGCGTATTAATGCTAGAGCCTATCGCGAAATTCCTGAAGCATTGGTTCAGGCGTTTCCACCGCCCTCAGTACCAGGTATGGGGGTGGTCGGCGGCATGGAGCTGGTGGTGGAAGACACACAGGGTCGCTCTCACGAGGAACTTGCTGGGGCGCTCCAGCAGCTCGCGGCTGCGGCTAACCAATCGCCCTTGATTAAAGATGCTTACACCACTTTCCGGGCAAATGTGCCGCAGTATTTCGTAGACATTGATCGGGATAAGGCCAAAACACTTCAGGTGCCGCTAACCAGTATCTTCAGCACCTTACAAAGCCAGTTGGGTTCGGCGTACATCAATGACTTCTCTCTGTTCGGTCAAACCTACCGGGTGATGATGCAGGCATCTGCGCAATACCGTCGGGAGCTTTCAGATATTAATCAGCTGTACACCCGTTCCAGTAAAGGCGAAATGGTGCCTCTATCTACCCTGGTCAAAATCGAGCCCATTTTGGGGGCAGACGTCGGTACCCGCTACAACCTGTATCGGTCTGCCATTTTGCGTGCCAGTCCAGCGCCAGGTGTCGCATCGGGGCAGGCTATGGCGGAAATGCAGAGCCTCGCAAAAGCGAACCTTCCGGCGGGCTACCAAGTGGAATGGACCGGCATGAGCTATCAGGAGGCCAAAGCCGGTAATCAGGCCATTATTGCCTTCGCTCTGGCTATGGTGTTCATTTATTTGTTTCTGGTGGCGCAGTATGAAAGCTGGTCACTGCCGGCTGCGATTATTTTGGTAGTGCCTATTGCGGTAACTGGCGCGGTATATGGGCTACTGCTGGTGAAACAAATAGGCATTCCACAACTCGGAGCGTTGGATTTGTTTGCCCAGGTAGGTTTGGTTTTGCTTATCGGTCTTGCTGCGAAAAACGCAATTCTCATTGTGGAATTCGCCAGCGAGCGACGTGCTGATGGTTTGGGCATCCTGGAGGCGGCGGCAGAAGCTGCGCGCTTGAGGTTCCGTGCGGTGTGCATGACGGCCTTATCGTTTGTGCTGGGTATATTACCGCTGGTTTTCGCTTCCGGGGCGGGCATGTTCAGCCAAATGTCGCTGGGTCACACCGTGATGTGGGGCATGATCGTCGCGTTGGTGGTGGGTACACCTTTTATACCGGTGTTTTTCGCCATTATTCAGGCAACTCGGGAACGCTTTAAAAAAGGTGGGGGTACCGCATAATCGACTGTTGCGCAAGAATTGCGCTTCGAGTACAATTCGCGCCCCTGTAACCCTGGGTTCTGGGGTACATATACGACGCAAGCCTTGTTTTTGGTGGCAGATGGGCCGCCAGATTGAAATGAAGCCGCAACTTCTGCTTCGTGTCGTCCAGTTTAGTGTGGAGCAAATACATGTACGCAGTTATTGCATCCGGTGGCAAGCAGCACCGAGTTGAAGAAGGCGAAGTGCTTCGTCTCGAAAAAATTGAAGTGGCTACTGGCGAATCGGTCGATTTCGATCAGGTTTTGTTGGTAGGAAGCGGTGCTGAGGTTAAAATCGGCACTCCTGTTGTGGAAGGCGCTAAGGTAACTGCTGAAGTTATCAGCCACGGGCGTGCCGACAAAGTAACGATTATCAAGTTCAAACGTCGTAAGCACTCCATGAAGCGTCAAGGTCATCGTCAGTGGTATACCGAAGTAAAAATTACCGGTATCCAGGGCTGTTAAGAATTTAGAGATTATTAAGCGGAGACAATCATGGCTCACAAAAAAGCAGGTGGTAGTACGCGTAACGGACGCGATTCCGAAAGTAAACGCCTCGGTGTTAAGATGTTTGGCGGCCAACAAGTAAAAGCTGGAAACATTTTAGTTCGTCAGCGTGGCACCAAGTTTCATGTTGGTGAGAACGTGGGTATTGGCAAAGACCATACTCTGTTCGCCAAAGCGGATGGTACGGTTAAATTTGAAGTTAAAGGCCCGAACAGCCGCAAATACGTTAGCGTAGTCGCGGCATAACTTTAGCATTAAAGAAGTCCTAATAATAAAAGCCTCGCTACCGACCGTAGCGGGGCTTTTTGTTTTTTTGCAGCAGGCAAATTGATATGAAATTCGTAGACGAAGCACCAATTTTTGTTCAGGCGGGTAAAGGTGGCAATGGCTGCCTCAGCTTTCGTCGAGAAAAATTCATTGAAAAGGGTGGCCCCGACGGCGGAGACGGCGGAGACGGCGGCAGTGTTTATCTGGAAGCTGACGGAAACCTAAATACGCTAATCGATTACCGTTATCAACGCAGCTACAACGCGCAAAGTGGGGAATCGGGTCGTGGCCGCAATTGCACCGGTAAAAAGGGAGAAGATCTTGTACTGAAAGTACCTGTGGGTACATCTGTATTGGATGTCGATACCGAAGAGCAAATTGGCGATCTCACCAAAGATGGGGAACGATTACTGGTGGCACAAGGTGGCTTTCACGGCTTGGGAAACACTCGCTTCAAATCCAGCGTTAATCGCGCTCCAAGGCAAACCACTCCCGGTAGTGAGGGCGAGGCCAAGCAGTTAAAGCTCGAAATGAAAGTGTTAGCGGATGTGGGCATGTTGGGGCTTCCCAATGCAGGTAAGTCCACCTTTATAACGGCTGTGTCTGCTGCGCGACCAAAGGTTGCCGACTACCCATTTACAACACTCGTTCCAAGCCTCGGAGTGGTAAAAGTACAAAAGCATCGCAGTTTTGTTGTGGCTGATATTCCTGGCCTAATCGAAGGTGCTGCAGATGGGGCCGGGCTAGGTATTCGCTTTTTAAAGCACCTGACTCGTTGCCGAGTTTTAGTACATTTGGTGGATATTTGTCCCGTCGACGGTTCTGATCCTGTGGAAAACGCTCAAGCTATAGTGCGAGAACTGGAGCAATTTAGCGCAACATTGGCGTCTCGTGAGCGTTGGTTGGTTTTGAATAAAATGGACTTAATTACACCGGAAGAACAGCAAGCCTTAAGCGATAAGATAGTGCGTGCACTCAACTGGCAGGGGCCGACATTTGTGATTTCGGCAATCGGCCAAATCGGCACGCAGGAGCTGTGTGAAAAACTGCTCACTTATCTCGAAGCGGAGTGGGTGAAGGAAAAAGACGACCCGGATTACGCGCAACAGGAACACCAAACGCAACTGCAAATGCAGGTAGAAGCTCGTGAGCGTATTGATGCCCTGCGAGCAAGACACAAATCAAAGAAACCGCAGAATGACCGGGATGATGATGACGACGACTTTGATGTAGAAGTAGAATACGTTCAGTAAATTTAAACAAACTTCTCGATAAATCTGTTGCATATAACCATGAGTAAAAGGCAGTTAGTCAAACAGGGTCGGCGCTGGGTCATCAAAATTGGCAGCGCGTTATTAACTGATAATGGTCGGGGGCTAGACCGGGAAGCCATGGCAGCCTGGGTTGAGCAAATCGCCGCCTTATCAAAAAAAGGTTACGAAGTCGTGCTGGTTTCGTCTGGTGCCGTTGCAGCGGGAATGACCCGCCTCGGCTGGAAATCGCGGCCGAAAGCCATACACGAACAGCAGGCCGCGGCAGCAGTGGGGCAGTCGTCTTTAATTCAGGCTTATGAGCAGGAATTTCAGAAATTCAGTAAAAAAACCGCTCAGGTTTTGCTTGATCACGACGACCTTTCAAGTCGGCAACGCTATTTGAATGCGCGCTCAACACTGCGCACGTTAATTAGTATGGATGTGATCCCCATCATTAACGAAAACGACACTGTGGTAACCGATGAAATTCGTTTTGGCGACAACGACACTTTGGCAGCATTAGTCGCTAATTTAATCGAAGCGGATATGCTGTGCATACTTACCGACCAAAATGGCATGTTCGACAGCGATCCGCGTCAGAATGCCTTGGCTGAAATGGTTTTCGAAAAACCGGCGCTTTCGCCCGACCTTGATGTAATGGCAACGTCCGGTGGTGCCTTGGGGCGTGGCGGTATGATTTCCAAAGTGCGAGCTGCTCGCCTGGCAGCTCGTTCAGGGGCGAGCACGGTTATTGTTGGCGGTAAAATTAATGATGTATTAGCACGAGTTACCAATGGCGAAATTCTTGGTACGCTTTTGTATGCCGATCAGCAGCCTATTGCGGCACGTAAGCGTTGGCTCGCCGGCCAGTTGCAATCGCGCGGTGTGGTAACCTTGGACGATGGCGCGGTTACAGTTTTGCGGGAACATGGCAAAAGTTTGTTGCCAGTAGGTGTTAAGGATGTAAGCGGCCATTTCACCCGAGGTGAGATGGTGTTGTGTAAGGATATTCAAGGCAACGAGGTTGCGCGAGGGCTGGTAAACTACAGCAGCGATGACGCCCGTAAAATTATTGGTCAGCCAACCACTAAAATTGAAGCGCTTCTGGGTTACAAAGATTTTGACGAGCTGATTCATCGCGATAATCTCGTGCTATCGTAAACATCAAGCCGAAAACGCATTAAATAACCCGGCATATTGCCGGGTTTTTTGTTGGAACAGAAAAATGTCGATTTTTAAACAACACATTGCTGCTATGGGAGCCTACAAACCGCCGCTTGACGGCCGTGACCCCAAAGAGCATTTATTGTTGGACTTCAACGAACGTACCTTGCCAGTAAGCGTGGCGGTGCAGCAGGCGCTGGTAGATTACATAAGCGATGGCCGTTTGCAGATGTATCCTGCCTATGGCGATATCGTTGAACATATTGCGGCATACGCGAATGTAGCCCCAGCGCAAGTAATGATCACCAACGGCTCAGACCAAGGTATCGATTTGATTATTCGATCTGCCTGCCGTGAAGGCGATGAAGCGATTATCCCTTCTCCTTCTTTTGCGATGTATCTACAGTGTGCCAAGGTGGAAAATCTCGAGATTCACCAACCACAATATACTCGGGAGAAAGGTTTTCCGTTGCAGGAAGTGCTGTCGCTAATTAACGACAACACCCGGGTGATCACCATAGCAAACCCCAATAATCCCAGTGGTACCTTGGTGAGTCGCGATGACATTGTGGCGATCGCAAAATCAGCACCCGAAGCTGTAATTTTAGTGGATGAGTGTTACTACGAATATGCCTCGGTGACGGTCGCCGATCTCGTGGCTCAGTACCCGAACATTGTGATTACGCGTACATTTTCCAAAACCTGGGGTATTCCTTCGTTGCGTCTTGGGTACATTATCGCGGCGAAAGAAAACATCCTTGCTCTTCTTAATGTGCGCGGCCCTTACGATATCAATCAACTGGCAATTGTCGCGATTCGAGCTGCGCTACAAAATCTGGACAGTGTTGAGAGCTACGTGGATGAGGTTATGCAAATCTCCAAACCCCTGCTCGAGGATTTTCTGGAAAGTCACGCAATAGATTACTGGCCCAGTGGTGGAAACTTCATTTGGGCATTTTTTGATGACCCTAATACCGTTGAGCAGGGCTTGGTGGCTAAGGGTATTCTGGTTCGCCCCAAAGCGGATAGTGAAGGGCGTGTGGGCTTGCGGATAACATTAGGTACCCAAGAACAATCAGAGCGTTTGTTGCGCGAGCTGGAATTACTGCTCACAGATTGTGTTTAGTATAAAGGGCAACAAGCGGACGAAAAAAAACCGGCTTATACCGGTTTTTTTAATTCACACTTAAAGTGCTAAAAGCTTAAGCAGCCATTGCCTTAATTTGCGCATTCAGGCGGCTCTTATGGCGAGCGGCTTTGTTTTTGTGGATGATGCCTTTGTCGGCCATGCGATCGACCACGGGCACTGCTGTTTCGTAAGCTGCTTTTGCTGCTTCAGCGTCGCCTGCTTCAATCGCCGCAACCACTTTCTTAAGGTAAGTGCGAACCATGGAGCGCAGGCTAGCATTATGCGCGCGACGCTTGTCGTTTTGACGGGCACGCTTCTTTGCTTGAGGTGTATTTGCCACCGCGTTGCTCCTGTAAAAATCGGATAATGAATAGTTATAACGCCCAGGGGGCGGTTTAAGGGTGCGCTATTATCCGTTTTTGTGGGGTAAAGTCAAGCCGCCGGCAGGCGAATTTCGAAGATTACGCCGCTATTGTCTGGCAAGTTGTAGCACTGTACCTCGCCACGGTGAAAATCGGCGATAAGCCTCACGATATACAAGCCCAGCCCCAGGTGTTGGCCGGATTCCGCGGTGGTGGTTTTGTCGCGCACTGAGACCATGGAATCGAACAATTGCCCATGCATGCTGGTGGGCAGCGGTGGCCCTTCGTTGTGTACCGTAAACACCAGATTGCCCTGGCTGCGATACAGGCCAAGCTCTATTAGGCCGTTGCTGGGGCAGAAATCCGCCGCGTTATCCACTAACTTGTCGAACATTTGCACCAACAGTTCACCAGACCCGTTCAACTGTAAGGGACCTTCTTCATTGCGTATGTTGAGTCTAAAACGCGCATGCCGGTATACGTCTTCATAGGCCGCTTTGAGGTTGTTCAGCAGCTCGTCACAGGGAATCAGCTCCACTTCGGCGGCGCCAATGGCCTGCTCCACGCGACTAGCTGCGCTCATAGCATTCAGTATGTTGGAAAGCCTCGTGGTACCTTCTTTGGCCCGCTCGGCATAGACCTTTGCGCTTGCTGGCAAATTTTCAAATTCGAGGTTGTCCAGGGAGGTTTTCACAATGGCTAGCGGGGTTCGCAGTTCATGGGAAAGTTTGCTGGAAAGGGTTCGCAAATAGTTGGTGTATTCCCTCAAGCGGGTGAGCAGGGTGGCATAGTTGCGCGATAGGTCACCAATTTCATCACGGCTTTTAAACACCGGGAAGTTATCGGCGATTTTACCGCTGTCGGAGATGGCATCGGCTGCAGCACGGCTCAGTTTGCGAATGCGGAAGCTCAGCCAGGAGGCATAGAGTATCAGTGTTACGCTGGCGGCAAAGGTTACCACGATCGAATAGGCGATCAGTTTGTAAAACGCTGAGCTGGTTAATCGTGCGAGGCTGTCTGAGCTTTGATCGGCTATCACGACAGCGAGGGGTTGCTCTGCCCCACCGAGCTGATCGACGACCGGCGTAGCGACGCGCACCAGGCGCTGTTCCCCAGTTTGATACCAACCCTGTTGTAAAGGTTGTTTGCTCGAAAGTGCCGCGTATACCTCGGGCGTATCGAGCATGCCTGTGTTTTGGCTGTCATCGATTGCCGGGAAGGCGTCGTCGCCTACCGCAAAAAAATAGAACCAGTTCAGCAGGCTGTGACGCTGCTGCATTTTTGTGCTGTCGCTGGTTTTCAACTCTCCAGCTGCAGCCACAGGTCGGGCTCCCAAGGAGGCAACTTGCAATCGAACGCCCGGGCGACTGAACACCGCCAGTTCGCGGGACAGCAGGGGTGACTGCATTACCAGAGGTGGCAGTTGCTGGCTAAAGTTACTGGTAGTTGTAATCTCACGATGGGTGTCGGCTATCTCAACACCAAAACCATCGCGACCCCAGTGCAATGGCAACTGCATCTCTACAAGGTAGCCTTTTTCTGTTTCTGAGATCACTCCCTTAACCTGGTATTCCACTTTGAGCCCTCCTGGTGTGTACCAACCGGCGGAAAGCTTGCCCTGACCGCTGGCGTATATAACGAGGAGCGTATCTGGTGCCGTATTCGCGGAGAAGTGCAGATTGATGTGGTCTGCTTCCAAAGGGGAAGCCATAGTAGGGTTGTAATAACGCCTGTTGCTATCGAGAATCTCAAGAAGTAAATAGAGTTGATCGTTCACAGCACCGGCTTGTACATGTGCTCTCAAATCACCCCCACGGCCGCGTAACGATTGTTGCGCAAATTGGGCCACTTGCCAGTCGTCCTGATAGCCATCTACCAAGGGTGGGGTGTTTAAGGGGTGAACGAAAACCGGACTGCTGCCTGGGGGTGGGTTGAGGCGTTGCAGTTCCTCGAGAATTTCGCGATCACTGCCGAACCGTGCGGAAACGGCCTTCGACATCGCCATGAGCGCATCCGACTGTCCCTGACGCAGGGTTTGCTCCATTTCTCCGATATATTGGCAGCCTACCCAGGGCAGGGTAAGAGTAATCAGGCTGACGACCAGCAGTTGCTTACGCAGTTTCACGGCTAGGCGTTTTCAGTCAACCAGCGGTAGCCCATCCCATAGGCGGTTTGAATGCAGTCAAAGCTGTCGTCCAGTTCTTTGAATTTTTTGCGTATGCGTTTGATATGTGATGTGATGGTGTTGTCGTCTAAAACAACATTGGCAGCGTCCATAAGCTGTTGGCGATTCTTAACGTGCCCAGGGTGTTGTGCCAGGGAGTGTACGATCCACAACTCGGTTACCGTTAAATCGACCATTTTGCCCGACCATTGCACGGTCATGCGATCCATATTGAGGGTGAGCTTGCCACGAACGATTTCCTTATCCTGCGCAATGGGTTTTTGCAGAGCGTCAATGCGGCGAAACAGGGCCGTGATGCGAGCCAGCATATGTGGCTGGGAGATGTCTTTGGTGAGATAGTCATCGGCGCCGAGTCGCAGGCCGCTAACCACATCGAACTCACTGTCGCGTGCTGTTAAAAATATGATCGGTAATTCCGGGGCGCGGCTGCGTAAATCGCGGCACAATTCGAAACCGCCTTCTATTTCATCACCGAGGCCAACATCGATAATTGCCAAGTCCGGCAGGCGGTTTGCAAATGCCTGGGTGGCTTCAGGGCGGCTGCGATAGTGCGAGACCTTGTAGCCCTGTCGTCTCAGTGCATCGCAGTAATTTTGGGCAATGGCTTCTTCGTCTTCAACAATAGCGATATGGCGCTGCATAATTATTGTGTCTTTGCAGTGTACAAAGACACAAAGCTTACCAGTGAATGGTGAATTTCAACAGAGGTGCGCAAAGGCTCAGTGCCGGAAGTAGCGCTTGGTCGCTTGCTGCACCCAATTGCGGTGGTTTTCGGGCGCCTGACCGAGAATATTCTCCTTCACGCAGGCTGCGTAGCTTGAATCGTCTTCTTTGATGTGGTCGAGTAACCAATTCATTAGTACCTGCGCCAAGGTATTGGCAATGTCTTCGCCGTTTTTGAAACGAGTGTGAAGATTTTCGATCTGGTCGATAAACGCCTTGTGAGTGACTTGATGTTCCTCCAGTGACGCATAACGCGCCTGCTCCATCAGTGCTTCCTCAAATTCGAAATGCGACAGCGTGTAATCCACCAGCAAGGTAAGGATCTCTGCGGTTTTTTCGCGGTCTCCTGCAGCTTCCTTGAGTAGTTCCACCTGATTGATGTACTCAATAATGCGTTGATGCTGGCGATCGATAACCGGAATACCAATTTCGTATTCTTGCGACCAAGTAATCATAATGTATCTCTATTAGCCAAACAGTCGATTAAACCAGCTGCCCTTGCGGGCTTTGGTACGTTTCGTTGCCTCTTCCATGTTGGCTCTAACAGAATCGGCGTAATCACGATCGTCACATTTAATGTGATTCACCAGCCACGCTTTCAGTACATGGAGTAATTCATTGGTGATATCCTCACCGCTCTTAACTCGTTGCTGGAAACTGTTTACGCGTCTTGCGAACAGACGGTGAACTTTTTTATGGGCATTTAAGAAGGGGTAACCCGCTTCTTCCATGAGGTTCTCTTCAAAGGCAAAATGCGAGAGGGTGTAATCCACCAGTTCATCCAAAACATCGATAATTTCTTCTCGACTTTTGGAATCGCGGGCGTGGTGCACCATATTAATATATTCAACAATGCGGTGATGTTGTGAATCGATAACCGGAATACCTAGTTCCAATTCCGAAGTCCATTTTATTGCCATGCTGTAACCTCCAGACAGGCCGAAATTCTACGGGTATAAATTCATCATAGAAGCCGATAAATGTTCCTGCATGGTTTCAAATCAAGAAAATTACCTGGCGCGTTGATACGTGTGCCAGGTGATCTTTGGCGTCATTTTGTTGTCGAATCAATCTGTCAAACTTTATGCGTTTTTGTAATTTAGTATTGAGCTGCAATTGCTACCCCTGTTGAAAAGGAGCCATTTTGAAACTTGTACATTGGGTAAATGGGTTTTGGGCTGTTGCCCTAATTGTATTGTCTCAGGGTGCCAGTGCCCGGCAACACTACGACATTACGTATTTGTTGGATTTCTCAAAAAAGATCGGTGAGGTGTTCGTCACCATAAAAGTGGTTCAACCACAACTTGTAAAATCGATTGATTTCAATCTGCGACACACGCAATGCCACGATTTTCAAGGCGCAATAAAACAAACATCAAGCGCACATCGTTTGGTGTGGCAGCCATCTTCGAAACAACCTGACCTGAACTACATCTGTCCGATCAAACATCCTCGGAAGTCTCAGCATGGTGAGGCTTTCGACGCTTGGTGGGAGGATTCCTATGCGATTTTTCGTGGCGATGATCTGGTGCCGCCTGCTCGAGTGGTCGCATCAAAAAATGCCGAATCTCGTGCTCGTATGGCGTTTAAGCTGCCTAAGCAATGGCCTCATGTGAATACCGGTTGGGGCAAAGCTGAGCCAGAGCGCTCGCTCTCCAGTTACAATGCCACGTTTGAAATCGAGAACCCGGATCGTAAATTTGATCGCCCCACAGGGTGGATGATTGTCGGCGATCTTGGGACCCGTCGCGATCAACTGGGCACTGCCCACCAAACTCAGCTTGCGGTGAGTGCGCCCAAAATTAGCCGCTACAGCCGTATGGATGCCCTAGCGTTTATGGGCTTCGCATGGCCGCAGATAGAGCTCGCATTTACACCTCTACCGCCGAAAATACTTATTGTAAGCGCTGATGACCCCTTATGGCGCGGAGGTCTTTCAGCCAGCAATTCACTGTTTCTTCATGCGCAACGGCCCATGATTAGCGAGAATGCCACCAGTACCCTGCTCCACGAAATCGTGCATGTGATTACCCGGCTAAGAGCAAATAAACAGGATGATTGGATCGTGGAAGGCATCGCCGAGTATTATTCCAGTGCCTTGCTCTTTCGGGCGGGTGGTATAACCGCGACGCGCTATCAAAAAGTGCTCGCCAATCAGAAAAAACGTGCTGGAAAAAACAAAGATTTTCGTAAGCAAAAATCAGCATTTGCCGTTAAAGCGGCAGCCGCTAATTTTTTCTACGAATTAAACGCTTCGATTCGGAAAAATACCAAGAATACTGCGAGTCTCGATCAGGTCGTACAGCGTCTGATGCAAAAACGAAAAATTGCCGGTAGTGATTTAATCCAGGCAGTTACAGAGGTCTCACCCAATTCTTTGGTGCTTTTCAATCGCTTCGAAATTAACTAAGGGAGCCCTCCATGCTTCTTAAAAAATTAATTATACCTGTGTTTCTGCTGTTGAGTGTGGTGCTAGCCAGCTGTTCTGAAGGGGGTGGTAACACCGCGTTAGGTACGGTGGAGAGAGATCGGGTTTTGCTCAAAGCCACAGCCTCAGAAATTATAGTAGCGCAGCCGGTGCAAGAGGGTGCTTGGGTGAAAGCCGGCACGCTGCTCGTGCAATTAGACGAGCGTCGGCAACAGGCCCGTGTTGCCGCGGCGCGAGCTGAATTAGCTAGAACAGCCGCGAAATGGGAAGAATTACGCAACGGTGCGCGTATTGAAGATATTGACGCGGCGAAAGCGCGAGTGGATGGCGCCGAAGCGGCATTGACCGTGGCGGAAAAAAATTATCAGCGAGCGCGCGAGTTACGCAGTAAACAGCTCAGCACACAAGCCGTTTTGGATCAAACGGTCGCAAGTCGCGATTCGGCCGAAGCTGATTTAACATCGGCGCGGCAACAGTTACAGCTGCTTACCAATGGTACGCGCAAGGAAGAACTCGATCAGGCTGAAGCTGCTCACCAGGCCGCTCAAGCTCAATTGGAGCTGGAACAATATCAGCTTTCTGAATTAAGCATACGTGCAACACGCGACGGATTACTGGATAGCCTGCCCTGGAATACCGGCGAGCGTGTGCAACCGGGTTCACCCGTCGCCGTTTTACTAGCGGGCGATGCGCCCTACGCTCGGGTTTATTTGCCCGAACCCTGGCGTGCAAAAGTGGCACTGGGAAACGAATATCCGGTACACGTGGACGGAATTGAAAAAACCCTGCAGGGAAAATTGCGATGGGTAGCCACCGAACCAGCGTTTACCCCCTATTACGCCCTCAATGAACGCGATCGTGCGCGTTTGGTGTATCTAGCCGAGTTCGATTTAATCGAGCAAAATAACCTGGCTATCGGTATGCCAGCGGAGGTCATGCTCGGTGAGTGATAGTGAGTTTGCAGTCGATGCACGCGGTTTAACCCGGAATTTTGGCAATTTAGTCGCCGTAAATGGCCTTGATCTGAAAATACCCAAAGCGCGAATTTACGGTTTTTTGGGGCCCAATGGCAGTGGCAAAACCACGGCAATTCGCATGCTTTGCGGGTTGTTGTCGCCCTCGGCGGGCTGTGCCGAAGTTATGGGTTTCCAAATTCCCGAGCAGGCAGAACAATTGCGAACCCGTATAGGGTATATGACGCAAAAATTTTCGCTCTATGAAGATCTCACCGTGCTTGAAAATTTACGCTTTATGGGAAAAATTTTCTCCATGGGTGGCGCGCAACTAAAAACCCGCATTGAAGAACTCCTACAGGTTTATGACTTACAGGCATTGCGAAATAATCGTGCTAGCGATATGAGCGGCGGTCAACGTCAGCGGGTTGCACTGGCGGCGGCAACCTTACACAAACCAGAGATGCTTTTTCTCGATGAACCCACTTCTGCGGTCGACCCGGAAAACCGGCGTGATTTCTGGGAAAAACTGTTCGATCTATGCGAGCAGCACACAACGATTTTAGTTTCCACACACTACATGGATGAAGCTGAGCGCTGTCATCAGTTGGCGATACTAACGCGTGGCAAATTGATGGCTGAAGGCACGCCTCAAAATCTGATGGCCGACATAGGTGCCAATGTTGTGGAGATTGCCAGTGATCACCTCAGAGATTTAAAACAAAAGCTGCTGGCTTTACCTCAGGTGCGCTCAGCAGCACAGCAGGGCATTCGATTGCGCGTGCTGATCGAGCGCGAGCAGAATGATCCGGTGGAATTTCTAAAAAAGCAGCTGCCCGAATTCTCGGGAAATATGAGCGTGGTACATGCCAGCCTCGAAGATGTATTTGTAACTGTTACCCAGAAAGAAATGTTGTGAGGACAATACTATGACAACCTGGGGGCGCATTGCTGCAGTTATATTTAAGGAGCTGAAACAACTCAGCCGTGATCGGATGACCTTTGGTATGGTGATTATGATACCGCTGGTACAACTCTTGTTGTTTGGCTACGCCATCAATACAGAAGTCCGTGATATTCCGGTTGGCATTGTTGATCTGAGCAATACTGCTGCGGGCCGCTTGATAGAGAAAACGGTGACGGCCACCCAGGTGGTAAAGGTCACCGAATACTACGGCACTACCACCGAGGCAGAAGCTGCCATCAGGCGTGGAGACGTGCGCGCGGTGTTGGTTTTGCCGGCCGATTTAAGCCAGCGCATGGTGCAGCAACGCGTTCTTGGTCAATGGATGGTGGATGCCTCAGACACCATGGTGAGCTCTGCGATTTTACAGCTGAGACAAATGCCGCTAGATCAGTTGATAATCGAACCCTCTTTGCAGCGAAGCAATCCACCGCCGACCTTTGAAGTGGCATTGTTTTTTAATCCCACGCGACGCTCTGCTGTGAACATCGTGCCAGGCTTAACCGCCGTGATTCTCACAATGACGATGATTTTGTTTACCTCTACAGCAATCGTCCGTGAAAGAGAGCGTGGCAACCTGGAGCTGTTGATTACCACTCCAATCCGGCCAATGGAACTGATGATTGGGAAAATCGTCCCTTATATTTTTGTCGGGCTAATTCAGGTTTCTATAATTCTTACCCTCGGCAGGCTGGTATTTGACGTACCTATCAATGGCAGCCCCGTGCACCTATTCGTTGCCACCTTATTGTTTATTGCTGCGAGCCTTACGTTGGGGCTGATTATTTCAACCGTGGCAAAAACGCAATTGCAAGCCATGCAAATGACAGTATTTGTACTGCTGCCCTCCATTTTGTTAAGTGGATTTATGTTTCCCTTCGAGGCGATGCCAAAGCTCGCTCAACAGATCGCCGAAATTTTACCGGCCACCCATTTTATGCGAATGGTGCGTGCGATCATTTTACGTAATGCCGAGGTGCAGACGCTAGTATTTGATTCGCTGTGGCTTTTGGTTTTCAGTGTAATAGGTTTGGGGTTAGCCGCATTCAGATTTAACAAGCGACTGGATTAGTGGCGAATGATGCCAACTAACATGGTTGCAGTTGCGATTACCACATTAAATCGTCGGGAATTTGATAATCTGCGTAGGGGTCGTCTTCTTCCGCAGCTTCTTGTTTATCTGCAAGGGAGACAATAAACGAAGCGTCGCGCTGAGAGATTTTTTCTGCAACCTTGGCGGGTATCAGGGAATATTCCTCGTCAATTTTTGCCACAGCCAGCTGACCGCGAGCCAGCTGGTCGAGCAGTATATTATTAACGTATATTTTTTTAATTGTTGTGCCATCTTTAAAGTTGTAGGCAACATCTCCTTCGCGCTTTACGGCATTGAGACTAACCAATTGCTTGATCTGCGCTGCTATAGCTTTGCGCTGCGCCTCGGCATCACGTTCCGCATTAAGCTGGCGATCCCGCTGCGCTTTGTCGGCCTGAACTTTCTGCGCCATGACTTTGGCTTCGTCCACCACCGGTTGTGTGGATTTATGCTGGGCGCGTTGTTGTTTGGTCTTGGCCTTCTTCGCCTGCTTGGCCTTTTTTTTGTCGACCAGGCCGGCTTTTAAAAGTTGATCTTGCAAGCTACTCATAACAATTACCTATAGAAACGATCTTCAGGGCCACAGTTGCTGGGGGAATGCGCCTTGACGCAATAGGGAGGCGACATCCATGCTCACCGCTATGCCCGCATGCACCATGAAACCACCCCAGATGGAACGCGACAATAGCGCCAGAATTCCCAAAAATAAACCAAACAGGATTGCACCTGTAGCTTCTGGCCATAGTTTTGGGAAGTGTATCATTAAATAGGGCACACACATGACCCATACCGCATTGGCACCAATAGCCGGTCGCAGGGCGTTGATGATGAAGCCGCGAAAGAAAAACTCCAGGCACACAAATTGTAATAGGTAGAGTGCTTCCCAGGCGATGAAATCGAACCAACTTCGGCCTGCTTGTTTGTAAAAAGGGTAGTGCTGAACAAAGTCCTGCCGAAACGACACGAGAAAGACAAAAAATAATATGGGTGAAACCAGCAGCACATAGCCTCGCCAATGTTGTGCGGTGTCATTGAATTTCCAACCCATATCCCAGAAGTTGGCTTTAAGCTGATAGCGAATCACTAAAAATGGGATGAGCACATAGCCAACCACGTGCCAAAAAGTCCACCAGCAATAGCGCAGTAAACGGAAGTAATCGCTGTGCTGCAATTTCTGTAGCCAGTAGTTTTGGGGCTTATGCTGTAGCTCAGAGAGTAATTCAAGAAAACCTTGCAGTGCTGAAAAATATTTTAAGTAGTGAATCATCAGTAGGCAAACACTGACGCAAGCTAGGGTCCAGAACACCCGCCTTAAGGCGTCGGCTCTGTTTAGCGTGTATGAAGGAGGCGTAGCGTCAATACTATCCAGAGCGATAAAAATATTTTGTGGGTGCAGTAAAAATCGTTTTGCGGTCATGGCTAATGGTCGTCGGTCAACAATAATTCAAAGGCTAAGGTGAGAGAGCGCTCCGGCCGGTAGTTATTGGCTTCTGCATAGAAAATTTCGGGGGTGAGATAGAGGTACACCCACTCTTTTCGCAAGCGATAGCCAATGCGAAAATTTACAAAGCGGTCATCGTATATTTTTTCTTGCTGGCTGCTACCGAGTAAGCCGAAACGATAGGTATAACGCCAGCGTTTATTGTATTGATAATCCAACCGCCAAACATTGGCATATTCAACCGGTTCATCGTGATCTCGAACTTCAATTTGACCATACACGTTAAACCAGAGGGAATCAGCAATGGGGCGGGTAAATTCCAGGTGGCTGGTTTCTCCCCAGCCGATACTACTTTGGTGCCAGAAGTCCTGGCGAAACAGCGATGTCCAACGGTAGGGCATCTGCCAGTATTTTCTCAGTCGATAGCGCAGCAGTATATCTGGCCCATTGTTAAATTTGCCACCCAGGCTGGCAGAATGTTTCCAACGAAACGGGCTGGTAGGGCGAGTGTATTCAATACCTGCGACGGAGGTTTCCCGCTTGGATGAATCTTTGTCGGTAACCGCGCGATTCCGTTCTGCGAGGGTTTTGCTTTCATCAGGATCGGATTCAATAAAAAGCTTAAATTTTGCTTCGGTGCCGGGGAGGTCAACGCGGGTGCGCAGATTAAAATCAAATTCGCCCTCGCCGGTCTCATAGCGGGTATTTCCTACTCTTATACTGAGCTGACTTTCGTTGGTTTCACGTTCCATGTCCGATCGCGATACGAAAAAGTCCAGTTTCCTTGCGAGCGCAACATATCGGTTACCGACATAATTACGGCTTTTATCGAAAATATTATCAGCCGGGATTATTTCGTTTTCGGTGGAAGTTGTTTCAATCTCTGATATCTTTGCGCTTTCATCACTGCTGGCAGGCTCGGCCCCATGGCATTCGATAACGGCCAGGGTGGCTGCTAATATTGCGGTGCAGTGATAGCGTCGGGTCACTGCAAGCTACTCGTGATGAGTGATATTCCCACCAAAATGGTAACCACCTCAAAGACCTTTTTTATCAAAGGGTTGCCATACTTTACAGCGATATGCGCGCCACCATAGCCGCCGAGTAGAGACCCCACAAGAAGCATAGGCAACCAGGACCATTTAACTTCTGTGAGCAGGGCCAGGGTAACAGCACCAGTGCCATTCCAGAATAAGCCGACAAGAATCATAGTGTAGGCAGTGGCGCGTTTGTAGTCGAACCCGAACCAGGCGATCAACCACATAGTCACAAACAGACCAGTACCAGAGGTGAGTGAGCCGTTAAAAAAGCCCAGGGTAAAAAGACCAAGCGCACCCATAATCATGCCCTTGGTAGTGCGATGGCGTGGTGCGAATTGTTGTCCTAATTGTTTCTTCATAATGGAATATGCCCCGAGCCCAATGGTCAATACGCCCAGAGCGAGCTTCGCAGCGGTTTCTGGAACATTCAAAATTACGGTAGCGCCAATGATTACGCCAGGTACTCCGGCACCCAACATAAGCAGTGCGAAATATAATTCGACGTGATTTTCACGGCTGTGTTTTAGCGTGGCTCCAACACCCAGCGCTACTGTGGCGATCTTGTGGGTAGCGAGAGCCATGGTAAATGGCAGCCCTAAGAATATCAGCGCTGGTAGTTGCAGTAACCCGGCGCCTCCACCAGCCATTGCGGAGAGCAGGTTTGCAATAAGTGCGACTGCGAGTAATACCATTTGGTCGGCGATATCAATCATGGGGTAGCTGTTTTAGTTCCCGAATCGCTTTGTCTAGGGGTACCGGCGGAAACCCATTCGTTTGAAAAAAATGAATAAATTTAAGTGTTAAAAAAGCATCAAACCACTGTTGAAATTGTTTGTGAAACTGCTCGCGACTGCGTGCATGATGGTGCGCATGATTTAAGAATTTATTCAGCTTGATGGCCTTTGCGACAGCGTTTAGTTCGCAGCAATCGAGTGGCGGCAGAGCGCTAGCTTTTTGACTCGTTTCCCAAAGCGTTTCCCTACTACGTAACCAACGGCGTAACAAAATAAAAATTTTCGGATTATAGGTACAGTAGGTATGGTCATTTGTCAGCATATTGCTGATTCGCTCGACGGCCGGCCCAGTGCCAAAGGGTACGCGGCGAGACTCGCGAGATTGTATCTGTAGGCGTACTTCAGGGCAGAATGAGATGTCTCCCAGTTTTGCCAGTTTATTTAACAGGTAGAAATCTTCGCCTGCCGGGCGTTTTGGGAACCCCCTCGCTGCGCAATAATGCTGCGCCGAAACTGCTAAGGTGCTTCCCAGAGTAAAAAACGCATAGGGTGACCCTGCATAGTCGAGACCATCTCGAAAATAGCGTAGGTGGGCTTCGTAGAGGCTTGTCGCATGGTGACAGGAAGGCTCTGATTCGTTGCTTATATCGGCCTGGTGAGTAAATTCAAATACTCGAGCGCTACTTTGCGATTGTTTGTTAGAGTGACAAAAATAATTTTCGGGCAATCGCGCATCGGCGTCGCTTGAGTAAACCCAAGCGCTACTGATGTTTGCTTTTTCGATAAGTGCGCAAGCAATATCACAACCTATTTTGCGGGCGAGACCTACGCCTTGCTTAGAGGGTATTGTGAGCCGTGAGCTGCGATCAACCAGCAATACCGAGATATTGTCTGTGCAGTGTAAGGATAGGTGTTGGTGCCTCCACAACGGCTGATTAAATATTGTTTCTACCCCGGCGATTAAATTTGCATTATTGGGTGAGTGCGTGCGATCTGAAGAACGGTTGACCACCAGCACCATCATGTAGTTATCGGGTTGGTGATGGAATGTCGCGAAAAAAGTCTGTAAAAAGGCTGGTGCTTCATCGAGAGCCGGTATAACCACGCAATGCTGCCACCTGAGCAGCGGAAAATTGGTGAGAAGCTCAGTCTCGGGTTCCGCGTAATTTCTCAGGTAGCGATCTATTGCGTTATCCAACATGACGGCTCTAATGCAGCGCGGCCACAATGGGTAGCTTTGCGACTATCTCTGCTTCGGCATCCAGCAGGGTGGATAAACGCTCGAAGACTTCGCTTTCTGAAAAGTAATTTAACGCCAGGTTTAAGAATAAATCTTCGTGTCGCGCTTCAGATTCGGTAATAGTTTCGTAAAAGGATTTCATTTTTCCGGCGGGTAGCGCTGTCGCTATTAAACCAAATCGTTCGCAGCCTCTCGCTTCAATAATACTGCCCAACAAAAGCCGGTCGAGCATATAAACTTGCGAACCCTTGCGGCTGAGTTTACGTAGTTGGTTGACATAGGGGTCGCGGGTGTCTGGTGCCAGTTGCAAACCGCGCTCCTGCATGATTTTTACCACTTCGCGAAAGTGCGCCATTTCCTCTATACAGAGATCAATCATTGCTCGAACAATGTCGGGTTTGTCTGGGTAGTGCGATAACATTGAAACCGCCATGCCGGAGGCCTTCTTTTCAGCGGCTGCGTGATCGATTAAAAAAGCGTCAAAGTCTTTGAGAATTGTCTCGGTCCAATCGGGAGAGGTGGCAAAACGGAGTTCGTACATGTTGGTTACTGTATTATCAATGCCTTGGTGGATATAATGCGCCGCTTAGTATATGACCTAGGGCCCATCTAGACTAATTTTTAAATCTCCGTTTCACTCAAATTTCCTATCTTAAGGCATTTAATGCGTGGTTCGAGGCGTTAGTAGGATGAAGAGCAATCTATTTTGAGCAAGAGACAAGGTATTACCGGGGAAATTTCTGGCTCGCCAGAGCGTGTTTTCTCAGTTTAGAAAGGGCGTCGAACCTTAAAAGTTAACCGCAGGAAAATAGCATGATTATTAAACCTAAAGTTCGCGGATTTATCTGTACCAACGCACACCCCAAGGGTTGCGCTGCGAATGTGCAAGCACAGATTGAATACACTCGGGCACAGGGCAAAATCGAGAATGGGCCACAAAGTGTCTTGGTCATCGGCGCTTCTACCGGTTATGGGTTGGCTTCCCGAATTGTCGCCGCGTTTGGTTGCGGTGCGAAAACCCTTGGGTTATTTTTTGAAAAACCGGGTACCGATCGTAAAACCGGTACAGCGGGTTACTACAATGTTGCTGCGTTCCAGCAAGCGGCGGAAGAGGCCGGTTTGTGGTCCAAGAATATGAATGGCGACGCTTTTTCTCATGATGCCAAGAAAAAAGCCATTGAAGTTATCAAAGCAGAGATGGGTAAAATAGACTTGGTTGTATACAGCCTCGCGTCACCTCGTCGTCAAGATCCGGATAGCGGTGAGGTTTACTCCTCTGTTTTAAAACCAGTCGGTCAAACCTACACTTCAAAAAGCCTGAATACCGATACTCTTAAGATTTCGGAAACCTCCATTGAACCGGCTACGCAAGAAGAAATTACCGGTACCGTGAACGTGATGGGGGGAGCCGATTGGGAGTTATGGATGAATGCTTTGGGGGCTGCAGACGTACTGGCGGAAGGATGTAAAACCGTTGCTTACACCTATCTCGGTGAAAAAATTACCTGGCCCATCTACGGTAAAGCCACTATTGGAAAGGCCAAGGAAGATCTCGATCGCGCCGCAACCGCGATTGACACTGCACTGGCCGACAGAAAAATAGACGCGCGTGTGTCGGTACTAAAAGCTGTGGTAACTCAGGCGAGCTCAGCTATACCCATCATGCCGTTGTATCTGTCCACCCTATTTAAGGTAATGAAGGAAAATGGCTCTCATGAGGGCTGTATTGAGCAGCTTTACCGCCTGTTCACCGAGTGTTTGTACAGTGATAGCCCACGCGTCGATGATGGCAATCGTTTCCGTGTCGACGAGAAAGAACTCGATCCGGCCGTTCAAAGCAAAGTTGAGGAACTGTGGCAACAGGTTAATGAGGAAAATTTATTGGATTTAACCGATTTTAAAGGCTATCAAAAAGAATTTTTAGGACTGTTTGGTTTTGAAGTCGAAGGTGTTAATTACGATGAAGATGTTAATCCAGAAGTTGCACTGTCGTTAGTTGATTAACAGGGCGCTTACCGCAGGAGTCTTTATGAAGCACCGCAAACTTGGAAACACCGATATTGATGTTAGCCTGATTTGTTTGGGCAGTATGACCTGGGGTGAACAAAATACTCAGGAGGAAGGCTTTGCTCAAATGGATATGGCGCTTGACATGGGCGTTAATTTTTTTGATGTGGCAGAAATGTATTCTGTACCGCCGAGGCCGGAAACCTGCGGTAAAAGTGAAGAAATTATCGGCAACTGGTTTGCGAGCCGAGGCACGCGTGACCGGGTTATTTTGGCGAGCAAAGTCACCGGTAAAAGTGATCGCAATTCGGGTGTGGGCCATATTCGAGATGGTGCACGCCTCTCCCGCGAACAAATTGCCGAAGCCGTTGAGGGTTCGCTAAAGCGTTTGCAAACGGACTATCTGGATCTTTATCAGGTCCACTGGCCCGAACGCCAAACCAATTTCTTCGGCAAGCTCGGATACCAACACGTTGCGGAACACGGGTTGATCGCGATTGAGGAAACCCTTGATGCCCTGCAAACCTTGGTACAGCAGGGCAAGATCCGCCATATTGGTATCTCCAACGAGACCCCCTGGGGAATCGCGGAATATTTGCGGCTCTCCGAGCTGCATGGCTGGCCGCGTATTGTCAGCATCCAAAACCCCTACAGCCTTATTAATCGTAGCTTTGAAGTAGGCTGTGCTGAGTTCTCGATGCGTGAGCAGGTAGGGCTGCTGGCATACTCACCGTTGGCCTTTGGCGTTCTTTCTGGCAAGTATCTGCATGGCGCCAAACCTGAGGGTGCACGGCTGACCTTGTATGAGCGTTTTAGTCGTTACGGTAAGGTTAATGCCGAAGAAGCAATTGAAGCTTATGTGAATTTGGCGCAGGAGCATGGCCTCGATCCTGCACAAATGGCGCTCGCTTATGTGAATACTCGTGAGTTCCTTACCGCCAATATTATTGGTGCCACCAATCTACAACAGCTTAAAAGCAACATCGAGAGCGTAGATCTTGTGTTGAGTTCAGACGTACTGGAAGGAATCGAAGCGATTCACGAGCGCTTCCCAAACCCTTCACCATAGCGATTAAGCCCAATCAGCCTAATTGTTTCATTGGGCACCGGTGTTTTTTCGGGGTAAGCAGTTGAATTTGTTGGGATTCTGGGTTTTACCGCGATTTTCGCCAAGCTCAGTACGTTTTTGCGAGGCGTAGGAAAACGTCAATAATAATTGCCTGAGCGGCAACAACTTGATGTTAATGGTTGAGTGTATTTGCTTACGCCAGTACCATTGTCGCCCATTTTGATTTAACCCGTGGAGAAGACGTATGTTTAAAGGCAGCATGGTCGCGCTTGTGACCCCAATGAAAGCGGATAACTCGCTCGATTGGGATGCCTTGCATAAACTCGTCGACTGGCACCTTGAGCAGGGTACTAATGCAATCGTAGCGGTGGGTACCACCGGTGAGAGTGCGACCCTCAATATGGCTGAGCACAAAGAAGTTATTGCTCGTGTAGTTGATCAGGTTAATGGGCGTATACCCGTGATTGCCGGCACCGGTGCAAACTCCACTGCCGAAGCGTTGGAGCTCACTGAAGGTGCAATGGCAGCCAAGGCGGATGCGTGCTTGTTGGTAACGCCTTATTACAATAAGCCTTCTCAGGAAGGCCTGTATCAACATCATGCGTTAATTGCCGAACGGGTTGCCATTCCCCAACTACTTTACAACGTACCGGGTCGCACTGCTGTAGATATGCTTCCTGAAACTATTGGCCGACTTGCAAAACTCGACAATATCATTGGTATTAAAGAGGCAACTGGCAGTATGGAGCGTCTGAAAGATATTCAAAATCTTACGCCAGACGATTTCCTGCTTTTTTCCGGCGATGATGAAACCGCGGTTGAGTTTATGAGTTTGGGTGGTCATGGCGAAATTTCTGTAACCGCCAACGTGGTGCCAGCGCAAACCGCAAAAATGTGTGAACTGGCGCTGCAAGGGAATGTCGAATTAGCTCGGGAGATTGATACTCGGCTTAAACCCCTGCATCAGGCATTATTTTTGGAGGCCAATCCGATTCCTGTTAAATGGGCTCTGGCGCGTATGGGAATGATGTCGGGTGCCATCCGTCTTCCGCTTACACCGCTTGATGCTGTGTTCCAGGCACAGTTAGAAGCTGCCATGGTCGCCGCAGGCGCTCTCTCGAGTTAAAGGTTCAAAGCAATAACTATATGAATGTATTCCTCTTTAGCACCAGCGTACGTGTGTTGGTGATATTCTCAATCGTTTGTCTCGCTGGTTGTAGCACTTTTTTTGGTAAGCATGGCGTATTCCGTGGCCGCGGTGCCGACTACCTAAAATCCGGCTCGCTAAAACCCATTGAATTGCCCGAGGGGATGGCGAGCGTTCCACTGGAACCCATGTATGCAATACCCGAGGTACAATCGACGGACGACTTTGGCGACCCCGTTACCCTCGAAGACTACAAGGTGCCTCGCCCCTTACCTGTGGGAGATAAGGGCGAGATCGGTGTAAAAATTCAAAAACTTGATGACGAACGCTGGATTTACCTGAATGCGTCAACTGCACAGGTTTGGCCCCGAACCCAGTATTTTCTAAATCAGGGGGGGCTTGATGTGGCTTCCAGTAACGCGGCTGCAGGTATTATCGAAACTGACTGGGTCGGCTTCAAAGATGACCAGGAGCATGCAGTAAGATTCCGTATCCAGCTCGCGAAGGGCATTCACCCTGAAACCACTGAAGTTCATGTGCTCCACCAAATGGCGCCGCGCAGTTATTTGGAATCTGGCAACAGGCCACAGTGGCCCGAGAAGTCAGATGATTCAGAGAGGGAAGACTGGCTGCTGCGTGAGCTTGCCAATTCACTGGCAAAAACCGTTGATAACAACTCTGCCTCGTTGTTGGGTCAAAACGTTGGCGGAGAGCTTAAAGCCGGTTTTGAACGCTACAACAGCGAGCCGGTGCTTGTGCTGAATATGAATACCACGCGCGCTTGGGCGACGGTGTCCCATGCCAGTGATCAGGGTGGTTTTAAAAAATGGCAGGATGACAGCGACCTGGGCGTCATGTACGTGGGGTACACCACCTATGTGAAATCTGAAAAAGGCTTTTTCAGTTCACTTGCATTTTGGAGTGATGAAAAACCCCTCCCAGAAAAAGCACCTTTTAAATTGCCAGATCTGCTCAGCAACCTTTACGACGAGCCAGATTGTCGAGCACTTTTTGCCGATATTCCAGGCGCGCAGTTCAATAGGGTCAATCTTAAAAAAGGAACCGGTTACCTCCTGGCGGTAAATAGCCAGCAAGGTGATAAGGTGCACGTCATGATTCGCGATTATCGCGGAAAACGCCTCTCCGATGATGAGGCTAAAAGGCTGCTTCGTATCCTTCGTGAAAATCTCATTTAATTATTATTGTTTTGATTAAATTTGCCTCGTTGGGAAGTGGAAGCAAAGGGAATGCGACACTGGTATGCGTAGATGATACATGCCTACTCATTGACTGCGGTTATTCCATTCGAGAACTGGAGCGTCGCCTTGATCAGCTTGATCTTGTTCCGCAACAGCTGAGTGCTGTCTTAGTTACGCACGAACACAGTGACCACATTAAAGGTGTCGGCGCGTTGTCTCGCCGATATCGATTACCGGTATATATGACTGCTGGGAGTTATTTAGAAAGCGTCTGTGGCGAGCTGCATCAATATCACAGCATTAAACACAGCGAAGCGTTTCATATTGAAGACGTTCGGATCACACCCGTTGCCGTACCACACGATGCCAGAGAGCCCTGCCAGTATATTTTTGAATATAACCAGCTTAAGCTAGGTGTACTTACCGACCTTGGTATCATTACGCCGTACATACTTGCCTTGTATCAGGGTTGTCACGGTCTGCTCGTCGAAGCCAACCATGATAGTCTTATGCTCTCTCAGGGTCCGTATCCTCCGTCCCTAAAAGCACGCGTGGGTAGTAACTGGGGGCACCTCAATAATGTGCAAACCGCAGAGTTTTTGGGGGCCGTAGACAGTCGCAACTTGCAACATATTTTGATTGGCCACATCAGCGAAAAGAATAATCATATCGATGCAATACAATCAGCCGTTGCTGAAAATTTTCGCGGTGATGCACGCGTAACTTTCGCAAATCAAGATCACGCCAGCGATTGGATTTATATTGAATAAAGTTCTCTTTGAAACGTTTATGATAATGATAACTATCTTATATGGCGCAAAAATCTACAAAGAAACATTTGTGTTCCCTGAGTTCCCAGTCCGCCCTGGGAGTAAGTAACTACTCTCACTCCAGCGCAATAAAACGGTTGACACAAAAAACTTGTCCACAAACCGTTACGAAAAGCAACAGGATGTCGGGTATTTATACATAATTTGTGTAACAAATCGACGCGCCACTCTAAGTTATTGATTTAAAAGCTTTATTACAAATTGACTAAAATGCCGTCAAAACGTAGGGCGTCGAGAACCCATGCCGTATCAGGCCGTTTGTTTGTGGGTTGGTCACAGAGTTATCCACAGGTTTTGTGGATAAACGAAGTCGTACCTATAACGGTTTGGTAGCGGCCAGCTGTCAAAACACCAGCTTTCGACTAAGCTTAGATAAGGTGTTCCCTGTGTTATCAGACTTGCAACCATCAGATATTATCAACTGAGGAGATTCGCGTGCTCGAGAGGCGTAAATTTGAACGGACTCCAACATCCATTCGCGTTGAAATGATTCATCCCGCCTTTGGAACAATAATAGGTTTTACCCGCGATATATCCGATGGTGGTGCTCAAGTGAGTATTGAACGTCACCCAACGCCTCCTGTTGGTACGATAGTCTCAGTGCGATTTCATAAAGTGGTAGGTCCGATTAACGAAGAGCCCGTTAGCATGAAAGTGATGCATGCAAGCCGCAATACAGTGGGCTTGATGTTTATGCCTCGTTAATTGCAATTAAACCGGCGTATAAGTGCGCCAAGTTAAGATTTTCCCTTGCAGTGATCAGGTAGTTTTAAGTCAATGCCGTTGCGCTGCTTTAAGGCCACAACACTGCGACATTGCAATTGCGCATTGCCGCTAAGGTCGACCAACGTTAATTCCCCTAGCTCAGCGAGCACTTCAGCATTCTCGACATGATTATTGGCAAGGTTTAATTGCTGTAATTGCGTTAATTTTGCCAGAGCTGTTATGTTGTTGATTTTATTATTGGCGAGCCCTAGCTGCTCGAGCTTGGTGAATACCTCGATGCCGTCAAGCGTATTTATATCACTGGGCCCACATATGAGCTGTTTTAATTGACTGGCTTTTGTGATTTGCTGTTCAAAGAGAATTTTTTTTGTACAGCTGAGTAAGTTTGCGTCAACCATTTGCAAGTCGCGTCGGAATTCCTGTGGGTCGTAAACGGTGCGTTCGTTCAGCGTAAATTCATATTGCGAACAGCTTAATAGTAAGGCGAGAAGGAGGCCGCAGATTGCAATGTAAAATCCGCGTAAACTTCTGGCGCTTTTTTCACTGGTAGTTGCTGGTTTGTCTACCATAATTTTCTCGCGTAACAATTTTTGTTGCAGTCATTTTACGCGTTTTTAGATTTTCATGTGTTTAACCGGAGGTTATATGAAAAAAATAGTGGTGGTTGGTCTTTTGGTTACCTTGTTTGGATGCGCAACTTATGACCCTTACACGGGCGAAAAACAAGCTAGTAAGGCGACAACAGGAGCTGCGGTTGGTGCTATCGCCGGCGCGGTGGTGGGTGCGGCTACGTCGAGTGACAAAGATCGAGATAAGGGCATAATCACCGGTGCTGTAGCGGGTGCTGCCGTTGGCGGTGGCGTGGGTTACTACATGGACCGCCAAGAGGCGAAATTGCGTCAGCAGCTGCAGGGCTCCGGGGTTCAGGTTCGTCGCGAGGGCAATACGATTCATTTGATCATGCCTGGCAACATCACCTTTGAAACCAACAGTTATCAAATTAAATCGCAGTTTCATTCAGTGTTGGATTCTGTATCCCTGGTGCTCAATGAATTTAAAAAGACCGCTATCATAATTTCGGGTCACACCGATTCCACGGGTTCTGCCAGTTATAATCAACAGCTGAGCGAGAATCGCGCAAATTCTGTGCGCAGCTACCTCGTAACGAAAAAGGTGGCCTCGGGTCGCGTACATGCAGTGGGTTATGGGCCTCGTATGCCAATTGCCAGTAATTCTTCGGCGGAAGGCCGCGCGCAGAATCGTCGTGTTGAACTGAAATTGGAACCAACCGAATAAATCTTTCTTATCCGCAGCAACCATCTCCATCCAACCCTCCAATTAACCCGGCAATTTTATTGTCGGGTTAATTGCTATCTGAGATCTAAAGATTTTATCGGCGCACGATTAATTAGATCAGGAAGATCGATATAATTGCCGGATTCAAAGGAGACACCGGTGAGCCCAGACACATTATTACTATTTACCGCAGCAGTGTTTCTTCTGGCACTCTCGCCTGGGCCAGACAACCTTTTTGTGATCACTCAAGCACTCGCCTATGGCGCGAAGTCAGGAATGTTGATAACTCTGGGCCTGTGTACCGGCTTGGTGGTGCACACATTGTTGGTTGCCGCTGGAGTAACAGCCATGGTGGCGGCAACACCGATGCTTTTTGATTGCTTAAAATGGTTAGGGGCAATCTACCTCTGCACGCTCGCTTGGCAAATTTGGCAGGTTGTTGAATTGTCGCCAGCCCACGCGAAATTGTTCTCAAGTTCCTGGGCGATGTATAAACGCGGTATTTTTATGAATCTTGCAAACCCTAAAGTGGGTTTGTTTTTTCTGGCTTTTTTGCCTCAGTTTGTGATTTCCCCAGGTTGGGCGTTATCTCTTCAGCTACTGATTCTTGGTGGTATTTTTATACTTGTTGCCCTGGCGGTTTTTATTGGCTTCTCCTGCCTCGCGGGCAGGCTAAACCAATTTCTGAGTGCTCCGAGCAGATTTAAATGGTTAAACCGCACCGCTGCGGGTATTTTCGTTTTAATGGCGATACGACTCGTGGTGAATGGGCAATGATTGCTCTGAAACTGACTCTGGTACCGTTGCTAATTATTCTGGCAAGTTTCGCTTCTCAAAAATTCGGCCCTAAAATCGGAGGAATGGTTACAGCATTGCCTTTAGTCGCTGGGCCAATTACCTTAATGCTGGCGATAGAACAGGGCGAGGCGTTTGCTTTACAGAGTATCTCGGTCACCTTGCCTGGGATTATCGCGGTAGGCGCTTTTTGTGTGAGCTATGCCTGGATGGCAATTTATGCTACGTGGTTCGTCGCTTTTCTTTGCGGCAGCGTGACTTATTTTGTCGTCGTTTTCACAGTATATATTTCTGGATTAAGTGGCTGGCCCGGCATTGTATTGGTGTTGCTTGTGTTACCCGTTTTAATCACTTGCTCGCCACGCCCCAGTATACCACCGCAAATTTTGGCTAAATTGGGTCGATTGGAAATTGGGGTTAGGGTTCTGGCTGCAGCGCTTTTAGTCTTGTTCGTTACCTCTATCGCTCAGAACGCAGGCCCGAAAATCAGTGGTCTACTCAGCGTTTTTCCTGTGGCGACGTCGGTGATGGCGGTTTTTACGCATTGCCGTGCGGGTGCGTCGGCCGTCGTTGCCCTGCTGCGTGGATTGTTAGTAGGTCTAGTAGGTTTGGTGTTTTTCTACCTGTTGTGGTTTGGCCTAGCTGGGCGCCTCGGCTTTTACCACGCTCTTGGCACAGCACTAATATTACTGATCTGCTACCAGTGGGCTTTCAACAAAGTCTCCCTGTCTCTCACCCTCAAACCGCCCTGAGTGCTAAATTTTTAGCATCCAAGGCTTGATGTTGTTGCAGTGGTATGCTAATTTTGTAGCATGATGCTAAAAAATTAGCATTTCTCAATAAGGATCATCAATGCCTCCCCTGTCTCATTACAAGTTAAGCCGCAGAGAACGCCAGATAATGGATATTCTCTACGAACTCAACGAAGCATCCGCTCATGATGTGCAACGCAAGCTGCCCGACCCGCCGAGCTACTCTGCGGTTAGAGCGTTAATAGCGAGATTACTCGAAAAGGGCATAGTTGAGTTTCGAAGCGAAGGTGCGAAGTATGTTTACTATCCAGTCGTGGCTCAGAAAAAAGCCAGCGAATCTGCAATACGACGCATCATCAAAACTTTTTTTAAGGGGTCGCCTGCTAAAGCAATGTCAGCGCTATTGGATTTGGAAGGCTCCGAATTAAGCGCCCAAGAGATAGAAGCACTGGAAAGGGATATCGCGCGTATTAAATCGCTTAAGAACGATCGCCAGGATTAAATATGCCACATACTCTGGACATCATCGCACTTGTCGCAACGCTATTAATCAAGCCGTTAATTATTTGTGGCTTGGCGCTGGTATTTGTTGCGCGACCATCCAACCGATCTGCTGCGCAGAATCATTGGTTGCTCGGAATTGCGGCGGCATTTAGTTTCGGAGTTGTAATTTCTGTTCCTGTACTGCCGACAATTTCTGTGGACGTGTTGCCGCAAAGCGTTTCCTACCTAGTGCAAATTCCGATTTCCGATTTGCTTGCATCGGGAAACTCTCGACAGGTGTTGTACGCGCTGCTATTTCTGTATTTTCTCGGCGTGAGCTGGCGTATCAGCTATGTATTATTTTCTATTCACGCGGCACGTCAGCTGGCTAATATGGCTGAGGAAATACCATTAGGTGAAATGCCTACCCGCTTGTCTCAGGCGAAAGCGTCGCTTGATGATTATTTCCGGTTTGGTGCGTCTCGCGTAAAGCTCGTAATCAGTAATGCGGTTTTTTCACCTATGGTCATGGGTTTCAAAAAGCCAATAATTATTTTGCCCCAGCAGGCAAAACATTGGCCTGTCGAACGCGTACAACGTGTGATGGCTCATGAATATGCTCATATTGAGCGCTGCGATTGGTGGTGGAAAATACTCATTGCTACAACAACCGCAATACTCTGGTTTATTCCGCTGGTTTGGATAATCGCGCGTCGTGCCAGTTGGTACGCGGAAATTGCTTGCGACAATCGAGTCGCTAACTGGAAAAACTGCCGCGCTGAATACGCAGATGATCTTTTGGCGTTGGCGAGCGATGTTAAGCATCATGCGTTTGTGCTTTCTTACAGTGAGAATACCCAGTTGTTCGAGCGCATAAAAATTGTTTTAGACCCCTGTGAAAATCGCTCTACTGCAGCTGTTACGTGGCGTATGTGGGTATTGATTGCCATGGGAGTACTTACTTCACCCCTGGCCATTGCGCGTTTGCAACCTACGCAAAACGGTTTTTATCCCGACCCGATCGCGGTGTATCCCCAGCCTGTTGCCGTGCCAATGGTGGTTGTACCACAGGATTCCCCCTTGGCAGATTCGCAGCGCCGAATCGCATGGCTCAATCGTCAATTATTGTTACAACAACCGCAAAAAGTGGTGGAACAAACCAACCCTATTAAATCGCTTTCTCGTTCGGACATTCAAAATTTACTGCCCCACCAAATGCCGCTACTTGAAGAATCACTTGTGGTGAGAGCGCCGAGGCCGCGGCAAACGATAATTGATTCTGAAGTTTTAGACTTACATGGGGAAGTCCCTGTAGTTATTGCTCCTCGTGTTGCCGTAAGCGGTTATTTGCCGCAGTTGGTAGTGACACCCGACTATCCAAAACGAGCACTCACAAATGAAATTACGGGTAAGGTGATTGTCGAGTTCGACGTAAACCAAAGTGGGGAGGTAATAGCACCAAGAATTATCTCCGCTACACCCAGCGGCTACTTTGAGCGGGAAGTTATTCGCGCAATCAAACAATTTAGATTTTTACCATTGCAGCTTAATGGTGAAAAAGTTATTACAAAAAACGTCACTGAAACGTTTATTTTTACCCTGGAAGGGTAGCCCCGGCGCTGTTGATTTTCATCATCAAGAGGAGAATCAACATGAAAACACAACAATTAAGTATTGCTTCGGTTGGAACTGAGATCGGTTTCGGGTACACGAGGATTTTACAGGGTTTGCCGCTGGCTGCGTTGGTTACCGCGGCACTTTTAATATTGATGGAGCGGCTGATTTTTCTTGCCGATATGCCCATTGACGAGACGCCACCGCTTAAATTTCCCAATGTGCATTGGGAGCAACCCGTTACCGAAACTTTTAAAGCTGAAAAAATACAAAAACCAATAAAACCGCTGGATCCGCCACCCAAACTCCAACCTCAAGATCACCGTGGCGACAAGGTGCAGATTTCCATCCCATCGATACCAGTGAGAGTTGATCAAACTCACGCGATAAACGCAGGTTTCGGAGCTAACCTTCCTATCGCTCAGTTTCTGGTTCAACCCCGCTATCCAGCGAATGCATTGCGCAAGGGTTTGGAGGGCTTTGTGGACGTGCAATTTGATGTAACCGAAATCGGAACCACCGACAACATCACCGTATTGGGAGCTCAACCCCAGGGTGTGTTCGAAAAGGCGGCGGTCGCGGCTGTGGCGCGTTGGAAATACCAACCTAAAAAAATCGACGATAAACCGGTTCGTTTTGAAGGTCTGAGTAATCGCATTCGCTTTGAGATGCAAAAATAACTGCAAGTCAGCAGTGCCGTTTGGTGCTCCCGTAAGGGAGCACCTTTTTTCCCCTGGAGTCTGTTATGAAAAAAATACCAGAGAGTGATGCCGCGGTAGATTTGAACCCTATGCTGGATGTGATTTTTATCTTATTGATTTTCTTTATTGTGGTTGCCAGTTTCCAGCAAGAACGTGTTTTGCCAATCGAAGAGCCAGGAAAGGCAGCTGGTGACCGAAAATCAGCTAGCCTCATATTGGAAGTGGATGCAAATAATCAGGTTTTCCATAATCATCATGCAATCGCTGTAACCGCGCTGCGAGGGTATATCGCCCAGGCCCGTGCGGAAAATGGTGCTGACCTCAGCGTACTTGTAATGGCTCATTCCGCCGCATCGGTGCAGGCGTATGCCGATATTGTTGATGCTGCGCAGTTGGCGCTGGTCGACACAGTTATGGTGAAGATACTCCCTCTGTAAGAGTGAGGACTGTGTCGGCCAAATTTACATACGACTAAAGTGTGCCACTGGTTAAATTTATAACAACTTGAATTCATTGGCGAAATCTTTTTTGGAGCAGAATTTGCTAGTTTACGCGCCAAATGAGGTGGCTTGAGTTTGCACTCGTAGCTGCTATTTGTATCAGTTCTAGCTTAACAAAGGATTTTGCCATGCTGAAGAAAGTTGTAGCGATTTTGGGGTTTTCTTTGGTTTCAATAAACGCTTCGGCGCTGATGATCAGCGACACCTCGAGCGCGTTTTTCGGAACAGATGTGGGGGATGTTGATACCCTCGTAAGTCAGATCGGTAAAAGTGACCTGAATGCACTCTTATCGGGAACTGGGTACGGTGGTTCAAGCCCGGAAGCCGAAGCCTATTGGGCGGCTTCAGTATTAGGTACAGATGCAGATCTCAGTTATACCGGGAAAATAGAGAGTGTTGGCTATCTTGCTACCGATATGGCAGATGTATACGCGATCATGCTGCCCAGCGACCCAGGTTTTTACATTCTGAAAAACGCCAATTATTGGGGATTGTTTGATAACAGCGCCGATACCGGTTGGGCCGTATTCGACACCTCATTAATGGACGATGGATTCCATTTTGGTGATGATTTTGAAGTGAGCCACCTTACCAGTTTTGGTAGCGTATCGCCTGTACCGGTGCCGGCGTCGTTGCCTTTAATGGCGAGTGCCTTAGCTGTATTTTTGTGGGTCCGTCGCCGCCGCTTGCTCGCAACTCGGTAGGGCGATTGCACCGAATCTGTTTAAGGTAAGGGATGTTTCAAAAGCCTCGCTGGTTTAAGCGGGGCTTTTTTTTGCGTAAGATTCCTCACTTGCCGTTAACTTGTTGTTTTGGGAAGTTTTAACGGCTTTTTATCGAGATCGTTGCCACGGCTCTTAATACCCAGAAAGGTTGCCGTACCATACCTCCTTTCTAATAACACTTTGTCTAGCGCAGTTTATGACGCCACTAACTATTATCTGTTCTAGCGACAATGCCGAACAATATCAACTCGCTCAATGGCTTTCAGAAACCTTGGGATGCCCAATCTCGGCCACCAGCGAGCTCCCTGAAATTAACTTCGCGGTTTTAATTGCAGAAAATGACATATCAATTGCGGATTGTCGTGGAAAGAAGGCCATTAGAACCAGTGTGGATTTTACAGTTGGCAGCAAAGCCCATCGTCGCAAATATGGTGGCGGTAAAGGGCAGGCGATTGCAAAAGCCGTGGGCCTGAACAAGCAAGCGGGTATTTCTGTGTTAGATGCCACTGCAGGTATGGGGGGGGATGCTTTCGTGTTGGCAACATTGGGTTGTTACGTGACCATGGTCGAGCGTTCGCCAATCGTTCGCGTGTTGTTGCAAGATGGTTTGCGGCGTGCCAGTGAATTTGCGGCGACGGAAGATGCTGAATTGCAGGAAATCTTATCAAGAATGACTCTTGTCGAGGATGATAGCCTGGAAGTATTGCAAAGTTCTATAGAACCACCACAAGTGGTTTATTTAGATCCAATGTTTCCAGAAAGAAAAAAGTCCGCTGAAGTCAAAAAAGAAATGCAGATTTTTCACGCGCTGGTGGGAGACGACAGCGACGCAGATCAGTTACTGGAACCCGCACTCAAGTTAGCTAGCCACCGTGTTGTGGTCAAACGTCCCAAAATCGCGCCCTATCTTAATAATCGCGAACCCGGTTACCAGTTGGTGGGCAAAGCCAATCGTTTTGACATTTATCCGCTCAAGGCTTTTTCAGAAAAAGTATAATTCGGCTAATTACCATACGAATCTGTGCCAGCATAGCGACAACAAAACCAGCTCCAGCGATAATCAGTCCTGCCAAAATTATAAGTTCTTGTTTGAGAGAAGATTCAAGTACGGTGCCGGCTAGATAAATAATTATCATACCGACCGCAAAGAAAATCGCACCGTCACGAAATTGTTTAAAGATTTTGTGCAACGGGGCCGTGTAATGAATTAATAGCGCTTGTTTGACGATTTGCCAGTTAATTTTTTGCATCACGTTGCAGCCAGCGTTCAGCGGCTTGTTGATCGGAATCTTTTGCGTCTACCCAGTGGTCGCCTTCTTTTTTCCAGAATGGGGCTTCGGTTTTGAGAATGTCCATAATGAATTGGCAGGCTTCAAAAGCTTCGTTGCGGTGTTTGCTGCTCACACCGACAAACACTATTTGATCACCAGGCAGGAGTTCACCTACGCGATGAATCACTGTTGCTGACTGTAATTGCCAGCGTTGTCTGGCACTCTCACAAATTTTATACAGTACCTGCTCGGTCATCCCGGGATAGTGTTGTAGGTAAAACCGCACACCACTTTTTTCAGAGAAGTCGCGCACCAGGCCTACAAATGTCACCACGGCACCAGTCGCACCCTGTTCAATTAATTTTTGGTATTCGTGCTGCAGCGAAAAATCTTCGGTTTGAACGCTTATCAAAATTTAACCTCCTGTTACTGGAGGGAAGAATGCGATTTCATCACCGCTTTTAATAGCCGTGTTTTTTTTTGCAAGCACTTGATTTACCGCGTAGCGGGTAGTTGTTGCGGCTAGCGATTCCCGCCAGGATTCGCCGCGGTTCGCGAGTAGTGTGATTAGTTCGCCTACGTTTTTCGGCAGTACTGCTGCGGTGTATGTTTCTTCGTTCGTACCCAGCACATCACCTAAACTTGCGAAGTAAAGAAGTTTAATTTTTGCTGTTTGCATTATTTCTCCGCCTGCCAATCGCCCGACTTGCCGCCGGTTTTGCTAAGCAAGCGGGTATTGCTGATTACCATGCCTTTGTCCACGGCTTTACACATATCATAAACTGTTAAAGCGGCAACGGAAGCCGCTGTTAGTGCTTCCATTTCCACGCCAGTTTTACCGTCGAGTTTACAGGTCGCAGTGATATCAACACAGTTTTGAGCGTTATTGGCAATGATATCCACGCTTATTTTTGTGAGTATCAAAGGATGGCACAGCGGAATTAGGTCGCTGCATTTTTTTGCGGCCTGAATACCGGCAACACGCGCAACCGCAAATACATCGCCTTTGTGGTGTTTGTCATTCACAATCATTGCGAGCGTTTCAGCTTGCATCACAACGCTGCTGTGAGCGACTGCCACACGATGGGTGACCTGTTTGCCACCCACATCAACCATGTGAGCTTCACCCTTGTCATTAATATGGGTAAGTTCGCTCATGAGTTGAGAAGTTCACTAAGCATGTGCTGGTAAATACTGCTCAGCTGTTCGAGATCGCTGACAGAGACGCGCTCGTTAATTTGATGGATGCTGGCGTTTACTGGCCCAAGCTCAAGCACCTGCGCTCCCGTTGGGGCAATAAAGCGCCCGTCTGATGTACCTCCGGCGGTGGAAAGTTCGGTGTCCAGCCCAGTCACTTCTTTAATACTGGTTATAGCCGCTTCCACCAAATCGCCTGCGGGTGTTAAAAAAGGCTCCCCGGAAAGGTGCCAGTGGATGTCGTAGTTTAATTCATGGCTGTCGAGAATATCTTCGGTACGGCAACGCAATTGGTCCGCAGTGGTTTCAGTTGAGTAGCGAAAATTAAAAACAATCTTAGCCTCGCCGGGTATCACATTGGTGGCTCCGGTTCCTGCATGAATATTGGAGACCTGAAAACTGGTTGCCGGAAAAAAGTCGTTGCCGTGGTCCCAGGCTTCGCTGGCTAATTCAGCCAAAGCGGGGGCGACCTGGTGAATGGGGTTTGCCGCGAGGTGCGGATAGGCAACGTGCCCTTGGATACCTTTGACGGTGAGTTCGCAACCCAGTGAACCGCGGCGACCGTTTTTAACGACATCACCCACACGGATACTCGATGAGGGCTCACCGATCAGACACCAGGTGATTTTTTCGTTGCGGGCTTCCAGCCATTGCACCACTTTAACGGTTCCGTTAGCGGCAAGGCCCTCTTCGTCGCTGGTGATCAAGAAGGCGATGCGCCCTTGGTGATTGGGATGCTTCGCAACAAAGTTTTCACAGGCGGTAATCATAGCGGCGAGGCTGCCTTTCATATCGGCAGATCCGCGACCATAGAGCAGGTCGCCGACAATGGTCGGTTCGTACGGCGGGCTCTGCCATTGCTCGACATCACCTTCGGGTACCACATCGGTATGGCCGGCAAAACACAGGATTGGCCCCTCACTGCCGTGAATCGCCCAGAAGTTATCGACATCTTCAAAGCGCAGTTTTTCCACCTCAAAACCGATCGCTTCGAGGCGCGCGATCATCATATCCTGACAACCGGCATCTTGCGGGGTAACCGAAGCCTTGCGAATAAGATCGCAGGCAAGTTGCAAAGTAGGAGACATAGTGTATCCGGGGTTAAGCGTCAGACATCCAACACCGGAGGTCTGACGATGCATGTCTAATTATTTTTGTGCAGCTCTTCGTTTAGCGCAATGGCTGATTTGTTTGTTTTGCACTCAACGGCGCCTGTTATTGAATTTCGGCGGAACAGCAGGTCGCTTTTTCCCGCCAGATCACGTGCTTTAACGGTTTCGACGACAGCGTTCTTGTCGTCGAGCAGGTTGAGTTTGGTACCAGCGGTGATGTACAGACCAGACTCGACAATACAGCGGTCACCCAAGGGGATACCGGTGCCGGCATTAGCGCCGATCAGACTCTCTTTACCCACAGAAATAATGACCTTGCCACCGCCTGACAGCGTGCCCATTGTGGAGCAGCCGCCGCCCAAATCAGAACCTTCTCCCACGGTGACTCCCGCAGAAATACGGCCTTCCACCATACTGGTTCCCAGGGTACCGGCATTGAAGTTTACAAAACCTTCATGCATCACCGTTGTTCCCGTGCCGATATGCGCACCCAGGCGTACCCGCGCGGTATCGGCGATGCGGACGCCTTGTGGTACCACATAGTCGGTCATTTTCGGAAATTTATCGACACAGTCAACGCTCAGTGTTTTGCCGTTGAGGCGTGCCTGTAGTTGCCGCGCAGGGAGTTCCTCGATATCCACTGCACCTTCGTTGGTCCAGGCAACGTTAGGGAGTACGCCAAAAATGCCAGTGATATTTGTGCCGTGGGGCTGTACCAGACGGTGCGATATTAAATGAAGCTTGAGATAGGCCTCGGGAACTGAGCTGGGTTCCGCATCGTCTTCCAGCAGCGCAATCACAACTGGGCGCACACTGCCGCGCAGTGATTTGCTGACCACTGCGAGATTGTTGTCGACCCCGGTAAGTGCTGCGGTCAGTTTATCCAGTGTCTCGATGCTGAGATCGAAAACCTGGTTGCCGCCTTCATAGCCCAATACCTCTGCGATTGCAGAGCAGGTGTCTGCTTGCGGGTTTAACAGCGGTTGGGGGTAGAATACCTCCAGCCATTCGCCTTTGCTGTTCTGAGTACCGACGCCGAGGCCGAGACTGTAGAGTTGAGTCATGGATAATTCCTTGGAGATTACTAAAAAGTGAAAGATTCTGTTGGAGGACTAAGCCAGTAAATCCGCGTACTGCTTATCCTTGAAACCCACCGTTATGGCGTTGTTGTGGTCCAAAACAGGCCGTTTGATCAGCGTTGGGTTGGCGACCGCGATCGCGATAAAATCACCGGCTTCTACCTTGGTTTTGTCTGCGTCGCTCAATTGTTTCCAGGTGGTACTGCGCTTATTAATGAGGGTCGCGGCATCAATTTGGGTCAACCAGTTTTGGATTAAGGATGCGTCCAAGCCCTGATCGCGAAAGTCGTGAAATTCATAAGCGACGCCTGCGGTTTCCAACCATTTACGGGCTTTCTTAACGGTGTCGCAGTTTTTAATACCGTATAGCTTTGTCATTGCAGATTATATTCGGGAAGTCAAAACGGGGCGTAGGATACCAAAACCGCTGCCCTGATTCACCCGGAACACGTCAAGCTTTTCGTGTCACTTTGGGCTTTTTACGGTTGGGGTAACAGGTGGTGCAAATTGTGCACACCGTGCCATCACAACCTCGTGCGGTGCAATACTCCCGGCCGTAATAAATAATTTGCAAGTGCAGAGCGTTCCAACTTTCCCGTGGGAAAAGGCGTTTCAGATCTTTTTCTGTTTGCGTCACGCTTCTGCCATTGGTCAGCCCCCAGCGTTGCGCGAGGCGATGGATGTGGGTGTCGACAGGAAAAGCCGGTTCGCCGAATGCTTGTGCCATTACCACGCTCGCTGTTTTGTGGCCAACGCCTGGCAGTGCTTCGAGTTGCTCCAATGTGTCGGGAACGGCGCCTTGATACTCATCAACCAAAATTTCGGAGAGACCTTTGATGGCTTTTGATTTTTGTGGCGATAATCCACAGGGGCGGATGATCTGCTGAATGGCGTCGACGGGCTGAACCGACATGTCAAAACAGTTGTCGGCCAGCTGCCACAGTGCTGGGGTAACTTTGTTGACGCGTTCATCGGTGCATTGTGCAGAGAGTAATACGGCGACCAATAGTGTGTAAGGGTCGCTGTGATCCAGTGGTATAGGCGGTTCCGGGTACAGCCGCTGTAATTCGTTGTGAATATACGCAACCCGCTCGTGTTTGAGCATTAATAGCTTCCTTTAACAAAAGCGCGCAAGCGCTCGGCGGCTTGCTCACACTCCTTGAGTGATGCAACCAGAGCCATGCGTATTCGGTTCTCACCCGGATTGCCGTTCACTGTATCTCGCGCTAAGTAGCTGCCGGGCAACACCGTGAGGTTTTGGTTGCGGAAGAGCTCTTGAGCGAATTGAGTGTCGCTAACTGGGGTTTCAGGCCAAAGATAAAAGCTGGCGTCGGGTTTGGTTACCGGTAATGTGTCGCGCAAAATTTTTAGCACACTGGCGAATTTAGAACGGTACAGCTCGCGATTCGCGAAAACGTGCTGCTCGTCCTGCCAGGCGGCAATACTCGCGATTTGTGATTGCACGGGCATAGCACAGCCGTGGTAGGTGCGATATCTATAAAATGCCTGAATGAGCGTCTTGTCTCCCGCCACAAAACCTGAACGTAAACCGGGTAGATTGGAGCGCTTCGACAGGCTGTGAAAAATTACGCAGCGCTCGTAATTGTTCCTCCCAATCGTTTTGCAAGCCTGGAGTAAACCGACGGGGGGATGACTTTCATCGAAATACAGTTCTGAATAGCATTCGTCGCTGGCAATTACAAAATCATAGCGGTCGGCCAATTCAATCAATTGAATCTGCTGTTCAACAGACATTACCGCACCCGTGGGGTTGCCGGGATTGCAGATAAACAGTAATTGGCAGTCTCTCCAGGTTTTCTCTGGGACACTGTCAAAATCCATAAGGTAATTGGAAGTTTCCGTGCAATTTACAAATTCGGGTTTGGCACCTGCCAACAGCGCTGCACCTTCGTAAATCTGGTAAAACGGATTTGGCATGAGTACTGTGGCAGTTTTTTGGGAGTTGTCTATCACCGCCTGTACAAAGGCGAACAGTGCTTCCCGCGTACCGTTCACCGGTAAGACATGTTGTTCGGGGTCCAGGCTGTTCGCATTCAGTGAAAAACGCTGGGTGGTCCACTGTGCACAAGCTTGCCGCAATTCCGGTAGGCCAAGGGTTGTGGGATAGTTGCTAACTCGGGAATTATTTTGCGACAGCGTTTCTAGCACGAAGTCTGGCGGCGGGTGTTTTGGTTCGCCAATGGAAAGCGCTATATGTGGTAGTGACTGCGGAGGCGTTACGCCACTTTTTAAAGCCTGCAATTTTTCAAAAGGGTAGGATTGCAGTAGCTGTAAATTCTGATTCATAAGTGATTTTAACGGGAACTTAAGAGGCAAGATCCTGCTCGACCCGCTGGTCGAGACGGGAGCAGATTTCCGCTTGTAATGCGCTACATTTTTGCGGGTCGCCGAGCGGTTTATTGTTTACGTCAGTGATAAAGAACACATCCTCTACACGTTCGCCAAGGGTTGAAATCTTGGCATTTTGTAGATTGATACCCTGTGACATAAATATTTGCCCAATAGTCGCTAGAAGACCGGGGCGATCCGGGCTAATGACTTCTAGTACCGTGTAACCACTCACCATGTCGTTGGAAATACTGGTGCGGGTGGGAACGGAAAACTGCTTTAGCACGCGAGGTGTTCGGCGACGTACCACTTCGCTGTAATCGCCCAACAGGGCGAGTTCATCTTTAATTGATGTCGCTATTTTTTGGTACAGATTTTTATCCTTACCCAGAGGTTGTGCATCGTCGTCTAGCACATAAAATGTATCGACCGTAAAACCGTCGGCAGTGGCGTATAGGCGAGCATCCTGAATGTTTAATTGCAATGCGGTGAGCACACTGGCAACGGCAGTAAATACGTGCTGTTCATCGCGCGTTCGAATAAAAATTTGGGTTGCGCCTTCGAATTCCATAACGGTGGTTTCGCGTATTAACACCAGTGGCCCGCTACCGTCGTGTTTTATCATGGCTTCTGTTTGCCAGGCGATATCAGTGTGGGATTCGCGAATAAAATACTCGTCACCCAGCTTTTCCCAAAATTCTCGCGCAACTTGTTCACTGATGTTTTTATCGTCGAGCCGGGCTGCTGCAAGCTGTTGGGTTTCTTCAATGGTTTCCTGTTTGTCGATGGTATTTTCCAGGCCGCGGCGCATGGCACGCTTGGTTTCCATGTAAAGCTGGCGCATCAGGCTCGCCCGCCAGGTATTCCAAATATCGGGGCTGGTGCCACACATATCCGCAACGGTAAGTGCGTAGAGATAATCCAAGTGGCGCTGGTCTCCGAGTTCCAGTGCAAAATTTCGAATCACTTCCGGGTCGGAAATATCTTTCTTTTGCGACACATAGGACATGAGCAAGTGTTTCTCCACGAGCCACACTACAAGGCGAGTGTCTTTGCCCCGCAAGCCGTGTTGTTCGCAGAAGGTTCGCGCGTCTTTGGCGCCCAGAGTGGAATGATCGCCGCCGCGACCTTTACCGATATCGTGGAACAGCGCTGCTATATACAGCAAATGCAGGTGCTGGCGGCGCTGCATAATGTGGAATGCAATCGGGAATTGTTGCTTTGCTTCCGCATGGCGAAATTTGCGCACGTTTTTAATAACCATCAGGGTATGAGCGTCGACAGTGTAACGATGAAATAAATCGTGCTGCATTTGCCCTACGATATTTCCGAACACCGGCAGGTAGCGACCGAGTATGCCGTAGCGTCGCATGCGTTCCAATTGTGCAACCAAGCCTCTTTCCAGGTGGAAAAGCTCCAGAAACATTTGCTTGTTAATATTGTTTTCGCGAAATTTCGCGTCGACTAGCCAGCGTTTTTCGCGAATCAATCGAATGGTGGTTGAGCGCACCCCTGCAATACTTGGGTTGTGGCCCATAATCAGAAAAATTTCCATGAGTGAACTTGGCGTTTCGTCGAAGACGTTAGCGTGGGTGACTTCAATCAGGTTATCGTGCAGTTGGAATCGCGCATTAATGGGGGTGATTTTGTGTTTGCGTTTTTTGGTATAGATAACTTCGTCGAGGTAATTAATCAGTACGTCATTTAATTCGCGCAGAGCCATAACGACGCGGTAATACTGGTGCATAAATTTTTCAACACCAAGGCCTTTGTCATCGTCTTCGTAGCCAAATAATTTCGCCAGTTCTCGCTGGTATTCAAATGTAAGGCGTTCCTCGGGCCGCCCCGCCAGCATGTGTACGCCGTAACGGACTTTCCATAAAAATGCTTCGCCGCTACGCAAGATGGCATACTCTTCTTCAGTAAAAAAATCCTGCCCGGCAAGGCGGGTTATATCCGGAACGTTGAAATAGCGTTTGGCCACCCAGTTTATAGTTTGAATATCCCGCAAACCGCCCGGCGCGTTTTTAACATTGGGCTCGAGATTGTATTCAACGTCGTTGTGCTTGGCGTGACGCTCCGCTTGCTCCGCAACTTTCGCATCGAAGAATTTTTTTACCGGCCACATATGCTCCGAGCTGGTAAGCACCTGTAATTTATCTCGGAGTTTATCGTTGCCAGCGAGGCGTCGCGCTTCCAAAAGATTAGTGACCACCGTTATGTCGGTTTTGGCAATTTTTACACATTCTTTAAGAGTGCGAACGCTACTGCCAATTTCGAGACCAATGTCCCAGAGGAAGGTAACAAACGACTGCAAATTATCGTCGTATTTCTTGTTGGCTTTGTCGTCAAGCAAAATCAGAATATCAATATCGGACTTCGGGTGAAGTTCTTTGCGGCCATAGCCCCCCACCGCGATAAGCGCAATATCGTTATCCCATTGGTATTGGTGCCAGGCGTAATGCAGTATCAAGTCAATGAAAGTGGCGCGTTCCTGAATCAGGTGATGGATATCGTCGCCCTCTTTAAAGCGTTCATCAAAATGGCGGTTGATACCAAAAATTGCATTCTTGAAGACCGTGATCGCCGGGCTGTTATTCAGGTCGGCTCGAAATCGGTTCTGATTAAAAAAAATCGGCTGACAAGGGTAGGTAGGGAGTAGGGGGGATTTTTCTGCAACAACACCTTTGAACATCAAAAGCTTTCCTCGTTACGGGCGGTTAATACTTCGACACCATCCTTAGTAACGGCGAGCGTGTGTTCCCATTGTGCAGACAATCGGCCGTCACGGGTTTCCACCGTCCAGCCATCGCCTTTGAGTTTGGTTTGATATTTTCCGGCGTTAATCATGGGTTCAATAGTGAAGGTCATGCCTTCTTTGAGTTCCATACCCTTACCGGCAACGCCATAGTGTAAAACCTGTGGTTCTTCGTGAAAGACCTTACCGATACCGTGACCACAGTATTCCCTGACTACGGAATAGTGGTTTTTCTCGGCGTGTTGCTGAATCACCGCGCCTATATCGCCTAACCTGGCTCCGGGTTTCACCACTTTTATACCTTTATAAAGACATTCCTGGGTGATTTTACAGAGGCGTTCGGCATGGGGCGCGACAGCGCCGACCAAAAACATTTTGCTGGTGTCACCGTGATAGCCGTCAACGATAACAGTGATGTCAATATTGATGATATCGCCGCTTTTGAGCTTCTTTTTCTCCGAGGGAATACCGTGGCACACCACGTGATTCACTGAGGTGCAAATGGATTTAGGGAAACCCTTATAGTTTAGAGGGGCAGGTATAGCGCTTTGAACACTCACAATGTAGTCGTGACAGATGCGATCCAACTCGGCTGTGGTTATTCCGGCTACCACGTGAGGTTCGATCATCTCCAGCACTTCAGCGGCTTTGCGGCCAGCGATGCGCATTTTTTCGATGTCTTCAGCGGTTTTCACAGTAACTGGCATGGGGTCAACGTCTCTCACTTGAGTGCAGCGACTCACTCTTTCACAGAGCTGTCGCAAAAGCGCACTATTCTAACCCAAATGAGAGTTATTCGTCTTTCATACTCGGTACTTTTAGTTTGCAGGTAAATATGGTATAAAGCGCGCCCAGCTGGCAGTGCCGGCTGGTTTTTCTATTAATGATGTTTCTAAAGTCGCACATATACCGTCACATCTGCCTGGGTGCCAGTTTTTCTGGTTGGCTGGTGGGGTATATGGAGGCCTAACCCGAGAAGGAAAATTTTATGCCTACAGTTAGCATGCGCGATATGCTGCAAGCTGGTGTCCACTTTGGCCACCAAACTCGTTACTGGAACCCAAAAATGGGTCAATTCATTTTTGGCGCCCGTAACAAAATCCATATTATTAACCTGGAGCACACCGTACCCGCTTTTAATGACGCTCTTGCAGTCATCAAGCAAATGGCCAGTCAAAAGAAAAAGGTGCTCTTCGTTGGCACCAAGCGTGCCGCCAAGAAAACGGTTAAAGAGCAGGCAGAACGCGCCAATATGCCATACGTGAGCAACCGCTGGCTCGGTGGCATGCTTACCAACTATAAAACCATTCGTGCCTCTATTCGTCGTTTCCGAGACCTGGAAACTCAAAGTCAGGATGGCACCTTCGCCAAACTCACCAAGAAAGAAGCGCTGATGCGCACCCGTATGATGGAAAAGCTTGAGCTCTCCATTGGTGGTATCAAAGACATGGGTGGTTTGCCGGATGCGTTGTTTGTAATCGACGTTGATCATGAGCGCATTGCGATTCAGGAAGCGAACAAGCTGGGTATCCCCGTTATTGGCGTGGTCGATACCAATAGTGATCCCGCAGGTGTCGATTACGTGATTCCCGGTAACGATGATGCAATCCGTGCTATCAAGTTGTATGTAACCGCAATGGCGGATGCTTGCCTTGAAGGTGCTCGCGAATCTTCTTCGGGCGTACCTGCCGACGAGTTTGTCGAGGTGGAAGCCGAAGAGAAGGCCGCCGATAACGGTTAGTTATTAGGCGTTCGCCTGATGCTCGAATGAATCGTTAAAAAGGGGTGTAAACCCCTTTTTTTTAATTTCTGAACCACAATTTTGAGGACTAGAAAGATGGCAGTTACTGCTACTTTAGTGAAAGAGCTCCGTGAGCGCACCGGCCTCGGTATGATGGAGTGTAAAAAAGCACTGGCGGAAACCGATGGTGACATAGATGCCGCAATTGAAAACCTTCGCAAAGCCTCCGGCCTGAAAGCAGCTAAAAAGGCGGATCGCACGGCCGCCGAGGGTGTTGTCGCTATCAAAACTGCCGACGATGGTAGCTATGGTGTGTTGGTTGAAGTGAACAGCGAGACCGACTTCGTGGCCCGCGACGCTGGCTTCCTGGTTTTTGTCGACTCGGTCGTGGAAAAAGCTTTTGCTGCTAAAGCGGATTCTGTTGAGGCGGTAAACGACGAGGCGATGGAAAACTCACGTCAGGCTCTGGTGCAGAAAATTGGTGAGAACATTGGGATTCGTCGCGTTAAGCTGATGTCTGCCGGTGATGGTGTGGTTGGCGCGTACGTGCATTCCAACAACCGTATTGCTGTTTTGGTAGAACTGCAAAGTGGTACCGTTGAGTTGGCGAAAGACGTTGCGATGCATGTTGCAGCAGTTAACCCTCAGGTTGTAAACCCCGAAGACATGCCTGAAGAAGTGGTCAATAAAGAGAAGGAAATCATTAAGGCCCAACCAGATATGGAAGGTAAGCCAGAACAGATCGTTGAGAAAATGATGACCGGCCGGATCAATAAGTTCCTCAAGGAAAACAGCCTCGTGGAACAGCCCTTCGTTAAAGACCCTGATACCACTGTCGGAAACCTCGTTAAACAGGGTGGAGCCAAAGTTATTAGCTTTGCCCGATTTGAAGTGGGTGAGGGCATCGAGAAGAAGGAAGAGGATTTCGCAGCGGAAGTTGCAGCTCAGGTGGCGGCCTCTAAAGGCGGCGCTTAATCCTTTCTGCTGTCATACAAACAATAAAAAGGCGGGCCGCAAATCCCGCCTTTTTTCTGTTAAACTCTCGCGACTTTGTAGGGTGCAATTAAACTGCCATTTATGCGAAATATGGGGAGGATCACATCAATGCCGGGTGGGCGCGACAGGAAATACAAGCGAATTTTGCTCAAGCTCAGTGGTGAGCAACTTATGGGTGACGAAGGTTTCGGCATCGACCCAAAGGTGCTCGATAAAATGGCGCTCGAGATAGGGCAGCTGGTTGGTATAGGTGTGCAGGTCGGCCTTGTTATTGGTGGCGGAAATCTGTTTCGTGGTGCAGCTTTGAATGAAGCGGGCCTGGATCGCGTTACTGGTGATCACATGGGAATGCTCGCAACGGTTATGAATGCGCTGGCAATGCGCGATGCGCTGGAGCGCTCTAATATTCAATCGACGGTGATGTCCGCGATACCCATGCACGGTGTTACCGATCAATACGACCGTCGCAAAGCCATTCGCCTGCTGGACAACGGTGAGGTGGTGATATTCTCGGCGGGTACCGGTAATCCCTTTTTTACAACAGACTCTGCAGCGTGTTTGCGTGCTATCGAAGTTGATGCAGAGTTAGTGCTCAAAGCCACTAAAGTCGATGGTGTTTATACCGCCGATCCGGTGAAAGACCCCAGTGCAACACGCTACTCACGTTTGAGTTACGACACTGTACTGCAGGAGAAGCTCGGAGTTATGGATCTAACGGCTATTTGCCTTTGCCAGGACCACGGCATGCCAGTGCGTGTATTCAAGATGACCAAACCGGGCGCGCTGCTGAGCATCATTGTAGGAGAGGACGAAGGCACGCTTATAGAAGAGGCTGCAACTAATGATCAATGATATTAAAAAAGACGCCGATGCTCGCATGAAAAAAAGCGTTGAAGCGCTCGGCGTGAATTTCAATAAAATTCGTACCGGTCGGGCGCATCCAAGTATTTTGGATGGCGTCTCTGTTTCCTATTACGGCAACGATACTCCACTGACTCAGGTGGCCAATGTATCTGTTTTGGATGCGCGCACTTTGTCAATCAGCCCCTGGGAAAAGCAATTGGTGCCGGATATCGAAAAAGCCATCATGAAATCCGATTTGGGCTTGAACCCGGTAACGACTGGTGAACTGATTCGCGTGCCCATGCCACCGCTCACTGAGGAGTCGCGAAAAAATTATATTAAACAGGCTAAATCTGAGGCCGAACAAGCGCGCGTATCTGTGCGCAACATCCGTCGCGATGCCATGGCTGACATCAAAGACCTGCTGAAAGAAAAAGAAATCAGTGAAGATGATGAGCGTCGTGGTCATGACGAGATTCAAAAACTTACCGACAAATATATCGCGGAAATTGATGCTGCGTTGGCGGTAAAAGAAAAGGATCTCATGGAAATTTAAGGGTTTCCCGGATTTCCTCTTCCGAGTTATGAGTGTTAATACCATAGAAAGTGCCAATCCACTACGCCATGTTGCCATCATTATGGATGGTAATAACCGCTGGGCTGAGCAGCAGGGGCGCCAAGGAATCACGGGCCATCGCGCAGGCGTAGAACGCATTCGCGATGTGCTACGCGCCTGTCGTGAAGAAGGGGTGGAAGCGCTCACTCTGTTTGCGTTTAGCAGCGAAAATTGGCGCCGCCCACCAAAAGAGGTTGAGGCCTTAATGGGCCTGTTTCACACCTATTTGAAAAAAGAGGCCCGCAAGCTTGCAGAAGAAAATGTTGCACTTAAGGTCATCGGCAATCGTGAGCGATTCAGTAAGAAACTGCTGAATGCCATTGCGGAGGCTGAAAGTATTGCCAGTGTTGGTGAAGCCAGTTTGGTCATTGCCGCAGATTATGGCGGTTGCTGGGATATCACCCAATCGGCACAGCGCCTGGCAAATGAAGTTGCCTCGGGGCGTATGAGTTCTGCAGAGATTACCGAAGATGCCATCGCTGCGGGTCTTTCCACCCAGGGGTTGCCGCCGCTCGACCTTTTGATTCGAACCGGTGGCGAGTACCGTATCAGCAATTTTTTGTTATGGCAGGCCGCCTACGCGGAACTCTATTTCAGCGATTTGCTGTGGCCTGAATTCGATGCCAGTGCCATGAAACTTGCGATTCAGGACTACTATCGACGTCAGCGTCGTTTTGGAAAGACCGGCGCTCAAATCGCCCATGAGGCTGCGCGTGCTTAAACAACGGGTGATCACAGCCTGTGTCCTTGCTGTCGTTGTGTTGGGCATTCTATTTTTGGGCTCAATTAGCCATTTTGCGATTTTTTCCGGTGTAGTGATGCTGTTTGCCAGTTGGGAATGGTCGGATTTGTGCGGGCTAAAACAGATACTCGCCCGAGCTATCTACACGGTGATTCTTGCAATATTGGGTGTTGCTGTCGGTTGGTTTCTGCATTGGTCTGAACATCATCAAAACCTCCAGGCGCTGTTACTGTTCGCTTGTGGTTGGTGGGCGATTTCTCTGCTCTGGATACAGGGTTACCCTGCCAGTGCCGTGCTTTGGGGCTCTGTTGGTGTGCGCATGATAATTGGCGTGGCAATACTGATTCCCGCGTGGTTGGCGTTGCTTTATTTGCGCTCCCAGCCTGCCGGGGCTTGGTTGGTGCTTATGGCAATTTTCACCGTTGCCGCCGCAGATATAGGCGCCTACTTTGCTGGCAGAGCGTTTGGTAAATATAAGTTGGCCAAAAATGTCAGCCCGGGCAAAACCTGGGAGGGCGTTATCGGAGGCTTGGTACTGACTTTAGCCTGTGCAGGCCTGGCAAATTTGGTGTTAATCCATGGCAACTGGCTGGCGCTTTTCGCGGTGGTGGTGCCGACCTCCCTGGTCTCGGTATTGGGAGACCTGCTCGAGAGCATGGTAAAGCGCCATCGCGGCGTCAAAGACAGTGGTCATTTGTTACCGGGTCACGGTGGATTTATGGATCGTATCGATGGGCTGGTTGCCGCCGCCCCGGTGTTTGCGCTTGCGGTATTGTCTTCCGGCTGGACGGTGCAACTTGCCTAAAACACGCATTATGGGGTCTCGCCGTTACCGATTGTTAATATCGCCAAAGTTCCACGGGTTGTTTTGTGCGAACCAGACGCCGTGCTTGCGGTCAAACACGCAGACCGCGTCTAAGTGGCCAACAATCACAGCCTTCGGGATGGTGATGTCAGGCAGTAAAGAGAGTTTATGCAGGCTTTAACAACCGTTTTTTATTTTCTAATTGCGCTCACCATTCTCGTGGCAATACATGAGTATGGCCATTTCTATGTCGCGCGCCGATGCGGCGTGCGAGTACTGCGTTTTTCAATCGGTTTCGGCACGCGGTTGTTCCGCTGGCGCGACCGTCACGGCACCGAGTTTGCGTTGTCTGCGGTTCCCTTGGGTGGCTATGTGAAAATGCTCGATGAGCGCGAAGGTGAAGTCGCTGAGCGCGATCTGCCCTACGCCTTCACGCAAAAGTCACCACTACAGCGTATCGCTATCGCGTTAGCGGGGCCCGCGGCAAATCTAATTTTGGCGCTTGTTCTCTACTGGCTGTTTTTCCTGGTGCGTGGCGGTATCAGTCTGTCACCGGTTATTGGCGATGTTGAACCTAACACTATCGCCTCTGCGGCCGGTCTTGAAGTAGGGCAGGAGCTCGTCGCGATAGACGGGAAACCGGTTTCCAGTCGACGCGATGTTGAGCTGGCGTTGTTGAGCCGAATCGGAGAAACCGGCGAGATAACCTTCGTGGTGAAATACCCCGATTCTGATCTTGAATACGAATCACGCGCAGGTATCAATGCCTGGCTTAAGGATGCGGTGGCGCCGGATTTGCTGAAAGGCGTGGGTATCAGGTTTTACGAGCCGGAAATATCGCTTGAGGTGGGTGCGGTTGAGCCCGACTCTGCCGCTGAGCGCGCAGGTTTTCAGGCTGGCGATAAGATTGTCGAAGCTGATGGCAAAGTCATTAAGGATGGGCGTGATTGGATAGATTATGTCCGAGCTCGGCCTGCATCTGAAATTCGCGTGGTGGTCGCTCGCGATGCGGAAAATGGTACAGCTCAGGAGGAAGAGCTCTTTTTGGTACCTGAAAAGCGAAAAGACAACGCAGGAAAAGAGTTTGGTTTCGCTGGCGTATCTCTGCCTCAGGTCGAATCGTGGCCTGAAGATATGATTCGGCGTGAGCAATACGGCTTGTTCGACAGTTTCCACAAGGCGGCCACGGAAACCGTGGATGTAGTTAGCACGGTGCTGGTGTCAGTGAAAAAGCTCGTACTGGGGCAAATTTCTACGAAAAACTTGAGTGGTCCTATTGGCATTGCTAAAGTTGCCGGCGATTCCGCCAAGGCCGGAATTTGGGCCTTTATAAATTTCCTTGCCTACATCAGCGTACTTCTCGGAGTTTTTAATTTGCTGCCGATTCCAGTACTGGACGGCGGACATATTGTTTATGGCCTTATTGAATGGGTAAAAGGCAGCCCGGTTTCAGAGCGAATGCAGTTGTGGGGGTATCAAATTGGGCTTGCGTTAATTTTGGGGCTCATGGCTGTAGCGTTTTATCACGACATCATGCGGCTCTAGTCGCAACAGTGTTAGTTACATAACAAGAAAAGAAGATCGATTTGTTGACATTTTATATCCCTATGAAGCGTATTTTGCTGTTTTTATCGCTGACCTTTTCTACAGCGTCTGCACTTTCCCAAGAGTTTGAGGTTGCCGATATTCGCCTGGAAGGCCTGCAACGGGTTTCTGCAAGCCCGGTGTTTGCGGCTATGCCTGTTCAAGTCGGCGATTCCATTGATTCGGAAAATGTTCGGCAAATCATTCGTGATCTTTTTGCCACTGGTTTTTTCACCAATGTTCAGGTTGCCCGGGAAGGCAATGTGTTAATCGTGATTCTGCAGGAACGCCCCTCGATCAAAAAAATCGAAATCGAGGGTAACAAAGCGATTAAAACCGAACAACTCACCGACGTGATGGACGAAAACAAGCTCAAGGAAGGTGAGATTCTGCAGCAAGACCTGCTGCAGGCAATCACCCGTGAGTTGGAACGCCAGTATGTTGGACGCGCCAGGTACGGTGCTTCTGTCGAGGCCAAAGTTGAAGACTTACCTAACAATATGGTGAGCCTGACTATTGAGGTTGACGAAGGCAAGCCCGCAAAAATCAAACATTTAAATATTGTCGGCAACACAGTTTTTAGCGACAAAGAGCTGCGCCGCCAGTTTGACTTAACCACCTCGAAATGGAACTCATTTTTCACGAGCTCCGACCAGTACGCTCGCGAAAAATTGACCGGTGACATCGAAAAACTGGAATCTTTTTACCTTGATCGTGGTTACCTGGATTTCGAAGTACTTTCCAGTCAGGTGTCTATCAGCCCAGACAAAACACAGGTATTTATCACCCTTAATATTAATGAAGGTGAGATTTATACCGTGAAATCCATCGATATCGCTGGTGACCCGATTATTCCCGAGGAGCGTATGCGTCGCCTGGTTTTACTTCGTGAGGGTCGTACCTTCTCGCAGCGGGACATGACAGATACCTCGGAATATCTCACTACCATGATGGGTAATTCCGGCTATACCAATGCCAAAGTAGAAGGCATTCCCGAGAAAAACCCGGACGATAAAACCGTAGATGTAACCTTTTTTGTTGACCCGGGTCAGCGCGTGTATGTTCGTCGAGTGAACTTCAGCGGCAATACAAAGACCAGTGATGAAGTGGTACGTCGAGAGATGCGTCAGCTCGAGAGCGCATCGGCATCTAACGCAAAAATAGAGCAGTCCAAGGTGCGTCTTGAGCGTTTGGGTTACTTCAAAACTGTCGAAGTGGAAACCAAAGATGTGCCGGGAACTGACGACCTGATCGACGTGGAATACAATCTCGAAGAGCAGCCCTCGGGCACGATTCAGGCGAGCGTTGGTTATGCACAGACCACTAAATTGAATCTCAGTGTATCTGTGCAGCAAAACAATTGGCTGGGCACCGGCAAACAAGTGAGTTTTGGGGTGAATAAAAACACCTACCAAACCATGTACAGCTATAGCTACACCGATCCTTATTTTACCCCCGATGGCGTCAGCCGCGGATTTAGCGCGTTTTACCGTACCCGGGATTACGAAAAAATTAATGTGTCCCGCTACTCAACCGATGCTTACGGTGGCGATGTAACTTTTGGATATCCAATTTCAGAAATTTCGCGCCTGGGTTTCGGTTTCGGGATTATTCATCAGGACATAAGAACCGGCGCTTCTGCACCGCAGGAAATTATCAGCAGTCCCAAAATTTACTATGGCACTAATTATGTTTCCCAGTCTGACTGGGAAACGGGAATCGCCGGTAGTAACGGTATCCCGACCTCAAATGGTAACTACCAGGAATTCCAGTTTCCTGTGTACCAGCTCACTGAGGATATGCTGATAGGCTCTTATCCTGGCTTTATTGACTTATATGGCGATACCTTCACCAGTGGTACCCTGAAGCTCAATTGGAGCCGGATGACTTTGAATCGGGGAATTCTTGCGACGCGCGGCAGCATGCAGCGCCTTTCAGCAGAGTCGACCTTTCCTGGCAGTGAAATGGAGTATTACAAACTCACGTACACAGGGTCGATATACTTCCCGTTGGGCAATGACTTCACGCTGCGGTTTAAAACCCGACTTGGTTACGGTGATGGCTTTGGCAGCATGGATGAACTGCCCTTCTTCGAAAACTACTATGCTGGTGGATTTGGGTCGGTTAGAGGCTTCCAACGCTCTACCCTGGGTCCGCGGGGAACACCCTCAATTTCCTACGATGTCGCACGCGCCAGACATACAGGTTGGGAAGACCTCAACCGAGATGGTTTACCTTACTCTTCTGGAATATACCCGCAGGTGCCGGAATTGGGTGGCGGCGCTTATGTGCGATGTGATGACCCAACGTCACCAACTATACGGCAGGCCTTCGGTGGCGCACGGGTAATTTGTGAACCTGGCAAAATTATGGCTGTTGAAACAGGTTATCCGACATCAATTGGGGGTAACATACTCACGGAATTTTCCACAGAGCTAATTTTGCCCATTCCATTTATAGAAGATACCAGTCAAATGCAGTTGGTAGCATTTGTGGACGCCGGTAACGCATTTTCGGGCTACTGTCGCGATGATCCCTATGATCGTTTGAACTGTCACGAGCCTGATATAAATCGCCTGAGTTCTGCTTATGGGTTGGGGTTTACGTGGATTTCAGGTTTTGGGCCAATGACTTTCAGTTATGCGCTACCGCTGCATAGAAATGAGAGAGACGAAGTTGAGTACTTCCAGTTCTCCTTCGGTACAGGCTTTTAATACACTAAAAAGAGAGAAAACGAATGACTATTAAGCAATTGCTCGCGGGAGTTACATTCACCTTGATGGCAGCAGCTGCCAGTGCAGATCACGTTGCTATCTTTGATCCGCAAGGTGCGGTGTTACAAACCAAGCGCGCGGCGAAAGTGATGGACACACTCAAGAAGAACGAGGAGTACACGGCACTAACCACGCAAGTCGAGAGCCTTCAGGCCGACCTGAAAGCGATGGCGAAAGAACAGGAAACCAAAGGGATGACCTGGAGTCAGGAACAGTCAATGGAACATCGCAAGAAAATGGAATATGTTCAGGCGGATCTGCAATTGGCTGTAAAAAAACTACAGGCGGAAAACTCTGCGGTGATGAACCGTTTGATGCAGGAGTCTCAACAAAATTTGCGTGAAATTCTTAGTAAATTGGTACAAACAGACGGTATCGATATTGTAATTCCGGCGCAAGGGGTTATTTATGCGAACCCGAAATCTGATATAACCGCTAAAGTAGCCGCTGAATTAGATAAGCTCGACAAGTAATCGCAGCGGCATTGTAGTTGGGTTATGTGCAAGCACTGAGAGGCCAGAGTCGTGTCAAGTGATTCCAATCAGACCCTAGAGGCTTTGGCAAACTTCCTCGGTTGTAACTATGAAGGGGATGGCGCATATCACGTGGATAATATCGCCTCCCTGGAGAGTGCATGCTCTACTGATGTGACGTTTGTTGCGCAGGAAAAATACCTGAAGCAATTGGCCGATTGCCGTGCTGGTATCGTTGTTCTCAAGCCTGAACATAACAATGAGTTTAGTGGTAACAAACTCCTGGTGAGCGATCCGTATTCGGCTTATGCAAGGCTCAGTAGCCTGTTTGACCCGAGAACTAAAACTTCGCCCGGCATTCATCCCAGCGCAATTGTCGATTCATCCGCGACTCTGGGAGAAGGGGTTGCTGTTGCTGCAAATTGCGTTATTGGCGCAAATGCCAACATTGGCGCCGGAACTGAGCTCGGGATAGGCTGCGTGGTCGCCGCCAACACCCGAATTGGTGCTGATTGCCTGTTACACGCCAACGTTACTCTCTATGAACACGTGATGGCGGGAGATCGGGTGATCATACACAGTGGCGCGGTTATCGGCTCTGATGGTTTTGGATTTGCGCCGAGTAAAGAACACGGCTGGGTAAAAATTCATCAGTTGGCTCGCGTTATTATTGGCAACGATGTTGAGATTGGTTCCAATAGCAGTATTGATCGTGGCGCGTTACACGACACAGTAATCGAGAACGGTGTCATTATCGATAATTTGGTGCATATTGCCCATGGCGTATGCATCGGGGAAAACACGGCAATCGCAGCCTGTGTTGGTATAGCAGGTAGTACAACGGTTGGTAAAAATTGCACAATCGCCGGCGCAGTCGGCATCACTGGTCACATAAACATTGCCGACAACACTCACTTTCTCGGTGGAACCATCGTTTCCAAGGGCAACACTGAGCCCGGCGTTTTTGGGTCGGCACCGCGATTGCAGAGTGCGCGCGAGTGGCGCCGAAACGCAGTGCGCTATACTCAGCTTGACGACCTTGCAGAACGCATAAAAAAACTCGAAAAGTCCACCAAATAATTCAAATTAACATTTAGTAATAAAAGCAAAGTCACCAAAAATTTGGTGATTGGGGAATATTCTTATGAGCGACATTCTTGAAATCCGTAAATACCTGCCACATCGCTATCCGTTTTTGTTGATCGATCGTGTGGTGGATTTTGTGCCTCATGAATCAATCGTCGCCTATAAGAATGTTTCGATCAATGAAGAAGTTTTTCAGGGGCATTTCCCGGATTTTCCAGTATTTCCTGGAGTGCTGCTTGTTGAGGCGATGGCACAAGCCTGTGGAATTTTAGGCTTTAAAAGCTTAAACAAAACTCCGGCGGAGGGTTCTATTTACCTGTTTGCGGGAATCGATAATGTGCGCTTTAAGCGTCAGGTTGTGCCGGGTGATCGCGTTTATTTTGAATGTAAGGTTGTTTCCGCGAAACGCGGCATCTGGAAATTCGATTGTGTGGCCAAAGTTGATGACCAGTTGGTGACCAGTGCTACCATCATGTGCGCTGATCGGCCAGTTGGTTAAAACCTCCAGCAGAAAAAGGCGGTTGCCATGAGTGAACCCTTAATATCCGAGCATGCTCTCATACATCCCACCGCGAAGTTAGGGGAGGGGGTTAAAGTTGGGCCATTTACGACGATCGGGCCTGATGTTGTTATTGCCGACGGAACAGAAATTAATTCCCACGTTGTTGTCAAAGGGCCTACATGGATTGGTAAAAATAATAAAATATTTCAGTACTCTACCATCGGCGAAGATACCCCAGACCTGAAATACAAAGGTGAACCGACTCGCCTGGTGATTGGTGACAACAATACCATTCGAGAAGGCGTCACCATCCATCGTGGCACGATTCAGGACCGCAACGAAACGACCATCGGTGACAACAACCTGATTATGGCTTATGTGCATATTGGTCACGACAGCGTAGTCGGTAACAACTGCATTTTCGTGAACAATGCCAGCCTTGCCGGGCACGTTTGGGTGGGCGACTGGGCAATTTTAAGCGGTTACGTGTTGGTTCATCAGTTTTGCCATATTGGCGAGCACAGTTTTGCCGGGATGGCGGCAGGCGTTGCCAAAGATATTCCCGCGTATGTCATGGTAACTGGTGCGCCCGCTTCAGCGCGCAGTATCAACCTAGAGGGCTTAAAGCGTCGCGGTTTTAGTAAAGAAGATATGGCCACGCTTACACGTGCGTTTAAAACAATATATCGCCGCGGTCTGACACTCGAAGAAGCACTTGCTGAGCTGGAATCGCAAGCTCCTGACGCACCCTGCTTGACACCTCTGATTGAGTCGCTAAAAAGCTCCACACGGGGCATCGTGCGCTGATGGCAGCGACAGCTATTCAAGATTCTCTGAATATACAGCGCGTCGGGATTGTGGTTGGAGAGTCCTCCGGTGATACCCTGGGCGCTGGTTTGATGCGCGAATTGAAAGCACAATTTCCCGATTGTAAGTTTGAAGGTGTTGGCGGCCCAAAGATGCTCGCCGAAGGATTTGATTCGCTGTTTAAAATGGACCGACTCGCTGTAATGGGCTTGTTCGAGCCGTTAAAACGGTTGCCTGAATTACTGCGCATGCGCAGAGATTTGCGCGAGCACTTCATCGCAAACCCGCCGGATGTTTTTATCGGCATTGATGCCCCGGATTTTAATCTCACTCTGGAACAACGTATTCGCGAAGCAGGAGTAACAACAGCGCACTACGTGAGCCCATCGGTTTGGGCATGGCGTCAAAAGCGGGTGTTCAAAGTTGCGAAAGCGGTCGATTTAATGCTCACGCTGTTTCCGTTCGAGGCGCGATTTTACGAGGAGCACAATATTCCAGTGAGGTTCGTCGGGCATACCCTTGCGGATCAAATTGAGATGCGCGTTGACGCTGAGCAGGCGCGCTCAGAATTAGGCTTAACTCAAACCCATAAAACATTTGTGGCTTTGTTGCCAGGCAGCCGCGCGGCAGAGGTAAGAATGTTGGGGCGCACATTTTGTGAAGCCGCACAGTTGTGTTTGCAACAGCGCGGCGATCTGCATTTTCTAATTCCTGCCGCTAACGCTAAGCGCTACGCGCAACTGCAACAACTTCTACGCGAGTTTCCTGAACTTCCTGTCACGCTTTTTCAGCAGCACTCGCATCAGGTGATGGCAGCATCTGATGCGCTGATTATTGCATCGGGCACTACGGCCCTGGAAGCCATGTTGTTAAAACGACCGATGGTGATTGCTTACCGTTTGGCAAAACTGACTTACATGATAGTGTCGCGGATGGTTAAAGTACGTTTTTTTGGGCTCCCCAATTTACTAGCGGGTCGGCAACTCGTTCCAGAACTACTCCAGGAAGGCGCCAATCCGGAATCAATTAGCCAAGAACTTATGAAGTATCTAAGCGATCGCAGCGCAGCCGCTGCGCTCATTTCAGAATTTGACGCAATGCACGAGTCATTACGTAAAAATGCTGATCACGCTGCGGCGATGGCAATTTGCGAATTGGTCGCTCGTAAAAAAGGCGTTTTTTTTTACGAGGAACCTGTCGGTGATTAAGCTTAGCGCGGGCGTCGATGAAGTGGGACGGGGGCCTCTGGCGGGCAAGGTGGTTGCCGCTGCTGTTATTTTGCCGGAGAACCACAACATAGTCGGACTGGCTGATTCAAAAAAATTATCAGAAAAAAAAAGAGATAAGCTGTTCGATGAAATAAAAATGCATGCGATAAGTTGGAATATTGCTTCTGCGACTGTCGAAGAAATTGACGAAATAAATATATTGCACGCGAGCTTACTGGCGATGAAGCGCGCCGTAGAAAATTTAAGTGTGCAACCAGAGTATGTGTTAGTTGACGGTAACCGCTTGCCGCAATGGAATTACGAATCGGAAGCTGTTGTTAAAGGCGATAGCAAAGTTGAATCGATCAGTGCTGCTTCAATACTGGCTAAGGTAACTCGTGATCGTGAAATGGTTATGCTTGATGCAAAATATCCCGGCTATGGCTTTTCGGGCCACAAAGGCTACCCTACAAAACTTCACCTCGATGCTTTAAATCGCCTCGGACCCTGCGAGATTCACCGTCGCAGCTTTGGGCCTGTACGCGAATTGTTGTCGCAAAAAGAACTTTTTTAAAAAATATTACGGCTCACTAAATATTATTTTTTCATAAATTAAACGCTTGTAAGTGGTTAACCTGCTAAAAATACGTCGTTTTGAGTAATCATGCGCCAATTGCGTCTTAAATCAGATGCGTTCGTCTGATTAATTCTTTTGCTTCTGGATACTACCTCTCAATCAGCTATACCTAATTTAATTGCATTTTTGCGTTGTCGTGCTGTCAAAGCGGGCATGTAAGGTGTAAATGGTGTGAAAAAAGCTGCTTGTTACTAAAGCGTAGTTATTACCTGAGTTTGTATATAGCGAGTAGATAGATACAAGATACTTTAAAGAAGCTGGTTTGTTTGGAACAGAAGATGCACTCATAACCAGCACTGGACTTAAAGTAATGGGTGGTCTGCGAGGTAGACATGACAGCTAAATTACTCAACAAGCAGACAAGCGGATATTTACCGGACTTAAATGTGCTAATCGAACCATGGTTGCATTGGTACAGCTATTGGGCCAAATGGTTCATTGAAAGTGATTCAGCAATGCGTCAGTTTATTCGACATCCATCTGACATTCCCATCGTTTATTGCTTGGGCGAAACGATGGTTGAGCCAGTAATTCGTGATCCACTTGCCTCCGAGCGGTTGAAGGATGTGAGTCGGGGTGGCCTGTGTTTTTCGGCGGATAACCCTGTACGGAAAGGGACTCCAATACACATCGAAATTCCCATTGAAAACCCGCCCTATGAAGCAGATGGCTTGGTTGCCTGGTGTCGACCGGAAGGCGACCACTTTGCTGTTGGTGTTCAGTTTAACGAACCATCAACGCGTTACAGTTTGCGAATGGTTGAGCAAGTTTGCCATATCGAACACTACCGCGCTAAAGTTCTCGAGAATGAGGGCAGAGAACTTACAAGTCAGGAGGCGGCTGCGGAGTGGGTGGAAAAGTACGCGGCTGAGTTTCCGGTGTAAAAAAAAGTCCGGTGTAAAAAAACCAGTGTAAAAAGTTTCAAAGCTAGGTATAAATATTGTTGTCGGAGCCGCCTTTAGGGCGGCTCCGTCGTATTGGATGCTGTTACTTAGGACTTTGGCCTTCCTAGGCTGCCAAAAGTTTGTCGTAACGACGGCTGAGAATATCGTAAAACTGTTCTCTAAGCTGCATGATGCTTTGCTTCAAGTCTGCGATTTCCTGTTCGCTTATATCCTGTCTACCGACATAAACCTGCTTGCGGAACAGCGCAATACGCGCAGCGTAAAGCCGTAGGGTTTTTTCCATGGTTTTTTCACCGAGCATCAGCAGTTTGGCTTCGGCTGCAGAGAGTCTTTCAAATTCGCGTACCAGCTCGGCATTAACCCTGTCCAACTCCTGTTTCCGGGCTGGCGGCCAGCGCTTTCCAAAGCGGGTCGATTCAATAACTAGGGCTGAGTATTTGGCGAAACTGTGGTTAACATGCCCGACATCAGCAGAAACCTGTTCAAGCAGATTGATGCGTTTGTGATGGGGAGAGCTTTGCGGCTCGTGCTGTTCGCGCCATTTGCGCCCAGCCCAAAAAAAAGCCAATGCCATGCCGGCGCCAAACGCGATTTTCACGCCCGAATCAATCAGCGGCCAAAATTCTGTCGCATTCATGTGTAATACCCTTACGGTCAAACTTTTGACGATATTCCGCAAATACCTCTGAGACATCTGTTGTTGGAGAATGACGCCGCAGCCCAGAGAATTAGCGTGTTTGAGCCAGAAATAAGCACTCAGAATTGCGTTGCACCAAGACGATTTGAGGCTCTAACAGTAGAGTAAGAGCAAAATATGATCCAGCTTGAAATTACCCGCCAGCGATTTTTACCTGAAAGCCCTGTTGTTGTAACCAGTCACGGATTTTTTCACGCTGTTCACCTTGAATTTCGATGATGCCGTTTTTGACGGTGCCACCGGTACCGCAAAGTTGTTTGAGATTTTTAGCGAGGCTTTTGAGATCGGAGTCGTTCAGCGATATGCCTTTCACCAGAGTGACTCCTTTACCGCCCCTGCCCTTACTTTCGCGGTGTAATCGTACAATGCCATCGCCGGAAGGTTCTTGCGGTGCGCTAGGTTCGCTGGTTTTGATACGACCTTTGTCGGTGGAATAGACTAGCTTACTGTTTTTCATGAGTGACTCTTCAGAACGGCTGCGGTGCCAATTATACCGTATACTCTCAGGCGGGGTAGGGCAGACGTTTGAGGCGTTTGCTCAAGCGAAACAGCAGATTTGAGGAATGCATGAGCGACACGGAAACAAACAGCGACAAACCTCAGAGTGCGTTGCAGAAAAAAATATACGACATTATTTTCGGCACGGAAACACCGGCCGGCCGTTTGTTCGATCTCTGGTTAATTTGGTTGATTCTGCTGAGCGTTCTGACTTTAATGATCGATTCTGTCGATTGGTTGGAGCATCGTTGGGAAGCACTCTTAGTAGCTGCCGAATGGGTCTTTACGCTGTTGTTCACACTTGAATTTATCGCCAGAATTTATTGTTCCCCACGACCTAAACATTACGTATTTAGCTTTTACGGCGTGGTTGATTTCTTTTCGATATTGCCGAGCTATCTCGCGTTGATTTTCCCGGGGGCCAATTATTTGTTGGTTGTGCGACTGTTGCGTGTGTTGCGAATATTTCGAATTTTAAAGCTGGTACGCTATTTAACAGACGCCAATATATTGGTGCGTGCGGTGGTATTTTCACGGCGCAAGATTTTGGTGTTTTTTATATCGGTATTGGTACTTTCAACCATTTTTGGGTCATTGATGTACCTTGTTGAGGGCCCGCAAAATGGCTTTAGTAGCATACCAAAGAGCATCTACTGGACCATCGTCACCATCACCACTGTAGGTTACGGTGATATTACCCCGCATACAGCGTTAGGACAGGTGATCGCCGCCGCTGCTATGTTAACGGGTTATTCAATTCTCGCTGTGCCGACGGGGATATTTACTGCCGAGCTTTCACGGGAAATGCAAAAGGCGAGAACAATCGTCTCCTGTTCCCAGTGCGAGCGCAGCGGACATGATGATGATGCCCGCTATTGTCGTCACTGTGGCACTTTGCTACCGGAACACATCGCACCCGCTACGGATAAAAATTAAACGCTACGACAGGTTGCAAGGTTCAGTCGCAATCGTATGATCCTGAGTTATGAACCCATTATCGCCAATTGGCGCATATATTTGGTTAAAATCAAGAATCTCGTGCCAACTTCAGTGATGGCTGGAATCTCTTGACTATACTCAGAGGAATTTTCTTCCCGACCTAACGTCGGTTCTGGTGTAGCCCATAGGTAGTGTTTTGACGAAAACGATTACGAGTAAGCGCGGCGAAGTGGCTCATATCAGTGAGTCGTCACTCACAGAAAACGCCGAACTTCTCGGATTGCTGGATGCAATGCGCTCACTCATTTTGTATTTTGATCGCTGGGGCAACGTGATTCACGGCAATCTACGCGCACGGGTTTGGAGGCCTATCGACCAGCTCCTTGGCCGCAGTTTTTCGGAGCTGGCCGAAGACTGGCACAATGCGCAAGAAACACAACGCGAAATCATGCAAGTTATCCGTACTGGATTACCGAGTTGGGGCGTTCGTGAAAGCGCAGGCGATGGGCTCGATTGTCAGTGGTTTAGCGTTGACAAAATTCCCACCCTCAATGCGAGTAAAGAAGTCACCGGGGTGATGTTGGTTGTTACCGAAATCACCGAGTCCGTATTAAAAGAGCGGGCCCTTATCGAGAGCGATGCTCGCTATAAAGCATTTATTGAAAACAGCGCTGATGCTATCTGGTGCTTCGATATTTGCCCGCCCATTGAAACCAGTTTACCGAACCATCTCCAAGCCGATCAAATATTAAAACGTGCGGTCTTGGTTGAATGTAATGAAATGCTGGCGCGCCTATTTGGTGCTGAGCGCGCAAAGGATGTTTTGGGCTTGCCCCTACATCGCAGCGGTTCGCTGTCGACACGCGAGGACGTGAGAACCTTTGTCGATAACGGCTATCGCCTAGTGGGGCAGGAGTTTTCGCGGGCCGATCGATACGGCCAGAAAGGCTACATGCAGAGTTCTGCGATTGGCGTAGTGGAGAACGGCTATCTGGTGCGTGCCTGGGGAATTACGCGGGATATAACTGATCAGAAGAGCTACACCGATCGGATGGAGTATCTCGCCAATCACGATTCACTTACCTTGTTACCCAATCGTTCGCTGCTCTATTCGACCATTGAAAATGCCATTACACACGCATCAACGTCTCAACTTATGGCGTTGATGTTGATAGACCTCGACCGTTTTAAAGAAATTAACGATACTCTCGGGCATCGAGCCGGGGATAACGTGTTGCAGCAATTAGGGCCGCGACTAGAGGCTGAGCTGGGCGAGTTAGATGGCTTGGTGGCACGGCTGGGTGGCGACGAGTTCGCCGTGTTTTTGCCGAGGGTTCGTAACGCGCACCAGGCGGTGGTGATGGCGCATCGCTTTATCGATTGCCTGGGTGAGCCGTTTGAAATTGAAAGTTTCCGTACAGAAATATCCGCCAGTATTGGAATCTCCATTTTCCCCAATCAGGGGCGTGATGTAAGTACACTCATGCGCTACGCCGATGTTGCAATGTATCACGCCAAAACTTCCTTGAAAGGCGTTTCTGTTTACGACCCCCAATTCGACCCCCATTCGCCGACCCGTCTGGAGATGATGGGAGCGCTAAGGCGCGCCATCCGTGAAAATCAGTTGGAGCTGTATTATCAACCGAAGGTGGATCTCAATACGCATCAGGTCAGTGGATTTGAGGCGCTGCTGCGTTGGAATCACCCCGACATGGGAATGGTTCCACCGGGGGAATTTATCCCTATTGTGGAGAAGTCTAATTTGATTTTTCCGTTAACCTGCTGGGTGATGGAGCAGGCGATTAAACAGTGTTCCCGCTGGCGCAGTTTGGGGCACGATATAAAGGTGGCGATGAATCTCTCGGCAAGTAACGTAACCGACGAGCGACTTTTAGCAGAGTTAAGGCGTTTATTGAGCGAAAACGAGCTTGATGGCTGCCATTTGGAGATGGAATTAACGGAGTCGACCATCATGAACGATCCGGAGCGAGCCCTGCTGGCGTTGCAGAAAATCAGCGCGCTTGGCGTCCGTTTGTCGATTGATGATTTCGGTACCGGGTATTCCTCATTGGCTTACTTAAAAAGACTGCCAGTGAAGACTTTAAAAATCGATAAGTCCTTTGTGATGGATATGCTGGTTGATGAGCAGGATGAAATAATTGTTAATTCGACCATCAATCTGGCCCATAACCTCGGCCTGAATGTTGTGGCTGAGGGGGTTGAATCGGCTGAAGTGTATCAGCGCTTGCAGGCACATCAATGCGATTGCGCTCAGGGTTTCCACATTGCCAAGCCGATGCCCGCAACCCATGCCACCGATTGGTTGGAACAGTCTAACTGGTTGGCCGCCAGCGAATAAATTACATATCTTTTAGTTCGCGACGCAGGTTGCGCACATCTTTGAGCTCTTCCTGAATACGAGCACGGGTTTGGGTATTTTTGCTACTAGTGAGTCGCAAGGCGTTGGTGAGCTGAATTTCAGCTTTGTCGAACAGGCCATTTAGTTTGAAATATTCAGCGCGAGCTACATGCACCTCGAAGATATTGCCTGCAAGGCCTTCCACTTCCGCCAGCAGATACCAAATGTAGTCATCTTTAGGGCGACGTTTCACGTGTTCTCGCAGAATATCTTTACACTCCTGATAGTTGCTCGACATCATCAATAACTCCGCATAGCGGGTATTGAGTGGATGACTGTTGGGGTGGGTTTTAAGGTTTTTCTTCAGTATTTGCTGCGCTTTTTTCAGCTCACCGGCTTCAGTATATATATCGGCATCGGCAACTTGGTAATAAAGGTTCTCGGGGCTTTCGTCTAGCAGTGGTTGTAATTCTTTAAAGGCGCGATCGGTTTGCCCGGCGCGGGTAAGCGCTAACACCAAGCCGTAGCGCGCAGCTTCTTTAGTAAGATTATTGCCCTTTAACTCATCTTCAAAGCGCTGCACCGCGGCGTTGCGGGATTTCTGATGCAGTAATATTGCGCGAACTTTTACCAATTGGTATTCCAATACCGGTGCAACCTGGCGTTGCGGATATTGTTGCGCACGCAACCGGGTGTCAGTTACACGGGATTCGGTAACCGGGTGAGTCATTAAAAATTCGGGAGGACGACGCTGGAAACGGGTGGCGCGCAACATATTTTCGAACATTTGCGACATCGCATAGGGGTCCATATCGCTGCGTACCATGGTTTCCATTCCGAGACGGTCTGCTTCCTGTTCCATTTGCCGACTGAAGCGCAATTGCGCGTCCAGGGCAGCTGCGTTGGTTGCCGATGCAGCGGCAATACCCGCTTCGGAACCTGCAGCCATGCCTAACAGGATGCTGGCCAACATAGCGGCCATAAATGGAATGCTGGCATTTTGCTGCTGTTCTACTTGACGGGCGTAATGACGTTGGCTTAAGTGAGCAAGTTCGTGTGCCAACACGGACGACATTTGCTCTTCCGTTTCGGCGTATTGCAGCAAACCGGTGTGCACGCCAATAATACCGCCAGGCACCGCAAAGGCATTAAGCGTTGGGTTTTCAATAACCAGGATGTCGAGACGGTGGTCGCTCAATTCGCTGTAGGTCGCAAGCTTACGTACCAGATTTTCAACGTATACCTGAATAAAAGGGTCTGATGTGGTTGGCACTTGAGCTCGAAACAGGCGGAGCCATTTTTGTCCCAACTCGTATTCCTGCAGCGGGCTGATAAGACCGGCACTGGATTCACCGAGTTCAGGAAGCTTGAGGTCGCCGCCAAGTGCAAGCTGGGTGGTGAATATTGCCAGAAGCAGGCTAGTACAAACGCGGAAGAGCTGTCTTTTAAAGCGATTAAACAAGGATGTAAGCCTGTGGATGTTAAAACTGCGATAGTTTAGCCTATGTCTTGGGTGTTTGACGGGTTTACGTGCAGAGAGTTCACAAACTTCGTGATATCATCCGCGCCAGTATCGATCAGCGCGAGGCATTTCAGAATAATCCTGTGAGCGACTTGAACTCCCCGACTGCCAATCTCGAAATTGACGCCCGTGGCCTTGCGTGCCCTATGCCGCTTCTGAAAGCAAAGCAGGGGCTCAGCCGGCTGGATGCAGGGCAGCGCCTGCGCTTACTGGCTACCGATCCTGGCTCTGAGCGGGATTTCAAAACATTTGTTAAGCTATCTGAACACACTTTAATCGCATTCAATAAGCAGGACGATGTATTCGAGTACCTGCTCGAAAAGGGCGAATATACTTCGCAATAATTCATGATTCACATTTTTAAAACCTGGCTGGAACGCTATTTCGCCGACGAAGAAGCGGTGTTACTGGCGGTACTTCTGATTGCCAGCATTATTGTTTTGGTGACCCTGGGGCATGTACTCGCTCCCATGATCGCCGCAATTATCATTGCCTTTCTGATGCAGGGAATGGTGCAGCGCTTAAACGGTTGGGGGGTGCCCCATAAAATTGCTGTCACCCTTACGTTTTTAGTACTTACTTCCAGTTTATTCGTTGGCCTGGTATTCGTGATACCCGCACTTTGGAAACAGTTGATCAACCTGTTGAATGAAACTCCCAAAATGTTGGTCGAAGGTCAAAACCTCTTGTTATTACTTCCTGAGAAATATCCTGCGCTGGTCACTGAGGTTCAGGTTAAAGAACTAATCGGCTCACTGCGTATCGAAATGACCCAGTGGGGGCAGAGTGTTTTATCCTTTTCGCTCACCCAGCTACCAATCATTGTCGCCGCATTGATTTATCTGGTATTGGTGCCCATATTGGTGTTTTTCTTTTTAAAAGACAGCGAGCAAATGATGGATTGGCTCGGTAGCCTGCTGCCTAACCATCGTCCGGTGATGCGTAAAATCTGGAAGGAAATGAATCTGCAGATTGCCAATTACGTACGCGGTAAAGTTATCGAAATTGTGATTGTTGGTGGAATTTCCAGCTTAACTTTCAGTTTTTTAGGATTACGTTATGCGCTGCTTCTGGGGATTTCCGTCGGTCTCTCCGTGTTAATTCCATATATTGGCGCGGCGGTGGTAACTTTGCCGGTGGCGCTCATCGGTTTTTTCCAATGGGGTTGGGGTAATGAGTTTTTTTACGTGATGCTGGCTTACGCCATTATTCAAGCATTAGACGGCAACGTGCTTGTGCCCTTGCTTTTCTCAGAAGCTGTGAAAATGCATCCGGTAGCCATTGTATTGGCTGTATTGGTTTTTGGCGGGCTCTGGGGTTTTTGGGGCGTCTTTTTTGCCATTCCGCTGGCTACTTTGTGCAAAGCCATTATGAACGCCTGGCCGACAGGTTTGCAGGTTCCTGCGGCGGCTAAACATCCTGTGAATAGTGCGAATAATGAAACTTAATAATACCCCTAACTTTGTGAAAACATTTCCCCGTCTGATTCTTTTGGTACTGCTGCAAATCTGTTTTTCAACAGTAACAATTGCGCAAGCCGCATCGACAGAAGTGCGCCAGGTAGATGTTATTAAAGCGCAATCAGACGACCGTGATATTAAATACTACGAGCTACCCAATGGTCTGAAGGCTTTGCTGATCTCAGACCCCAGTGTCGAAAAATCAGCAGCCTCTATGGATGTATGGGTAGGTAGTAGTGATGACCCGATGGATCGCCAGGGGCTCGCGCATTTTCTCGAGCATATGTTGTTCCTTGGAACAAAAAAATACCCGGATGCCGACGAGTACCAGGATTTCATTGCCGGTCACGGTGGTACTCATAACGCCTTTACCAGCGCGACGCACACAAACTATTTTTTTGATATTAAACACGAGCAATTTGAATCGGCACTGGATCGCTTCGCACAGTTTTTTATAAGCCCTCTTTTTAATGCCAAGTATGTGGAGCGGGAACGCAACGCCGTAAACAGCGAATACACCGCCAAGTACACCGACGAGTACCGCCGTATCCGGGACGTGTACCGTGAAATAGCTTTGCCTGGTCACCCGGTAAATCGGTTTTCAGTGGGAAATTTAGACACTTTACAGGTGACAAAGCCCAGGGATTTACGCAAGGACCTTATCGATTTTTATGACACCCACTACAGTGCAGACCGCATGGGGTTGGTTGTTATCAGTAATCAACCGCTTGCGGTTCTGCACGATTGGATAATGGAAAAATTTTCTTCCGTGCCCAATCGCAAGCTACAAGGCCTTCCCGATTTCGAAAGCTTTATCGCAAACGACAAATTGCCGCTTACAGTAGAAGTAAAACCTCGCACGGAAATGCGTGAAATCAGCTTTGTGTTTTCGGTGCCCTCATCTGAGCCTTACTACCAGGAAAAGCCGTTAACCTACATCGGTTTCTTTATTGGTCATGAGAGTGAAGGCAGTTTGTTATCGGTATTAAAGTCTCTTAATTGGGCGACGGCCTTGTCGGCTGGTAGCAGTCTTGCTTGGCGGGGTGGCGAAGCTTTTTCGGTAACCATTAATCTCACCGAGATAGGGTTGCAAAATACCGCTGCAATCGAGCAGTTGTTGTTTGACTATATCGATAAATTAAAAAGCCATGGCCTGGAAAAATGGCGTTACGACGAAATTCATCAGCTGGGAGAGATGGCTTTTGAGTATGGCGACAAACAAAACCCCATGAATGAAGTTATGGGGCTTTCGAGTGGGCTGCATGTCTATCCGCCGGAACTTGTGCTCAAAGCGCCGAATCTCTACGCGAAGTTTGATAAAAAGCTTATTCAGCAATTTCTTGGGCACCTCACGCCTGAACAGTGCGTCCGCGTTTTGGTACACGATAAAGCGAACATAACCACCGAGACTCAATACTACCAAACGCCTTATGGCATAAGTAACCAGAAACTCCCAAGTAAGGTTGAGAAAGCTGTGCTGTTGGAAGCCGAGCAGAAACTGGCGCTGCCGGAAAAAAATCGGTTTATACCCGGCACCTTCGCCATTGTAGACACAACTGCAGCAACCGAAAAACCGCAGGAGCTCCTGCACAAAAACAATGTGAGCCTGTGGTTTAAAACCGATGACAAATTCAATGTTCCCAAAGGCTACGTTAATGTTCGTTTATTCTTGCCGGAAGTGGCGGAAAGTGTGGAAGGCGCTGCTGCGGCGCGTTTATATGCTTCGGTGACCAAAGAGTTGTTAAATGAGACGTCTTATAGTGCTGCGATGGCAGGGTTGGGCTTTGATATTAATGCCAGTTCGCGTGGAATAGATTTGTCCTTCACTGGTTATAGCGATTCGCTCGGTCAGTTGGTTAAGGCTGTGGTGAATGACCTCGGAAAATACAATTCCAATGAAAAATTTCGCAATGGCGTGCACGATCGGTTTTTTGACGATGCCAGTAATGAACTACTGCGTCGCTATAAAAATATGAGTTTGGACACGCCGTACCGAAAATTGCTTAAAAATTTACCCGCACAAATTTTTAGCCCTTACTGGGCGCCACAAACCCTGGCTTCAACGCTTGAAAACATGGGTCGGGACGAATATCAACGTATTGCAGTGAGCATGTTCGATAGCGCGCAAATGGAAGTTTTGGTATTCGGAAACTACGAAAGAAAATCGGCACTTCGTATGGGCAAGCAACTGTCTAAATTAGTGAGCCGCAAAAAAACCGGTCGTGCAATGGTAGATAATCGCGTTGTTAATTTTTCTAAGAATAAAAACGGGCTTTGGAAATTGTTGCCCGTGGAACATTCAGACGCTGGCGTGGCTTACTATATTCAAGGCAGCGACGACAGTATTGCCGAGAATGCCCGTATGCTGGTGTTACAGCAAATGTTGGCAACGCCATTTTACACAACATTGCGAACAGAAAAACAATTGGGTTATGTGGTGTTTACATCTGGATACCCCATAAGAGAGGTGCCGGCTATCATTGCTGTGGTGCAATCTCCTGCGGCTTCGACAGAAGTTATCGTAAAGGAAATCGATAAATTTTTCGAAACTCAGAGCGAGCGGGTGTTAGAAAATTTTGATCGCGACAAAGCTGCCGTACTTGCACTGTTGCGAGAAGACGCCAAGAGTCAAAACGAGCTGGCCTCCGATTTTTGGCAGTCAATTATCAGTGACGATTTTAAATTCGATAGAAAGCAGAGGCTGATTGCAGCAGTGGAGTTACTCACTGGTAAAGAGCTTGGTGATTATTATAAAAAACAGTTGTTAAATCCCAAAATGCGATTAATTGTGGCAACGCCACCGGATCAGGAACCCAAATTCTTAAACGAATCTTACAAAAAAATCGAGAACACACAAACGTTTAAAAGTGCGGCGCCAACCTATAACTATCCGTGATAGGTGGTATCCAATGATTTCAAAAAATACGTTTTATAATCAGTTATTTATGCTGCGGTGCAGCTAATCTTTAGGCTGGCTAATTGAATTCGATGTGTGTAGAATCGTGACACCTGAAATTTCGCTAGTCTCGGGTTTATTGTGTGTTGTTGTTTGCTTAACTTAATGTTCACCATAAATCAGTATCCGGTATCAGGTGAGATACAAAGCCGGTTGTCTTGCTGATCTTGGTTATTTTTTCTGCTGTACAGTTTCTGTGCTTTGGGAAGGAATCAACAAATTAAGTAACTGCATTTGGAAAGATGCTAGCTACGCGGCAGTCGGCGTTGAATTCGCCATATCAGGATGAGTCATGCCAGATTCCAATCAGGCCCACACAGGCAAACAACACAACATTCAAACCACTTTTCCACTGCGATGAATTTACTTACGGGTGATTGCCCAATAGCCAACTGCAATCACGCGTAATGACACGCTATTTTCAAAAAACCGTGCTTAGGCCCGGTCAGAATTCAGGAGGCTTTAATGCTTGAGGAAACTGATGCTCTCGAAACCCAGGAGTGGTTGGAAGCGCTGGAATCGGTTATTCGCCACAGCGGTGGTGAGCGCGCTTCATACCTGTTAGCTCAGCTTGCTAACAGTGCCACTCAGGCGGGTGTTCGGTTGCCGTCGGCGATCACTACGCCTTATGTGAATACTATTCCCGTGAAGGATGAAAAACGTTCTCCGGGTGATATGCACATGGAACGCAAAATTCGATCTTTGGTGCGCTGGAACGCCATGGCAATGGTGATGCGCGCTAACGACAACGATGAGGGGTTAGGTGGTCATATATCCTCATTTTCTTCATCAGCGACGCTATATGAAGTGGGTTTTAACCATTTCTTTCGTGGTGACGACGGCGAAGAACGCGGTGACCTGATTTATTTTCAGGGCCACATTTCACCGGGAATTTACGCTCGCTCTTACCTTGAGGGGCGGCTTTCTGAAGAGCAGTTAGACAATTTCCGCCGTGAAGTAGACGGTAACGGTTTGTCATCATATCCCCACCCCTGGTTGATGCCGGATTACTGGCAGTTTCCAACGGTTTCTATGGGCTTGGGACCGATTCAAGCCATCTATCAGGCGCACGTGATGCGCTATATGTCTGCGCGCGGTATCTCCCCACGCGGTGATCGCAAAGTTTGGGCGTTTCTCGGCGATGGTGAGTGTGATGAGCCAGAATCTCTTGGCGCCATTTCCATGGCGGGCCGTGAGCAGCTTGAGAACCTCATTTTTGTGATTAACTGTAATCTGCAACGCCTCGATGGGCCAGTGCGCGGTAACGGCAAAATCATTCAGGAGCTTGAAGGTGTGTTCCGTGGTGCCGGCTGGAATGTTATCAAGGTCGTTTGGGGTGGCGGATGGGATCGCCTGCTCGAAAAAGATAAAACCGGTCTGTTGCAAAAGCGCATGAATGAAGTGCTCGATGGCGAATTGCAGAACTATAAAGCGAACGGCGGAGCTTATACCCGTGAGCACTTTTTTGGCAAATACCCCGAGCTGTTGGAATTGGTTTCAGACATGTCTGACCAGGAAATCTATCAGTTGAATCGCGGTGGCCATGACACTCAAAAAGTGTATGCAGCTTATGCCGAGGCGGTTGCTCACAAAGGCCAACCAACGGTTATTCTCGCTCAAACCGTCAAAGGTTACGGCATGGGAGCCGCAGGTGAGTCTGCGAACGTAGCGCACTCCGTTAAGAAACTGGATGTCGACAGTCTTAAGAAATTCCGCGATCGTTTCGGTATTCCCGTAGCGGATGAAGACCTGAAGTCGGTGCCTTACTATCGTCCTGCACCCGACTCCCCTGAAATGGTGTATATGCGCAAGCGTCGCGAAGAGCTTCGTGGATATTTGCCCGCCCGTGTTAAAGATTTTGAAGCCTTACAAATCCCCAAACTGGATACCTTTAAAGGCCTGTTGAAGAGCACCGGCGAGCGTGAGATTTCCACCACAATGGCATTTGTGCGTTATATCTCCACCCTGGTTAAAGATAAGGGCATGGGTAAAAACGTTGTACCCATTGTTCCCGATGAGGCGCGTACTTTCGGAATGGAAGGCATGTTCCGCCAATTGGGCATTTATTCCTCTCAGGGGCAACGCTACACGCCACATGATCACGATCAGATCATGTATTACAAAGAAGACAAAAAAGGTCAGATTCTCGAGGAAGGCATTAACGAAGCGGGTGCCATGTCGGCATGGATAACCGCAGCGACCGCTTATAGTACCTACCGGGTACCGATGATTCCCTTCTACGTCTACTACTCGATGTTCGGTTTCCAGCGTATAGGCGATTTGGCGTGGTTGGCCGGCGATATTCAAGCGCGCGGCTTTCTGGTTGGCGCTACCTCGGGTCGAACCACACTTAACGGTGAAGGTTTACAGCACCAGGACGGCCACAGTCATTTGATGGCGAACACCATCCCTAATTGTCGCAGCTATGATCCAACCTATGCCTATGAATTGGCAGTCATCGTTACTGATGGCCTGAAGCGTATGTACGAAGACAAAGAAAATGTTTTCTACTACCTCACCACAATGAATGAGAACTACCAACACCCGGATATGCCACTCGGTGCCGAAGAGGGCATTATCAAAGGCATTTATAAGTTGCGCGACGGCAAGAAGAACGTTAAGAAAAAGCGCGTGCAATTAATGGGTGCAGGCACGATTCTACGCGAGGTTGAAGCCGCCGCTGATTTGCTTCGCGAAGATTGGGGTGTCGAAGCTGATATATGGAGCGTTACCAGCGTTAACGAGCTTGCGCGTGACGGGCAGCGTTGTGATCGTTGGAATCGTATGCATCCAGCGGAATCGCCTAAGAAGGCGTATCTCACGGAACAACTCGAATCCAGTGACGGGCCCTTTGTGATTTCCACAGATTACATGAGGAGCTATTCCGATCAGCTGCGGGCCTATGTTCCAGGACAGTATGTGGTGCTGGGTACCGACGGCTTTGGGCGTTCCGATACCCGCAGTAAATTGCGTAATTTCTTCGAAGTTGATCGCTATTTCGTTACCTGTGCCGCACTTAAGGCGTTAGCTGACGACAACAAATTGGAAATGTCTGTGGTGATTGATGCAATGCAGAAATATGGCATCGATTCAGAAAAAACTGATCCAACCACTTGCTAGAGGAGAGTGACTTAGTGGCTAAGCAAACTATCCCAGTGCCCGATATTGGTGGAGCTGAGAACGTTGATGTGATTGAAGTCTGCGTTGCGGTAGGCGACGTGGTGTCCGCCGAAGACTCTCTCATAGTGTTGGAATCGGATAAAGCATCTATGGATATCCCCAGCCCGGTAGCGGGTAAGGTTGTCCAGTTGCTTGTGAATGAGGGTGATACCGTCTCTGAAGGCGATAACATTCTCGAGATCGAAGTCGAAGGGGCCTCAGATGCGGCTGAGGCTGCGCCTCAGCAGGCAGTCGGTGAAGCACCTGCTGCTCCCGAACCTGTTGCAGAAGCGGTTGCTCCAGCTGTGGAAAAATCTTCCGAATTGCCAGTGTCGGTGCCCGATATCGGTGGCGCTGAGGGTGTTGATGTTATTGAAGTGTGCGTTGAGGTCGGTGATGAGGTAAATGAAGGCGATTCGCTTATCGTACTCGAAAGCGATAAATCCTCCATGGAAGTGCCTTCCCCCGCAAGTGGCAAAGTCATCAATATTGCAATCAGTGAAGGTGATAAGGTTTCCCAGGGCGATGCCATTCTGGTGCTTCAGAGCGGTGCCTCTGCGCCAGCAACTGCTCCAAACGATTCCCCCGCTTTAAAGACTGAGTCGGTTGCGGCACCAGCTCCACAAGCTACCCCACAGCCCGCTGTTTCGGGCGGTGTACAGGAATTTCCGGTACCGGATATCGGGGGCTCCGTGAACGTCGACGTCATTGAAGTGTGCGTGGCAGCCGGTGATGAGATCTCAGAAGGCGATTCGGTGATCGTATTGGAAAGTGACAAAGCGTCCATGGAAGTTCCGTCGCCTGCCAGTGGCAAGGTCATTGAACTGCTGATTAGCGAAGGCGACAAAGCTTCTGAAGGTACGCCTATGCTGAAAATCGAGGTGGCCGGTAGCGCGCCTGCAGCTGCACCATCAGCTCCAAAGGAGACCGCCACTGTACCCTCACCTAAAACCGCGCCAGCTCCCGCTGTGGCGTCAGTTGCTGAAATAGACGTGCCCGAAAGCGGTAAAGACGTTTATGCGGGCCCTGCGGTGCGCCAATTAGCGCGACAATTAGGTGTCGATCTTAACAGGGTGAAAGCATCCGGGCCGCGCTCCCGAATCGTCAAAGATGACGTACGCAATTATGTGAAGAAAGCTCTGCAACAGCAGAAATCCAGCCCGGCTGCGGTTACCGGCGGAGCTGGTATTCCCGCAGTGCCCTCCGTTGATTTCGCGCAGTTCGGTGAAGTCGAACTGCTCAAAATGAGCAAAATTAAGAAGGTTACTGCTGCGAATATGTCGCGAAATTGGCTTAACGTGCCGCATGTAACGCAGTTTGACGACGCTGATATTACTGACCTCGAAGATTTTCGTAAAAGTGTAAAAGCGGAAGCGGAAAAAGCAGGTGTAAAACTCACACCGCTGCCTTTTTTGCTTAAAGCGTGCGCCGCCGCTTTAAAAGCTGAACCGTGTTTCAATGTATCTTTGCACTCCGATGGCGAGCACTTGGTTCAGAAAAAATATATTCATATTGGAGTTGCTGTTGATACTCCGAACGGGCTTATGGTGCCTGTGATCCGTGATGTAGATAAAAAAGGCCTTTATGAATTGGCTCAGGAATCTGTCGAGTTGGCCGGCAAAGCTCGCGATGGCAAGCTGTTACCGCGCGATATGCAGGGCGGCTGCTTTACGATCTCCAGCCTTGGGCCAATTGGCGGCACAGGTTTCACGCCCATCGTGAATGCGCCTGAAGTTGCGATTTTAGGTGTGTCTAAAGCATCTATAAAACCGGTTTGGAATGGTAAAGAGTTTGTTCCACGGCAGTTATTGCCACTTTGCCTCTCCTACGACCACCGCGCGATCAATGGTGCTGATGCAGGCCGTTTTATGACTTGTCTCACTTCGCTGCTCGGGGATTTGCGCAGATTCCTTCTTTAAATGAGCGAGTTTGTTTTCCTTCCGCAAAAAACCCGGTGAGAGTACTGGGTTTTTTTATAGAGCATGCAAAAATTTCTCGAAGCGTCCTAGCGCGAACGGGCTAGGATTCACCGCTTGAGCGCTCAGCTTCCTGGAAGCAGCGCACTCGATCTGCTGTTTTGGAGGGGTGCATATTACGACATTCTTCGCGATTGGGAACGTGTTTGGTGGAGTTGGGGGCAGGAGAGGTGTTTTTATCGCTATTGGTTTGTGGCTGTCGCTCCAAATATTCCTGGCGTTGTACCTCAGCTTTGTAACTGTTAACGCGTTTGCGTTGTTCCGCAAGTTCCGCTTCCGTCATTCCCGTTTTTGGAGCCTCTTTCAGTTCGACTGCTTCCGTTTCAACTTTCTGATTATCTGGTGGGCGATCACCAAAATGTACGTGTCCCTTCTCATCGACCCATTTGACGGCATCGCTTAGTGCAACAGGGCTGAGTAGCAAAAAAAGAATCGGGGCTAGAAAAGCTTTTCGAAATTCAACCATGGCACTCACACTTGACGGAATTGGATTCCCAGCAAGTATAGCGCTCCTTCAAGCGCCTTTTAACAGGTTTCGTCACCGCTAAGCGGTGTTTCATCTGGGTTTTGCTCTGAATCCGGGCCAGTAACGGTGTTCGTATATTGCCCCAGGCGTCGACTAAAAGAGGCCAATAACACCAATTGCGCGATAACCAGTCCTTCGTAAGGCTTGCGGTAACGACCTTCGTTGACTGCAACCAGGGCAAAGGCTTGAACAATAAACCAGGCTGTGAAAATAGAGGCCAGCAGCCATTGATGGCTCCTGAATTTCTTAGGGTATTTCCGCCACGTGTAGAGGGTCAGCGCGATGGTAATCAAGCCCAGGGGTGCCCAAATCCACCGCAGGTGGTAATTCACGAATCCCAAGGGGTACTCTAAGTTGGAGTCTGGCCAGGAGGGATCAAAGAGTAAAAAGGCCAAGCTCTCGCTCGTGAGCCACAGGTAGCCCTTGAAACTCAGATCCATACTGTCGAATTGTCTGTCCCAATCTTTGGAGCCTTTGTCGATATCGATATCGACGTAGACTTTGCCCGCGCGTGCCGTATGCCAGTCACTGAAGGGCTCAAAAGGGCGGGTTCCTGTAGACGGTGAGCCATAGCCGTAATACCAAACGGCTCCTGATCGGGAATACTTGATTTGTATCTCTTTTTTGCCCGATTTCGCGTAGATCATGTTCATGAGGCCGATACCGTGAGGCGAGATCAACTTCATTTTTTGGTAACTTCGATAGGTCAAGGGCCCGAGAGTGACTGCCAATATCGCGACTGACAATAAAGCTTTTTGAATTTTTTTATCTTGCGTAAACCACATCCAGCTCGCTGCGACTGCAGCCATCGGGATACAAACCCCTCGCGTAAGCCCTGCCAGAACCCAAATAAAAACCATCAACATGAACGCGTTTAGGGTCTGCTTGCGATGGCAGCGCCAGGTGGCCCAGAGAGCGCCTCCCATCAGCGGCAGCATGAGTGTTTCCTGCATGTAGTAGCCGTAAATACTGAGCCAGGATGGCAGCCAGGTAATCATTACCCAGCCAACCAGCGCAATATCTTTTGAAGGCTGTAACTCGCGGAAGAAACGGTACCAAAGCCAGGGCATGACGAATGCCAGCAAAATTGTATAGAAAGCGACCAGCACCCCATCGCCATAGGTGAGTTTGCCAATCACACTCACGTAGAGCTGGTACAACACTGGGTCGGTTAACGCCATGGGATCATCCCGCAATACGTCGATTCCCTGTTCCCAATGGCGTTGTGGGTCACTCCAAATATGTCTTGAGGGTGGGTATTCCGCTACATAAAAGGCGCGAAATATATAACCTACAACCAAGAGGGTATATACAACTCCCACAAAAATGGATCTCGGGTCAATCGAACGGGTTGCAGCTGTGTTGGTCGTCACTTTAGAGCCCTGCTTTTATTTATTGTTTTTCTGAAAACCTGGCCGGCAAACCAGATTGGGGAGGCGGGATTATAGCCTGCATCTTTCAAAGCTTTAAACACATGAGAACCCGACAGTAATTCAAAATCAGTCGTTTTTCTTAGATGTTTGGTGGAATCGGAACACGTTCGCGGTGCTTCTCGCTCTATATTTGCAAAAAATCAAGGAACTTTGCGATGAGAGACTGCTGGTGGGCAGACAAATTTGAGCTGACTTGTTAGTATCGACGGCCTTGCCGCGTTCCGGGGGACGCGGTCACCCTGTGTTAAAAAATAAGAAAAAAGTATTTAAAACGAGAATAATAATCATGACCACTGAAACAAGAACTGTGGGGATTCTGCAAACAAAATCCGGTGCATGGATCACCGATAAAGCTTGGGTGTGCGGAGTTATCGGTGCCATTACGGTGGTAGCAAGCGCATACTTCTACAATCGCTTTGGCGTATTGAACAATGGCTTGTACCTTTTCGGTCATCAGCTTACCGACAACCGCACTGACAGCATTCTCGCTGCGCTGTTTATTATTTCTGCTGCAATGTTGTTGGCTGAGATGGTGCGACTTTGGCTTTGGGATAAAAAGGGCTTCATTTCTCTAGATCCTGATTTAACTCAGCGGCGAATTGGTGCGTTTGTCACAAAGTCCTTGTTGAATTACGTGCTTTATCTCGCGGTTGTGGGCATTGTTTTAAAGTTTTATCACACAGCCAATGAATATGGATTCCGGTCAGATGCCGCCTATTATCGCGGCTGGTTTCGCTTTATCGAAATAGTGTGGACTGCGGTGCTGTGGGGCGGCTTGCCCTATGTCTTTATAACGCGTGCCTTGCGCTATGATCCCGAGGCAGACAACAAAGATTTAGCATGGTTTTTTGGAAAGTTGTTACGCTTCCCTCTTGGCAAACTTACAGGTTCCGCTGATTTGTGCCCCAAGTTTACCGAGGCCGACGCAAAAATCGCTCGGGCATTGATCGTAAAAGTGTTTTTTACGCCTTTGATGACAGTATTTTTTATCGGGCAATTTCCTCACTTGGTGAGTAACGTCGGCTATCTTCTCGATACACTCCCGAATAATATCGCCAACGGCAGTTACACCCACCGTGTTTTTAACAACGATTTCTTTAACATTTCTATTGCATTTATTTTTTCGATAGACGTTGCACTGGCTTGGTGTGGTTATGTGGTTTCTTCCCGCTGGGTTGACAATCAAACCGCGTCTGCAGAGCCAACTATGTTGGGATGGGTGGTTTGCATTATTTGTTATCCGCCATTTCAACAGGCCTTGGGCTGGTATTATTCGGCGCCGGGAGAGCGAGAGGTGTTGAGGTTTGACAACCAATGGCTGATCAGCATGTTTACAGGTGCCATGGTGTGCAGTTACATTGTTTATATGTCAGCGACTCTTTGGTTTGGGGTACGATTTTCCAATCTCACCAATCGTGGCATTATTCGTAAGGGGCCGTTTGCCATAATTCGTCATCCCGCATATGCCTCCAAGAATTTCGCTTGGTGGTGTGTAATGTTTCCCGCAATCCTATATAACGCTACTCACACGGGTGGGCTGCTGGCTGCGATGCAGACCCTTGGGCTTTGTATGATGACGTTTGTATACTTCATGCGTGCACTCACTGAAGAGCGCCATCTGCGTCGTGATCCGCTCTATCTCGATTACTGTGAACAGGTTAAATACCGTTTTATTCCTGGTGTAATTTAAGCGCAAAAAATCCCGGCCGTGAGGCCGGGCAAGACTCGCAGGGTGTTTTGCAAAAGAGCTGGTTTAGCACTATTTAGTACACAGCGAATTCGGGTTCGCTGACCGGTGCAAACACTTCAATTCTTACCTTACGTTCAAGTGCATAGGCTTCCAGGTCCCCTATATCTGCACTCGATAAATTTGATCCGTGGGCATGGTATTCAATTCTTTCTTCGGCAATACCTCGTTTGGTTAGCGCCGCGACCACGCTGCGTGCGCGCTCTTCCGACAACACATTGTTGTATTCGTCGGTTCCGCGGGGATCAGCATAGCCATCCAGGCGAATTTTGAGTTTGGGATTGTCTTTCATGTAATTTGCCAAAGACGTAATGCGCTGATTATCACGGTGCGAAAGTTTGTCGTCGCCTGTTGGAAAGAACACTAAAAATTCGATGGGCTGGGCTGCATTATTAACCAAGGTGGCGATCTCCTGCTGTTGGGATTGTGATTGTTGACGTACTGCTGCCAGGCTTGCTTCGGTGCTTGCGAGTTTGTCTTCCTCCAGTTCCAGTTTTACGGTTTGTTCACCGAGGTAAGCTCCCGAAAGAGCTCCGACGATAAATCCAACCGGGCCTGCAACAACACCGCCCACTATGGTGGCAGCCGTGAAAATACCGGCGCTTTTTGCCGTGGTTTTTCCTGAAACATTTGAGCGGTCATCTGCAGCGACCGAACCACTAATAAGCGCAGTGGCGAGCGCTAAACCTGTAGCTAGTTTTGAAAAAGAAAAGTTAGAACTCTTAGCTTGGTAATTTGCGTTTTTCATAATGGTTTTCCTCATGTTTGATGAATGCAGTTACTGTGAATTCTGTTGTCCGTTTTTTTCGGTTTCTGCCGGACACAGGTTTATTTAACGCCTGCAAATGGGCACTCGTCGGGAACATTTCGGGCGGGGTCACGATCAAAAATGACGAAATGTGGGAAGCTCTTTGAGTTAGGTCAGAAATTGCACAAATTACCCTAGTGGGGTATCGGTATTGTTGCCATACTGAGAGTGGCCCGGAGTGTTTCCGAGCCAATTAATGTTGTCCTGTTCCTGTTGTGTGAGGAGTTAATGTCATGGGGGAACTGTTCGTGAGGCCAGTAGTTCAAGAGCTTTTAAGTCATTATTCGCTGTGTGAATTAATGTCTAAAGACGTATTAACGGTTTATGAAGGTTGGTCCGTTAAACAACTTTCAGAGTTTTTTGTGAAGCACGGAATTTCCGGCGCACCAGTTATCGCTGCGGACGGCGAACTGGTTGGCGTGGTGTCTCATTCAGATGTGGTACGTTTCCAAAGTCGTGCACCTTCTGAAGTGGAGTTGGAAAAACTGGAGCAATTTTATTGTGGCCCGTATGGTGGTGGCCTGAGTCAAATTGAAATTAAAAGCCTGCAGAACCGTGCCGGTGAAACTTGTACAGTGTTCGCAATTATGACACCTCAGGTAATTTCGGTTGACATCACTACTTCAGTGGAGGACGCCTGCCAAACCATCGCGCAAAATAACATTCATCGTCTGTTTGTGACCAAGCAAGGAAAACTTGTGGGCGTCATTACTGCGATGGGTATTTTGCAAGAGGTACTGTCAGCCTAAGGAAGGGGGAGGGAACCGTTGCTTCTGGTGGTTATTCCCGATAGAGTGCGCCGTCTTTAGATTTGACAAAGGCGATCGCTGATTGGCCACAACCGCCGAACCTGATAAACAACCGAAGTCGCGCATCGGCGAAAAAAAATCGCCGGGCGTTTTGCGTTCCAGCGCTGTCGTTGGGGCCATGACCATGCTATCGCGTCTTTTAGGTCTGGCGCGAGACATCTTATTCGCTCGATTTTTAGGGGCAGAGGCGTCTGCCGATGCTTTCTATGTCGCTTTTAAAATTCCCAATTTCTTACGACGACTTTTTGCAGAAGGAGCATTTGCGCAGGCGTTTGTGCCTGTGCTATCTGAATATCGGGAGCAGGGTAGTGTCGCTGCTGTCCGGAATTTTATAGACCGGATTACAGGTTGCCTGGGCTCTGTGCTTATTGCGCTTACGGTGTTTGTAGTAATCGCATCCCCCCTTGTTGTGGGCATATTTGGCATGGGCTTCCTGCTGAAGAATCCCGACAAATTTGGGCTGACAGTTGATCTTCTGCGCATCACTTTCCCCTATTTGCTGCTGATATCTCTCACAGGGCTCGCGGGAGCGATTCTAAATAGCTACGATCGATTTGCGGTTCCCGCATTTACGCCGGTTCTTCTTAACGTCACCCTCATTGTTGCGGCCGCTTTTGTAGCCCCCATGATGGTAGAGCCGGCCTACGCCCTCGCTTGGGGGGTGCTGGTTGCCGGGGTGGTGCAAATGCTATTTCAGATTCCGTTTCTGCTGCGGCTGGGCTTGTTACCTCACCCTAAAATCGAGTGGGGGGATGAATCAGTAATACGCGTGCTCAAACTTATGGCGCCAGCGATGTTCGGCGTGTCGGTCAGTCAAATCAACCTGTTGTTCGACACAGTACTGGCGTCATTTCTTCCCGACGGCAGTATCAGCTGGCTGTACTTCTCAGATCGCCTTACAGAGCTCCCGTTGGGTGTGTTTGGGGTGGGTATCGCGACGGTGATATTGCCATCCTTGTCTCGTCAGTTTGTTAGGGGTGCCGAGTCGTTCAGTCAAACCCTCGATTGGGCAATACGGCTCATTTTACTGATTGGGGCGCCCGCTGCGCTTGCCTTAATGCTGCTTGCCGAGCCGATATTGTTCACTTTGTTTCAGTACGATCAGTTCAAACCCCAAGATGTGCGTATGGCGACTTACAGCCTCTGGGCCTATGCGACAGGGCTGACGGCATTCATGTTGATCAAGGTGCTCGCCAGTGGATATTTTTCCCGACAGGACATGAAAACACCCGTACGTATTGGGGTGATTGCAATGTTATCGAATATGGTGTTGAACATCGCATTTGTGGTGCCGGCACATTTCTTATGGCAAATCGGCCACGCGGGCTTGGCACTGGCTACTTCATGTTCCGCGTTTATTAACGCCGGATTGTTATTCCGGGGGCTTAAACGCGCCGGCGTGTACCAGACCAATCCCGGGTGGCCTCGGTTTTTTACCCGGGCTATCGTTGCAAATTTGGCCATGGCGGCAGTGTTGTATCTCGGAGCACTGGAGCTGCCAGACCTTATATCAGCTCCGGCTGGGGTGCGATTGGTGTGGGTGCTGGGTTTGTGCGCTTTGGGTTTGGCCGTTTATATTCTGGCATTGTTGCTGGCCGGATTACGCTTACGCGACTTTCGCCCGTTAAACTGAGCGGCACATCGCCTGTTACCCTAAGCTGCGCTATAATCGCCGCTTTTCGTACCCGGTCTCACAATTCCTGAATGGCTCATCCTGAATTTATTCACGGCTTGCAAAATTTGTTGGCGCGGCACCACGGCTGCGTCGCAACTATTGGTTCATTCGACGGCGTACACCGGGGCCACCAACAAGTGATCGCGCAACTCAAACAGTTCGCTGATGAGCATCAAGTGCCATCGTTGGTGATGGTTTTCGAGCCGCAACCCTTTGAATATTTCTCTCGGGAGAAAGCGCCGGCACGGTTGATGCGCTTGCGTGACAAAGTACAGACACTGTTCAAGCACGGCGTCGACCGCGTACTTTGTTTAAGGTTTAACCGGTCATTACGAAATTTGTCGGCGGCGCAGTTTGTCGATTTGGTGTTGGTGAGAAAGCTGGGTGTTAAACATCTCGTGATTGGCGATGATTTTCGCTTTGGCTGCGACCGTCAGGGCGACTACACAATGCTACAGGCAGCCGGTGAGCGATATCGGTTCGGCGTGTGCGATACGAAAACGGTTTTGTTTGAATCGGAACGAATTAGCAGTACGCGCATACGGGGTTTGTTGCAAAACGATGACTTTACCCAGGCGGCGGTACTGTTGGGTACAGAATACACCGTAAATGGTCGGGTTATATACGGTAAACAGCTTGGTCGTTCGCTGGGTTTTCCTACGGCGAATGTGCATTTAGGGCGCTATCGGGCTGCAGTGCAAGGGGTTTTTGCTGTGGAGGTGGATATCGCCGGAGTTCAACAGGCCATTGCTGCGGTTGCCAATATAGGTGTACGACCGACAGTATCCGGTGGGCGCGAGCCACTGCTCGAAGTACACCTTTTGAATTTTCGAGGCGACCTATACGGGCAGTGTATTAGTGTGCGCTTCAAGCAAAAGTTGCGGCGCGAAATGCGGTTCGAATCTCTCGACGCATTACAGACGCAAATCCAGCGCGATGTGGAGGCTGCAAATCGCTGGTTTGCGGCTAACGCTCAATAAGTAAATTATTAACTGAAATGAAACAACTATGACCGATTACAAGTCGACCCTCAATTTGCCCAAAACCAGTTTTGCAATGAAAGCGAACCTGGCGCAGCGCGAACCTCAAATCTTAAAACGTTGGCAGCAGGAAGAGCTGTACCAGCAAATTCGTAAAGCGAGGGCTGGTCGTGAAAAATTTATTTTGCACGATGGCCCTCCCTATGCCAACGGCGACATTCATATCGGTCATGCAGTGAATAAAATTCTCAAGGACATCATTGTTAAAGCTAAAACTTTGAGCGGTTACGATGCGCCCTACATTCCCGGTTGGGATTGCCATGGCTTACCTATCGAACACAATGTCGAAAAAAAGGTGGGTAAAGCCGGCTTTAAAGTGGATCACGCTACCTTTAGAAAAAAATGTCGCGAGTATGCCGCGCAGCAGGTGGAAGGTCAGAAACAAGGATTTATTCGCCTTGGCGTGCTGGGTGACTGGGATTATCCCTATCTCACCATGGATTACAAAACGGAAGCCGATATTGTGCGTTCCCTGGGAAAAATCGTTGCAAACGGCCACTTGGTGCGCGGTTTTAAACCCGTGTACTGGAGCGTCGTCGGGGGCTCTGCGCTTGCGGAAGCGGAAGTGGAGTATCAAGACAAGACCTCTTTTTCGATTGACGTGAAATACGCTGTAGTGGATCAAGCGGATCTGGCCAAACGCCTTGGGAGCTTGGAAGGCACTGGAAAGGTGTCTGTGGTGATCTGGACCACGACCCCCTGGACGTTACCCTCCAGTCAGGCTGTAAGTGTGAATGCCGAGCTCGATTATGTCGTACTTCAGGTGGAGGGTGAACGTTTGCTGTTTGCCGAAGCACTGCAAGAATCGGTAATGCGCCGTGTGGGTATCGAATCTGCCCAAGTCGTTGCGCGTTGTAAAGGGAGTGATCTAGAAGACCTCAAGGTTTGTCATCCATTTTATGCTTGGCAGCTTCCAGTGATTCTTGGCGACCATGTAACGACTGAAGCGGGTACTGGCTGTGTACACACAGCGCCGGATCATGGCATGGAAGACTTTGTGGTTGGCAGCAAGTACGGTATCGGTACGCTCAACTATGTTGATGAACATGGCAACTACCGGGATATGGTTGAAATTTTTGCCGGCGATCATGTGTATAAGGTCGATGAAAAAGTTATAGCGCTGTTGCAGGAAAAAGGTGTGTTGTTACACCAGGAAAAATTTCAGCACAGTTTTCCGCATTGTTGGCGTACGAAAACCCCGTTGATTTTTCGTGCGACGCCGCAGTGGTTTATCAGTATGTCTCAGAAGGGGTTGCTCGACGATGTTAAAAAAGCTGTGGATGGTGTGCAGTGGATACCCGATTGGGGCGAAGCTCGCATTCGTTCCATGTTAGACGCCAGCCCGGATTGGTGTGTATCTCGTCAGCGCACCTGGGGTGTTCCTATCACTTTGTTCGTGCATAAAGAAACTCAAGAACTCCACCCTGAGACACCGGCATTGGTTGAAAAAGTTGCTCAGAAAATCGAGACCAACGGTATGGACGCCTGGTTTGATCTCGACGCTGCAGAATTGCTTGGCGATGATGCCGATAACTACAGCAAGGTCACTGATACTTTGGATGTGTGGTTCGATTCCGGGGTAACCCATTACTCGGTGATGCAGCAGCGCGAGGAGTTGGGATATCCGGCGGACCTTTACTTGGAAGGTTCCGATCAGCATAGGGGTTGGTTTCAGTCTTCCCTAAAAACAGCGATGGCCATTAATGGTAAGGCGCCCTACAAACAGGTGCTCACTCACGGGTTCGCTGTAGATGCTGATGGTAAAAAAATGTCCAAATCGCTCGGCAATACTGTTGCGCCCCAAAAAGTCATGAATGAGCTGGGAGCCGACATCCTGCGCTTGTGGGTGGCTGCCACCGATTTTAGTGGCGACATGAGCGTATCCGATGAAATTCTGAAACGCACTGCCGACAGTTATCGTCGTATTCGCAATACCACACGATATTTTTTATCTAACTTAAGTGGTTTCGATCCTGCACAGCATGCTGTTGATTTCGACAACATGCTCGAATTGGATAAATGGGCTGTTGATCGCACAGCTAAGTTGCAGAAAGAAATACTAGCGTGTTACGACCGCTACCAGTTTCACCAGATTTATCAGAAAATTCACAATTTTTGTATTGTCGATATGGGTGGTTTTTATCTCGACATCATTAAAGACCGCGTGTACACCATGCAGGAAAACAGCGTTGCTAGGCGCAGCGCACAAACGGCTCAATATCTCATTGTGCAAGCCTTCGTGCGTTGGATTGCACCCATCTTGTCGTTTACTGCCGATGAAGTTTGGCAGTCGTTGCCGGGCGAAAAACCCACTAACGTTTTTATTGCAGAATGGGTTGCGCTGCCAGAACTGGCCGAAGAAGCGTCTATGAACAATTCTTTTTGGCAAACGGTTGCCAAAGTCAAAACAGCCGTCAACAAGGTTTTGGAAGCTAAGCGTGGTGCTGGAGAGATTGGCGGTTCTCTTGCCGCCGAAGTAACCCTCTATGCAGACAGTAAATTGTTCGAGCAATTAACGCTCTTAGGGGATGAGCTGCGTTTCGTGCTCATTACCTCGCAGGCAGCCTGCTTAAATATCGACGCAGCGCCAGCGAACGCTGAAGCTTCTGAAATGGAAGGTTTAAAGGTTAGCGTTGTTAAGTCGAGCAGCGAAAAATGCGAGCGCTGTTGGCATTTTCGTCCCGACGTTGGTGAAAACAGTGGTCACCCCACCCTGTGTGGGCGCTGTGTTACCAACATTGAAGGTGATGGAGAACCGCGCTGCTATGCGTGATCGTACGAGAAATCTCACAGTTTGGTATGGGCTTGCACTCATCGTCATCATTGTGGACCAGCTCACTAAAACCAGCGCAAGTTCTCTGTTGGCTTTACATCAAACCGCGCCAATCAGCGAGTTTTTTAATTTTACACTCCGCCATAATTACGGCGCGGCATTTAGTATTTTTCATGACGCAGGTGGTTGGCAACGCTGGTTATTAACCGTGTTGGCGGTGGCCGTGAGCGTTGGGATTATCGTTTGGCTATCGCGTTTACCATCTCACAAACGCTTGGAAAGTCTCGCGCTCGCTCTGATCCTTGGTGGCGCCTTGGGTAATTTATATGATCGTGTGACTTTAGGTTATGTCGTGGACTTTATCGTTGTGCACTATCGCCAATATGAATGGCCGGCGTTTAACATTGCCGATTCGGCAATTACTGTAGGAGCAGTTCTCTTGGCCTGGGAGTCTCTGCTTTATAAGAATGTAGTTGTAGTGGAACAAGCGTAATGACAGATTTAGTTGTGGGGCCTAATACTCAGGTAACGCTGCATTTTGCGCTTAAACTTGAAAATGGCGAGCTCATCGATTCAAATTTTGCGAGTGAGCCCGCAACCTTTGTGTTTGGCGATGGAAACCTGTTACCTGGTTTCGAGCAGGCCTTGATTGGGCTGCAAGTCGGGGACGAGAAAACACTCAGGATTCCTCCTGAAAAGGCCTTTGGTCTGCCCAACCCCAATAACGTGCAAACTCTTCCCCGTGATAATTTTTCCGGCGAGTTTGAGCTGGCTCTGGGCTTGGTTGTCGGATTCAGCGATGCCTCAGGGGCGGAAAATCCCGCGGTTATCACTGCATTCGACGATGCTACGGTGACTGTCGATTTCAACCACCCTCTTGCTGGAAAAACGATCAGTTTCAATGTGGCGATCATTGCTATTTCCCCTGCCATAACACATTAAAAATTGCTTGAAACCGCAGCTTGACTCGCAGTAATTAATGATAAAGGCGCCACGTTGCTGAGGGCCGAAGATGCCTCGCACGCCAGATAGCACGCGGATTTATCGTGTGCTACATCGCAGGGCAGAAATTTTCCGTTGATTTAAGCGACAAAAACGGAATAAAAATTCTAAGCATCTCTCCTTTTTAGAATTATATATAACAATAAGTGTTGTTTATCGCCATTAGTTGCCATTAATCTTATAAGCGAGATTCCAAGCATTCTGTTTGGTATAAATCCGCCCATGAATTAAAGGACGATCTCATGACCCCAAGCCAACGGATTCGCTTCCAATCCGGACTTACCATTCCAGAACTTATGATCGGGCTGTTGCTGTTTGCCATAGTCTCGAGTTTAGCTGTGCCCAGTTTTCAAAACGTGATGCGAAAAAATGAAATGAAAGCGCAATTGGGACTGGTCACCTCATCTTTAGCTTACGCGCGGAGCGAAGCTGTTAGTCGTCAAAAGCAAATATCCGTCTGCGCATCAACGGCTGGCGCAGTGTGCGATGCAGGTGCGACATGGAGTTCTGGGTGGCTTGTATTTGTCGATGAGAACGAGGACGGGAGTTTTGATACGGACGACGGCGATGAATTGTTGAAAGTAGTTGGTAGAGCTGGGGGCCAATCGACCCTCGAAGTTGAGTCGGGAGGCAACACCTTGCGTTTTACACCTGAGGGTGAAAATTTAGCGGGCGAGGTAAAACTAGCACTTTGTGCTGGAGATGTCGGGGTAAACGGAGATGCCATTCGCTCGCGAACTGTAACAGTGTCTGCTGTTGGAAGTACTCGGGTTGCGAGAGGCGCCGACTGTGTGGACTAATTCTTTAGGAGTAGTGCTTATGGAAACTATCCTTCCTTCAAATTCGAGAGGCAGCCAGCGCGGTTCCGCGATGATGGAAACTGTGGTGTCACTGTTTATATTAGCGGTGGGGTTGTTGGGGACTCTCGCAATGCAAGCGCGCGGTGTGAACAGTAATCAAAGGGCAAACTTTGTGACAGAGGCCAATATTCTTGCTGCTGATATGGTTGATCGGATTCTTGCCTATAACAACATTGACACCGTTAGCGACGATGGTGATTTCGATGGTATCGTTACTTCTGCTAATGCGCCTGATCAGCCAGATTGTAGTGCGGGTTGTTCGTCTGTGGAACAGGTTGCATACGATACGGCACAATGGTCGGCGATGCTTACCGATCACCTTCCTGCGGGTTCTGGTACGGTTTCTTTCGAAGACGGTATGTACACCATTGAAGTTATGTGGGATGCCGGTGTTCCAAGCCCAGGTTGTGAATCCTGGAACGCAATCCCTGCTGAGAACTCGATCGTTTGTTACACCTATGAGTTGAGGCTATAACGATGCTTGCCACAACGACCCGAAACTCTCAGCGTGGTATTGGCCTTGTAGAGGTGATGGTGTCAATAGCCATTGGCTTGTTTATTCTTGCTGGTGTACTGCAACTTTATGCAACTTCCTCAAGTAACTCTGTTCTTGTAGCTGGTTCTTCCCGGATTCAGGAAAATGCACGATACGTGATGGCTCGGCTAGAACAAGATGTGAAACAAGCGGGCTACGCCGGTTGTTTTTCACTGAAATCCGCTTATCCAGTCCAGTATTTTTCAGAAGCGGAAGATGATTTTATAACTGTGGAATCACGCTATGACGCTCTGCTAGGTTTAAATGGGGACGGACAGTTAAATGATTTTTCACAGTTCGTAGATGGACAAGATGAACAAGATCTTGGCGGTGTTAACTACGACATATTGACCGTTCGATATTTGTCAGCCAGGCACCGAAGACCGGTTACTGCGATGCTCGCCGTGAATCAGATTGCAACGAATGATTTGTCTGTATTTAAAAATGGTCAGGTGGCAGCTATAGGAGACTGTTCTAGGGTTTCTTTTTTCGAAGTAACTAATGACCCTAGTAGTGATGGCTATGTCGAATTTTCCGGAGATTCTCTGGGTAGGGCCTACCAGTCCTCAGAGGACATATATGGTACGGGGTCCGGGATGGAGCGTTCAATTGCCTATCTGTATGGAGGCGATTCCGGCGTTGTGATATACAAGTTGGGTGATAGTCAGGCTGGAGCTTGCTCTAGTGCCAATCCGCAATTTTGTGCTCTGATTCGTAAAAACGCAGAGGGCCTGGATGAGGAATTGGTCGAGGGGGTAGAGCAGTTTGACGTTGAATATGGATGGCAGGATACCGATGGCAATCTGTATTTTAATAATGCGAGCGAGATGACCGATGCCCGGTGGTTTTTTGTTGACCGCGTAAGAGTTTCAATGACCTTCAACTCAGTTGAACGCACTCCCATGCCAAATGGGGACGAATTGTTGAAGCGAAGCTACCAGCGAACTTTTCTAATTCAAAACCAACTACCGGCCGACTATTCGCGTATAGCCAGTGGAACTTAATGACTACAGGGACTTAGCATGCGATCGAAGCGTTTAAATTCCGAATACACTAATTTAGTTGCAATCCCTCAAGGTCAACGAGGCGCAACCCTCGTGATCGCACTGATAATTTTGTTGGTGATGTCGATGATTGGAATTTCCAATATGCAATCATCGACCCTGCAAGAACGTATGGCGGGTAACGCCAAACAGAAAACCATAGCTCGAATATCCGCCGAGTCGGCGTTAAACGTTGCGGAAAATTGGCTGAAAGAAAATATTCGGAACTCCAATTCACTGCAACAATTTAATGGGTCCCAGACAGGGTTGTATTCAGCGGTAAGAACGCGCTTTGGAGCAGCGGCCCCAGTACATCAGGGCAATGCTGCTATAAGCGATGTGACTATAGCTGAGAGCTGGGATAATCGTGGTGTTGAACTCACGTCTACAAGCAGCTCAAGCAGTTCCTCGGGAGGCTCGCAATCGGCAAGACAGCCTCGATACATTATTGAGTTTATTGGCAGAGACACGGGCACTGGATATCGCGAAGTATTGATACAGGATTATGAAGCAAAACAGGGTAGTGGTGCAGCGGCAGACATAGACCCCTATCTATTTCGTATCACAGCGATAGGCTGGGGTACAGATCAAAAAATTTACTCGGTTCTCGAAAGTATATATAAAACCGGCTACGGACCTGGAAACTTCGTGTATTAGGGAGAAAAGTTGTGTTTATTCGAAATAAATTTGCAGTTAACAGATTCGGGCACAATATTTTTCCGAGTGTTTGTTGTGCGATATTACTAGGTTTTGTATCACATGCTGATGCAGGGCCTGGCAAGCTTAGTGATATCCCTCTCTATGTTGGGTCTGGTGTAAAACCAAACGTACTCTATGTAGTCGACGATTCAGGAAGTATGCAATGGGAAATATTGAAATCCAGCGGTGCAGAGATGGCGTATCCTTACGTTGCGCCTGCTAATGGCGATAATATTGATGACAGCACTTACTATCGTTATGAGTGGGTCGCCCAGATCGATATTTTTAATCCAGAAACAAAGCGAGATGTTTTGGAATTATGCCCTGGCTATAATGTACTTGCTTTTAATCCGAACATTGACTATTCACACTGGGCAGGAGTCGACAATACTGGTGCAGCTTTCGAGAACATGACCCTTGATAACGCGCGTTTTGATCCGCGCAAGTCTTTCGACAGTAGCCTTGTAGAAATAATCGATTATGAGATCGATGCTAATAATGGCCAAGTTCAGGGAGGGCGTACTTGGGGTAGTTTCGATGACAATCGTGTTGATTTAACTAACGCGGTATATATGCCTTGGGATGATACTGGTGAAACTGGAGTGTTTGAAGCCGGAGAGTGCAACGAAATTATAGACGATGATCCCGATTCCCCACTGCCTCAATCTGTTAAGGATCAACTTAGGGGTTTTACTGCAGAGACTCTTCCTTCTGGTTTGAGTGATGAAGAGGTTGCCAAGCTGAAACAAAATTACGCAAATTGGTATACCTATTATCGTTCTCGAAATAAAACAATGATTGCTGCGCTTTCCAACGCTCTTGATAAAACTGAGCAACGTGTTGGTTTAACAACGATTAATGGTAATAGTGACGTTGGTTTTCTGGTTCAGGACGTTGGTAGCGCTACGGATAGTGAAAACGAAGTTCGCCAATTGCTGCTAGAAAAAGCAGTAAGCATTAAACCGCAATGGGCGAGTACCCCTCTGGAGACAGCGTTGATGAATGCCGGTAGGTATTTCTTTCAATCTGCTGGGGTGTATCCTACCGATAATTTTTTTGGCGTATCGTCACCCGCTAGTCCAATTTTGGCCGATACGGATGGGGGGGCTTGTCAACAAAATTATACGGTGATGATGACTGATGGTTTCTCAAACGCACCCTCAAATTATTTTAGCTTATCCCAGATTGCCAGTTATTTTTATTCTACAGATTTAAGTCCCCTAGCTGATATTGTCGATTCAAATAACCCATTAGATACAGCATCTCACCAACATATGGTGACTCATGCTGTGGCTTTTGGGGTTGATGGAAACTTTTCACCTGACGAAGTTGTAACTGCATCAGAGCAGTACGCTGTTGATCAGGATGATCCAGCGAGCCAGCAAACCTTTTTAGAAGATGATAATTTTTGGGGGCCTGCGGGAATTTTTGGATTTGATGGAATTGCTGCTCATTGGCCGTTATCTATCACACCCAAATCCGAGGACACTATTGACGACCTCTTCCATGCGACAGTGTTGGGGCGTGGTCGTTTTTTCAACTCCTCTAATCCACAAGAGCTCATTCAAGCGCTCAATGAAGTTGAAGATGCGATTGCTGACGATACTTCTGGTACTGCTGCATCAGTTGGTTTTAATTCTACAAATATCGACTCGGATACTTTGTTGTTTCAGGGTTGGTTTGATACAGCCACATGGCATGGAGAGCTGCTTGCGTTTGAGTATATTGATACCGAGGATGGTTCATCTCCGATAAGTCCAAATCCAGTCTGGAAGGCCGGGGAAAAACTTGCTGAGCGCGTGGACCCCGATTCCGATAACTATGGTCCTGAACGGGCAATCATTACTTATGATGGTAGTGCGGGGATACCCTTCCGTTCGCCTGAGGGCTCGCGTTACGATACAGATAGTGTTGAATTAACCGAGAATCAGCTTAGAGACTTATTGGCGCTAGCGCCTTATGACTACGATACACTAAGTAATGATGAACACGTCAAAAACAAAGCCTACCTTGATGCGATGATTGCATTCTTGCGTGGTGATACGAGTTATGACGGAGAAGGTGGTGAAGAAGTCTTTGGTGTCAATTTTAGAACACGGTTTGAAGGTAACGTGTTAGGCGACATAGTTCATAGTAGTCCAGTTTACGTTGCAGGACCTTCTGAGCCGTATCCTGATTTTATCGAAGGCAGCCAGAATAGTTACCTCGAGTTTGCGGCGGCGCATCAAGATCGCACCCCAGTCATTTATGTCGGCGCGAACGATGGCATGCTACATGCTTTCCAAGCAACAAATGGCAGTAGTGCTGATGATGGGAAAGAGCTGTTGGGATATATACCCAGCCTACTTTTTTCGTCTGATACTCAACGAGGACTACACCATCTTGCGAGCCAATATTATCTTAATAACCACCGCGCCTATGTGGATGGGCCTATAACACCAGCAGATGTTTTTGTTGGTGGAACCTGGAGAACTTATCTTGTTGGTGCGTTGAATGCAGGTGGTAAAGGAATATACGTTCTGGATATTACCAATCCAAGTAGTTTCACTGAGGAGAATGCCGACGACATTGTGGTGACAGAGTTCACTAACGATAATTTAGGCTATACATTCGCTCGGCCGCAAATAGCGAAGTTAAATAATGGGGATTGGGCTGCCATTTTTGGTAATGGCTATAACAATACCGGCAGCTATCAAGCATCGTTGTTTATTTTATATCTGGATGGGCACGAGGGCGTTTCTGGGCCGGCTTATAGAGAAATCACAACCGGTGTTGGTTCTGCCACGGATCCTTCCGATTGCAATAGTATGGAGAGCGAGTGTAACGGGTTATCTTCTCCATCAATAATGGATATTACTGGCGATAGTATAATCGACCGAGCATACGCAGGCGATATTCAGGGTAATTTGTGGGCGTTCGATCTCAGTAGTGAAAATCCTGATGAGTGGGGAATTGCACATGATTATTTGGGTACACCTAAGCCTTTGTTTCGTGCCTGCAGATCCGATTTAACTGTTAACCAACTTTGCCCCGCGGAAGATCGCCAGCCAATAACTGTGAGACCTGTGATCGTGTCTCATCCCAGTAAACGAGGATTAGCTACCGATCCGAATTTGTTGGTGTTTTTTGGAACGGGGCAATATGTAGCTGATGGCGATACTGAGGCAGACAATTTTAGTGCCGCCACTCAGAACATTTATACCGTATGGGATGCTGGTCCAGACAACGGGAATTTACAGGCGTCTGATCTAGCCACACAAACGATTTCAACAAATACATCCGCGACTGGACCTGATACTCGTACTTTAAGCGCAAATACAGTTGCGTACACGCTTTCGCAAGTCGGTGTGCAGGGTGTGTATGGCTGGAAAGCGGACCTGATCGCTTTAAAAGAGCGGGTGGTTGTAAATCCTCTAAGTGTTGGTCCTTTCGTGGTGTTTGCGACAACCATTCCGAGCAATGAAGCGTGTCTTGGGGGCGGAAGCGGTTTCCTAATGGTCGCTCGCCTGGTTGACGGTACGCAGCCACGGTTTCAGGTGTTTCCAAATCGGCAGGGGAATATTACTGGTTTTGTGCTTGATGCCGCACCAGGAGGGCCTCAAATCATTGATAATGACATCGTGATTCCGAATTATCAGGGTGAAATCCAAACTGAGGATTTTCTTGCTGCGCAACCTAGGCCGTCCCGCAGAGCCGCATGGAGCATTTTAAAATAGTTTGTCAGTCATTCGTTGGCCACGCGTAACCGGATATCGCATGTGGATCATTGAGTGAAATTAATTTTTAACGTCATGCAAGGCCTGCGCTGCAAAAGCAGGCCTTTTTATTCGTGCATACAAAAACAGGGTGGCGGAAAAGCAAATGTCCAGAGGGTTAGCCCATAGCGGTTGCTACAGAGTCCTTAATCGATCACTTGGTTTTACTCTGATTGAACTACTGATAGTAATTGTTATTGTGGCAATTATTGCGATGGTGGCGTTGCCCTCATACCGAGAGCAAGTACAACGTGGTAAACGTGCTGAAGCGAAAGCTTTTCTTCTTGATTTGGCATCACGCCAGGAACGCTTTTATACACAGTATGCGAATTACACCAGTGTAATCATTGCTGACAATTGCCAAGCGGAAGCGTGTGGTCTAGGTTTGGATAATAATTTAAGTCCAGAGGGGCATTACCAGGCCACAATTGATTGTATTCCGAATGACAATTCGTGCACGTCTTATACCATTACGGCTACTCCTCAGTCGTCAGACAGTCGGTGTACGACATTAACTTACACAAGCGCTGGCGTGAAAGGCTCAACAGGCACAGGAACCGTTGATGATTGCTGGCATTAGTCTATGGGCATATTAACACCTATCTCGTAAATGCCGGTTCGAAACGACTCTGGCTCTGCCTGCCTTGGAAACAATTACTTGCGCCTTATACTCGGTATCGTCTCCATTGCAATAATAAAACGTCCCATTCTGATAATCTGTAGTGCCTTCTTCATTGAAGTGAAGATAATCCCTATCGCGAAATGAACTCCAACTCAAAGTCTCTCTACCATTCACAATGGTCAAATGCTTAAGGAGTGGTTCGGATTCGCTACGTGCTCTATCGCCGTCGGAGTCATTAAATACCATTATCGGCAAATTCCAATCACTCTCGCATTCAATAGTATCTGCAGAGGGGCACATTACCGCTTCCACGCCGGTTTCAACCGCCTGCAGCCGTGTAAAGTTAATTAAATGTATCAGAGATTGCGTACTCTCGCGTTGCAAGTTACGTTTTAGCAACGAATTGAAGGCGGGTATTGCGATGGTGACAATTATCAAAAATATGCTCACTGATATCATTAAATCTATCAGCGTTAAGCCTTTTTGCTTGTTTAGGGTTGGGCACGATTCCTTCATGCTCGTTGTTCCTCTTCCATGTTTTGGGAAAGCTATTGATCAGCAATCTGCTGGGTAGGTCTAATAGTACGCACTGCGGAATTACAAAACTGTAGGAAATCGACGAGGTTTTTGTAAGAAATGTCTGATTATTTGGTGGGATACTAACTGGTTAGGTTGAAAAACGTACTATTCATTATCATCAAGCCCCAGTTTAGCGAGGCGATAACGGAGGGATCGGAAACTTATACCGAGTTTCTTCGCTGCGAGTGTTTTGTTCCAGCGGGTGTGTTCCAGAGTTTCACAGAGGATTTCTTTTTCCACTTCGGCTAAATAATCGTCAATCGATTCGTGATTTTTGCTGGCAATATAGTGGCTGACTTTAGCGCCTTTCTCATGGTCAGTGGTACCAGAGATGGTTTGGGTTTTGTCTATTTGCAGGTCAGATTCTTCAATCGTATCGTCTTCGCAAAGGGTAAAAGCACGTTCAAGAATATTTTCCAATTCACGAATATTTCCTGGGTACTCATAATCTGTGAGCTTTTGTAGAGCTTTTACACTGATGCGAGGTGTTTCCAAATCGCAGGCTTGAGCGATTCTCGATAGTAGCGCGTCGATGAGTTCGGGAATATCACTACGGCGTTCTCTCAAGGCCGGAACTTTTAGCTGAATGACGTTGAGTCTATAAAAAAGATCTTGTCTGAAATCACCTTTGTGAACCAAGTCTTCAAGGTTTTTATGTGTCGCCGATAAAATTCTTACATTTGTTAACAATTCTGTTTGTGCGCCAATAGGGCGTATTGCTTTTTCCTGAATGGCGCGCAGAAGTTTCACTTGCATGTCCAGCGGAAGATCTGCGACTTCATCCAAGAACAGGGTACCGCCGTCGGCTGCTTGAAACAAACCTTGTTTGTCTTGGTTTGCACCCGTGAAAGAGCCTTTCTTGTGACCAAAAAACTCACTCTCCATCAACTCACTGGGGATAGCGCCACAGTTGACCGCGACAAAGGGATTGTGAGCTCGGGGCCCTAATTCGTGAACGGAGCGAGCTACCAACTCTTTTCCACTGCCAGATTCCCCACTGATGTACACCGGTGCTTGCGAACGAGCCAGTTTTTTAATGGATTTCTTTAAAGCAAGAATGGATTCCGATGTGCCTATGATTTTACCCGTGCTTTCACTACTACTCTCAGTGGCCGCCATTTGACTGGAGGTAATGGCCGTATCAACCAGTTTGCGCAGTGCAGTGAGGTCTATCGGCTTGCTAACAAAATCAAAGGCGCCCGCCTTCATGGATTCAATCGCTGTATCCATATTTCCGTGAGCAGTTATGACCGCCACGGGTGTGTCTGAGTGGTATTTCTGAATGAAACGCACAAGGTCGATGCCATTACCATCGGGCAGTTTCATATCTGTTAGGCAAATATTAAACGTGCGCTTGCCTAAGGCCAGTTTTGCTTCTTCAACGTTGGCTGCGCTTTCAACGTCTATGCCCATCCTGGAAAGGGTTATTTCCAGTAACTCCCGAATATCTGGTTCGTCATCAATTACTAGGGCGTGAACATTTGTCATAGTCAGATCATTCTTTGGTGATGGGAACAATTAATTCTAAAGCAGCTTTTGTTATCGTTTGTTTTGAAATGGCTTAAGGTTGCCTGATTAATTTCACAAAGTTCCTTAGATATATATAGACCAAGGCCGGAACCTTTTTCATCTGTCGTGTAAAAAGGGTCAAAAATTTGCTCCAGTAGACTCTCGTCAACCCCAGGACCGGAATCAATAACATCCATGTATGCTGATTCGTCATTGTCACCGATTCCCGCGTGAATTTCTATATGTGCCTTGCCGGTGTGCATTTCGCTGTAGCGTAAGCCATTGTCACAGAGATTTGTGAGTACTTGGGTTAAGTGAGTTGGGTCAAATTTGGCATGTATTGACCCTGAGTTGACCACAAAACCAACCGAAGCCTTTTTAACGGTTTGGTAATCATTGATAAAGCGCGGTAACCATTCCGCCAACTCCAAATTTTCCGGTTTTGGTTCTTTGCGGCGGGACAGCACCAAGGTGTTTTCTATGATTTGATTCACTCTAGCTGAGTGCTGCAGAATGATTTCGATAAGGCGTTGGTCAGTACCCTGCAAATAATCGATTTCCGAAAGTAATTGTGCTGCATGGGATATCGCACCTAAGGGGTTACGTACCTCGTGGGCAATACTTGCAGTAAGTCGACCCAGTGAGGCCAGTTTAAGTTGCTGAGCCTGCTGCGCCAGGGAGCGATGATCTTCCATGTAGAGTATCGTACGCTCTTCATCTGCTGTTTCGAGTCGTGCGAAACTGATCCTCACGTCCTGGCCGGCTCTCAGTGTGTGGACTCGCGGCATAGATGTTTGCGTAGCCAGGCGCCAATCTTCCAGAAGTGCTTCGATATTGGAGAACTCTGCAAGACCGCGCCCCATGTAGTTGTTATTCGGAAGATCGAGCATTTGCAGCGCCGACTGATTGATAAGCTGAACCTTGTTGTGCTGGTCAACAACAATTATCCCCGTTCGCATTCGCGTCACAATGTGTTGTGCGAGTTGTTGCAGTTGTTGGGCATATTGCGCCTGAATTGCCGCTTCGATATCACTTTTTCGAATTTTTTCCGTGAGGTAATGAAAGCTGGTGGCTGTCAGGAAAATTAAAATACCGAGCGTTCCAGCCGCAAAAAGCTGATTGGAAATATCGCCTCGTTGTTCAGATATATAAAGTGCCTCGCCGATGGCCACCAAGCTGGTCATTGCTGCGAAAGCAAACGCCATTTGACCGCGAATAAATATGCTCGCCATTGCGACATTAATCAGTAGCAAGTAACTCAGGCTGCTGTTAATCCCGCTACTGGCATGGATCATGGTGAATAGCGCAACTGTATCGATCAACAATAGCAGGCTGATACGCTTCACAGATGTAGTAAGGGACGATGGCCGAAAAGCAAAAACAGTAGCCAGACATATTAGCGAATATGAAATGGACGTTAGCCTGAACAGCTGAGGCATTTGCTTGCCCAAAATATCGTCAGCTGAACCCAGTATAAAAGTGAGCCATAAAAGTACGCTAACGATAAGCCGATAATAGAGGTAAACCTGAACCACTTGTGAGCTGTGTGGAGGTCGTTGGTAGTTTAGTGGTGCGATTTTATCCAAAGTAGCCCCTTAGTTTGTGGCTAGGTCAATGCATAAACCTATATGACGCTTTGCTTAGTTGCTGTTATAGCGGAAAATGTCCGAAAAGTGGGTATATGTTTTATAGAGAAAGTATATGACAAGCTTGAATATTGCGATGGCGCAGATCAACCTCCTGGTGGGAGATATCGATGCGAATGCCAAAAAAATCGCGAATACCGTTAAAGAAATACAGCAAAAAAACGCTGCGGATATTATCGTTTTCCCGGAACTGGCGCTCACCGGTTATCCTCCGGAAGATCTACTCCTTCGTCCGAGTTGTGATGTACGGGTTCAGCGTGCACTGCAGTGGCTCTGTGTGCAAAATTTTTCAGCCACTGTGGTATTGGGGTATCCGAAGATGGTGGCGGGTTCACTCTTTAATATGGCCGGGGTCATCAGTGCTGGCGAAATAATTTGTGAGTATGCCAAGCAAGCCCTGCCAAATTATCAAGTTTTTGATGAGAAGCGTTATTTTACTCCTGGGGACACCAGCAAATCTTTCGACTCCAATGGTGTAAGTATCGCCCTCACCGTGTGTGAAGATATATGGGACGGTGGCCCGATCACACGAGCCAAATCCTGTGGTGCAGACCTTCTCATTAATCTCAATGCCTCTCCTTTCCACGTCAACAAACAGTCAGTACGCGAGCACTTGGTTGTTACCAGAGCTGAATCCATAGGAGTACCGATTATCTATGTGAACCATGTGTGTGGTCAGGACGAATTGGTGTTTGATGGTGGATCATTTGCGGTAAACCCCGATGGCGAGATTCTGCGCATGGCGGCGCTTTTTCAGGAACAGGTCGCGGTAGTCGCCTTTGACAAACAAGTGGGTACATTAAGCGCTGTCACCGCTTCACTTGAGGCGCATCCCGATGGCTTGGCAAGCATATACCAAGCCTTGGTGCTCGGAGTACGTGATTACGTTGACAAGAATCGCTTTAAGGGGGTAGTTCTGGGCTTATCTGGCGGTATCGATTCTGCACTAACTTTGGCCATCGCCGTCGATGCGCTTGGGCCGGATCGCGTTAATGCCGTGATGATGCCGTTTCGTTATACCTCTGACATGAGCAAGAATGACGCAGAAGAAGAAGCCCGTCGCCTCGGTGTGTCTTACCAAAGCATCAGCATTGAACCCATTTACGAGGCGTTTTCCGCTCAGCTTGCAAGCACCCTGGCGAACACCTCCCGTGACACCACGGAAGAAAATATCCAGGCTAGAAGTCGTGGTGTCCTGTTGATGGCGATCTCCAACAAGTTGGGTTATCTCGTATTAACCACGGGGAACAAGAGCGAAATGGCGGTTGGCTACGCCACCTTGTACGGTGATATGGCTGGAGGGCTGGATGTGTTAAAAGACGTGCCCAAAACCACAGTATTTGAATTGGCCAGGTACCGAAATAGAGATCATGAGGTGATCCCGGAATCGGTCATCCTGCGGCCACCTTCTGCAGAGCTGGCGCCTGACCAAAAAGATGAAGATTCGCTGCCGCCTTATGAAATTCTCGATCAAATTCTGGAACTCTATATCGAACGCGATTTTAGTGCTCAGGCGATAATTGAGCAGGGATTTGATGCAGACCAAGTGCACCGAATTGTACGCCTGGTGGACTTGAATGAATACAAGCGTCGCCAGGCTCCGGTGGGTATAAGAATCAGTGAACGCGCCTTCGGGAGGGATCGTCGTTATCCCATCACCAATGGTTGGCCCATTGGTGATTGAGCTGCTCATTTAGTGCAATTAGGTCGGTGGCAGCGGGTCTAGCGACTCGTTGTAAAAGGGGTTATAGATATCGCGGGTGTCGAAATTAATCGTTGGTTGGCGTTTAAAAAGCCCGAGTGTGATGTAGGTTACCCAGGAAGTTCCCTGATCGCGCCCAAACCGAAAATTAAACTCACCATTCTTAAGTGCGGGATGATTTGGGTAGTTGGCGGCAAGTACTTTGGCAGCACTTTCGGAGTATTCCTTCATTTCTAGCATGTGATATGCCTGAGCCATGACCGCTAGGCCATCGGGCACAGCTGGGGTACCCTCGAAATTTTCCACCACATAACGACCGCGATTCGCTGCTGCCACGTAGGCTCCGCGCTTAAAGTAGTAGTTGGCCACGTGAATTTCATAGCGCGCTAACATATTTCGCAGGTAGACCATGCGTTTTTGGGCATCCAGCGCGTAAGCGCTATCGGGGTAGCGATAAATCAGTTGCGCAAAATAATCGAAAGATTCTTTTGCTGTACCCGCGTCCCGCTTGGTGATATCTGTCGGTAGCATAGAGTAGAACGCGGTGTCGTTGTGGAAGGCTGAAATTCCGCGCATATAGTAGGCGTAGTCGACATTGCGGTGTTGCGGGTGCAGGCGTATGAAACGATCTGCAGAGGCCGTTGCAGCTTCATATTCACTGCCGCGAAAGTAAGCATAAATTAATTCCAACTGCGCTTGTTCTGCGAAGCTACCGAAGGGAAAGTTTTCTTCCATAACTTCAAGAGCTTCAACGGCTGCTGACCAATTCGACGAGCGCAGGTATTTTTGCGCGAGTTCATAGGTGGCCTGTTCACTGGTTTTTGAGTATTTGTCTTTGTTACTGGAGCAACCGCCAACGAGGAGCAGGGCGCTGAGAAGGGCGAAAATGCCAAGCTGTTTTATCATTCTTTAAATCGTGTCCTTTGAGGACTTTAGTTGCTGAGTAAGGCTATTTGCAGTCGACTTTTAGGGCGACTGCGCGTTATCCGGGTAGTATCATTGCCTACCCCGCAAGGGGTCGACAGTGTAATGCAGCATAAGGTTTAAATACAAATGTCAAAATGTGGTAATCCGGGGCCAGATTCAGTGCAGATGCAAGATGACTTCGAACCAGATCAGGATTCAGCCCTGCAACATGCAATGACCCGGAAACAATATACCGCGAACGTGCCCTTTGAGGCAGCTGGACAACGGTTGGATCAGGTTGCCACGGAAATGTTCCCTGAGTTTTCTCGTGCCAAGCTACAAAATGCGTTGAAATCGGGCTTATTGACGATAAATGGGGTAAACGCAAAACCCAAGAGCCGTGTGAATGGAGGGGAATCCCTCGCTCTGACAGTGATACCAGAGCCGCAAGGCGAGTGGCAGCCTGAAAATATCCCACTGGAGATTGTCTTTGAGGACGAAGACATACTCGTTCTCAACAAACCCGCTGGCCTGGTTGTCCATCCGGCTGTAGGAAACTATACCGGTACGCTTCTCAACGGCTTGCTGCATTACCAACCGTCCTTAGCTCATGTGCCGCGCGCGGGTATCGTCCACCGGCTTGATAAAGACACCTCTGGGCTTATGGTTGTTGCCAAAAACACACAGGCTCAAAACAGCTTGATAACGCAGCTGCAAGATCGCTCAGTCACTCGGGAATACGAAGCAATAGCCTTGGGAGTGCTCAGTTCTGGGGGCTCCGTGGCGGCCCCTATCGGTCGGCATCCAACACAGCGTGTGAAAATGGCCGTGGTACCTGGGGGCAGGCCGGCAGTAACCCACTACCGTCCGGTTGAAGCATTCAATGGACTCACACATTTGCGATTGAAACTGGAAACCGGACGTACCCACCAGATTCGTGTGCATATGGCTCATATTGGTTTTCCGTTGCTAGGTGACCCGGTGTATGGTCGAAATATTCCTACTAAGTTAATGCGGGAACTGCCAGATTCTAAAGCCTTTACTAACTTTCCTCGTCAGGCGTTGCACGCTATTCAACTGGGCCTCATGCACCCCAAGCTGGGAGAAGAGCACACTTGGCAGATTCCCCTGGCACAAGATATGACAGAATTACTCAAAAAACTGCACAGCACATCTGATGACTGCTAGCTATTTTGAACCTGAGTGGCCTCTTCCGCCAAGGGTTCGAGCGATCATAACGACCCGTGAACTCGGTGCGAGTCGCGCGCCTTTTCACCGCAATAATTTGGCTTCTCACGTTGGCGACGACATTAATGCGGTTAAGGTAAACAGGCTACAGTTGTGTCACCAGCTTGGTATTACGCCTTTATGGATGAACCAGGTACATTCCACGGATCTATGGGATATCGATAATCAAGCGTTGCCTCATTACTCGGATGCCTGCTACTCCAGAGCGCACGGTAATGTGTGTAGTGTACTCACCGCAGATTGCCTGCCAGTTCTCGCCTGTAATCAGGAAGGGACACAGGTTGCGGCTGCCCATGCGGGTTGGCGCGGCTTGGCTGGAGGGGTTATCAGCAACATGATCGCTTCATTCTCCAGCCCTGCTGATGAGCTCAACGTATACTTGGGCCCAGCAATTTCGCAAAGCCATTTTGAAGTAGGCAGTGATGTATTGCGGGCATTTGAGTTGTCTGCTGATCAACGGTGCTATGCAGAGCCAGTCACTGCGAGTTTTATTAAAGCATCCGCTCCGGATAAGTATTTCGCAGATCTCTATCGGCTGGCTCGTTCTGAGCTTAAGGGGCTTGGGATTACTTCCATCCACGGTGGAAATTACTGCACTTTCGGCGAGCCAGAACGATTTTTTTCGTATCGACGCGATGGCAAAACCGGTCGTATGGCGAGCCTTATCTGGATTGCCAATCCCCAGCAATAAATTGTGTCTACTCTTGAGTTTGTATGGCCAGCCCCCATTTTTTAGCCATACGTGAAGGTCAGCTTAGGCTGCGTGAATAGAAACCAAGGTGACATTATGCGAATAGATCGCTTGACCAACCAATTACAAATTGCCCTCTCGGATGCGCAATCTCTCGCGGTGGGGCGTGATCACAATCAGATCGAGCTGGTGCATCTCCTGCAAGCCATGCTAGACCAGCAAGGCGGTACTGTGAGGCCATTGCTGGCGAGCGCAGGGTTTGATGTTGCCGGGCTCAGAAACGAGCTCACTAAGGCGCTCGAAAATTTGCCGCACATCCAAAATCCCACGGGCGACGTGCATATGTCGCCGGAGCTCGGGCGATTACTTAATTTGGCCGACAAACATGCACAGAAGGCTGGGGATAAATTTATCTCAAGTGAGAGTTTTTTGCTGTCGGCTATGCGAGACAGCGGCTCTGAACTCGGCAAAATGCTCAACAAATTTGGTACCGCGGAGCGTCTGCAATCGGCTGTCGATAAGGTACGCGGGGGTGAGACGGTAGATGACCCGGAAGCCGAAGGTAACCGTCAGGCTCTGGAGCGATACACCATCGACCTTACCGCTCGCGCTGAAGCAGGCAAGCTTGACCCCGTCATCGGTCGAGATGACGAAATCCGTCGCACCGTGCAGGTACTGCAACGCCGCACAAAAAACAACCCTGTACTGATTGGTGAACCTGGCGTTGGCAAAACAGCGATCGTTGAAGGTTTGGCGCAGCGCATTGTTAACGGGGAAGTGCCTGAAGGATTGAAAAATAAACGGTTGTTATCGCTGGATTTGGGCTCTCTTTTAGCCGGTGCCAAGTTTCGCGGGGAGTTTGAGGAGCGTTTAAAGGCGGTGCTCAATGAGCTAGGTAAGCAGGAAGGCCGCATTATTTTGTTTATCGACGAACTGCATACCATGGTGGGCGCTGGCAAAGCAGAAGGCGCTATGGATGCCGGCAACATGCTTAAACCTGCGCTTGCCAGAGGTGAGTTGCATTGTGTTGGCGCGACTACGCTCGACGAATACCGGCAATTCATTGAAAAAGATGCAGCGCTCGAGCGACGTTTCCAAAAAGTACTGGTGGATGAACCCAACGAGGAAGACACCATCGCTATTTTGCGGGGTTTGAAAGAACGCTATGAATTACACCATGGTGTGAACATATCCGATTCCGCGATCATTGCTGCGGCGAAACTGTCGCAACGCTATATCACCGATAGGCAATTGCCTGATAAGGCTATTGATTTGATCGACGAAGCGGGCAGTCGCATCCGTATGGAGATCGATTCCAAGCCGGAAGAAATGGACCGACTTGAGCGCCGTTTAATTCAACTGAAAATCGAGCGGGAAGCGATTAAGAAGGACGATGACGAAGCCGCGCGAAAGCGTTTACGTTTAATCGAAGCTGAAATTCACAAAGCCGAACGTGCGTTTTCCGATCTCGATGAAATTTGGCGTGCAGAAAAAGTCGCACTGCAAGGATCACAAGAAATTAAAAGCAATCTGGAGCAGGCAAGACTGGATTTAGAAGCTGCGCGGCGCGCCAGCGACCTCGCACGAATGTCGGAACTGCAATACGGCATTATTCCCGAGCTGGAAAAGCAGTTGGATATGGCCAGCCAAGCCGAAATGCATGAAATGAAGTTGTTACGTAATAAGGTTACCGACGAGGAAATCGCAGAAGTGGTTTCCAAGTGGACGGGCATCCCCATATCAAAAATGCTCGAAGGTGAACGTGAGAAATTGCTGCGTATGGAAGAGGTTCTTCATGAGCGGGTTATTGGTCAGGGGGAGGCCGTTACGGCGGTTGCCAATGCCATCAGACGCTCCAGAGCGGGGTTGTCAGACCCCAACCGCCCCAATGGTTCGTTCCTCTTCTTAGGGCCGACGGGCGTTGGTAAAACCGAACTGTGCAAATCGCTGGCTACCTTTCTGTTTGACAGTGAAGATGCCATGGTGCGTATCGACATGTCCGAATTCATGGAAAAGCACTCGGTTGCACGGTTGATCGGTGCACCTCCGGGTTACGTGGGCTACGAAGAAGGGGGCTATCTCACCGAAGCTGTGCGCCGCAAACCATACTCGCTGGTATTGCTCGACGAAGTTGAAAAAGCGCACCCGGATGTTTTTAATATCTTATTGCAGGTGCTTGAGGATGGCAGGCTTACTGATGGGCAAGGGCGCACGGTAGATTTTCGCAACACCGTTGTGGTGATGACCTCCAACCTGGGCTCTGCGGCAATCCAGGAAATCGCTCAGAATCGCGCGTACGACAGTATTAATTTTGATGGCAGCGCTAATTCTGAAGACGATCAGAACGAACACAAGTACGAAGCAATGAAAGAGGCCGTTATGGAAGTGGTTGCGGGTCATTTCAGGCCCGAATTTATAAACCGCATCGATGAACTCGTGGTATTTCATCCGCTTGGCAAGGCACAAATACGAGGTATCGCCGATATACAGCTGGCCATTCTCCGCAAGCGTTTGCTTGAACGAGATCTCAAGCTCACGCTGAGTGATGCCGTGCTCGATAAAATCGCTGCTGCGGGCTTTGACCCCGTCTATGGTGCACGCCCCCTGAAGCGAGCAATTCAACAGCTCATCGAAAACCCGCTGTCACAGGAAGTGCTCTCTGGTCGGTTTAGTCCCGGGCAGACAATTGGGGCAGAGTTGGATAACGATAAGCTTGTGTTTAACCTCGCCCACTGAGGCAAATTTGATTTATAAAAAAGGCCGCAAATTGCGGCCTTGTTGTTATTAGCTGCAGAATTAATTGCAATTTTCTTCAATGAGTTTTTTTGAGGTTTGAATTTCTTTCATTACCTCATCCTGGCTCAGGATTTTGGTTGAGCCGTCGGGTTGCTTCATACGAATACGAGTTGGCTTGTTGAGTACTTCCAGGCGATTCTTCTCATCTTCACACACACGTTTTTGGGCTTCGGCCACTTTACGGCGGCGTTCCATCTCTTCAGGGGGTAAATTTGCTGTATCTGTTTCGCTGGCTACCCCAGGTGCTGTGTCGTTGTTAGCCGTGTCTGGGGCTTTTTTGGGGCCACCGTGGGTTTTTATCTTCTCAGCCTCAACGCCGGGAGGCGGATTGGAACCGTAGTGAACTACGCCGTCTTCCCCCATCCAGCGATAATAATCCTGTGCGTTGGCTTGATACGCAAAGCTCAAGAGGAGTATTAAGGCAGCGACCGATGGCAAATGGAATTTTAATGGTTTGGTGTATTTTGCAATCATCATTACAGCCGACTTGCGGCCCTCGGCATAGTTGGTGGCTTTGGCTGAAGTTTAGTCCAGCGCTTGTAGTGGCATCAACCCTGGCAGGCTATTCGGTGCAAATTATGAGAATTGTGCCAACTCGTGGGCTATTAAGTCGTCCATCATCTTGTTTGTCGCTGGGTTTATCTGTTGTCTTGCCGGGTCTGCGTCGAACCACTCCAGAGTTGTTTTTATGCCTTCACTAAATGGCGTTGTGCATTGAAAATCAGGCACCAGCTGGCGAATTTTACTGTTGTCAAAGATCACACTCGCCGTTTTGTCGCCAAGTAAATTACCGATGTATTCTGGGTCATAGCGGCATATTTTGTCTGAAGTGACATGGACAAGTTGCGCTTCAACTCCGAGCGCATTAGCCAGTTGCCGGTAAATTTGGTTCCAGGTGAGCACTTCGTCAGAGGTGATGTGGTAAGTTTCCCCGACACTTTCCTGGCGGCCGATAACGCCAACAAAGCCCTGCGCAAAATCCTCCGCATGAGTAAGCACCCACAATGAACTTCCATCTCCGTGCACAACCACGGGAAGTCCGCGTTTCATCCGGTCTACGGTGGTGTATTCCTGCCAACCGCCAATGGCGATAGGGATCACGTTTGCGTAAGTATGTGATGGACGTACGATTGTCGCGGGGAAGCCATAATCGTTAAAGGCGTTCAGCAACAAATGCTCACAGGCGATCTTATCCCTGGAATACTGCCAAAATGGATTGCTAAGGGGAGTGAGTTCAGTGATTACGGGGCTTTCCGGCGGAGTTTGATAGCAGGAGGCGGAGCTGATGAAAATGTATTGCTCGGTTTTACCTGAAAACAGCGCAATATCTCTCTCCACTTCTGAAGGCAAGAAGGCGATCCAATTGACCACACAGTCCCACTGGTGTTCTGCGAGCAGCTCGTTTACTCGGGCAGAATCGTTGATATCGGCAATAAGATTGCGAACTCCATGAATCTGCTTGCCGGAACTTCCCCGATTCAGATGCCAGAGTTCGATGCCCAATTCCACGGCCAAACAGCTGCATGCGGTGCTGATATTGCCGGTACCCCCAATGAATAAAACTTTCATTTTATCGCTCACCCTTGATTGCGCGCTTTGAATGCAAGTGTAACAAAAGTAAGGGGTTTCGAACGAAATACCGCCAAGAACCTTGACTTTACCCGTTAACTTGGGAAAATCATTGGCTCGCCAGATGGCCGTAGTGCAGCGATCAACCTCGATGCCCCCTCTACACAGGTTTACCAACCGTAAATCTGACCATCCTGAAGCGCGAGGAAGTAAAAACCCCACTTCCTGAGGCAGTTGTAAATTTGGGCGTAGGTACGCGTCAGTTGCAATGCCGATCGGTGCACCTTGAGGTCAACCCCAGTCCGGAAGTTTTTACCGGGCGAAACCGCATCGAACAAACAACGCATAATTTGAATACGATCAAAGAGCACTCATTTCAGCGGCAGGCGTTTTTTCAGAAAAACCCCGTCCGGGTGCTTCTAAGGTAATATTCGGCTTCAGGGAACTCCATCAAACATCGCCTGCCCCTCAAGGAGCTGGCGTTATCATTTCCTGTAGCAGCAAAGCAGTAGAAATATAGCGGGCCGTGAGGCCTGCCGCCAAACTCTTGCAGAAACAGTGAAAACTGCAGGGTGTGGCAGACATTTATTTCTCTCATAAAAACACGACAAATAACGAGGATAAACAAGTGGAAAAGCTCTCCGGTGGAGACATTCTTATCAGGGCGCTTGCCGATGAAGGGGTAGAAACCGTATTCGGCTACCCAGGCGGCGCTGCGCTACATATATACGATGCTATTTTTCGCCAGAAAAAAGTGAAACACATTCTGGTGCGTCACGAACAAGCCGCAACTCACGCTGCGGATGGTTATGCACGGTCAACAGGCAAAACCGGTGTGGTATTGGTTACCTCCGGTCCAGGCGCAACCAATGCGATTACCGGCATTGCGACCGCGTATATGGACTCCATACCGATGGTGGTGATTTCCGGTCAGGTGGTATCCGACAGAATTGGCGAGGACGCATTCCAAGAAACCGATATGGTCGGTATTTCCCGCCCTATCGTAAAACACAGTTTTTTAATTAAAGATCAACGTGATATTGCAGAAACCGTTAAAAAGGCTTTCTTTATCGCGTCTACTGGTCGTCCGGGCCCGGTGGTCATTGATATACCGAAAGATATTACCAACCCTGTCGATAAATTTGAGTATCACTATCCGGAAAAAATAAAACTACGCTCGTATACGCCGGCTACCAAAGGCCATACTGGCCAAATTAAAAAAGCCGTGCAACTGATGCTTACCGCGCGTCGCCCCATGATTTACGCCGGGGGCGGAGTCGTTCAGGGAAATGCTGCAACCCAGCTTACGGAAATTGCACAGCTGCTTAATTTTCCCGTTACAAATACGTTGATGGGTTTAGGTGCCTATCCTGGTACTGATCGCCAGTTTTTAGGCATGCTGGGTATGCACGGTACTGTTGAGGCCAATACTGCGATGCATCACGCGGATGTGATTCTTGCAGTTGGTGCCCGTTTTGACGACCGTGTAACCAATACGCCCAGTAAATTTTGTCCATCGGCAAAAATTATTCATATTGATATTGACCCGGCATCCATTTCTAAAACGGTAGCTGCTGATGTGCCCATCGTTGGCCCAGTGGATTCCGTGTTGGATGAAATGCTGCAGCTTATACACGCTGCCAAGGAACGCCCCGATTCCAAAGCGATTGAGAATTGGTGGAAAGAAATTGATGAGTGGCGTAACCGCTATGGTATTTTGACCAAGCCCCGATACGACACTTCAGGCGAAATGCTGATGCCTCAGGAAGTGATACGCGCACTTTTCGAAGTAACCAAAGGCGATGCGTATATTTGTTCCGATGTAGGGCAGCATCAAATGTTCAGTGCGCAATATTATCAGTTTGACAAGCCCCGTCGCTGGATCAACTCCGGTGGACTCGGAACTATGGGGTTCGGTTTGCCAGCAGCGATGGGTGTGCAAATGGCGCATCGCGAAGCCACAGTCGCCTGTGTCACCGGTGAAGGTAGCATTCAAATGTGTATTGAGGAGCTTTCGACTTGCACGCAATATCACCTACCGGTAAAAATAATTTGTGTTAATAATCAGGCACTCGGCATGGTAAAACAGTGGCAGGATATGCAATATGATTCTCGCTACTCCGAAAGCTTGTATGAAGATTCGCTTCCGGATTTCGTGAAACTTATGGAAGCTTACGGTCACTTGGGTATGCGCGTTACAAAACGTTCCGAACTAAAAGAAAAACTCGAAGAATGTTTTGCCATAAAAGATCGCTGTGTGTTTATGGATATTTATGTCGATCCAAAAGAGCATGTTTATCCTATGCAAGTGGCACCTAATGGTTCCATGCGCGATATGTGGCTGAGTAAAACGGAGCGAACCTAATGAGAAGAATAATTTCCTTACTGATGGAAAACGAACCTGGCGCGCTCTCCCGGGTTGTTGGGCTGTTTTCGCAGCGGGGTTACAATATTGAAACCCTTACGGTTGCTCCCACTGAGGATGCAACACTTTCACGCCTAACATTAACCACCATGGGCGATGATCATAAAATTGAGCAAATTACCAAGCATCTTAATCGTTTGGTAGATGTTGTTAAGTTGGTTGACCTCACCGAGGGACAACACATCGAACGTGAATTGATGATGATTAAGGTTCGTGCAACAGGGGCTCAGCGCGCTGAAGTGAAACGTTGTGTCGATATATTCCGCGGTCAAATCATCGACGTTACCGCTTCGGTGTATACCATTCAGCTAACCGGCGCTAGCGACAAGCTTGATGCGTTTTATCAAGCTGTAGGTGAAGCTGCGATTCTTGAAGTGGTGCGTTCTGGCGTTTCCGGAATTGCTCGAGGTGAAAAGGTGTTAGGCCTCTAATAAATTGGTGGCTCCACTGATTGTAAGAATGGAGCTCCGGCTCCTTTCTTACATCTAAAGTCTTGAAAATATTAATCGGTTGAATTTTTAATTGGCACATCAATGGAAACTGCAGAGAGTAGATAGTATTACTTCCTCTCATAGTCGATGCGGTATAGATAAAATAAAAGGGATCAAATGAAGCAAATAATATCTACCTTCACATTGCTGTTTGGAGCCGTGTTATTTATGGCTGTAGCCCATTACAGCCAAGCTCTACCGAGTATTGAAGAATACGGGAAATTATCCTCCATTAGCATGATGGAGATATCTCCGAGTGGTAATCGGATTGCATTTCGAAAAACCGAGGGGGGTAGAGAATTATTATTGGTCTACTCCAGGGAGGAGCACAAAGTAATTCGATGGGTTGATGTTGGCGAATTGGATTCTCACGAATTGTATTTTTTAAACGAGAATACCATTGTGATTGTTGTGTCAGATTACCTTCGTATTAGAGGATATCGCGGTGCTCATAATATTAGCACGGCCTATCGCTTGGACATTAAATCTGGCGATCTCGCGCAGATGTTAAAACCGGGATATAAAATCTATCTCGGTCAAACCGGTCTGGGTCGGGTTGTCGGGTTGTCGGGGTGTCTCCAGATTACAAATCTGTGTTTATGCCTGCGTATACTGGGAGCAATCATTCTGAAAACCCGCCTTACAGCCTTATGAAGGTCAACTTGAAGAACCCACGCAATATCAAAGCGATTAAAACGGGGAAAAACAGCACAGTAGATTATTTTTTGAATCGTCAGGGTGAGCTTGTGGCAGAAGAACGCTATGACGATCGAAGAAACCTACACTCAGTCATTGCCTATAAAAATGGAAAGGCAACTACTGTATATGAGCGCGAAATGGATATTCGCTATGTTAGTTTCGCAGGTATTACCCCAGATGCTCAGCATCTGGTCATGTTAGATGAAGACCCTGCGACTATGCGCACCGCCTATTATTTGTTATCGCTGGTTGATGGCACTATTACTACTACTTCCACCAGCCGCGAGGACAAAGATGTTGAAACACTTTACGTTGACACCAATCGTATTGTTTATGGCGTAAGATATTCAGGCTTTACGCCTGAATATTTATTCTTCGACGATTCAATAAACAGGTTCGTCAAAGGCGTTACCGAAAAATTTTCTGAGCACAGTGTGTGGCTTCAGAGTTGGTCGGAAAATTGGCAGGAAATCGTTTTTATGGTTGAAGGCTCGCAGTACGCGGGGGATTACTTCATTGCTGGTCGAAAGGGGAACGTTGAGTTTGTAGCCAGTGCGCGTCCGGGTATTGCTAGTGAAGACATTCAGCCAATTGGAACATTTGGGTATATTGCGGGTGATGGATTAAAAATACCCGCTTTGGCGACAATTCCAAGATCGCAATCCGATAATATAAAAAATCTCCCTGCTGTGATAATGCCGCACGGTGGCCCTGCAAGTTATGATCGAATTGGATTTGATTTTTTGGCTCAGGTCCTGGCCAGTCGTGGATACCTGGTTGTGCAACCCCAATTTAGAGGTTCGGAGGGCTTCGGCGGTAATTTTGTGCGTGCCGGACACGGTGAATGGGGTAAAAAAATGCAGTCGGATATTAGCGACGCCGTGCACTTTCTTACTAGAAAAGGCATGATTGATCCGAAACGGGTGTGTATTGTCGGCTGGAGTTATGGCGGCTATGCAGCGCTTGCTGGCGGCGCGTTTACGCCAGACTTATACAAATGTGTAGTATCAATTAACGGTGTCAGTGATTTGCCGCGAATGTTGTCTTCAGAAAAAACGGAACATGGTAAAGATTCATGGATATTGAGCTTCTGGGAGAAAGCGATGGCGAATAATGAAGTGAATTCGAATCGTCTCAAGACTGTTTCTCCCGTTTATCATGCCGAAAACTTTCAGGCGCCTGTGTTGCTCATTCACGGCGAGCGTGACAAAGTGGTACCAATAAAGCAGTCGAAAGTCATGTATTCGCGTTTGAAAAAGTTAGGTAAACCTGTAGAACTGATTGAAGCTGAAGATGATAATCACAGTCTTATTGAAGGTGAAAATCGAATCGAAGCAGTGGAGGCCGTCGTAAAGTTTGTGCAACAACATATTTAAATTGTAAGTGCGCTGGAGCCGGAACGGGGCGGCGCTTAATTTAAATTCTCTCCCAAAAAGCCTCAACAATGGGGCTTTTCAATCGTCGCTCTAGCACGCAAACAACAACTTCGTAGGGAGAGATCGCAAACTGCTCGCGAAATATTTTAACTTCGCTTTTTAACGGACTATTGTCTACCACGATTTTGGGCACTAAGCCAACGCCAAATCCAAGGCTGACCATACTTACAATCGCTTCATTTCCTGACACCTGCGCATAAATATTGGGTATTTGCTGTCGGGTACGGAACCATTCGTCGAGACGATCGCGGGCGATTCCTCTTTCAGAAATAATAAGCGGTAACTGCTGCCAAAATTGATTAGGATTTTCGTTCAACTGCGCGATAAACATTGAGTCATCTTTTGGCGCGATTACCACTAGTGGCGATGTAGTAAATCGTTTGAATTTTACGCCGTTTGGCTCGCGTTCCGGGCGAGCCGCGATGGCAATATCTTCTCTGCCGGCGATAACCCGTTCTAATGCATCAGCGGGGTCGCCTGTATGCAGTCGAATTTCAATTTTGGGATGAAGTTGTCGAAATTCGGTAAGAATGTCATACAAGAAGCTGTAACTGGCAGTCACTGAGCAATAAATACTAATAGCCCCACTGAGCAGTTTGCTTTGACGCTGCATACGGTGTTTAACCGTTTCAAATTGTTGCAGAGTTTCCCTCGCATAGCTCAAAAACAATTTCCCTTCGGCAGTGAGTTTGACGGAACGGTTATCTCGTTCGAACAGAGATACTTCCAATTCGGTTTCGAGAGCTTGAATTACCCTGCTGAGTTTAGAGGGGCTCACAAAACAGCGTTCTGCTGCTCGATTGAAGTGCTGTATATCTGCAAGTGCAGTGAACAGCTGTAATTTATGAAGATCCATAGTGTTTCATTATTTGCAACAATTTATTGCAAATATATCATTTTACGTAATGTAAGCAATCCTCTAGACTGCGCACCAATTTCGGGTTACCCCGATGAATTTCCCATCTACTAACAATTTGAGGTTGATGCTATGCAGGTTTATTACGATAAAGATTGCGACCTTTCTATTATTCAAAGTAAAAAAGTAGCCATCATTGGTTATGGCTCCCAAGGGCATGCGCATGCGTGCAACCTCAATGACTCTGGTGTTGATGTAACGGTAGGCTTACGCCCTGGGTCTGCTTCTGTTGCCAAGGCTGAGGCGCATGGACTCAAGGTAAGTGACGTGCCAAGTGCCGTGGCGGCTGCCGATGTGGTGATGATCCTCACGCCAGATGAATTTCAATCTCAACTCTACAAAAATGAAATTGAGCCGAATCTGAAAGAGGGCGCAACCTTGGCGTTTGCACACGGTTTCGCAATTCATTACAACCAGGTTGTGCCCCGTAAAGATCTCGATGTGATTATGATTGCGCCTAAAGCCCCGGGACACACCGTACGCTCTGAGTTTGTGAAAGGTGGCGGTATACCTGACTTGATTGCGATATTTCAGGACGCATCCGGAAACGCCAAGAATGTTGCTCTTTCATACGCTAGTGGTGTTGGTGGTGGTCGTACCGGCATCATCGAAACAACCTTTAAAGACGAAACTGAAACGGATCTGTTTGGTGAGCAGGCGGTCTTGTGCGGCGGTTGCGTTGAGTTGGTGAAAACGGGCTTCGAAACACTTGTGGAAGCCGGGTATGCCCCTGAAATGGCGTATTTTGAATGTCTGCACGAACTTAAGTTAATCGTGGATCTGATGTATGAAGGCGGTATCGCCAACATGAACTACTCTATCTCCAACAACGCAGAATACGGCGAGTATGTCACTGGTCCGCGAGTTATTAATGACGAAAGTCGCGTTGCGATGCGTCAAGCACTCAAAGACATCCAGGATGGCGAGTATGCCAAGAAGTTTATCCTAGAAGGGCAAACAAATTACCCATCAATGACAGCGTATCGTCGTAACAATGCGGCGCACCCGATTGAGCAGGTAGGAGAAAAGCTGCGTGCCATGATGCCTTGGATCGAATCCAACAAAATCATCGATAAATCCAAAAACTAATTAGAAGCCTAGTTCTGAAAAAACGCGGCTTCGGCCGCGTTTTTTTATTTTCGAAACATTGGCGCTGTTCGAGTTGAGGTTTATTATTTGTGGAAATCTAACTTAAGTGAGCTGATTACCCATGCCAGATAAACAGACAGATGAGCAAACAACCATCACCACCAAAGTGACTGAAGTCATTCCTGTCGATGAGCATGAGGAGGAGGTGTCTGAAAATGGCGAGCGGGTAAGGCGACGTGGGGTTTACTTACTGCCAAACCTTTTCACCACAGGCGCGCTGTTTGGTGGTTTCTTTGCCATTGTGTCTGCAATGAATGATAACTTTGCAAATGCAGCTATGGCGATTTTTGCGGCGCAAATACTCGACGGCTTTGATGGCCGGGTTGCCCGTATGACGAATACCACAAGCGCGTTCGGCACAGAATATGACAGCCTATCTGATATGGTGTCCTTTGGCTTGGCGCCGGCGATAGTAATGTTTAGTTGGGCTCTGGAGCCTTTGGGAAAATATGGTTGGGCAGCGGCATTCGTTTTTGTGACTTGTGCAGCGCTGCGATTGGCGCGGTTTAATACGCAGTCCGGGAAAACAGACAGCCGCTATTTTACTGGGCTGGCGAGTCCTCCTGCGGCAACCTTGCTCGCATCCGGCGTTTGGTTAGGGAGCGGGTACGAACTTACTCCAGAAGTTTCCGTTTTTGCGGCCTTGGTTACAGCATTTGTGGGTGTAATGATGGTGTCTAACATGAAGTATCAAAGTTTTAAGGGTTTGGATGCCAACCGCCGGGTACCTTTTGTAGCTATGTTTATTACCTTGATGGTGTTTATTGTAGTTACAATTAATCCGCCTATGGTTCTATTTACGCTCGCGTTTATTTATGCGTTGTCAGGTCCGTTAACATGGCTTTGGGATCGTTTCGTTCCAAAAAAACGTTTGCCAGCGCCAGGCGAATAAAACGTTTGACTTAAGGAAAAAAACGCCTATATTCTAGTGTCTCAAGTACAGAATTTATGCGTGTTGACTGCTTTTTGTTAGCTTCTCAAAAAATTACATTTTTTTTAAAAAAGCGGTTGACGCAATAGGGGCGCATTAGCATAATGCGCGCCTCCCAACGACAGGTCGCTGCGATCTGGTTGGGGTAAGGTAGCCGCAAAACGACCCTTCAGTTGTCTTCACTTTTTCAGTTGAGATAATCATGGGCAACCCAGTTGCTCAGGGTGTTTTTGACGCTCTAAAACATGTTTTTATGCTTGTGACTTTGGCGTAAAAAAACATAAAAATAGGGCTTGCAAGGCGGTTGATGGTGCGTATAATGCGCGCCTCCTGGTGGTGGGCCTCCAGTGCTTTTGTTAGTTGCCGAGCTTAACGCAACTGATTGAAAAAACTGAAAATAATGCTTGCTCCGGGAAATAAAATGCGTATAATGCGCATCCCGCGATTGGGGAGACATGCTGATCGCGACGCTCTTTAAAAATTTGATCAAGCAATGCGTGTGGGTGCTTGTGGGCTGGTGATGTGAGAGCTGTTTCTTATGGAATGGCGCAATAAAGCATTATCAGTGACAAGTAACTCAACAATTCATTACGTTAGTAATTAAAGGTTAAGTTAGTTTTTAACTGAGGCAAAATTAGAGGTATCTGGCAGGTATTGCAGGTATTTCGGACTCTTTAAACTGAAGAGTTTGATCATGGCTCAGATTGAACGCTGGCGGCAGGCCTAACACATGCAAGTCGAGCGTGAAAGCCTTCGGGTGAGTAAAGCGGCGGACGGGTGAGTAACGCGTGGGAATCTGCCTGGTAGTGGGGGACAACAGTCGGAAACGACTGCTAATACCGCATACGTCTTACGGGAGAAAGTGGGGGATCTTCGGACCTCACGCTATCAGATGAGCCCGCGTCGGATTAGCTAGTAGGTGGGGTAAAGGCCTACCTAGGCGACGATCCGTAGCTGGTCTGAGAGGATGATCAGCCACATTGGGACTGAGACACGGCCCAAACTCCTACGGGAGGCAGCAGTGGGGAATATTGCACAATGGGGGAAACCCTGATGCAGCCATGCCGCGTGTGTGAAGAAGGCCTTCGGGTTGTAAAGCACTTTCAGCAGTGAGGAAAGGGTGTACGTTAATAGCGTGCATCTGTGACGTTAACTGCAGAAGAAGCACCGGCTAACTCCGTGCCAGCAGCCGCGGTAATACGGAGGGTGCAAGCGTTAATCGGAATTACTGGGCGTAAAGCGCGCGTAGGCGGTTATTTAAGCTAGATGTGAAAGCCCCGGGCTCAACCTGGGAACTGCATTTAGAACTGGGTAACTAGAGTACAGCAGAGGATAGTGGAATTTCAGGTGTAGCGGTGAAATGCGTAGAGATCTGAAGGAACATCAGTGGCGAAGGCGACTGTCTGGGCTGATACTGACGCTGAGGTGCGAAAGCGTGGGGAGCAAACAGGATTAGATACCCTGGTAGTCCACGCCGTAAACGATGTCTACTAGCCGTTGGTCTCCTTGAGGGATTAGTGGCGCAGCTAACGCAGTAAGTAGACCGCCTGGGGAGTACGGTCGCAAGATTAAAACTCAAATGAATTGACGGGGGCCCGCACAAGCGGTGGAGCATGTGGTTTAATTCGAAGCAACGCGAAGAACCTTACCAGGTCTTGACATCCTGAGAACTTTCTAGAGATAGATTGGTGCCTTCGGGAACTCAGAGACAGGTGCTGCATGGCTGTCGTCAGCTCGTGTCGTGAGATGTTGGGTTAAGTCCCGTAACGAGCGCAACCCTTGTCCTTAGTTGCCATCAGTTCGGCTGGGAACTCTAAGGAGACTGCCGGTGACAAACCGGAGGAAGGTGGGGACGACGTCAAGTCATCATGGCCCTTACGACCTGGGCTACACACGTGCTACAATGGGGCGTACAAAGGGTTGCCAAGCTGTGAAGTGGAGCTAATCCCGTAAAACGTCTCGTAGTCCGGATTGGAGTCTGCAACTCGACTCCATGAAGTCGGAATCGCTAGTAATCGTAAATCAGAATGTTACGGTGAATACGTTCCCGGGCCTTGTACACACCGCCCGTCACACCATGGGAGTGGGTTGCACCAGAAGTGGCTAGTCTAACTTTTAGAGGACGGTCACCACGGTGTGATTCATGACTGGGGTGAAGTCGTAACAAGGTAGCCCTAGGGGAACCTGGGGCTGGATCACCTCCTTAACGAATACACACACCTCCCATAAGTGTCCACACGCATTGCTTGATCAGTGAAAAGGTTGCAGTAGGCAATAGGCCTGTAGCTCAGCTGGTTAGAGCGCACCCCTGATAAGGGTGAGGTCGGCAGTTCAAGTCTGCCCAGGCCTACCACTCTGAATCAATGGGGCTATAGCTCAGCTGGGAGAGCGCCTGCCTTGCACGCAGGAGGTCTGCGGTTCGATCCCGCATAGCTCCACCATTTTCGGGGAGAAAATTGAGTGGAAGCGAAAGCGGTTTGATACTGCTGGGTGCATTGATACGCCTCCGCCATTAAGTCTGCAACCGCTTCTGAGTGAAACCAGAAACATGTTTTCTCATCAGAGAAATCATATTTCTGCTGTTACGCAGAAAGCTCTTTAAAAATACGGAAACGAAAGAAAGTTGTAAAACATTGCACTTAAGCGATAGCAATGAGCACTTAGCTCTTATGGAGTTGGGTGTGAGTTCTTAAAGATGCTTATCCGGTGTAATTGTTGTTACGACAGCATTCAAAATGATGTGTAGAGACACTTAGTTATCGGCTGATATTGGGTGTGTTGGAGGGGTGTTTTGGAGTAAGTTTGCCGTTAGCCCGGTGAGCGAAAAGCACTTGTGAAGGCGCAGTTGATATCAGAAGAAATTGTAAAGATAAGTCGACAAAACTTGTTTGCGAGGCGTTATAGCGGGTCTTATCCGTTATATGGTCAAGTGAATAAGTGCACACGGTGGATGCCTTGGCAGTTGGAGGCGATGAAAGACGTAGGAGCCTGCGAAAAGCCTGGGGGAGTTGGCACGCAAACTTTGATCCCAGGATGTCTGAATGGGGAAACCCACTCCTTTTGGAGTATCTTGCACTGAATTCATAGGTGTAAGAGGCGAACCCGGGGAACTGAAACATCTAAGTACCCGGAGGAAAAGAAATCAACCGAGATTCCCTTAGTAGCGGCGAGCGAACGGGGACTAGCCGAGAACCAATGAATTAGTAGAACAGTCTGGAAAGTCTGGCGATAAAGGGTGATAGCCCCGTATACGAAGGTTCATTGGTTCCATATTAAGTAGGTCGGGACACGTGTTATCTTGACTGAAGATGGGGGGACCATCCTCCAAGGCTAAATACTCCCAACTGACCGATAGTGAACCAGTACCGTGAGGGAAAGGCGAAAAGAACCCCTGTGAGGGGAGTGAAATAGACCCTGAAACCGTGTGCATACAAGCAGTCAGAGCTCTTCGGAGTGATGGCGTACCTTTTGTATAATGGGTCAGCGACTTATTGTCAGTGGCAAGGTTAACCGTATAGGGGAGCCGTAGAGAAATCGAGTCTTAATAGGGCGTTTAGTCGCTGGCAATAGACCCGAAACCGGGCGATCTACCCATGGGCAGGTTGAAGGTGCCGTAACAGGCACTGGAGGACCGAACCCACTAACGTTGAAAAGTTAGGGGATGACCTGTGGGTCGGAGTGAAAGGCTAATCAAGCCCGGAGATAGCTGGTTCTCCCCGAAAACTATTTAGGTAGTGCGTCATGTCTCACCCACGGGGGTAGAGCACTGTTTGGGCTAGGGGGTCATCCCGACTTACCAACCCCATGCAAACTCCGAATACCGTGGAGTGCAATCATGGCAGACAGACGGCGGGTGCTAACGTCCGTCGTCAAGAGGGCAACAACCCAGACCGCCAGCTAAGGTCCCAAATCTCAGTTAAGTGGGAAACGATGTGGGAAGGCTTAGACAGCTAGGAGGTTGGCTTAGAAGCAGCCACCCTTTAAAGAAAGCGTAATAGCTCACTAGTCGAGTCGGCCTGCGCGGAAGATTTACCGGGGCTCAAACTGAGAACCGAAGCTGCGGATACATTTGTATGGTAGGGGAGCGTTCTGTAAGCCTGTGAAGGTGTGTTGTGAAGCATGCTGGAGGTATCAGAAGTGCGAATGCTGACATGAGTAACGATAAGAGGGGTGAAAAACCCCTCCGCCGGAAGATCAAGGTTTCCTGTCCAACGTTAATCGGGACAGGGTTAGTCGGCCCCTAAGGCGAGGCAGAAATGCGTAGTCGATGGGAAACAGGTTAACATTCCTGTACCGACTGTTACTGCGATGGAGAGACGGAGAAGGCTAGGCCGGCATGGCGATGGTTGTCCATGTTTAAGGTTGTAGGCTGGGGACTTAGGCAAATCCGGGTCCCTAAGGCTGAGAGCTGATGACGAGTCCTTTTTTGGACGAAGTGGTCGATGCCCTGCTTCCAAGAAAATCTTCTAAGCTTCAGGTAACAGTTGACCGTACTGTAAACCGACACAGGTGATCAGGTAGAGAATACCAAGGCGCTTGAGAGAACTCGGGTGAAGGAACTAGGCAAAATAGTACCGTAACTTCGGGAGAAGGTACGCCGCTGACGGTGAAGGGCTTGCCCCGTAAGCTGTTGGTGGTCGAAGTGACCAGGTGGCTGCGACTGTTTATTAAAAACATAGCACTCTGCAAACACGTAAGTGGACGTATAGGGTGTGACGCCTGCCCGGTGCCGGAAGGTTAATTGATGGGGTTATCTTCGGAGAAGCTCTTGATCGAAGCCCCGGTAAACGGCGGCCGTAACTATAACGGTCCTAAGGTAGCGAAATTCCTTGTCGGGTAAGTTCCGACCTGCACGAATGGCGTAACGATGGCCACGCTGTCTCCACCCGAGACTCAGTGAAATTGAAATCGCAGTTAAGATGCTGTGTTCCCGCGGCTAGACGGAAAGACCCCGTGAACCTTTACTACAGCTTTGCACTGAACTTTGAGCCTACTTGTGTAGGATAGCTGGGAGGCTTTGAAGCATAGACGCCAGTTTATGTGGAGCCAATCTTGAAATACCAGCCTGGTATGTTTGAGGTTCTAACCTAGGTCCCTTATCGGGATTGGGGACAGTGCATGGTGGGTAGTTTGACTGGGGCGGTCTCCTCCCAAAGAGTAACGGAGGAGCACGAAGGTTGGCTAATCATGGTCGGAAATCATGAGGTTAGTGTAATGGCACAAGCCAGCTTGACTGCGAGTCAGACACGACGAGCAGGTACGAAAGTAGGTCATAGTGATCCGGTGGTTCTGTATGGAAGGGCCATCGCTCAACGGATAAAAGGTACTCCGGGGATAACAGGCTGATACCGCCCAAGAGTTCACATCGACGGCGGTGTTTGGCACCTCGATGTCGGCTCATCACATCCTGGGGCTGAAGCCGGTCCCAAGGGTATGGCTGTTCGCCATTTAAAGTGGTACGCGAGCTGGGTTTAGAACGTCGTGAGACAGTTCGGTCCCTATCTGCCGTGGGCGTTGGAAAGTTGAGAAGAGTTGCTCCTAGTACGAGAGGACCGGAGTGAACGAACCTCTGGTGTTCGGGTTGTGTCGCCAGACGCATTGCCCGGTAGCTATGTTCGGACGGGATAACCGCTGAAAGCATCTAAGCGGGAAGCCTCCTTCAAGATAAACTTTCCCTGGACTTTAAGTCCCTAAAGGGCCGTTGAAGACTACGACGTTGATAGGCTGGGTGTGGAAGCGTTGTGAGGCGTTGAGCTAACCAGTACTAATTGCCCGTGAGGCTTGACCATATAACAGAGCAGATCTGAGAAAGAAAACGCTCTGTGAATGAGTGAAGTTGACGATGATCGAGAGATCAGAGAAAAATATCGATACAATGGACGCGATGATTGAGTGGTAAGGCCACAGGTCATTGAAGGTTGTTGAACAACGTATCGGATAAGCAGAAAGCGCTTGAGCGTGATGAATTGCAACCTGGTTCGTAAGAACCCTTTCGTTTCCCCCTATTTGACGGAGTAAGGCACTGAGAGATAAGACCTGAAATGTCATACCGGTTTGCCTGATGGCAAGAGTGAGTGGATCGGACTGGCGCACCAGCCACCTGATCTGAAGACTTGAGCAAGGCAGACAAGGTAAACAGAATTTGGCGTAAGCCATACCGGTTTGCCTGACGACAATAGAGAGTTGGAACCACCTGATCCCATCCCGAACTCAGACGTGAAACGACTCATCGCCGATGGTAGTGTGGCGCTTCGCCATGTGAGAGTAGGTCATCGTCAGGCTTCTAAAAAAGAAAACCCCGATCAGTTTACTGGTCGGGGTTTTGTTTTTTTGGATACGATGGTCTTCTTTTACTAATATTGGCCAACATGTGAAACCGCCTGTACCGCAGGTACGGCGGTTGGGCGCCGTAGGGCGTCGCGCAGCGATTGCGAGCATGCTCGCAACCCACTGTAGGTCATCGTCAGGCTTCTAATAAAAACGCCCTGGTTCGAGAGAGCCGGGGCGTTTTGCTGTGTGCCGTGAAAACGTGCGTTCCGGGCCTGTCCCGGATGTGGGCTACTCGACCGACGGTCATGGAGTACCCAAAGCAACCGCTTTGCTCGCGGGGCATGCAAGCTCGCACCATCCCTGGTGCTCGAGTCTACGACCCGCCGGCAGAGCCGGCGCCCTAACTGGTACGCCAGCCCGGTTGTCCCTGTAATTTTGTCAGGCTTCTAAAAGCAAAACCCCGATCAGCTTACTGATCGGGGTTTTGCTTTTAAGGATACGATAATCTGATCTTCTCTTATTTAAGTCCTTTCACATCAGCGCGCTCTTGTGTGGAGGTTAACTCCCAGAGCGCATTCCGGGCCGTTCATGTACCTCGATCTTTGCGTATGGTTGGTGTGACGCCAATCAACCCAGCGCTCTGGCTAATTAATCAGCGTATTTTCAAATGCATCTAGCGTCATTTACTGAAATTTGGTGTTCCCAATTTCCAGCCCTGACCAATGGGGTGGCTCTTAATGTGCCTTATTTCGCATTGTAATAGTTCTTTAAATTTATAATAGAAACGAATTTATATGAGATTTTCTTTGTGATCTCTGCACCATTTGGTGTGACCTTAGTAAACGAACCAACAATAGATGTGAGCTAATTGGTACATCTATCTGATAATTATTCCGAATGGCTTCATGATCATTGCTCAACCATTGGTGCGACAATTAAAGGGTTACATTTTTCAGTAAATATTAACTGGTAGTGTTCCGTATAATCGCTCGTTCCAGTGCTTTTTTGCTCAGTTCGATTTAAGCGGGTATAGTCGCCGTTAATGTGGGAAGAGGGTAATAAAAATGATTAAAGTAACGACAGGGATAGGCGCGTTAATTATTTTTTCAATTTCACTAGCGTCATGTGGCGGCGGTGGTGACAGTAGTCCTGCTCCGACACCACAACCGACCGCTATACCTACCGCACAACCAACTGCGATTCCGACTGCGGTACCTACATCTACCACCTTCACAGTTTCAGGAACTTTAGAAGTCGCCTCAAATACCTTTAGGGACACAGATAACAATGACCCTTATTCTGAGTACAGTGACAACTCTAGCGCTTCAACAGCCCAAACACTGCCAAATACAGCGGTGTTACAGGGATTCGTTACCAAAGATTCTACTGGAGTAGAGGGCGATAGGTTTGAATTTGAGATTGATGAGGATGATGTTTATAGGGTGAGTCTCCAAGCGGGGCAGATAATTAGAGTGCAAGTTGTTGATTATGATGGATTTAGCACCGACTCCACTTTTAAAGGCGATATTGATTTACAACTCTATGACGATCAACAAAACCTAATCTCAACTTCAGATTCTGTCACTGAATTTGAGGAATTGGTCGTTCCCCAAGACGGTGAATATTATGTGCTGGTGTATGCCTACAGCGGCACATCAAAGTACATCCTGCATATTATGAATAGCTTAGGTAGTAATAACGTGGCTAGCGTTAATACAGGAGAATTTGTACCGGGACAAGCCGTAGTTATTTATAAAAGTCAGAGTAATAATCGACAGAAACCCTCTATAAACAAACCAAGTTTGTTGCATTTTGACGCGGTGTTGGGTAACCAAAAACCAACGATGCTTTCCAAATTTGATACCGAGCTTTCGTTGCGCAACCCCGCCTCATTTGAAAAGCGAAAAACGCTGGAGAATATTAAGCAACTCCGTCAAAGAGAGAATATCAGCGCAGTCTCCCCAAATTATCTGCGTTATTCATTGGCAGTTCCCAACGATGAATATTTTGGTTTGCAGTGGCATTACGGCGCTATTAATTTGCCGGCGGCTTGGGAAATTACTACCGGTGCAAGTGTATCCAGTAATGATGTTTTGGTCGCGGTTGTTGACACAGGGGTATTTCTCGATCACATCGAATTAGCTGGTCAATTGGTAGCAGGGTACGATTTTATCTCGGCACTTGCCAATTCACTTGACGGCGACGGCATAGATAACAATCCCGACGACCCTGGAGATTCTTCAATACTTGGGCAAAGCTCCTGGCATGGAACACATGTTGCCGGCACGATTGCGATGTTGACCGATAATAATGTCGGCGCAGCGGGCATCGCTTATGGAGCCAAGATAATGCCTTTGCGTGCGTTAGGTGCTCAGGGAGGCTCCAGTTACGACATCATGCAAGCCGTGTCTTACGCTGCAGGATTGAGCAACGATAGCGGCACCGTACCGTCCCGACGCGCTGACATAGTTAACATGAGTTTGGGCGGTCCGGGCTTCAGCCAAGCTGAGTCAGAATTTTACCAGTCGTTGTACAATCAGGGAGTAATTATTGTCGCAGCGGCAGGTAACGATAATTCCTCAACGCTCATGTATCCCGCTTCATACGGCGGCGTTTTTTCGGTGAGCGCCACAGACTACGCAGGAAATAGAGCGCCTTACTCTAATTACGGCAGCCAGGTCGATATTGCTGCCCCAGGAGGTAATACCGCCGCAGATCTGAACGGTGATGGGTATCCTGATGGAGTTTTAAGTACCTTGGTGGATGACAGCTCAGGCAATCGTAATTCGAGTTTGCAGTTTTATCAGGGTACGTCAATGGCAGCACCGCACATTGCTGGTGTTTTCGCACTTATGAAATCTGTTTACCCTGGACTAACTCCAACAACAGTGGATGCTATGTTGCAATCGGGTTTATTAACCACTGATATGGGTAGTGTTGGTAGAGATGATGTTTATGGTTACGGCCTTATCGATGCTTATAAAGCCGTTACTGTTGCCCGAGATTTGGAGGCGGGTGGTACAGCACCTGAGCCAGCTGCGATTGTTGTTGCAACGCCAGCGCAAGTTCCTTTGGGGTTAACATCTTCAGCCACTGTTGAATTGAGAAATGCAGGAGGTGGCGCACCGCAGGTAACTGCAGTAGATGCTGTTGAATCTTGGCTCGATGCGTCACCCCTTACAATTGATGCCAATGGACTTGGAAGTTACACCATTTCAGTATCGCGCGATGGTTTGGTTCAGGGTACCTATATCGGTACAGTCATTTTTAAATTTGATTCTGCTGCAGATTTATCCGTAACAGTTTCTATGCAAGTTGGTGATACGGTATCTGAGGGGGGGGTTGCTCAACTTTATGCGATTCTTGTCGATCCAAGTTCAAACGACACCTCGCAAACGGTATTCGTGGAAGAGGTAAACAATGCTCTGACTTTTTCATTTTCTGAGGTAGAACTAGGAACCTACCAGCTCTTAGTGGGTACTGACATTGATAATGATCAGTTTATCTGCCAGACGGGTGAAGCCTGTGGTGCGTATCCCACGCTCAATCGAATCGACTCATTAATTGTTGATCAGGACTTTACCAATCTCAATTTCACAATCGATTTAATGTCAAGTATTGAAAGCTTGTCGGCAAATTCAGTAACTGACTCCTCGAATATGTCTACAGAGACCCGGATACAGCGCAAGAGAACAGGGAAGACTAAATATATACAATTAAAACGATAATAAGGTGTGTTGTATGTACATGAATTGGTTAATCGGATGTACTGTTGTTTTATTGTTATTGGGATGTGAAAGGCAGGTTAATAATAGCGTCACTTTGGTGTATCAGGGGGCGCAATGCGGGACTACTGAGCCCAGTATGGTTTGGCTTTCCACAGAAAAAGAGTTGATTGAAATTTTTAACAAAGCCTCTGGTACAAGTATCACGTTACCGCAAAATGAATCACAAGTTCAGTACACAGATACAATGCCAAAAATGGAGCTCGACAAATATTATTATATATATGTGAGTTCTGGAATGCAGCCCAGCGCAGGTTATCAGATTGTCGCATCTGGGAATACATTCAATATTGTAAAATCAGTTGCTCAACTGCCAATAGAACTTAAAAAGCCTCAACCCGGAACGATGCAGGCGATGATGACTACTGTACCCTGCGCAATTATTGAAATCGACAAAGGGAATTTTAAGGTGGTAGACGCGATGGGAATTCAGCTCACTCGAATACCATGAATCATCGGGTTTAACATTGTAAGAACGGAACAATCTAAGGTTTTAAATGTTTAGAAAAACTGTGTTTTGGAGCTCGTAAAACGATAAAGCGCTTTTTGTACAGACTCCCAGTAGCCGTCGAACTATTCTAGCGGTATATCATCAATATTTGTTGTGAGGTTGATGAAATACCACAGACGATTCTGGTTTTGTGGTCGTTTCTTGGCATTTTTACAGGTTTTGAGAGTGCATAGTAAGTGGCAATGACAGTAACCAATAGTTATGTGCCAGCCCGGCGCACGCGAATCTCTGATGTCCGTTTGGTAACTGTGTCCTGTGTTGCCAAAGCCTTAAAAAAAGGTTCTAGCGCCTTCCATGGGAGCTACCTCGGACTGCACACAGCCCGCTAACCCAGGCGATTATCGCGACCTCCATGTACTTACTGGTGCTAATTACCTCCTACTTGAGACCCGCTGCCAATCAGAATCTAAGAAGGGTAAGAGGCTTCTTGCTCTAGTACCGATCGCGCAACGGTGCACCAACAGACCCTAGAAGCTGTCTTTGCTTTCCTAGCTAACCCCGATGGCTGAAACACCTGCCACAATCAATACCGTGACGCTTAAACAATAAGAGGATGTTTCGCTTTATCCGCAGACCTTGGTCATCTAGTATATAGCACCTAAGAGCGCGGGCCCCTACCAGCTCGTAAAACACCCTATGCCAAAAACCCAGCTACCGAATCCGTTATGACGTTTGTCCACTTAAAAGTTCGCACTGAATTCTCTCTGGTTGACAGTATTATTCGAGTTAAACCTCTCATCGAACGTGTTAAAAAAGAACAAATTCCCGCGTGTGGTATTACCGATCTCCACAATTTTTTCGGATTACTCAAATTTTACCGAGCTGCACAAGGGGCAGGCGTAAAGCCCATTTGCGGCTGCGATTTTAAGATGGATATCGGCACCGAAGACGACTTGCATCCGCCGCTAATTACGCTCTTTGCGATGAATTTGCAGGGTTATAAAAACATCACTGCGCTTATCTCTAAATCTTTTCAGGAAGGGCAGAGCCTTGGCGAACCCTATATCAAGCGTGACTGGCTAGGGGAATTTTCTGAAGGGGTGATTGCGTTGTCGGGTGGCAAGTTTGGAGAAATTGGTCAGCTCCTGGTTGCCAATAAAAGAGACGAGGCGCAAATTGCGCTTGAACAGATGCAGGCGATTTACCCCAACCGGTTTTATATCGAATTACAGCGTACCGGTAGGGATAACGACGAGCTTTACCTGCATCGTGCAGTGGCTTTAGCGAGCGCAAATGCCTGCCCGGTGGTAGCTACTAATGATGTGCGATTTCTTGATGCAGAACAGTTTGAAGTGCATGAGGCGCGCGTGTGTATTGGCGAAGGTAGAACCTTGGACGATCCACGACGGGAAAGGCGCTACAGCGATCAACAATATTTTCGCAGTAGCTCAGAAATGTGCGAATTATTTTCGGATATTCCCGAAGCATTGGAAAATACCCTCGAAATTGCCAAGCGCTGCAATCTCGATATCCTACTCGGTAAATATTTTCTGCCCGAGTACCCGATTCCAGAGGGTATGACTGAAAATCAGTTTTTCGAAAAAATATGCTACGAGGGACTCGACAAACGTTTGCAGCGTATTCTCGATACCGCTGCCGCAGACTACGAAGCGCGTAAAAAAGAATACCTGGATCGTTTGCGGTTTGAGTTGGATATTATTATTCAAATGGGGTTTCCGGGTTACTTCCTGATTGTGATGGACTTTATACAGTGGGCGAAAGACCACAAAATTCCCGTGGGCCCGGGACGGGGGTCGGGTGCGGGCTCTCTGGTTGCTTACGTGCTAAAAATTACCGACCTCGATCCCTTGCAGTATGACCTTCTGTTTGAACGCTTCCTCAATCCGGAACGGGTTTCGATGCCCGATTTCGATGTGGACTTCTGTATGGAAGACCGCGATAAAGTTATCGGATATGTGGCTGATAATTATGGTCGTGATGCCGTATCACAGATTATAACTTTTGGCACCATGGCGGCAAAGGCGGTAGTTCGTGATGTTGCGCGTGTTCAGGGAAAATCTTACGGGCTTGCCGATAAACTCTCAAAAATGATTCCCCCCGATGTTGGAATGACGCTCACCAAAGCTTTCGAGCAGGAAGAAATACTTAAGGAGTTCTTAAGTAACGATAGCGACGCTCAAGAAATTTGGGAAATGGCCCTCCAATTAGAAGGCGTTACCCGCAATGTGGGCAAGCATGCCGGGGGAGTTGTAATCGCTCCGACCAAGCTGATCGATTTCGCACCTTTGTATTGCGACGACACCGGCGCTGGTTTGGTCACCCAATTTGACAAAAATGACGTAGAAGACGCGGGCCTGGTTAAGTTCGACTTTCTCGGCTTGCGCACACTCACAATTATCGACTGGGCGATAAAAATGATTGATCAACAGCGGGTAAAGCGTGGTGAAGAAACGCTGGATATTTCCGCCATTCCGCTCGATGATCCGGAAACCTTTGTGATGTTAAAGAAAGCTGAAACCACTGCGGTGTTTCAGTTGGAATCACGTGGCATGAAAGATCTCATTAAGCGCCTACAGCCAGATAATCTTGAGGACATGATTGCACTCGTTGCGCTGTTTCGCCCCGGACCACTGCAATCAGGTATGGTTGATGACTTTATTAACCGCAAACATGGTAGAGCCCAGGTGGCTTACCCCGATGCAACATACCAGCATGAATGGCTCAAGCCCATTCTGGAGCCGACTTACGGTGTGATCGTTTACCAGGAACAGGTCATGCAAATCGCCCAGGTGCTGGCAGGCTATACGCTTGGTGGCGCTGACTTACTACGGCGCGCTATGGGCAAGAAGAAACCGGAAGAAATGGCTAAGCAACGTGGTACTTTTGCTGATGGCGCTAAAAGCCAGGGCATCGATCCCGATCTTGCTATGAAAATATTTGATCTGGTGGAGAAATTCGCTGGTTACGGTTTTAACAAATCTCACTCTGCGGCCTATGCCTTGGTAAGTTATCAAACGGCTTGGTTAAAAGCACATTACCCAGCGCATTTTATGGCGGCAACCATGTCATCCGATATGGATAAAACCGATAAGGTGGTCACCTTTATTGAAGAATGCCGCAACATGGAGCTTAATCTGTTGCCGCCAGATGTGAACCGTGGCGAGTTTCAATTCACCGTCGATGATGACCACAATATTATTTATGGCTTAGGTGCAATCAAAGGTTTAGGAGAGGGGCCGGTAGAGAGTATTTTGCAAGCTCGGCGCGATGGCTCTTTCCAAGATTTATTTGATTTCTGCGCAAGGGTGGATGGCCGAAAAGTTAATAAACGTGCCTTGGAGGCGCTGGTGCGCAGTGGTGCGCTAGACAACCTGGGTCCCGGAGTAGATATTGATTACGACCGCGCAGTAATGTATATCGCTATCAGCGAAGCCGTTAAAGCCGCGGAACAGAAAACCGCGAATGCCGATGCTGGCATGGTCGATTTATTCGGTGAAGTGGTACCTGAAGTTGGTGATCGTGACTCCGTTTACAAGGAGTTTCATCGGGTACGTCGTTGGAGCATGAAGGAGCGTCTCAATGGTGAAAAAGAAACTTTGGGATTGTATTTAACCGGACACCCCATTGATGAATACGATAAGGAGCTTTCCAATTTTGTTTCATCGCGTATTTCAAACCTCAAGGCTGATAAAAACCGCCAAACCGTTGCTGGGCTTGTTGTCGCTTTTCGTGTTATGAAAACAAAGCGAGGTGACAACATGGCCTTCGCGACACTGGACGATAGAACTGGGCGTATTGAGGTTGCCGTTTTTTCAGACACCTATAATGAAAACCGGGAAAAACTTGTGAAAGACGCGCTCTTAGTGGTTAATGGCCAAGTGAGCTATGATGATTACAGTGGTGGCTTGAAAATGCGAGCCGACGAGATTACCGATCTCACCGAAGCTCGCCAGGCGAGCGTCAAAGCCATTAAATTGCATTGGGCGAGCGACAAATTACCTCTCGATTATGCCGAACAATTACGTGCGACTATTAAAGCCTACGAAACGGGTAATTGCGCGCTGATTGTTGACTACAAGAAAGCTAACATTAACGCCAGTTATACATTGTCATCCGATTGGAATGTGGTTCCTGCGGATGAATTGCTCGAAAATTTTAAAATGCTGTATGGTGCCAAAAACGTCGAACTAATTTATCGATCTCACGATAGTGTTTAGTCACGGGAAGGAAGCTCGACAGCTGATTTAAAATAAGCCAAGTGGCTAACAAACATAGTTCTCGATGTGACTGAGATTTAACGCGACTTATTTGCTTCGGTCGCGTTTTAGTTATCCTTGATGTACCAACGTTATCGAAATTAAATTGGGCAGTGTTTTGCGAGAAAATCTGCATGGCGAGGCAAACCATTGGCCATTTTAGACATCAGCTCGCGCACCTGACCGAAAATATTTTGTACCTCATTAAAATCGGCTGATTCTATCAGTGGGTCATAAAATTCCGGTATCAAGCCCATGCCATCGAACAAGGCGTGCCAGCTTTGCGGTTTGAACACATCAGCATCGTTTCGGTAAATTCTTCCCTGCGCTTGATAGAGGGCGATTTTTGCGAGTAGCGTTCGGGGCACATCGAGCGTTTTTATTTTCTGCCAGAAAGGCGTATCGCTGCGGTTGCTTAGGGCGTAGTGCAGTACCAAAAAATCGCGGATATGCTCGTATTCGCTTGTCATGCAGCGATTGTACTCCTGAGCAAGTGCCGGGCTGCAACTGGTATCGGGAAATAGCGAAATAAATGTTTCTATACCCTTGGCGGACAAATAAATTGCAGTCGATTCTAAAGGTTCTAGGAAGCCGGCGGCAAAACCAAGTGCGAGACAGTTTTTATACCAGAGCTTTTCCCGCTTACCAGGATTAAAATTAAAATGTTTCAATTCTGAAATTGGTGAGTCCTGAATAAAGCTCAGCAGTTGCTTCTCCGCACTGGCCGAGTCGCAAAACTCATCACAATACACAAAGCCATTACCAATCCGATGACGTAGAGGAATTTCCCAGCTCCATCCGTTATCTCGCGCTGTTATTTGGGTGAACGGAGGCATTCCACCTTGGTTTTGCGAATGTGCAATCACGGCGCTATTACAGGCCAGGTAGTTGTTCCAATTCAGATAAGGCGTATTGAGAACCTTGCCGGTGAGTAATGCTGACGTGCCTGAACAATCTAGAAAGAAATCTGCTTGCAGTCGGGTTTTATCGTCCAGGATTAGCGCCTCGATAAACCCATTTTCAGTGAGGCTCGCATCTGTGACTGTTGCGGCGCGACGTTCCACACCACGCTGTTCACAGTAGTTTCGCAAGTATTTTGCGACCAGTGTCGCATCCAAATGAACGGCGTAATCAGCTCCTGCTAACAAAGAGTCCGGTTGTGCTGCGGCTGGTGAGTAGTACCGTCCGGCTTCAGCTATCACAGCGCTCGGTGAATAGCGCCATAATTCCGTAGTGTCACCCAGTTGGCGTGCTTTCTGAACAAAGGCAAAAAAATCGCGATCGTCGATATCGACACCTATTTTTCCGAAGGGGTGCCAGTAGGAATCCCCTTTAACATTCCAATCGGTAAATTTATTGCCGAGTTTATAGCTCGCTTGGGTTTCACGTACGAAATCGATTTCGTCGATTCCCAAGCGCTTCAGGAAAGAAATTACCGGGGGAATGATTGATTCGCCAACTCCGACGATGCCTATGTCGGGTGATTCAACCAACACAATCTCGATACCTCGATTGTGCAGTGCTTTTGCCAGTGCAGCGGCCGCTATCCATCCAGCAGTGCCACCTCCCACGATGGCCATTTTTTTTATGAATCTGTGTTCCATGGGGTTAAACGCCTGAAAAATAATCGAGCTTTACTCTAACCTGTTGCGTTATACCGGCGTTGACCTGGGTCAACAGCCTGGCAGGCGTGGGGGTTTGTCAACTGTTTTACAGTGATGTGACTCCAAATTCGTAGAATTCACGCAAAATGTATGGATATGAAAGGATTGAGAAGTTTCTGCGACACGGGCCTAAATTTCTTTAAGTGTCGACGAGACAGGTGGTAAACTTGCGCTCTTTTAAGCTTTTGGCCCCCAGAAAAGGGTGTTGCGCCTAATAATTAATCAAAACCAAACTGTGGTTAAGGCTTAGTCCTATCATGAATCTGAATTATCTCGACTTCGAGCAACCCATTGCAGAGCTCGAGGGTAAAATCCAGGAACTTCAACTGGTTGGCACTGATAACGACCTCAATATCTCGGAAGAAATAGAACGTCTTCGCGAGAAGTGCACCAAACTAACAGAAAGCATCTACTCATCGCTCACGCCCTGGCAGATTGTGCAAGTGGCACGGCATCCACAACGTCCCTACAGTGCCGACTACATTGCCCGCATATTCGAGGATTGGGATGAACTGCATGGTGATCGCCATTTTGGTGACGACCGTGCGATTATTGGTGGCATCGGCCGTTTGGAAGGTCGCCCGGTTATGGTAATTGGGGAAGAGAAAGGGCGTTCCGTTAAAGATAAGGTACAACGCAATTTCGGTATGCCAAAGCCTGAAGGTTATCGCAAGGCTTTGCGGCTGATGGAAATGGCAGAGCGTTTCAAAATGCCGGTGCTGACCTTAATTGATACTCCCGGGGCCTATCCGGGTATCGATAGTGAGGAGCGCGGTATTAGCGAATCCATTGCACAAAACCTTGCAGTAATGTCGCGTCTTAGAACACCTATTATCTGTACTGTGATTGGTGAGGGTTCGTCTGGAGGCGCGTTGGCGATTGGTGTGGGTGATTACCTAAATATGCTGCAATACTCCACGTATTTTGTTATTTCTCCGGAAGGTTGTGCAAATATTATCTGGAAAACCGTCGATAAAGCTCCCTTGGCGGCAGAGGCTATGGGCGTGACCTCCACTGTGCTAGAAGAGCTGGGGATCGTTGACGAAACCATCGCTGAGCCCATGGGCGGCGCACATCGTGATATCGACGCCATGGCCGATAAACTCAAACTGCGGCTGTCCGAGCAGCTCGACACCCTTTGTAGTGAAGACATGGACGCGCTGCTAACCAAACGTTACACCCGTCTGATGTCATACGGTAATCTCACAGACTAATAGAGCGCTCCGTTTATTCCGGCGCTCCTTGGCGTCGGATCTCTTATATACCCTTAAATAGGTTCTATACTTTCCCTTATCACGCGTAATTATGTCTCTTGGGGAACTATGAACCGTCTGAGTTTGCACGCGAAAGTCCTGTTGTTGGGTGTCGTGTCTGTTTTTGTGGTTGGCGTTGTGGCGCTTGTTACCTTTGCCATGCTTTCATCCGATATAAGCCGTTATCAGGAGCTGTTGGAGGAAGAGGTCTCGGCCACCTTTTTAATTGACGAAGTTACCGTAGATTTCAAAATTCAGGTGCAGGAATGGAAAAACGTTTTACTGCGCGGCCACAGCGATAAGGATCGAGAAAAGTACTGGGGCCGCTTCAGTGAGTTACAAAAAAATATTCAGGCAAAACTTCCAAAAATTCTTGAAAAACGTATCTCACCAGAAGCAGAGGATCTTATTAAGAGTTTCGCTCGCGAGCACGCAGCAATATATCCGAAATACCAAGCAGGTTACACACTCTTCAAAAACAGCGATTTTGATTTCAAAGCTGCTGACCAATCTGTGCGGGGCATAGATCGCCAACCTACCAAAGATCTAGAAGCTGCAGCGCAACTGCTGAACAAGCTAGCGCAAGAGCGGAGCGCAAAACTCGAAGCAGAAAGCAGTAAAGTTGCTTTTCTCGGTATTAGCATTTTGCTGTTCGTAACGGTTGTTGTGATAATTGTTGGCCACTTGTTTGGCAGCCGCCAGGTTTCCCACCCCATCACCGAAATGATATCAGCATTAAAATCGCTGTCTGAGGGTAATTTCGAAGACCGTGTTCATTATGACAGTGACGACGAACTCGGCCAAATGTCCGATGCTATCAACTCCCTGCAAACTCAGCTGTACGTAACGACAAACGAAATACTCGAAGTTATGGTGGAAATTCGTGAAACGGATGAACGCTTAACTCGAGTTTCCAATGAAATTCAGAGGGGGACTCAAGAGCAGTATTCCCGAACCGATCAGGCGGCTTCGGCGATGACACAAATGGCGTCGACCGCCAAGGAAGTCGCAAGACATGCCGCCGATGCCAACGATGCCTCTGAGCAGGCCGATAGCGCAGCGATTAAAGGCGACGAGGTTATGAAATCCGCTATCGTGCAAATGGAGCGCATGACCAAACATATTGTGAGCACAACTCAGGTCATCAGTAGTTTGGAGCAAAATACTACGGAAGTCGGAAAGGTGCTGGATGTGATTGGCGGTATAGCAGAACAGACCAATTTATTGGCACTTAATGCTGCAATTGAAGCTGCCCGTGCGGGTGAACAAGGACGTGGTTTTGCAGTGGTTGCCGACGAGGTACGGACCCTTGCACAGAGAACTCAACAATCGACTGCAGAAATCAATCAAATGATTGAGAGTGTGCAACAAGGTGCACGTAAAGCGGTTGAAGCCATTGAAACGGGGGCGAAGCAATCGGAAGAGAGTATGCTTGCACTCAATAATGCGGGTGGAATGCTACAATCGATTCGTACCTCTGTGGATCAGATCACCAACGTCAATCAATTGATTGCTTCTGCGGCGCACGAGCAGGCGATGGTGGCAGAAGACATTACCCGTAATATCAGTGAAATTACGGATATTGCCAACCTTACTGCTGAGCAGTCGGCTGAAGTTACTCAATCCGTACAGCAGATGCGCGCCGCGCGTGAACGCTTGGATACTGCGCTAAGTGGTTTGCGCAGGCAAATACGGAGTTAACTCACACCATTTCTCTCCTTTCAGTATAATGCGCGCTCCGCCAAGCAAGCACGCACTCGCATGACCACAGCTACAAATCAAGAAAATCAACAGCTCGAGCATATTAACCCTTCATCCGACACACTCTGTTACTGCGACGCACAAGAGTTACAACGGTTGTTGGATCGTGTCCGTGCGCGTCAAAAACAATGCAAACCTGTGACAAAAGATTTGGCAGCGTTGCAGCAAAAATTTGATGCGGCGCAAACTAAATACGCTTTACGACAAGCCTCACTTCCGCAGATAAATTACGACGAAAATCTGCCGATTTCAGCCAAGAGGGATGATATTAAGGCCCTCATTGCAGGCCATCAGGTGGTGGTTTTAGCAGGGGAAACCGGGTCGGGAAAAACAACCCAACTTCCTAAAATCTGCCTGGAGTTGGGGCGCGGAGTGCGCGGTATGATTGGCCATACCCAGCCGCGCAGAATTGCCGCGCGCACCGTTGCGAGCCGTATCGCGGAAGAGTTGCAGGTGCAGTTGGGCAACTCCGTAGGATATCAGGTGCGCTTCACCGACCACAGTACCGCAGTCACGCATATAAAACTCATGACCGACGGAATTCTGCTGGCTGAAATTCAGCAGGACCCGCTGCTATACAAATACGACACACTGATAATTGATGAGGCGCACGAGCGCAGTCTAAATATAGATTTTCTTTTGGGTTATCTAGGGGGCTTGTTAACGCAGCGCCCCGAATTGAAACTCATTATTACCTCGGCAACTATTGATTTACAAAAATTTGCCGAGCACTTTAAATCAAGAGACGGAAAGCCCGCACCAATTATTGAAGTTTCAGGACGCACCTTTCCGGTTGAAACCTTGTATCGTCCGTGGGACGAGGATTATCAGGATATTAGCGAGGCAATCGTAGGTGCAATTGAAGAAATACTCACCATGCCCAACAAAAGTCATGGCGACATTTTGGTATTTTGTAGTGGTGAGCGGGAAATTCGAGAAGCGTCACATGCAATAAAAAAAGCGAATTTTCGCGATTTGGAAATTTTACCGCTATATGCGCGTTTAAGTCTTGCAGAGCAGAATCGTGTTTTTCAAGGGCATCGTGGGCGGCGCGTGGTCCTGGCAACCAATGTTGCAGAAACCTCGCTTACTGTACCGGGTATAGGTTATGTGATTGACCCAGGCAGAGCGCGTATAAGCCGGTACAGCGTTCGTACCAAAGTACAGCGTTTGCCCATCGAAGCCATTTCACAGGCAAGTGCCAATCAGCGTAAAGGACGCTGTGGTCGTGTGAGCGATGGTGTGTGTATACGCTTGTACGATGAAACGGATTTTTTATCGCGACCAGAATTCACTGACCCCGAAATTCAACGCACCAATCTCGCCGCAGTTGTATTACAAATGCTGCAATTACGTATTGGCGATGTGCGAAAGTTTAATTTTGTTGATAAACCTGAAAACCGCCTCATTAACGACGGATTCAAATTGCTGGAAGAAATTCAAGCGGTTAATCGGCAAGGTAAGATTACCCAACTTGGCCAACAGCTCTACAATTTGCCTGTCGACCCCCGTTTTGGGCGAATCATTATTGAAGCTGCGAAATATGAGTGCTTGCGGGAAGTGTTGATCATTATCAGTGGCTTGAGTATTCAAGACCCGCGGGAACGCCCGGCTGAAAAACGGCAGGCGTCGGATGAAAAACATCGTCGCTTCTGGGATGAACATTCCGATTTTATCAGCTATGTGACTTTGTGGAATTATTTAGAAGATCAGCGTCAGGAATTCAGTCAAAACCAATTGCGAAAGCTATGTAAAAAAGAATTTATCAATTACCTGCGTGTGCGTGAATGGCGGGATCTCCATCATCAGTTGCGCATAGCCATCAAAAGTTTGGGATTTCGTGAAAATAAAGAACCCGCCAACTATGACGCGATTCATAGAGGTTTGTTGGCGGGTTTTCTTTCGAATGTAGGGCTTAAACAGGAGGAGGAAAAAGCGAATGTAGGCCGAGCAAAAGATGGTAGCAAAGCGAAGAAAGTTACCAGTTATATCGGCTCGCGAAATCGTCGTTTCCAAATATTTCCGGGTTCCAGCCAATTTAAAAAACGCCCACAATGGTTAATGGCTGCAGAATATATTGAAACCAGTCAATTGTATGCTCACGAAATCGGTCGAATCGAACCGCAATGGGTGCAGCAAGCTGCGACTCATCTCATAAAGCACCATTATTTCGAACCTTTTTACGATGCAATTACTGGTCAGGTAATGGCTTTCGACAGAGTAACCTTGTTTGGTTTGCCTCTGGTAGAAAAGCAGCGAGTCCAGTACAGCAAAATAAATCGCGCCGAAGCTCGTGAGGTTTTTATTCGGCAAGCGTTGGTGGAAGGCGCATACCAAAAAAATAAACGCACTAAGAAATCCATTGAAGCTGCTAGAAGATATTGGCGCAAGACAAATGCGACGGGTGAAGGTGATGAAAGTAGCGTTAAAAATTTTTTCATTTATAACGAGTTGTTAATTGCAAAGGTTGAAAGCTTAGAAGCGAAGTCGCGTCGCCGCGATATTTTGGTGGATGACGAGGTTATTTATGAATTCTACAATGAAGTAGTACCCGCAGATATTACTAACCTTGCAGGTTTTGAACATTGGCGCACACATGCAGAACAGGCGCAACCCAATCTTTTAAAGCTGGAGCAAGGCATACTCATGTTGCACGCTGCCGGTGATATTACCGGCGCCCAGTTCCCAGATTATATTCAAACTGACGGTATGACTCTGCCGCTAGTTTATCACTTTGAACCTGGTCACCAGGACGATGGTGTCAGCGTACAGGTTCCGGTGGATTTTCTCCACATGATTTCTGCAACACGATTGCAGTGGCTGGTACCGGGTTTGTTACGCGATAAGTGTATCGCCTTGGTAAAAGCATTACCGAAACAGCTGCGTAAACAATTGGTTCCCGTGCCGCAGTTCGTGGATCGCGCTTTGGCCCGCTTATCGCCAGGGAAACAGCCTCTCTCTGAAGCACTGAGTGACGTCTTTAGTATTTTATCAGACGTCAAAATACCCAGCGATGCATGGCGTGAACAAAACCTGGATGATTTTTATGTGATGAATATTCAGGTGGTTGATGATGCTGGAAATATTATTGATCGGAGTCGTGATATTGACTCTTTAAAACAGCAGTACCGCAATCAGGTGAAAAAAAGCTTGCAGCAATCGCACCACGCTCTGGAGCGTACTGAGATAAGCTGTTGGAATTTTGAAACCTTGCAACAACAGGTGAGTATTCCGCGCGGTGCAGTTCAGGTTAAAGGGTTCCCGGCTATTATTGATAAGCAGCAGCATGTGGATATAGCAATTCTCGATAATCCTCAAGATGCAGCCTGGGAAACCCGGCGCGGCGTTTTAAGGCTGGCGAACCTGGCTCTAAGTCACACAACAAAATACCTTACTAAGCAGTTGTTGAAAGGAAAGGACCTCGGCTTGGCGGTGGTCGATATCGGTAAACGCGATCAAGTCATTGAAGATATTATTCATGCGGCAATTAATCGCGCCTGCTTTAGAGAAGACTCCTTGCTTTGGGATGAAAAATCGTTTAACAAGTGTATTGAAACTGGCCGCTCTGAATTAGTAAGTGTGGCCGAGGAGTATGAGCATTTAATGGCGGAGAGCCTGAGCAAGGTCTTAGCCATTAAAAAACAAATGAAAACCAACAAAAATGCGCTGCTTCTAGCCTTTACCTTTGCAGATGTTCAGCATCAACTGGCAAATCTATTCGCTCCGGGTTTTCTTTGCGCAACGCCGTGGCGTTGGTTACAACATTATCCCCGTTATTTGGAGGCGATATTGTTACGACTCGAGAAAGCGCCCCAGAATCCCCAGCGTGATCGAGTGCATTGCGGCAATTTGGAAAGTCATTGGCAAAGGCACAAAGATTTATTACAGAAAAATGGCGTTGCGGATTATGCCGTTTGCGAAGTCTGGCAGGACTATCGTTGGATGATCGAAGAATTGCGGGTATCGCTCTTTGCCCAGACCCTCAAGACCCAGATGCCGGTATCCGATAAACGCCTCAATAATCAGTGGCAAAAAGTGCTGGCGACCACAGCACAGTAGCAAACTAAGCGCCTAAACATGCCACGACAGGTAACAGAATGTTTCGTAAAATGCTCACCTTGTGATGCTACTTTTACGATGCCTGGGTTAGCCTCCCTGGCTGGCCACTTTTGTCCCCCCATTTGCAGCAAAAATCGGCTTACCAGCCAACAGAAATCAGGAGATGTCATTGATTGCTTTAAGATGCTTGTTCGTCAGCGCCGTGCTTAGCTTGGTTGCGTGTGCCACTACGCCGAAAGGTGCCGATGCAAAGACTCCAACAGAATCTGAAGATTCGCAAAATGTTGTGTTGCAGCCTCAGCGGCCATCCGAGCCGCCCACTGTGCCTATTGAGCAACAGGCTTCTGTGGAACAGAAAGACGAGTTGCAGACCGCAGGTGCGGATACTGTGAGCAACAGCGACGCTGAGGACGCCATCGAAAGCGCCGACTCCTTCGACGACGAGTTTGCCGCGGCAGAACCCCGGGCGGACTCACTTCAAAGCCGTGATAAATTCGAACCTTTCAACCGCGCCATGTTTTCATTCAATATGAAACTCGACCGCTGGTTACTTAAGCCGGTAGCTCAAGGCTACCAATGGTTGGCGCCAGCCCCAGTGGAAACAGGCGTGAGTAACTTCTTTCACAATTTGCTCGAAATACGCAACGTGCTTAATGATATCTTGCAGTGGAAGTGGAAACAGGCTGGTAATGACACCGGTCGCTTTTTACTCAACACCACAGTTGGAATTGCAGGTATCTTCGATGTGGCTCGTCACGCGGGTTTGGAGCGTGCGGAGGGCGAAGATTTCGGACAGACCCTTGCAGTATGGGTTTACCTCAGGGGCCCTATTTAATGTTGCCCTTTCTCGGGCCCTATACGGTTACCTCAGCGGCGGGCTTCCCCGTGGACTGGGTTTCACATCCGGTTAGGTATGTCGATTCACAAACCGTTGCTTGGTCGTTGGTGGCGGTTAATCAGATTCAAGGGCGCGCGCAATTGTTGGAAAGTGAAAAGTTGGCAACAGGAGACATGTATATTTTTATTCGCGATGCCTACCTACAACGACGTGATTTTCTGGTAAATGATGGCGCAGTTGTCGATGATTTTGGCGGTGATTTTGGGGAAGAAAACGAGGCCTTCGACTTTTAAGCGAAGATTCCGGAGGGAAAAACACCTTGCTCCGGTGATAGACACCGAGAGTCACGGTTTGGTTATTTAACGCGGGGGAGGGACGTTAAATTACCCTTGTGTTAGCACATCGTTGTATTAGCTGAGCATCTCCTCTATTTCCATACCGATAAGGCAAGGCTGTTCGGTGGTATCCAGGCGCGATTCAATGCGGCTAACCACGGCGCGGGCTTGGAGCATCGGGCTATGACCATGATTCGATTGAATGGCAACACGGGCTACCGTGCCGACGGGCAGTGCTGAAGGCAGCTCGACTAATAAACCGCCGCCGCTGAGATCGCGACATTTTCCTTCGAAAGTCTGGTCGTCGGCTTCCACAATCACGATGACGGGAGTGTCGACTTTCATTCGAATAAAATTGCGCTTTTCCTGGTACTCTCGTGTGGCAAGACTCATAGGTTTTCCTTCTGTTATCGATGTAAACGCTCAATGGTGAAGGCTTACCAGCGGAAACACCCTGGGGGTATTCCTCCGGGGCCAAAGGTTGAACAAGCTGTTCAACATGTGTGCAAAAATAGCGCAAAATCAACATTTATGGTAGCTTGCGCGACAATAAATATAAGAGTAGTGTTACTACCCTTCCCTTCTGAATATCCCCCTGGTAATTCCACAGGTGAATGATGGCTGATGCGCGTCGGCAATTGTTGGTTATTGATGACGACAGCATTGTTCGCAAGAGTATTGTCGCGTACCTGGAGGATTCCGGGTTTTCAGTGCATCAGGTAGGTGATGCACAAGCGGGCTATGATTGGCTCGCGACACGCACTCCCGACCTTATCGTTACTGATTTATGCATGCCCGATGTCGATGGGCTTTCCATTTTAAAGCGCGTCCGAAAAATTAACACAAACATCCCAGTGATTGTGGTCTCGGGTATGGGGGTAGTGCGTGATGTTGTCGAGGCGTTGCGTTACGGTGCGGCCGATTATCTGGTAAAGCCCTTAGTGGATTTGGAAGTGTTGGTTCACGCCATCCGTCGTGCCCTGGAGCGGCATGAACTGCTCACCGAAAACCAGCGTTATCGCCATGAACTTGAAAAGGCCAATCGGGATTTGCGCGAATACGTGCGCTTGCTGGAGCACGATCAGAAAGCCGGGAGGCAGGTACAAAGTAAATTATTGCCGCCTAACGCATACACCAGCGGCAAGGGTTTGTCGGTCGCTTACAGCATTATTCCATCCCTCTATTTGAGTGGCGATTTTATTGATTATGGTTTGCTATCAAACCGCTATTTTGCGTTTTATTTAACAGATGTTTCCGGGCATGGCGCGGCACCGGCATTTGTCACGGTTTGGCTGAAACAATTGGTACGACGCTGTTTTCGGGAACAGAAAATCTTCAATACCGAGGAGTCGTTCCAGCGCGACGCGGCAACGCTTTTAAAGCTGGTTAATCGCGAGGTGATCCAGTCCAATATTGGCTGCCACCTCACGTGTTTTGTGGGCATCATCGATACTGAAACCCTGGAGATGCGCTACGTTGTCGCAGGGCACCTGCCGTTACCTGTACTTATGGTGGGAAACCGCGCCGAGTATTTGCCGGGCAAGGGCAAACCCCTGGGGATATTTGCCGATGGCGAATGGGATGTGAGTGTGGTGCAGTTACCGAAAAATTTTACTTTAGCGATATTCTCCGATGGCATTCTCGAAGTGGTGCCGCCGAAGGACCTGTTGGACAAAGAGGACTACCTGCTGAAGCAACTTGGCAGCACGCACCGTAAAGCAGCGCGCCAAAACGCGGATACCCATGACATCAGCGATCTACAAACGAGTTTCGGCTTGGATAATCTTGAAACAGTTCCGGATGATATTGCTATATTAAAAATTACAGGCGGCAACGGCTGAGACTACCTCGGATTGCCGGGTATGCCCTACGAACTGTAGGTCAATTGTTTTACCGTGAAGGGCGGGCGTAAATTTACGTGTATTTGCGCCGGCGACATCGCTACAATGGCGCCCCGGAAGGCCTGTTCCTCGAGTCGTGAGAGTGAAGTATGAGTTCTGGTGATATCAAGGTTGCAGAACACGAAGGTGTTTACGTCATCAAGATGGAAGGCGATGTTCGCCTGACATTGTGCTTATCCTTTGATGAATTCATTGAAAAGATGTTTGATGCCCCGGATTTTTGCTCGGTGGTTTTCGATCTCTCTGATGCTGAAGCTATCGACAGTACTACCCTGGGGCTTATGGCAAAAATTTCCATCAAAGGCCGGGCTTTGCACTTTGATGATCCAACGGTGGTTTCCAGTAACCCCAGTATTACGCGCCTGCTGGCTTCCATGGGTTTCGAAGATATTTTCAATATCGTAGAAAGCGCCCAGGCCTTGGCACGCGTAACACCGCAGCCTGCTGTTGTACTCGACGAAAAAATTTACGATGAACGCAGTGTGCAAGCGCGGGTTATTGAAGCTCACAAGCTGTTGATGGCAATGAACGATGCCAACCATGATACATTTCGTGAGCTGGTCGATACGCTGGAAAATGGCGTTAGGCATTGATTGTTGTTTTTGGCGTCGAAATGTAGATGCTTCATTCTTGACCGGATTCTCATATCACTGCATATCAATTCCCCACGACAACTGTTACGCTTTACGGCCTTTAAAAAGTGTGGATTTAAGCGGCAATCGCGCAATGATGAGGAGGCAGTAATTCCATGGCCTACTTGCGGCATTTGGTGAACGGAACCACGGCCACCATTTACGAGCTGGGCAATAGTGCTCTCATTGGCAGAGCCCCAGAGTGCGCTATTAAAGTGGATGACCCCACCGTTAGTGGCGTTCACGCGAAAATTGAACAGTCCGGAAGTGAGTACATACTAACTGATCAGGAGAGTACCAACGGACTGATTATGAAAGGCAAGCGCGTTGCGCAGGCACAATTGCAGGCGAGTGATATCTTCACTATCGGTACCCACGAGTTTGAATTTTTACTCGAGCTCCCCACCGATCTGGACAAAACCCTAAAAATAAAAAAGAGCTGGATTCCCGGTATTTACTATACCGAGTAGCAGCCGCCAACTAACAACGATTAACCTATGTCGCCACTCACACTGCTGAGCAAAATGAGTCGTCTGAGCCTGAGAGGCTGGGTGATGATTGCCGGTATTCTTGTGGCGATTGTGCCCTGGCAACCCGGATGGCTAAACGGCATCGACCGTTCGCTCTTCGTATTGAGCAGCTATCTGGTGGAAGCTCCTAAGGGGGCCTCGAACATGGGGCTTGTGGAGGTTGAAGACGCCGAGATCACTCAGTGGCAGAGTAACCTCTACGACGCCGGTAAGTTGGCAGCGTTGCTATCTAATATTCTGCACAGTTCCGGCGCCACCGTCGGATTGCTGCTGGACGCGCCTCTGCGTGATCATACCGAGCAGGTTGACAGTTTACTCGCCAAGCTGGCTGCTCAAAAACCTTCGCGAGCGCAGCGTCAGGCTGCCGAATTTATCGAACGCAAAGAGCTCCTGGTGGAATTGCTCAATGATCCTCGCGTTGTGATTGGGGTGTTGGACAGCACTCCTGAGCCGGCACACCCGGTTACCCAGGAATCCAATTTGCTTAGTGTGTTCCCTGCACCAGTGCGAAGCTGGCTGTGGCCACTGACAAACGCTTCAGAACATCGCTTTACCAAGAACGACATTCCCCAACATACTGCAATTCTGCCGCACAGCAGCGAGCAAGCGCTGCTTTTAGGCGATCCATTGAGTGGTGACGCGGCAGCTGGGTTTATTGCGCAATTTATCGCATCTGTAGAGGGACGCGGAAAGGTTCGCAGCGATAATCCCTGGAACATGGTCTGGCGCCAAGATCGTGGCCTGGATATCGACACGCGCCTCATTCCGTTGTCGGCAGCAGGTACCTTGCTGCCATACAACGCGACCACACAGCGCATGCACCCACTTTTAAACACGATGTCGTTGGAAGAAGGTCTGGCACGAGGCGCCTTTCCCGATTTTGTACTTATTGGCCGTGCCGGTAACCCTGCCCTTGAACAACTCGCCGCGACATTGTTTAGTGTCGTTAATCAGCATTTAGCGATTACGCCCTGGTGGCAGGCGTTCACCTCGCCTTTGCTTACCATTTTGATAACTTTGGTGTTGGTCGCTGTAATACCACGTCTTACCGTGATGTCTGGGGCGTTAAGCCTGCTGCTCATTGCTGTTGCACTATTGGTCAGTCAATTGGTGTTCGCTGTCGCCCGCGGTATCTGGTTACCACGCGCAGAGCAGCTAGTTTGGATGCTGGTGGGGTTCGGTTTAATTCGACTTTGGGTGAGTTATCGCCACAGCTGGCAGCAGCTGCAAACGCGTGCCGACAGCGCGTGTCTGTTCCAAGTGGCTGGACTTCTCGATAGTGGTCAGCTTAAGGACGTCAAACCGATTCTCGACCAGTGCGACTCCAGCAATGATGTATTGCAAAAATACTACGATTTGGGCAATGCTTATTCTGCAAAGCGGCAATATCGCTATGCCATAGAAGTCTACCAGGCCTTGGTTGTGCGCCAACCCGATTTCCGCGATACCGAACAAAAAATCAAAGCGCTGGAAGCCATGGTAGCGACACCGGAAGTCCCGGTGCTCAAGCCCAGTAATGTTGAAGCCACGTTGGTGCTTAGCAAGGCGAATATCGAACGCCCGGTATTGGGGCGATACGAAATTCGCGAGGAACTGGGTCGGGGCGCGATGGGCATTGTTTATCTTGGCTTTGATCCGCGAATTGCGCGGCAGGTGGCGATCAAAACCCTGAACTACGGTCAGTTTCAACCGCGCGAGCTGGAAAATATCAAATCCCGGTTTTTTCGCGAAGCGGAAGCCGCTGGCCGTTTAACGCATCCGAGCATTGTTTCGGTCTACGATGTGGGTGAAGAAAGCGATCTGGCTTTTATTGCCATGGATTATGTGGAAGGTAAAGCGCTCAACGCTTTCATCGACCCCAATTGCCTGTTACCTGTATTTGAGGTGTATCGAATTATTGCCGACGTTGCCGTCGCGTTAGAATACGCTCACAACAGCAATATTGTGCATCGCGATATCAAACCCGGAAATATCATTTACAACCCATCGCCCTACCAGGTGAAAGTGACGGATTTTGGTATTGCACGGTTGATGGACGACTCTAAAACCAATACCGGTGAAATTCTTGGCAGCCCGCTTTATATGTCGCCAGAGCAGCTCAAGGGCAAGCGAGTTAACGCGACTGCTGATGTGTTCAGTCTTGGCGTAACGTTCTATCAATTGTTGTGTGGTCAATTGCCGTTCAGTGGGGACAATCTTGCCAGCCTAACCTACGAAATTATTCACGGTAAACACAAGGGGGTGCGTACGGTTCGTAAAGATTTACCCTCCAGTGCGTCGCGAATAACCAATCAATGTTTGCAAAAAGAAGCTCAAGACCGCTACGAAAGTGCGGGCGAATTGGCGTTAGTGCTCAAAAAAGCGATTAAACGTGATTTTGCGCACGAAGCGCGAAAAGCGGGTTATCTATAGTGGAACCAAAGCGGAATAACTGAATAAACGCGGGAGGTGAATTGAGATGGCAATACTGGCGCAACTGGTCGACGATGTCGTAGTACACAAATTCGAGTTAGATAAAGAAGCGTTATCTTTGGGGCGGCATCCAGAAAACGATATCGTAATCGACGACTCAGCCGTAAGCTCACAACATGCAAAAATTCTTCAAATTCCCAATGAATATTTTCCAGAGTACAAAGAATTTTTTTTGGAAGATAGTGGTAGCACTAACGGGACCTACATCAATGATTTACGCTTGCAAGGTAAAAAGCGCTTGCACCACAATGATGTAATTCGCCTTGCGTGGAACCGTTTTAAATTTATCGACGATAAAGAAGCCGATATGGAAAAAACAGTTCAAATGCTTAATAAAACCATCTAAAAAATAAGGCGCCGAATGGGCGCCTCTTGGTCGATGTTAACTGTTTTAATTAAGCCGATACCGCTTCCTTTACTTCCTGTTGTGTGTCCTGATCGTCTCTGGTAATTGATTTTTTCGCTTCGTCTTTGGGTTCCGGGTCACCATGTTCATATTCTGCGAGGAACGACAGCAATTCTTCCCGGTATCGATAATAATCGGGATGTTCAAGCAGTTGTTTGCGGGTGCGGGGTCGCGGCAAATCAACTTCCATAATTTTACCCACTTTAGCGTTCGGGCCATTGGTCATCATAACGACTCGGTCGGCCAGCAAAATAGCTTCATCGACGTCGTGGGTTACACAAATTGCAGTCACCTGGGTACGTTTCCAAACTTCCATTAATACTTCCTGCAGTTCCCAGCGAGTGAGTGAGTCGAGCATGCCGAAAGGTTCGTCGAGCAGCAACAACTTGGGTGATAACGCAAAGGCACGTGCGATACCAACACGTTGTTTCATACCATTCGACAATTCAGCTGCTTTTTTATCCATTGCGTCTGCCAGGCCAACACGCGACAGATAATAATCTACAATTTCTTTGCGATCCTTGCGAGAACCATGGGGATAAACGCGTTGCACACCAAGTTCAACATTCTGCCTGGCGGTTAACCAGGGGAACAGGCTGGGCGCCTGAAATACCACCCCGCGATCGGGACCCGCAGTGGTTACCTCTTTGTTATCGAGAATAATACCGCCGCCGGATATAGAGTTAAGGCCGGCTACCATACTAAGCACTGTTGATTTACCGCATCCCGAGTGGCCGATTAGCGAAATAAACTCGCCTTTTCTCATGCGTAAATCGAAGTTGTCCACCACCGTTAAAGGGCCTTTCGGGGTGGGGTATATTTTGGTGATCTGCGAAAACTCTACGTAGCGATCCAGTGTGCGCGGGTTTGCTTCTGCTGCTTTTTTAGCTGCATCATTTGGGAGTTCTGGTGCAGCTAACTTAGCTTTTTTAGCGCTTTCGATGGGGGTGGCGGTGTTGGGCTGAATATCTGGCAACACCAGGGAGTCGTCTGTTTCGCCGGCCTCCATACCCACTTTCATTAAGTATTCCGTAATGGACTTACGCAAGAATTTAAATTCTTCATCGTGGTTCATTGCGGTGCGATCGCGGGGCCTGGGAATGTTGATTTTAAATTCTGGTCCGAGTGAAGCGCGTGGGCCGGGGTTTAAAGGTATCACCCGGTCTGCTAATAAAATGGCTTCGTCAACATCGTTGGTGATAAGAACAATAGTTTTCTTTTCCTGCTGGGAAATAGTTTCAATCTCATCCTGCAGCTTGGAGCGGGTAAGGGCGTCTAACGCTGAGAGCGGTTCGTCAAGCAGAATCATTTCAGGCTGCATGGACAGCGCACGAGCCACGGCAACACGCTGGCGCATACCGCCGGAAAGTTCTGCCGGTCGACGATCTGTTGCGTGCGACAGGCCCACCATCTGGACGTAACGCATAATGTGTTCGTGGCGTTTCTTTTTTGGCCAGCTTCCAAACACCTGATTAACGGCGAGTTCAATATTGCCGTACACTGTGAGCCAGGGCATCAGTGAATAATTTTGAAAAACCACGCCGCGTTCGGGGCTTGGCGAAGTTATAGCTTGCCCTTTAAAAAGCACTTCGCCGGAGTCGGCAGAAATAAGCCCCGCCATGGTGGAAATTAACGTGGTTTTGCCGCTTCCGGAAAAGCCTACAATGGCAACAAACTCTCCATCTTCAATTTCAAGGTTAATATCCGATAACACTTCAGTGACATTTTTACCGGACCCGTAATTTTTGTGAACATTCTTAAATTCGAAAATAGCCATGCTTACCTCCTTATCGCTTGTCGCCAAAGGTAAACAGGTTTTGCAGGGTGAACATAATTCGATCCAGCAAGAAACCGATGATACCAATCGTGAGTACTGCAACCATAATGCGTCCAAGCGAATTGGAGCTGCCGTTTTGGAATTCATCCCAAACGAATTTACCGAGGCCAGGGTTTTGCGCTAGCATTTCGGCGGCGATCAATACCATCCAACCCACGCCCAGTGATAAGCGTAAGCCGGTAAAAATAAGCGGCAAAGAAGAGGGTATGACTAACTTAGTGACTTTGGTAAACCAACCTAACTGCAAGACTTTACCCACATTCATGAGATCTTTATCGATAGACGATACGCCTAACGCAGTGTTGATCAATGTCGGCCACAACGAACACAAGGTTACGGTAATCGCTGAGTTTAAAAATGATTTACTGAACCAGGCGGAATCGCTGGTTACATAGGTCGCGCTTACAATCATGGTTACGATGGGTAGCCATGCGAGCGGCGAAACCGGCTTAAATATTTGGATAATAGGGTTCATTGCGGCGTTAAAGGTCGAACTCAAGCCGCAGAAAATACCGAGAGGTACGGCAACCAGGGTCGCAATCAAAAAACCCATAAAAACCGTTTTAATACTGGTCCATATTTGGTCGATGTAAGTGGGCGCACCGGTGTATTCACGGTATTTGATTTTGTCCAACTTACCTTGTTCGCGATATTTCGCGTTACGTTTTTCCTGACGATCATAAAAAGCGGTAGCCTTTTCACGCTGGTATACGTGGTCTTCCCACAAACCGACGGCCTGCTCGTAAACTGCGCTTGGGCCTGGAATAGTGCCTAAACTGGTGACTACCTTACTTGAGAGTTGGCCCCAGAGAGTCAGAAAAACAATAAATGCCACAATGGGAATACCCATCACCAGCCACAATTGTTTAAGTTGCTCCTTGGGCTCTTCGCCCGATGCGAGGCGTGCCAGTGGAACGAACCAAGTGAAACCGGAAACTTCCAATACATTAATTACTTTGTTCATGATAAATCCAACCCGTAAATACTCGTTTGTGTTTTTAAAAAACGTCACCCTTGCTGGCAGCCCGAATAAATACCTATTTATTACAAGCTAAAAAAAGCGGTGGCAAGCCACCGCCAAGACGGGTGATCTTATTTTTTTACAACACCTTTTTCTGTCACTTTTTCTCCGGCTTTCAAACCAATGGGGAACTTGGCTAAGTAGTCATTGGGTTTGTGGCCGTCGTAGGTGATGTTGTCGATAAATTCCGTTTGTGGTTCTCGGTAGCCATCGCTGCCAAAGGGGAAATCTTTTTTCTTCACTTTGCCTTCGGCAATGAGTAATTCAGCAGCCTTCATATAAATTTCCGGCTTATAAACTTTCTTGGCGATGTCTTGATACCAGCTGTCGGGCTTGTCTTCGCCAATTTGACCCCAGCGACGCATTTGAGTGAGGTACCAGACAGCATCTGAGTAGTAGGGGTAATTCGCAAAGTAGCGGAAGAACACATTAAAGTCGGGCACATCGCGCACGTCGCCTTTTTCGTATTCAAAAGTACCCGTCATGGAATTGGCGATAACCTTGTAATCCGCGCCTACGTAATTTGGTTTAGCAAGAATTTTTACAGCTTCTTCACGGTTTACATTGTTATTTTCATCGAGCCACTGCGCGGCACGAATCAGCGCTTTTACCACAGCGAGATGCGTATTGGGGTATTTTTCCGCCCAGGCGTTGGAAACACCGAAGACTTTTTCGGGGTTGTTTTTCCACACTTCGTAATCGGTAATTACGGGCACGCCAATACCCTTGAAAACCGCTTGCTGGTTCCAGGGTTCTCCCACGCAGTATCCATATATGGTGCCAGCTTCAAGAGTCGCCGGCATTTGTGGAGGCGGGGTGACCGAAAGCAGAGTGTCTGCGCCAATTTGACCGACAGTACCCGACGCACCGGGTCCGTAAAAACCGGGCTGAAGCCCGCCAGCGGCAAGCCAGTAACGTAATTCATAGTTGTGGGTGGAGACCGGGAATACCATTCCCATATTGAAAGGCTTGCCATCGGCTTTGTATTTATCGACGACCGGTTTTAAGGCGCTGGCACTGATAGGATGCACCGGCTTGCCGTTTTTCATCGGAATATTCGGTTTCATCTGCTTCCAGATTTCATTGGAAACTGTAATTCCGTTACCGTTGAGGTCCATGCTAAATGCCGTGATGATGTGTGCCTTGGTACCGTAACCAATTGTTGCACCGAGTGGCTGGCCAGCAAGCATGTGCGCACCATCGAGCTTGCCATCAATCACGCCGTCGAGCAGTACTTTCCAGTTGGCTTGCGCTTCCAAAGTCACGAAAAGGCCTTCGTCTTCAAAAAAACCTTGCTCATAGGCGATAGCAAGGGGAGCCATATCCGTAAGTTTGATAAACCCAAAGGTGAGTTCGTCTTTTTCCAGTTCGAGTTCTTTCGCGAAACTTCCAGAGCTGAATGCACTGATGGCAGTTATAACGGCGGCAGCACTGAGGCGTTTGATCTTCTGCGAAAGAGAAAAATCTTGTCTCATGTTCATATCCCAATTGATTTGTAGTTTGTTGGCGGGTAGATCGCGATACAGCTGCGACCCGATTGGTTCAAAAACGGTGCATTTCTGAAATTGAATAAAAATTCAGTGCCCGAATTATTAAAACGCTACCGTCACTTCGCAAAACTCTTGCCAAACGCGACATTTTTGTAATAAATTTAAATAAATCAGTAGTTTAAGTGATTAATCGTGGAAGGTCGGTGCAGTGTTAATTTGGCTTTATGCACGCTATTGGTGATTATTGTGCTGTATTTAAGAACACTAATGTAATCATCACCGCGTTGTTGTGGTAACAAAGTGATGCTTTTGTCGGGTTTGGTTGATTCTTATTGGTGCATTAGTTGGGTGAGAGATCCTAGAATACAAAAAAACCGCCCTGCAATTGAATTGCAGGACGGCTTTTTTTTAAACTGTTAGATCGAATTTTGGATGTGGATGCGTTAGGAAATCACATTAAAAGCGATACGGCGTTTATCCATATCGACACTTTCTACTTTAACCTCGACCTCGTCTTCCAAGCGGTACACAGTTTCGCCTACCTGCAAGGTCATACGTTTTGCATCGAAGGTTTTCTCAGAATTTTTGGGGAATAGAATGAAGCCATCGACCCCGTGCTCCAACAAGCGAGCACCAAATCCCTGTTGCGTCACAATGCGAATTTTCGCTTTGCCGATATAGCCAATCAGCTCCTGCTCGGCATATTGACAGATCAGCCATTGCTGCAGTTCGCGCTCTGCTTGACGACCGTTGCCGAGGTTTTCGCTGAGTCGATTGATATAATCGTCATTGGCGGGTCGGAACTTGTTGCCCTGTAAATGGCTCTGGATAGCCCAATGGTTGAAGAGATCGGCAAAGCGCCGAATAGGCGAGGTAATAGTTGCGTAATGAGACATTCCGATGCCCAAGTGGCCTGCAGGCGTGGTTGCCAGTTCGCTGGTTGGCATCATGCGTCTTAAGGCGGGTACCAAACATTGTTTATCAGTGTCACTACTCAAACTGTTAATCAAATGGGTGAACCCTTCGAGAGATGTAATGTCGTCGCCGGGGATTTCCTCTTCCTTAAGCAGCGCTTTGACCTCGCCCAAGCGATCTTCGCGGAACCCGGAGTGCGTCGTAAACACACCTGAATTGAATTCGGCGAGGTACATCCCTGCACAGTGGTTGGTGGCGAGCATCGCCTCTTCCACAATCTTATGGGCGGCGCTGCGCTCTCTGACATGAGATTTGCAAATTTTGCCCTTGTCGTTAAGTTCAAAGAAATATTCAGTTTGATCGGGAGTTACCAGGTTGTGGCTGGTACGGTAAGCGAAGCGCAATTCGCTGAACGCTGCCAATTGCTTCAACTGCGCGGCAATTTCGGGGTCGTTGCTGGTTTCATCGTAGCTGGGTGCATCATCACTTAAAAAGCTGCCTACCGCATTGTAATTGAGTTTGGCTCGGGACTTTATCAGTGCGCGGCTAAATTCAAACCCGGAAATCGCACCGTCTTTTTGCACGGTCATACTGCAACACAATACGGGACGTGTTTCGTTTGGCACCAGAGAAAAACAATCGTTGGCCAGTGGCTCCGGCAACATCGCAATAACACCACCCAATAAATAAAGGCTTTGTGCATTGCGATGGCTACTTTGCGCGAGCGGTGAATTTTGGGAAATGAAGCTGGCGGGGTCGGCTATCGCCACTTTAAGCTCATAGCGGGTTTCACCCTCAGTATCGAGGGTTTTTAGCGTTATCGCATCATCCATATCGCGGGTACTTTCTGAGTCAATAGTAATAAAGGGTAAATCGCTCAGATCGGTACGATCACTGCCAAAACTTGCGCTGTTAAATAGTTGCCCAATTTCAGCAACCTGTTTTTGTACCTTGTCGTTGTAACGCGGCACCAAGTCATACTTTGCGGAAACAAACAAGCGCTCAATATGTGGGTCTTCTTCCTGGCCGATGCGCTCTAAAATTCTCGCAGAGGCTTTGCCATCTTGATAGGGGTGTTGTAACAGCTTTGCCACCACCATGTCACCTTCTTTACAGCGGTTGCGACCTTTGGGGGGGATAAATATCCAGCGGTTTATCGGTGAGGATTTCATGCCTGGCGCCGCGCCCAAAGGCACTACGAAATGACCCTTTTTTGTAATACGGTATTGCCCAAGAAAACGGTCTAAAGATTGCTCCAATAATGATTCGAGTGTCGCCTCCAACTGATCTTTGCTATTTTTGGTGAGGCTGACTTTTACTTTATCGCCCGGGATGACATGTTGCATTTTTTCTGGTGACAGAAAGGCATCTCTACCGTCTTCTAGGCGTACAAATCCAAACCGGCCGTTGGTGCCTGCGACGTGGCCAATGCCATATTCTTTGGAGGCCTGGATATTGGATTTAAGCTGCGATAACTGCGCAAGAGTATCTTTGTCGAACATTAAGGGCTGATCCTTGGGAATACAAAGCCGGGCATTCTACCAGAATTAATTACACGCTGAGTGAGCGCAATAGGTGCAAAATACGCGATTATGGCTTATAAGAAAGAAGAGTTTTATTTAATGTGGGAGACCATCCTTTAATGGCGCAGTTTTGCCAGACACTTCTAAAATGGGGCATTGTTTTATCGTTATCGTCAGCAATATGCGCTAAAGCTGCTGATTCAGGGACTAATCCACCTGCTCAAACGGAGGGAAATCAACTCAGTCAGCCTGTGACCGACGCTGAATCGGAAACGCCTAATCCGTCGCCAGAACTCAAGCAAGCCGAGCATATGGACCTCAAGAAGGTGGTAACCGAGCCTCTGGCAACTCCTTTACCAGAAACGCTGGAAGCTGCTGAAACGCTGCCGCAGGAAGTACAGTCTAACGAAATTGATGAACCAGAGGGCGATCTTGACCAGGGCGGTGACTTGAGCGCAACCGAGACCCCAATGGCAGAGATAACCCCCGTTGCCGCAGAGCCCAGTGCCGTCCAGGAACCCCTGGTGATGTTAAATAGCGAAGTTGCACCCGGAACCGCGACGCGCCTTTCCTGGACTCCAAATGTTTCCTTTATGGGTATTGCTGCCCCATCAGCGGTATTGGTGGTGCATGGCGCCAAGCCGGGCCCTAAGGTGTGCCTGACTGCTGCGATTCATGGTGATGAATTAAACGGTATAGAAGTCGTACGTCATGTGCTTTACAGCATTAATCCCCAAGAACTCGCGGGAACAGTGATCGGTGTACCCATTGTTAACTTACAGGGTTTCCGCCGCAGTTCGCGTTATCTGCCAGATCGGCGAGATTTGAATCGATATTTCCCTGGCAATCCCAATGGTAGTTCTGCTTCCCGTATCGCCAACAGCTTTTTTAGTGGCGTAATTCAGCACTGCGACCTTCTGGTTGATATGCACACCGGATCATTCCACCGTACAAACCTGCCGCAGCTTCGCGCTAACCTGCTTGAGCCTGAAGTGGCGGCGCTTACTCGCAAAATGGGCTCAATTGTTGTTGTGCACAGTGTTGGACGACAGGGTTGTTTACGCCGTGCCGCTGTCGAACAAGGCATTCCCGCAGTCACCCTTGAAGCCGGGCAACCCCATGAATTGCAGAAGGCCGCTGTTACCCACGGGATTAAAAGCGTCGAAACACTGTTGGATTCGCTGAATATGCTCGATCGCAGGCCTTTTTGGGAGTTCAAGTCAGAGCCGGTTTTTTATCAGTCGAAATGGGTCCGCGCGACTTCGGGTGGTATTTTATTCAGCGAAGTGGCCCTCGGTGATCGTGTAAAAAACGGTACCCTGCTGGGGGTGATTACCGATCCGATTACCAACAGCCGCCAGGAAATTTCTTCGCCTGTTTCAGGCCGCGTCATTGGCATGGCATTGAATCAAGTGATGTACCCTGGGTTCGCCGCATATCACATTGGCTTGAGTTCCTCAGTGGAAGAACTCAGTGACGAACCCACGCTGGACGATGCCGCCGATGAGGACGGCAACCTTAATGGCGTTGATGCTCCATCTGGCGAGACAGATGAGCGCCTTCTTGAAGATTCGGAGTAACCCTGTTCTCGCAGTTCTACTGCAATACCGGGCTGTGAAGCGTGATAGGTTCTTTAGTTTTCACCCAGGGAAGCTCCAGTAAAGTGGTAACCGGTTTGTAAGACATTAAGGCCTGCAAAGATTCGCTTTCGTTCCAGAAAAACGCGTCTGGGTCGCGCCAGCTCATAAACCAGGCCCAACGTTTTTGTTGCTGCAAAATTTCAGGCGTTGGTAATCCACCCACTTCACCCAGAGCGATAGGGCGACCTTCTGCAAGCGTTAGCAATTGGTTGTAATTGTCGGAATCGAAGCGCTTGGTGTAGACGTCGGTTGCCAAAACGTCGACAACATCGTGACCGGGATAAAACAGTTTGTAGTTGGGTACGTTCTCTTTCACCTCGTTAGCATTCCAAACCCAAATCAAATTGTTTAACTTGTGAAATTCTGTGAACCGCTGGTACATCATGCGCCAGAGTTTTTGATAGCCGCTTGTACCCTCGCGATAACCCCACCAGAACCAAAAACCATTCATTTCATGGTACGGGCGCCATAACACGGGAACCTTGGCATCCCTCAATTGCTTCAGGTGCCAGGCAATAACGTCAACCTGAGACTTCCAGCGCTCGTTCAATGGCGTGCCGGGGGTTGTGAGTTCCTGCCACTGGGCATCGCTCAATTTGGTTTGAATAGCGTCTGAGAAGCTACCGGGCTCGTCTTGAGTGGGCACCACCGCGTGCCACATTAAGGTGATGATAAAACCTTGCTGGTGACGCTGTATGGCCTGATCGACAATCGCCTGGCGAAAATTAATACCGTCCCAAGTTCCCGGCGCGCTAAAACCGAAATCCTGACCAAATACTGCTGGGTATTCGCCACTCATGCGGTAAAACCCGGCGAGCCGATTGTCACCGTTCAACGGCGCGTTGTGCTGGCCGGCAAGAATTTTATTGCCGGATATTTTGTAGAGATAGCTCAGTAAGGCCTTGGCTTCGGGAGAAGCGTCAGGGTTAACCGGCGGAAACTTCTTGGCTTGGGCACAACAACATAAAACCAGGAATACAACGCAGAAAAGCATTTTTATTTTGGTTCCTAAAATCATGGGTTTCCTCCTGTTTTGGTTCTGTCACTATAGGGCAGCTGGGCAGCAATAGCTTGTGATGAGCAGCCGTTTAAGGTTCTTGGTGTAACGCTTGGGGAACTGTGTGCCTTTATTTTTTAATAGGGTGATTAGGGGCTAACAGGGAAGATTCAATAGGCGACTGGATTCCATAAATGTGTAGTGCGTCATTACGTAACTTTATCGAAATTGATATAAAAGTGATCGAATTTGTCAATGTCTAGTTTGTTTAGGCATAAAACGAAGCTGGCCATTGATTTTAACGTAATGAATGAGTACATTTTGTGTTCATGTTGAATTGTGTGCCACTCTCTGCCAGATATATCTCAGAATATTTACGAGTGCGCAACATTGCATTTTCGCTGATTGACCATTCACCAAGTTAAGGGAGAGAGAGATGTTTTCCACTGGCTGGATATCGCACATCGCCAGTCTATTCCGCAAGGTAGTCTGCGGCATGCTCTTTGTGCTACTCACATTCTTGGCCTGCTACTGCAACATGTCGGCACGGCAATTCAGCGTCCTCTCATACGCGCACCAGCTTGGTTTAGATCCGGTAAGCACTGCCGGGCTAATATGGCGCTTTCAAGAGAAAAGCGACGTAATGTGTGAAGGTTTTGAAGTCGAGCCCCTCATTGACGCCGTAACCCGCGCCTCTGGTGACAAGTTGATCTTGCTGGAAGGCAGCAGCGGTATTTGTACATCAGTTATAGACGTCGCTTAGATTTCTTCCTTCGGTGCACGCCACTGGCGTTTTTACCTCGCTTATTGGCTTGCCTCCCTTGGTCGAATAATATCCCAGACTTCACGCTGCGAGCTGGCGACGAGTATAGCAGCATTCCGGTTCTTTGATTTCCATCTCTACTCTCTTCAATTCTCTCTCAAGCGGTTTGTCGTCTGATATTACTTCCGTTTATCTAACTCAGCTATTAGTTCCAGTCTTTGTTCTTGTGACTGGTTCTTAATAACGATATATTTGTGACAGGTATCACACTAAAACATCAAAAAAGAGACTTATTACCATTTTTTATATTCTTATCTTATAAGAACAAAATGGTTATTGAGATAAAAGCGATATAAAGATATCGTTTAAAAATCGAACAAATCGCGTCAAAGCGTGAAAGGGAGGGCCACCAACAGGACGACAATTTTGTACCGCATATCACGCGGCAAAACGGGCAACGCTGTACGCTTCAGTGGAATTAAGGGTATGACCATGTTAGTGAAAGTGAGCGAGTGCGCATCGTCACCGGGCCGGGCGGCCGGGTTCAGTTTGATTGAGCTGATGATTGCCCTGGTAATTGCCGCCATTCTCGCAGGAATCGCTATTCCTTCTTACACCAATTACATCGAGCGCAGCAAAATGCGTTCTGCTCAGGCCGATTTAGTCGCACTCACCGTAAACATTGAAAATGAATATCAGCGGATGCTGAGCTACCCAGTAATTGCGGAGGAAGACGACCTCAGCGAGCGCTACAACGGTTGGAATGCCACCTCCGATGATTTTGACATTTCGGCAGTTTCCACTGCTGCGGGTTACACCTTAACCGCCTCTGGTCGTAACAGCCTGGAGGGCTGTACTCTCACGATAGACAACAATAACACTCGCGCTGCAACCGATTGCCCCCAGGGTAATGGAGATTGGATATGAAGCAGCAGGGCTTGTCGCTAATCGAACTGATGATTGTGATTGCTATTTTCAGTTTGGTTTCTTTGGCTAGCGTTTCGTTCACCAGTGCTTGGGTGGATGGTAATCGTGTCTTGGAAGGCGAAAGCCTTGTGTTTCAGGCTTTCAGTCGGGCCAAGGCCACTGCATTGCGAAATGAGTTTGCCTCCACAGGAGATCAGGCGGCTGCGGCCATGTGCTTCTCCAATAACACTTTGAGCGTTCACGCTGCTAGTGACGGCGCTGCAGCGACGTGTGCTGGTTCACCGAGCTGGTCGGTGAATTTGCATCAGCGCCTTGAGCTGCAGGCTAACGGTGCAGCGCTTTCCTGTGCCTGTCTTTCCAATCAAGGGCGCCTTACCCAAACTGGGTGTGCAACCTGCACCAGTGCCAGCAGTATTCGTTTGATTTCGGGAGATGAAAATGCCGATGTATCCTTGTTCTGAGCATTCTGCAGTCCATAAATTGCGTCGCCAGCGCGGCGATATCCTCGCGGAATCTATGATTGGTGTGTTGTTATTTGCGATCGCCGGTATGGGAATCTCGCACATTGCATCCAATGTGGCAGTTAGCCAACGCGACGCCAAAGTACAACACCAAGTAGTTAACGAATTGCGAAGCCTGGTAATTAACCGATCAAACAGTGACGCGCTCTGTGCGAACACCGCGCTAAGGACCCAGAATTTTTCCTCCCAAATTACCGTTAATGGTTGCACTACGACCTCAGCAACGGTGAATGGTGTTGCGGTATCTAACGTAAATGCACCCATTGTGCTGTCAGCACAGATAAACGGTCTCGGCGAGGTGCGTGTCGGTGGCCAGGTGGTCGCGCAACAATGATAAATATCAACAAACAAACCGGTGCGACCCTGGTAGGCCAGATGATCGGCATGCTGGTATCGATGTTGGCGATACTAACCTGTGTATCTATGCATAAAAGTCTCATGCAGGTAACCGTCGAAGCCAAAACAAATGCAGTTTTCGATCGTCAGATCTCCAGTGCTTTGTTGCAGCTCCAGTATGACTTACACAACGCGGGAATTGGGATTGACAGCGCCACAGCGAATGACGTCGTTGCTGTCAGTAATGCCGCCGGAGAAAGCCTTTTCTGGCGTTTTAATGATGCGGGCACCTACACCTGTTTGGGTGTGAGAGAAGAAGCTTATGTCGATGCGCAAACCCAACTAGCAGGGCGTCGCCTTTTGGAATTGCAGGCATCCGCAAATTGCACAGCGAGCAGTGATCTGGCGAGTTTAACCTGGCAGGCCACTGCGACACTGGCTCAGTTTCGCAATCAGACCAATACCTTATTTGCGTTTGAAGTGGTGCAGGCGAGATGCACGCCGTATGGCTTGGGTCAGGCAGAAAACCATTTACAAGTGAATATTGACACGGTAACCAGCGCACAGTTGGCTGGCGCCAATGTTTCAGCAATCGAGTATCAGTATTGTTTAGCAAATACCCATATTTAACCTGTTCAGTACAGCGTTTTTCGCCGACTTCCCCGATCTCAAAACAGCGTGGGGTTGCGACGATTTTACTCGTGCTGATGATCAGTCTGGCTATGACCGTCGGCGCTATGGGCGTTGTTTATTCATTGCGCGGTAACCAGCAGATGCAGGTGGCTGCCCATGCTAATACCCACGCGCAAGCTGCCGCCTGGGCGGGCGTAGAGGTTTTTAGGAAATATCTTTATGAAATTTCCGACCAACCACAAATACTAGCCGATTTAAGCGGTGATTTACCCATGTCGATTAACAATGTACCGACGAATTTATCGGCGCAAATTGTTAGTGTCAGCGCACCTGCAGGGCAGGCCGCAAGCGATACATTCGATATCACCGTTAATATTCGTGCTCAGGATACAATTGCAAAATCCTCGGCAACCGTGCAAGTGGTGTATCGTATTGCACCTTTTATGTGTGGCGGCGATACCACACTAAACTCGACGCTGGACTTTCACCGTGATCTCAATATGGGAGGCGATATTACGGTTGAAAGTGACAATCCCACGCAAGCCACTTTCTTTGTTGATGGTACGGTAACACTCGACGGTATATCTGCATCTGGTATCAATGCGCTCTACGCCACCGACGATATTTATCTCGGCAGCGGCGTATATTTACCTGAAGTATATTCCAATGGCGCTGTCGTATTAACTGGTAGTGCCAGTGTTGGAAAAACCTATGCACTTGGTGAAATATCCACCACTGGCGGTGCACGCCTGGTTTCGGAAGCTTACTCCAACAGTAATATTTCTGTTGGAGGAAACACCTCAGGCGATATTTATTCACGGGCGAACGTGAGCGTGGTTAGTTGGGTTAACACCGGCAGTATTCAAGCCGGTGGTGATGTACTTATCGAGGGCGGTCCTATAGGAAACATCGCTGCGCGCGGTGATGTCACAATTACCGGTTACACCAGCGTTGCGGAAATTACTTCCGAACAGGATGTTAATTGCATCAGCGGCTGGAGCAGTTATACCTCCATCAATGCGGCGGGTTCCGCGGCAAGTTGTTCTGGCAGTAACGCGCATTCTGGGGCCACAGTTTCTGTCGATATCATGGACGAGTTGCAAGCGTTTACAATGGAACCGGTGCGTGTCGATGCATGGGCGCTAAAAAATGCAGCAAATTATGTGTTTGAATACGAATCGGGTCGCATAAAAATCACTGTCAGTAACATTAATGGTGTGACCAACGGCAGCTACTACCTGGGTGACCGCTCCGACGGCAGAAAAGATTATTTATGTGATGTGGTAACCGGCGCAGGAGTGTGTTCCAGCCCGTCCAATCCCAGTTTAAAAATTTGCAACGGCTACAGCGATTACAACGATTGCTTTAACTACGATGTCAGTTCGCAAACCTGGCAGGTTAATGGATTGAACATGGCGCCGGGTGTTGTTTGGTTCGAGGGCAATCTGGAATTGGGCAACGGCAAATATTACAACACCTTTATCGCCACAGGTGACCTGGAAACTGCGGGGTCACACAAAACCTATGCCGTTAATTTTGCCGGGTATGATGTGATATGTAATAACCAATTTCCCCTAAATCCTGCCAGCCACTTCAACGGTTTGTATCCGACAAATTTGTGCGATACCGCCAATGGCGTAATGATTCCAGATGCGGTTGGTAATATCGGATTACTAGCGGGTGGTTACCCCCCAGATTTAACCGATGTCTACGAAGGGGGCAACATCACTCTAGGCGCCTCCACAGAAATTTTTGGTACGGTGATGGCTGGAGATTTCCTGTTTACTGGTGGTGACACCATTATTCATGGATACATCAGTGCATCAGGACTTGGGCCCGCAGCCGATGGCAGTGCGGAAAACAGTTTGGGTGGCAGTACAACCGTAGACTTACAAGATTTACCAGCGTCGTTTGACCCGACCCTGGTACCTAATATGAGTGCTGGCGGATGCAACTCTGGCGATGCCGAGGTATCCCGAGCTTACTGGACAAAATATTTGTGATTTAACGTTTAGCCTGTGGGTAGCCCAATTGGCGCCAGGCTTCGTACACCATCACCGCGGCGGCGTTGGATAAATTCATACTGCGACTGTTTGCCAGCATTGGAATTCTCAGCACCTGCTGTGGTGGTAAAGATTCCCGTATATCGCTGGGCAATCCGCGGGTTTCCGGCCCGAACAGCAAATAGTCTCCGGCTTTAAAATTTGCCTGTGAATGCGTTGCTGAGCCTTTTGTCGACAAGGCCCACAGAGTTGCATCGCCTGCTGTTTCGAGCAGGGCCTCCCAGTTTTTATGAATAACCGTATTTTGCCATTCATGGTAGTCGAGCCCTGCACGGCGCAGACGTTTGTCATCCAACACGAAACTGAGCGGTTCCACCAGGTGAAGCTGGCAGCCTGTGTTGGCACAAAGGCGAATAATGTTTCCGGTATTGGGTGGAATTTCTGGTTGATAAAGAACAACGTTGAACATAGTTAGCGTGTTAGATGTGGCATTTTGTGTCAAAGCGTATTATAAACTAGAGTTATAAATGAATAATATTAAAGGGTATTAAGTTGTTAACCACTTGACCCTGTAAAGCTCCGGCTTGTTCAAATAATACTTGCAACCAAGCGCGCAACCAATGTCTATACTTATTGTTATTGCGCAAATGCCAATTATAAGCATGGGTTATTTGCACATGAAACTGGTGTTTATAAGTTTTTAATTTTAGGCAGGGGGCGACTGTCGATTAATGTTGAAAAAGTGGCTAACGGGTGTTTCCTCACGGGCTCCCGCTGTCGGCATTGAAATTCAGAGTGATGGTATTGCCATTGCCGCATGCGCACCCGGTACACTCCACGTCACATCCAACGATGACGGTATTCAGGTGCGGGGGCCGTTAGTGCAGAGCCTGCAGTTGTTGGACAAAGACTCATTCGGTGAGGAAATTTCACAAGCCCTGGGCGATTGGGTTACAAGCAACGAGTTAAAACATGCGCCCTGCAATCTCGTGCTGCAAAATTCCGAGTATCAATTATTGTTGGTTGAAGCGCCTGATGTTGATTACAAAGAATTACGTCAGGCCCTGCGATGGCGAATTAAAGATCTCATTTCCATTCCCGCCGACAAAGCTGCATTGGATGTTTTCCTGTTACCCAAAGATGGCAGTCGGTCCGGCAAACAGATGGCCTATGTGGTGGTTACCGAGCTGGAAAAGATAAATGGCATTATCGAGCTGATAAACGGTGCCGGGCTGGAACTGGCGGCAATCGACATTTGTGAACTGGCATTGCGCAATCTGGTGTGCCTGAAAGAACTCGGTAAAAAAGAGAGTCGAGGTGTCGCTTTAGTCAGGCTTACCGAAGGTCGGGGCGTGGTGTCCCTGTATCGCAACGGCAATTTATACCTCTCCCGCCAATTCAATATTCAATACGGTGCAGGCTTACTCGACGATATCCCCGTCGAAAGTTTTCTTTTGGAAGTGCAGCGTTCACTCGACTATTACGAGCGGCAGATGGGGCAGGTGCCTCCAGCGGCTCTCTATGTTTGTGGACACAACATTAGTGAGGACAAAATTTCCCTAGATCTTTCCCGAGGATTAAGCGTGCCGGTAAAGTTTCTCGACCTGGAAACGCTACTGCAGTTTCCCGAAGCGCAATCGCAACCACTCGATTCAGGCCTACTGCATGCGGGTGTTGCAGCGCTCGGAGCTGCAATACGCAGTGACGTGGCAACCAGTTTTACACAGATGGAGGCCGAGTAAGTGGCGATTCAGCAGGTCAATCTTTATTTACCCGAATTACGGCCCAGTAAGGAATGGCTTACCCTATCGACATTGGCGATATGCCTTACTGGAATGCTACTTATTTTCTTGGTGAGTTCTGTTGCTTCGCACTTCGCGGTAAGCAATCTCGAAGAGCAGGTCGAATCGGTGGAAAACCAATTGATTAATGCACAAGTTCAGGTGAAATCCATTCGTGGAAAATTACAGCCGCTGAAAACCAATAATCTGCAACTACAAGTTGCCTATTTAAAAGCGGCGATACAGGGGCGTGAACAGGTGGGTAAAATTATCGCCGGTCAAAATCTAGGAAACGCAGATGGTTTTAGCGACTATTTACAGGCACTGGCGGAATTGTCGAGTGGCGAGTTTTCTCTCGAGAAAATTCGCTTGAGCGACGGCGGGCAGTTTCTCGAATTAAAAGGTCAAACCCGCAGCCCGGCCGCAATAGCTGAGTACCTGCAACATCTGTACGATTCGCCTGCTTTTTCTGCCACACAATTTGGTTTGTTGAGCGTTGCAAATAATGAAGCTCCTCGTGGAATCCACTACTTTAGCGTGGGTTTTGAATCCATTTATGAGCAGCTGAGTAGCGGGGCAAGGCAATGACCAAAGCCGAGATAATTCAAAATTGGCACGACTGGGAAGAAAAATTCCTTGAGCTTCAGCTGCGTGAACGAATTTTGGTGAGCTTGGGTGTATTGGCGTTACTTTTTTTAATTTGGGATTTTAGTTTTCTCGGCCCTATAGAAAAAAAGCAAAATGCTCTCTCTGCTCGGTTTGAACGAACCACAACAGAATTACGTAAAGTTGCAGCAGAAGAGCAGGTGTTGGTTAAAGCGCTAACCAATGACCCATCGATAGCGGCACGTAAACAAATATTGGATTTGCAAAATCAACTATCAGCAGCAGACAAACAAGTACAGTCCATGTCTGCAGGATTGATCTCAGCAGTGCGCCTTCCGGAAATATTGCACGATGTATTACAGGAAACCGGTAATTTGCAGTTGGTGGGAATGCGCCATTACCCTGCTCAAAAACTTCAGCTGGCAGAAACCGCAAATGATGATCCAGAAGCGGAACCCGATGAGCAGGATCTCGCCATAGCTGCTTTGCAAGAGAGTGACGAAAGCGTAGCGTCAAGTGTGGATAAGCGGCTCGCGGAGGAACGCGTAATAGGCGTATATAAGCACGCTGTGCGCATTACGTTACAGGGGAATTATTTTTCTGTTGTTGACTATTTGCAACGTTTGGAACATTTGAAGTGGCGTTTTTATTGGGATTTTATCGATTATCACGTTGATAAATATCCGTCGGCTATTGTAACCCTTGAGGTGTACACGCTTTCAACCGATAGGGGGATGTTTGGTGCTTAAGCTTATCTTCCTGATTGCGGCAAGCCTGTTATTCACCAGTACCGTACCTGTATACGGCAATACTTTGCGTGACCCAACAACACCGCTCAGCTATTCACCGGTTCGAGCTGGTAAACCCAAATTACAGTTGCAGGCAATTTATTACGGCAGTACTCGCAAGGAAGCTATCGTGAATGGACAGCTGGTTAAAGAGGGGAGCCAGGTTGCGGGTGTAGAAATTACCCGTATTTCGAGTAACAAAGTTTACTACAAGCAGGGAGCCCAAACCGGGGCACTCGTGCTTTTACCAAAGGTTAGCAAAGCAACACAGTAGTTGCGGGTTACAAGTTCATGACTCAAATGATACAAATTAAATTCAACACTGGCGGCTTTTTGTCCGTGCTGCTGACCCTTACATTGGTAAGCTGTTCCAGTGTGCCGCAAGAGCAAACTGCCGCAGAAAAAAATATCGCAGACGCTAAAGCCGCGCATGAAAAATATCAGGCCGCCCAGGCCGCGCCAGAAATTCCTGCAGAAATATCCGATAGCTTGTTAAATAATGCGCTTAATTCCGCTGAGCCGCCCGCAGCAGAACAACGATTTGATATTTCAGTGAATCAGGTGCCTGCCCGCACTTTTTTTCTTAGCCTGGTCTCTGATTCCGGTGTTAATGTGGTGGCACACCCAGAAATCTCAGGCAATATATCTCTGGAGCTTAAAAACGTTACTGTGCGAGAAGCATTAGATGTTACCCGTGAAGTTTACGGCTATGAGTACAAATACCAAAACCGCATTTATACCATTTACCCAAGAAAATTGCGTACCGAAGTATTTCCCATTAATTACTTGGATATAAAGCGTGTGGGTTTGACCGATACCAGTGTTAGCATCGGTAAAGTTATGTCTGGCTCCAGCAATAATAACAATAGAAGTAACAATAGCAGCAGTTCCCAATATGGTAATTCCCAAGGCCAGGAGAGCCTGCTGGGCTATCTGGATGGCCAGGAAAATAAATCCAGTCGCAACTCGCGTTCATCCTCCAGCCCAGGCGCGCGGGTGCAAACACTGAATAAAACAGATTTTTGGAACAGCGTCCATGAAACCGTAAGCGCGATTGTGGGTGGTGAAGAAGGTGGGCGCATGGTGATGACCAACCCGCAGGCAGGGTTAATTGTGGTTAAGGCGATGCCTACAGAACTCAACGCCGTGCGAGATTTTCTGGAGCGATCCGAGCTGAGTATTCGTCGGCAGGTTGTCCTCGAAACTAAAATTATTGAAGTAAAACTCAATGATGACTATGAAGCGGGAATCGACTGGGGCGCGATTGGCGGGTCTCTCAAACTCGAAACCGAAAATTCCAGAACCCGCGTTTTTAGCAACACAGGAAAACAGCTTCAGGATGTCTCAGACCAACTATTCTCTTCAGTGTTGAATGTGGTTGATATCACGCAATTACTTAATTTGCTGGAAACCCAAGGAAATGTACAGGTGTTGTCCAGCCCTCGAATTTCCACGGTAAACAATCAGAAAGCCGTCATAAGGGTTGGCTCCGATGAATTTTTTGTCACTGGTGTATCGAATTCCACAACCACGAGTGCTTCGACCATTCAAAATATTCCGGAAGTGGAATTGGATTCTTTCTTTAGTGGTATTGCATTGGATGTTACGCCGCAAATTGCCGAAGACGGCGATGTGATACTTCATGTGCACCCGATTGTCACCAAGGTTGAGGATCAGATTAAGGAAATTGCCTTTGGCGAACAGCTCTACTCTCTGCCGTTGGCGTTACGGGATATTCGCGAATCCGATAGCGTGGTGCGCGCCAGCAGCGGTGAGGTAGTTGTGTTAGGTGGGCTCATGCAGGAGACCACCGTAGATGTCGCCAAGAAAAATCCCGTTTTGGGCGATATTCCGGTGGTCAATTTGATGTTCAAACAACGTAGAAAAGAACAGGTTAAAACCGAGTTGGTAATTTTGATGCGTCCTGTAGTGGTTGATGAAAACACCTGGAATGATGAGATTGAGCGAAGTGATCTTTCGATTAAAGCCCTCTCTGATGCATACCGCAGTCGTAACGATTAAATATTATGTATTTACAACATTTTAATTTTGCTGAACCGCCGTTTTCGTTAACACCGGATACACAGTTCTTTATGAACCAGCAGAGTCATCGGGATGCGCTCAACACCATGCTGGTTGCGCTGCAGCACTGTGAGGGCTTCATTAAAATTGTTGGCGAAGTGGGTACCGGAAAAACACTCTTGTGTCGTATATTACTATCGCGATTAAAACACCGCTTTGTGACTGCCTATATACCCAACCCGTATTTATCCCCAGATGAGCTAAAAGCGTTTGTTGCACAGGAAATAGGCGCTAACTACGACGCCTCTATGCAGGCGCACGTGCTGCTAACCTCGATTTATCACAAATTGATGCAACTGGCTCATAACGGTAAGCAAGTGGTATTAGTGGTGGATGAAGCGCAGGCCATGCCGCGTGAAACCATAGAAAGTTTACGATTGCTTACCAACCTCGAAACCGAAAAACGGAAGTTGCTACAAGTCGTTATGCTCGGGCAGCCGGAGTTGGATCATCTATTGTCTCGTGCCGATTTGCGTCAATTAAAACAACGTATCATTTTTTCGGAAACGCTGAAGCCCTTTTCGACCCGTGGGGTTAAAGATTACATTCGACACAGGCTCGATTCAGCGGGTGGCAACAAAGACCTTTTCAGCGGTAGCGCATTGTGGTTATTAAGTCGAGGCAGTGGGGGCATACCGCGGTTAATTAATATTATTGCCCACAAAGCGCTCATCAGTGCATACGGTCGGGGCCTCACAAAAGTCGGGGTGGTACAGGTAGCTGCGGCGATTATTGATACCACGGAAACCCGCTGGTCTGGAAAATTAATCGCTTGGCATTGTCGGTTTGCCAGTCGCTTGCTCACATTCGGCGTTCGTGCTGGAGCAAGCGTATGAGTATTATTAATGACATGCTGCGGGATCTTGATGATCGTTCCGCACCAGCTGGTGACACTTTTAACCTTAAAGCTGCAACAACCCAGGCTAAGCCATCGCCGACACGATTAATACTTATTTCGCTGGTGATACTTGCAATGAGCGTTATTGCGGTCAATCTTGGGTTCAACGAAGTATCTCAGCCCGCGCCACAAATTGTGTCAGACGAAGAAGAGCGCATTGCTCCAGGGCTTCACAACACGCTTACAGAAGATAAGCCTGGAACCGATATTTTGGTACACGAAAATCTGCTTGGTGCATCACAACCTGATACTCAAACGGAGCCATATCTTAATAATGAAAAAGAGTTACCCGAGCAACCGATGCCAGCCCTTACCCTGGGTTCTGTTGAAAACGGTGAGCGAGCTGAGTCGGAGACAAGTCCTGGGAAGGGTGTGTCACTAAACTCAGCGCAGGAATTGCAAAATCAGCGCGATCCGATTCCGGAATATCTCGCACAGGCAGAATATGCCTTGGCGCACAACCGACTAACGCGCCCAGCCGGAGCCAGTGCCTACGATTATTACAAAAAAGTTTTGGCAATAGCGCCCAACCATGCGGCTGCAGCAGAGGGATTACAGACTGTTAATGAACGTTACGCTGAATTTATTCAGGTGCAAATTGAAAAAGGAAATTTAAAGCGGGCTGAAGTTTTAATATCGCGAGCTCAACACTTTAAATTCGTATTAGATGAGCAAAATTTCCAAGCACAGCTGGAACGTGCACAGCAAGATCAGCAGCAAGTACTCGCGGAGAATTCCTCCAATCGAGTTTCCATTACCCCGACATTGAACTCCCAGGATGCCGCCGTTGCAGAAACGGCTTGGAGGAGTTTTAACGCTGGCCGGGAACAGCCCGCAATTTCCAGTTTACAAGCCTTCCTCTCTCAGTACCCTCAAGCGCGACAAACGCGCATACGCCTTTTTGAAATCCATATATTGCAAAAAGATTATCCGGCGGCACTCAGATTGTGCGACTACTTGAATGATCAACCTGTGCAACAGCAGTTTATGCGGGCGCGCGTATTTGCTGCACAAGGGCTACCGCAGCAGGCGTTGCAGCAATTGGAAGCAACGGGTTCTCGTGAATTGAAAGATATGCTTGCGGCAGGCGTTGTCGATAAAAAGCTTTTTGAGCAGTACAGCGCGTTGCAGGCAGCTATTTATCAGGCCACGAAAAATCACCTGGCTGCTGTGGAAAAGTATCAAATGCTGGTTGCCTTTGCACCAGACAACGCCAGCTATTGGTTGGGGTATGCGGTAAGTTCAGATGCTTTGGGTCACTACGAAAACGCCTTAGGGGCTTATCAACGTCTGGCGATTTCGAGCAATCTTGAAAAGAAACTCCGCACTTTTGTCAACGAGCGGGTAAGCTCCTTAAAGAAATTGATTCCAGAAAATAGCGGTAATGTTGCTACGGGTGATTTTTAATGGCGAGGTTCATACACTATGAGTGAGGCTCCCAAGCGAATTCGCCTCGGCGACTTATTAGTAGCGCAGCAGTTGATTACCGAAGATCAATTGCAATCAGCCTTGCGCGAACAAAAATCCACCGGTCGCAAATTGGGGCGGCAATTGGTGGAAATGGGATATGTTGAAGAAAATGCCCTGCTATCGCTGCTGTCTCGTCAACTTGACATTCCATTTATCGAGCTCAAACAGTTTCGCTTCGATCGAGATTTGGTGCAGTCATTACCTGAGAGTTTGGCGCGACGCTACCGTGTGATGATTTTAAAAGAGGAGCCCGATAGCATTCTGCTGGGTATGTCTGACCCCACCGATATATTCGGCTTAGATGAACTGCAAAAAGTTATTCACAAACCGATTAAAACGGCGGTAGTTAGAGAATCTGAACTGCTCGATATACTCGATATTGCCTACTCCCGTGCGGATGAAATCGCATCGCTCGCAGAGCAACTCGATGAGGAGCTGGAAGCCGATGCTGTCGACCTGTCCGATATCATCACCGATGCTACCGACACAGATGCCCCCGTTGTTAAACTCCTGCAAAAAATATTTGAAGAAGCGATTAGCACCAAGGCATCGGATATACATATCGAACCCGATGAAAATGTGCTGCGAATTCGTCAGCGCATTGATGGTGTGTTGGTTGAGCAGGTGATGAATGAAAAACGCATTGCCGGTGCCCTGGTGGTGCGCTTGAAATTAATGTCGAGTTTGGATATTTCTGAAAAACGTCTTCCTCAAGACGGACGTTTTAATTTAAAAGTATCGGGCCACAATATTGATGTACGTCTTTCCACCATGCCGGTACAGTTCGGTGAATCGGTGGTTATGCGTATTCTCGATCACACCGAAGGCGTGCGTCCTTTGAACAAGGTAGGTATGCCAGAAACCTATATACAACGCTTCCGGCATATCATTACGCGGCCTCACGGCTTAGTGTTGGTAACCGGGCCAACAGGTAGTGGTAAAACCACCACCCTCTATGGTGCGCTTTCTGAACTAAATACCCCGGAAAAGAAAATAATTACGGTGGAAGACCCGGTGGAATATCGCCTGCCGCGCATCAGTCAAGTACAGGTGCATGAGAAAATCGGGCTCGATTTTGGCACTGTGCTCAGGGCCACTTTGCGACAGGACCCAGATATTCTCCTGGTGGGTGAGATTCGCGATTCGGTCTCGGCAGAAATAGCGCTGCGCGCCGCTATGACTGGCCATATGGTGCTTTCCACCTTACACACCAACGATGCTGTTACATCGGCGCTGCGTTTGGTGGATATGGGCGTAGACCCTTTCTTGGTAGCGTCGAGCCTTAAAGCCATTGTTGCACAACGTTTGGTTCGAAAGGTGTGTGAAAGCTGTGCGGTTACTCACAAGCTCAGCGCTCAGGAACAAAGCCTGCTGCACCGTCTGAAAAAGGATCACGATCTCAGTATCGCAAGTTTTCGACGAGGGCAGGGGTGCGCGCATTGCTATAACACCGGGTATCGTGGTCGTATAGGTGTCTTTGAATTACTCGAAATTAACAATGCCATGGCCAATGCCTTACGAGATAACAGCGTGAGGAAATTTAATGACGCGGCACACAGTGATAAAAATTATCGACCATTGAGTGCCAGCGCCTTGGACTTTGCCATGCAGGGAATTACTACCCTAGACGAGGTACTGCGGGTATCCGCGCAAATTGAAGATGAAAGCCTGGCCGATATTGCCGAATACGATCAATAAACTAAAAATCTTAGCTAACCATGCCGCAATTTAAATTTGAAGGTCGTACTAATCAGGGGCAGCCCATCAAAGGCGAGCTCGCTGGTGCAACGGTGGATGCGATTGCGGCGCAATTGGTTGGGCGTGGCGTAACGCCACTTAAAATAGAGGAGGTTTCGCTCGGCGCAAACATTATAAAAAAAATAGATGCATTTCTGGGTGCAGAAAAAGTTACCGTAGTCGAACTGGTCATGTTTTGTCGCCAGATGTATACCATTACCAAAGCGGGTATTCCTTTAACGCGGGGTATTCGTGGTTTGGCAGCCGGAATACGCCATGAGCACTTGCGCAATGTGCTTAATGATGTGGCGGAAAAGCTAGAATCGGGGATGAGTTTAAGTCGTGCCATGCACCATTATCCCAAAGTATTCAATTCCTTATTTGTGAGCATGATCAATGTTGGGGAATCCAGCGGAAAGCTCGACGAAATTTTTCGCCAAATCGGGTTTTATTTGGAGCGCGACGAGGATACCCGTAAGAGTGTTAAAGCTGCGATGCGCTACCCCTCTTTTGTACTCACGGCCCTAGCGATTGCAATGGTGGTAATTAATGTTTATGTCATACCCCCGTTTGCTGCGATGTTTTCGCAATTTGGAGCCGACCTTCCGGTGGTGACCAAAATACTTATAGGTACGTCGAATCTTTTTACCAACTATTGGATGATTTTAGCGGGGATAGCGGTGGTTGTGACTGGTGGACTCATTTATTTTCTGCGTACCGAACAAGGTGCTCTTTTGTGGGGGCGCTACAAGCTTCGTTTACCGGTCGTAGGTGGCTTGATTGAGAGGGCATCCATGGCTCGCTACGCGCGAAGCTTTTCATTGATGTTAAAAGCCGGAGTACCCATTACTCAAGCCTTGAGTTTGTGTGCTACAGCAATCGACAATCCCTATCTCAGTCAAAAAATACGTACTATTCGCCAAGGCGTCGAGCGGGGTGAAACCTTACTCCGTACTCACCTACAAGCGGAATTGTTTACACCATTGGTATTGCAGATGGTCGCTGTGGGCGAGGAGAGTGGGCAGGTGGACGGTCTATTGCAGGAGGTGGCGGAATTTTACGAACGCGAGGTGGAATATGACTTAAAAACGCTCACCGATCGCATCGAACCTATACTCATCGTGATACTGGCTGTTTTTGTGACTGTGTTAGCGCTTGGTATCTTTTTGCCATTGTGGAGTATGTATGACGTTCAAACAGGTAGAGCTTAATCCAAAGTTGGCGAATGGATTCAGCCTGTTTGAAATGCTTGTTGTAATAATCGTTATTGGACTACTTATTTACGCATCCTTTCCGCACTACTTTTCAACGATTGAAAACTCCAAGGGGAGGGTGTTGGAATTTCAGGCAGCCACCTTTGCCCGTACTATCGAAAATCTCTACGGAAAATCGAGAATGAGCGGCGCTAGAGAAGTGGCCTTAAACGGAATAACAATTTATATGAATGAACGAGGTTGGCCTGCTTCGACATCAAAAGAAACATCTCTGAAGTCCTATAATCAATCGCCCAAAGAGTGCGAGTTACTTTGGAAGGGAATATTTCAAAATGCACCCGAGAGCGTAATAGTTAACACTGAAAGCCGTACAAATAGTAATAAGAATGCAGATTTTGAAATCTTTTCTATAAACGGTCGAATTTGTCGATATGAGTTAGTGGGTAAGCAAGACGAGCGCTATTTCTTCGACTATGATCTTAGAACGGGAGAGGTTACGGTACACAGTCCTCAATGAATTTTCGGCGATTGTGGTGTGGCGTTTTTTTGGTGAATTTGAGTCCTTGGGCTAAGGTTTGATATTCGTCAAAAATTTGGCGTCGGCACGAAGCCAGTGCAGCGCGAGCTGCTAGTCTTTAGATAACATTATTTTAGTATTATAGGTGGAGACAACTCTATGAACGGTAAACAATCAGGTTTTACGCTAATCGAACTGATTGCGGTACTTGTAATTCTTGGAATATTGGCGGCGACTGCCGTGCCAAGATTTATTGATCTGTCAGATGAAGCGCAAACCGCTGCAGTTAATAGCTTAGCCGGCAGCCTGGAAAGTGCTTCAGCATTAAACCATGCCGTAGATATTGCTAATGAAGCAGGTTTGACTTCTGATTCTTTTACAAACGTTACTACTTGTGCTGGGGCAGAAGCACTGTTGACCAAAAACTTAGATAGTAAGTACACAATTGTTGATAACTCGGGCTCAAGTGACCCGATAGGTGATAAAGAAACTAGAGTATGCACTCTGAGAGCTTGGCCTGTTGATAGCGACGGAAACGCAATTACTTCGGGTACCCCGCTCGCTGAAGCAACGTTCGCGGTAATAGGCGCAGCAGGTGCTACCTAAAATTTAATGGTTAAAACGCATCTCCGCTCTCAACGTGGATTTACACTGATGGAGCTGGTTATTGTTCTGGTACTTGTTGGAATATTATCAGTGTCCGTGCTTGGTGGGCGAGCACCATCAAAAACCATGCAACTCCAATCAAGCCGCGACCAGTTGGTCGCGGCTTTTTATTCTGCGCAACAACTTGCGATGGCCCGTACCGGCAATGTGCAGCTTTCCACCGGCACACAAATCGATATTCGACTGGGTGGAAGTAGCGTAAAGGCCGGTGGGGTGCAGTACCCCATCTCATTGCCTGCCAATGTTACGTTAACTTCCGCCAGTTTCACCTTTAATCGTTTGGGTCAAACGACGGCCAATACGCTTACTTTGAGTAAAAACGGCAGTAGCGTAACCGTAGATGTTGAGTCATCCGGTTATGTGCGCTAGCAGGAGTTCCAAAGAACAGCCATTGAGGGCTTGTGTTAACCTCGTTCAAAGAGTTATAAAAATTATTCTATTAAACTAATCAGTAATTAGGCGTTGCTGTGATTCAATTATCAACCAGTAAAGGCGTAACGCTTATTGAAACCATTGTTTTTTTGGTAGTTATCGCCACGGCATTAACAGCGTTGGCGATTGTATTTAACGAGAGCGTTATTAGATCTGTCGACCCGGTCGTTCGCTTACGGGCGCTGGAATTGGCGCAGGCACAACTTGACGAAATTCTCGCACGTAAATTCGATGAAAACACTCCAACCGGGGGTGTTCCTGCCTGTGGCACCACTGGGGCACCTGCGTGTCTGGGCATCGTGCCAGATAGCGATTTTGATGATGTGGGCGATTATGACGGCTTTACTGACAGCAGTAATCCGCAGCACACGATAACAGTCAGCGTGGTAGATGCTGGTAGTGATTTGGGCCTCTCGAGCAATGAGCTCGCACGCTTGATTACAGTGAATGTTTCTCTTCCAAATGGGAACCTGCTCACCCTAAGCGCCTTTAAGGCAAACTTTTAAACTGAGATGGCGAGTATAGCGAAAATTCACAACCGCGGATTCACACTGGTGGAATTGATTGCTGTATTGGTCATATTGGGAATAGTCGCAGCAATAGGCAGCTCGTTTGTCGTTACGACGGTCAATAGTTACGATAAATCGGAAAAACGCAGCAAGCTTATTGCTCGCGGGCGGGTCGCAATTGAGCAAATTACACGCGAGTTACGACAAGCCTTACCTTATTCTTTGCGAGTGAGCGCCAGCGGAAACTGTTTGGAATATATGCCGATAGTGGCTGGCGCTAATTACCGTGGTCGTGTCCCAGATGCCGAAAATCTGGCACCACTTTCTAATAGTATCTCCACCTCACCCTTCGAGTTGGGCTTGGGCAGTGCCAGCCATGCAGTTGTAGGCGCATTAAGTGCCGCAGAGGTATACAGTACTGCAATGCCTGCCGCTCGAGTTGCTATATCGGCATTGGTTGGGTCCAGTCCATACACTCAGATAACTCTAAGTGCGAGTCATCGCTTTCTCCGTCAATCTATTAATTCCCGCGTTTTTATTGCTGATGATCCTCGCCGTTACTGTTTACGGGGTACCCTGTTGGAACAGTACAGTGGATATGGTTTAAATACCGGAGGCATGGACGATACCATTCCCAGCGGTGCAAATACCTCACTCCTGGCAGAAAACGTCGCAACTGACAGTATCGCCTTTTCTCTTTCGCCAGGTAGTGAAGATCGAAATACTGCAATTCGAATCGCGCTTGTCTTTAGTGAGCGAGGTGAGCGGGTAGCGCTTTATCAGGAGGTATTGTTGAGAAATGTTCCCTGATACGGCTCGTAAACAACACGGTTTTTTAATTCCGCTGGCGCTGATTCTATTGGTAGGAATTTCTTTTTTAGCCATCGCGGTAAACCGCTTGAGCGCGCAAAGTGGTAGTTCTGCGACACTTGAAGGATTATCTGCACAAGCATTTTATGCAGCGGAAAGTGGCGGTCAGCGAGGTATGCACCTGTTATTTTTAAATGCCACGAATCGCGGCCAAACCACTTCAAACTGCGTTACCTTAAACGGCAGCTCTCACGATTTTGACGGCGTAACAGGTTTAAACTTATGCGGTGTAGATATTACTTGTACGGCAACAACAATAGACACTACAACTTATTATACAGTAACAAGCGCAGCTACCTGTGGCGCCGGTGATTTTCTCGCTGAGCGAACCATACAAATTTCATCGTATATGCAATAGCTTATGAGCGTGAGCAGGGTGAAAAATATTATACAGAGGTTACTCCAAACGATAGGGATATTGTCTATAACGACAAGTTTTGCTAGCGCGCAAGATTGCAGTGAAATATTTCCAGGCGCGGCCCAGAACAGTAATCCCAGTGGGGATGTAATTATTCAGTGGAACTCCCAATTGCTAAATACCCCGGGGAACACCGTAGTCACGAGAACCTTTACTGATAATGCAGGCCCTAATCGAAGTTGCGGTAGCGTTTCATGTACTTCCATTAACAACACAGTTCCCAGCAGCGTTAAAAACAGCTATAACAATTTCGATGGTAATATTTCCCTAGGATCTAACCAAACAAGAACGCGATTTCCAGGACAGTACGGCAGTTTAACTCTGGGGTACAACTCTACGCTTAACTTAACTCCGGGTGTATACACATTTAGCAGTAACTTTAACATGGGTTCGGATTCCAGGATTGTCGTATCAAGCCCTGGAAGTGTAACTATCTTTGTACAAGGAGATATCACACTTAATAATGCAGCTCAAATTAATAGTGCTAATTCGAATCGTTATGTATTCTTATATAGCCACGGTTCTACCGTATTTGGGTCGAGCGCGACAGTTAATGCTGTTGTATATTCTCGTTTTAATTTTACGATGCAAAATGGCGCAGCTGTAGTTGGTGCAGTTACATCCCGATTCAATCTAACATTAAATAGTGCTTCCACGATTACATATGACTCCAGCTCAGTAACCAATACTAATTACGACGATTTTTGTAATCAATATGTTTCTCCCAATCTCGTAGCTGAATGGCGGCTCGATGAATTGACTTGGAGCGGCGCGGCCGATGAGGTGCTCGACAACTCTGGCAATAATTTGCACGGTCGCGCGCGCGATCCGTACGGCGCGACGGTGGAGCTACCCCAAACAAGTTTAACCCTTCCTGCGATCGTGGGTAGCCCTGGAACCTGTCGTTACGGCGATTTTAAAGGTTCTGCCGATGGCTTCGTGCAAATTGATGACCCAGGTACCGGCTCAATATTAGATCTCAGTGAATACAGCGTAACGTCGTGGATATACGCAAGGCGTTGGGCTACGTCGGGCTTAATGACCATTGTTTCCAAAGACGAAAATTTTGAATATCACTTAAACAACAATGGCCAGGTTAATTGGTGGTGGGGAGGAGGTTCTCAAGAGCTTACAACTGGCGTTAGCGTTCCCATAAACGCATGGCATCACATTGCCATTACTTACGAGTCTGGAACTCAGGCCATTTATATTGACGGTATTCTTGAAGCCAGTCATAACGACAGCAATGCGGTTACCTTAAATAACGACCCAGTGCTTATCGGTATCGACCTGGATTTTCAATCTCGCCTTTTCGACGGCTTCATTGATGAAGTGCGTATTTACGATGGCCCCTTGAGTCAGGCCGATGTTAATACTGTGATGAATGAGACGCATCCCTGTATTCCTGAAAATTTATTGGACCATTTTATAATTGATGTCGGCGCAGGCAGTGCCAGCACCTGCATTCCAACCCAAATTACCATCACTGCAGAAGACGCCAGCGATAATACCTTGCTGGATTATGTTGGAGATATCGAAATTACCACTTCAACGGGCAACGGAAGTTGGTCTGCAACATCAAATCCCTTAGATGCGCAAGGTGCCTTAACGCCCGGTGTAGCAGACAGTGGCGACGCCAGCTACGAATTTGAAGTAAGCGAGGCCGATCAAGGTTCGATTATTTTAAATCTCGGTAATAGCCATGCAGAAGCGCTCTCCATTACCGTAGAAGATGCCGGCGCTGGCGTGACTATCACTTCGGGCGCATTAACGTTTAGCGAAAACGCTTTTGTTGTTAATGTCACAGATTCACTGGGTAACGATGTTGTTGCTGGGCGCGATCATAATTTTCAGATACAAATGATCCGCAACGATCCCGATACCGGTAGTTGCGGCCCTGCAACTGAATATGACGTCGCCACTGTAAAAATGTGGTTATCGCGAGATTCCAGTGATCCAGGTGGCGCAGCTCCTGCTGCGTTAACAGCATCTGAAACAGAAACTCTGCCCGACACTGAACCGGCAGCCGCGAATCTCACACTGCCATTTATCGACGGTATCGCAAATTTCAGTTTGCAAACATCCGATGTTGGCCGCTATGCCCTGCAGTTTAAAGACGATAATTCCGGGTTTTCCGATTTGGCGATTAGCGGCGGCAGCAGCACACTAGTGGCTCGTCCCTTTGGGTTTGATGTACAAGGCACGGGTAATCCAGGGGCGAGCCTTGCAACCGGTCCAGTATTCACGGTAGCAGGCCAGGATTTTTCCGCAACAGTGAGAGCCGTAATATGGCAGGCGGCGGATGACGCTGACGATAATGGCATAGCCGACGGCCACAATGACAACGACCCAACAAATAATGCAAATCTTGCCGATAACTCAGAGGCTGTGAGTTTTGGCTCTGAAACTCCGTCTGAGGGGGTGCAGCTCAGTGAAACATTGCAATTGCCTGTTGCGGGAAATGATCCTGGGTTGGCTACCAGCGCTACTCCCGACGGTCGACAACTGAGGGCATTTACTTCGGGTATTGCTGCTACATCCACAATCTATTTTTCTGAAGTGGGTGTAATCGAGCTTGAAGCGCGGGTGTTGAGCGGTGACTACCTAAATACAGGTAGTACCTTTAGCAACCGTATTCAGGGGCGCTCGGGTTACGTTGGGCGATTTGTTCCGAATCACTTTGCAGTGGTGCCGTCAGCAATAAACGCTGCGTGTGGAACTGCCGGCTTCAGTTACATGGAGCAGGCGTTTAGCACAAATTACGTTTTAGATGCGCGCAACCTCGCAAATCAGCTTACCCAAAACTATACCGCTGATTTTGCAAGGCTCGACCCTGCAGCCGGATTGGGTACTATCAATTACGCTGCCATTGATACCGCAAGTTCAACACAACTTACATCGCGCACCAATGGCACAACCGTCGTGCCCTGGTTGAACGGTTCGGCGTTGGCAATCGGTACGATCACTCTGAGCCGGGGAGCTACTCCCGATGGACCTTTTAACGATTATTCGCTTGGCGTCGACCTATTGGACGCCGATAACGTTACACTTCGCACAGCCGATTACGATTTGGATGTGGATAACGACACGCTTGCCGATCATGTAAATTTAGGGAGTCATATCCAATTCTTTGGGCGTTTGAGATTGGCTGATGCTTTTGGCCCGGAAACGGCGAATTTACCGGTGGTTTTTGTTACTGAATATTGGGATGGAAGCACTTGGCTACAGAATGGAAGTGATAGTTGCTCAGCAATAAACCTCAATCAAATCAGCTATTCAACCACTGGCACAATTGACACGGTTGCCAATCGTACTGTAACGATTGGCGCGTCTACGACGACCGGTAGTTATACCGATCTTTCGGGTGGAAACGTTAATTTTTCGAGTGGTGACGCAGGGCACTATTTCAGCGCGCCTGGAACCGGAAATACCGGCAGCTTCCAAGTGGACGTTAATTTGCTGAATTATCCCTGGTTAAGATTCGATTGGAATAACGATGCTGATTATAGCGACATAATGCTGCCGTCTGCGAATTATACTTTTGGTAGTTATCGCGGTCATGATCGGATTATCTATTGGCGCGAAGTATTTTAATATCACAGTGTCTTTTCTAGACGTCACCTGTGTTCACCCGGGGTGCTATTAAATTCTCTCGATCTAATTGACTACTGGGTGAATAAGTAGACTGCATTCTTTTGCTAAACTCTAGATAAGTCCCTCGTGCCCCAATATTCCGGTGCAAACATACAACGCCTTTCCGTGCTTAGCTGCTCAATACATCATTATGAATAATTCGACGAAGTCCTTACATGTTGCCGTTTACTCTCCATTGTTAGGCGGGTTTTATTTTGGCGAACTCATCGGCCAGATTCGTACTGCATGTCTCATAAAAGGCTACAAACTTACGGTTATTGAAACCAAAGGATACTCAAAATACAACTCTATGCTGGCAACGGGTAGGGTAGATATTGTGATATTGTTGCGAAATGCCGTGGATGTAAAATTCGTACGTGCTCTTCAGGCGGCAGGCAAGGTGGTTATTTCTGTGGCCTGTGATTATTTTCCATTGGATGTGCCGGTGGTTGGCTGTGATAACGAAAGCGGGGCATCCCAGGCATTTGATTATCTCTATAAGAAAGGGCATAAAAAAATTACTTTTATTGGTGAGCTCGGCCAATTCGATGTGCGTAAGCGCTATGAAGCTTTCTGTGAGTCTAACGAATCTGCTGGATTTGAAATTTCCGAGCAACAAATAATAAGTGTAGAAGATTCGCTAACTTCGGGTGGCATTCGGGCTGGAGAGCAATTTCTTTCCGAAGGCAACGACAGTAGTGGAATAATTTTTGGAGCTTGTCTAACCGCGATAGGTTTTATCAATAAACTGGAGAAGTTGAACCCGGAGCGCTTGAGTACTTTGGAAATGGTGAGTTTTGATGCTTTTTCCGTATTACCATTTTCAACCAGTGATATCGCAATAGTCGATCAGAATTTACATATAATCGCCCATACGGCGGTGTCATTGGCGGAGCAGGTGTTGGCTGGGGAGTCTGTGCCACATCTAAGCTATGTGCAACCTAAGCTGATACGTGCAGATAGTGATTTGCTCAAGAGTGAGCAAGGCTTTATGGCGACTTCCATGGAACTGGATGAATTTTATGATGCTAACTATATGAAATCCGTGGTTGCCAATATGCACGAATGGCCACAAACAATTGCGAGAAGCAAATTAGATGATTTGATGATGATGGAGCCATTATTTTCGAGCTATTTGCAAATAGCGTTGTTTTCCAGGGTGGTTTCTAACGATGCTGGCGAAACCAGTTTGAAGATTTTAAAAGTTGTAGTAGCCGACCACTATAGCCACGCAAAAGAAGCGATTGCCCATACGACAATTAATATTCAGAGCGTCCACGAAGCGGTTGAGCAATATGTGGGGGAAGCATTTGACAGAATGCTGCACATTCCTATGATCAGGCAAGAACGTATGGTCGCGGTCTTAAGTGTTTTTGGTAAATCGCAAGCGAGCGGCAAACGAGCGAGTTTTCTTGCGATGTGTGGATATCTCAATATAGTCGCCGATTCTTTGCTAAATGACATAAGATCAACTGATAAACCCGATATAAATCAAAGGGAGGAAATTGCGACTGAACCCAGTGATAAGAAGGCGTTCATTCGTTGGGATAAGAACGAGTTAACCACCCGCTGGGACGATGCAGCACTTTCAATGTTGGGCTTCGAGACCGAATTGGAGCGAAGCATCTATCGCCATATGGACATAACTGATCGCGTTAATGAAAAAGATGAAAATGCGGTACGAGCGCTGTTGCAGGACCCAGGGCATGCAGGAGGCAGAGTATACGTTCGCCTGCGGTTAAAAGATAAATCTGATGCAACTTTCGAGCTAAGGCATCACGCTCAAACAGATGGTAACACGAGCGAATATGCTTTAAGTTATTGGGAAACGGATGTTTGACAGCATCAATGCTTGGTTAGACTTATTGCCACGGGATAGCTTGCTATCGCTGCTCATCGTGGCACTGGTCATTAGCGTTTTCCTCAATTTATACGCCATGAATTCCGGTTCTAAAAATGCTGCTGCATTAAAGGGTAAGCATATTCCCAATTTGGTGAAAAAATATCTACTCGATCAACAGCGAAAAACTCATTTAGAGCTGGAGAGCGGGAATCGCAGCCTTAACAATAATGCAATGCGTTTGCGAGAGGCTTATTTGGCTATTGAAGCTAAGAGTATCGACCGCGGCGAAAACACCGAAGAATATTGGAATTTGATCAATGCAAAGCTTACCAAGCTGCTAGCTATTTACGAAAAAAATAAACCGCTTAGCTTGTTAAAATTTATTGAAGAAAAAATAGCTATGATACATCGTGAGCTGGAACTGGCGCCGCCTTCAGTCGGCAAAGATAGCGTAGTGAGAGGCTTGCACAAATTGCACAGTATTTGTATAGCTCACGAACACAATGCAGAGAAAATTGAACACATCAGCGACAAGTTAAGCGCGGTATTTTTTAAATTGCGCAGTGCAAATTATAAATCGGCTGCAGGAAAAGTTGCCGTGCACGTAAAATATACCGATGATGGCCATCGTTTAATCGAAAAAATCGGGGATAGCGTTTCGAATATGATGCAGCGTACTTCCGAACTTCAAAGCGCTGTAGGTCACGAAAATGATTCTCTGACGCGAATGCATGAGTATTCATCGCAAATGAAAGGACAAGCGCATAGTTTGCGTGACGAGTATCTAGGCTTTAAAGATGATGTTCAAGGTCTAAGCAATCAACTTCGTGATTCAGCAACCGAATCAGAGGTTAACGCTATAGATAGGAAAATTATAGACCTTTCAGAAGAAATTGTGGCAGCCAGTGAAAAAGAAATTATCCGCCTTAAAGTCATTGTAAAAGAAAAGAAAGCAATTATTAGGCAATTGGAGGAACAGCTATCATCTCCACCGAACCCCACGAATTCGGTGGGTGCTGGGAATAGTGAACTTCCAACCGTGAAGGATTCTGATTTGGAGTTGTTGCGAAAAAACCTTCGGGAATCTGAGCAGTGCATAAAAATGCTAGAAGATGAGCTCGAATTGCTCAAAACACAAACCTCGAAAGTGCATACCGATTCCGCTGCTAATCAAGAGCATGCCTTACTGTTGTTGCAGCAAAGCATTACCGAAGCGAATAAAGAGCTCAGTGACTATCGCGAGTTGCTCGACCGTAAAGACGTTATTTTTGATTTTCTGCGTGAATGCATAGATTCAAGCTCTCCTCCGGATGTTGCTTTGTTCCTTTACCAATGTTTGCAGGATCTCGGTTACGATAGCGAATTACTCGTTGCGGCGGGCGATAAGAAACTCGAACTCAATCGTGAAGGGAAGCTGTCAGTTAGTCAGAAAATGTTAATCGATAGTGTTCGCATTGGCGAGTTCAATTCGAGTGAGCGTGGTAAAAAAATTGTTTACCGGTATCGCAACTTCGGCGGTGTATCTCGTCGTACCGATGGTAAGGCTTTTAGAGACAATGAAAAAAAGTCGCTGGCAGATCTGTTTTCAATTTGTGAAAAAGTGTTTGTAGCTATAAATGAGAAGAATGCACAGGCTACGCGAAAGCACGAAGTGAGTAAATTGGTCAACTCTTATAAATATTTGGTAAGTGAAGTGGATGCAGCGATCGATAAAGTATTGAAGAACGCGCAAACAAATGCACAGAGTAATTTCGCGCAAGCCACCGATATTGCCAGGCGTGGCGGACTAAATGCACAGTTGATCGCGCGTATTAAATCCCTTGAAAAGGAATTTATCTCTGATTTAAGCGCTGAGGAATTGACTAAAATCCGCTTGCGTAAATCGCAACTGGAAATATTGAAAAAGCTCGAAGATCTCGAGTCTTGATAATGCCTATAGCGATTCTACATGTTTACCCAGCTGTTCAGGGCCGGTACCTTAAAGACCCTTCCCTCGTAACGTAGAATAATACCGTCGGGTAAAATCATCTCCAGTACCAGACCTTTTTCGATCGTGTCGCCGCGATGGCGTTCCGCGCCATTGATAACAACGCTATTTTTTTGCATAGATTCGAAGTCGTGTGCAGAATACGTGAGCGACGGAATTTTTTCCTGAATTGTCCAGGGCAGGCTACGTATTGAACCGATTTCAGTAAAGTCTGCCAAAGTTGGCTGTTGTTTTTGTTTTGGCTCCGGGGTTGGTGGTGGAGTCGGTTGTGGCGTCGGCTGCTGTGTTGGCGCTGCAGAGGGTGTTGGAGTCATTGCTGGGGGGGGGGCAGGACTTGGTGAGAGTGTTGGCGCCGGCTGTGGTTGTAGCGTTTTCTTCTCGTAAAGAGCTGCAACCTCTCGTGGCTGAGCGTGTTCTTGTGCGGCCGAGGGGGCATTTTTTACAGCGGCAGCCCGAGCGTATTGCTCATCAATAGCATGTTGATCTTTTGGGCTGAGATTTTTTGATCCGGAGGCTTTGGCGATGGGAGGGCGTTTCACCTGAGGTGGCTGCGCTTCATTTGCTGCGAGCTTGACTACAGGTTTTATGGCTGTTTCCGGTTTGGCTTGTGCCTCGATCAAGGCTTCACTGGACTTGCTGTGGCTTCGCCCCCAGTAATAGGCACCCGAAGCGAGAAGCAGAACGACGCAGGTACTCGCAACTATTACGCCGATTTTCAACTTCGGTGGTATATGGTGCACATTGGGTGCGCTTGGTGAGTCGTTGTCGCTGGGTTGTTCGGAATTCTTATTGCGATCGCGATCGGCTTTATTAAGTGCGTCGAGAATTAATGACATGGTGCTTTTTTCTAATCTAAACGCTTTAGGGTTTTATCGATCCCTAAAACTTCGTTGACTTTCATGAGCGTTTGCTCGCCGATAATGCCATCGTCCTTTAGGCCCTGGTTACGTTGAAATATTTTAACGCGTTCTTGCAGTGTACTATTAAATCGCGTGGTTGTGAGTGGCGTGTCTCTCTCATCAATAAATGCGAATTGTTCGGCCAACCATTTTACGGTTCCACTGCGTTGCCCCAGTACCAATGGTTCATTAAAACCTTTGGGCTTAGTCCAGAGATAGAACACCCGGCCGGTCCAGAGTGGCCCTAATTCGCTTAATGGAACGCGCACCGAGTTGCCTGAGGTGTCGAGCAGCTCCGCATGGGTTTGTCCAAGGCCAATGATGACCGCGTGGGAGGTAAAGCGTTGTGGCGTAGTTAAAATCAACACTGAAGGACGGTTGAGTGTTTCAAGAGCATCCCAGGTTTCCAGTGTTGCCTGGGTGCATTCAATACGTTTTGCAGTTAGCTCCCAGCAGGGGTGGGTGTCGTAGGAAATACGATACCCCAGGGAGCGCAACAGTTTGGCTTGTGCTTCGGTGTAGCTTTCGATCAGATAACTGCTGGGGTCGGCAAGTTCCGGGTTTGTGGCTTCGCGCCGTGGTGCTAAGCTCGGTGCGGGAATAGGCGTGGGGGCAGCGCTGGGCGTGACGGTGGCCACAACCACCGGTGCCGCTGGGGCTTGCACCACGGCTTGAGGTGCCCCGTTAGGGCGCACAAATAACGCATAAATCATGAGGGTGCATACCATTACTGCGGCAGTGATGCCACCCAACAAGCGCCAGTCGAGATTACGTAAGCGCGCTGGCAAATATTCCATGCTGCCCGCAACTTCTGAGCAGGCAAGCTTAAAGATTTGATTGTCGATTACTGGCTTATTATGACCATAGGCGCCGATGAGAGTGCGTTCGCAAACAATATTAATCAAGCGGGGAATACCACCGGTAAATCGGTGAATTTTGCGCACAATAAGTGCTGGAAATGGATTGCGACCCTCGGGCATACCGGCCACTTCGAGACGGTGAGCGATATAGGCCTGGGTTTCCAGTAAGGTCAATGGCGTGAGATGGAAGCGTGCGGTAATGCGCTGTGATAATTGTCGCAATCGTGGTTGCGCGAGTAAGTCGTTTAATTCGGGTTGCCCCACCAAAATGATTTGCAGCAGCTTCTGTGTGGTGGTTTCGAGGTTTGTTAGAAGGCGAATCTGCTCGAGTGCTTCGGCAGATAGGCGCTGCGCTTCGTCAATGAGCAATACGGTATTGCGACCATTACGGTGATTTTCTAACAGATAGGCGTTCAAAGAGTCGGTGAGCGATTTTACGTCTATATTTGTTTTATCGTAACCGACGCTCAGTTCTTCACAGATGGTGGCCAGCATATGGATGGCGTCGTCCATCGGATTCATGATGATGGCGATATCGGTATTTTCGGGCAGTTGTTCGAGTAGACAGCGTATTATCGTGGTTTTTCCAGTGCCTACTTCGCCGCTAAGCAGCACAAAACCGCCGCCTTTTACGCCATACAGAAGGTGCGCCAGCGCCTCCTTGTGTTGTTGGCTCATGTAGAGGTAGCGCGGGTTTACCGCAATTGAGAACGCCTGTTCTTTTAACCCAAAATAGTTGTGATACATCGTTTGCTATTATTCTGTTCTGAAGATGCCCCCGAAGGCGGCATAATACCGTTTTTTAGCGGTGACGACTATTTAACCCTAGTACCGGTAGGCTCTAAGAGGCAGTTGAAACGTTAGCTGGCGAGTTGCAGCTTAATGCCTGGAACAAAAAACCCATATTTCAACAACTCACCGGCTGATTCGCCTGTTTTTACAACGCGCAGACCGACCCGACAACGTCTTTCACTGGTCTGCATTATTAACTCGGTACCCCTGATGGAAATGAGTATTACAACTCCGGGCCTGTTGTTTCCGGCAATTTCACTACTGCTGTTGGCGTACACCAACCGTTTTGTGACGCTGGCCAGCGTGATTCGTCAACTCAGTAAATTAGATCAGACTCCCGACGACCTGGTTAGGCGTCAGGTTGTGAATTTACGGCAGCGTTTGCAAATAATTCGTGCGATGCAGGCGTTCGGAGTTGTTTCATTTCTGCTCTGCACGCTAGCGACATTCGCGCTATTTCTACATTTAACCACGCTCGGCAAGTTTTTGTTTGGTGCCAGCTTGGTTTTACTTAGTATTTCCTTAGTTTGCTCACTGTGGGAGGTGCAGATTTCCACGCGGGCGATTAACATTGAAATTGAGCGACTGGATCGCTAACGAACGCAGTTTGTATCTCTACGGAGGCGCACATGTCGGAAAAACCCAGTGTTGAAAATGTCGTCAATATTAAAGCTTTAACCTATCGGGAGTGGGGCAACGGTGGCCGGTTTGAGGCGCGTATCGGCGCAATCAGCAACGAAATTGGTGCTGAAAGGCTCGGCTACAACCTCACTGTTTTACCACCCGGGAAATGCGCATTCCCCTTTCACAACCATCGCGTGAATGAAGAAATGTTCTTTGTGGTGTCCGGGCGTGGCGAATTACGCTTTGGAGACGCGATCACCGCAATTACCGAGGGGGATGTCATCGCCTGCCCGCCTGGTGGTCGCGAACATGCCCATCAAATTCGAAATATCTCAGAAACCGATGAGCTGCGTTATCTGGCGGTTTCTACGCGAATGTCACCAGAAATTGCAGAATACCCGGATTCCGATAAGTACGGCGTGCTGGGGGAATTTCCCGGCAAGGCTGGCGAACCGGACGAGTCGCTGCGCCTGATTGTACGGGGACATGCCACTCTCGAAGACTACTGGGATGGCGAAGATTAGTGGCAACAGTGCCGCTAATGCTCTGAATTCTTAAGAGTGATATCCATCGCCAAGGTGTTTGCGATGTCATCCAGGCGTTCTTCAAGTGCGGCACGGTTGAGATCATCTGGCAGAGTGAGTGTGCCCTCTGCCTCAAACAGGGGTTCGCCACTATAGGGCATACTCGACAGCCGGGTATCGAGCTTCTCCATGTTTATCCCGTAATCGGCCAGTGTATGAGCGACTTCACGCACGATGCCGGGCCGGTCAGGGCCGATTGCATGAAAATAAAGCGTGTTTTTGTTGGCGCCTTGCGCTGAGGCTTCCACCTGATCGATGAATACCCGAATGCGGTGGGTATCTCGCAGGGTCTCGAGTGTGCTCACCAGAGCCTCCTGTGCCTCCGAAGGGATCTGAACCTGCACAACGCCGGCAAATTTACCGGCTAAATGGGCCAGTTGGCTTTCCAACCAGTTGCCATTGTGTGCAGCAATGGCATTCGCTACGGCTTCCACGACTCCGGGTTTATCATCGCTCATCAGCGTTAAAATCAGGGTGCTATGCATCGTTATTGTGATCCTGAGGTTGAAAGAGGCATTCGCAATTATATCTTTTGCGCGGCCTTAGCGCGTATTATTTCGCGATTGGTAAACGAGCGTTTGTGATGATCATTCCACCCGAGCAACTCACCGAAGAAGTCTTACGTAGTATTGTTGAGTCCTTTATCACGCGTGAAGGAACGGACTACGGCGATACTGAACTATCACTTTCCGAAAAAACCGAGCAGTTACTTCCCCAGGTTATCGCTGGTGAGGTACTGATTTTGTTCGATGAAGACAGCGAATCGGTCAACTTGATTGGCAAAGACCAGTTAAAAACGGTATCTTCCCCCGATTCTGGCGTCTGAAAGTTAATACGAATCTAGCACAAACATGTTAACGACCACCGCAACCTGGGGTGAGCCCCCCGTATCACTGAACTCACCGGTGGACCCGCCTGCGTCAGTGTTACTTTATAAACACCCACATTCTGCGCGGTTTTGCTCTGAGGGGCACAAACTGTCTTCTGCCTTGATACAACACCTGATGCGCCCCTTGTTAATAATGCAGGACGTACGCGTTACATTGGGCAGGCCACCAGAGGTGTCGCCGTACTTTTTGGGCAATCAACTCGAAGCGCTGAGCTTGCTGTACAGTCATTCCGACTTCAACTCCCACAAAAAAGCTGACATTACGCAGATTCAATGGGTGAAACAAGCCAGCTCAGTGAGCCAATTGGTTATAGGGCAATCGTTGGGAGCCTGATATGGAAATTGTGGCACTGTGTCGTACCGGGTTTGAAAAAGAAGTTGCAGCGGAACTTGCAGATTTCGCTGGGCTTTGCGGAGTCTCTGGTTACCCCAAAACCCGTGAAGGCCAAGGCTACGTGCAGTTTGTATGTGCAGAATCGTCTGGCGCGCTTGATTTGATCTGTGCAAAACCATTCGAGGAGCTGGTCTTTGTGCGCGATTGGTTCATTGCGGCGGGTGAAGTCGCGGATCTCGACCCAAATGATCGAGTGAGCGCGCTAGTGGAGGCGTACGAGTCGGAGCTGGCGGGCTACGCACCAGATATTGCTGAATGGGTGTTTCTGAACGTCGATAGTAATGAAGGTAAATCGCTTGCCAAACTTACTCGTGGTGTTGGCAATCACTGTCAAAAAGAACTTGGCCTCAAGGCTGACAGCCAATGGGTGGCGACCTTGCTGTTAACTTCTGGCACCAGCGGCTTTCTGGGAGTATGCCCCAAAAATCACCGACCACGTTGGCCAGGCGGCATTGCACATCTTAAGTTACCCAAGGCTGCTCCAAGTCGGGCAACCCTGAAACTGGAAGAGGCTTGGCACCATTTTATTCCTTCCAAGGAGTGGGATAGGCGCCTCGCTGGGGGAATGCACGCGGTAGATTTGGGTGCTGCACCTGGAGGTTGGACCTACCAATTGGTCGCCAGAAGTATGTTTGTGGATGCTGTCGACAACGGTCCGATGGCGCTCTCCCTGATGGAAACGGGGCAAGTCCGGCATCATCAGAGCGACGGATTCCAATATCAGCCGCCGAAACCGGTTGATTGGTTGGTGTGCGATATTGCCGACAAACCCTCTCGTGTCGCCAGTATGATGGCGCTCTGGGGGGAACACGCTTGGTTTGGTGAAGCGGTGTTCAATCTGAAATTACCCATGAAGAAGCGCTATATGGCGGTTCAACAGTGCCGTGCACAGATTCAGGATCGCCTGTGGTCTGCGGGTCGTGCACACCAGCTGCTATTTAAGCAGTTGTACCATGATCGCGAGGAGGTCACCGGCTGGCTGCGTATTACAGGGTAGTTGCTCAGTTGTCCCAAAGCGTGACTTTTTCTGGCTGCGTTAAAATAGAATGTATAGGAGATAGCAGTTCTTTGCGTTCTGCACAGTGAGCCCAGCTCAACCAGTCTTCCATACTTTTCCATTTGCACAGCAGCATACGGTGATTTTCGTCGGTCAGATCATAAAACGCTTCACCGGAAATGAAGCCTGGAACGATATAGGTGCGTTGCAATGCCAATTTAGCCTGCTCTAAATAAGTGGCGAGCTGACCTTCGTGCAGATGCCTTTCGATGAGTACATGAATCATAGCAACCTAGCCTTGTGTTTTTATTGGGGCAGTTGACATTAAATGGGTGAAAACTCAGTTCGGCAATATAACCCAGATTGAAACTGGTTTAATGAAAACCATATCAATGAAATTTCAAATTTTTAGCAAATGTGTGAAAAATATGCGATAGGGGCACTGTTAGAAAGTATGAACAAAACTGAGCCAATGATCAGTAAAAGTATTGATGCGCGGGGACTTCTCTGTCCAGAGCCTGTAATGATGCTACACAATGCTGTACGCGACGTATCGTTGGGTGATCTCATCGAAGTGATAGCAACCGACCCTTCAACACAACGCGACATTGCCCGCTTTTGCGAATTTTTATCGCACCAGTTGGTTGAGAACCAAATTATGGAAAACGGCGAGTTTCACTTTCTCATTCGGAAAGGGACAGCTTAACTCCACCGTGACGAGCGTAAATGCACATGTGAACCGATGGGGAAAACCGACCGAGACGCCGAAGAGAGGTAAGCTGGCAGCCGGGACACCTGGATCTCCGAAAATCACGGAGTTGTGATCAGCCGTTTTTTGTGCGGCTGACGCGATAACGCGGATCTAACCCTGGGAAGACTCTTCTACCAGCAAAGATATTGCTGCGAGCGCCTCCGGGTCTTGTGATTTAATCTTATTGGCAATGTGATGCTGGAAAAAATAGCGGAACTTTTCCTGGGTTTGCGCGGGATACAAACAACTGTCTCCGGGAAGCACAGGAGTACTTTCCACCTTATTTTCGTCTACAAGCATGCCGCATACGGTACCGTCGTGGTAGAGGCGCCAGCTTACAACTTCTTGCAGTGTCAGGCTGTTTTCATCAGAACCGGATAGCACTGCGTGGGTGCCTATAGTGTCTGGAATTTCCTGAACAACATCGTAGGGGTTTTCACATTGCAGCTCGTAATACTCTGCAGCCGTTTCCAACTCCACAATTTTATGGATGGGCGGCTCGAAGAAAAGCTCGTCGATACCCGGGTCGTAATAACCTTCCCAAGCACCGTTGAGGGGATCTTCGATGTCAGGGCAGGGTACGAGGTCGTCCAACCAAGGTACCAAACCAACCACTTCACCATTGGCTCGCAACCCCCAGCATAAAATCTTCAGGCTGAAAAACTTATCGCCACTAGCTTCGTTGGAATAAAGCATTTCGAGGCCATCGAGTTCCGGGGAGAGACGAATGATGCGGCTGTCGCTGACAGAAGAGTAGGGCTTCCCTGTGAAGAGATCGATCACATTTTCCGAGTTGTGACCAGTGTCTGAGGTCTTCATAATACCACCTCCAGGTTGAGGTCCCTTAATGCCACAATTGGCGGGCGGGACGAGATGATTTGTTGAACCATCACTACATACAGTATATGCACTTCGCCCAGAACACAATAGGTGGATGCAGATTTATTTATAGAAATTTATATCAGTATTCCTGGTTGAAATTTAGCCGAACGAACCCAGATTTACCTAAAGGTACTTCCGAATTACATGCCCACAAGCAAGCCCACCCAGCAGCTAGATACCTTAGTTACAGTATTCAATCAATGCTTTGCAGATTCAGTTTACCGCACCCGTTTGCAGGGCGGTGGAGACGAGCCAGTTTATATACCCGCGCAAACCGCCGACAGCAAAAATACCATTGTTTTTACTAAGGACTATTTCTCAAGCGCATTACACGAAATCAGCCATTGGTGTATCGCTGGAGATGCGCGCCGCAATCTTGTGGATTATGGATATTGGTATGCGCCGGATGGGCGCACAGCAGAGCAACAATCGTTGTTCGAAAAGGTTGAAATAAAACCCCAGGCACTGGAATGGATTTTCCACCGCGCCTGCGCTCGTGGGTTCCGGGTGAGCGCCGACAATCTAGTCGCGGGCCTTGGAGCCTCCGAAACTTTCAAAAACAATATTTTTGTACAAACGCTCTGGTATTGTGAAAACGGTATCAACAAGCGCGCGGCAACATTTGCACGCGCACTCGCAGAGCGTTTTGGCGGCAATCAGTATTTGCAAAAAGCTGCTTACACGCGTTGTGAGCTGGACTGACCCAATGTCAAAAAGCACGTCGCGGGCTTATCTTATCGATGCTTCGATTTATATTTTTCGATACTATTTTTCGCTCCCGGATAATTGGCAGAGTGGCAACGGGTATAGTACCGCCGCGGTTTATGGTTATGGTCGCTGGTTGTTAAATTTTCTGGAAGCGGTAAATCCCACGCAAATCGCTGTGTGTTTTGATGAAAGCCTGGAAAGCTGTTTCAGAAATGAAATTTATCCGGACTATAAATGCAGCCGCGCCTTACCTGATGCTGCCTTGGCTTTTCAACTTGAAGCTTGTCGCGTATTAACAGAACTTATGGGTGTTGCTACCTACGCCTCGCAACGTTTTGAGGCTGATGACTTGCTGGCAACCCTCGCTCAGAGAAGTCAAAATCTGGGCGTTGCCGTCAGTATTATCTCTCGTGATAAAGATCTGGCGCAGATTCTAGTGTTGCCAGAAGACAAGCTTTGGGATTTTCCAGAAACAAAACCGTTCCTGCGCGCCGATATTCATGAAAAATTTGGAGTGTATCCCGAGCAAATACCGAGTTATTTAGCGCTTATGGGGGATGCGGGGGATGATATCCCAGGTGTGCCTGGAGTAGGCGCGAAGACTGCCGCAGCATTATTAGCCTGTTTCGCTAATTGGCAGGATGTTAAAGAGAATATTGAAATAATAAAAGATTTAAAACTTCGGGGTGCAAAATCGTTGATGGAGAAGCTGCAAAATTACAGCGATCAAATCGATATTGCGCTGCGCTTGGCGACAGTATTTCGAAATGCACCGCTGCAGCGTCGATTTAGCTTGTCGCGGAAGAAAGTCGATGTAGACAACGTTGTGGCTTATTGTGAGGAATTAGGTTTGGGACAGGGGTTCTCAACATCCGTTAAACGTATCTTGGGTTAAAACATGAAAATTGTTGTTGATGAAAATATTCCCTTGGCAGATGAATTGTTTGCCAGTTTTGGGGAAATCGTAAAGTTGCCTGGGCGTGAGATCAGTGTGCAAGATGTGCGGCATGCCGATGCATTACTGGTACGCTCGGTAACCAAAGTTAACAGAGATTTGTTAGATGCCAGTAAAATTCGATTTGTTGGTACATGCACCATCGGTACCGACCATCTGGATAAAAATTATTTAGACAGTGCAGGAATCAAATACGCCAGTGCTCCGGGTTGTAACGCCTGGGGTGTGGTGCAATATGATATCGCCGCAATGGACTATCTCGGCTTATTTAATACCTCGTTGAAAGTGGGAATTGTTGGCTGCGGGAACGTTGGCGGTCGCCTGTACCGTACTCTTAAGGCCTTGGGGTTTAAATGCTGCTGTTATGATCCTTTTTTAACTGCTGAGCAAATTCCTGATTTAACAGACTGGCAGGCACTCTTTGAGTGCGATATTGTTTGTGTCCATACGCCGTTAACCTACGACGGCCCGCACCCAACTTATCACATGATTGACAAAGAATTTTTGGGTGTATTAAAACCCGGCGCGGTTTTGCTGAACGCAGGTCGTGGTGAGGTTGTAGACAATTTGGCATTAAAAAAATACTTGCAATCCAATAATGCGAAGTCGTTGCGTGTCGTTCTCGATGTTTGGGAAAACGAACCCGCTATTGATGCAGGCTTGGCCGAGCTCGTTGATTTGGCAACCCCACATATTGCAGGCTACAGTTTTGAAGGTAAGACAAATGGATCATTGATGATATACGAAGCACTCGCAGAGTTCCTTGGGGTTGAACAGCTGCAATGTGACGCAACTGTGCGTGATGTAAAGCAACGCACTTATGGAACACCGGAACTGTTGCAGGTTGGAACCCTGAGTGATGCTATTCGTGGTAGTTACGATATCGTGAGTGATGACAAAAGGCTGCGTGCAGCACTACCGATGCTACCTGCTGGGTTTGACAGTTTGCGAAAAAATTATCCGGTTAGGCGTGAATTTAGTCACTATGGTGTTCCGTCTGCGCTGCAGGTAAAAGCTGCCGCACTGGGTTTTGGGTCGGAATAAAGGCGTGATAACGGCGATACATAAAGATTTATTGCGTATTGGCTGGTTGGTAAATCCTCTTGCTGGTATTGGTGGTGCCGTAGCAAATAAAGGCAGTGACGATTATGCCATTCAGCAGCGCGCTCACCGGGGTGAACTGATCTTGCACGCGCCACTGCGGGCCGGTCAGTTTTTAGCTCAGCTCACCCAGAATATTTCCTGCGACAATTTACCTCAATTTATAACGACTGGTGGCGTTATGGGTGCCCAGTATCTTAGTGAATATAATATTCAGCACACGCTTACCGATTTTTACCCGGCATCGCAAACCAGTGCTCAAGATACTCTGGCTGCACTAGATCACCTGATTACAGCGGGTATCGATTTACTTGTATTTGTAGGAGGAGATGGAACTGCAAGAGACATTTGTTCGGTAGTCAAGCAATCTTTACCCGTGCTTGGTGTGCCTTCAGGTGTGAAGATGCATTCTGGTGTTTTTGGTGTAACTCCCCAAGCTGCGGCGATGGTCGTTATTGGACTGTTAAAGGGAGAACTGACAGCGCTCAGGTTGGAAGAGGTGCGGGATATTGATGAACAAAAATTGCGGGAAGGTCGGGTTAACAGTAAGCATTTTGGGGAAATGTTGATTCCCGCCGAAAATCGCTTTATACAGCATGTAAAACAAGGCGGCGTCGAAGTTGAAGAGCTTGTACTTCTAGACATCGCTGCAGAGATTCGTGAACGTATTGAAGCGCATGAGGGCTTTCCGCTCTGCCTTATTTTCGCGCCGGGCTCTACCACGCAATTTATTCAGAAGGAATTGGGGTTTTCGGAATCCCTGTTGGGTGTTGATGTAGTGATGGTCGATGAAAATATTAAAGTCTTGGATACGTTTTGTGATGTAAACGGTCAGATCCTTTTGGATGTGGTTAACAAATTTCAATTCGTTAAATTAATAATCACAGCCATTGGCGGGCAGGGTCATATAATTGGTCGGGGTAATCAGCAACTGTTGCCATCGGTGCTCGCTAAGATTGGAAAATCCAACACCTGGGTTGTCGCGACCAAGACCAAATTGGAAGCTTTGCAGCGAAGGCCGTTAATTTTTGATTCTTCCGACCCGAAATTGGACGCAGACTGGCAGGGTTTTATGCCGGTAATTTGCGGCTATAGAGATCAATTGTTGTATCCCCTAGGTTTGACAACCAATTGCCGTGATATGGTAAAAACGGTCCTGGCCGAGCTCACCCGAAAGAAGGATGTTTTTTTTCATCAGGACAGTCGTCGTTTGTTGCATGGTCGTGGTGGTTGTTTTCCCGGTTTGGAATGGTGTAGCGTCGATTACTTTGCGCCTGTTGTTTTTATTACGGCGTTTCAAGAACCGCCCGTGGGGTTTACTGAGCAACTCCTAATGATGTTAGCCGAATTATTTAGCGAGTGGCAAATTGTATTTCCCACGGTGCTGCTGCAGCGTCGTTTCTGTAAACCAGTAACATACGAGTTATTGAGTGGTGATCTTCCGAAAGATTGGATCGCCAGCTGGAATAATTTAAGCTTTGAACTAAACAACCAATACCAGAACGTGGGGTTCTTCCTGGATGCTGAGCCGCTGCGTCGTTGGCTTGTGGAAAATTGTCTTCAGGCACGTGTACTGAATTTGTTTGCATACACCTGTGCGTTTTCAGTCGTTGCCAGCCACGCTGGTGCTCAATCTGTTGTGAATATCGATATGAACCGCCAAGCCCTGGAAACTGGCCGGCGTAATCATATAAGTAACAGTATCAGCACTAAGTCGGTAAGGTTTTTGCCGCACAATATTTTCAAATCCTGGGGAAAATTAAAGCAGTTGGGGCCATACGACGTGGTCATTATTGATCCGCCAAGTTTTCAAAAGGGGAGTTTTGTCGCGGTTAATGATTACAGCAAAGTGTTGCGGCGTATGGATTCATTGGTTGCTGCTGGTGGCCGATTTGTGGCCTGCCATAATGCACCTGAACTGACGTTTAGTGAGTTTAAATTGTTGATAGAAGAGTGTTGTCCAGAGTTTGTGTTTGAAAAGCGCTTGGAACCAAGTCCTGATTTTCCCGATACTCAAATCGAGCGAGCCCTTAAGATGTGTATTTATAGGCGGAGGAAGCCGCATAAATAGCCATTCGCCTTAAAAATCTATGGCCTGGCTTTCGCCGCGCTCGTAGAACTCCTGAAGCATGGAGATTGGCATGGGTTTGGCCAGCCCGAAACCCTGCCCAAAACAAACATCCATTTGTATCAGTTCTGAAATTATTTGTGCGGATTCGGCATATTCCGCGATGGTACCAACGTCCAGCTCTTTGCCGATAGCATTCATAGCTTTTACCATGGCTCGCCCGACTTTGTTATCGACAATATCCTTGATAAACGAGCCGTCAATTTTGATGTAGTCGATATCGAGATTTTTCAAGTAGCCAAATGAGGAAAAACCAGTACCAAAATCATCCAGTGCAAACCGGCAGCCGAGAATCTTCAAATCGTTTACAAATTGAATGGCTTCTTTCAAATTGTGGATAGCGTTGGTTTCAGTAATTTCAAAACACAATTTGTGTTTCGGGAAATTGGCAGTCATTACCAGTTGTTTTATCGCCGAGCGAGATTGGTGATTCGCGAGTGAGTGGCTACTGAGGTTAATTGAGCAGCAGTCGAGGTTTTGCGTGTGTCGTGGATGTTTGTCGAGGTAGTCTAAAGTTGTAGTTAACACCCAAAGATCAATTTGGTTCGCCAGACCAAAGCGCTCAGCTGCGGGTAAAAAGTTGCTGGGGGAAATATGAGTGCCGTCATCGTCCACATAACGAATCAACATTTCGTAGTGAATATAATTTCCTGCATTACCTGTGAGATTAACAATTGGCTGAAAATATAATTCGAAACGATCACGCATTAATGCGGTTTGTAGGCGACTTACCCACATCATTTCATTGCGGTTGGCATCCAGTTGTTCGGGGGTGTCTTCCTGTACAACAACCCTATTACGACCGCTTTGCTTGGCGGCATAGCAAGCTGCATCGGCAGCGGCGAACATGTCCGTGAGGGTACGCAGGTTACGTGATGTTAGCGCTACGCCAATACTAACACTTTGTCTAAACGATTGGTCTCGCCACACAAAGGTGAGATCTTCGGCGATGTTGCGAGCGAGTTCTGCAACCTCAAGGGCTTCTTCTCGTGAGGAGTCGCAGATAATCAAGGCCAGTTCATCGCCGCCCATACGTGCAAAAAAGTCGAAGCGGTCGTTGTACTCGTTGATACGCTGCACCAATTGACGGATAAACTCATCACCGGCTTTGTGACCACAAGTGTCATTGACCACTTTAAGCTGGTCGATATCCAAATAAATAAATGCGATAGGTTTCGCAATAGCCGAGAGGTGCAACAATTTATCATTTACATAGTCTTCGAGCGCCCTTCGGTTGAATAGGCCGGTAAGATCATCATGGCGCGCCTGGTACGAGAGCGATTCTGCGAGTTTTTTCGATTCGGATATATCCTGGCAAACCAGTAATACAGAACTTTCTTGATGGTCGTTTTTAACGAGGCTGCCAGAAGCTTTAACCCAAAGGCTTTCTGTGTTGTTTTTTAACAAGCGCAATTCGATTTCTGTGGCTTCAGAGCTGGTGGCAAAACAGGTTTCTAGAAAGTGCTGCTGCTTTTGGGCGTCTTCCAGAGCAACAATCTTATCAAAGCCACAGCCAACCAAAGTTGTTGTGTCATACCCCAATACTTGAGCGCCGTAGCGATTTATCTCTGCGATTTTATGCTTCTTATCTACTGTGACAAACACCGCTGGGCTCTCGTCGAAAATGGTACGTAATTTTTTTTCACTGGCGAGCAGAGCGCGGCGGGATGTTTGCTGATCCTCCAGAACCTGGCGTAAGGTGGAATTATTGATTTCCAGTTCCTGGTTGCGATTTGCCAGGGTTTTTGCCATTTCATCGTTAGAAGCGGTGAGCTCCTGTTGGGCGGCGGTGAGTTTTAAAACGTAACGCGATGAATGTGGAATGACGCGATTAATAAAAATAGCCAATCCCAGAAATGTGACTACATTACCAGTGATGTAACCCAGTTGCAGCCAAAACGGCGTGCTGCCTGTCACCACTGGGCCGGGTACCTGCAGCCACTCATAGATGCACGCGGTTTCGATAAGGTAGCTAATGGAGGTAATTGCGATGCCAACAAATATAAGTTTGAACGGCGCGGTAAAGCGATGCACATCCAAGTCTTTTTGGCGTATGTAATATAAAACGCCCAGCAGTATTGCCAGGGCGATGACTAGCCCGTTGAAGATTGTCAGCAGTATCGGTGCCGAGGTTTCCATAGTTGTTCCCAACTGGGGAGCGATTATGATTATTAAGTCGTTATGGCGCCTATCCTGCAGCAGACCCTATCGCGGTTCCTTGGCACAGTATAGTCGGGAATTGGCGCAGCATTCTACTCTTACTTGGCTGCTAAACGGTTTTTGTCATACAAGTGACTGTTTATTGCGCACGTGCGACAGACCTGTATTTATTTTAGCCGATCACATGGAATCTTTTAGTGAGGATACGGGCCTTCCTTCAATCGGCACGCTTATCTACTAGCTGTAATCGCGAGAGGTTTTAAGATAATGCAGAATCAGATCGCGCAGCGCGTCAGAGCTGCGTGTTGCCAGGGTCTCTTTTAACAGACTAATTCGAGTGCTCAACTGTAACCCATTTGGGTTTTCAGTAAATTGCTGCAGTGCGTCGTCTGTGGGGCTACACAGAAATACAAAGGCGCGGTGGCTAAGGGTTGCTTCTTCCAAAGCTTCCTGTCGAATAGTTTGCTTGTAGTAAAGGTAGTCTGTTTCGGCGAGCCACAGCAGGGTATTAAACCCTGCCTGAAATCGTGGGCTGTGCAAGCCGAATTCGTCTGGCGTGTCTGGCCCAGTAATATCTTCCACATAGAGGATGCTTTTTTGCGGAAAGCGGTTGTACAGCGTGATCAAGGTTTTCGCTGTATCTTTGCAGAAATCGTCAATATGCAAATCTGCCACGGCTAGAGCCCTCCCCAATATACGGCTCTAGCGGTAGGACTGAAGAAACGCACCAAATCGCTGTACAGCGCGGCGCAAGTCATCTTTCTGTGGCAGGAATACAATTCTGAAATGGTCGGGTTCCTGGAGATTGAAAGCAGTACCCTGCACCAGAAGTATTTTTTCCTGCAACAGAAAATCCAGAATCAGCTGTTGATCGTCTTCGTATTTGTAAATGTTGCGATCAATTTTTGGGAACAAATAGATGGCTCCCTTGGGTTTTACGCAACTTACGCCTGGAATGTTGCTGAGCTCTTGCCACGCCAGGTCGCGCTGTTCTCGCAGACGTCCACCGGGCAAAATGAGTTCATTGATACTCTGATAGCCGCCCAGGGCGGTTTGCACAGCATACATTGCCGGGGCATTGGCGCATAAACGCATGGATGCAAGCATTTCTATGCCTTTCATAAACTCTGGCGCGCGACGTTTCGCTCCGCTTAAAATCAGCCAGCCGGAACGGAAACCTGCCAGGCGATAAGATTTTGAAAGGCCGTTGAATGTTACACATACGACGTCTTCAGCGATGCTGCCAAGGGGGATAAATTCTGCATCGTCGTATACGATTTTGCTGTAAATTTCATCGGCGAAGATGACCAGATCGTTTTCTCGGGCCAGTTCCACGATTTGTTCCAGCAGGTCTTTGCTATAGACTGCGCCGGTGGGGTTGTTGGGGTTGATGATGACTATCGCTCGAGTGCGATCCGAGATTTTGCTGCGAATGTCTTCGATATCTGGATACCAGTCGGCTTGCTCGTCGCAACGGTAGTGCACAGCGTTGCCGCCAGCCAGACGCACGGCGGCGGTCCATAGCGGGTAATCTGGTGAGGGAACGAGTACTTCGTCGCCGTCATTTAGGAGAGCCTGATTGGCCATCACGATCAGTTCACTTACGCCGTTGCCTAGAAAAATGTCTTCGACTTCAACGCCCTGTACCTTTAGACGTTGGCATTCCTGCATAATGGCTTTTCGGGCCGGAAACAAACCTCGAGATTCAGTATAGCCTTGAGCATTGCGAATATTGTGAATAACGTCGGCGATAATCTCGTCGGGCGCATCAAAACCAAAGGGGGCGGGGTTGCCAATATTTAACTTAATAATACGGTGGCCGTCTTCTTCGAGACGCACGGCGTGTTCAAGTACGGGGCCGCGAATGTCGTAGCAAACGCCTTCCAGTTTTTTAGATTTATTGACTTGTTTCATTTTATTGTTGCATGAACCTTTAAATTCATAGTAAGAGGCTGATTATGTCAGATCACACCCTAAAAGACGACGATTACTGGCGTGCCGAGTTGTCTGACGAAGAGTTCCAAATATGCCGTTTAAAGGGTACCGAGGCACCCTTCAGTGGCAAATACGTGAACAACAAGACACATGGTGTCTACCGTTGTCGCTGTTGCCAGAAACCCTTGTTCGAATCGCTTGCCAAATATGATTCCGGCTGTGGTTGGCCAAGTTTTTTTCAGCCACTGCAAGACGATGTTATTGCAGAACAACGCGATACATCGCACGGTATGATTCGCACCGAAATTATGTGCGACGCGTGCGGGTGTCATCTTGGTCATGTGTTTACCGACGGCCCACAACCCACTGGCCTGAGGTACTGTGTAAACTCTGCTTCGCTAAGCTTTGAAGAAGGCGATTCCCGCAATGATTAGTTTCGCCCAACTTCACGAAACGGCCATTCTCCACAAGGGGGGCGAAGACAATGTCAACGCCCTTTTACCCAGCTGCAAAACGCCTGCGCAGTTAAAAAAACAAAAAGATGCGTACTACCTCGAAAACATGTCGCTGCGAATATTTCGAGCCGGTTTAAAGCATGAAATGGTGGACAACAAGTGGCCAGCCTTCCTTACAGCCTTTAAAAAGTTCGATCCTTTTTATTGTGCCATGCTGAGCGATGAAGATATCGAGCAGTTATTGGCTAATCCGGGAATTATTCGCCATTTGGGAAAAATAAAGTCGGTGCGCGATAACGCGGCATTTGTCCGCCAAGTGGCAGGGGAACATAAAAGTTTTGGTCATTGGCTTGCGGATTGGCCGGCTGATGATTTGGTGGAACTTTGGCAATTACTCAAAAAGCACGGTACCCAGTTAGGCGGCATGTCGGGCGCTTATTTTTTGCGGATGGTGGGCAAAGACACCTTTTTATTGACCCGGGATGTCGTTGCAGTGCTCATCGCACAGGGGGTGATCACCAAAAACCCGACCGCCAAGAAAGAACTGACCCAAGTGCAAAAGGCGTTTTCGACTTGGCAGCAGGAAAGTGGTCGACCGTTTTGTGAGATTAGCCGGATAGTGGCGATGACCGTGCTCGGCTAATCGTAAGCGTGTTTCTTCTTCCAAACCTCTTCGTCTGAGCCGAATTTATCCCATTCTTCAGCGATTTGTTCCTGCTCGGCGATTTCTTCAGCGGAGGCAGGCTTTGTGGACTCAAGCTCTGCCAGTCGGGCTCGCAGCTGCTCAATGGCCAGCTTCTGTTGTTGAATGCGCGTATCAAACTGTCCTGGCCGACCTTCGCGCAGCATCAGTTTTACGCAGAGGTCGAAGTAGTGAATCGCTAATTTGAGTTTGTCTGACTGTTGAGCTTGACGCCCCAGCAGGCTGTAGTTGTCAACAGTGAGCTGCAGCACCATTTGTTTGATCTGGCTGCGATAACCTTCTGCATGGGTGTGGCTTACCGTGCCTTTGCGCTCCAGCTGAAAAATAAAACGATGCAACTCCTCCAGGCACATTTTCACCTCTTTAATCTGCTGTGGATTTTCGAGTACCACGGGGTCACTGGGGCGCGCCTGGCGCTGGGTTTCCTGCAGTTGCTGGGTCACTGCCTGCAAATCCTGAAGATGGGATGGTTCCCGAGGCTCGAGTTTCGATAACTGCTCACATACATCAATGAGGCTTCGCTGCACCAGAAGAGTGAGTTCGCGTGGTAAAAACCCCTTCGGGAAGCCATTAATCATAAACTTGAAGTTGCGCAGGCGCGATTTGAGGGCTGCAGTTACTCGCAAACGTTGTTCACGTTTCTGGCGCAGGGTTTGCGACACGAATGCGTAGCACACCAGTATGGCCAGCAGCACAACTATGGTGACAATGATGTTTACCGAAGACATGGTACTCCGAGGGTGTGGGGGAATTGGAAGTGCCTCTTCTACAAGGCTAGTCAGAGACTTGCACTTGTGCAAACTGGTAAAGAGCTAAGCGGTTGTTTTTGTGGGGGATTTAGGCAATATTCGCCTTTCTGAATACGGCGCCTTTTGCTACATATCGGCAAATCTAAATTTATTCTCAGGCGCGTAATGAAATCGAAAAAATTTTAGGGTAACAGCTTGACAGCCTAGGGTACTGTCAATAGAATGCGCGCTCTCTGAAACGACGAGCACTTCAGACTTTTGTCCCCTTCGTCTAGAGGCCTAGGACACCGCCCTTTCACGGCGGTAACAGGGGTTCGAATCCCCTAGGGGACGCCATTGCGGGAATAGCTCAGTTGGTAGAGCACAACCTTGCCAAGGTTGGGGTCGCGAGTTCGAGTCTCGTTTCCCGCTCCAGTTACAATCCATCGGCAATGCCGATTGTCGCGAACACTGCTAGTGTTGAGTCATTAGTAGCCATGTTCCAATTAAAAAGCGCACCCACAGGTAGCGCTTTTTTTTCGCCTCACCAGAACACTTATTTGTACTCTACTAATTGACAGGGCCATGCCACCTGATCAGTTACAATAGATTTTTGGTCAACAACTAAAGACGCCATGAATAACCGAAACACAGCCTCGCTACAGGCAGTTCCTGCGGCATTAGAGATTGAACAGCTCAGCAAAGTCTACGACAACCAATTTGAAGCCCTTAAAGGCATTAGCCTCAAAGTGGAGCAGGGCGATTTTTTTGCACTGCTCGGGCCTAATGGGGCCGGCAAATCCACCACTATTGGCATACTGTGCTCCCTGGTAAAAAAAACCTCCGGTAAGGTACGAATCTTCGGGCACGACATCGACAAGGCCTTTTCTCAGGCAAAACAGTACCTTGGTGTGGTTCCCCAGGAATTTAATTTCAACATGTTTGAGAAAGTGTTGGATATTGTCGTCCATCAGGCAGGCTACTATGGTTTGCCGAACGGTGTCGCTATGCAGCGTGCGGAGACCTACCTCAGAAAGTTGGGGTTGTGGGAGAAACGCCACTCTCAGGCCCGCGGTCTATCCGGCGGTATGAAGCGCAGATTGCTTATTGCTCGGGCATTGGTTCACGAACCGCAGCTTTTGATTTTGGACGAACCCACGGCTGGCGTTGATATTGAGCTTCGTCGTTCCATGTGGGAATTTTTAAAAGAAATCAATGCCGCTGGTACAACGATTATCCTTACCACGCATTATCTTGAAGAAGCGGAAAACCTGTGCCGCAATGTCGCTATCATCAATCATGGTGAATTGGTTGAAAACACAACAGTCAAGAATCTTTTAAAACAATTGAATACCGAAACTTTTGTGTTGGATTGTCGAGACTCTATTGGCAACGAGATCTCTGTTGCCGGTTATCAGCTCTCCAAAGCCGATGATTCCACGTTAGAAGTAACGGTTCAAAGCGGAACCGCACTTAACGGGCTTTTCAGTGCGCTGGCGCAACAAGGGGTTGAAGTGGTGAGCATGCGTAATAAGGTCAATCGACTCGAAGAGCTATTTGTAGAGTTGGTTGCCAATAGCGAAGGCCGCAGCAGTGTTTCAGGAGCCGCCGTATGAATGCAAGCCAGCAGTTGATTGCCTATAAAACGATTGTGCGTAAAGAAGTGCGTCGCTTCACGCGAATTTGGGTGCAAACCCTAATACCGCCAGTGATTACCATGGCGCTGTATTTTGTAATTTTCGGGAGTCTTATCGGTTCTCGCATCGGAGACATGGGCGGGTTCGATTATATGTCATTTGTTGTTCCCGGCTTGATTATGATGTCGATTATCAACAACTCCTACTCCAATGTGGTGTCTTCTTTTTATTCTGCGAAATTTACAAAAAGCATTGAAGAAATCCAGGTAAGTCCGACGCCAAACTATATTATTTTACTCGGTTACGTGAGCGGCGGAGTGCTGCGCGGCTTAATTGTTGGGGGGATAGTCACCTTAATATCGCTGTTCTTTACTCACCTGCACATTCACAGCCCCTTGGTAACTGTTTCGGTAATTCTGCTCACCTCGGTATTGTTTTCCATTGCCGGCATGATTAATGCGATATTTGCCAACTCCTTTGACGATATTTCCATTATCCCCACTTTCGTATTGACTCCACTCACTTATTTGGGCGGTGTGTTTTATTCGATAAGCCTACTACCGGAGTTTTGGCAGGGCGTCTCCAAATTAAACCCCGTACTATACATGGTGAATGCGTTTAGGTACGGCATTTTGGGGGTATCCGACGTGAGTGTTGGCGGCGCTTTTTTAGGTATTTTGGTATTTTTGGTATTGCTATTCAGCTATTGTTTATACCTGTTGAATTACGGCAAAAAATTGCGAAATTGAGTTTTATGTCTGATAAAAATGCCAAGGCAAGTTTGCTGGGTGAGGAAGCGAGTTACCCCACTAAATATACTCCCGAACTGTTACAAGCCATCGCACGGGTTGATTCTCGCGTTAAATTGGGAAAATCCCTGCCCCCAATGTCAGGGGTCGATATCTGGACGGCTTACGAAGTCTCGTGGCTGACCCCTCAGGGTAAACCCCAAGTTGCTATCGCGCGTTTTGTTTTTTCGAGCGCGAGCCCGGCGATCATTGAGTCCAAATCATTTAAATATTATTTAAACTCACTTAATCAGCACACGTTTGAATCTCAAAATACGCTACAACAAACCCTCGAAAGTGACCTCACCGCTGCCTGTGGTGCACCCGTTGGAGTGCAATTGTTCTCCATCGACGAATACGAAGGGATTGCTCGCCTGCCAGGCCTTTGTGTGGACAACTTGGATGCTGAGCAATACGCCTATCAGCCCAGTGCAACTTTGCTTAGATTTTCAGAAAACACCGTTGTAAACGACATGTTTAACAGTCACCTGCTAAAAAGTAATTGCCCGGTAACCGGGCAACCGGACTGGGCGTCAGTTTGGATTCGTTACTCGGGTTTGGCATTGCAACCCCAGAGTTTTTTAGCGTATGTGGTTTCGTTTCGCAGCCATCAGGATTTCCACGAAAACTGTATTGAACGGATGTTTTGTGATTTGTGGGGAAGTGGTAAATTGAATTCACTGGAGGTGTACGCGCTTTATACCCGACGTGGCGGCCTTGATATCAATCCTTACCGCAGTAGCGAAGAGCTGGCTTCGCAACCCCCTGAAGTGTTGTTGAAACTTCGTATCGCCAGGCAGTAGATTACTTAATCACTTTGTCTCTTAAACGGTCAGCGGCCCGCTGTAGCGTATCCACTACACGCTCTTTATCGTAATTTTTTATTTTTTCAAGGTCCATATGCATTGAAAAGCCTTCGGCATTTTCTTCGAAGTAACTCTGGTGACGGCCAAGATCTTTTCTAAAATCCACCACCTGATAAACCTTAATGGGGTGGCTGAATCCTTTGGCTTTAATCTCGCCTTTGTCGCGGCACATAATTACATCTTTAACCAGTGACCAAGTTTCATGCGATATTAAAATTTCCCCAGGGTCTGCGGCGGATTCCAGACGACTGGCAAGATTTACATGTGTGCCCAGTACTGTGTAGTCCATGTAATGGTTGGTGCCGAAAGAGCCTACGGTGCAGTAACCTGTGTTGATCCCCATTCGGATTTGCAAGGGTTTTTTAATGCCCTGGTTGTACCACCTGGTTTGTAATTCCTTCATTTTTTTACGCATCTCAATCGCCATTGCCAGGCAGCGGATACAGTCGGCCTTGAGGCCCTCACTTTGGGTATCACCAAATATAACCATCACCGCGTCGCCCATGAATTTATCGATGGTACCGCGATGTTTGGTGGCGATATTGACCATTTCCGTGAGGTAGGTGTTGAGCAGATCTGTGAGGGTTTCCGCCTCAAGCTCTTCAGAGAGCGAACTGAAACCCCGGATATCGGAAAAGAATACGGTTATACGTTTGCGTTCCGATGTCAGTGTGTGTTCGCGACCTTCATTGACGGCTTTCCAGACGGTCGGGGTTAGATACCTTGCCAGTTTGTAGGTGCGCAGTTTGTAGAGGGTTTGCTCGTTGAGTAATTTTTTATTGAGTAAATCCAATTTGTGCATACGCGAGTGTACAAAGATGGCGTATGCGCAAAAATAAGTAAAAATGCCAATGAGACTAACAACGCTAATTTCGAGCTTATCGGATAGCACCCATTTGGGATCGCGCACCAACAGCGTCAAACCAATGCCACCGACAAACGCGAGGTTGTCGATCATCCACTTCCTAAAACCACCGTTAATGAGGCTGTTAAACTGCACCATGGTGATAAACAAAATGGACGGTAAAATACTAAAATTGGAAAGGCCCAGTACAATGCCGATAATTACGGCATCTGCAGTCATTACGTTGTCGAAAATTTTCGCACGCTTTTCATCATAAACGCGACGGCGTAACCACAGAAAGGTTGTTATCGCGTATGCCAAGATCGCGAGTACCGCGACGGCGTCCAGCAGGTTAATGTTTGGCCAGTCCATGTGCACAGTAATCGTGCCTGCAGCGGCAAAGCAAATAAGGGTTCTAATATCATTCTGGCGAAGGGAGAAGTCTGCAGCCAGTTTGTCAGTTACCTGCGGGGAGGAGCCGGGCATTTAGTTACCTGTGTTTATTTTGTTTTGTATCCCGTCGAAGTATGGATCGCGGAGCCCGATATTCTAACGTGTTGCACCAGTAGCTGGCCATGGGGTTTTAGCTGCTGTGTCACTGCTGTAGCTTCAGGTCTAAGAATTTTTCTTCCAGTTCCGCATATTTGTTTTCCAATTCACCCATTTCTTTTTTGAGTCGGCGCACTTCACCGGCATCATCACTGGGCGGCGCTGAGTGTTTGGCGTTTTGTAATTTGCTCATCAGGCGGCGATTTTCGGATTTCAAACTGTAGAGTTGCATTTCATAGTCGTCGTTTTGGTCACGCAGCTCTTTCAATTCAGTTTTAATCTGAGGCAGTCTGGTGAGGCGTGATTTCAGTTGTTCCAGCTCCTTGTTGGCTGTGGTCAACTCATCTTCAAGGAGTTGGATACAAGTTTCGGATTCCTGCACAAATCGTATTTGCTTTTGCAATTGCCCTTGCAACTCGTGGACAACCTGTTCGGTTTGCTCTGCGGAAGTGGATTCTTTCAACTTACGTTGTAATTCAGTGATGATTCGGTGCTGGTCTGCGGCTACCGCCCGCAAATGACGAATTTCGCCGGCTGAGCCATCGGTTTTATTTGTGTCTGCCGATAAAATGCTGACTCCGTCGATGCCGTTTTCGATGAGCGTTCCCAGTTCGCCATAATTGGAATGGTAGGATTGTAATACTGATTCAATCGCTTCGGCGTTTTCACTGCCCGCTGCGAGTTGGGTGAGTTCATCGAAGTGATTTTGGGCAGTATCTTTACAGGATTCCCACTTTTCCTCCAAATCGAAATACAGGGCCTTAAAACGCTCGAGGTTGGAGACCCTTTTCTTTGCAGCAGTAAGTTCGTCGCGCAGCGCATCCATTTCTGCGGAGTCTGTGTCGTCGCTGCTCGCATAGGTACTCTGATATTGCAGTAACTGCTCATACTTGCGCTCGAGGAGTTTCCAGTCGGTAAATTTGGCGTGTTTTCCTGTGTTGGCCTCCTTTTCTGCCAACAGAATCGCGTATCGCAGAGCTGCCGCTCTCCGAGGCAATGGGGTGTCTGGGTCCAGATCGAGGACAATATCCTTTCCTTGCCCGAGTTCCTGGTGGTGAGATTTGGTTTGATCGATGTGGGTGTTTAAAAATGCAGTGTAATTTTGTGCTGGAGCAGGCACCTCTTTCTTGGCCTTTTCTGCTCGAGCTAAGCGCAAATCAGCAACCAGTTGGGTCATGCGTTCCTGCAGCTTTCTCACCAATGTTCGCAGCGAACGGTTTTGAAATACTAAAAACATGCACACAACCACCAATAGCGCGGCGACTTCGACAGCGGCGATAAGATAGAGGTTTGGTAGCTGCATTCACAGTTTCCTTGAAAACCACGCGGAGGAACCGGTGCCGAGAGCGGCCCAGTGTTAAAGAAGTATGGCCGACAAACTTATCAAAATCGACTTTTTGGCTATAAAACAGTCACCGTTTAAACCGTTACGGCAGAACACCCATTCCACAGGGCGGAAACTGGTACCAACTGAGGATTGCGTTTGCCCCAAGCTTTGTGTATTGTGTGCCGCCTTTCGGGGCAGCCGCTAAACAAACAACGAGTTCCGAAGTAGATTTCAGATCCGGTGAGGTGTCCGAGTGGTCGAAGGAGCACGCCTGGAAAGTGTGTATGTCGCAAGGCATCGAGGGTTCGAATCCCTCCCTCACCGCCATAATAAAAAAGCCCCGCACGCGAGTGCGGGGCTTTTTTATTATGGCGGTGAGGGATGATCGATAAGAACCCTTGTTCGACAAAATTGCCGGGAGCAATTTTGGGCGCCGGCTTTGCCGGCGGGCGCAGCCCGAGGGCCAGGAGGGCCCGAGTCAATCCCTCCCAGTCAGGTATCTCGCAATATTATAAGAAGGACACGCGTGCGGGGCTTTTTTATTATGGCGGTGAGGGAGGATCGATAAGAACCCTTGTTCGACAAAATTGCCGGGAGCAATTTTGGGCGCTGGCTTTGCCGGCGGGCGCAGCCCGAGGGCCAGGAAGGCCCGAGTCAATCCCTCCTTGGTAGCGCTGGTATACCTGATAAAGAGTCGGAACTTAGACAAAGCTTAGGAACTTAACGCTTTTTTGTAAGTAAGAAATTGGAGCATACGCTCTACCTCCATACCAAAAAACAAAGCTGGCACACAGCTAGCTCGAACGACGGAACAAAACCTTCTAATCTGGCGTCTACCCACTACAAGCGGCATACTACACCACAAGTAAATCAACAGGATCAACCTTGCCAGAAGCTCTCAACCAGTTGTATCTCATCGCCACCGGGAACCCGTTATTCCTGGTTTGTGGCCTGATTTTGGTTTCGTGGTTGTGGGAAGATGCCGCAGTAATCGCTGCCGCTCTTTTTGCGCTCGACGGGCAGTTGCCAGTCGTTTTGGCAGCCACTGCAAGTCTGATTGGTATCACCACGGGTGATATGGGCCTCTATCTTCTGGGGCGCGCCGGTCACCGCTGGCCAAAATTAACCCGACGCTTCACCCAAAACCATAGAGCCAACGTTGTGCAGCAGCGTTTTCAACATCGCACGCTGTCTAACATCTTCCTCATTCGATTCGTACCGGGCTTGCGTACCCTCGGTTTTACCTTATGTGGCCTTTGGAAAGTGCCAGCGCAGCGCTTCGCATTGGCAATGTTGGTTGCGGGTGTGGTTTGGGTTGCCTTTATCTTTCTTGTCGTCAACGCTTTTGGTCTCGCAGATTTTTTAAAAACAAGCCCTTGGAAATGGTCACTTATGGCGATCGCGCTGGTATTACTGCTTGCAAACAATACGCTGGTGCCGAAATTGCTGGCCCGGAAAAGTGACACCTGTTGATGGCGAAAAACCCATCCCCTACAAAGGAGCAGGGAGTAAATTCCGGTCTGCCATTGCTTGATCTTGCCGATAAACCCTACTCCTGGTTCGAATTTTTACCTGCTTGGCTGGTTTATCTGCCAGTCGTCGCCTACTGGATATTACTTTCGTTACGGTATAGAAATTTCGGTTTACCCATGTTGGCGAACCCTAATATTGAATTGGGCGGGATGGTGGGAGAGTCCAAATCGGCCATTCTCGAACAAGCTGGTAGTTATGCCAGGCGTTTCATATTACCTTGGGCGGTTTATTTGGAAGCCTGTGGCGATCAGGAAAACACCTTGAGCCAAATACAAAGCGCGCTCGAAACTGGCGGCGTAGACTTTCCTTTGATTGCGAAGCCCGACTTAGGCTGTCGTGGTAACGGTGTCCAAAAATGCCGCGACTTTGCGGAGTTACAAGATTATTTGCGGGAGTTTCCGAATAATCGACGGGTAGTATTACAGCAATTAGCTCCTTGGGCAGCTGAAGCTGGTGTGTTCTATATCCGCAAACCGGGTGCACCTATGGGGGAGGTTGTGTCGCTTACCTTGAAATACCGCGCAACGGTAATAGGAGATGGCACACATACTCTGCTTGAGCTTATTGAACGCAACACTCGCGCCAGGCGTTTAAAAAAAATCTATTCTTCTTTAAATAAGCACTGTCTTAACAGTGTGCCGGAGCAAGGGGTAGAGATCGCTCTAGGGTTCCTGGGTAGTCATTGTAAAGGGAGTATTTTTCGCGATGGTGGAGAGTGGATAACCCCGCAATTAAATAACGCCATTGATGCAGTAATGCGCGACTTTCCCGATTTCCATTACGGCCGCTTGGACATTAAATTTCGTGATATTGAGCTTCTGGCGCGTGGTGAGCAGTTCTGCATTTTGGAAATTAATGGTGTAAGTAGCGAACAAACCCATATTTGGGATGCACGAGCCTCGTTTCGTGATGCAATTGGGACATTGTTTGGGCAGTATAGAACACTCTTCGAAATGGGAGACGCTATGAGGCGGCGTGGCCTGCGACCTCCGTCTGCGCGCCGCATGATAAAAATTTGGCTTAGGGAACTTTGGGCCTCATGAATTTTTTAAAACGGTATTACTTAACCATGCTGAGTATTTGGATAGCCTTTGTGTTCGTACAATCGCTGTTTTTTAAGTTCAGTAATTCACACGAAACACAACATATTTTTGGTACTCTCGGCGCTTGGGCCGGACTCCCTTGGTTTGCGGCTATTGGTGGTTATTTGATAGGCACACTTGAACTTTGCTCCGCCGTTTTATTGTTCACACCGCTGCGGCCGTGGGGGGCACTTCTTGCCTTTGAAATTATGAGTGGTGCAATTGTGTTTCATTTATTCACGCCCCTGGGCATCGTGATGCCGACTTTCGATAGTAGCGGCGCCGTGGTTGGAGATGATGGCGGTGCCTTATTTATTATGGCTTGTCTGGTTTGGGCGAGCGCGACAATTATTGTATTAAAGGACTGGTTGTCGTCTCGAAGTGTATTACGTTTCTGGGACCAAAAACCGCAGGGTTAAACCATTATGCAGCAAGCGATTCACCCCGTTGTAGGTGGGAATCTTCAAGCAATAGCGCAGCTCGAAGAGCTGCTTGAGGCACTCTCGAAGCAACAGTACTGCTATCAGGACTCGGGCGTCACTCACAGCTCTATAGGTGCGCATACCAGGCACATTCTCGATATTTATCAGGCCTTGATCTGTGGCATCGAGAAGTTTGATTTGGTTGACTATGACCTTAGACGCCGTGGTGCCCCGATAGAAACCGACCCGGAAGTGGCGCTTGGTGAATTATCGTCTCTCAAAGTCTGGTTGCAGGGCTTAAGTGAAGCTCAGCTTGCCCAGTCACTCAGCGTGAAAAGTGAAGTGAGTTTGTGCGATCAGACCAGTGTTGAAGTTGTCTCCTCCGCGTTGCGGGAGCTCATTTTTGCCTCCAGTCACTTTGTGCATCATTTGGCAATCATCGCCATTTTGGCAAAAAGCCAGCGTTTGCAAACTCCATCTGCCCTCGGAGTTGCTCCCGCAACCGCAAGTTTTCTCCGCTCTGAATCGTCGATGGCTGAGTAGCAGACTATGTGCACGATTAGCTGGATGTTTGAACCTCACGGTTATCATGTGTTCTTTAATCGCGACGAGCAAAATACCCGGGCCGAGGCACAACCTCCTACTATTCTAGAGCTACAAGGTGTTCGTGCGTTGATGCCGGTCGATCCCGATGGCGAGGGGTCGTGGTTGAGCACTAACGAACACGGCGTGACACTTGCGTTGTTAAATTTTTACCAGGGTCGCTTGCCGAAAGGGAGATTGAAATCCCGTGGTCAGTTGGTGAAAACCCTCGCCGGAGCTGGCTCGAGGCCGAAGATTCAGCTGGAGTTAAATGCCATTAATCTGCAAAAATTTGCGCCCTTTTCGCTGCTGGTATTTGAATCGTGCGCGGGTCCGCAGGGCGTGTTGTTGTTGCGTTGGACCGGCAAGCAATTGCTGAGTGCGTATCAACGCAGTCCGCTGATTTCATCGGCCAAGCTCTACGAAGACGTTTTGGACGCTCGCCTTGCGACTTACCGGCAGGCAATCGGTGAAAACGCCAACGTTGAAGATTTTTATCAGTTACACCGGAGTCATGAACCCAGTGCATCGGCGAAAAGCGTGTGTATGCATCGCGATGACGCCAACACTGTGAGTTTTTCCCACGTTCAGGTGATGGAGCGCGAAACCTGCTTCCACTATTTTCCTGGCCACCCTTGCGAACAAAACGAAGCGCATACCACCAGGCTCACACTTCGCAAATAGCGCCCTTGGCGAGCCCTTCGTAGGCCTTAACCGTTATCCGATCATCGGGATAGATAGCTTTTATCGTGGTAGCTATATGCTGTGCAATAAATTCAACGGTCGAATCTGTGTCGATGAGGTAGCACAATCGTTTCGGTAGTGAAATATAAAAGCCGCCCTGTTGCGAGTTGTACGCGAACTCAAGCTGTTGTGCGTCGCCGCCATCCACCAGGTCTTCTCGGGTTGCGATGTAGATGTCACGCCAATTATTGGCCCAGGTTTGCATGTCGGACTCAGCCAGAAGGCCGTTGCGGTATATTTCGAGTTTGGAGCGGTGTCCATGGGCGATGCGTTGGCAATTTCCCTTGTGCTTTTTAAGACCATGACTGTAATGGTAGTAAGGGCCATTAATGGCCTCTTCATTGAAAATCAGTTGTAGCGTTTCAACTGAATTTGGGAACAGGCCACGCAATTGCGTGAGACTCCATTGAGCCACAGCTAAGGTAGAAATTTCTGTGGCATCAATTAAGGTGATTGCCTCTGTTGGTGACTCGCAAACTACTGTGCCACCATCGGCCAGTTCACAGTATACCTTGTGATTTTCGCGTGTTGACTCTACGCTAATTGCCGGGTTTTGGGTGGGTACCAGGAGGCAGTGATCAATAGTCGTGTCGAGCCAACGGCGTGTTTCACCTTTAACGATACCAAAATCGCACACCATGCCCTGGGCATCCAGTGCGCCGTTTAGGCGAACATCAGCCAGCCAGGTTTCTCCCACCACGCCGCGTGTCGGGCACAGGTAGCTAAAATCCACATTGGTTAACTGATCCACGAATAACTGCATAACTCAAAATTTCTCAATGGTAAAAAAACGTCGGCAAGTTTACACGCTAAACCCCGCGGCAACATCAGGGAGCCCAAATTCAACATGTATCAATTCGTATTTTATGTTCCAAAAAGCCATGCAGATCTTGTAAAAGATGCAGTTTTCAAGGCAGGGGCAGGGCGCATAGGGGATTATGACCGCTGCTGCTGGCAAGTTGAGGGTATTGGGCAATTTCGCCCTCTAGCCGGCAGTCAGCCATTTCTGGGCGCAGAAGGCGAGGAAGAGCAAGTGCCGGAGCTAAGAGTGGAAATGGTCGTTAGCCACGAACTGATGGAGCCGGTTAGAGCTGCATTACTGGCAGCTCACCCGTACGAAGAGCCTGCTTATTCTATCTGGCCGCTGGTTACCCTGCCGCGGGGAACGGAATAATTTGGGCGCCATTGGCCGCCTGAGAGGGGCTTTGTGAATCTAATTCGGCCTCTGATTGGAGGCCGTGTAATGCGCGCTGCAAGCGTCCAAGCGATTCATGCATCATCTTGGATATCGCCAGACAGGCGCCAACGGGGGTTGGGTGTAACTGCCGTTGACAATCAATTTGAAACTGCAAACCACGTAAGCGTCGTTGCATTTCAACTGGAGCGCTGTCGATAAGTGCCTCGACTTCCCGTTGGCGAAACTGCTCCAGTGCCTCTGGATGGGTTTCTGCCATTTTTGCCAATTGCTCGAAACTTGGCCATTTGTTCATAACTCTGTGCCTCTTACGTAAACCGCCAGCAGCCGTGCTGCCCATAAGTACAACCTGGCAATGTTGACACGCGCCCCCCCAGCCGAACGTATCTCATGCGCCTAATGGTAATGCCTTGTGCCGAAATTTTTCGGACTTTGTTTGACTTGTTTAAAATTTATGCTACCAAAATTCTATACGCTATGTGTATATGTAGTTTTATATTGAATGGTTATATGTAGTGTTTACGGTGGCTGGCGCTCGATACGCCTTCAAATAAATTTTTATGATTTTATAAGTTGCTGATTCTATGAGACTTTTTTATCGGTTGGCGTGTAATACTTCTTTGTTAGTTGGATTGATTGTTGACTCATGGGGAATCTGAAAAGCGGTCGCACGATATCATTCCTTTGCATTAAAAAATGTGGTTTGATCTCGGGCCGAACGGCTTCGTTTTGTTTGGCCACATTTTGTCACGACCAAATCGAACGGATTTCTCGTGTTGAAGCACAAGAATCCATTCTGGAAGTGTCGACTGAATTCTTGTGAACTGGCTCGCGGGTATGGTGGCTTGTTTCGATGGTAGCATGCTGTTGCAGGGGGGGGTTTCATGAGTGTGTTATCTAACCAAGCAGCTGTATTGTTGGCGATATCCGATCGCCCTGTTGGGCAGGAGGAGATATTACTTACCTTGAGGGCTCGGCACTTGAACACCCACAGTGGTGAAGTGGCATTTCCGGGCGGCAAATGGGAACCCGGTGATTCGGACCTGAGTGCAACTGCACTTCGCGAAGCTCAAGAAGAGGTGGGGTTGGTACCGGAGAGTGTACAGATCATGGGAGAGCTAAGGCCCAGCTTTACGCGACGAGGCACCAGAGTGACCCCTTATGTGGGAAAAGTGCCGGCTCTGTGTTCTCTGGAGCCAAATCCTGCAGAACTCGCAGAGATGTTCTGGTTTCCGCTTGAAGAACTCAAAGCGGATAAACGCGTAAGAACGGATATTTTTGTAGGGGCAAAAGGCGAATACTGGGCACCCGTATACGAATATCTTGGTTACACCATTTGGGGATTTACAGCGCGAGTTCTGGTGGATTTTCTGGCATGTTTTTATGGGATTAAATTAGAGCGGAAACATACTGCACCAGAAATTCGCTACAAGCCCCGTTCTTAAATGAAGCGGCAGAAAGCTGCGTGAAGTTTTATTACTCTCGCGCACACTGTGCAATGCCTGTTTCTTGCCGAATTATGCGCTCAACTCGTAGACCTTGGCTTTTTCGATACGAGTTTCGCTAAATTCCACAATCTCAAAGCGGTATTTACCGATCTCGAAACTGACACATGCGTCGGGGATGCTTTCGAGAAACTCCACGATGATTCCGTTGATGGTTTTTGGGCCGTCGGTGGGCAGATTCCAGCCAAGATTTTTGTTGATATCGCGAACGGATTCAGAAGCGTCGATTAAATACCAGTCTCCCGGGCACTCGATAATAGAGTCTGAGGTGTTATTGGCAGAGTCGGTCGTAAAATCGCCTACGATTTCCTCCAAGAGGTCGACCAGAGTCGCTATGCCTTGCACATCACCGTACTCGTCCACCACAACAGCTATGCGGTGTTTGTGTTGTTGGAAATTCATGAGCTGAGTATGAAGCTGGGTGGATTCGGGTACGAAATAGGGCTCGCTGATGTGCGATCTCAGGCTTTCCATAGTAACAGTGGAATCGTCGCCCTGGATAAATCGTGCCGCTTTACGAAGGTGTAGTATGCCGACAATATTATTGATATCACCTTCGTAAACCGGCAGTCGTGTGTATTCCGTCGAACGTATTTTTACTAGGATCTCCCGCATGTCCTGTTCAAGATCGATTCCATCCACTTCGTTTCGGGGAATCATAATATCTTCAACGGTAGCTTTTTCGAGATCCAGCACATTCAACAGCATGCCCTGGTGCTGATCGGGAATCAGTTCTCCGGCTTCATCCACAACGGTTCTAAGCTCTTCCATCCGCAAATGGTCGGCACGACGGGCTTTGGATGGGTCTAGCCCAATCATCCGGGCTATTGCGTTGGAAATCATGTTAACCATCCAGACCACAGGGTAGAGCAAGTACAGCAGTGGCCAGAGCACCACGCTCGCGGGAAACGCTATTTTTTCAGGATATACTGCGGCTACCGACTTGGGCGTAACCTCGGCAAAGATCAGGATCACAATGGTCAACACAAAAGGCAGCACAAAGGCGGTTGCCCATTCGCCGAACAAATGCGTAGTCAGTGCGCCGGCAACCAGGGTTGCCAGGATGTTCACCAGATTGTTACCTATTAAAATAACACCAATCAGCCTGTCGGGCCTTTCCAGCAGGCGGGCTGCTCTCAGGGCGCCTTTGTGCTTCTTTTTGACCAGGTGACGCAACCGGTAACGGTTCAGCGCAAGCATGCCGGTTTCGGAGCTTGAGAAGAAGGCTGACAAAAGGATTAAGACGACCAGGAATCCGATGAGTAGGTCGTTGGGAATGGTGTCCAAAGATTAGCGTGCCTATATTTGCTTGGGCGCAATATCTTGAACGACTTTGCTGCTGTGATCAAGACTACACGCGGTGGAGTATAAGCTCCAGCACCAACTTGCTGCCAAAGTATGCCAGCATCAGCGCGGCAAACCCCCCGAGTGTCCAGCGAATAGCCGCCGCGCCGCGCCATCCCAGGGTATGACGCCCCCACAAGAGCAGTGCATAAATAAGCCATGAGAGAATCGAAAAGACCGTTTTGTGCGAGAGGTGCTGTTCACTAAAACTGGTAGTGAACATTATGCCGCTGATGATCGATGAGGTAAGTAACACCTCTCCGGCCCATACCAGCTCGAATAACAAGGTTTCCATTGTTTGCAGCGGTGGCAACAAACCCATAACACCGCGCAGGTGTTTGTGGCGCAGCTGGTAGTTTTGGTATGCGAGGAGCAGTGCTTGAAGGCTCGCAATGGTAAGCATGCTGTATGCGAGAATTGATAGCAGAATGTGGGAGATGACTTCAATGTTGAGGTGGTGGCTGGTTTTGGTAGAGTCTTCGAACTCTGAAACCACCACCGCAGTAACTGCGAGCGGCAGAAGAAATAAGAACAGATTGTGCAGTGGCTTACGCAGGCTGCTTAGTACCACCACCATGTTGATCACTGCAAAGAACAACGATGGCACTTTAAAAAAACCGAACTGGTACCCCAGTGGTGTTTTTATCGAGCTCAGTACGGCGATAAAATGCACAGCTGTTCCCGCTGCAATAACCAGCAACAGGCTATTCGCCTTAATGGGCTCTCTGCGCATCAATGCACGTAACAGCAGGGCCCAGGCAGCCAGATAAAGCACGACAGTGGCGACACTAAACATAGTGATAATTCTGTGGGGTTAGGGGGAACAACATTCAGTAAATCACGCCATTATAAAGGAAAGTGCTGTCGTATTTGTGCTGACGAGCCATTATACTTGCCGCCTTTTTAAACCACCGGCCGATGATACTGGCCAATTTTATACTCGATAGGCATCCATGTTTGAGAATCTGTCAGACCGCTTAACGCGCTCACTGAAGAAAATTACCGGTAAATCGCGCCTTAATCACGACAATATTCAAGACGCGCTGCGTGATGTGCGTAAGGCCTTACTCGAGGCCGATGTGGCTCTTCCCGTAGTTAAGGACTTTGTCGCCCACGTACGTAAAAGAGCTCAGGGCCAGGAAGTTTCCCGTGCGCTGAATCCAGGGCAGCAATTTCTGAAAATCGTCGAAAGTGAACTCACTGAATTGATGGGCAGTGCCAACGAGACGCTGGACCTCGCCGTACAGCCTCCTGCTGTGGTGTTGATGGCGGGCCTGCAGGGAGCGGGTAAAACCACTACCGTCGCCAAACTCGGGCGTTTCCTGCGCGAAAAACACAAAAAGAAAGTGATGGTGGTGAGCGCTGACGTGTATCGCCCGGCAGCTATCAAGCAGTTAGAAACTCTGGCTACAGAGGTGGAAGTTGAGTTTTTTCCATCAAGCAGCGATCAAAAACCTGTTGATATTGCCAAGGCGGCGATTGCCCAGGCCAAGAAGAGCTTCATGGATGTGCTGTTGGTGGACACCGCAGGCCGTTTACACATTGATGACCAATTGATGCAGGAAATTCAAGCCCTACACAAGGCGGTCAACCCTGTCGAAACGCTGTTTGTAATCGACGCTATGATAGGTCAGGATGCGGTTAACACAGCCAAAGCCTTTAACGATGCCTTGCCGCTCACAGGTGTCGTGCTTACCAAAACGGATGGGGATGCGCGCGGTGGTGCAGCTTTGTCGGTGCGTCAAGTAACCGGCAAGCCTATTAAATTTATGGGGGTGGGGGAGAAAACCGAAGCCCTCGAGCCATTCCACCCCGATCGCGTTGCCTCTCGTATCCTCGGTATGGGTGATATCCTCTCGTTAATCGAAGAAGCTGAACAAAAAATCGACAAGGCCAAAGCTGAAAAACTGGCTAAGAAGGTCGAATCTGGTAAACGTTTCGATTTGGAGGATCTGCGAGACCAACTGCAACAAATGCAGAACATGGGTGGTATGGGCGCGATGCTTGAAAAACTACCGGGTATGGGCAACATGGCGCAAATGGTCGAGCAGGCGAATGTGAGTAAACAATTTAAGCAAATGGACGCAATTATTGGCTCGATGACTCCTGCCGAACGCCACAACCCCGATATTCTTAACGGTTCGCGTAAACGTCGCATCACTATGGGTTCCGGGACGCAGATTCAGGATCTCAATCGTCTGCTCAAACAGCACAAGCAAATGAGCAAAATGATGAAAAAAATGAAGGGCGGAGGCCTGAAAAAGATGATGCGCGGTATGGGAGGCATGTTTCCCGGGGGTGGTCCCGGTGGAATGCCCCCGATGGGCGGAGGCGGCTTGCCGCCTGGGCTTGGATAGCAGACCGGCGCTGATAAAAAGCCAAATTTAACCCTATACAAGGCGTATCCTTTCCATTAAAATACGCCGCCTTTCGCAGGTGCACCCATAGAATACGAGGCTTCCGAGCCAGTTGGCGCCTGATTACAGAGAATTCAAACAGGAAAGACTTACATGGTAAGCATTCGTTTATCCCGTGGCGGTTCCAAGAAGCGCCCATTTTATCACCTAACAGTGACAGACAGTCGCAAGGCTCGCGACGGTCGTTTTATCGAGCGTGTAGGCTTCTTTAACCCAGTTGCACGTGGTCAGGAAGAGCGTCTGCGCATTGACAGCGAGCGTTTGGATTACTGGAAAGCTCAGGGTGCGCAGATCTCTGATCGCGTTGCCAAGTTGCTTAAAGACGCGGCAGCTGCTGCTGCATAAGCGGTATTTTCGCAGCGACTACGCCAGTGACAGCCAAACGTTCTAACCTGATATCGGTTGGCAGGCTCACTGGCGTTTTTGGTATTAAAGGCTGGATAAAAGTGAAATCTTTTACCAGCCCCGAAGAGAATATCTTCTCGTATATGCCTTGGTGGCTGAAAACCCGCCATGGTGTAAAGCAGATCGAATTAGATGGATATGAGCAGCGAGCCGGTGGTTTGATTGTTCATATCAAGGGCGTTGATGACCGCGACCAAGCTAGCAGCTACACCAATGTCGATATTGCGGTGGAAAAAGCGCAACTACCAGATTTGGAAGCGGGAGATTTTTACTGGTTTCAATTGTTGGGGCTTGAAGTAAGCAGCCATTATCAGGGTGAGGTTTATTATCTGGGCGAGGTACAAAACCTCCTCGAAACCGGTGCAAACGACGTGTTGGTGGTAAAGCCGTCATCGCAAAGCATTGATGGCCGCGAACGGCTGGTGCCTTACGTCCCAGACACCTACGTGAAGCAAGTCGATTTGGCTGCGGGTGTGATAATTGTCGAGTGGGACCCGGAGTTTTAAATGGCGACACGCAAAGTCGCTGTTATTACGCTGTTCCCGGAAATGTTTCGGGCGATCGTTGAAAGCGGCATTACTAGCCGCGCGATTGAACAGAATTTATTAGAATTGACGTTAATTAATCCTCGTCAATTCACGTCTGACAAGCATCAGACGGTAGATGACCGACCCTATGGTGGCGGCCCAGGTATGGTAATGCGAGTCGAGCCTTTAGCAGCGGCGCTCGAAGCCAGCTTGGTGGCTCTGGGGTGCTCAAGACAGCAGGCTCGAGTCATTTACCTATCGCCTCAGGGCGAAGTGCTCAACAAAAAGAGTATTGATACTTTGTTGTCAGACGGGCCCCAAACTGCTGCCAATTTCCACTTGGTGCTGGTGGCGGGACGATACGAAGGTATTGATGAGCGTTTTATCGAACACTACGTGGATACTGAAATCTCCATTGGGGACTACGTATTAAGTGGTGGTGAACTGCCTGCTATGGTTCTTTTGGATGCAATCATCCGGAAGCTACCTGGTGCACTGGGAGACGCGCAATCCGCAGAGCAGGATTCCTTCGAAACCGGCTTATTGGACTGCCCGCATTACACCAGGCCAGAAGAGGTTTTAAGTACTAAGGTTCCCGATGTGCTTCTAAGTGGGGATCACAAACGCATTGAGATTTGGCGTTTGCAGCAGTCCCTCGGGCGAACCTGGCTGCGAAGGCCGGAATTAATAGAGGCGTTGGAGTTGACTGAACTTGAGCAGCGGCTCCTCGACGAGTACATTCGTCAACACAGCAACGCCAGTTGATTTAATAATTTTCTAGCCGCGAGGCTACACAAAGATCAGGAGCAAGCCATGAGTTCTAAGAACAAAATTATCCAGGAGCTGGAAAACGAGCAGCTCAAGCAAGAGCTACCAGAATTCAGCCCCGGAGATACCGTGGTGGTTCAGGTGAAAGTGACTGAAGGTAACCGTGAGCGTTTACAGGCCTACGAAGGTGTCGTCATTGGTAAGCGCAACCGCGGTCTCAACTCGGCGTTCACTGTGCGTAAGATCTCTCACGGTGTTGGCGTAGAGCGAACCTTCCAGACTCACAGCAAGCAGGTGGATAGCATTACTGTGAAGCGTCGCGGTGATGTTCGACAGGCCAAACTTTACTACCTGAGAGAACTGACTGGTAAAGCGGCTCGAATTAAAGAAAAGCTTAATTAATTTAAAGGCGGCGTAAGCCGCCTTTTTTATAACAGAAAAGCACAGTGGTACCCCTCTACAGTGTGCGGCAATGCGAGTTTTACGTTATTGCGAGCCCCCCTTCACGGAACCATGTTAAACTTGTGCCCTCAAAGCCCTCAACTCTTGGCTAAAAAATAGCCTTGCACGGCGTGATTAATCAAAATAACAATAATTAAGTATCGTATTAAGAGGATTTTATGAACAATAGGTATCAAATTTTAACTCGCGGAATGACAGCGTTGCTCGCGCTCTCAATGGTTGGCCTTATGTCGTGCAAAACCGAGGCCGAAGCACAAGCCAGCGCGAAGAGCGAATCTTCCGAAGAAACTGCTGTCGCGAAGCCAACAGGTTCCGTCACTCAGGCACAAGCAGAAGAAAACATTCGTAAGAGCCTGACTGGCGCTAATGACCGTCTCCAGATACGTAATATCAAGCCTTCCGTTTTACCCGGCATTTATGAAGTGCAAATTATGGGGCGAGGCATCATTTATATGGAGCAAAGTGGCGAATACTTCATCGATGGCCGTTTGCTACAAATTCAAGGCAAGGAAATCGTTAATGTTACCGATCAGGCAATGGTTGGCGTTCGCAAAGATTTGCTGGCCACTGTGAAAAAAGAAGATGCCATCGTTTTTGCACCCAAAGGTGAGGTGAAGGCTAGCATTTCCGTGTTTACCGATGTGGATTGCGGCTACTGTCAAAAGCTGCATCGCGAAGTTCCTGCACTTAACGACATGGGCATTGAAGTTCGCTATTTGGCGTATCCTCGTGCGGGTATTGGGTCGAATTCCTACAAAAAAATTGTTTCAGCTTGGTGTTCTGACGATCCGCAGACTGCTTTGACGACATTAAAGAATCGTCAGGAAATTGCGATAAACGAATGTGAGGGCAATCCCGTCGCTGCGGAGTATGAACTTGGGCAGCAGATGGGCGTAACCGGTACGCCAGCAATCGTACTTAACTCCGGAGAATTGATTCCAGGTTACATGCCTGCTAAGAATCTGGCCGAAAGAATAGGCGTTGAAACCGGCAGTTAATGCCAAAGTAATCGCAAAAAAGGGGCCACAAGGTCCCTTTTTTTGTGCCTTCACAAATTTGCCCTGGTGGGCGAATACACTGCAATTGCGGTGGCGCATTGACAGCATCAAGTCGCGTCAGTAAGGTTGCGTTTCTTTTTTGGGTGGGCCCTCCGCCCCCTGTGTTGGAACTTAGAGGAATAGATTTTGAAACCGGTAAATGTCGGCATTTGTGGGCTGGGTACTGTGGGTAGCGGAACCTTCAATGTTCTTACCCGCAACAACAAGGATATTAACGCGAAAGCAGGACGTGAAATTTCGATCAGTCACGTTGGCGCGCGTCAAATTAATTCCAGTTGCGATACCTCTAATGTGACTGTTAGCAGTGATGTATTCGAGGTTGCAGGCGATCCGAATGTCGATATAGTCGTCGAATTAATTGGTGGCACTACTGTAGCCGAGGATTTGGTGCTTACTGCAGTGCGCAATGGCAAACACGTCGTTACAGCAAATAAAGCGCTTATCGCAGAACACGGTAACGAATTGTTTGCGGAAGCCGTTAAGCACAACGTAACCATATCCTACGAGGCGGCTGTAGCGGGTGGTATCCCAATTATTCGAGCGTTGCGTGAAGGGCTTGCAGCTAATAAAGTTGAATGGTTGGCGGGCATTATCAATGGCACTGGCAATTTCATTCTTACCGAAATGCGCGATAAAGGCCGCGAGTTCGTTGATGTGTTGAAAGAAGCGCAAGAGCTCGGTTATGCCGAAGCAGACCCCACTTTTGATGTTGAAGGTATTGATGCTGCCCACAAACTGGTGATCCTAGCCTCGTTGGCATTTGGAATGCCTTTGCAGTTTGATAAGGTGTTCACTGAGGGTATCAGTAACATTCAGCCAGAAGATGTCGCTTATGCTGATGAGCTGGGCTATCGCATCAAGCATCTGGGCATCACCCGCAGGCGCAGCAGCGGCGGCATAGAACTGCGGGTGCATCCCACCATGATTCCACAATCCCGGCTTATCGCTAACGTTGATGGTGTGATGAATGCCGTGGTGGTGAAGGGTGATGCGGTTGGTCCAACTTTGTACTATGGTGCCGGAGCGGGTTCCGAGCCCACAGCATCGGCGGTGATCTCCGATATCGTCCATGTTAGTCGTTTGGTCAACAGTGGTTACGCCAGTGAGAATCTTATCACTGTGCCACATTTGGGTTTTGGTGAAGAACATCTTAGCAATTACAAGATTCTTCCCATTGAAGAAAATGAATCAGCCTATTATTTGCGAATTTCCGCACTGGATCGGCCAGGTGTACTATCAAAAGTGACGCAAATATTGAGCGATGCCGGCATCAGTATTGAGGCATTGATTCAAAAAGAGCCCAAAGAAGGGCAACCCCATGTACCGGTTATCTTGTTAACCAATCGCACAATCGAACACCGTATTAACAGTGCGATAGAGCAGATAGAACAATTGGATTCCATCGCGACTAACGTGGTGCGAATTCGTGTTGAGTCATTAAAGTAGGGACGTGACGTGAAATATATCAGTACGCGTGGTGAAGCGCCTGCGCTGAGTTTTGAAGAAGTTGTGCTTACCGGGCTGGCGAGCGATGGTGGCTTGTATCTTCCGGAAACACTTCCCCAATTTACGCAAGACGAAATCGCTGCGTGGGCTGGTCTTTCGTACAAGGAATTGGCATTTAAAGTTATTGCGCCATTTGTTGATGGCGAGATCCCCGAAGTCGATTTGAAGGCGCTGATCGACGTCTCTTACTGCACCGATTCGGGTAAGGGTTTTCGCCATGAGGCCATTGCTCCTTTAGTGCAAACCGGCCATAACGAGTGGGTCTTGGAATTGTTTCAGGGACCGACGCTGGCGTTCAAAGACTTTGCACTGCAATTCCTGGGACACCTGCTGGATTATGTGTTGAAAAAACGCGACCAGAAAGTTGTGATCATGGGTGCGACTTCGGGTGATACCGGTTCTGCGGCCATTGAAGGCTGTCGTGACTGCGAAAACGTTGATATCTTCATTTTGCATCCCTACCAGAAGGTATCTGACGTTCAGCGTCGTCAGATGACCACAGTACTCGAAGACAATGTTAAAAACATAGCATTAGAAGGTAATTTCGACGACTGCCAGAATATGGTTAAAACGAGTTTCGCGGATCAGTCTTTCCTGCCAGAAGGGCGTCAGCTGGTGGCGGTTAATTCCATTAACTGGGCGCGTATTATGGCGCAAATCGTCTACTACTTTTATGCAGCGCTGGCGCTGGGGGCACCACACCGTGCGGTTTCATTTTCGGTGCCCACCGGCAACTTCGGTGATATTTTTGCCGGCTATCTGGCAAAGCGCATGGGCTTGCCCATTGAGCAACTGGTAATTGCAACCAACAGCAACGATATCTTGCATCGTTGTATCAGCAATAACGACCACAGTACTCAATCGTTGGTGCATTCGTTGTCGCCAAGCATGGATATTATGGTTTCGAGCAATTTTGAGCGAATGCTTTTTGATTTGCACGAGCGGGATGGCACAGCAATTAAGTCTCTGATGGAAAATTTTAAAACCACTGGTGAACTGAAGCTTGGCGATGCTGCGTTAAGTAAAGCTCGCGAGTTGTTTAGCAGTTACCGTTTGGATGATGACGAAACAATTGCGGTGATTCGTGAAGTTTTTGAAACCACTGAATATCTGTTGGATCCACACACTGCCATCGGTGTTCAGGCGGGTCGTAAAACACGTAAAAACATCTCAACCCCGATGATCTGTCTGGCAACTGCGCATCCTGCCAAATTCCCAGAGGCTGTAAAAAAAGCAGGCCAGCAGGATGATCCTGCGTTGCCCCATCATATGCAGGATCTGTTCACTCGCGAGGAGCGATATCAGGTTATTGCCAAAGATATCGCGCAGGTACAGGCTTTTATGTCTGCTAATATCACCGCCTGATTTCTTGCCCAACCGAGGCATTGGGGGGCTTGGTTAGTTGCCGGCACCCCTAGCCCGGTTCTTCGACCTTTCCCCAATGCTATAGTCTGTTGTCTTTCCGTTCTTGGTTGCCTCGCTATGCAATAAATATTGCACAAAACTTGAGCGTTTATGTTTGATATGGTGCTCCGAAGTACTTGTAAAAGCAGAAGGGAGCGACAGTTTACCGGGCTCAAACGAGTGGAATGTAATTTGCCAGTAATGTTCGGTTTTTGTTCTGGAAAAGGTTATGCCTGTTACGCTTCCATTTGTTGCTGTGTTGATCGCTGCGGTGCTTTGCATTTCGCTGCTCGGCATAGTGTTGCGTGAAAAAGATCGCCGCAAACGGCAATTGGTGCTGGGCACACAGCTGTTGCAGGCGGGCCGTGTTCTGCTTACCCATTTGCAGCAACATCGGGGATTGAGCTCTGCGAGACACTCCGGAGTATCTTCGTCACTCGAGGAGGTTAACCAACTACGCGCACAAATCGTGGTGGATATGCGACAACTGTCGTGTCTGGATGTGTGGTTGGCAGAGCACCCGGATTGGGAGGGAATCACCCGGCATTGGGCTTCGTTATCCGCTAATGGGCGCCAGATTCGCGCTGAAGACAGTTTTAATCAACATTCCCGCCTGATTGCGTCATTGATGACCTTGTTAGAGAGCATCGCCAGTCATTATGGCCTGGATACCAACCCACGCTATATCGATAGCTGGATTGTTTGGCGGGAGTATTTAAAGATTGGTGAGCTGGTTGGGCAGTGCCGCGCATTGGGGGTGCAAGTATTTACCTGTGCCTCCCATGAACAGCGATACCGGCAGATCAACTTGATAAAATCGAATCTCGACGCGATTGAAAGGTTGTTGTTATCGCCGGCCTGTTCGCGCAAACTCAGTAAAATGGAAAATGATGCAATTGTCGCGTTTGTGGGTTATCTACGTGAACAGATTGATGTTCGTGAAATGAGTGATTCTGTGATGGATTATTATCAGCGCGCAACAGAAACCATTGATATGGTATACGAGCATTTCGATCTTGAAATGCGTAAGTTGCACCGTCGCCTCACCGCCACATAGCACGTCGCGCCATTGGCTCAGTCATCCAACACTCAATGCGACGATATTGGTTTCATTGGAGGAAACGAGCCTGCATTCGAAATGGTTATGTTCGAAAAGGTTAGGTACCAAAATTAGGATGCAGCGCAACAATAATAAAATATAAAACTTAATCTCAGAAGGCGTCTCATGGAATAGACTTTATGGGAATCTGAATGGCAACTGTTTAAATTTTTGCTCTTTTTGTCGCAAACGGTTTAAACACACCGATACTTTCGATTTGAAAACACCCGAAGTTCCACCTTGGCGTTAACAACTGATTATCTGAATGCACATTATTAAAAAAACGATTCGACAACGAACGGCCACCACAGAGACTTCCTCACAGCTCAATCATTTCGCCCCGCTTGTACGCAGAGTACTCGCAAATCGTGGCGTAAGTGACCCCAGCCAAATCGATTATCAACTGCGTAATTTATTACAGCCTTCACAAATGTCTGGTTTGCAGGAGGCTGTGGTTTTGTTGGAGCGAATGCTAAAACAGCGGGGGCGTATTTGTATTCTTGGCGACTTTGATGCTGATGGTGCCACCAGCACCGCGTTAGCTGTGCAGTGCCTTAAGGCGTTTGGGTTTAGCTCTGTGGAATTCCTGGTACCCAACCGCTTTGAATTCGGATATGGCTTAACACCTGAAATTGTTGCGGTCATCGCGACCTTAAAACCAAGCTTGATTATTACCGTGGACAACGGCATCGCAAGCTTCGACGGCGTGGCAGCGGCACACGCGTTGGGAATTCAAGTGTTGATCACAGATCATCATTTGCCCGCAGAACAATTGCCGCCGGCGGAAGTTATTGTCAACCCAAATCAGCCGGGTTGCGGTTTCCCGAGTAAAAACCTCGCCGGAGTAGGCGTTATTTTCTATGTCATGAACGCCTTGCGTGCGCATTTACGAGAAACTGCTTGGTTTCAGTCAAGCGGTGTCACAGAACCCAACATGGCGCAGTTTCTGGATTTGGTGGCACTGGGCACTGTGGCCGATGTGGTGCCACTCGATCAAAACAATCGTACTTTGGTAGAACAGGGCCTGAAACGCATCCGCGCCGGCAGGGCGCGACCGGGCATTCGTGCCCTGTTTGAAGTGGGTCGGCGTGCTTTGGAGCGGCTCACCGCGACAGATTTGGGTTTTGTTGCCGGGCCTCGTTTAAACGCCGCCGGTCGTTTAGATGATATGTCGCTGGGCATTCGCTGTCTGTTGGCGGAAAGCGAGCACGAGGCGCGGTTGTTAGCCACGCAGTTGGATGAGTTAAATCGCGAGCGGCGCGCAATCGAGCTGTCGATGCAGCGGGAAGCCATCACATACCTAGATAAGGTGTTGGAGTCGCAAACTCAGTGGCCTCAGGCAATTTGCCTCTATCAGGAGGACTGGCATCAAGGCGTTATCGGCATCCTCGCGTCCCGCATCAAAGATCGCTTGCATCGCCCTACAATTGTGTTTGCGGAAGCCGATGACGAAAACTTAAAAGGCTCGGGCCGTTCGATTCCCGGTGTTCACTTGCGGGACCTCTTAGATGCAATTGCTACGCGTCATTCAGGCTTGTTATCTAAATTTGGCGGTCATGCGATGGCAGCTGGCTTGTCACTTCGCAAAGCAGATTTAGAGCGCTTTATGGCAGCGTTTGAGTCAGAGGCCGACCGGCTGCTTAATGGGGAGGCTCCCGAAGCTGAAATTGTCACCGACGGTGAGGTAGATGAGAGCGCCTACACGCTGGATACTGCACGGTTGTTGGCACAGCTCGGTCCTTGGGGGCAGGCGTTTCCGGAACCTTGCTTCGATGGCCGCTTCAGGATAGTGAATCAGCGCATCGTTGGGGAAAAGCATTTGAAACTGGTTGTTACTCCGGCAGATTATTCTGGCTTAGCGATTGATGCTATTGCGTTTAACGTCGATACCGAGATTTGGCCGAATCCGAGTCTCCAGTGGGTCCGTTTGGCGTTCACGTTAAACGTTAACGAATACCGGGGCGAGGAGAGTTTACAGCTAATGGTGAGTTACCTGGAACCACTTGTTGCGCAATACCAGGCCGATTGATCTCGGCTCGGTTACCACTCCCGGTGGTTGTACTATGCACTGCGTGCCCAGTTCACACCTGCACAGCGGCGTTCAATGTACGCGAATTCTGTGCGTCCTGTTCGAGGGTGGCAGCGATGACAGAAGTGGTGGTGATCGTGATTAGACCCCAGATATTCCCAGCAATGGTTTTCAAATAGACAAATCGCATCGCCTTCGTTGATTCGCTGTTTGGCAAGTTCCTGCCACATCTGCAGCCATTCTGGGTGATCGGCTTCGAGAAATTCCATACCATAGCCCGCCGTGAAAAGTTATTTTCAATAACTTATTCTAGCTTTATAAAGTACTATGTCAAGAATATCCTATAACCTGTTGAATTAAAAGGAAAAAGTGTTAAGTCTTTTTCCTAATCTTCGAGAACCGCCTCATTGTCGACAATCGATCCAGGTACAACGCCGTTAAGGGAAAAGAAGGTAACGGTTTGATGCAGTAACTCCGAGAACACGGCACCACTGGTAAGGGGGTCTATGTCCGTGTTACCGGCAACCACTGGTGTTGTGTGCGAACCTTCAATATATCGACTCACCAGAACCGCTGGGTCGCTGGAGCCCTCGGCCTCAGCGGTTTTCGTGGCCTGTAATTGCGCAATTAGGGGTTCACTGCCTGCCAGGGGGGCCGGAAACCCATCAATGGCGAATCCGTTTTCCAGAATCATCAACAGCGGACCGTATTCTGCGCCCCAAATTGAATCTGCCGCATTGGGAATGACCTGATCGGGAGGCAGGTTAGGGGTGCCATTACCGATAATTTCTGAGAAAAGTACGCCGGTATCACTCACTTCACGCCTCAAGAGGGGCGTGAAATTGATGGGATCGGTGGAATCCAGCAAACCCTGAAAAACGTTGAGGTACGATTCTAGCCCACTTCTGCCCTGGGCCAACTCGTCGCTGGCGTTGGCGAGACCCTGCAATATACGTGGTGCGAGTGTGGGAGAATTGGTGAGCAGTCTGGTAACGCTGCCACCTGGAAACATAGCAGATGCTGCTTGGATCTTTGGCAGATTATTAAAAGGACTATTTTGGGTACTGCTCAGGTTGTTTATAGCGACGAATGTAAGTCCATCGATACCGCCCAGGGAGTGGCCAATAAAGTACACCTTACTGGTATCAAGATCATTCGCTTCGCCATCGCCGTCAACGTCCATGGTTGCCAGGGAAGCGTTCAGGTTCAGTAGGTCTAGTACGCCCTGACGCAAGGTATCGCGCGAGTTCGCAAAGTTGGAAAGGTTGATGTACAGGCTGCCGGATTCACCGATTCCGTTGGTGTAGTCCATCAGAACGGGGGTATTCGTGGCATCGGCAGTATAGTTGTAATGCCGTTCTGTAAGGTCTTCAGCAGGCACACCTGGCATATTGGGATTGAAGACGGTATCAGGCGCGGAAACGCTGTACATTCCCGGAACAGTCGCCCCGGCCGCATCAATTCCATGCAGTGGCTGATCTATGGCGACGGTGGCAAAGCAGGGAGCTCCGGAAGGGCCGCTGAGATCGGATCGCACGCACGCGAAAGACAGTGCGTTTGCCATGGGCAGTGAGCTGGAACGATCTGAGGTAATCCCGTGCATGAAAATCACTACAGGCCAGCCCTCGGCGGGTTTGGTAATACCGAAGTTTGCGAGAGTTGTGGGCTCGGGTAGGGTCGCCAGCAGAGGCACGTTAACGTCAGCCTGCTTTGTGGGAAACGGATAGCGGTAAGTCACCATGGAAGAGGGTGGAGTGGTTTCCATCTCGTTGCCTTGGGCGATGTCCAGTAGGTAGCCCAGGGTATCTTTATCAGCCTGCCAGCGGCTGCTCACCACAGCGCTACCATTGTTTTGTGTCGGCATTGCCTGGTAGATCGGAAGCTTGATTTGGCCTTGGTACACCAGTGCCGGGGCGACCAGTGCCGCGTTTATTTCGCCGGCCAGATCTCTACGATAAAAACTCGATTCCCGAGCGCTCGGTATTGGGAAGATCGCCGATGGCGGTGCGCTTGCGCCTTGGGCTAGAGCAGCTACCGTGCCTGCGGCTTCTGTAGCGATATCAACGTAAGGCGCCATATCACCTTGTTCAGCGCTACCACTATTGTGAACGTTAAAAGCGGCTTCTGCTGCGGCGCGCTGCATGATGTGTGCTGCGGTAGGGTCTGCTGCAATGCTTGTATAACTGGCGCCGGCATTCACTGCTGCGGCAATGTTGCTGTTATACAGCGGGTTGGCAGTGTTGTTAATTGATGGCGCGGTGAGCAAAATATTTATAGTGGTATTAATGGCAACATCGGTAGCGTTGTCGAAGCCGGTATTGTCACCAGAAACATTGTAAAAACCACTTACCAGACTGCTGATCGCACTTTGCTTATATTTGGTTGTCAGTGAGCGTTCGAAAAAGGTCTCCGGAGCAGCGATGCTTTTAAGGATGCGATCTGTACCTCCGGTAGTGAAGGTCAATGAAAATATGACGTCATCCTGGGTGGGCACTGAAAGCGGTAAGCTGGCCGCCTCATAAACGGCTCTTTTAAAGCCAAAATAGCCTGCAGCAAGTTGTTCCCAACCCTGAATGGCGGGGCGCAGACCATCAAGCCCAATATCGCCCAAGTTGGATTCTGGATCGCGAATGTATTGGTAAGCAAGGGAGGGATACACTGAGTTGCCTGACCAATCGGAAATGTTAGTGAGCAACACCAGATACTTGGTTTCTGGCAACAAAGGCTCAAGCGGGGTAATACGAATAACATTGTTGAAATCGCCATCCTGACTCAACAGTTCAACACGAATTTTGGGTGTGGCGAGAGTCGCGAGCAGTTGGGTGTTACCGGTTGCCACCGCACTTTGGTAGGCCGCAGCTTCTGCGAAAGTGGGAACCTCTACACTGAGGTTATTCACCTTGGCTTGAAGCAGACCGTCGCCACCCGGGTAACTCAAGGGCAACAAAAAGACATTTTGATTGGGGTTTGGAATAACACTGCCGTTAACTGCAGCAAAGCTGTTGGCGTCCAGGTTCTGGGCGTCGTCGAGGGGACCGGAAAATTTAATATCAAACGGCGCGGTCACTGAATTGCCATCGAGACTGTCGATACCTATGAGCACGGGGTTGTCGGGGTCGTCTGAGGTATCCACCCGCATGGTGCCGTCGGCAAGGGGCTCTGCGCTGAACATTAAGTCGTTGGGTATTGGCAGTTCGCTGGTCGCGGGGCTGAACACCACATAGGTGCGTTCTGCGGGAATAGGCTCGCTGGGCGCAGTCGCGGTAGGCTCGTCATCGTCAAAACAGCCACCGAGCAGAACTGTGAATATCAGCGGCAGCAGGATGCCGGGTTGTTTCAGCATGAGTTACACCTCAAACGTTATTATTTTTTTAGTGTAGACAAGCCAGCCTGGGGCGAAGGTGAAGTTTTGTACAGGCGTTCTTCACGTAAATCTGGCGCGCTACATTATTACCCTTGTTTGCAGTTAGACCGGCTATGGTACCAAGGCTTACAGGGAATTCGAAACCTTCACTTCACGGCTTTGAGCGAATTTACCTGTTATATTGCGCCAATTTCCCCAAGCTAGTGCTGTGGGGTACAATGCGCGCGCATTTCAACCCCCCAATATTAGGTATGTGAATCACTATGGAAGTTAACCCCCTCTTCACCAAACTCTCCGATCTTCAGGCGCGCACCGACGTGCTTAGGGGGTATCTTTGAATACCTTGAGAAGAAAGAACGTCTCGCCGAAGTAGAACTCGAGCTTGCGGAACCCGGCGTGTGGAACGAACCCGATCGGGCTCAGGCGTTGGGCCGCGAGCGATCCTCCCTTGAAGCCGTAGTTGATACTATTGAAACACTTGACCAAGGTGTTGCGGACTGCCGCGATCTTATCGATATGGCGGTGGAAGAGAACGACGAAGAGAGCCTGGAAGACGTCATCGCAGAAATCAACGGCTTGGAAGCACAACTGGCGAAATTGGAGTTTCGCCGTATGTTCTCTGGTGAAATGGATCCCAACAACGCCTACCTCGACATCCAGGCAGGTTCGGGCGGAACTGAAGCGCAGGATTGGGCCGAAATGATACTGCGTATGTACCTGCGATGGGGCGAAGACAAAGGCTTCAAAACCACTTTGGAGGAAGCTTCAGCCGGTGAAGTGGCCGGTATTAAAAGCGCTACCATACGTTTTGAGGGGGAGTACGCTTTTGGTTGGTTACGCACCGAAACCGGTGTGCACCGCTTGGTTCGTAAATCGCCTTTTGACTCCGGCAATCGCAGACACACTTCGTTCGCATCTGTATTTGTTTCGCCGGAAATTTCTGATGATATCGAAATTGATATTAACCCGGCAGACCTAAGAGTTGATACTTATCGAGCCAGTGGTGCTGGTGGTCAGCATGTTAACAAAACGGATTCCGCGGTTCGGATTACGCATGAGCCAAGCGGTGTTGTGGTGCAGTGCCAGAGTGAAAGATCACAGCATTCCAACCGCGATAAAGCCATGAAAATGCTTCGTGCACGCATGTATGAGCAGGAATTGTTAAAACGCAACGCCGAAAAACAGGCGATGGAAGATAGCAAATCAGATATCGGCTGGGGTAGTCAGATTCGCTCCTATGTGCTCGACGACCAGCGTATTAAAGATCTTCGTACCAGCGTGCAAACCAGCAACTGCCAGGCAGTACTCGACGGCAAATTAGATGACTTTATAGAAGCCAGCCTCAAAGCCGGGCTGTAATTTAAGCTTTGTTTATTGACGTCGATTTATTTGAACACTTCGAACAGGACACACCAATTCCATGAGTGAAAAAAATTCTTCCGTTGAGCAGCAACAGGATGAAAACAAATTAATTGCCGAACGTCGCGCCAAACTCGCGGAGCTGCGTGAGCAGGGCAACCCTTTCCCAAACAGCTTTCGACCCGCGCACAAAGCGCAAGCACTGCAAGATGAGCACAGCGAAAAAACTAAGGAAGCTCTAGAGACTGAAGCAATGGTCGTCTCTGTTGCCGGGCGCGTCATCCGCAATCGGGGCGCTTTTATGGTGTTACAGGATGGCAGCGGTCAGATCCAACTTTATGTCACTAAAGAAGCGCGTGCTTTCGCCAAGAGTATAGACCTCGGCGATATTATCGGCGTGCGTGGCCATCTTCATAAATCGGGCAAGGGTGATCTTTATGTTAACTTGAATGAATATCAGCTGCTTACCAAAGCCTTGCGCCCTCTGCCAGACAAGTACCACGGTTTGGCCGACCAGGAATTGCGTTATCGCCAGCGCTATGTGGATTTAATTGCGAATCCCGAGGTGCGTCAAACATTTTTGTTGCGCTCTAAAATTGTGCAGTTTATTCGGGATTATTTAAATGGACGCGAATTTCTCGAAGTGGAAACTCCGATGCTCCAGGCTATTCCCGGGGGGGCTACTGCGCGGCCGTTTGAGACTCATCACAATGCGTTGGATATCGACATGTACCTGCGTATCGCGCCGGAGCTCTATTTGAAGCGTTTGGTTGTTGGTGGCTTTGAACGGGTTTATGAAATAAATCGAAACTTTCGCAATGAAGGGCTTTCGACCCGGCATAATCCCGAGTTCACCATGTTGGAATTTTATCAGGCCTACGCCGATTATAAGGACCTGATGGACCTAACCGAAGATATGTTGCGCAAGTTGACAGAAACAGTGTTAGGTTCCAGCAGAGTTACTGCTAGCGCAGACGCCACCGAGGCAGTTACTTACGATTTTTCGCAACCTTTCACACGTCTCTCGGTTTTTAATTCTATCTTGCACTTCAACCCTGATTTAACGCCTGCGCATATCGATAATCTTGAAGGCGCTTGTGAGTTGGCTAAAGCGTTGGGTATTCCTATTAAGGATTCCTGGGGTTTGGGTAAAGTGCAGATTGAAATTTTTGAAAAAACTGTTGAGCACCGCCTGATTCAACCAACCTTTATTACGGAATATCCAACAGAAGTTTCGCCACTGGCGCGTCGCAATGACAGCAATGCTTTTGTTACTGATCGCTTTGAATTTTTTGTGGGTGGTCGTGAAATTGCCAACGGTTTCTCTGAGTTAAACGACGCAGAAGACCAGGCGGAAAGGTTCAAGAAACAAGTCGCTGAAAAAGATGCTGGCGACGACGAAGCTATGCATTACGACGCTGATTATGTGCGTGCGCTGGAGTATGGTTTACCCCCTACTGCGGGTGAGGGTATTGGCATTGATCGTTTGGTGATGTTGTTAACCGACGCTCCTTCAATTCGGGATGTGTTGCTCTTTCCTCACATGCGGCCTGAATAGTTGTTATGACGGAAATATCGGGGCAAATAAAACTACATGCCAGTTGGCTGGCTAAAGTCGGTAGCGAATTCGAGCAGCCGTACATGAAACAGTTGAAGCAGTTTTTAGTCGCGGAAAAGCGTGCGGGAAAAACCCTATTCCCTTCGGGGGATAATATATTTAACGCGCTAAATACTACGCCCTTCGAGAGCGTAAAAGTTGTCATTTTAGGGCAGGACCCTTATCACGGGCCTGGGCAGGCGCATGGATTGTGTTTTTCTGTGCTTCCCGGGGTGCCTTTTCCGCCATCTTTGCAAAATATTTTTAAAGAGCTGCAAACAGATCTACAACTGGCTGCGCCCAATCACGGATGCCTGCAATCTTGGGCTGAACAGGGGGTGCTGTTGCTGAATGCAACGCTCTCGGTTGAGCAGGGGCGTGCGGGGTCACATCAAAACAAAGGCTGGGAAACGTTTACTGACGCCGTTGTAAATTGCTTAAACAACCACAGAGAAAATCTGGTTTTTATGCTTTGGGGCAGCTATGCACAGCGCAAAGGAGCCTACATAGATACCCAGCGACACTGTGTTTTAAAAGCGCCGCATCCCTCTCCATTATCGTCGCACAGAGGTTTTTTTGGGTGCCAGCATTTCTCTAAAGCCAACGCTTATTTACAAGCCAAAGGCATTGCTCCGGTTGATTGGCGAATCGACAATTTATAGCTTACGGGTAACACTTCACAAGGTCTTGTAAACGTTAATCGTTTTCGTTGCTATATCCACCGGGGTTATACTTTTTTGTTTAGTAATCAGCCGCTCTATGGCTGACCTTTGGGTGTAAAATCAAGCCCGTTCATCTTTTTTATAACAGCCGGATGCTTTCTTGACGTGCGTCAATCGTGGAATTTCCCTGCCAAAACCGGCTTCCCTATAATAGACCCCGTTGAGTATTAATGGGCTCTCACATAAATCCGCTGAATGTGTCATCACTTTGTAAAGCCCGCGGCCGAACATGAAATTTGTTGTAAAAAGCTAGAACGACAAAGGATTTTCTTTACCCACCAATAGTAATGGGAGACAAGCAATGGCTGTAAACCTAGACCTTTCTAAATATGGTATCCACGATGTTCAGGAGATCGTTCACAACCCTTCATACGATCAGTTGTTTGAAGAAGAGACGAACCCAAACCTGGAAGGATACGAGCGTGGCCAGGTAACTGAACTGGGCGCAGTTAACGTTAAGACAGGTATTTTCACCGGCCGCTCCCCCAAAGATAAATTCATCGTTTACGATGACGTGAGCAAGGAACACCTCTGGTGGGATTCCAATATTGCACACAACGACAACAAGCCTGTAACACCTGAAGTTTGGAAAGACCTCAAAAAGCTGGTAGTTGACGAATTATCTGGGAAGCGTCTGTTTGTAGTAGACACCTTCTGTGGCGCTAACGAAGACACTCGCATGAAAGTGCGTTTCATTGTGGAAGTTGCCTGGCAGGCACACTTCGTTACCAATATGTTTATTCGCCCAAGCGAAGAAGAACTCGCCAGTTACGGCGAACCTGATTTCGTGGTAATGAATGGTTCCAAAACCAGTAACCCCAACTGGAAAGAACACGGCATGAACTCTGAAGTATTTACCGTGTTCAACATGACTGAAAAAATGCAGGTAATCGGCGGCACTTGGTACGGCGGCGAAATGAAGAAGGGTATGTTCGCAATGATGAACTATTACCTGCCGCTGAAACATATCGCGTCCATGCACTGCTCTGCTAACGTTGGTGAACAAGGTGATGTTGCTATCTTCTTCGGTTTATCCGGAACTGGTAAAACTACCCTTTCCACCGATCCAAAGCGTAAGTTGATTGGTGACGACGAGCACGGCTGGGACGACAAAGGTATTTTCAATTTCGAAGGTGGTTGCTACGCAAAAACCATTAATCTCGATGCTGAAAGCGAGCCCGATATTTTCAATGCCATCAAGCGCGATGCTCTGCTGGAAAATGTTACCGTCGATGAAAATGGCAAAATTGATTTTAACGATGGTTCAGTGACTGAGAACACTCGTGTTTCTTACCCCATTTACCACATTGAAAATATCGTTAAGCCCGTATCACGCGCTGGCCATGCCAACAAAGTGATATTCCTGACTGCGGATGCATTTGGTGTTTTACCTCCTGTAGCTAAATTGAATGCAGAACAAACTAAGTACCACTTCTTGTCTGGTTTTACTGCGAAGTTGGCTGGTACAGAGCGTGGCATTACAGAACCAACACCTACTTTCTCAGCGTGTTTCGGTAAAGCATTCCTTACCTTACACCCTGTGAAGTATGGTCAAGAGTTGGTCGCTCGTATGAATGCAGTAGGCGCAACGGCTTATCTGGTAAATACAGGCTGGAACGGCACTGGCAAACGTATTTCCATTAAAGATACTCGTGGCATTATTGATGCGATTCTCGATGGCAGTGTAGATACTGTTGAATCTAAATCTGTGCCAATCTTTAATCTAGAAGTACCTACCTCATTGCCAGGCGTTGATTCTGGTATTCTCGATCCACGTGATACCTATGCCAATGAGGCCGACTGGGAAGAGAAAGCTAAGAAACTCGCACAATTGTTTATCGATAACTTTGCCAAGTTCACTGATAACGACGAAGGCAAAAGATTGGTTGAGGCTGGCCCTCAACTATAACAGGCTACCATGGCGGCATAGTTCCATAGCCGTCTAGTAAAACAAAACGCCATGGGTGACCCCATGGCGTTTTTTTATGACTGGGTTTAACCTTGCAGCATTGCCATGGCCGCTTCCATATCTTCGCTCAAATCCTCTGCTTCAGCAGCTTCGATGTTAGGGTCTAGGTCTAAACGGTAAAACGCTTTAACGGTGGTAAAATCGAGTCCGTCGAAGCGACTGCTATTACCGGCATAACTTTGCAACATCGACACAGTTACCAAATCGGCATAGTCTGCTGAACCGATGTCGCGCGTGTAGTTAAGATGATCTCTGGGTACATTGCGAAGTTCGGTCGGGAATTCCCACGCATTCAAAATCTTCACCCCAATTTCAGGATGTGCGTTTTCAATCACGTCATCCAAGGTAAAGCTGTCGCGCAGTATAGAAGGATTATCTTCCGCGTAGGATAAAATCGGGAGTACCCCAATCTGATGGACCAGGCCTGCGAGTGCGGCCTGATCCGGGCGCAATTTGGTGCGATGTTTACAGAGAACATGACACATACCTGCGATTTCACTGGAGCGTGACCAGACCTCTCTGAGGCGTTTGTCGACAATATCAGAGGTTGCCTGAAACATTTGTTCCATTGCCAGGCCAGTTGCCAGGTTGCAGGTGTACTGCATGCCAAGGCGCGACAGCGCCATGTTTAAATCCTCGATTTCCCTTGGCGCTCGAAAGATTGGGCTGTTTGCAACGCGAATAATACGGGCAGTGAGCGCCGCATCGCTTGCAATCACATCTGCCAGTTGCTTGATGCTGGCGTCTTCATCATCGGCAACTTCACGCACCTTTAAGGCGATTTCGGGAAGTGTGGGTAGTACCAGTTTGTCCTGGTCGATAGCGTTAGTGATGTCTTGCGTAACCTTCTCGGCAAGCGCAGTCATAAGCGAATTCCTCGTGAGTTTCCTTTTTTGTGCGTATACCCCTGATTCGAACTCAAATCGCAGTGTGGGGTTCGCGTGTAGATGGAAGGTCCGAGATTTACCGCGTATCGATTTAGTGAGCTTGCCAGGCCGAAAGAATTAGGGGGCTACAATGGCGGTTCCAACACCCCCGAGGCTGCACCGCACCTCTGGGGTTGTGCGGTGTAAGCTAGTATGCCCAGCTTATTTTGGGTGTTGGTTCGCCCTGGCGACGCTTTGCGGGTAATCATCAAACCTACTCATTATGTATAGCATATGGAAGGGGCTGCCAACGGAGTATTGGTTGTGATGGGTGTCTAATTGTTACGGTTTCCTCTAGTGCGCTATCGTTGGCGAGTACCAACATGGTACTGCTGCCGTCCTCCTGGATATGCGCGTCGATCACCTTGCCTACGGCTTTACCCTGTACTTCAACCTCGGTGCCGAATTCACAGTTTGCCCCGTCGTTGAGTTGTGTTTCCGCCAGATAGAGGTGTTTTTTAAGCTTTCCAAGATAATGCATGCGGGCAACAATTTCCTGGCCGGTGTAACAACCTTTATCGAAGGACACGCCGTCGATGAGCTGGTAGTTGAGCTCTTGTGGCAAGAGTTGTTCGTAAGAGGCTTGTGTGACCTCGGCAATCCCCTGGCGAATCATCCATTCATGCCAGCATGAGCTGGAAGCCCAGGTACCGGGCAAATGGCCTATGATGGCAGCACTGGTCTCATCCATTATCCAGAGCTCAGAACTGTAATCATTGAGACGTAACACGTGTGTGCCACCGTCACTCGTGCACTTTCCCGGTTCGGGAAGATTTGGTAAATCTGGTGCTTCGCCGGCAGCGACTCCAATCAGCAGGGCTTCAGCAACGCTTGCCTCGGCCTTTGAAAAAACAATATATTTTTTCATCGCCGTCATTGCCGAGTCCACAACGCTGGCGTGCATGCGCAAAGCAATAGTCTCGTCGCCGAGTTTGGCCGCGATAAAAGAGCTGTGCATGCGTCCCTTGGCATTGCAGTGTGCACCGCGCAGCCAATCGCCTTGGGCGAGGCGACGAAAATCACAGGTACATTGGCCCTGGAGGAATTTTTCTGCTTCGGGACCTGAAATGAGCACCAATCGATAATCACTGAGCGGTGCAATAATTTGGTTTTGAAGCGGTGTTTCGAGTTTGTTCATTGCTGCTTTTGGCAGCATGTTGGCGTCATTCCACATACGAAATCCTGTTGAAAGCGAAAGATAAAGAGGCGAAGACGAGCAAACGTGAATTGTTTATACTCGCCCGAAACGAGAGAGACTACGATTTTCATGGATATTAACAGATTACGCTGGGCTAGCCGAAGGGGAATGCTCGAGCTCGACCTGATACTGCTACCTTTTCTGGAAAATCATTTTGCCAACTTGGCAAGTGAGGATCAGCTGCTGTTTGAACAATTATTAAGCTGCGAAGATCAGGATATGTTCAACTGGTTCCTGCAGAAGGGGCAACCCGACACTCCTGAATTACAGCGTATTGTGCAGTTGGTGCGCGACAACACTGGTTTGAGACGCGGTGAGTCTTAAGGCCTCAGAGCCAGACAAACAATCACCCAAAGCCTGCTTCCCACTTAAGAAGGCGACACTGTTTTTAGAAATCACGATGGCCTTGCACCTTCCCTTGGTTGTGGTGATTGCTGTTATTCACGCACTCCTGTGGGCAAAGCTCATTGCTTTATTGCTGCTTTCGCTTAATTTTGCGCGCGGCTACAGGGTGCGTAAAACCCTTAGCGGAGTAACTCAGCTGGTTATTGATGGCCGGCAGATTGAGTTGTTCTTTGCCAATGGTTCAGCGGCTAGTTTTAGCACTGAGTCACTGTACATTTCCCGTATTTTTATTGTCTGGCAGTTCGAGCACAGGCGGGGCCTGCTCAATGGCTTGTGCCTCATGCCTGTTAACTTTTGCAGCAGCGATGATTTTCGTCGCTGCTACATCGCGTGTCGACAAACCCATTTTTAACGTACAAAAATGTCCTGACCGGCGAAATTCATGGGCACTAATATAGTGTCTTTAGCGATTTTGGATTTTTCGGGATAATCGAGAGAGAAATGTAAGCCCCGGCTTTCTTTGCGTTGCATGGCGGAGCGAATAATCAGGTCAGCCACAATAGCGAGGTTGCGTAGCTCGATAAGGTCGTTACCCACTTTGTAGTTCGAGTAATACTCATGAATTTCCTTTTGCAGCAGTTTAATACGGTGCGAGGCGCGTTCCAGACGTTTTTGAGTTCTGACGATACCGACGTAATCCCACATAAAGCGGCGTAGTTCGTCCCAGTTGTGAGAAATCACCACGTCTTCATCTGAATCGGTAACTCGAGATTCATCCCAAGCTTTTACCTCATCGATTTCCGGCACATGCTCCAGTTGAGCGGTGATATGCGCCGCGGCCGATTGCGCATAAACCAAGCATTCCAGCAGTGAGTTGCTCGCCATACGGTTGGCGCCATGCAAACCTGTAAAGGATGACTCGCCAATGGCGTAGAGATTTTTGAGGTCGGTCTGGCCGTGTGCGTCTACCACAATACCGCCGCAAGTGTAATGTGCCGCGGGCACAACGGGGATGGGTTCCTTAGTGATGTCTATACCGAATGAGAGGCACTGTTGATGGATTGTTGGGAAATGAGAGCGTATAAAATCGTCAGGCTTGTGACTGATATCGAGATAAACGCAATCGCTCCCCAGGCGTTTCATTTCGTGGTCTATGGCTCTCGCTACAACATCACGTGGTGCCAGTTCTCCCAGCTCGTGAAACTTGTCCATAAACCGCTCACCGTTGGGTAGGCGTAACTTGCCTCCTTCACCACGCACCGCCTCGGTGATCAAATAAGACTTGGCTTTGGGGTGATACAAACAGGTGGGGTGGAATTGGTTAAATTCCATATTGGCGACACGACAACCTGCGCGCCACGCCATGGCGATACCATCACCGCTGGCGCCGTCGGGATTGGAGGAATAGAGGTACACCTTACTGGCACCACCGGTCGCCAAAGCAACGGAGCGTGCAGTGAACGTATCTACGCAATCGTGATTGCGGTTGTAAACATAGGCACCGGTACAGCGCAGTTTCTTGCTTTCCGGATCGACCTGCTTAATGAGGTCGACTGCAATGTAGTGGTCAAACAAGGTAATGTTGTCGCGTTCTGCGACGGCATCCATGAGTGCTGTATGTACGGCTTTGCCGGTGGCATCGGCGCTGTGGATAACTCGGCGCTTGCTGTGGCCGCCCTCCCTCGTTAGGTGATAATTGCCGTTGTCGGAATGGCGTGTAAAATCCACGCCCAGTTGTATCAGCCATTCGATAGATTGTTTGCTGTGGCTGATTGTGAATTCCACGGCTTCTGTGTGGCATAAACCTGCGCCAGCTTCCAGGGTGTCGGCAACATGCGATTCAATGCTGTCGCCGTGGTCGAGCACTGCAGCGATGCCGCCCTGAGCGTACCAGGTGGAACCTTCATTGAGCGATGCTTTGCTGAGCACAGCGATTCTGGTGCTTAGTGGTAGGTGTAGCGCGAGCGAGAGCCCTGCTGCGCCGCTTCCGATAATCAAAACATCAAAAGCGTGTGCACTGGCTGGGGTGTTAGGAGTAGTCATGACGGGCTGTTCTTTCAGTACTAAAATGGCATTATTTGGGATTTGTCATAAGTTTGACAAGAATTTGCATAACTTGAGGGGCGTCGGGATTGATTTTTGTCATAACGACCAAAGGTTGATATCTGAATTTAGACATTTTACATCGGCTATAAATATAAGGTTTTGGCGAGTTTAAAGGAACTTTCTGGCGCTGGATTAGTCTGGTTTGACTGAAAACAGGCTGGCCGAGATGCAGCAAAAACAAACAATAAGGCACACCCAAGATGAGTGTGATTTGGAGTAGCTAGATGGCGGTTCAGCCCGCGTCGCAAACTGACGAACAACTGGTCGCCAGAGTTCAAAAGGGTGATAAACGAGCCTTCGATCTTCTGGTGCTAAAATACCAGCACAAAATTTTTTCTATCATCAGCCGTTTTGTTAAAGACAATGCTGAAGTCCAGGATGTCGCACAAGAAACATTTATTAAGGCCTACCGCGCCCTGGCAAACTTCAGAGGCGAGAGCGCTTTTTATACGTGGATTTACCGTATTGCGATTAACACGGCTAAGAATCACCTCGTGTCACGAGGCCGTCGACCGCCTTCATCTGACGTTGAAGTGGAGGATGCCGAATTTTATGGCGGCAGTGATCAGCTCAAGGATATTGCGTCACCGGAGCGACAGCTGATGCGCGATCAATTGGAAGCGGTAGTGCATCGCGCGATACGAGATCTTCCCGAAGATTTGCGCACCGCAGTTACCTTGCGGGAGATGGAAGGTTTGAGTTACGAGGAAATTGCAGAGGTGATGGAGTGCCCCGTAGGAACGGTTCGCTCTCGCATATTTCGTGCACGGGAGGCCATTGATAAACAGATTTCGCCACTGCTCGACGGCATGGACAAAAGCGCGTAAAAAAGCAATTTGGCAATGAAACAAAAGCGCCATAGGGGTGTCTTAAGAGGCAAGCGTTCAGCTTCCGTTAATCATAGAGTTGCAAATTTAAACGGTGCGAACAAAATTCAGTCAGAATGTGATCTTTGGTTCCGTGTAATAACATCGCATTCTGACACTGTAACTTTGAATTTGTGAAATACCCATTAACCAAAATAAGCCGGGAAAACTCGGTAAATAGCAGACTCCAGGTGTGTGATATATGGTTTCAATTTCGGGCAGGGAAAAATCTTCTTCCGATAGCACTGTAGGTGAATCGCTTTCTGCATTGGTAGACAACCAAGGCAACGATCTTGATCTCGCTCGAGTGTTAAAAGCATCAGACTCTGATCCTTCTGTGCGAACCCAATGGCAAAGGTATCATCAGGTTAGCGCTGTGCTGCGAAATGAAGATCTGTCTTACGCAAACCTCGATATATCCTCCCAAATTCGCAGCGCGCTTGATGGCGAACCTGCTCTCGAAAATGTTAATTTTCGAGCTCCCGAGGCTCGTAACTGGTTGCATTTGTTGGGTAAAACTTCAATTGCTGCTACGGTAGCCTTTGGTTTTCTTATCGGTGTGCAACAACTTAATCAGCCTGGCGTTCCTGATGCTCAGAACACTGTCGCTGAGTCGGAACCGCTGGTAGCTCCAGATCTTAATTCCGCGGTGGTACCTGCAGGGTTCGATACACCGCAATTGACAGCACGCACTGTGAGTACTGCTCCGGCAGCAAGCCACACCAATATAGCTCCGCACACTCTCATACAAGGGGTTCCGGCGAAGGCAGGTGAACCGGCTATTGCAGATCCAGAACTCAAAGCGCATTTCGATCGACTACTAATGATCCATGCTCAAGAAGTTTCCGCAAACAGTGATTTCAGTGTGATGCCGTTCGCGCGTTTAACGGATTTAAACGCTCTTGATCAAGCCGCTATGGCTGGAATTCAAAATCAGGCGTCACAGGCAACGACCACGCAATCGGAGAATGACTGAAACCGCCATTGCCAGCATGGTGTTAACGGGCTTTAGCTCGCTCTCAGGTTTCTAAATATCATGAGAACGTACCTTCGAGCGGTAGCCAAATTCTCCGCCCTGATTTGTTTCTTCAGTCTCCCGCTGACAGTTTACGCAACTGTGACGACTGAGCGCAGTGCAGATCAAATACTTTCCCGACTATCCAGTGCCATGCGTGAGCTCAGCTATCAGGGTGTGCTCACTTTTGAGCATGGTGGCCGCATGGAAACCATGCACACAGCCCACCTAGTGATCGATGGAGTTGAATTTGAAAGTTACACACATCTCAATGGACCAGAAAGGCAGCATGCGCGAATAGGGCGCGAAGTGAGTTGTGAAACTCTGGGAGGGCGTTTACTAAGTGGAGCCGTACTCGCCAACGGCAAAGGTACCCAACGCTTTCAGGATTACTATCAGTTTTATTTAAAGGGCTATGATCGCGTTGCCGGGCGAAAAGTGGCGGTATTGCAAATTCTGCCAAAAGACCAGCATCGCTACGGTATGAGCCTTGGTGTTGATGTAGAGTCCGGCGTGCTTCTAAAATATTTGATCATGCTACCCAATCGCGCCTTAGAACGGATTCAGTTCGTAGCGTTCGAGTTACAGCCAGATTACAGCGATGCCGAGTTGCAACAGTTCACTAATAATGCAACCTTGTTGCGCCCCTGTCGCCCTCCCGAAGTTGCTCAAGTGGCACAAATTTCCTCTGACTTCGACTGGGCGCCCACGTGGCAGCCGCCGGGGTTTGTTCTGGCGGGCAGTCACCTCACTGAACAAGATGGCATGGTTTATACCTACACAGATGGTCTATCATCCTACTCGGTATTTATTAATCCCGATTTGGTTAAAAAAGGTGATTCCGACACAAAAATTCCACAAGGAGTAGCGCAGCGCGGTGCCACATTGGTGCTTATGTCGCTACAATCCATTGGCAATGAATATGTTCATGTTTCACTTGTGGGTGAGGTGCCGGAACAAACTGCGGGAATGATCCTAAATTCGGTCGCTCATCGCGGTGGATCCGGTATTAGCGCGCAGTAAAGGATCGTTGGGTACCTGCTATGTTGACAGAATCTGGCAAAGTGCTCGCCGTTGAATCCAACGGTGTTTGGGTGGAGACCCTGAAAACATCCACCTGTGCACAATGCCGCGCAAAAAACGCTTGTGGGCAACGGTTACTGGCTTCCAGCGACGCCTATACGAGGGTTCACGTCGATTTGCCTGCTGAATTCGCGAACCTCCAGCCGGGTGATGAGGTGTTATTGGGTATTGATGAATCTGCGTTTGTGTCGGGTGTGCTGATTTCCTACGGTATTCCCCTATCAGCTATGCTATTAGCGGTGTTAGGCGTTTCCCGTGTGTCTGACACAGAACTTTTTCTCGTTGTAGCGGCACTTTCAGGCTTATTATTTGGTGGCTTGATTGTCAGGTTGTTTGCCCGCACATTAACTGCCAATAACTGCTACAAGGCGCGTTTACTCTCCCGGGCGAACAACCTTCAAGCGCGCCCAGTTAACCTACATTAAATTAAGGGGCTCTTGGAGTGCGACCTTCATCTTGTTTCCGTATTTTATTCTGCCTGATGCTCGTTTTGCCATGCGTGACATCTGCTGCAAATTATAATCTTCCCGATTTTCGACCCCTGATAGAAAAAACTTCGCCAGCAGTGGTTAAGATAAACACAACTACCAAAGTGACGCCCGGGTCGTTGCAGCTTCCTCCTGGGCATCAGATCCCAGATATATTCCGTCACTTGTTTGAACCGCGAGAGCTACCGGAGCGCAATATGCACTCGATGGGCTCGGGGTTTTTCATATCCAACGACGGCTACTTGTTAACCAACAATCACGTAATTGAAGACGCCGATAAAATCATGGTGCGCCTCGTAGATCGTCGCGAATACGAGGCTATCGTGATTGGTACCGATTCACGCTCCGATCTTGCGCTACTCAAAGTGGATGAGGAAAAGTTACCTTTTCTCGAGTTGGCAACGCGAGACGACCTGCAAATCGGGGAGTGGGTGGTGGCGATCGGTTCACCGTTTGGCCTGGATTTCTCGGCGAGCGCCGGCATAGTCAGTGCCATTGGGCGCAGCATTCCCACCGAACGCAATGAAAACTACGTACCGTTTATTCAGACCGACGTAGCGATCAACCCAGGTAACTCCGGCGGCCCACTTTTCAACCTTGATGGCAAGGTTGTGGGGGTTAATTCCCAGATATACACCCGTTCTGGGGGGTCCATTGGGTTGTCGTTTGCAATTCCATCCAGCGTGGCTATAAATGTTGTTTCGCAACTTAAAGAAAAAGGTCGGGTAGACCGGGGCTGGCTGGGCGTTGTAATCCAGGAAGTTGATAAAGATCTCGCCGATTCGTTTGGCTTGAAAAAGCCCGAGGGTGCACTGGTTGCGCAGTTGGAACCCGATGGACCAGCGGCCAAATCCGGAATTAAAGTGGGCGATATTATTCTCAAATTCGACAATAGCAGCATTTTTACTTCTGGCGATTTACCGCACGCTGTGGGCGCTACAGAGCCGGGTAACTCCGTTCCAGTCGTGCTCATGCGCAAAGGCAAGAAAAAAACCATCAACGTTAAAGTCGGACGGCTCTCGAGCGGTGAGAATAGTCTGAATTTGAGCAGTACTACTGGTGACACCAGTGCTGGACTTGATCGCCTGGGTTTAAGTGTTGAAACTATCGATAGTGGTCTAAAAGAAAAATGGCGCCTAACGGGAGGTGTGCTGGTGACAAACATTGATCCCAATGGCGTTGCGGCAGACGCTGGTATCGCGCCCGGGGATGTCATCGCACAACTCGGGTTTGAGCAGATAGATGATATAGACGACTATCAGCGTGTACTTAAAGGGCTGCCAAGTGACAGTTTGCTGCCGATCCGTTTCTTCCGAGAGGGTAGGCCCACATTCCGTACGATTCGCATCGAGTAGTGTTCCTCTGAGCCGCATCAGCAGGGGCTGTGCGGCTCATGGCTTAGCTTCTGTAATTACTGTAGACTTGCCGCCCTGTAATTAACCTCATGAGTTGCCGTAAGTAGTGACAGACCTAAGTCATATTCGAAATTTTTCAATCATTGCCCACATCGATCATGGCAAATCGACCCTTGCCGATCGCTTTATTCAGCACTGTGGCGGCCTGTCTGACCGTGAAATGGCCGAACAAGTCCTGGATTCCATGGATCTCGAGCGAGAGCGGGGCATCACGATCAAAGCTCAGAGCGTCACGCTTGATTATCAGGCGCGCGATGGTAAAACCTACCAGCTAAATTTTATTGATACTCCAGGGCATGTGGACTTTTCCTACGAGGTTTCGCGGTCTCTCGCGGCCTGCGAGGGTGCGCTGCTCGTGGTCGACGCCGCCCAAGGGGTCGAAGCTCAGTCAGTTGCTAACTGCTATACCGCAATTGAACAGGGTCTTGAGGTCATACCAGTCTTGAACAAAATGGATTTGCCTCAGGCAGAGCCAGACCGTGTCGCCCAGGAAATTGAAGATATTATTGGTATTGATGCCACGGAAGCGGTGCGATGCAGTGCCAAATCCGGACTTGGAATCGAAGATGTGTTGGAAGCCTTGGTGAGTGGCGTGCCGGCGCCCAAAGGTGACGTAAACGCTCCTCTACAGGCGTTGATTATTGACTCCTGGTTCGACAACTACCTTGGTGTCGTTTCGTTGGTGCGGGTCAAACAGGGAACATTAAAAAGTAAAGAAAAGATTATTTCCAAGTCTATCGGCAAAGCCCACGTGGTAGATATGGTTGGGGTGTTTACGCCAAAACGTTACGTCACCGGTATGCTGCGAGCCGGGGAGGTCGGCTTTGTGGTCGCCGGCATCAAAGAAATTCTTGGTGCACCGGTGGGCGATACCATCACTCACTCGAATACCGCTGAGGTTTCGGCACTGCCAGGTTTTCAAAAAGTAAAACCCCAAGTGTACGCCGGGCTATTTCCGGTGAGCTCAGATGATTACGAAGCTTTTAGGGATGCCCTTGCAAAACTCACTTTAAACGATGCATCTCTGTTCTATGAGCCAGAAAGCTCCGATGCACTCGGTTTTGGGTTTCGTTGTGGTTTTCTCGGCATGCTCCACATGGAAATTATTCAGGAGCGCCTTGAGCGGGAATACGACTTAGATCTTATTACCACTGCGCCGACAGTGGTATATGAAGTGGTTACCAGTGATCGTGAAACTATTTATGTCGATAACCCGTCCAAGTTGCCTGATATCGGTTTTATCGAAGAAATGCGTGAGCCCATCTGCGAGGCCAATATCCTGGTGCCGTCCGACTACCTTGGTGCCGTAATCACTTTGTGTATCGAAAAACGCGGCGTGCAGAAAAATCTACAGTATGTCGGCAGCCAGGTAGCCGTAAGTTACGAGCTTCCAATGAACGAAGTGGTAATGGATTTCTTCGACCGACTCAAATCGGTGAGTCGTGGTTTTGCATCACTGGACTATAATTTCGTGCGTTTTGAAGCCTCCAAGCTGGTGCGCCTTGATGTATTGATCAACTCCGAAAAGGTCGATGCACTGGCACTGATCGTCCATCGTGACAATGCGCATTACAAGGGAAGGGCGCTGGCCGACAAAATGAAGGAACTGATACCCAGGCAGATGTTCGACGTGGCTATCCAGGCGGCGATAGGTGGCCAAATTGTTGCTCGCACCACGGTTAAAGCGCTGCGTAAAAACGTTACGGCGAAATGTTATGGCGGTGACGTGACGCGTAAGAAAAAATTGCTCGAGAAGCAAAAGGCTGGCAAAAAGCGCATGAAACAAGTCGGCCGTGTCGAAATTCCGCAGGAAGCATTCCTGGCGGTGTTGAAAGTTGATAACTAAGCAGGATTTCAATGGATATAAATTTACCCCTGATTTTGCTCTTGGCGGTGGTCGGTACCGGTGTTATCTGGCTGTACGATTTAGCCTTTTTACGACGGAACCGCCTGGCGGCAATTGCCAATGTGGACTCACAGTTTTCCCATCTCGATGATACTGCGAGGAAAGAGGATGAGGGCTATCGTGTCGCGCTTAATGCTGCCATCAGTGAGCCGGCTCTTGTCGAGTATTCCAAATCATTCTTCCCAGTGCTTTTCCTGGTCTTTGCGCTGCGTTCTTTCATTATTGAACCCTTCCAGATTCCGTCGGAATCCATGGTTCCAACCCTGGAAGTAGGTGATTTTATTGCGGTAAATAAATTTTCATACGGTATTCGCATGCCAGTTTTTCGCAATAAGCTCATCCCCGTTGGTGAACCAAAGCGTGGTGATGTGATGGTGTTCTTTCCACCACATAAACCCACCTACTATATTAAACGGGTAATTGGTCTGCCTGGCGATAAAATTCGGTATGTGAACCATGTGCTTTATGTGAATGGCGAAGAAATACCACAGAAGTTATTGGAAACAGAGCCCAACACACATCTCGATGCGTGTTCGTCCTACGGCGGCCATTACCAAATTATTGAAGAAACTCTGCCCGAGGAAAGCTATCATACCCGCAAGTGCACAGTACCTAGCCGCCTCAGTGAAAACGGTTACTGGGAGGTACCAGAAGGGCACTACCTGATGATGGGAGATAACCGCGATAACAGTTCCGATGGCCGTGATTGGGGCTTCGTTCCCGAAGACCATATTGTTGGAAAAGCATTTGCAATCTGGATGCACTGGGATAAATTTTTCAGCCTGCCCAGTTTCTCGCGGGTTGGCTCAATCTAGCTGGAGAATACCATGCGTAGTTTAAAGAAACAGGCGGGCATTGGTGCACTTGGGTGGTTAACCATACTCGCTATTGCGGGCTTCGTGCTAACTTGTTTTTTTAAGCTGGGCCCGCATTATCTCGATAACCTTTCAATTGTCGATGCTTTAAAAACCTTGGGCGAGCAAAACCAAAGTATCGATAATATGGACAAGACTGAGATAACTAAAATTCTTTCCAATTACACAATGATTAACAATGTGCGCGGCCAGGAAGCCCAATCATTCAAAATTGTTCGTAAGAAGGGTCGAACGCTTGTGAACAGTGAATACGAAGTGCGTGTTCCATTCATGCTGAATATCGACGTGGTGCTCAGTTTTCGCAAGCAATTTGATAGTGCCAACCCGGATTTATGTTGTGAGTTTCTTATCGAAGACGAAACATAGTCAATTGAGCCGAGCGCTCAATTACTCCTTTCGAGATAACGAGTTATTGGAAACAGCGCTTTCGCATCGCAGTGTCGGCCGGCATAACAATGAACGGCTTGAATTTCTTGGCGATTCTCTCCTCAACTTCTTTATGGCGGAATGTCTGTTCGCTAAGTTTCCCGATGCCCGCGAGGGAGACCTCAGCCGACTGCGTGCAAGCCTTGTAAAAGGTGAAACACTGGCAAAGTTAGCTTCCGACTTTAATCTTGGTGAATTTCTGCAATTGGGTGAGGGTGAACTGAAGAGCGGCGGCTTCCGACGTGCTTCCATTCTCGCCGATGCGGTAGAAGCTTTAATTGGCGCTATTTATCTGGAATCAGGAATGGATGCCTGCAGGGAAACGGTGTTGTCCTGGTTTGAAGATCGTCTCGGTACAATAACGCTTAGCACAACGCAAAAAGATCCGAAAACACGCTTGCAAGAATATATGCAGGAGCAGCACAAACCTCTCCCGATTTACCGGGTGGAGAGTCAGGAGGGTAAAGCCCACTCGCCCGAGTTTAAAGTGTCTTGTGATATTGGTAAGCAGTTGCCAAAAACTTTTGCAATTAGTACCAGTAAACGGAACGCCGAAAAAATGGCCGCCGCTGAAATGCTTGAACGACTTGGCGTTGTTTAGCGGGATGATGTCAGCAGTTTTCTTCTCTATAGTAATTCACCGTTAAGAGTCGCATTATGGGCATGCAAAAATCCGGTTACATTGCCATTGTTGGTCGCCCGAATGTGGGTAAATCGACGCTGTTAAATCATCTCCTAGAACAAAAAATAGCCATCACCTCGCGTAAACCTCAAACCACACGCAATAACATGCTGGGCATTAAAACAGTTGGTGACACTCAAATGTTATTCGTCGATACGCCCGGTATTCACAAAGGGCATGCCAAGGCCATTAATCGCTATATGAATAAGTCGGCGTCAACCGCCATCAAAGACGTAGACGTGGTCGTGTTCGTGGTTGATAAGCAAATTTGGACCGAAGAAGATGAATGGGTGCTGGAACAATTACAACGTTGTGAAACACCGATAATCGTCGCAGTCAACAAAATTGATCAACTTTCCGATAAGGCAGTTTTGTTGCCGCATTTGAAAAAACTGGAGGACGTTTTACCCGGCGCAGAATTTGTTCCGGTTTCTGCATTACACGATCAAAACCTTGATCGTCTCGAAGAGCTTGTGGTTAGCTTTTTGCCTGAAGGAGCGCATATTTATGGTGAAGACGAAATTACCGATAAAAGTGCCCGATACCTAGCCGCAGAAATTGTTCGTGAGAAAATTACCCGCCAGCTAGGCGATGAGGTCCCTTATCAGTCGGCGGTTGAAATTGAAAGCTTCGAAGAAACTCCGACTTTAATTACAATCAATGCCCTTATTCTGGTGGAGCGCAATGGCCAGAAAAAAATGCTCATTGGCGAAAAGGGCGAAAGGATCAAGCAAATTGGTCAGCAGGCACGGCTCGACATGGAAAAATTATTTGATTGTAAGGTGATGCTCAAGCTCTGGGTAAAGGTTAAAAGTGGCTGGTCTGATGATGAGCGAGCCCTCCGTAGTCTCGGCTTCGATGGCTAGATCTAGCCGGTATCAGGATGTTGCGTATCTGCTGCACAGCAGAAATTTCACTGATAGCCGCTATATCCTCGAATTTTTTACACAACAATACGGCAGGTTGAAAGCCGTATATCGACCTGTAAAGCGAAAATCCGGGCTCATTGCAAAGCCTCAACCTTTCACACCGCTCACGCTCGAATTTTACGGCGACGGTGAGCTAAAGACACTACGCAGTCTCGAGATCAGCGGCAATCCAATATTGACTACGGGGTTGTCATTGTTTTGCGGTATGTACCTGAATGAATTATTACAGAAATTATTGCCACTTGAAGTGGAATTTGCAGGCTTGTTTCAGGTGTACAGTAACTCTTTGGTTCATCTTGTTCACGCCCAATCTGGTGAAGAAGATATCGCCCTGCGAGTTTTCGAATTCGAACTCCTCTCTTCATTGGGGTATGGCATTGGTTTTCAATACGACTCTCTGGGTGATGAAATTGTCGCTGGTACGGGGCGTACTTACTGCTATTTTCCCTCAGAAGGTTTTGTTCCTCAGCACGGCCCAGTAAATAGCGCGTCGTTACTGTGTGTTGGCGATACGCTGGCGGCAATCGCGGATGCGGATTGGTATCAGCCCCAGGTGCGGCAATTAGCAAAGCAGATTTGCCGCAGGGCGCTGCACGAGGTGTTGGGCGGGCAGGAATTGAAAAGTCGTGAGTTATTTCGCTGATTTTGTCTGGGTTGAGTTAGCCGTGCGCATGCTCATCGGGTTCGAATAAAGCGGAGATGCTGACTTCTTCATTCCATGCGAGCAAATCATCAATAATTGTCAGTAGCCGGGTCACACGCTCCTCTAGATTGCTCAGGCGTTCATTTTTTTCTAGCGCATGTTTTAAATTGTCATCAAGTTCAGCACTGGTTTTTTTAAGGCGCGGTACCCCGCAATAGCAGCAGCCGCCATGTAATTTATGAATCACCTCCTGAAGCCCTTTATAGTTGCCTTCATTGAGGTAGCCGGCGATGTCGTTCTTAGCCTCCGGTAGCGAATGAATAAGCATGGTTAGCATATCGCTGGCTAAGTCGGGTTTGTTTTTCGCAAGAGAGAGGCTCAGCGCAATGTCTACTAGTTTTGTCTGAGAACTGCTCGCTGTGCCAGGCGTTGTGTTTGTTTTTGATGCTGGGTCATCTGACTGTTCGCCGATTCGCGAAGCTTTTTCAAGGTTTAGTTTTTGGGTAAACGGGTTGCGAGTAACCCAGCGATCAATAATGTGGCGTAATTCATTTTCGCTCACGGGTTTCGTGAGATAGTCGTCCATACCGGCAAGTAAAAATTTTGATTTTTGTTCGTTGGCGGCGTGAGCGGTAAGAGCAACCACAGGGGTACGCACGTTTACTGATTCGAGGCTGCGCAGCTTTTTCGTCGCTTCCATACCATCCATGCCGGGCATTTGAATATCCATCAATATCAAATCGAAATGCTCCGCTTCCGCGAGGCGCAGCGCGTCGGCGCCATTGTCTACGGCAATAACTTCGACGTGAAGGTCTTTTAACAATTCGGTGACCAATCGTAAGTTTGCGGGGTTATCGTCAACGGCAAGGATACGGATATCCTGTTCGGGCACTTCTGAAATCGCGGGTGAGCTTTCCCGGTCAGTTTGAGGAATAATGATTCCCAATTGTTCACACACAACCTGATGCAGGCGATTGCAGAATACCGGTCGGGTTATGATGGTGGAGTGTGATCCCGCCAGTTCTGGTGAGATCAAACGTTCCAGAGCTGGCGCCGCCAATACCACAACGGGAATCGAGTAATCTCTATTAAGAACATCAATAATTTTGCGCAGCCGAATTTTATCGAACGATTTGTCGTCTGCCTGAGCGTCAAGAATTGCCAAATGAATTTGGCCTGAGCGACAGGCTTCTTCCGTTTTGGCTTCGATATCGTCGAAATTGGAAATTTCATTGACAACCGCACCCCAGCCACGAATGTAATGCGTTATCTCTGCTCGGCTCATGGATGAGCAATCGTAAACAATCGCCCGGACGTTGCGTAAGGTTCCTGTTAAATAACCTGCCGAATTCGCGGCGTTGGGGTTTTTTCCAAGAATTGAGGTAAACCAAAATGTGGCGCCTTTGCCGGGTTCACTTTCAACGCCAATCTGACCATTCATTCGGTCAACCAACCCTTTAGCGATGGCAAGGCCTAAACCAGTACCGCCGTGAGAGCGACTGTCGCTGGAATCCAGTTGGGTGAAGGCGTCGAAGAGCTGCTCTTGCTGGTCTTGATTTAAACCAATGCCACTGTCCGTTATGCGAAATTGCAAGGTTATTTGATTATCGTCGCGATCTTCCTTACTGATGCTGATAAGAATATGCCCAACATGTGTGAACTTAATTGCATTGGAGAGTAAATTGGTAAGAACCTGTTTTAAGCGCAGAGGGTCTCCCAGTAAATGCTCTGGAATATCGTGATCGATCACAGTGAGCAAGCGCAACTTTTTCTCGTGTGCGGCAGGGGCCTGTAACCGTAACGATTCTTCAATGACTTGTCGCAGTCTCACCGGTTTGTATTCCAGAGTGAGTTTGCCAATTTCCAGGCGCGAGAAATCGAGAATATCATTGATGATTGTGAGTAATCCTTTTGCGGATTCGTAAATGGTCTCTAAGTACTCTTCCTGCTGATGATTGAGTTCAGTTTTTTTCAGTAATTCAGAAAACCCGAGAATACCGTTTAATGGTGTTCGAATTTCGTGGCTGGTATTTGCGAGGAATTCAGATTTCACTTTGCTGGCCTGAATTGCCGCTTTGCGGGCGATATCGAGTTCGATATTTTGGATTTCTACAGTTTCCAGGGTTTCACGAAGTTCTGCGGTAGTCTGTTCTACGCTGGATTGTAAGTTTTCCTGAGCACCTTTCAACTGTGTTGCCAGTTCATTTACCCCGTTAACCAAATTGTTATAGTGCTTGCCGTCTTTGTTGGAAATTGGGTCTTCGAATTTGCCCTGAAGATATTTTTGAATGCCATTGCTGATGGTTGTTAAGGGGCGTGTGATTTCATCTCGAAAACGCCGAGCAAAAAACCATGCAAGCGCAACGCAAATGCCGAGTGTGACTGCAACGGCGATTAACGCGTTTTAGGATAAAATTGCAAACCTGAGATTGCTGGTGACTACGATGATGCTGTTGTTACCATTGCGAAACGAACGATCGTTAATTGCAATCTTGACGCCGCTGCGAATAGGAATGCGTGTAAAGCATTGGCTACTTCTGCACCAGGTGGTATCGTTTTGAGTATGCGCATTAATTTTCGTTATGATTTTTGGTTTGAGCGGTAAACCGCGTGACCAAAGTACGTGCTCATTGGCGTCGACCAGCGCCACGGAACGAAAGCCTTCAACGCCCAACAGTGATACCGCCAACTGATTGAGCAAGGCATGGTCCAAAGTGCGCTGATCCTGAATACCTGTGAAGAGTGTGAGTACAAATTCATTGCGCTGTTGCTGCTCGTTGCGAACAAACTGCCCGGTAATTACCAAAAAACAGATTGCCAGTAATACCGCAGTAATAGCACCTGGAGTGAACAGTAGTCTGACGATCTGAGTGCGTAGCGCGCGGTTCTTGCTCATATTCTAGGGTGGCATTAAATTAGTTTTGGGTACTTATTATAAGGGAGCCGAGTGTCGTAATTGCTACAAACCCGATGCCTGCCGAAAGGTTATCCAGTCCTGCTTCCACGAAAGTTACCAATATTCACAGGTTCAATGGAATAGCGTCGTCATTCCTGGGCTGACAATAACGAAATTTGGGTAAATAGGTGACGCTCGAACCTATCACCATTGGCCAACTTGATCCTTATAAATCACGGCATTTCGAAAAATCCCCGTATTTCTACAGATTGTGATCAAATTGATTGGGATATCGGATTTAATCGGCAGGTTTATAGCATAGGCAAAAAGCAGAAAATTAGGAAGCAGAACTGGTAGAATGCGCGTCCAATTGGGTGTGGCCTGATGGCAGCGCTTACCATCTTTTCAGGTCAGAATTGGAGCATAAAGTTTCATGGATTTTCCAACCATTGAATCCTGTATCGGCAACACCCCGCTGGTGCGTTTGCAACGCCTTGTTGAGACAAATGGCAGCACCGTTTTAGTAAAGCTGGAAGGCAACAATCCTGCGGGATCGGTAAAAGATCGCCCTGCGCTTTCCATGATTTCCCGTGCGGAATCCCGCGGGGATATTAAGCCTGGTGATACCCTCATTGAAGCAACCAGTGGCAATACCGGTATCGCTTTGGCAATGGCGGCGGCAATCAAGGGTTATCGCATGATATTAATCATGCCCGATAATGCCACCACAGAGCGCAAAGCCGCGATGACAGCCTATGGAGCTGAGCTGGTATTGGTGACACGAGAACAGGGGATGGAAGGCGCTCGAGATCTGGCCCAAAACATGGTTGATGAAGGAAAAGGCGTACAATTGGATCAATTTGCGAACAGTGACAATCCTGAAGCGCATATCCAGGGAACTGGACCGGAGATTTGGCAACAAACCCAAGGGACTATCACTCATTTCGTCAGTGCCATGGGAACCACTGGCACCATTGTTGGTGTATCCCAATATCTCAAACAACAAAATCCGAGCATACAGATAGTAGGCTTGCAGCCCGAGGAAGGCGCCAATATTCCAGGTATTCGGCGTTGGCCACAGGCGTATTTGCCGGCTATTTTTGACGACAGCAATATCGATAAAATTATCAATATGTCACAACAACGCGCGGAAGACACGATGCGCGCATTGGCGCGGCAAGAGGGCATTTTTTGCGGCGTATCTTCCGGGGGTTCGGTGGCTGCGGCGCTTGAAATTGCCAAATTGGTGCCCAATGCTGTGGTAGTTGCCATCGTGTGTGACAGGGGAGATCGTTATCTCTCCACTGGCGTATTCAATTCCTGACACAGGTTTTTTCATGGTCAAAGTCAGAGAAGATCGTCCTCGACAACCTGACGGTAAACTCGACATTCCTGCGTGGGTGCACAGGGTGCAGGCACTGGCGCACATTTCCGAAGCCGCACACAACCGCCTCTGCAATTGCTGCGAGGCAGCAAGTATGGTGGAGGCGCTGGAGGGTCAGAACAATCACGGTTGGGGAGAGGGCTATTCGTCACTCATTACCGGCCTGGAGATGGCCGAAATCCTCGCTGAGCTGCAGTTGGACGAAGACACAATCGTTGCTGCGGTACTCTATCGAAGTGTGCGAGAGAACAAAATTGACCGCAGTACCGTCGACGAGCAGTTCGGCGAAACCGTCGTAAACCTGATAGACGGTGTTCAGAAGATGGCGGCAATCAGCGGTCTGACCAATCACTCCAGTGAATTGGTATTTGGCCAACAATCGGAAGAGCAGTCTGAAAATATCCGCAAAATGCTAGTTGCCATGGTTGATGATGTGCGTGTCGCACTCATCAAGCTGGCAGAGCGAACTTGTGCCATTCGTGCGGTCAAGAACGCGCCTCCAGAGCGGCGTCAAAAAGTTGCTCGGGAAGTATCCGAGGTATACGCACCATTGGCGCACCGCCTCGGTATCGGCCATATCAAATGGGAGCTGGAAGACCTCGCATTTCGCTATTTGCACCCTTTCGATTACAAATACATTGCGAAACTGCTGGATGAGCGGCGCCTCGACCGACAAGCCTATATCGATAAGGTTATTGCTCTGCTCGACAAGGCTCTCTCAGAGGAGCAAATTAACGCCTATATATACGGTCGCGCCAAACACATCTATAGTATCTGGCGCAAAATGCGACGCAAAAATATCGGATTTTCAGAGGTTTACGATATTCGCGCCGTTCGTATTCTTGTAGATACCGAGCGCGAATGCTATGCCGCGCTTGGTATCGTGCATGCTCTGTGGCGAAATATTCCCCGAGAATTCGACGACTATATCGCCAACCCTAAAGAAAACGGCTACCGATCGTTGCACACTGCTGTGAAAGGACCGGAAAACCAGGTGCTGGAAGTGCAAATTCGTACACGTTCCATGCACGATGAAGCCGAGTACGGGGTTTGCGCCCACTGGCGCTACAAAGACACCGACAAGGCAGAAACCGGTTCCTACGAGCAAAAGATCGAGTGGTTGCGCCAAGTGCTCGAGTGGCATGAAGAAATTGGTGGCAATCCCTGGGATGAGTATCTTCCGAAAGCCATTGAACAAGATCGGATCTACGTGTTCACGCCGGATGGTCATGTTGTCGATTTACCCGCCGAAGCCACCCCTGTCGACTTTGCATTCCGTATTCACTCCGACGTGGGAATTCGCTGTCGTGGTGCCAAGGTAAACGGTCGAATCGTACCTCTTAACCACCCTTTGCACACCGCCGATCAGGTTGAAATTCTTACCGGCAAGCGTGAGGTGCCGAGTCGCGACTGGCTGAATCCCAACCTGGGTTACATCACCACGTCGCGTGCCCGCAGCCGCCTTCAGCATTGGTTCAAGCAACTCGATAGGGATCAAAACATCGCCGACGGTCGCGGATTGCTTGACCGCGAATTTAAAGCACTGGCCGTTGAAAATCTCGATTTTCAGGTGCTGGCCCAGAAGCTCAATCTACGTACTTTAGACGATCTCTACGCCGCCGTTGGCGCTGCCGATCTCGGTGTCGAAAAGGTAATCCACGCAGCACAGCGCTTGCTAAATATTGATCAGGTTGAGCATCCGGTTGCTTCTCTGGTAGGGCGGGCCACCAACGATACCGGCGGCGCTGACGTCTTTATCGATGGCGTGGGTAACTTGATGTCGCACATTGCCAGCTGTTGTAAACCGATACCCGGTGACCGTATCGCGGGCTACATCACCCAGGGCAGGGGTGTGTCTATCCACCGCCTTGATTGCATCAACTTTATGCAGCGTCAGGCGATAGAGCCGGAGCGGATTATTTCGGTGGATTGGGCTGAGGAACCTTCGCAGAGCTACTCGGTAACCATTGGTTTGGAAGCGTTCGACCGCCACGGTTTGTTGCGCGACATCACCACCTTGCTCGATCGTGAAAAGATCAATGTCAGCGCCATGCAAACCCTTTCCAATAAAAGTAAAAACACGGTAGACATGACATTGCAAATCGAAATCACCGACTACAGCGAACTGAGCCGAGTGATCGCCAAGCTCAATCATCTGCCCAATGTTTCAACGGTACGTCGTAAGGTCAGTTAATGAGCGAAAGCTATTCCCTGCAAGATCTTCTGTATCTAATGGCGCGCCTGCGCGAGCCCGGTTTCGGCTGCCCTTGGGATTTACAGCAGGATTTTCGCTCCATTACACCATCGACCATCGAAGAAGCCTATGAGGTGGTCGATACCATCGAAAAGGGTGATTACCTGCATCTGAAGGAGGAGTTGGGTGACTTATTGTTTCAGGTCGTGTTTTACAGTCAGTTAGCTCGTGAAGATGGCATTTGGAATTTTACCGATGTGGTTCACACGCTCACTGAAAAGCTAGTGCGACGCCATCCCCATGTATTTCCTGGCGGTGATCTTCACAGCCGCAGAGAATCTGGCGAACAACCAAACGAAGCTGAGATCAAGCAAAGCTGGGAAGCGATAAAGAGCTCAGAGCGCGCCGAAAAGGGCAAACATCGTGTACTGGATGATGTTCCTGTAGGTTTACCGGCGGCCACCCGCGCTGAAAAGTTACAAAAGCGTGCAGCCAAGGTGGGGTTCGATTGGCCCTCTGTTGAGGGAGTGATCGATAAAATCAATGAGGAGATGCAGGAGCTCAACGAAGCCTTAGCAGCTGGAAATGCTGATAGTGTGGAAGACGAAATGGGTGACCTCTTATTCGCGATCGTTAATCTGGCTCGCCATCTTAAAATCCAGCCGGAACAAGCGCTCAGAAGGGCCAACGCGAAATTCGAACGACGTTTTGGGCTTGTCGAAGACACTTTGATTTCTGCGGGGTCAAGTGTAGAAGAGGCCTCACTCGAACAGATGGAAGAGGCCTGGCAAAACGCTAAAAATCACGAAAATTGATCTGAGCTATCCGATTAAGAGATAACTCTGATAAATACTCGCAATTACGCAGACTGCTTTAACTTGTGCTTTTGTAGGTTTTCTTTGGTTTTTTCCAGGAACATGGGCGTCGGGCCCACGTCTTCATAAACAGGGTCACCGTCTTCATCGGTGGAAATGACACGCGATCCCTGTATGTATGGAAAACTCTCCTCCAACTCGGCGAGGGCTGCTGACACTAATTCGCTTATGATTTGTTCTTTGGTGCGCCGCGGGTACATCTCTGCCAGTGCATCGATTTTTGCTGCGTCTTCGAGCGTTAAGCTCACTTGATACGTTTCTTCCGCAAGTTCACATTGCGCTTGTTTCAGCCAGTTGCTGACAAGTTTTTTAACGGTCATATACCCCTCTTTACCTTCGGTTTGCTTTTTGTGCAAGGTGCACACAAGGCCAAAAAGACAACGTCATTCATTTACGAGCAAAAACTGCACCCAGCTCATAGGTTTGTCAGGTTGAGTTACGCAAAATGTTGGTGATTATTACGATTTATAGTGTCAACAGCTTGCCAGAATTTCGCCCCCTTCCTGAAGGGTATAGCTTACCTATACGTGCTCAGCGTACCTTTTTTTATATCAAGTAAAGGGCAGCTTCCCGCATTGCCGAATTTGTCACACTGGTTGCATGACTTGTTTCCGGCACAACTGGCGTGTATCGTATCGCCCTCTTGAAAATAGGAACCCCAGAAAAGAGCCTTGGGCCTGGTGGAATAGAAGTGGTTAGCTGTAATAGGCTGCTACTAAGATGGCCCTGGTGTAATAGTTTGGTGCAATTTTCGGCAAAATAAGCCGACGAGATCCGAATTTGCGCAGCGCGTGGATTAGGGGTTCTTCTACTGGCCACAACGCTGCCGCCTGACGCTGCTGCGAAGAGGCTTGTGTTTCAATCACGAGGTTTCATTAATGCGAATCATTCTTTTGGGTGCGCCCGGCGCAGGCAAGGGTACTCAGGCAAAGTTTATTATGGAAGCGTTCGGTATTCCCCAGATTTCCACGGGGGATATGCTACGGGCAGCCGTTAAAGCAGGAACGCCTCTTGGCGTAAAAGTTAAAGATATTATGACTACCGGGGCACTGGTCTCCGACGATATCATCATCGATCTGGTAAAAGACCGTATCGCACAGCCCGATTGTGCCAATGGTTTTCTGTTTGATGGCTTCCCACGCACAATTCCGCAGGCCGAAGCGCTCACCGATAGCGGCGTGGTTATTCAGTATGTTATGGAAATTCACGTGGACGATGAGGAAATTGTGTCTCGTTTGAGCGGTCGTCGTGTGCACGAAGCATCGGGTCGCGTTTATCATGTGGAATATAACCCCCCCAAATCCGAAGGTCTCGATGACATTACTGGTGAACCCCTGGTATTGCGTGAAGACGATCAGGAAGAAACCGTTCGCAATCGCCTCTGCATATACCACGATCAAACTGAGCCGCTGGTAGAGTACTACAAGCTACAGGAGGCAAGTGGCGCCACTGGTGTGAAGTTCACCCGCATAGAAGGTGTTGGTCCTCTAGAGGAGATCAGGAAAACTGTTCTCGCAACTCTAGGGAAATAGTCAGCGTTCGCAACGGGTGTCTCTCTAAAACCCTAGAACCCCGTATTTGCGGGGTTTTTTTGTGGGCTTTGGATGAAGCGTTTGCTATCTGAGATGCCATCTCGGACAATAGCGCCTTTTCAAACACCCGATAATTTGTAATGCCCAATCTCTTAACACTGGATGCCTCAACTGAAGTTTGTTCAGTGGCGATATGTCATGGCGATAAGTTGCTGCTACGAGAATGCCGTGAGCCCCGGTCGCATGCCAAAGTGTTATTGCCAATGGTTGATGAACTGTTGCGCGAATCCGGTTTAAGTTTGCAGCAACTCGAAGCGATTGGCGTCTCCAGCGGGCCTGGGTCATTCACGGGAATAAGAATTGGCTTGGGAGTCGCTCAGGGGCTCGCTTATGGCGCGCAGTTACCGCTAGTTGCCATCGATTCCCTAGCAATTCTGGCGCATACCTATCTGCAAGCGACGGATTTCCTTCCTGAAAACGCTTTAGTCATTCCCGCATTTGATGCCCGTATGAAAGAAGTGTATTGGGCGGGCTTCGAGTGGCGAGATGACCTACTTATTGAGCGTTACCCGCCAGGCGTGTGTGCCCCTGAAGAACTGCTAGAGCGCCTCCAGAACATCGAAAACAGACGTCTGGTCGGGGTAGGACACGGCTGGCAAGTCACCGCGACCAACAGCCTGACCGTTAGCGATCCAGAATTGAAACCATCAGCCAGCGCGATGTTGACGCTTGTTGCCGAGCAACTCGGAGTAGCTAAAAAGCAACGGGACGACAAAACGCCCTTGCAAAATGCGTCAGTCGAACCAGTGTACTTACGCAACGAAATAACCTGGGAAAAACGCAAGCGGATTCGCACCCCATAACGGTTCTCTCGACATAATCATCTGGAAATCTTCGAATGGATTTAATACACGTTGTCTTCCTTGCACTCATTCAAGGTATTACTGAATTCTTACCCATCTCCAGTTCCGCGCACCTCATTTTGCCCAAAGAAATTCTGGGGTGGCCTGACCAGGGGTTGGCTTTCGATGTGGCGGTGCACGTAGGTACTTTGGTGGCAGTGATGGTGTATTTTCGAAAGGAAATAGCAGATATTCTGGTGGGCTGGTTTGCCTCGCTTTGCGGGCGCGGAACCGACCACAATGGTCAGCTGGGCTGGTACATAATTGCTGCCACTGTACCGGCTGCGGTATTTGGCTTGTTGATGGATAACTTTATTGAAACCCATTTGCGCTCCACCCACGTAATTGCAATCACAACCATTGTTTTTGGCGTCTTATTGTGGGTGGCTGACAAACGCGCTACACAACAAAAACAGTTGCGGGACATGGTGTTGCTCACTGCACTGGTAATAGGGTTTGCACAAGCCGTGGCACTGATTCCAGGTACCTCGCGGTCTGGCATTACAATCACCGCGGCACTTTTATTGGGTTTCTCGCGCGGTGATGCGGCACGGTTTTCGTTTTTGTTATCCATTCCGGTGATTCTATTGAGCGGTGGCTACAAGGGCTTGCAGTTGTTGTTGTCACCGGTCGCCGTAGATTGGTTGGCAATCTCCGTGGGCGTTGGTTTATCAGCGATCAGCGCTTACATTTGCATTCATTATTTTCTGAATTTTATCAATCGGATTGGTATGCTGCCGTTTGTTATTTATCGCCTGGTGCTGGGTGCACTGTTATTTTTGGCTGTGTGATGGTTATTCGTTATGTCTGTTGTCTCCGGTTTTTGTGATTTTCTCAATGCGTCTCCAACGCCCTATCACGCCACAAAAAATCTGTGTCAGATGTTTACCGCTGCGGGGTTTGGCCGACTTGATGAAAAACAACGCTGGAACCTGAAAGCGAAGGGCAAATATTTTTTTACGCGGGGCGATGCCAGTTTTGTTGCCTTTGTGCTGGGTGAATCTGCCATCGAGGACACTGGTATTCGCGTGATTGGGGCGCATACCGACAGTCCCTGTCTGAAAGTCAAACCCAATGCAGATGTGGTTTACAAAGGCTTCCATCAGCTGGGTGTTGCCGTTTATGGTGGTGCACTGTTGGCTCCCTGGTTTGATCGCGATTTATCGATAGCCGGGCAGGTTGCTTATCTCACCGAAGCGGGTGGTTTTGCCAAAGCATTGGTGAATTTCGAGCGCCCCATTGCAGTCATTCCTAGCTTGGCAATTCATCTCGACAGGGCGGCCAACGAGGGCCGCGCGATTAACCCACAAAAACAAATGAACGCCATTTTACAGGTGGGTAACGATCAGGCATCCTTCAAGGCGATTTTGCTCGAAGAACTGCAAAAACAGCACAGCGACGCCGCCAAAATTCTGGATTTCAATTTAAGCTTCTACGATACCCAACCGGCAAGCCAAATAGGCATTAATGCGAATTTCTTTGCTGGAGCGCGTCTCGACAATCTGCTGAGTTGTTACCTGGCGGCGTCGGCAATGCAGCAGGCCGGAACCGAAGTAACTAGCGTGCTCATTTGTAATGATCACGAAGAGATTGGCAGCCAGACGGAGATTGGTGCCCAGGGGCCGCTGTTGAGCGAACTCATTGACCGCTTGGTTCGAGAGCCGGAAGGCCGCCAACTGACACTGCGCAATTCCGTGATGTTTTCGGTCGACAATGCTCACGGCATTCACCCGAACTTCAGTGATAAACATGATGACAAGCACGGCCCGGTTTTAAATGCCGGCCCGGTACTGAAATACGATGCTAACCAGAGCTACGCTACCAGTGCGGAAACGGCTTCCCTGGTTCGCTGGCTGGCTCAAGCCCGCGATGATCAGGGTGTGATCCCCCTTCAGGAATACATCACTCGGGCCGATATGCGCTGCGGCAGCACCATTGGACCGCTCACGGCTGCTAAAACTGGGATAAGGGCCGTTGATATTGGAATACCGACATTCGCAATGCACTCGATTCGCGAGCTCGCAGGTGTGAAAGATATCGATGCCATGGAACGTTTACTTGCTCGCTTTGTGTGTGTGACAGAGATTCCAGTCTAAGATTTTTCGCAGGAACCACCGCATACTTTAGAACGAATCGTGATACTTGGACTATGTCAATTTCCTCTAACCGTGCCACAATATGAGCACATTAAGAGGAATGGCAATGATTACCCGAGAATTACTTAAATCGTTTGTTCCTTTCAATGGATTGGAAGATGAATATCTGCAGGAGGCCCTCAATAAGATACAGGTAGAAGAGTATCAAAGGGGCCAGATGATTTTTAAACGTGGGCGCGCACTTTCCAGCAAGTACTTCTTACTCGAAGGCCAGGTAGACCTGATCAACAGTGCGTTTTATGTTTCCACCATACTCGACGATTCTGCGGCTGCCCAGGCTGCCTTAAACAACGAATCGCCGACACTCTGCTCTGCGGTTGCTAAATCGGCAGTGGTACGAGTGTTTACCATTGATTCTGAACTGCTAGACCGACTGGTGGCCTGGAGCCAGTCCATGTCTTCACCGGGTTTGGATGATATCGATCTCAGCAGCACCGGGCAGTTCGAAGTCGAAGAAATCGACGAACAAGGCGGTGGCGATTGGATGGCTGCGTTGTTACAAGCTCCGTTATTCTCCCGGATTCCGCTGACGCAAGTGCAAGAGTTGTTTTTGCGTTTCGAAGACATCCGTCTTGAAAAAGGCGACATGGTTATGAAAGAGGGAGAGAAAGGCGACTTCTTCTACGTGCTTGTCGCAGGCAGTGCACGGGTATTTAACCGCTCAGAGAGTGTCGATCTGGTGGTGCAACCAGGGCAGTTTTTTGGAGAAGAAGCGTTGCTGGGCGATACTCCGCGCAACGCATCGATCCAAATGTTAACAGCTGGGCATTTGAAGCGCCTCAATGCCGAAGATTTCAATGCGCTTCTCAAGGCTCCGGTGGTTCGATATGTCGAGGACCGGGTTCTCGAAAAGCTCGGCAAGCCTTATAAGCTATTGGATGTAAAAATGCCGATGGAGTATCGTTTTCAGCATCGCCCAGGGGCTATCAATATTCCGTTGTCGCGTCTGCGAAACTCTATGGCGGACCTTGGTCGAACCAGTATCTATGTGGTTACCGATGATGCCGGTAGCCGTGCCGACATTGCGGCACATTTACTGTGCCAGGCTGGTTTTGAAGCTATGATCCTGAAAACCACTCAGGTGCAATAGCGCGTTTTATGTAGCACTATTGGTATTACCAAGAGGGCCTTCTAGTGAAGGCCCTCTGTCGTTTAGACTGCGGCAATGAAAATTCTCCTGCTTTCTGCATACGATGCTGCTAGCCATCGTTACTGGCGCGAGCAACTTGAACACGAATTTGCCGCTTATCACTGGACCCAACTCGCTCTGCCCCCCCGCTATTTCAACTGGCGAGTGAGGGGCAACGCAATGTCTTGGGCGCTGCAACAAAGCGATGTACTGCAGGCGGGTTATGATCTGCTGTTTGCTACGTCCATGGTAGATCTGGCAACGCTTAGAGGGCTAATACCGGCACTAGCGGTGACGCCGAGTATTCTGTACTTTCACGAGAACCAATTCTGTTATCCCGCAACTCACCAGCAGAAGCATACGCTGGAGCCTCAAATGGTATCGCTGTATTCCGGCTTGGCCGCCGACCGCCTGGTTTTTAACAGCGCCTTCAACCGCGACACTTATTTTTCGGGCGTAGCGCAATTGCTGAAGAAATTACCCGATCAGGTACCCGCAGGAATCGTGGACCGGCTTTCACAGAAATCTCTGGTTTTACCCGTAGCAATCAGCTTACCTGTCGCACCGCAACCCCAAAAGGAGAACCACGGGGTGTTCGAGTTGTTGTGGAATCATCGCTGGGAATACGATAAAGGCCCTCAACAACTCCTTGCTGCCTTGCAAAGATTGCCATCCCATTTGGCACTGCGTGTTCATGTTGTCGGGCAACAATTTCGCAAACAACCAGGGGAGTTCGATGGCATCAAGAGCTTGCTCGATGCACGCGGCTGGTGTGGAGAATGGGGTTTCATTGCAGACAGTCAGCACTACCAGGATGTGCTGCAAAACAGTGATGCGGTGCTATCCACCAGTTTGCACGATTTTCAAGGCTTGGCCGTGCTTGAGGGGGTGGCATCGGGTTGTGTGCCGATAGTGCCAGACCGCCTTGCTTATCGCGAGTTGTTCCCGGCAGAGTTCCGTTACCAATCGTTCTGCTCGCCATCTGACCCGATAACCGAGCAACAAATCTCTTTGGAGGCCGATGCTTGTGCTGCGGCAATCGAGACGGCCAGTAAAGCGTGGCAGAGTTCGAAGCTTTCTGCCGCGCCTGATATTGCTGCGTTAAGTATGGATTCCCTGGCAACATCTTATCGAAGGTTGATCGAGAGCACAGCCGCCGTTGGCATAAGCCCCCCTTCAGCAGTTACAATTCCCGGCCACTCTGCATAACCTTATTAAAACGACAAAAAAACATCGGAACAACGCATGTCTGTAACTCGAGTACTTACCGGGATTACCACTACTGGTACACCACATTTGGGCAACTATGTTGGCGCTATTCGTCCTGCAATAGCGGCGAGTCGTAGCGACGACTCTCAATCTTTCTATTTCATGGCGGATTTGCACGCAATCATCAAATGCCACGAGCCGGAGCTGATTCGCCAATCGGCACGCGAAATTGCTGCAACCTGGTTGGCTTTGGGGCTGGACACTGATAAAGCAGTGTTTTACCGCCAATCGGATATCCCCGAGATCACCGAACTGAGTTGGATTTTAAGTTGTATGGCTGCCAAGGGCCTAATGAATCGTGCCCACGCCTACAAAGCTGCAGTGGCGAAAAATCAGGAAGAGGGTGAAGACCCCGATTTTGGTATAACCATGGGCTTATTCAGTTATCCGGTATTGATGGCGGCAGATATTTTGATGTTCAATGCCACCAAGGTGCCCGTAGGCAAAGATCAGATTCAGCACGTTGAAATGGCTCGGGATATAGCGGCGCGCTTTAACCATCATTTCGGCGAAATATTCGCGTTACCAGAAGCTGTTGTGGATGATTCGGTCGCAGTACTGCAAGGCTTGGACGGCCGTAAAATGAGTAAGAGCTACAACAACACCATCCCGTTGTTCTTGCCAGAAAAGCAGTTGAAGAAACATATCAACAAAATTAAAACCAACCTGCTGGAGCCAGGCGACCCAAAAGACCCTGACGACTCTACGGTTTTCCAGGTGTGGCAAGCGTTTGCAAACGAAGAGCAAACCGCTTATATGCGCGAGCAATTCGCACAGGGAATTGCCTGGGGTGAAGCCAAAAAGCAACTTTTCGAAATGGTTAACAACGAAATTGCTGAAGCCCGTGAAAAATATCAGGCGCTTTTGGCCGACCCGCAAAGTATCGAAGCCGAACTGCAGAAAGGCGCAGCTAAAGCCCGCGAAGTTAGTGTTCCTATGCTGGAAAAAGTGCGCGCTGCTATCGGAATTGGCCCCATGTAAATCCCGCTTGGCAGCCATTAAGAATCGGCGGCTGCCAGCCTCCACCAATCTGAAAAATTACGTTCCTCAAAACTGCCGACGAGTGGCACGCCCGCCTGTGTCCGTCTAGGATTAACGTGAGGTGGACTCTGTCCGCCACCGTTTTGATAAGTCTGAATTTGAGGGTTTTGCGTGGAAAATGCCGGGTTGAAGTTCGTTATCCCCCTAGTTGTTATGCTCTTGAGTGTAGCGGGCGTGTACTTTTTCGATTCTCCACACTTTGCTGCGGGCCTTCTCGTGTTTGTCGGCGGCTTCACCTGGTTTTACGCTGTTCAAAGCACCTCAAAGACGCATCAGGAGGACGATTCTCTGCAGCACGCCTTAATGGTCAAGCAGCGTCAGGTAAGTACCCAGGTACACGATTCAGTCTTGCCCGTGTGTAAAGACCTAAAAAGTTTGTCTCTCAATATTCAGTCCATCGTCGAAGAATCGACAGTCAAGCTACACGCCAGCTTTCAGGGCTTATCGGATTCCGCCAATGCCGAAAAGGATCTCATGATGGGTATTGTGGAACAGCTCTCGAACCGAGCAAGCGATTCCGAGAGTGAAGATGTTTCCCTTAAACGCTTTGCGAATGAGGTTGGTCGCATACTGGACGACTATGTGCGCTTATTTATCGATATCAGCGATAAGAGTGTCCAGGCCGTGCACAACATACAGGATATGGTGAAACACCTGGATGGCATGTTTGTGCTTATCAAAGACATTCGCGGTATTGCCGATCAAACCAATCTACTCGCCCTAAACGCAGCGATTGAAGCCGCACGTGCGGGAGAGGCTGGGCGGGGTTTCGCCGTTGTTGCCGACGAAGTACGCAAGCTCTCGCAGGATTCCAACGCGTTAAACGAGCAAATTCGTGAGCGCGCGGAAATTGCAAAAACCACTGTGACCAGTGTGGAAAAGGTGGTCGGTGATATCGCTTCGCTGGACATGAATATTGCCATCGATGCGAAAGGCCACCTGGATGCTATGCTTCAGGAACTTGAATTGGTGAATGAAAAAGTGACCGATAGTGTGGGTCGCGGTGCGGAAATTGGCGAGGAGATTAATCGGGAAATTGGTCGCGCGGTAACGGCGCTGCAATCTGCCGATCGAGTGTCTCAATATGCACAGCACATTACCTCACATACACTCCACCTGCTCAAAGTAGCGGAAGTTTATGTGGACAGCAGTCGTATCGCGGGTGATTTGGGTACGATCTACGACAATATCCTCAAGAACCTTGGTGAGGTAAAACCTGTTGCGGCTAAAACTGCTTCGGCAGGTGCAGCATCATCGGGTGAGATTGAACTCTACTAGTAACTAGTTTTGGTGACTGCTTCTTACATTGGGAAATATTGGAGGAAAGGCATGGCGATTAACGTCAGCAAGCAGACAAGTTCTGATAATGGGGCTCAACAAGTGGTCATTACCTTGGGAGAGCGATTCGATTTTGGTTCCGTCGACAAATTTCGGGAAAGCTATGAAGGGCTCGGTAACGTGCATCGCAAGACAATTGTGATTGATTTTATAAACACGCGCTACATGGACAGTTCGGCGTTGGGCATGTTAATAAACGCAAAAAGCTTTTTTAAAGACGTCGATGTGAAAATTAAAATCGTCAACGCTAACGAGCAGATAAAAAAGATCTTCTCAATTTCCCGTTTTGATACCAAGTTTGATATCAGCTAGCCCCTCAAGGCCTAAGGGATATGAAAGTACTGGTGGTAGATGACCACGCCTATAATCGCGACCTACTCGCGTTTATTCTGGATGACGAGGGGCATACCTGTATTGAGGCAGTCGATGGCAAAAATGCTGTCGAAATATACCGCGATGACCCGGATATAGCCCTCATTCTCATGGATATTAATATGCCGGAAATGGACGGCATAGAAGCAACTCGTGCTATCAAATCGCTAGATCCGGAACGTTTCGTACCGGTGATTTTCGTTACTGCGCTGGATGATACCGATGTTATTGCACGGTGTCTCGATGCTGGCGGTGATGATTTTGTACCCAAACCTGTTAACGAAAATGTTCTGATTTCTAAAATCAACGCGCACGCGAGATCGCAGGCGCTCTACCAGAATTTGCAGCAAGCCAATAAAACGCTCAGTTATCATCAAACCATGATGAACCGCGAGCACTCCATTGTTGAGCACATTTTTAGTAATGCGAATCGCCGTAATAAAACCTATTGTGAAAATATCAAGCAGTACACCTCACCTGTTTCGATGTTTGACGGTGATGTTGTGCTTTCCGGGCCATCGCCAGCGGGCGGTGTCTATTTAATGGTCGGAGATTTTACGGGTCACGGCCTGGCTGCGGCGATTGGCTCGTTGCCGGTGACTGAAATATTCCATAACATGATAAGTCATCAGGCCAGCATATCGCAGCTGGCGTCTGTACTGAACGTTCGCCTCCATGAAATTCTGCCTACCAACATGTTTTGTTGCGCGACTCTGATGTTCATAGATGCATCCGGCACGCAATGTACGCTTTGGTCCGGTGGAATGAACGATACCTTGTGGGTTAAATCCGGCTCAGGTACCGTCGAAAAAATAGTTGCTCAGCACATGCCGCTGGGAATTTTAGATGATGCAGAGTTTGATGATAGCCCATTGATTTTTGAAATTTCCCTGGGCGATAAACTCTATATCTACACCGACGGGGTTAATGAAGCGGTTAACGCCAGCGGTGAGGAATTTGGTTTGGAGCGACTCGAAGAGGTGGTTGCCAAAGGCGGCGATGATACTGTTGAAGCCGTTAATCTGGCGGTAAAACAGTTTCACGAAGGTTGTGAACAATCTGATGATATATCCATAGTTGAGGTCACCGGCGGCAGTTTGGTGCATCGTTCTCGCGATGATGATGAGCCCGTGGATGTTCAGCAGGAATTTCATAGGGCAAGCTCATTTCCGTGGCATTTGAAAATGCATCTCGAAGATGAAGACTTACGAAACACCAGCATTGTGAATCAGATCCTCGGTTTTGTTGCCAGCATTCAGGGAATAGAACTGCATCAGGATAAAATATTTACCATCGTAAGTGAGCTTTACAGTAACTCGTTGGAACATGGTGTTTTGCGGCTTTCGTCTGAAATGAAAAATTCCGCTGATGGATTTGAACAGTATTACCGCGAGCGACAGTTGCGTTTGGAATCGTTGCAGCAGCAGTTTATTGATGTGGAATTCGATTACCTGCGTGGTAATCCCAATAAGATAAAATTGGTGATCACTGACAGTGGCGACGGTTTTGATATCGACAAGGTGTTTGATTCCACTAAAGAAAACGACCAAACTCACGGCAGAGGTTTGAGTCTGCTACGCAGCTTGTGCTCTGTTTTGCAATACACCGATGGCGGTCGCACGGTTACGGCCGTTTACGATCTTTGTCACCATAATTAAGCGCTGAGTAATTCCATCGCTTGTAAAACTTCGAAAGTTTTTGTGGTTAAGGTTTTGAGTTGCGCATCGCTGATGATATAGGGAGGCATCATATACACGAGCTTACCAAAGGGGCGCAGCCAAATACCGGCACTAACAAAGGCCGTTTCGATCGCCGCCATATCTACAGGTTGACGCAATTCGATAACACCAATTGCGCCCAGTGTTCTCACTTCCGCGACACTTAGCAATTTCTTGCAGGGTTCCAGACCTGATTCAAGTCGTGTTTCAATACGCTTGATATTGGTTTGCCAGTCGCTTTGAAGCAGCATTTCGATATTTTTTAAGGCGACAGAACAGGCCAGCGGATTGGCCATATAGGTGGGGCCATGCATAAAACAACCCGCATCACCGCCACAAATAATTTCTGCGATATCGTCGCTACACAAAGTTGCTGCCAGAGTCAGGTAGCCGGCGGTGAGCGTTTTACCCAGGCACATAATGTCCGGGCTGATGTCTGCGTGTTCACAGGCAAATAATTTTCCAGTTCGCCCCAGGCCTGTGGCAATTTCATCGGCAATTAACAATACCGCGAACTCATCACAGAGTTTGCGTAGCTCGGCTAAAAACGTTGGTGAATAAAAACGCATACCACCAGCACCTTGCACAATCGGCTCGATAATAACCGCAGCGATTTCCCTGTGATGGCGGTGCAAAATCTCTCGTGCCTCAGCAAGGCTGCCAGCATCACAGGGGGCATCAAAGCCACTAGGGGGTGCATTGGCAAAATGTTGTTCTGGAATAAAACCTTTAAATAAACTGTGCATACCTGTTACCGGGTCGCATACCGACATGGCTCCAAAAGTATCCCCGTGATAACCATTGCGAAAACTCAACAAGGTTTTCTTTTCTTTTTGGCCACGTGCCTGCCAGTATTGCAGTGCCATTTTTAGCGCGACTTCTACTGCAACCGACCCAGAGTCGCAAAAAAACACCCGGTTTAAGGGGCGAGGAGTGATATCAACCAGTTTTTTTGCGAGTGTTACCGCAGGTTCATGGGTAAGGCCACCAAACATTACATGGGCCATTCTAGACATCTGCTGAGTGACGGCATTATTGAGTTCGGGGTGGTTATAGCCATGGATAACGCTCCACCATGATGCCATGCCGTCGATGAGACGCGTGCCGTTTTGCAAAATGAGTTCTGCACCTTCGCAGCGCTCAACAGCGAAGACGGGAACGCTGGAATGGATGGAGGCGTATGGGTGCCACACATGGCGGGCATCGATGGCCAGTAAATCGCTTTCGCTGAGCTTATTTGTTTGCATTTAACACCGCTGGAATGGAGTTTAAGTGCGCATATTAACAGGCCGAGAAAGCCTGGTGAAAAAGGTTTATGGGCGAGTAGCTTTGCGCTTACCTGTCAGGCGACCGAAGCATCGGGTGCGGCAATGGAGTGTATGTAGGTGTCGAGCTGTGCTCGCGTTTCAGCGGGCATTAGCATGAATTGCACTCGAAGTTGGCTGTGGCAACAGGGGCTGCGTAAAAAACGGCTCTGTTTTAATACACCGCGTAATTCCAGTTGAAAATGATCATTAAATTTGTAACGCGCGCGTAAACCCTTACCGATTTGGGCGGCGGTTTTTAAATCTTTGCCGTAAACCTCGAGCATCGCCCCCTGATTACTCAAGTTAGCAACATGGCCGGTAATGATGGGGTGTTCATCGAGTTGTAATTCAACCTGTGGCCCTTGTCGTGCATCAAAGTAGATACGGGTGCGCCAGCGCCTATTACCCGAGAGTCCACCCTGCAACACCTTCACTGACACCAATTCGTGGCCACGACTGCCTAATACTTCTAGCAATTGGACCTCCATGGTGTACAAACCCTCGCCCCCTCTTATCTGCACCCAAAACGCTTTGGTTTCGTAATAGGTATTACTGTTGAACATTTTTGGGTGCGGGAAGAGTCCGTCCAATAGCAATTCTGAAGTGTCCAGATCGAAACCGTGAATGAACGACTGTAGTGTTTCGCCACTTTCCGGTAGAAACACCGTAACCAATTGACGGCTCAGGCCGGCGTTGACCAACAGGTCTGCTTCCCAAAGTTTCCAATCACTTTTGACCGCGAGTTGTGGTTTTTCTTGGTTACGACTCAAATTCAACATGGGTGTTTACAATCCCCTTTTACAGTAAACAACGGATACGCCCGTGAATTTGCAAACCCTGTGCCTGTTTTCTGCCGGCCGTAAGCTATGGGGCGGACGCGAGTTCAGCGGCAAAGCTTTGCCCAGCCGTTGAAGTTGCGCTGCCGCCCCCGGCAAATAAGCGCCCAACAACATTCACTGTTGTGTCCAAAAACCGTACAATAGCGGGCTTTTGCGGCGAGCGGCAATGGAGGGTTAGGTGCCTTTATTGGTTTGTCGCAATTTTAGCTGCAAGTGTTAAACACAGTTTTTTAAGAAGTCGTTCGTAGTGGAGTAAGCGTGCATCAATCAGATCGTAAAAGTCGTCTTGAATTTAATAAATTACAGAAACGCTTACGTCGTCATGTAGGGCGTGCGATTGCCGATTACAACATGATCGAGGAGGGCGATCGCGTTATGGTCTGTCTTTCGGGAGGCAAAGATTCCTATGGCATGCTGGACATCCTTATAAGCTTGCAGCGCTCCGCGCCGGTAAACTTTGAGTTGGTTGCGGTCAACCTGGATCAGAAACAGCCGGGCTTCCCCGAGCATGTATTGCCTGAATATCTTGATAGCCTTGGAATTGAATACCATATTGTCGAGCGCGATACTTATAGCGTGGTGAAATCTGTGGTACCTGAGGGCAAAACCACCTGTGGGCTATGTTCCCGTTTACGCAGGGGCACGCTCTATGGTTTTGCCGAGAGTATCAATGCCAGCAAGATTGCTTTAGGTCATCACCGCGATGATATCGTCGAAACACTGTTTTTAAACCTGTTTTATGCAGGGCGCTTGAAAGCCATGCCCCCCAAACTCTTGGCGGACGATAAGCGTAACATCATCATCCGACCGCTGGCTTATTGTACAGAAGATGATTTAGGCGAATTTGCCGAGGCCAAGCAATTTCCTATCATTCCTTGTAATCTCTGCGGCTCCCAGGAAAATCTTCAACGCCAGGTGATCAAAGAAATGTTGAGAGCTTGGGATAAACAGTTTCCCGGGAGGGTTGAAACGATTTTCGCCGCCCTGCAACGGGTCTCACCCTCGCAGTTAGCGGATAACAATCTCTTTAACTTCTGCGATTTGCAGCTTGACCGCAGTACGCCAAAACCGGAGCCCGAAGGAATGCCGGACTGGTCGACACTGGGTACAACCCAAGACAGCAGCCAAACTGTTCAGTTTATAAACGCGTTGAATGTAAACTGAGCGTTATAAGAAATGCTTTTAAACGTGTCAGATTGGCTAAATCCAGCTAAGCTTAAGGCATCGCTTATTGCTTGGCGAAACGGGTGGCGCAGGGGCTGATGTTTCCTCATCGGCCAAGGTATCAATAACAAAGTTAGGGCTGGTTAAAGCCCATAAAACGAGCAATTGCTTACGCCAGTGAATGCTCCATCGGCAGAACAAAGGTATAAAGTGCAAGGCTTTTTTCAAGGTATCTCATTTCGCCTAGCCAAAGTTGGTGTAATCGTGGCCTTGCTGGTCGGCACACTCATGAGTGCCGTGCAAATTTACATCGATTTTCATGCGCAATCTGATGAGGTGAACAACCTCATTGCTCTGGCCACGGACGTATCCACACCACCAGCCGCTCGTGCCATTCATACCCTTGATAACATGTTGGCCAACGAAGTGGCCGAAGGCCTGATGGGTTTTGATTTTATTATTGCGGTAACCATCGAAGACGAGTTGGGCAACGAAATTGCCGAATCGCGCCGTATCCCCGCGAAATCGAACACATTATGGCTAACAAAACAGATCACCCAACACCTTAGGGTACATAGCGCACCGCTTTATATCCCAGGTCAGGACGACCACGGTCTGATTAATTTTGTGGTGGATATGGATGCCGCACTAAGTTCTTTTTATGAGCATTCAGCGGTTGTTATCAGTATTGGCTTAATACGCAGCTTCTTTCTGGTGTTGTTCCTGTTTTTTGCGTTCCATTTTTTGTTAACCAAACCGTTAATACGCATTGCCAGCCAAATAAAACAAATAAATCCTGGTAGCCCCGGTGAACAACGCTTAAGCCTGGCGGGTCATGATCGCGATGATGAATTAAAGCAGTTGGTAAACAGTGGTAACCAACTGCTCGATGCCGTCGACCTGGCACTGGCGAAGCGTCGCGCTGTTGAAGTGGTGCTTCGAAAAAGTGAAGAGCATGTGCGACAGATTATCGATAGTCTGCCAGTGTGGGTGGGTGCACGAAATAAAGATGGCCATTATATATTTGCCAATAAAGCGCTCTCTGACTTTCTTGAAACCACCCCCGAAGGTATGCGTGGTTCTCATATCAGCGATTTTGCTGAGTTCTTTGTCACCGACCCAAACGAGGTTATCACGCTCGACAACGAAGTCATCAAATCCCGTATCAGCGCGCAAATCTGGGAAGAGAAATGGCTCAATGCCACCGGTGAAGAGCACAGTATGCACACTCACGTAATGCCAATGGAATTTTACGACGAAGTTGTTGCGCTGGTTGTATCTTCCGATATTACCGAGTTGAAAAAAGCCCAGGCGCAAATGGAGCACATGGCTTACCACGATGCGCTCACCGATTTGCCCAATCGAAGTTATCTGGTGGAACGACTTGAAGAAGAAGTACGTAAATCAGACAAACAAAATTTTTTCGGTGCTTTGTTGTTCATCGATCTCGATCAATTCAAATACATTAACGACTCCTTGGGGCACCCCGCAGGAGATGGTGTGCTTAAACATGTTGCGCAGCGACTCATGGCCATTGCCTCCGAGAGTGACGTTGTGGTTCGCCTGGGCGGTGATGAATTTGTTGTGGTGTTAACCAATTTGGGTGAAGATATTTCCAATGCAATCTTGAAAGCCGAGGAAATAGGCGAGCGTATTCGGGCTTACGTTTCAGAACCCCATTTCTATCACGATCTCGAACTGCACGTAACCTGCAGCGTAGGCATCGTGATATACCCGGATGAAGAAGCGGGTGTACACGAGTTATTGCGCTTCGCCGATACAGCGATGTATCAGGTTAAAGAGCAGGGTCGAGATGCGATACAATTCTTCAACAAATACATGGCAGATAAAGCCCGAAATGTATTGGTGATGGAAGGTGATTTACACCGTGCTCTGGAATTAAATTCGTTCAGTTTGCATTTTCAACCCAGAGTGCATGTGAAAACTGGTGAGATTGTAGGTGCGGAAGCCTTGTTACGATGGAACCACCCAGAGCGGGGTATGGTGTCGCCAGGTGAATTCATCCCGGTGTTGGAAACCTCTGGTTTAATTGTTGAAGTCGGCATGTGGGTTATCGAGCGTTCCCTACAGCAGGTTAAAGAGTGGCAGCGTATGGGGCTGTGGACTAAAAACATGCGCCTGGGGGTAAACATCAGCCCACGCCAGTTCCGCTCGTCACAATTTGTCGATGATGTTACTCGGGTTCTTCGGGAAACCGAATTCGCGGCCGAAATGCTGGAAATGGAAATTACCGAGGGCATAGTAATTCACAACCTTGAGGAAACCATTTCCACCATGACGACCCTGCAACAACAGGGTATTAATTTTGCGCTGGACGATTTCGGTACCGGATATTCTTCGATTAGTTACCTGAAAAAATTGCCGGTCGCCATTCTAAAAATCGATCAGAGTTTTGTGCGTGATATCACCGTTGACCGCAACGACCGCGTGCTGGTGGAAACCATCAGTGCCATGGGAAATATGCTGGGTCTGGAAGTGGTTGCCGAAGGTGTAGAAACAAAAGATCAGCTTGAACTTATTTCGCAGTACGGTTGTTTGTACTATCAGGGTTATTTGGCCAGCCGCCCGGTAACGCCCAATACTTTCGAACTTATGCTTGAACGTAAGGTGATTGAATCTGCGTAGCTTTTATACGGAGTAGCCATTTAATCTGAATAGTGATTTAAATTGGCTGTCTTTTGCAAATGAGTCGCTCTTGAATCTCTCAATTATACAAGCGGGCCAGTATCACAGGCACGGCTGTTTCCACTTTTAATATGCGTTGTCCGAGCTGAAAGGGCTTAAAACCTGCGCGGTGGAACCAATCCACTTCATTCTCCGTAAAGCCACCTTCCGGCCCAATGGCAACCAGCGCTGGGGCATCGCTACCAAGTTGCGGGCAGCCAGGGTAATTACCGGGGTGCGCCACAAGCGCTGTTGTATTTTGAAGCATTGATGGGAGGATGTCTTCCACAAAAGGGCGCAAACGAGTGTGCTTTTCAATGACGGGAAGCTGTGTGGCACCAGCTTGTTCCAAGCCTAAAATTAATTGCTCCCGAATGGCTGAATCAGTGACAGAAGGGGATTGCCAAAAACTTTTTTCAACTTTACCGGTTTGAATGAACACCAGTTTTCTTACCCCCATGCAGGCGATGGTTTGGAGAATACGTTTGATCATTTGTGGCCGGGGCAGTGCCAGTATTACCGTGACAGGTAGTTGCGGTGGCGCACTGTAAGCGAACGAGACTTGACGAAGGCTTGTGTGCGTAGCTTGTCTGTGGAGTAATGCCGTTCCCACGGAACCATTCAGTAGACCAACTTTGAGTTGAGTACCGTCTTCTGCACGGAGCACGTTTTGTACATGGTTTTGCTGGCGTTCGCTAAGCATCGCACAGTTATCGCTTTGCAGTTGCTGTTCTTCGAGAAGTAATAGATTCATTGTTTACAACTGCGAGCGAATTGGCAGGATACTTAGAAAACGACAAACTGCGCGCCGCCAGAAGCCGGTGTCCGGCTCTTTACTAAACTGCTGCACAGTGGCGTTGCTGCGATCTATCCAGCGAACTTTTTTCTCGTTGTTCAAAACGACCTCGTAGGTATATTCGTCGAGTTTTTGCTGCAGGTTTTCAAGGTGTTTCGTTGCGAGTAATTCAGAGTAAATCACCACCCCCATTTCTGTGTTTAGGTTTGCCGAGCGGGGGTCAAAATTAAAACTTCCCACAAAAACCAATTTGCCATCCACAAAGAAAGCTTTGGTATGAAGCGTGGCTCCTGCGTTTTCGAGATAAATGCGCTCACTGCCGCTAACCGGAGCTTTATAATGGGTTTCATAAAGTTTTGCACCCGTTTTTAAAACATCTTTGCGGTAGTGGGTATAGCCCGCATGCACCAGTGTATGATTATTGGAGGCCAGTGAATTGGTAATAATTTTAACTTGCACGCCGGCATCGATTAGCGATCCAATTTCCTTTACACCACTTTTTAATGGTACAAAATAGGGGGATACAATAACTAACTCTTGTTTTGCTTCGCCGAGAATGTCGAGTATTGGCGCCACGATAGTTTTGGTATCGGGAGATGCTTTTGCGAAGGCTTTTTCTGGAGCGTCGTAAATGAACTGGTAGGGCGCCCATACGAAAAGGCTGTCTGTCTCATTCACAAGAAGTTCTATATCGTCTATCACGGCTTTTTCATAGGGCGTGCCTGAGAAATTATTAGTATCTCGTTGTGCTGCCAACAGCAGAGCGTCAACCACCTGTTTCGGTTCTTTTTTTGATTTTGCGAGTTGGTTTACAGGTACAGATAAGGGGTTGTTCCAATAGGCATCAAACATAGTTGAAACCTCGTGCACGAGTGGCCCGGTGGCGAGTACATCGGCATCCATGAAGTTCAAATCCTGTCGTGCGGCGAAATATTCTCCTGCGATATTTCGTCCCCCAATGATGGTGAACTGGTTGTCGGCTGTAAGCGATTTGTTGTGCAATCTGCGATTCAGTTGCGCAAAACTAAACACGTTGCCCAGTCGAAATTTGCGAGCACTCCACGGGTTAAAAAGTCGAATTTCAATATTCGGATGTGCGTTTAGTGCAAGCAATGCTTCGTCATAGCCTTGGGTAAAAATATCATCGAGATTAATACGAATCCGAACGCCGCGTTCCGCTGCCTTGTAAATGGCCGCCGTAAAAATTCTTCCGATGGGGTCGTTCTTAATTAGATAGTATTGAATATCGATACTGCGCGTCGCGGATTCGATGAGAGCGAGTCGGTAAGCCAATGCCTGTACACCGTCCAGAAGCGGAATGAAACCCGACTGGTCCGGGGGCTGACGCTCAAGCAGGTGTGTCGCTTCCTTACCCAAGGGTGTTTCAGAGGTATTGGTAAGGGCGAAGCTTTCGGATTTGGTCTGATGGTAATCTACGCTAGCACATCCGGTTGTACCGCATAGTAGTAGCGTCAACCAGAAGGCCTGCCAACCGACGCGAAACGCTTGCATAGCTTTGTGCTCTTTTAAGAAACCGAGTTGGGATTATATAAAAAAGCGCTGTAGTGATGCACTCGAGAGCTGAGATTGGCGGGCTGGGACTTTCTGAAATGGCGTCCCCACCAGGACTCGAACCTGGAGCTCGCGCTTAGGAGGCGCGGGATTTATCCTGTTAATCGATGGGGACGTACCGGAAGGCCGCGAAACTATACCAAAACCTCTTGGTCAATTACAAAATCAATGGTCGAATAAAGTCTTTGTGAGACCTCTGATGGCGGCTCTGGTCGCCATCAACCCGGAAACAGACGGTGCAATAGTGGCTATGTGTGAATATGTCACCGACCGCTATCGTTCAGCAAGTTACCATAGTCCGGGCCTCAATCCAGCTTCAGGAGCACACATGAAAAAATTGCTAGTTCTCGCCTGTTTAACCATGTTGTCGGCGTGTGGCACTAAAGAGTCCGCCCCGTTGACCAATAATTCAGGCATTGATCTTTCAAAAATGGACACCAGTATTCGGCCGCAGGATGACTTTTATCTTTACGCCAATGGTACCTGGCTTAAAAATACTGAAATTCCCGCGGACAAAGTGCGCATTGGAAATTTCGATACGCTGCGAGACAAGGTTGATGAAGAAGTTAGAGTGATTATTGAACAGGCTGCAGACAACAGCAGCGCCAAGGTCGGGTCTCCTGATCAGAAAGTCGGTGGCCTGTATGCAAGCTTTATGGATGTCGCTACCCTTAATGAGTTGGGGATTCAGCCGTTGGAAAAATATCTAAAGCGTATTGAATCGATAAGCAGCCACGCAGATATTGCTGCCTATATGGGAGAAACCACACATCTCGAGGTTACTGCTCCGTTTTCACTGGGCGTAATTGAAGATTTTAAAGATCCCACACGTTACCAGGTGTTCCTGGTACAGGATGGTTTAGGCTTGCCCAATCGGGACTACTATTACGACGATTCTGAAAAAGGCCTGAGCTATATTGCTGCCTACAAAGCCTATGCCGCGGCCATGTTCGAGGTTTTGGGTAATCCAGAACCACAAGCGACGGCCGAAGCGGTTTATGGTCTGGAAAAGCAACTGGCTAAGTTCCAACGCAACCCGGTGGAAAATCGTCAATACGACCGCTGGGACAACAAGTATGATCTCACCAAACTCAATACACTAATGGCTGATTTCAATTGGCCGGCGTATGTATCTGAAGCTGCGATAGAGTCTCAACCAAACGTTAGCGCAGCTCAGCCCGAATATTTTCAAGCTCTGAACGGCATTATCGAAAATACTCCGGTGGCTTTGTGGCGAGATTATTTTAAGCTGAGAATGCTGGCCGATTCTGCGACCTTGCTCAGTGAAGATATCTACGCAATTCAATTTGAGTTTTACAACAAAACTTTACGCGGGCAGGAGCAACCGCTACCTCGCTGGCAGCGCGGGGTGTCTTTGGTTAATGCCAGCCTGGGTGAGCTGGTTGGACAGATATACGTAAAAGAGCATTTTCCACCGGAATACAAAGCCCGCATGATGACGCTGGTGGATAATCTGGTGGCGTCCTATGGCGAATCTATTCGTGAAATCGACTGGATGAGCGATGCAACCAAGCAAAAAGCCTTGCAGAAACTGGCCAATTTTCTTCCCAAAGTGGGTTATCCCGATACCTGGAAAAGTTACGACACCGTCTCGATTAACGATTCACTCCTGCAAAACGTTGCCAACGCAACCCGTTGGAACCATGATTATGAGCTCCAAAAGTTGGGTCGACCTGCCGACCGCCGCGAATGGGGCATGACTCCACAAGTGGTCAATGCCTACTACCACCCCATTCAAAACACCATCAACTTCCCAGCGGCGATACTACAGCCGCCGTTTTTCAACATGACTGCCGACGATGCTGTTAACTATGGCGCAATAGGTATGGTGATTGGCCATGAATTAGGCCATGGTTTTGACGACCAAGGCTCTAAATTTAACGGTGATGGTAAATTAGAAAATTGGTGGACCGACGAAGATCGAGCTGCGTTTGAAAAGCTCACTGGTAAACTCATCGCCCAATACAATGCGTTTGAACCTCTCCCGGGACTGCATGTAAACGGTGAGTTGACTCAAGGAGAAAATATTGGCGATTTGGCGGGTGTTTCCATCGCTTACAAAGCTTACAAAAAGTCGTTACATGGAAAGCAGGCTCCCGTCATAGATGGATTGACGGGGGATCAACGTTTCTTTTTGGGGGCTGCTCAGGCATTTTTGGGTAAATATCGCGATGAAGCCCTGCGAGATCAGATAAAAACCGATCCGCATTCGCCCTCGCGCTATCGTGTGGAAGGAGTCGTTCAGAATGTGGATGCGTTCTACGATGCGTTTAATGTTGCCGCCGGAGACCGCCACTACCTGCCGCCGGAGGAGCGAGTGCGCATCTGGTAAAGCTATACGTCATATATCGTGGGTGAGGTCAATCGGCTAGCTGCTAACAGCAGCTCCTTAGGCTTCTCCCACCTTGTGCGAATAGCCGCTGGTTGTTGATTTACCGTTGGCTGAATAGAGATTGGGCGCAGCGGTCTGTCCGCGAACAATGTCGAGCAGACGCGAAAAGGTTTTCTGATTTTTCGCTAAAATTTTACCGTTGATTTCATTCTCTTCCTTGCACTTATGCTGCAAAGTTTTGAGCTTCTCCCAGGTGGGTTTTAAATTGGGTGTGGTGTCTTTCATCACCGTTTCCCAGAGGTTTTTTTGCTCGGAAATACTCAAGGCTTGTTTTTGCGCAAAATTCTGTAGCCATTGGCTACGGAGTATAGCGCTTTGTTCCAGCACAGTGAGTTTCTCGGTTTTCTGTTCGATTATCGCATCGAGAGTCTCGAACTCCCTGTTGGTCAAAGCTTCCCGTTCCGCGGCGAGTAAATCGAGCAGAGTTTCGCAGGCGGCGATATCACTTTGCAGTTGAGCCTGCAGTTGTTGCGGATTGATCATAGCGTTTATCTCTGTGGCCGTAGCGCACAATCAAAGTGTTTCCACTGGGTGTTGCTAACTAAAGAATAGTTGTTTCGTGGCTGCGCGACGAAATATTGTCGCTATGCTGTTTTACAGCAAATTCTATGGGAACAACGCAATTAATGTGCCCGGCAGCATTTGCCGGGGCAGGGAGGTGGGGTTTACTTGAAGGAACCGTCTTGCTCAAGCATGCTATCGGCGATGGCCTGTGCATCCACCTGATAACTGCCATTTGCCAATGCGGCGCGTACCTGAGCGACTTTGTCGTGGTTGATTTCTGCATCTCCGGAAAGTTCTGACGCCAATTTAGCCAGAGTTTGGCCTTTCTGGCTCAGTGAAACGCTATCAGGCGCAGAGCTGGAATCCGATTCACTGGGAGGCACAGCGGTTTTTTGCGTCGTGGCCAAGCGAGACTTTGCCGAGCCGGAAGCAGCCGCATTGGTTGAGTTCAGATTGTTGCCAGGATCAATAACCATTGTAATATCCACACATTCGTTGGGTGGAAGCATTCGTGATTGAACGATTTACCACCACTGTACACTGGCTTTCGGCCGCATTTCCAGAAACTTTAGTGTTTTTTACCAAGAAGCCACCTGAACTTCACCCGGGCCCATCACCAGGCCGTCAACAACCCGATTTGAGCGATCGTTACGAACTTTAATCTGTTCTCCCAGGTGACCATTTGCCAGCGCTGTGCCTTCAGTTACTACAGACAGAACGCGGGTACGTGCCCTAAGCACCACAGTATCCCCCTTGGAGATCAAATCAGGCTGCTTCAACTGATTGAGCTTTACCACCTCGCCGGAACGCAACTGGCGCTTGGCTTCGAGTCCCACCAGGCGGGTTGCATCGCGCACATAGCCATTGCCGAGTGATGCGGTGTTCATATTAATTGGCGTAAGATCTTCTTCATTGATCAGCTCGCCACGCGCAATGTTTTTGTTAACGGTGAGAACCGCTTCGTAGGTTTCTATTTTCACGGGGACATAAATACTCCAGCGAGGACCACCCTGGCAGCTGGTTTTTACAGTGAGATTGGCGTTGCCATGGCCGGAGGTATTCAGCTTAAACGTCAAAGGACTGTCACAAGCGCCCAGGCGAAGGCGCGAATCGAGATTCCCGGGAACCACAAGCAGCGTTTCGCCCAGTTTCAGATGCGGGTAGGCCGGTAGCATTTGCTGCTCGACAAAGGCTTGCACTTTCGCACTCAGGTCGTTGATATCAATATAATTACTGTTCGCCAGGGCTGTTGGAATGTGGCATACCGCCAAAGCGAAGCCACTCAAAAAGAGCCGCCCACTGAGGTTGTTTCGAAGCAGGCGCTTTAGGTGTAGCCGCAATAAAAAAAAACGTCGCATTTCGATTCTTGTCCTATGCTGTAAGTAGTATTAACACCGCTTGAACCGCAGTATCACAAAGTGCGTGACAAATATTTGGCACTTTTCTGCCTTCACAACTGAAAAGTTTGTTCCGTAACTAAAATTTAGCAAAGCCTGTGCCGTCTGCCAGGCAAGAAGTTAAAAACGCAATTGTTAAGAGGGCCTTTTATGGCTGGGGTATTAGACAGCGTTAACCAACGTACCCAATTGGTGGGGCAAAACCGCTTGGAGCTGTTGTTATTTAATTTAGGTGGCGCGCAGCTTTACGGCATTAACGTTTTTAAAGTGAAAGAAGTTTTACAATGCCCGCCTCTAAGCGAAATCCCCAAACGTAATCCCGTTGTGCGCGGGGTCGCGCACATACGCGGTGGCACTATTCCGATTATGGATTTGCGGCAGGCTACCGGGCATCGGCCACTTGATAATATTGAAAATTGTTTCGTTATCATCACGGAATACAACCGATCAACTCAGGGCTTCTTAGTCCGTGGAGTTGAGCGTATTGTTAATATGAACTGGGGTGACATACACCCACCACCCAAAGGCGCTGGAAGAGAGAATTATCTGACTGCGGTCACCGAAGTCGAAGGTAAATTGGTTGAAATAATCGACGTCGAAAAAATACTTGCCGAGGTTTCTCCGCTTCCCTCTGAGGTGAGTGCTGAGGTTATCGAAGATGCTCAGCGTGACACGGTGGTTTGTAAACATGTTTTGATCGTTGATGACTCAACCATCGCACGCAAACAAATTCAAAAGGTTATGCAATCCCTGGGTTGTAAAACGACGCTTAAAAAAGATGGTAGGGAAGCACTCAATTATCTGGAAGAATTGCTTTCAGAAGGAAAAGATCCGTATCACGAACTCTTGCTTATCATTTCGGATATTGAAATGCCGGAAATGGATGGGTACACCTTTACTGCAGAGGTTCGGGCAAACAATCAGTTAAAAAACATGCATGTGATATTACACACCTCCTTAAGTGGCGTTTTCAACGAGGCCATGGTGAAGAAAGTGGGAGCCGATGATTTTCTTGCAAAATTTCACCCCGATGAACTGGCGAAACGTGTGAATATTCGTATAGATCAACTTACTGGCGAAGGCGAAATCGTTGCAGAATAATATTGTCGTGGTACCTCTCAAATTGCGCTGAGCCTGTAACTATGAGTGGCAACACAAATCCTCTTCAGCATGGTCGCGTACAACTCGATGCCCGGGAATTCACAGAATTTCGCGATTTTTTACAGCAGGTGGCTGGTATTGATTTAGGGCATAATAAACAATACTTGGTAGCTACCCGTATTCGGCGCATTCTTATAGACTACCATTGCCAAACATTGGGCGAACTTACCGCGCAAATTCGCTTACCATCCAATAGGGAACTGCGCCAAAAAGTGGTCGATGCTATGACCACCAACGAAACTTTCTGGTTTCGTGATTTATACCCCTTCGAATATCTGCGCAATTCGTTGTTGCCGGATCTAGTCAATAAAAGCGCCAATAACCGCATACGAATTTGGTCCGCCGCATGTTCATCGGGCCAGGAGCCCTATTCGATCAGCATGATTGTTGAAGAATTTATACGCGCGCAATTGGGGTTGAATGCTTTGCCGGTGGAAATTGTGGCAACGGACCTTTCCAGCAAGATACTGGACAGTGCTCGAAAAGGTGAGTACGACCGACTTTCTATCGCTCGTGGTTTATCAGATTTGCGCTTGAAAAATTTCTTTGACCAAAGCGACGCAGATACCTGGCGGGTGAAGCATACAATTAAAGAACGCATTACCTTCAAACCGATGAATTTGCAGGATTCCTATTTGCTGTTGGGTCGATTTGATGTCGTATTTTGTCGCAACGTACTAATTTATTTTTCGTCTGATCTGAAGCGCGATATTCTTAAGCGCATTCACGGTGCCATGAAGCCTGGTGGCTACCTGTTTCTCGGGTCGTCTGAAAGTCTCTCGGGTATGAACGATCTCTTCGAAATGTTGCATTGTAGCCCCGGAGTCGTTTACCGCGCGCGCTGAGTCATTGCGCTGCGCCGCCATATTCCTCTTTCTCCCTCCAGGACTTCCGCCGCGGAAAGTCTTTGCCGCTTTTGCCGCTCAATGCCTATTTTGTCTTTATTGTAATTAAATAAATACATATAAAACAAGAAGTTAATCGTCGAATTTGTAGTTGGCACAGGCGTTGCAATTTTTCGCTGTAAGTATATTTTTAAAGCGGAAATTAACGCAATGGCAATTACTTTTGAAAAAGCACTGGGTATCCATGAGTCAGCAATGCGCCTGCGGGCCGAACGCGCCGGTGTTTTGGCCAGTAATCTTGCAAATGCTGATACTCCCGGGTTTAAGGCGAAAGATATCGATTTTAAACAGGCCTTGTCGCAACAGCTCACTCATTCTCAGGGTGATATTGCGATGGCGGTAACGCGTGGCAATCACATGCAGTTGTCCGAGGGGATGATCGGCGGTAGCCAGACACTTTATCGTGTCCCCAATCAACCATCTATTGATGGCAATACCGTCGAAGAACAAGTGGAACACGCTGAATTTATGAAAAATAATTTGGAGTTTCAGGCGAGTTTTACATTTTTAAATAGCAAATTTAAGGGCTTAACCAAAGCCATTAAAGGCGAGTGAGGTGCTTGAGCCATGAGTTTATCAAACATCTTTAATGTCGCGGGATCGGGTATGAATGCCCAGAGCATGCGATTAAATACCACTGCCAGTAATATTGCCAATGCGGAAACTGCGAGTTCGAGCAGCGCGCACACCTATCGTGGCCGGCATCCGGTTTTTGCCAGCGTGCAAGCGGCGATGATGGCTGGTGAAAGCGGTGTAATCAGTGATGACCAGAGTGCCGTGGGCGTGCGAGTGGCCGGTATTGTTGAAAGTGCCGCACCGTTGCAGGCGCGCTACGAACCCAATAGCCCGAATGCCGATGAGGAGGGTTATGTCTATTACCCCAATGTGAATATCGTTGAGGAAATGACAAATATGATCTCAGCATCGCGTTCTTTCCAGGTTAACGTTGAAGTGATGAACAGTGCCAAGCAGATGGTTCAGCGTGTGTTGACGCTGGGGCAATAAAGGAGATCGGGAGCTAAAACCATGACTGATATTAACGCCATTAACAACAGCTTACTGAGCGACCTTTCCATTGCCACCAAAACCAAGGAAGAGACGAAGGACAACGAGCTGGGGCAGAGCGCTTTTTTAGAACTCATGATTACCCAACTTGAAAATCAAGACCCGCTGAGCCCGCAGGAAAATACCGAGTTTATCGCGCAATTGGCGCAGTTCAGCTCGGTGGAAAGTCTCGATAAGCTCAACAATAACTTCAGCAGTTTCACTAACAATTTTATGGCGAACCAGGCCTTGCAGGCATCCACCCTCGTGGGACGTTCGGTAACCGTACCGACTGATCGAACGCGCTTGGAGCTAAACGATGTAGTCACTGCAAGTGTTGAGGTACCGCACAGTACCGATGACGTGCAGATGAATATTTATAGTGAGTCGGGTTCTCTGGTAGAGCAAATATCACTGGGCGCGCAGCCGGCGGGTGAATTGGTTGTTCGATGGGACGGCATGCATGCAGAAGTTAACGGTGAATTGCTAGATTGGCAAAGTGGCCACGAAGATGGCTTGCCGCCTGGTTTATATCGCTTTGAAGTCACCACCGACATCGATGGTGAAAATACTGAACTGGATACCGCGCTCAGCGCCAATGTGAATAGTGTCACCGTGGCTGCGAATGGCAGCCTGGTGTTGAATCTAGCGGGTATCGGTGCCGTCGATATCGCAGCGGTAAAACAATTTAACGAATAAGTTTTTAGTTAAAAAACCAAAAGAGGGCTGCTCGCTAGCTGTGACACTCTTGTAACGCGAGCCTGCCCGAATGCGCCGAAGTCTGAAATCAGATATTCGGCGACCCAAAGATGTAACAGGAGAAAGTTATGCCTTTCAACACTGCATTAAGCGGTATTCGCGCCGCTTCCACTGATCTTACCGTCACTGGTAACAATATCGCTAATGCCTCCACAACGGGTTTTAAATCGTCACGGGCAGAATTTGGTGATGTGTACGCTACCTCCGTTCTGGGGGCTGGATCTAACGCTATCGGTAGCGGCGTACAGGTACAGGATGTTGCGCAGACTTTCTCACAGGGAAATATTACTTTCACTGAAAATGAACTTGATCTGGCCATTAACGGCAACGGGTTTTTTCAGTTGAGTGACAACGGAGAATTATTGTATACCCGTGCAGGAACCTTTGGTTTGGATGAAGCCGGCTTTATTACCAATAACCTTGGCGCACGTTTACAGGGCTTTCAGGCAGATTCTGCGGGAAATATTGGTGGAATTACTGGTGATATACAGATTCAAACCAGCAACCTAAGTCCGCGTCAAACAACCTTGGTAGAATCTATTCTTAATCTTGATTCATCTGAACCGGTTCTGCAAACCACCGGGCGAGAATTTACCACCGAAGGTAACGCTGTGGGGGTGACTCAGGCAGGCTTGCAGGATGCCACAACGACCACGCTTACCGGAAATACCTTTACACTGCCGTTGGGAAATAATTTTTCGACCACGCCAATGGATTTTGATGTGCAACTTTCCGGCGCTGCCACGGGAAATAACGGCACGGTAAGCGTGAGTTTGGATATCGGTTCTGGTGTTCCGGCAACCGTAAACACGTTTAACGACTTGAGAACTTTGGCTGGCGTGATTAACGCACAAATTTTCTCTCCTACGCTACCGCAGACTGCAATTGATGTTGTCGCCAATGCGGTGGACTATGGTGGCGGTAATTATGGGTTGGAAATAACCGCATTACGCGGTGGTGAAAACTCCCAAATTCAAATTAGCAACCAAACCGCCAATGTAGGTCAAATTGGTTTGAACCCGGCTCCCGCTTCGGTAGGGGGGATTGCTGCGGTGGATAACGGCTACCCGCAACAGAGCATAGATTTTATTGATCCAGACGGTGACGTGGTGACTTACACCAGTCTCCAGGGAGCCACTGCTGCACAAACCGCTTCAGAAATGAACGCGATACAAGGTGTTTCCGCAACCGCTGAAACGGAAGTAACGCTTTCCGGATTTAACAGCTCCGCTGGTAATTTAACCGTTACACTGAATAACGTGCAATTAAGTGGTGATTCACTGGGGGCATTAGAAACAGAGATTAACGGCCTGAGTAATTCCACCCTGCCGGGTATTACCGCAACATTAGATCCGACCGGTACCTCTCTCGTATTAAATTCTGCGGTGGGTGATGATCTCCGTATAAGTATAAACAGCGTTGATGGTGGAGATTCTTTAACGGTGTTGGGTGATCCTGATGCGCCAGCGCAAACCCTGCAGGTCGCTCCCGTTGCGGTAGGTAACTACGATGCTGCCAATAATTCAATTGTGGTGGGCGGTGCGATCGATATCACCCTCGACGAAGGTTATGTTATGGATAATGCAGTGCCCGATGCGATTGGCATATTCCAACCGTTTTCTACTGACCCAAATGATCCGGAATTTACCGACGTTGTTATCAACGATTTCGATCCTACCGACCAGGCTACCTACAACAGTGCAACGTCCATGAGTATTTACGACAGTTTGGGTGAATCACATGTGATGACCCAATTTTTCGTAAAACAGCGCTATGACCCGGATGACGCCATGACATCACCAAATCATTGGGTGATGTACGTGCAAATCGACGGGCGTGACGTTGGCGATCCTGATACTTCGCTACCACCTCCGGCAAACAGCGAACCAACACGTGCCAACTTCAATGTGTATTTCAATGAAGATGGTTCGCTTAATGAACTGATCACCGATGATATGCTTATTTCGAATTGGGTTGTTATGGATGCAAATGGTAACCCTACCGGCGCGATGCAACCCCAGAATGTTCTGGCAGGAGGCACCACGCTCATTCCCGAGCCTCCGACCTCATCGAACTTTGTTATCGACCTTGCTGGTACCACGCAGTTTGGTTCGGAATTTTCAGTGAATGATGTAGACCAAAACGGTTATGCAACCGGCCGCCTATCGGGGCTCGCTATCGATGAAAATGGAATTATCTTTGCGCGTTATACTAATGGGGAGTCGCAGGCTTTGGGTCAGATTGCACTCGCCGATTTTACTAACCAGCAAGGTTTACAACCCGTGGGTAATACCATGTGGGCCGAAAATTTTGAATCTGGACCACCTAATGTGGGTACGCCACAGAGCGGCGCCTTAGGCGCGGTGCAATCCGGCGCCCTGGAAGAGTCTAATGTGGATCTATCTGAGCAGCTGGTAAACTTGATCATCGCGCAGCGTAACTTCCAAGCCTCGGCAAAGACAATAGAAACTGCCGATCAGGTAACTCAGACAATTATCAATCTCAGGTAATGAATAGCGCCGGATGCTGATGTGCTGACGCAAAAAGAAAACGCTTTAGCGTCCGACGTAAGGCGTTCTTTTCACAAGGTAGAAGGATCGAACCAAAGCGCTTTATCTTCCAGGGGTGTCTTTGGTGGCAGCAAGGGATTGCGTAATTTAATGACTTTTCGGCTTGCCAGATTGGCATTTTTCAAAACATTGGTTACCGTAGGATCGTTAAAGAAATATTCATCGAAACTACCATCCTCTATAGCGATTCGAAAACCGCGCTCAATTTTTTCTGCCAGCGCCGTATTATCTTTATTAACAAAGAAATAGAACGCATTGGGATACGACATCATAATGTTTTTTTCTACGGTTAATTCTAGATCCGGATAGCGCGCCATTTCATACCAGGGTTCGTGAACTCCACGCGGAAAGGCATCAAATCGATCGCCATCCAGCATATAAAAGAGACTCTCGTATTTGGTAACTTTCACAACGTCAATGCCATTGGCCTCCATGATATCGGTATCAGCCCACAGACGGCCCTGGCCAATGGAAAGTCGGGTGATATCCTGCAGGTTTTGAATGCCCTCAAAGCGGTTTTGTGTTCCGCGTTTTATCATAAAAATACGATAGCCGAACAAGCCTTTGTAGAGGGGAATCCGAATCGGGTGCAGTCGATCCTCAAAATCATTGGTGGTGGCTAACCACACCAAATCGAGTTTGTTGTCGATAAGCATTTGGGTAATCCGGGCTTCTGTGGTACTCGGTGTTGATTCATCCCACTCGAAACGCTCAGGCAGTTTGCTTAATACGATTTTTAATACGCCTTTGGCATAAGCGGCAACACCGTCTTCTCCGGCCACAATACGCATCGGCTCGGCCTTTGCGGGGGCATATGCGGTAGCGATGGCAAGCGCTAAAGCCGAGAGATTAAAACGACCCTTTTGCAGTAATGATTTAAGATTTTTTTTCATATTTCTCAGAGTGTTGCAAAGATTAAATAAATATAACTATAGCGCAGTTCAAGCAATATTTCGGAGCGTGTCATCGAGATAAATCAATAGTGCGCGTTCAGCGTCACGCCAAAGTGGCAGTAATATTTGGCACTCTTATTGCTCAACCTCTATTAACTCAGTGAGGTGACAATTTATTAACACCTCTTGCCACTACGTCAAAAAAAACGAGCGTTGATGTCCTATGGATAAAGCTTTGTATGTCGCAATGACCGGCGCGAAACACAATATGCTGGCTCAAACGGTTCACGCCAATAATTTGGCCAATGTGAACACCACAGGCTTTAAATCAGATTTCGAGCAGGCGCGCAGTATGCCGGTGTATTACGGCGATGGGCAGCCCACCCGAGCCTATGCCTTGTCAGAAAGCCCTGCCACGGATTTTAGTCAGGGACCTTTGGTAGAAACCGGAAGGGATTTGGATATCGCCATCGAAGGGGAGGGTTTTATCGCTGTACAGAGCCCTGATGGTACAGAGGCATATACGCGAGCTGGATCATTATTTATTGATTCTGTGGGGATCTTACGTACCGGCAATGGCTTGCCGGTTATGGGCAATGGCGGGCCGATTGCAATCCCAGCTGCAGAAAAAGTGGAAATTGCTCGGGATGGTTCAATTACGATTATGCCTTTAGGGCAAGGTGCCGACGCTCCCGTTCAGGCAGACCGAATTAAATTGGTTAATCCACCTTTAGACAGTATAAAACGCGGGACCGATGGTCTGATTCGGGCTTTTGATCAGCAAAATGAAGTGCCTGCAGATGCAGATGTGCGTGTTATTTCCGGTTTTGTTGAAGGCAGCAATGTTAATGCAGTTAACGAACTCACGAGCGTTATGAGCCTTGCAAGGCAATATGAGATGCAAGTGAAAATTATGCAAACGGTAAAAGAAAATTCAGAAACCTCGGCACGGCTGTTGCAGCCTGGTGGTTAAGGCATAGCGTTAGAAATTAAGTAAAGAGGTGGCAAATGCACGCAGCACTATACGTTAGCAAAACAGGTCTGGCCGCGCAGGATACCAAGCTCACTACGGTGGCTAATAATCTGGCGAACGCATCTACAGTGGGTTTTAAGCGCGATAGAGCGGTTTTTGAAGACTTGCTATATCAAATTCAACGGCAACCCGGTGCACAAAATACCGAAGAAACTCAATTGCCCTCCGGTCTGCAATTAGGTACCGGCGTGCGTGTTGTGGGAACCCAAAAACAATTTAGCTACGGCAGTTTACAGGTAACCAATCAACCCTTGGATATATCCATTGATGGTCGAGGATTTTTTCAAATTCTACAACCCGATGGCACCATTGGTTATACCCGAGCCGGACAAATGCACTTGAGCTCGCAGGGAGAAATAGTCGATGCCAGCGGTTTACTCTTGCAACCCGCAATTGTAATCCCTGATAACGCCGACCGCCTCACTATTGGTACTGATGGCACTGTGAGCGCATTTGTGCCTGGAACCCCAGCGCCCCAGGTGCTCGGTAATATTCAAACAGTCGACTTTGTGAACCCTGCGGGCTTACAGGCTATTGGTGGCAACTTGTTTTTAGAAACGGCGGCCAGTGGTAACCCCATTACCGGCACGCCGGGTGAAAATGGATTGGGTCAGATAAAACAAGGGATGCTTGAAAATTCCAATGTAGATATTGTGGAAGAAATGGTGAATATGATTACCACCCAACGCGCTTATGAAATGAATTCCAAAATTGTTTCAACCGCAGATCAGATGCTGCAATTTGTTACTCAGAATTTATAATTTTTAAGATCGGTTGAGTCATGAATTTAATGGGTTATACAAAATCGTCGCAGCGCATACTGAGTATTGTTACTCTGTTAACATTGGCTGGTTGCATTTCGCAACCCCCATTGCCAGACGACCCCTATTATGCGCCCGTTATGCAACCCCATGAAATTCCCGATACCGCACAAAATGGTTCTCTGTATGCCGAAAATACTGCATTAGGCTTATTCGGCGACCGCAAGGCAACGCGAGTTGGCGATATTATTAATGTGATTTTGCAAGAGCGCACCGCCTCGAAAAAGACTTCTAATGTGGAACTTAAAAAAGATCACGATATCGTCATGGGCGGCGCAGCCGGTGATCCAGTATTGTTTGGCACGGTGCCTGGCCTCGGTAATGTCGGCTTGGGCGTTGATTTAGCATCGGAACGCGATTTTAAAGGCGAGGCTGACGCCGATCAAAGCAATCAGCTAACTGGCAATATTTCTGTTACGGTGGTGGATGTTTACCCGAATGGTACTTTATTGGTGCGCGGTGAAAAATGGATAACCCTTAATCGTGGCGATGAATACATTCGCTTGAGTGGCTTGATACGGCCGGATGATGTTTCTCCGGAAAACACTGTAATTTCTACAAAAATAGCTAATGCTCGAATTGCATACTCCGGTACTGGTGAATTTTCTGATTCACAGAATATGGGTTGGTTGGGTAAATTCTTTAATAGTCCTCTGTGGCCATTCTAATGCGCGTATTTTCTAGTTTACTTAAAAAATCGATTTGCTTGTTAATACTGACAACATGCAGTGTTACTCAACCGGGTTGGGCTGAGCGCATTAAAGATCTTACCTCGGTGGAAGGCGTGCGCATTAACCAGTTGGTGGGGTACGGTCTGGTTGTGGGGCTCGATGGTACAGGGGATCAAACTAACCAAACGCCATTTACTACGCAATCGTTTATGAGCATGTTGAAACAATTTGGTATTACGGTACCAGAGGGTTCACGTTTCCAGCTTAAAAATGTTGCGGCTGTTGCTGTTCATGCCGAGTTACCACCGTTTAGTAAGCCAGGTCAAGCAATAGATATCACGGTTTCATCCATCGCGAACGCAAAAAGTTTGCGTGGGGGAGTACTGTTGTTAACCCCACTTAAAGGTATTGATGGGCGTGTGTATGCTATAGCCCAGGGTAATCTTATTGTTGGCGGATTTGGTGCTGAAGGACGGGACGGTTCGAAAGTCACCGTTAATATTCCCAGTGTGGGTCGCATACCCGGCGGGGCCATGGTGGAGCGTGCTGTACCCACCACGTTCGGTGGTAACAACCGCATTGTATTGAATTTACATACGCCTGATTTCACAACGGCTAAACGGGTCGCCGATAGCATTAATGATTTGGTCGGCCCAGACATTGCCATGCCGATGGATGCCGCTTCCATCGCAGTGCAGGCGCCTCAAAACCCCGCACAACGTGTTGACTATCTCGCACTACTTGAAAATATTGATGTGACGCCGGGCGAATCGGCAGCGAAAATTATCATTAATTCCCGTACTGGAACCATTGTGGTTGGCGAGCATGTACGCGTTTCTCCTGTTGCGGTCACCCACGGCTCTTTAACTGTTACGGTTAAAGAAGATGTCACCATCAGTCAGCCGAATGCCTTTGGTGATGGTGATACTGTCGTGGTGCCCGATAGCTCGGTTGAGGTAACGGAAGAGAGCGGGCCGATGTTTGAGTTTAGTCCGGGTCCCACGCTAAATGATATTGTGCGTGCTGTGAATGAAGTGGGTGCTGCGCCGGGTGACTTGATGGCGATACTCGAAGCACTTAAGCAAGCTGGTGCATTGAAAGCGGAAATTGTGGTGATCTGATGAACCCTCTGCCTTCAGCGAAACAGTACATGGACGGCGCTTTGTTAAGTGGTAAAGCCGATGTATTTACCGATCTTAACAGCTTGCAAAATATTAAAAATACCGAGGATAAAGACGAAGCGATTCGTAAGGTAGCGCAACAGTTTGAGTCAATGTTTATTCATATGATGCTCAAAAGTATGCGCGATGCCAACGCCGTGTTTGAAGAGGGGAGTTTATTCTCGAGTAACGAAACAGAATTTTATCGCGATATGCACGATCAACAGTTGTCGTTGAGTTTGGCACACAGTACCAACAGTATCGGTATTGCCGATGCTATGTACCGCCAAATGACCAGCCAATTCGCTAATCAGCTTAACACTGAAGTAAAATCAGATGTCTCCGCCATTAAACGTGGTGATGTTGTAGCGCCTAAAATTCCGGTAACAAAACCAAAGCGACAAGAAAGTATCGGCGAAAAGGAATTTCAGGCAGCCACTGCAGTGCTAACGGTAAAAAGCGAAATTGCGGATTCGCCCGCAGAATTTGTAAAACAGATCATGCCTCATTTGAACAGAGCAGCGCAGCAATTAGGGGTTCCTGCCAGTTTTTTGGCGGCACAAGCGGCACTTGAAACTGGTTGGGGGCGCGCTGTATTGGCAGATGATCAGGGGCACAGCAGTTTTAATATTTTCAATATTAAAGCTAATTCAGGTTGGCAGGGCGAGCGTGTAGATGCTGTCACTCTGGAGTATGAACACGGCAGTCTGGTACAACAAAAAACCGCGTTTCGCAAATATGCCTCGTTGTCTGAAGCTGTTCAAGATTACACCCAATTTGTACAAAATAACCCTCGCTATCAAAAAGCACTTCAGAATGCCAGCGACGGCGCGGCTTATATTCGCGAGCTCTCGCAAGCTGGCTATGCAACCGATCCCCAATATGCCGAAAAAATACTAAACACTCATAAGCGTGTTGCCACGGAGCTAGCGACTGCCGACGTTCCAAAACAGGGTGCTTTGTGGAGGTAAATTATGGCTTCTGATTTACTTGGCATTAGTATCAGTGGGTTGCGTGTTTCGCAGGCAGCACTCAGTACTACCGGGCACAATATTTCTAACGCGGGCGTCGATGGCTACAGCCGCCAGCGCGTTAATATTCAAACTAATCCGGCAACATTAACCGGGGCCGGCTATGTTGGTAATGGCGCTAATGTCGATTCCATCGAGCGTATTGTTAACAGCTTTGTAACTGAACAGCTAAGACAAGACAGCGCACTTTACAATGATCTGGATATTTACCATACCTATGTAAGCCAACTGGATAACCTGTTATCAGATAATTCAACGGGTTTGGCTTCTGGCCTGGAATCGTTTTTTTCGGCAATGCAAAATGGTTTGGATGACCCAACGTCGATTCCTGCTCGGCAATTGATTATTAGCGAAGCCGAAAATCTCGCCGATCGTTTTAATACCTTATACGGACGATTTCAGTCAATCGAAAACAATGTTGAAGAGGCGCTAACATCGGCTGTTGCGCAAATCAATGCTCTCGTAAAAAACGTAGCAGAATTAAATCTGAAAATATCTGATGCAGTCGGCGTTGGGAATGGATCACAACCTAACGACCTACTCGACCAGCGGGAAGAGGCTCTACGGAAACTGTCTGAACTAATATCTATTCAAACTTACAACGAAGGTAACGGCCAGATCAATGTCGTTTTTGGTTCCGGACAAAATCTGGTGGTGGGTTCTGAAGCGCGTCAGCTCTCGTTACAACCCAGTGTAGATAACGTTGCTAAACGGGATGTCGTCTTTGAAGGAAATGCTGCGGGCCAAGTGGTTACCGATTTAATCAGCGGCGGTGAAGTGGGCGGCTTGCTGAGATTTCGCGATTCTGCGATGAGTCATATTTATAATCAGTTTGGCCGCATCGCCATTGCAATGGCAGATACCTTTAACGAAGCGCATCAGCAGGGTCTCACCTTGGATGATCATTTCGGCGGCTTGTTTTTTTATGACGTAAACGATTCCTTGGTTGCCCAAAATCGAGTCATTGGAAACTCTAATAATACTGAGCCCAATGATCGCCATATGAGATTGAACATTGCTGATAGCGCGGCGATTACCGAAAGTGACTACCACGTTGATATTGATTCTGGTGGTTTGTTTCGCATAGAACGTTTGAGTGATGGCGAACAGGTTGCCAGCGGGTTAATCCCGGGCAGCTTTCCATTTAGCGTGGAATTCGATGGTCTGGAACTGGTGTTTGAAGGTGGTTCTTTTCAGGATGGCGACCAATTTTTATTACAGCCTACACGCAGTGGCGGTAGGGATTTTAAATCCGCACTGGTCAACGCAGAAAGCCTGGCTTTTGCAAGTCCGCTGGCGACCGACGCCAGTTTGAGTAATCAGGGCAGCGGGGTTATCTCTCCTGGCGAAGTATTGTCGTTGTATAACAGCGCGGGCGATACTTTACCGTTACTGGCAACTGCGGGTGAAATGAATCCGCCACTAGTGGTGCGTTTTAATTCACCGACAAGCTACGACATTCTTGATAACAGCGACCCTGGTAACCCTGTGCAATTAGAACCACCGATCCGCGATCAACGTTTTATCCCGGGGATAAGCAACCTGCTGTTTGGAACCGATCCTGGTGAGACACGGGTGAGTTCGAATGGTGAAATGACCGGCCTACCCGAAGGGCGTCAGCCAGCGCAACAGGCAGGGCTTATTTTAGCGTCGCCACCCGCAACCGTTCCTAATTTTGGGATCACTGATTTTAGTGCGACTGGCAATCAGTTTGCATTTGATGTGGTAGTAAGCGGTACACTTAACGGCAGCAATGATGGAACCTTCACCGTTGCAGTGACCGGTCCAGCCATTGTCGATCAAAACACATTGATTAATGAGTTGAATGCACAGCTCACTGGTTCAGATATTACGGCCTATATTGCTAATAACGGTACGCTTGCGTTTCGCTTAAGCAGCCCGGGTTATGGAGATATCACGCTACAAAATTATAATGGCGACCCAGATGGCAATGCTGATATTGCCCCAGCAGGCCAGGCCAACAATTTGTTGGGCTTTAATATAGAAGGCGCCAGTTTCACCACGGTAGGAAATGTGAATGGTGTGTCGGGTATCGGTTTCATGAACAATGGCTATCCGGCTGAAGCGATCACCATCACCATGCCGCCATTGACTGTCGGTGGAGCACCGCAAACACAAAGTATCTTCACTAGCTTGAATGCCAGCACACGGGAAATTGCCAGTGCGCTTAACAATGTTGAAGGCGTTTCAGCCAATGCCTTCAATTACATGGAAATATCCAATTTACAAATTACTGATAGCGCGCCTTTGCAGCTGAATTTAAATGGTGAAAATCTGGTCGAATACGAAACCGACGCTTTCGGAAGTTTGGTGGTTGCCGGTGAAGTACCCAATCCGCAAACCGACCCAGATGGCTTTAACGATTACATTGCGGAACAAATTAATAGTAATGCCAATCTTGGTGCGGCAGGTATATATGCCGTGGCCGGTCGCAATGCAACAACGGGGGCCTCTGAATTAAGAGTGTACTCAACAGAAGGCGATGACTTCCAATTGGCACTAACCGCTGCGGCGGGGCAATCTATTAATGTGAGTGATGGCCGTAATCCCAATCTGACAGTCGCTGGCGTAGGCAACGGAGTCGCCAGTGCGATTGTGGTTGGGGGTCAAATGGATGTCACCCTTGCTGATGGCATAACGCTGTCAACATTTCCCCCGACAAGTATGATATTTGGAGATACCGGCGCGCCCGATTTTGCGAAATCCACCTATTTGGGAATACAGGCGGCTATTTCAGGTATTCCCACTACTGGCGATGTATTTACCTTAGATTTTAATAATGATGCTGCATCTGATAATCGTAATGCCTTACGAATGGTTAACCTGGCTAATTCGAAAACCTTGGATGGAGGTGTGGCAACCTATAGCGAAAGCTATGGAGCACTGGTCGAAGATGTGGGTATCGATACCGCTTCGGCAAAAATCAATGCCGACGCCAGCGAACAAGTTTTACATCAAACCACCCAAATGCGTGCCTCCGTTTCAGGGGTGAACCTCGATGAGGAGGCGGCAAATCTCATCCGCTTCGAGCAAATGTATTCCGCTAACACGCAAGTTATTTCCGTAGCTCGAGACTTATTTGATCGCTTGATTAATGCGTTTTAGTACTAAAATCACTTAATTGATTTTCGTAGAACGCCGCTTGAGCGGTGTGCTCGAAGTCCCGAGAACGACCCTATACAAGCCGCAGTGTTTGTATTTGTCTTTGGCACAAAACCTGCAAAAATCCTACTGTTTTTATTTTCGCCAATAATCCAGCGGCTTGTTTTCATATGCGAATTTCCTCACTACAAATATTTAACATCGCCAATAAAGGTATCGCGGATGCCAATGAAGCGATGATTCATACCCAAGAGCAATTGTCTACAGGGGTGAGGGTATTGAATCCATCGGATGACCCGGTGGCTTCAACAAAAATTATGCAATTAAGCACCGATCTATCGAACATTCAGCAATATCGTAAAAATATCGATTTGGCCGAAAACAACCTGGTGCTTGAAGAATCAAATCTAAAAAGTATAAGTAATTTACTGCAACGTATTCAAGAGCTTGCGGTGCAGGCGGGTAACACCGCAACCCTATCAACCAATGAATATGCTGCGCTTGCCAGTGAAGTGGATGCTCGGTTGGATGAGTTGGTGAATTTGTTGAACAGCCAGAACTCCAACGGCGATTTCATTTTTGGGGGCTACAAAAGTAAAAATGCACCCTTTGTAGGTTCTGCGGCAACCGGATTCCGATATTTGGGTGATGAAGGGCAACAGTTTATTAAGGTCGCTAACAACACCACTATTCCCTCCAGTGATTCGGGAAAAGAAATATTTGTTGATGTGGCGAGCGCGAAAAATACCGTACACACCTACACAAGTGAAGCTAACCGTTCAGTGCCACCTATTGATGTTTCGGTAGGGCAGGTTATTGATCAGGAGCTTTTTGATGAGTTTTATCCAGAAGACATGGTGGTAACTTTTAACGCAGACAACCAGATTACTCCTGCAGCTAAAAATTACACCATTACGGAGCGTTCCACCGGACGTATCATTGTCGCCAATCAGCCCTATATTGAGGGCGATAATATCGACGTTAACGGCGTTCGATTTCGAATTATTGGTAATCCTGTATCTGGTGACCCGGCTGTACCTGCTACGCGCCTGTTTGGCGCTGATGGTGCAACGACGTTTGGGGTTGATTTTACCCCGCCAGCTGACCAAACCTTTGATATTCGCGTGGGCGGTCGTACAGAAACATTGGTACTTGACGGCCCTATAAATAATACGGGTGACCTTTCCAATATTCTAAACAGCGTTGGTAATGGCAATGCAGCAAAACTCGCTGCACTCGGTGTTACCGTAGATTCAACAGGGTTTAGAGTGCCTGCAGGTATTAATTTTAGTCTGCTTAATGGCAACGGAGTGGTTGATGGTGTGTTGGGACTAAATACCACTTCAGGCACTACGTCAGCTGACGGTATTATGGGCCGACCCGGCGATCGCGTATTTATTGACGCATCAAACAAACAGGACGTGCTTACCACGCTCGCACGATTTAGCACGGGAATGAAGGATTATGACGGCACCGAAGAAAGTCGCGAAATTCTCGAAGAAACAATCGCGTCCAGCATTGATAACCTGAAAAATGCGCAAACCAGTATTCTCGATATTACCGCAAAATTAGGAGCGCGTTTTAACACTCTCGATAGCACCCGCGAATTACATCTCGATTCAGAAGTGGTGATGAAAGATGTTCTCGCAGAATTACGGGATGTCGATTACGCCGAAGCTGCAACCCGTCTCTCTGCGCAATCTATGATTCTTCAGGCTGCACAATCGTCTTTTATTCGCGTTAGTCAGCTCAATTTATTTTCTCAGCTTTAACTCTTATAGCGCATTCAACTGGTTGCAGTATGATCGATTGTGAAAAGGAAATCAGGCGGCAAGATTCTTACCGCAACACAACAAAAATTGCCGCTTTTCGCAGTCACAAGATAAAAATATGCGACAAAATCAGCAAAATAATGGAAAAAACTGAATTGGCACAAGCGTTGCAAATTTACAGTTGTATTTCTCTGCTGTTCCAGAAGCTGATAGGCAGAAAGAATTACTGCTATCACCCGAGCGGTAGATAGTGACTCATATTACAGGAGAAAGATTATGCCTTTAGTTATTAACACCAATGTCTCTGCGCTGAATGCACAGCGGCAGCTTGTTAATTCCGGTAATGAAATGAGTCAGGCTATGGAGCGACTTGCGTCTGGTAAACGAATAAATACTGCTCGTGATGATGCTGCAGGCTTGGCGATTTCAAACCGACAAACATCCCAGATACGCGGGCTAAACCAAGCCATTAGAAATGCAAATGATGGTGTCTCTCTCATTCAAACAGCGGAAGGTGCTCTGGATGAGGTTACCAACATTTTACAGCGTATGCGTGAGCTATCTATTCAATCTGCGAACGGAATTTATTCCGACGTTGATAGAGCGACACTGGATGCGGAAGCTCAACAGTTGAAAGCAGAAGTGGATCGTATTGCACAGAGCACCACATTTAATGGGCAGCCATTGTTAGATGGTAGTTTGAGTGATGTGGCGCTACAGGTCGGCTCTGAGGCTTATCAAACCATTGACCTTTCCATTCAGGGCTTTAGCGCCAGTTCGCTAGGCAACAATTCCGGCGATTACGTTGGCGAGGCGCTTACAGCTTCAACGGCGGCGGGCGCGTTAACGCTGTTCCAAACCGTCGCCGCCAATGTTTTGGAAATTAATGATGTTGCTATCAGCAGCCTAACAGCAGCGACGTCTGTCAATGATGCCCTGGATATTATTAATGGGGATCTGGATGGTAAAGGCGCAGAAGCTACCACACTGGTTTCTGTAGTGGCGGATACTGCCGGCAATGGCGTGTTGCCAGTCGGTACTAATTTTGAGTTCAGTTTGGTAGATGGTGATGGTAATCAACAGGATTACATTATAACCGACACTTCATCCATGGATGAACTGGTGGCTAAAATCAATGACTCAACCGCAGTCACCGCTAAATTGAATTCAGATGGCAAGCTGGTACTCACCGCGGAAAATGCGACTTTAATCAGTATTACCACTGATCAAACAGCAGCGACGGGTACAGTGGTGACCACCAGTTTTAGCTTGGTGTTAACCGATACCAGCAATGCCAATCGCGGAGTAAAACTAGAGGCAGGTACTGCAATGACGGGTACCATCCAGGATAATCTTGGGTTGAACCTGCAGGATAACAACGAAAACTGGCTCGGCCTTACAGTAACTGCGACCGCCGCGATAAACGCGGGTGATTTGATAATTAACGGTGTCGAAATTGGCTCCATTGAAGCCGGCTCTGATGCAGCAGGCCAAGTGGATTTAACCATTGCCGCGATTAACGAATTTTCCGATGAAACCGGCGTAGTCGCCTACGAAGTTGCAACAGATCAAATCGGTTTACGCTCTGCCTCGCAAGAGCCTATTCAAATTAAATACGGCGACGGCGCTGCAAATAGCGGTGCGGATGTGCGTACCATTACGGGATTTCAGGAAATGAATTCCGCGGAAGGTACAGGTTCAGTAGCTGGAATTAAAATTGATACAGCCGCAGGTGCTCAAGCGGCGATTGATGTAATTGATACGGCCTTAGAGCAAATTAACTCAACGCGTTCGGATCTTGGAGCTATTAACAATCGACTTGATTTTACCATGAGCAATCTGGCAAACGTTTCCGAAAAAACCTCGGCGGCACGTTCACGTATTGTCGATGCCGATTTTGCCAAGGAAACCTCAGAACTGAGCCGTGCGCAAGTATTGCAACAGGCCTCCCAAGCTATGTTGGCTCAGGCGAACGCGCAACCTCAGCAGGTGTTGCAGTTGCTGCAAGGTTAACTAATCGTATCAAGAAGAGGCCGGTGCACATCACCGGCTTTTTTGTTGAAAACTATAATTAATAAAAATAGTTTAAGGGGCGAAAAAGTGTTCTGGAAAACCCAATTTAGTCTCTTGTCCATTTGTTATCAGAAATTCGTAGGTATCCAGGTCTTCGCAGGTATCGACTTCAAGCCACTGGCGCTTGTGCAATTGACATACAACCGTTAATTTGTCGGTAATACACGCTTGTACAAAATCTGTGAAGTAGGCGTTTCTTTGCATCTGGGCTTCCATTTTATCGAAGATGCCTATTATTTGACTGAACAAAGATGCTCGAATTTTAATTAGGCCGATATACTGTGCCTGCGCATCTTCGTAACTTTTAAGTGGTTTACCAATCTCAGTTAAGCGATAGCCATCATCATATTTAAAAGATTCCGCATCTGTTAATGGGTCTTCCATCCGCAACTGCCACAGTTCGCGCCAGTGGCTATCAGCAGAAATAACAAACGGTTGGGGGTTATCAATAAGGGCTCGCAATACATCGGGAGTGTATACGATATCGCCGTAACTGATAATTATATCTTCCGATTGAAACAGATCCCTAGCACACATCAGGGAATACAACATGTTGGTTGTCTGATAGTTGGGATTGTGAAAAGTCTCTAGGCCGTAATCCAAAAATGCATCTGCACAGTAGCCGGTTACCAAGGCGTTTTCTGTTATACCACAATGCGCAGCGGTACTAAGTTGGTATTCCAACAGGGGCTTACCATTGAGGTGAACCAATGGTTTAGGACAATTTTTTGTATGTCGTCCTAACCGAGAGCCTTTACCTGCCGCTAAAATCAAAAATATCATAGGAATACACTTTGTAAAAACGTTATATCTTCATCTCGAAAAGGGCTTATACGCTCCGGGTGCCACATGATGCCGTAAATAGGTTGCTCGCGATGTTTAATCGCTTTTACGATTGCTCGTTTATTATCATCAACGGCGGCTGTTGCTGTAACTTGAAATGGATTTGGTGCAGACGAGCTTCCCCAGTGGTGGTAGCTGTTCACAAGATGATTTTCACCGTGCCATATAATATGTTGATGTTGCGTAACCTGACCTTTTACAGGCTGCAAGCGTTGCCCCCAGAAATCCAGAAGCAATTGCATACCGCGGCAAATACCAAGTAAGGGTGTGTTATTTGCGAGTGCATGATGAATTAACTCTGTCTCCAAGGCGTCACGTTCTGGTGCATCGCCACCGTATTGAACAAGGTCGTTTCCACCGCTTAAAACGAAACCAACAACAGGATTCTTGCTTAGAAGCTGCCAGGCGAGCTGGGTGTTATTGGGTAAAGTAAGCGGTAAATATCCGGCACAATTAAGCAAATTGAGAAGCTGTTGGTCGACGGCATCTCTACGTTCTGCTCCCTTGTGATGAATATCAACCCGTTGGGTAACAGCGATTATTTTCATTGCAACTGCAGTACAGTTTTATTGGCGCAATCGAGTTGTAATTTACGATACTTCTTCCACTGTGAAAAGAGCTTTTCACCTGCGCCAATCACGGCTGGCAAGTTTAATTCCGCAGCACGAATTGCCATGTGTGAGTTGCAGCCTCCGTATTTGGTTATCAAGCCAGCAATATTTTGCGAAAAAATCCAGTCGTAACCTGGATCGGCCGCGTCTATAAACACTATTTTCTCACGTAAATCCGTTTTCAGCGTATTCGTTATATGTTCCGTGCAAGCACTTGCCCGGTTGTGCGTTATGAAATTGGGTTGATCATTGGGTAACTCAAAATTAAGTACTTGCTGCTGGTCGCTGATTAATGGTGGTAATTGAATGGCGCTGGCGTACTGATACGCCTTTTCACCAAATCGTATGGCGTTTTTTAGCGTTGCTTTGGCACTTGCCGTTGTAGAATAAAGCTCGATGTAATCTGCAATAGTTGTGTACGAGAGCTGCTCGCGTGTGTGACCGAAACGTGCGCCCAGTTCGCTTATGGTTTTCATGCAATCGCTCAGGCTCTTGGTGAATAAGAATTTTGCCATTTCACGCTGTTCGATGGCTTGCCGTATAAAATTAAACAAGTCTTCGGCGCTTAGGGCAAGCTCATGTTGAAGTAACAAAGTATCGATTTGATACGCTTGTTCGGCTTCTAGGTAAAATTCCTGTAATTTTGGAATCTCTTTACCGCGATTAGTCCATCGGAAATAGTTATCGGGGCTCTCATCATAACGCGGCGAGGTGATATCATAAGTTCCAGGGCGCAAATGCCCATAAACGTCGAGAAATGCATTCTTATCAAGCGTCTGAAAATCGGAGACCATTTGCGAGCTTACTGTACTGATACCATTTAGAAAAGCCTCGCGCTGGTCGACCGTCAAGTAGTGTGTTGATACCAATGAATTCAACAATTGCACCGCAACAAAACCGCAACGTGCTAGCCCGGCGAACGGCAGGGTACCATAGGCTTTGCAATCCTGTATTGTCCAATAGATTGTCTCGACCTGGTTCAAGGAACTGGCTGCAATTTGTTTTTGGCGATTTGCCAGTTGAGTTACGCGAGTGCGATCATTTAAGAATACCGTCGATTGCGGCTTAATCAAATTAAATGTTAGGTTTTTAAGCGCATCGCTTAGAATCCGGGTTTCCTTAATTGTGAAGCCGGCTTTGTGCAATTCTTTGAGACGAACATCGAGATCGAAGGTGTAACAGGTGTAAGCAATATCGAACTCAATTTTATCGTGAAAGTGCGGATACTGTTCCAACTTGTTAAGGTAGTAATTGACGAGTTTTTCCGCAAGGCTATCTTCCAGGCTAGCGGGTATAAAGGAATTTAAACTGGCTCGTACGTCTATGTAGGGAATTCCCCCCAGAGTAATGACTAAGGGAAAGTCTCTTACATCACGGTAACCGTAGTTATAACGTTGTTGCGCCCAAATGCCGTCGGTTACCAGTGTTTTGTACAGGGAGGCAGCGAGTGGTTTGGGGCGAGTGCCGATAATTTCGGCTGGGTTCCAATCTGGCATAATTCCAAAAAGCGTTTTATTACCCAACAGGTAGGGGTGTGGTTGCGCCAGACGATGTACTTTTTTGTAAATGCAATTGAGCTCTAGATCAAATTTAGACCGGAATTTTCCCGCAAGTGTGTGGTTCAGGCACAATCGCCTAGCCTGAAAGATGAACAGATTCTCATCCTTATCAAAAGCAAATTCCACGTCGAGGTGTTCAATACCTGTTAGCTGCTGGATTTCCTTAATAGATGTGATGAGTTGGAATTGCCAGCTACTGGGGATGTTACAGTGGTGTGCAATTATCTGCGTACTGGTACTTTGATCATCGCCGCTAGTAACGGAATCTGTACGAGAGCTGGTGTTGTCATAGTTAATAATATAATAAGGGGCACCGGAGCTTGGATCGTGCGTAAAAATTACACCGGCGATGTTCACCTTGTTTAACTGCGGTTGAATTAGCACCTGGTCTCTGTCACATAATTGCCCATAAGAGGCAAATACTTGATCAATAGCCGAAGACACTATTTGCCGCGTGGGTGCTACGCCTAGCAGTGATAAAAAGTGGCCCGCAAAGGAGCTCTCTGCTCGATCTTCTTTAACACAACTGGAGCGTATTACGAGTTGTTTGGGTGTAAATTCACTGACAAACGTTGTAAGTTGGTCTTCTAAACAGTTCTCACGCTGAGTTTGCCATTGCTGCCAAGTAAACACCAACATTGGAAGTACATGGGAACTGCTTAACTGGTGCTGTAGATATCTTAGGGTGTTGGCCTTTGTATTCATAAGTGACCTGCCCGCATATCGAGAATTTCGACCATATTGATAATCGTAATGTTATTGCCGTATAGCTGTCGCAGTTGCTCTCGCATGACACCAGCGTGATTTATTGAACAAATTAAAAAGGGAAATTCGGTATTACTACTTTCGCTTATGCTGGTTACCTCGATATTGTTCATAAGCAGCCCTTTTTTGTCGGGGTTACTGTCGTATATTGCGTTTATTGAAATAGTTCTATTATGTGTGTTGACGGCTATTAGACGCTCAGCTAATTCGCTGGCGCCAAATATATTCACGGTATTTGTTTTACCGCTAGCTTGTGAAATTTTGCGTAAGACTGTGTCATCGATAGCATATTCAGGCGGATTTGCTATTTTCATATCCGGTATTTTTTCCGCCTGTTTGAAATCAGATATCACCTCTAAAACCTTATTAAAATCATCACCGAAATAACGTGGTTCAGACAAATACTGCTCCAGTTCATAGGACATTTGCCATGCAACACTGCTAATCCAAGCAATCAAATTTCGGCGCTGCTTCGCTGTATTGATATTCGCAATAGCCTGTGCGAGCAGGCTCAGTGACCGGTACCAATAGTAGTAATAAAATGGCTGACTGCCAGGCTGCGGAGTTTTTGCATAGGCCTGCGCGCAGAGAAGGAGTATTGTTGCATTTTTGGGGTATAGCGACACCGCAGCGCGTGCGAGAGGAATGTACGAAAATGGGCTTACTCGCATTTCTTCTAGGCAGGTCTCAACCTCGGTTATTCCATATTTCTGCACATGGTTGTCTCTGTGAAGTCTCATAACCCGCCAGGTAGGATGGTGCTTACCAGCAAGGAAAAGATCAAAATATTCAAGTAACACTTCGAGCGAGCGGCCGCGGTTGGCGATTTTGTTGGTTTTTCGCAATAGACGTTCTGGTGTCAATGTGTTGTTGAGGTAGGCGTGTGCGTGCTGGATTAGACTCGGTAAGTCACTAACTTTAAATCCAAAATCGGTCTCGATGAGGGGGTGCTTAGTGAGGCATTGAGTAATACAAAAGACCGGGCAATCGCTGGCCAGGGCGAAATTCAAACCTGTTTGCTCGCGATGAGTTACCATGAAGGCCGCGCTCGCGTAGTCTTCTACATAGGACGACGCACGGCTGAGAACAATGTTTTTTAAATCACGGCAGGCATCAATTACCTCAAGCAACTCGGGCCGCTCCAGGTCGTTTGGGAACGGGCGAAACAAAATTTCATACTCAAAAAAATGTATAGCGATATTGCGGAGGTTGTCCAGTAAATTTGATTTACTTGCGTTTGACTCCATATCCCAGTTAGATAAGTGGTAAACGATACGTCGTTTTTTAGCTTGCTCTGCGTGGCACAGTCTATAAAGCTTATCCAACTTAGGTGATCCAAAAGGAATTACGGTTACGCTATTACGTTTGTGGTCTATAAGCTGCGGGGGAATGCTATTTATCAAGTAATCGCTCGGCAAGTGCTGGCCCCCAGTTGGGCTGAGTATGGCATCGAACAGCTGCGCGCCGCCGTAGGTATGTAATGTATGGGTAATGGGTACATCAATTCCGTGAGCGCAGCCGATGCGAAGTGTATTCTCGGGTAATGGCCAGTGTGCGCGTTCATTAAATTCAGGTAGAAATATTGCTTTTAAGCAAGTTAGGGCGATAAGAAAACTCTCGTTTGGAAGTGCGAGGTAATTGAATTGTTCAAAATCGGTGACCCGTCGCTGGTTAGTTTCGCTAAGTTCCTCAAGGTTAACAACAGCGAGAAAGGGGTAGTTATTCTGCTCAAATGCCTCAGATAGATACCTCATTTGATTACAAATCACCGAAAAATAAAAATATGCAGCTATTACCTTAGAATTGCCATTGCGTTGGAGAACCTGCTCAATATTAACTTCGGTAATATAATTTAAAGCATCATCGAAACTGAGATGCATAATCTCGGCAGATAATGTTGAGATAGCAATTTGGTCTCGCCTTAAACTAGCGAGCGCTAAAGATATTTTCATACATTCAACAGCGGTGTACCGCCCTTGAAAACAGTTTTGCATGCTCGCCAGTTGCTGTGTCATACACAGGTATCCTCAAGCATATTGCACAATATGGTGTTGGCGACTGCGGGAATGCTAGTTTCATTGAGATTGTTACATATCGTTAAATCGGGTTTGTTAGGGAGTTCTACCCGTTGATCCAATCCGCTCATGTTGATGTGTTCACCCGCATCATGTGCTTGATAGAGTGCTTTTGGATCGCGCTTGCGCCTTATAGATTCATCACATTCTAAAAATACTTCATAGTAACCGGGAATATTATCGCGATTCCATGCGTGAACTTCATGAAACAAACTGATGGTTGGAACAATGACAAAGAGCCCCTGATAGGCTGCCATTGCTGCGAGCCGGGCATAGCGATATGAGCCTCGCAATCGGCTTTCCCGGTCATAACCCCATTGAGGGTCATTAATGGCTTCGCGTACCTGATCGCCATCCAAGATAAGAGGCGTGATATCGCGTAAGAACAACTTGCGCTGCACCGCGAGTGCAACTGTGGATTTCCCAGCTCCGGATAAACCTGTAATCCAAAGTACACGTCCATTGGGCTTGTGATAAACAGAAATAGTGTTATACATCAGCTCTTATCCCTGAAGGTTCACAAGGGTTACCAACTTGAAGTTGCTTTAGCACAGTAAGACTTCTCAATACAGGGTGCATAACATAGTAGGGCCTCGGCCCCGCTTCTATATTTTCCACAGGACTCGTATTGTGTAAACCATTCTCAAATGCGGTTTTTAATGTAAGCGCACGTATCCATGGGTCTACAATATGATCCATAAAGAGTGCAGCATCGTTAGTAGCTGGAAAATTGAGTTGAAAAGTGCGCTTACAAATAACATCTCCGCTATCTAGCTCAGGCTTTAAGAAAAAAGCGCTCGCATTCAGGGTATTGCTCTTTAATAGGCTGTAGTAAAAACACGTCGAGCCCCGAAAATTAGGTAGATCTCCCGGATGTACATGCAGATATCGCGCGCCGCACTGAAAAAGGTGCGGTCTCAATATTCCGCCCCCGGTAAACAACCAAGTTACAGCACCTTGTGAATGCAGCAGTTGGGAAACGGTTGGGTCATTTATCGATGTGGCCAGCGAGTGAAACACGGGGCTTGGAAAATCCGTTAAGTAATTATCCAATTGATAATTAATATCGAACTCGGGATTTTGTGCTTTAATGGCACGCTGAAATGTAAATTTATCGGCCTTGTTACGGTTGTTTTCTAAGGTAATAACTGACTGGGGTCTAGCGCCAATATCTCTTAAAATGTTGAGGTAGGCTATTCCGCGTGTACTGGGGTACCAGATAATCGAAAACTCCGGTAGCGTGTTCATGAATTGATTTTCTCCAATGCGCGCAGTTCGCGTGTAATTGAGTCTGCTGCCAGTTCGCAGTCAATATAAGTGTTTCCCTTTTGGTATTCTGATCTTACAAAGTCCAGTAGCCTTATCGAACTGTTCAATCCGTTTAAGTCGTCGTTTGTTTCGTAGCATTTCAAAAGGCAGCTAGCGAGTAACAGGTAGTGATTCGTGGAGTGAGGTGGCTTAAGCAGATGTTCAATGCTCCCCCTTACGATAAAAGCTTTTTCGAGCTTGTAGAGAAATGCAAGGCTATCTTGGGATACGTCGCCGAGCATAACAGCGCTGTGCAACTGAGCAAGCTTACAATCCGGGTTTATGGGAAATGTGCGTTCGTGCTTGAGTTTTATCAGCCATTGCTTCCTGGACTCATTAAATAACTGAAGGGTGTCGCGCAAGTTATATTGCGGAATATCGTGTTCATGTTTGTGTTGACTAGGCTCAAGCGTTGTAATCATGCTATTCGTTTCAAGTAGCCATCGGGTGCAACGGTAATTTGCAACTGATTGTGAATATCGCTATCAATTGCAAACCCGGTATTGTCACGAAGGAAATCATGCACGGCTGTTTTGGGGTTGTTATTTTTGCCCCAAGGTCGATCACTAAACAGCTCATCGGGAAGGTCTTCGACATGGCTGTCAAATACAATACAATAATTCCCCGCGCTGGTGAGGGGGGCATACGCATTTAATTCACTGAGTACATGATCGTGAGTGTGATTGGAATCCAGGCACACCATAATTCGTTTAAAGTCGCGCGCAATGGTATGAACCTGAGACACGACGTTTTCCGCGATGCTGGACCCTTCAAGCATAGTTATACGTGAGGCCATCGGGTGTTTCTCAATAGCTTCGCGATTGTGTTTACGAATATCGATGTCAATCCCCAGTACACGGCGTGATGAAATTAGAGGGTCAAACATTTTTCCCGCCGAAATGGCGTCGCACAAATCCAACATTGCCAGCATGGAAGCGCTGAATATCAACGAACCGCCGTGCGCAATACCCGTTTCAATAATCAAGTCTGGTTGCGTTTTCCAAATCAGCTGTTGCATGGCCAGAATATCTTGTGGGTATTGTATAATCGGCCTACCAAGCCAGGAAAAATTATAGGAGTACTGCGCCGACATTGAGCTTTGCATAAACGCCAGGGCGCTGGATTTCAGTACTTGATTTGAAGCGTAATCTGTGATGCGCTTCTGAACTTCCTTCTCAAATGGGCTCATGTATTTTCCTCGCTAGTTTGCGGCTCGTTTTAACTGGGGAGAGAAGTCTGCTAATCCCGCTTCCAGGGAAATATTCGGTCGCCAGCCTAAATCACATAAGCGCTGATTGTTGCCTACTAATAGTCGAATACTGTCTACGGTTGTGGGAGAAAGCTGGGTTATTGTGCTGTGGTCTACTCCGTGGTTAAACGCGATTAGTTCAACCAGGCGGCGCAATTGCAGTGGCTGAGATGAGGCTATATTAAATTCACCCTTAGCATTATTTACTGCAAGGGTGAGAAATGCTCTGGCCACATCTTGCACATGAATAAAATCACGATAGTTTTCAAGATTAACGCCAAAAGGAGCTTGCTCACCACTAAATACACGGGATAACGAAGGTATTAAACGAGCCTCGTTTTCCCCTCTGCCATAACAGAAAAAAACCCGCGCCCATGTTAAAGCCAGTTCATTGGCGTTACAAAGTGTCTGGCATTGCTTGAGGAGCAAGTGTTTACATTCACTGTAGCAGGACAGTGCTCTGAGAGGTGTGAGAGATTCGCTGCAATAACCATAGCGCCAATCGTATTCTGCGCAGGTACCCGCTATAGTTATGTGTGCACCTCCACTCTTAGAAAATGCGTCGACGAGATCCAGGCTTGCGCTTAACCAATCGTAATTACTGGGTGAGTGCCAATAATTTCCATGCTCGGTGATCCAGGCTAGATGTATCAAGTGTGTTGCCTGTAGAGGCAGTATCAGTTGGGGAAGGTTATTCGGCTGCAATAAATCACAGTAGATGTGTTGTGCTTTAATGCCAGGGACCTGATGTCGCCCTAGAGTAACCAACTCAATACCGTTTTGTATGAGTTGGTGACAAAGCTGTTTGCCAATAAAACCGTTGGCCCCAGTAACGATAATCTTCATATCTCCCGAAGTTCCGGTATGGCTGTTATAAATCGAGTGCCGGCTTTTCTTAGGTAATCGAGCTGTGTTTTTATTTCATCTGCAATGTTCCAAGGCAGAATAAGGAGAAAATCGGGTTTGTATTTTTCGAGAACACCGGGAGCTACGATGGGTATATGACTACCAGGCATAAATTTGTGTTGCTTGGACGGTGCTGCATCGCATACAAAAGGTAGGAGATCGGGTGTAACGCCTGCATAGTTTAGTAAGGTGTTGCCTTTGGCTGCTGCACCGTAAGCTGCGATAGATTTACCGGATGTTTTTAATTCCAGTAAAAACAGTTGCAATTGTGTTTTTATGGCTTCCACCCGTGCTTGGAACACTGCGTAAGTCGATATTCGGGTAATGCCACCCTCAGCTTCTTCTTTCAGCGTATTGGTTACGCTGGCTTCGGTGATTCTGGGGTCATCCCGATGGCATATATATACTCGAAGGCTGCCACCGTGTGTGCTTAAGGGTACAACGCGGTAAACCCGTAACTGATTGTGGAACAGGATGCTGTTTACGGCATGCAACGAGTGATAGGAAAAGTGCTCGTGATATAGAGTATCGAATTGCGTAAATTTTAAAATGTTGAGTACATGTTGGAATTCCAGTGTGATGGTTCCCTGTGGCTTTAACAAGGTTTTTAAACCTAGTGTAAAGTCATTGATGTCAGGTACATGGGCGTAAACGTTATTCGCTACAATGAGATTCGCTTGAATGCCGTCATTGGCCATTTTCTGGGCGAGCGTATTGCCAAAGAACTCCCCAATAACGGGTATATTCAATTGTTTCGCGGCTTCGGCAGTGCTTGCTGTCGGTTCAATTCCTAGACAGGGTATTTGTGCTTCTACAAAATTCTTAAGTAGATAACCATCATTGCAGGCGATCTCTACAACCTGATGATTTTTATTGAGTTTTAAATCTCTGATGATATCGTCGCAAAAGCGTTTAGCGTGTGCAAGCCAACTACTGGACGTTGAAGAAAAATAAGCGTAGTCCTGAGTGAATAAACCGTTGGCGGCACTATAATCTTCAGTTTGTACAAGCCAGCATTGCTCGCAAACCATAATCCGCAGGGGGAACCAGATTTCGGGTTTATGCAGATCCGCCTCTGTTAAATAGGCGTTGGACGGAGGCGCAAACCTAAGATCTGCCATGGTTTTGCTGATTTCGGAATCACAGTGGCGACACTTCATAACGATATCCCTACGAAGTTTGAGGGTAGCGGTTCGTGATTCGCATCTTTTTTTGATAGGCTTGGATTTTCGAGCGGCCAGGAAATTCGTAATGCAGGTTCATTCCAGGAAATTGAACCTTCCGCTTCTGGTTTGTAACGAGCGGTATGCAGGTACAAAATTTCACAATTGGGCTCCAGGGTTTGGAAGCCATGAGCAAAACCTTCTGGAATTATTAACATGCTATTATTTTTTTGCGTAAGCTCAACACCGAACCAACGCATAAAGGTTTCAGAATCCTTACGAATATCAACAGCGACATCATAAATTCCGCCACGAATACAACGTACCATCTTTGTTTCCGAAAATGGTGGATGTTGAAAATGCAAACCGCGAATCGTACCCCTACGCTCCGTAAACGAATGATTAATTTGAACGATAGGCTTAGGCGCGAGCTCGGCAAGTTCATCGTGACAATAGCTACGCATAAACCACCCCCGTTCATCTCCGAGCGGTTTAAGCGTAACAAGCTGTAATCCATCTAGTTCTGTCGCGCAACTGTGCACGGAGTCTGTTGTATCCAATTTAGTTTGTCATCAAGCTGGTGCGATTTCTGTAAATTTTCCAATGCATACAAACGAGTTAATTGCGTTTTTAGCTTACAAAGCGTTTCTGGCGGCTGATCCTTTAGCCGATGTGCAATATTTAAAATGCTTTGGTCGAGTGTTATACGTGGTTGGTGATTTGGCGCTAACTTACTAAACAGAGAAAAGTCAACTTTGTAAGAGCGCTTGTCGGGAGATGCTTCGGGGTTCGTTTCGGTCTTTATGTTTCCCAGAGTAACGCTTACACGCTCTGCTATTTCGACGACTTGATAATTACGATCGTTACTTCCAATATTAATGGCCAACCATGGCTGGGGAAGCTCGCTAGTGGTTATCGCCCATTCAATCGCCCGAGACATATCTTCAACATCAATAAGAGGGCGCCAGGGCGAGCCGTCGCTGAGGATCTTTATTTTGTTATCGGCGAGTGCCGTAGCGACAAAATCATTCAATACCAAATCTAGTCTCAATCCCGGTGAATCACCGCAAGCGGTTGAAAAACGCAAGCAAACAGCTGTGAAGTTGTCGTCGCACAATTCTGCAAGCGCTTTTTCCATGGCTACCTTGCTACGAGCATAGGCAGTGAGGGGATTCAAAGCGTCTTTTTCGCTTCTTGGACTATCGCTGGCACATCCGTAAATGCTACAGCTCGAGGCGAATACAAAGCGTTTTACGCCTAATTGTTTTGCTGCATGAGCGAGTCGAATACCGGCGCGTTGGTTGATGTCTTCGGTAACCCTTTGATAGCGATTTCCCATGGGGTCGTTGGAGATGGCTGCAAGATGTACAACGGTATCGATACCTTTTAAGAGTCGTACATCCAGATCGCGTATATCGCCAAAATACTGCTGATACCAGGGGCTATACTTGGTCTCCGTTTTAAGGCTGTGAAGGAAATAGCCTGTATCAAGCCCGTAAAGCTTGGCGGCGGGATAGTTGGTATTTAAGTGTCGACCTAACACGGGGCCGACGTAGCCACAGTTACCAGTTACTAATATTTTCACCGAATTCTACCTTCCAATTTTCTTGCGCATCCCAGACTTTCCAAGGGGCGGTTTGCTCCCACATTTTTTCCAGCTGCATTTTGTCGCGAAGGGTGTCCATCGCCTGCCAGAAACCGTGGTGTTTGTATGCGGCCAGCTCATTGCGTGATGCTAATGTCGTTAAGGGTTTATCTTCCCAACTGCAACTGTCATTATCGATCAGAGATATCACCTCTGGTTGCAGCACGAAAAAGCCGCCGTTAATCCAGGCGTTGTCGCCTGCTGGTTTTTCTTTAAAATGTTTAACAGTGTCGTTAGATATGTGCAGTGCTCCGTAGCGACCGGGTGGTTGAATCGCGGTTACAGTAGCGAGTTTCTTTGATTTTTCGTGAAACTTGACAAGTTCCCTGATATCAATACTGGCGACACCATCGCCATAAGTAAAACAGAAGGGTTCGTCGTCGAGATACTCTCGTACACGTTTTAAGCGACCACCGGTTAGAGTATGTTCACCGGTATCTACTAAGGTGACTTTCCATGGTTCAACATGCTTATGATGAACTGCCATATTGTTGTTCGACATATCGAAAGTGACATCAGACATATGCAGGAAATAATTGGCAAAATATTCCTTGATAACATAGCCTTTGTAGCCACAGCAAATAATAAAATCATTAATACCGTAGTGGCTGTATATTTTCATGATATGCCATAAAATCGGTTTGCCACCGATACTGATCATCGGTTTCGGTTTTAAATGGGACTCTTCAGAAATTCGGGTACCAAGACCGCCTGCCAGTATTACTGCTTTCATGATGAATGCTCCAATATAGGGCCCAATTTTCGAAACACGATCCTTAGCCACCAGAACCACAAACGAATTTGTTTAATGGGATTTAAGTTGCACCACATAAAGCCAAAGATATCCTGTAATTCTCGGCCAACGCTACCGCCCATTACCAATGTTTGGTAAGTGTCGTGTAAACAGATCTTGCTGTAAGCCTCGTCACTCATGTGAAATCGTGCCAAGCGTCCGCCTAGGAGCTTTTGAGTTTCCAGATAATCGTTGTAGATGAAATTCTGTATGATGAAAGGGTTCTTTATCTTAACTAGAGATACAAAGCCTTCAGTCTTATTTTTCTTGCCGGTTACAAAATAATCTAGGTCTTTGCCTTTATTAATTCGCATTGCGAGACCATTACTGGCCGCTGAAGTCACGCGACTGAGTGGTGTGCTGCTGTAGCAAACAGAATCGGCAAAGTTGAGTTGCGCGAATGCCGCGACAATATCAGGTGAATGATGGTTAAAAAAGTTTCCAGATGGGAAGCTCGCCGTTATCTTATTCATTAACGACCGACTTATGCAAGAGTTAATAATACGCGGCAGCAGGTCCCAGACGTTGGGCCTTCCATTCACATAATCATCGAGAATTACAGTCGATGCGCGCGGCGAAACAACAGCGCAAGCCTGTGGTGTGTGTTGACTAATATCCACTTTCCAAACAACAACGTCGGCATTATCGCGATTGATGGTGGCCTCGATGTTTTTAAGTGCGTCTGGATAGAACGCTATTTTATCTTCAAGTACTGTGAAGTACTTGCCAAGGGTTTGACGTCGGCCGAACTCCCAGTTTTCAACCATATTAAGGTTGCCAGTACGAAAGTATCGAATACGAGGGTCATCGTAATTTTTCACAACACTTGCAGTGGCAGTGCTATCGTCGTTATCGACAATAACCAACTCGAAATCGGTGAAACTTTGTGCCAAAGCACTCTCGATGGCGGTGGCTACAATAGCAGCGCGATTCTTGGTGGGAAGCAAAAGTGAAAAGTAGGGTTGTTCGGTGTTCATGATAATTTTTCGTCCCTTACAGATAAGCACGGCGCAATGGTACGCGGGTAATATGTTGCGGGTAATTATTTAGGTTGTTTTCTGCATCTAAATAATCGGGCTTTAATGACAATGCATACCTGAGGTGTTCTTGATAATCGTGCGATAAATGAAAACAACATACCGCCAGATTGTTGAAACACTCGGGTGTTGCTTCAATGTTAAGTGCGGCAATAAATTTTTTAGATGCATCAAAAAAAAGTTGTGATTGAGCAAGCGCGACTCCTTCCATGAACAGCGCTAGCCAATGTTCACAGGGGGATTTTGTTGAATATTGCTCTTTTGCAATCTTCGCTAATTGTTTCCAGTCCCCAATGTTAGCTAGAAAGTACAACTTTATTCGCCAGATATCGGAGCAGGGTAGTGCACTACTTTCGAGATGCTTTTCAAGTCGTTGATAACCGATTGATGAAAGAATTTGATGTTGGTGTTGGTATTGGTTTACGGTACTGTTTGATACGCTATGTGGATAGATGTATTGGCGGTAGCTCGTTGAACCTGTTAGCTTTATTCGGAATCCTGATAGGAGTGCACGCAATAAGAAATCGTAGTCTTCGGCGTGGCGCAGGTCGCCGTAACCGAGCTCTCTTATCCGAGCAACATTTGCTAATGGTACGCCGATGCCCCTTAGCTGATTTCGAGCAAATTGCCTGTCCAGACCAGAGTGTGTTTTCAGGGCTTCATCTATTTCAGAGTTTCGGAGGAACTCACCAGTGGTACCACAGAAAAGCTCCATATTGTCGTAGACGATGTCGTAGCCTTTTTGTAGCCATGGCAATAAATCAGTAATCCGATTCGGTAAAAAGCAATCATCACTGTCCAGCCAGGCAGCATATTGAGTGGTGCAGTGTTCCAGGCAGGTCTGCCTTGCACTGCCGATGCCTTTATTTATAGCATGATTGATGAGCCGTATATTAGCGTGCCGGAACTGTTTAACGACAGTCGATGTGTGATCAGTTGAACCATCGTTTACAACAATAATTTCATCCACTTGCCGATAGCATGATGCCAAAGCGCGAGCAATAGTTTTCTCGGCGTTATAAGCGGGGATCAAGGCGCTCACATTATTCATTATGCTGGCCTTGATATCGAGGCGATAGAACAAGTCGAAGCGCCGACATCTGCGATTGTCTGCCACCGTTTGGCATCGTGCGATCGGGCTGCGGCCTCAAACATAAAGAGCCCCTGCGCGGCGTGCTGTAAACCATAAACATAAGGTGAACTATCGCCACTGACGCAAGTGTGGTGTATATCACGATATAAGTTCGCAAATGCCTCGATAAAACCGGCAGGGTGGCCAGGTTTCATACGGTTGTAGCGCAATTCATTGGCGACGTTTACACAACCACCGCGGTCGATAATTTCTTTACGGCCGTTTTGATGGCTAACTACAAGTTCTTCCGGACGAATCTGCAACCATTCCGCACTCGCTTTTTCTCCATAGACTCGCAACTTCATACCGTTGCGATTGCCCAATGCCGATTTAGTAAACCACACGCTGCCCTTCATGCCATCGGCGTATTTAAGCCATAGTGATGCAGTGTCGATAATACTGTGATATGGCGAGTAGGCCGAAAAATCCGCCATGACGGCCTCAGGTTCCTGCTGTAATAGAAAATATGCAAGATGATGTAGATGCATACCCAGGTCGTGGCACACCATGGGTATACGCGTTGATTGTAGACGCCATGATTGTGGAGGTGCAGAACGCCCAGCAATCATAGGTGGTCGAACGAAGCCTTCTTGTGGCATTTCGAATTGGAACTGCTTGATGTTACCTAGTTCGCCCTGCTCGATGAGTGTACGAAGTTCTCTTACCAGAGGGTAACCACTGTAGTTATAAGTGACCGCAAGATAATGTTTATTTGCGTCGAACACGCTTGTTAAAGTTTCCAGTTCCTCGATACTGGTAACCAGCGATTTTTCGCATATCACCGGAATATTGTATTGCAACAGCTTTTGTACAGCTTCCGCATGCTGAGGAGTTGGAAGTAGCACCGCAACAGCATCGAGCTTGTCTTTTTCACGTAAAATCAGTTCCCGCCAATCACTGTAGGTTCTGTTCGCGGGAACTCCCCATTGCTGTGCGGTTGCTTTATTGGTATTTTCGTCACGACTAAACGCACCGGCTGAAAGCTGCCAGAAACCATCCATGCATGCTGCGCCGTAGTGTACCTGACCCACTGCCGAAGACAGCCCACCACCGATAAAAGCAATTTTGAGGGGTTTTTTAGTGCTGTGGTTGCTCATACTCATCCTGCGGTACTCCTCAACGGCGCACAAGCCAGGTAATTGAATCGTTCCGATGAGGCCATGGGGAAGAATTTTTCTATGGCCTCGTGTTCCAAGCTGTTCTGGGATACCATCGTAAATCCGTGCATACTGTTTAATAAGTTTACGTATTTGTTTTCTTTATTAATTATAGCCAGCCAAATCGCATCGGGATGATGTTTGCGGCAGTGTTGTAATTGCCACTCAAGCGCGAGAGCACTAAGTTCCAATCCGCAATCGTTGTTGGCAATAAACCAACCTCCAATCAAATATTGTTGTCCCTTTTCAATCTTTAGCTGATGCCAGATATACAGCATTGCTGCGCCGTTTTTTCGCAGAACATAGCAATGACGATCGTTGTTAAACCACCAGTTATAGTGCTCGATTCGGGAAATGTGCTGACGTACTGTCATACGGTCGCGATTTTCCGGAAGATTTCGAGCATCCAGGTAGTGATTAATGTCAGTGTCCTGTACTTTGGCGACGGTAATTCCAGGTTGCAGCGTTTCAAAAAAATACTCGCGTACTAGGCATGTCGATTTGTGATGGCTTTTTTTCTTGTTTAATAAGGGTTGTTCCAGTAGTGCGGATGCGACACGTTTAGCTCCTAAACCGTCTATTTTTATTGTGGTTGTTTTGCAGAGCGCAATAAAGCGTTTGTAATGTGATTTCGCCGTTTTCACCAGTTGTTTAATACCGTCAATATTTTGTAACTCGTGAAACGGTATATGCAAGTAGTGACCCAGCTCTTCAAGTTCGATAGTCACGGTGTTTTGGTTATTGCTAATGGCAAATGTAAGCGCCGGTAATTCACAGGCGTTTAACTCATAGAGCGCAGTACCCGCTGCACCGATAAATAAATGTGCGCATTGGTAATGGTTGCATAAGCTGTTGCTGTTTCGAATTACGCTTAAGTGATCGTGTTGCAGTTGCAGAGCATCGAGATACTGCGTGTTAACACTCATTGCTCCGGCAATTACCCGAATTTCAAAGTCTTGTGGGGGAAGCTCAAGTAGCTTGGTTATTATGGGGTGGAGTAAGGTGAAATCCCCACCACCTCCAAGTGAAACCATAATGACGAACCTGTCGTGAGTACTGGGGCGCCTATTGATGGTGTTCCTGTATTCCGCGCCCAGTAAGCAAAATTGCGGTCCTAATAATTTTCGGCAGTGTTTTGGCAGAATGGCTTCATAGCGGTCTAGCATTTTGCTATTGCGGTAATCAAGTAAAACATCGCAGTAATGTATTCGATTGGCGAGATCATCTATAGCTATCACGCGCTGTGCCGTTTTTGCAACAGAAGTTTCCCACTCCACGTCCAATCGATAGTCATCAACAATAACCCAGTCATGTCTACCGATATACTTACAACAGTGCTCGGCATCGATCCGCTGCGATTGATAGTTGTCTTCAGGATACAGGGACTGCACATGAGAGTTACCCAACCACGCTTGGTATTGAGGTAAGCATTGATCAATTAGGAAAGCTGTCTCGATGTCGTGTTCGTTCAGAGCTTGTGCCATGTGGCTACAGCGAACCAGATGGCCCATACCTAATTGGCTGCCAGCAGAGATACGAAACCAAACACGCTTCGGGTTAGCCATGTGCTTCACCAGCATCGGAGTAGTGACAGTAAGTTTTGCGTAAAATCTCCTTATCGGGTTTTCCGCTGCTGGTGAGCGGCACTGCGTCGACAAATACAAAGTATCGCGGTTGTTGAAAACCTGCGAGTGTCTCGTTAAGAGAGAGACGCAAACCCTGTAAGTAGCCAGAATCGGGTACTGTGTCGTTTTCGGCAACACAAACTGCAAGTACCGCCTCGCCTAAATATTCGTGCATGGTGGCGATAACGCAACATTCTTTTATACCAGGAAAAGCGTTAATTTCTTTTTCAATATCTGAAGGTACAACGTTAATACCACCGGTTATGATAATGTCTTTCTTACGGCTTACAAAATACAAGTAGCCATGTTCGTCTAAATAACCCAAATCTCCGGTAAGAAAATAACCTTCGTGGTAACTCTGGGAAGTGAGTTGGTCTTCATTAAGGTAACCATTAAATTGTAAGGGAGTTTCGACAGCAATCTCTCCGGTATGGTTCGCCATTAGCGACTGATGCTTATCGTTTAGAATTAAAATTTTAACTCCTGGAAGAGGAGACCCCACAGAATCCGGTTTATGGTGTGCTTGCAATGGCGTAAGATTTGTCGCTGTTGCGATTTCCGTCGCACCGTACATTTCGTGAAACTCGCAGCCGAGATTTTCCATCAAGCTGTGCTTGAGGGTTTTGTTGATCGCTGTAGATGACGATACCAAGCATCTCAATGAATTTAGATCGCTATCCCTTTTAATCAGGTCACGCTCTAAAGCCTGTAGATGGGAGGCGACTGCAATGGTAAATGTGACTTTGTGTTGCCTGACTGAAGTTAGCCAGGCATTAGCCGAAAAATGCTCCAATAATACGAGCGTTGCACCGTGTAGTAGAGGTAAAAATACCAGGCGTTGTCCCAGTGAGTGATAGAAGGGTGAAGCACATAAAATAACATCGTTATTGGTTATTGAGTAACAGTCTGCAGCTTGCTTACTACGCTGTAATTTACTGCGTTGTGACAAAACTATTGGTTTCGGTTTACCTGTCGAACCCGAAGATGAGGTGACTAAATAGGGTCGGGAAATATCTTGCTGGATTTCTTGGATTGTTGCCACTTGTTCCCCAAGTAGTTCTTCTGAACACAGGCAGGGAAGGGAAGTTGTTAGCTTGTGCCAGAACTTCACGCCCGCTTGAGTAGTTATTACCAGCTGTGCTTGGGTAGCTTCAATCTGAGTGAGCAATTGCGGTTTTCGAAGCGCGGGATTCAGAGGAATGAGTATTTTTCCCAATTGTGCTACTGCTAAAGCCACTACAACCGCATCGCTACAATTATTAAGGTGTAAAGCAATGCGATCAACTTTGGAATATTCTTTTCCTAGCGTACTGGCAACGTGGTCAACCCGATTTATCAACTCTCGGTATGAGAATCTTTGCGCACCGCAAATAAGCGCGATTCTATCAGGAAATGCTGTCGCACTGTTTTTAAGCCCGGCATAAATACCCCTTTTGTAATCGACTTCAAACAACATCGGTGCGCCTTTTGTTGCTAATCAGATACTCCACTAAGTTACCAAGGCGATTAAATCCTTGAGATGAAAATTCATGGGGCTTAATGTGTGTACCGTATTTATTGTTGATAACCAGAAGAAACGACAGAGCTTCAAATGAATCGATAACACCACTGCTGATGAGATCGAAATTCTGCCAATTATCTGCAGTGAGTGCCGCGCCGCGTTCAACAAGATATTCTGTTATGAAAGTTTCAATCGAATTCATGGTGTTACCATCTCCCAAAAAAGCGGTTCACCCATTTGAATAGCACGAGCGGCGGATTTGCCTTCAATCGCTTTTAGATATTTTGGGGCCAGACCTACCCCTGGGCGAACATTACGAACGTTATCTCGTGTAAACGTTTCACCAGCAGCTATGTCGTTTGCTGCATAAAGAGATCTGCGTTTATTGTAGGTTTTTTGCTCATAATGAACGCCGCCGAGCGCTTGTTCCGCTTCACGCACTGCTTGCACCATCTGTGCGAATTCTTTGGCAGTAAGTGAAAAAAAGCTATCGACAGTTTTCTGGTTTTTATCCAGAATAAAATGTTTTTCGATAAGTACGGCGCCCAAGCTAACAGCTGCCACTGGTACGCCAATACCGTGGCTGTGATCGGACAAGCCTGCTGGGCAACCGAATGTTTGCGCCAAGTGGGGGATGGTACGTAAGTTCATCGCGGAATATGGTGCTGGGTATTCGCTGGTACATTTCAGTAGGCATAGCTGGTCGTTGCCAGTTGCCTGCACCGTGTTTACGGCTTCCTGTATTTCGGCGAGTGTGGCGAGCCCGTTGGAAATAATCAGTGGTTTACCACTTTGCGCAGCGTATTCGATGAGCTCGAGGTCGATGAGTTCGGGCGATGCAATTTTAAGCGCGGGAAAATCCAGTTCGGAGAGTAGATCTACGGCGCTATGGTCGAAGGGAGCCGAAAAAATCGTAAGCCCTATTTTATCGGCTTCAGCCTTTAAGTCTGCATGCCACTCCCAAGGCATCATGGCCTTTCGGTAAAGGGCGTGCATGGTTTGCCCCTGCCATGGGCCCTCTTTAATGAAAAATTCTTCCCTTTCGCAATTTAGTGTTAAGGTATCCGGGGAATAAGTTTGTAATTTTATGGCATTCGCACCCGCTTCCTTAGCGGCGTGCAACATATCGATAGCGCGATTGAAATCCTGCCCGTGATTGGCCGACATCTCCGCGACTAAATAGACCGGCTGATTAGGACCAATAGCGACACCATCAATATAAATAGTATCTTTAAAGAAACTCGCTGTCATGCTGCATGCCCCTGTGACTTTTGCATAATTTTCCAGGCTTGATACTGTATTTCTGCAGTTTGCCAATCTTCGGGAGTATCGATATCCTGCACGCGATAGCGATCAATGAATACGGGCAGTGCACCTTGACGCGAGTTTGTAGATTTACCTGTAACCCGCGACCAAAAGAATTGACCCGCATCGTGATAGCGTTCTGGTAAATCTTGCGATCGGGTATTCCGAAACCGAGTGTCGACCATGGTGAGGCCTTCTTTTTCATCCACTTGCAGCGCGCGCTGTATGGGAAAAGGAAAGCTGGTGACGGCGAGCGCCTGATTAAATTGGGTATTTTCCCGAAGAAGTTTTAGGCCCTGTTTTATATCCGCAACAGAAATCATCGGAGCGGTAGCGAACAGGCAACATAAAAACTCAGGAGTTTGATTTTGCTCGGCCAGTTTGGCGAGTGTGTGAACCACCACGTCGTTGATTGTTGCATGGTCATCCGCGATATGTGCAGGGCGCTTGAAGGGCGCTACAGCGCCCATTTCAACGGCTAATGCGGCGATGTTTTCTGAATCGGTAGATACAATAACCCGAGAAAAAAGCTTGCTCTGTAAAGCAGCATTAACTGAGTAAGCTAGTAGCGGTTGGCCGCAAAAGAGTCGTGAGTTTTTATTGGGTATACGCTTGCTGCCGCCGCGCGCGGGAATTAATGCTATGGCGTTAACGATCGGATCTGAAGGGTTCATCGATGCCCTCCCAGCTTAAGAGCTTTGCAGCCCTCTTCAGGTAATGCCTTGGTTTCTAACTGCGGTTTATTGCAAGCTTTAAATACACTTTCGATAGACTCACACACTCTTTGCTGGACAGATAATTCCAATCCCACATAGAGTGGTAGGGTAATAGTCTCACGATAATAACTCTCAGCTTCAGGAAGAACACAGCGCTGCTGCACCAGTTTTTGGTAATAGGGTTGTGTGTGAATCGGTATGTAGTGTATTTGTGCCGCTATACCCTTTCCGCGCAATTTGTTGTAGATGTGATTGCGCAATTGCGTGTGCGTGTTATTTTTAACTCGCAGTGTAAATAGGTGGAAACTGGATTCATTCGTGTTGCAGGTTTGCAGGTGTAACGGCAAATCCGCGAGTAAAGATTGATAATGGTTAGCGAGTTGGCGACGCTCGGCAACAAACCTGTCGAGTTTGGCCAGTTGGCTTATTCCCAGTGCCGCATGGATATCACTCAGGCGATAATTGTAGCCCAATTCGAGTTGCTGATAGTACCAGCCGCCGTGGGGGGGCTCGGTCATTTCTTGAGGATCACGGGTGATTCCGTGACTGCGTAAGCTGCGCATTTTATTAGCCAGTTCAGTGGTATTGGTTAATGCTGCGCCGCCTTCTCCACAGGTAATCATTTTTACCGGGTGAAAACTGAAAACTGTTATATCCGCTGTTGTTCCGCTCCCCACTTTATTACCGTTATAACTGGCACCCAATGCGTGTGAAGCGTCTTCTATAATTTTAAAACCGTACCTTTGACTGAGCCTTGCTATAGCCTGCATATCACAAGGTTGTCCGCACAGATGCACGGGAATTACTATTTTTGGTAGGTTTCCCTTTTTTTCAGCGGCTATGAGTTTTTGTTCGAGTTTATCGACGCAGAGATTAAACGTGTTTGGATTAATATCGATAAAATCCACACTGGCGCCACAATACATTGCGCAGTTAGCGCTAGCCACAAAACTTATCGGGGTAGTCCACACTTGGTCACCTGGGCCGAGGTTCAATGCTCGACAGGCAATGTGCAGCGCTGATGTGGCGCTGTTAACGGCTACAGCATGACTTGCTCCGGTATAATCGCATAAAGCCTTTTCGAAGCGCGGAACCATTGGCCCCTGTGTGAGATAGTCGGAGCGCAAGACGTCCACAACAGCCTGAATGTCGTCATCGGAGATCTGTTGCTTTCCATAAGGGATCATAACTAGGCCGCTGCAAATTTTTCGAAGTCACGAATCTGGCTAATGTCGAGAAAATGGGGATTGTTGCCTGAGTTGTATTCAAAGCCCATAGCAACCGGAGCGCCTTGCTCTCCCAGGCCGTTGGTGCGATAGTCGCAATCGCCGTTATAGAATTTGATAGATGGGCAAAGCACATAGTGATCTTCAAATTCCAACGTTAAATGCGAATCATCTGCTGGGCACATGATTTCGTGAATTTTTTCGCCTGGTCGAATACCGACAATTTTTATCTTTTTTCCTGGCGCATAGGCTTTCGCCAAATCGATGATATGCACCGAAGGAATTTTAGGTACAAATATTTCTCCTCCCTTCATGCGTTCGAAATTTTTCAGAACGAAATCCACACCTTGTTGGAGAGTTATCCAAAAGCGCGTCATATCCTCATGAGTAATCGGAATTTCTTTAGCGCCGTCAGACAGTAATTTTTTAAAAAAAGGCACTACAGACCCACGTGAGCCAACCACATTGCCGTAGCGTACGCAGGAAAACCGGGTTTTCCGTTGTCCTACCATGTTATTGGCGGCGACGAAAAGTTTGTCTGAGGCAAGTTTGGTTGCGCCATAGAGGTTTATGGGGTTCGCGGCCTTGTCAGTTGATAGGGCGATGACTTTTTCTACCTGATTTTGTATCGCTGCAGCAATTACATTTTCAGCCCCGTATATATTGGTTTTAATACATTCAGTAGGGTTGTATTCGGCGGCGGGTACCTGCTTCATGGCTGCTGCATGAATCACATAGTCAACGCCATTCATTGCCTGGATGAGACGTTCTTTATCACGTACATCTCCGATAAAGTAACGCATGCACTTATGGTTATACTCCTGCTGCATTTCCGATTGCTTCAGTTCATCGCGGGAATAAATGATCAATCGCTTGGGTTTGTAGCGTTGCAACAGAGTGCGAGTATATTTTTTACCGAATGAACCGGTGCCGCCAGTAATAAGAATGGATTTGTTACTAAACATACGAACTCCGATACTCTGTTATGCTGGAGTAGCCTTCGCCGGGGTCAGCAAGGCAATGTTCTTGTCGATAGTGTCATCCAGTACAAATGGATCGGATTCCATTTGTTCGTACACTTTGCCAATAAATTCGTTAAACCGATATACACCCAGTTGCACTTGGCTGCGAAACGCCTGCTTGTCTTTGCAGTAAAAGCTGTTCTCCACGATACTGCCAAAGAAGCAATTCAATGAGCCGCGCAGTAGCTGGTGTGCAAAAGCGTCTTTGTTCTCGGCAATAAGCTGATAAACCCGACACATCTCCTGGTAGAGCTCTTGTTCGGTTGCTAGGTTATCGGCAAGACGTAACTTATCTTTTATAGCGAAGAGATATGTTAGATAGTCTTTTTTGGGGTCGATGGTTTCAACCGGCTCAGGGGGACGGTAGAAGTGATCCTCTGGGAGCGCAGCCATACAAGCTTGTTTATCTACGCTGGGGCAGGGTGGCATATCCTCAAGGGCCACCGTCTCGGCATATTCTATTTTTGCTCCGCGGTTCGTGTTCCGACAGCTAAAATTGGGAAAACTGCGGCGCGCCAGTTCGAGCAGACGTTGCATTGCGATGCGAGACATATCCCAAACATGTCGAGTTTCAACTTCACCGCCAAAGTTGCCAGGCACCATGGGTTCATTGGTTTTTTTGGGGCGAGGCGGAAGTTTGCCGTTGTAACGCGCGCGATTCATATCATCGTACACACTGTTGCTGGCGTGGTGTTTGCCGTCGTCTGTCATCCCAAAATCGACGCCGATCAGATGGATGTCCATAAAACCCATAGCTATGGCGAAAGACAGCGCACAGTTGGTCACTGTGGGGTTGCAAAAGGGAAGTTCCTGAAGTTTGGCATCCTTTAAATAGTGTTTTATAAGTGGTGAACCCGCATCATTCGGTTTGATGGAATAGCAGGATTGTGGAAACAGCTGCAACACTTCCGGTGCGGCAGTGTGTAAGCACAACAGCATAATTTGTTCGCGTTGCTGTGGGCTTGTGTAGTGCTTTAAGTAGTCTTTAACGAAATTTATACGCTCGCATTCGATGTGAATGTCGGGCTGAATACCCAATTTAAGGAGGGTTCCAATTGCCGTACCGCAACTCATAACAACCACATTTTGGCGGTTTTCTTTAATATAGTCGGTATGAAAATCCAGGGAGGGGCCGTTACCCACAAGTAATAAACGCGGCTTGCGATGATGCTGCCTACGGCTGACAAATACCGGTTTGCGGTTTTTTAGATTGTGCACCGCATGGGCAAATCCGGTTTGTTCATCATCGTAAAACCCCAGGCCCCCGAGATATGCACGTAACTCCTTCATATAGGTGGCTACAAACTCGGTTTCTTCTGAGCGTAGGGTGTGTTGATACACAAAGGTGAAAACCTGAGAATGTAAACCGATCTTGTGTACCGCACTTTCTATCTGAGCCAGTGCTTTGCTGGGCGAAACGCCTACGCAGAACGCAATCGAGCGATTTTCCTGTCGAAAATAATCCAATATGGGGCGCCAGTCGATGGTGTGTAGGGCAGCGAAAAAAGTGTCTTTACAAGTTTCATTAATCAGAATATTTCGGATATCGAAATCTGTTATAAGTTTCGGCAGATGAAAGGCGAGTCCAACGCCCGGTAGTATCAAATTGGTTATAAATGCAGGGGTATGGTTAATACGGGTGGCTTTTTTCTCTGTATAGGCCTCGATCAAACTGTTGAGATGGCGAATATGCAAGTGGCGCGGGTTTGCTTCGGGGCTTTTTATAATATGAAAGCGGCGCAGCTTTTCCCGGGTACAAAATTCAGTGTACTGCTGGTCAAAATATTTTTTTACGGATGTATTGTATATAAATTGTCGCACGCGCTTATCAACCAGATTAAGCTCGTTGTTAGGGTCAAGCTGTAGTACGACATTTTGCGGTTGATAGTTTTCAAATAACTTATATAGTTTCGGGAAACGGTCTTTAAACAAAAGCAGGTTTTGTTGTAATTGAAGATTTAATTCCAGCTGCAGTTTTTGAGCCTCTGCCTGCTTTAATAGATTTGCGAGCGCTTCAGACATGGTACTTTTCCGATACGGCAAAACGCCGAAAATTCCTCAATAACCGTTTTCCAGTTTCTAGAAAAGTGTCAAAGATTTGACTCTTTTCCTCCGTCTTTATCTGTAAGCGCAACTTGTATGCCATGTTCAGTAATTTCGGTTGCCTTCCCTCTTCCATGTGTTTTTTGTTCTTTATTTCAGAATAGAAGCTGTCAACAAAATGTCTAATTCTGTTTGGTTTTTTTAATCGGTATTTTTAGGTGGCGATTAATCGTCACCTTTTACGTTTTTATAACGATTCGAAAATCTCTGCGTTGCAATACATAAAAAAAAATCTATCGCTTTTGCAAAAATTTCTTTCGTTGCAAGCTTGTGGGATTTACGCTGGGGTATGAGTCTATTATGTAAGTTGTTGATAATTATGCGAAAAATGATTATCGGATGGCCATGTTTATGTGATTTATCTCACACTAAAGTTTATGGGGCTTGCGCCGAAAAGGTGTGTATGGAGCGTCAACAGATTTAATCGGCGTTCTATGAGAACGTAAGGCCGGACAATTTGGGCTGGCACATTAGTAAAACTCTATTAATAGGAGGCTTGACATGCCTTTAGTGGTCAACAGCAACATTCCATCACTGAATGCCCAACGCCAATTGCTTCAGTCCGGCGCCGAACTGGACAAAGCAAGTGAACGTCTGGCTTCAGGTAAGCGCATTAACTCAGCTGCAGATGACGCGGCGGGTCTTGCGATTTCAAACCGTCAATCATCACAGATTCGAGGCCTCGATCAGGCTGTTCGAAACGCTAACGACGGTATCTCTCTGATTCAAACCGCAGAAGGGGCTCTCGATGAGAGTACCAACATTCTGCAGCGTATGCGTGAATTGGCTATCCAGTCTTCGAACGGTATTTATTCTGATACCGACCGATCAACTCTGGATGCGGAAGTTCAACAGTTGAAAGCGGAACTGGATCGAATCGCAGACACCACTGCATTTAACGGCCAAAATATTCTCGATGGCTCATTGGGTGATGTGGATCTGCAAGTGGGTTCAGAAGCCAATCAAACCATTACTTTTGGTATTCAAGGTTTCAATTCTTCCAGCCTGGGTGGCTCTGGTGGTGATTTGATCGGTGAAGCATTGACCGGTGGTACCGCTGCACTGACAGCTTTGGATGGTGACGACATTAGCGTAAACGATGTGACAATTACCTCTCTGACAGCAGCCAGCACCTTGAATGAAATCTTAACCTCTATCAATTCCGACCTGGAAGGCAAAGGCGCTGAAGTTGACGCGCTGGTTTCTGTCGAAGCCGCAGCTGCTGGTGATGGGGCTTTGATTGCCGGTACCGATACCATGCAGATTGAAGTGGTCGATGGCGATGGTAACACCCAAACTTTCATCCTGTCTGATACTGCGAACATGGATGAGCTGATTGACAAGATCAATTCAGATACCACCGTTAGTGCTTCGCTTTCTGACGATGGTAAGTTGATTCTTGCTCAAGAAGGTGTGGTCTCTATCGAAGTAACGGGTAATACTGCGGCTGCTCGCGATGCGTCTGGTTTCAGCACTGGTTCAACTCGTGGTAGCGACGGATTCGTTAATAACTTCTCATTAGTATTCAACGATACCAGTGCCGATGGTAGCGGTGTGAAGATTGAAACCCTCACCGGTGCAACCACGTCTGAAGTACAGGCTTTGGGTATTAACTTCAACGATGACGACGGTAACACCCTGGGTAATGCCTTAACCACTAACGCCACCAACGACATCAACGAAGGTGACCTTATCATTAACGGCGTTGAAATCGGTGCGATTGACGCGGGTACCGACACCGCGGGAACCATAACCAACACAATCGAAGCCATTAACAAGTTGAGTTCTGAAACTGGTGTAATTGCATTCGAAGCGGGCGATGGCAGCAACGACAAGATCGGCTTACGCAGCACCAGTGGTGATGTGGTTGCGGTTGAGTACGGTTCCAACGCTACCGACGCTGATGTGCTCGCCTTAACCGGTTTACAGGAACAGAACGCGGCACAAGGTGCAGGTTCAGTGGCTTCTGTATCCGTTGGTACGGTAGCAGGTGCACAGAGTGCGATTGATGTGATCGATAAGGCGCTCGAACAGATTAACGATACCCGATCACAGCTCGGTGCGGTAAGTAACCGTCTCGACTTTACGGTATCTAACCTGTCGAACATTTCAGAAAAAACTTCAGCAGCCCGTTCACGAATTGTGGATGCCGACTTTGCTTCTGAAACGGCCAAGTTGAGTCGTGCTCAGGTTCTGCAACAAGCCTCGCAAGCCATGCTTGCTCAGGCGAATGCCAGACCTCAGCAAGTACTTTCACTCTTACAGTAACCAACAGGATACCCTGAAGGTAACTAAGGCAGCGGCGGGTTAATCACCCGCCTAAGCATGAGAGAGGAATATCCCATGATTGAAGTTAGAAATTCAGCACCGGCCAGCCAGTTAGCGGCCGTGCCTGCTTCATCAAAGGGGGCTGCTGAGGCTCGAGAAGCTGGCGGCAACAAGTTGCCGGCATCTGCCGAAAATGTGCAAAACAATTCCGTTGAAAATGCCAGTGATGCGGCGTCACAAGCGTCGCAAAAATCTGGCGAGCATCTTCGCGATGCGGTGGCATCTATCAATGCCCATGTTCAATCAATTCAACGGGATTTGCAGTTTACGGTGGATGAAGAACTTGAGCGAACCGTAATTAAAGTGGTCGATGGCGACTCTGGTGAGTTGATTCGACAAATTCCAGAAGAGGTATTCCTGGAATTGGCACGTAAGTTGAAGGAAGACGGAGAGTTACGGTTAATGAATGCGCTTGGTTAAAAAGGCGTTTTTAGCTTAGGCAATTTGTTGTCTAACATTAAAGGAACAGGGAGAGGCGCGTGGAGAATTCTGCGCGTCTTTTCTGCTATGAAAAGAATGGGAAAACTAACTGAATATTTCGTAACACACTCTGCGGGGATAGGTTTGGAGAAGGTGTATGATCGACAACAATATTATCCAGTCGCTGGGTGCGGGTTCAGGAATTGACACTAACAGTCTCACCAAGCAGCTCACACAAATTGAACGAGCTGCGCCGCAAAACAGAATTGATACAAAACGTGAAAAAGCCGAAACCCAGATTTCAGATTTTGGCTTGATTAGCAGCGCGCTTGCCACCCTTCAAGATGCCGCAAAAGAATTGACTGATCCAGAAGGTATGTTCAGTAAAACGGCATCGTTTACCGAAAGCAATGCTTTGGTACCCACCGAGCTTGGCACCGAGGTGCAGCCGGGTAGCTACAACTTTACCGTAGAAGATATTGCCAGCTCGCAATCTTTAACCTCCACCAGTTTCAGCTCAAAAAGTGACGCGGTTGGCGAAGGCGTTCTCACCTTCCGATTTGGTTCGGCCTCTGTGGATGGCGCGGGGGCAATGCTGACCACAAATGGGTTTGACCAGGATCTCGAAGCTGAAGAGGTTCAGATTACCATTGACAGCTCTAATAACACCCTGGAAGGTTTACGGGATGCCATTAACGATGCCGATTTCGGCGTGCAGGCCAGTATCGTTAATGATGGCCAGAATGGTTATGTGCTGCAAATTACCGCTGAATCCGGAGTTAATAATCAGCTGGAAATATCAGTCGCTGAGGCTGGTGGTTCGCCTACTGACAATGACGATAGTGGCCTATCACGATTCACTTTCAACGAAACCGCATCGCAACTCATTCAAAAACAGGCTGGGGCTGATGCGCACCTCACCCTGAATGGTCTTGATATTTACCGGGAATCCAACAGCATTGACGATATTGTTGAAGGTTTGAAAATGGATGTTCTCCAGGCAGCGCCTGGCGAAACTGTGACGATTACGGTTTCAGAAGACAAAGCATACGCCGAGCAAAAAATTCGCGATTTTGTAGAAGCTTACAATTTGTTTTTAGAAGCTATAGAACCGGCTGTAGGAACTACTGAACAGGAAAATGAAGACGGCGATACCGTTCAGGTTACCGGCTCTCTAGCCACCGATGCCCTAGCTAAATCTATGCTTTCGCAAGTTAAATCGGTCATCGCCAGCGCAATTCCGGGGTTGAGTGATTCCAACTTTACCTCCTTGGGCGCGATTGGTATTCGCACGGAGTTGGACGGCTCAATCAGTATTAACGAAAAAACTTTTTCCAGTGCAATTGAAGATAATTTTGAAGATGTTCAAAAACTTTTTGCCCCTAATACCGCGACCAGTGACAACGGTATTTACATTAACAGTTACAACGATAACACCCTAGCCGGTGAGTACGACGTGGTGGTTACCACTCAGCCGAGTAAAGGCAGTTATCAGGGCAATGCGTTAGGCGGTATAACGGCGTTCCCAAATTTTGACAGCACGGGTCAACTGTACGAATTTACCATTCAGGTGGATGGCTACACATCCAGCACGCTTACGCTGGCTGACGATGTATATGCTTCTCAAGACGACGTTGCGGAGGCCTTGCAAACCTTAATTAATGCCGATTCCACGCTCTCTGCGAAAGGGGCTTCGGTTACCGTAGAATATGACAGCGATAATAATCGGTTTGATATCACCTCAAATAAATATGGCGCGAGTTCTAACGTGTCTATTACCGCTGCCAGCACAAATTTGGTGGATGATTTTGGTTTGTTGGTACAAACAGGCACGGCCGGAACTACCGCTGCTGGGACCATCAACGGTGTATCGGCGTTTGGCTCCGGCAATGTGTTGTTACCGGCGCTGGGCCAACCTGGCGAAGGTCTGGCATTGGTGATTGGAGAATCTGCCACGTCGGCAACTGTAAACTTTTCCCGTGGTTTTGCTGGTGAGATGGAAGCGCTCATTGATGAGTTTTTGGGCAGTAACGGTTTGATTGCAGCGCGGGAAACGAATCTTGAAGATTCCCTTGATAAACTCGACGACGAACAGGAATCTCTCGATCGCCGCATGAGCGCGTATGAAGAGCGACTGATTAATCAATTCATTTCAATGGAGCGCATTCTTTCCAGCTTGAATACATCCGGTGGGTTCATCGAAAACCTGATAGATTCATTGCCCTTTACTGCAAAACGCGATTAATTTTGGCAGCGATAAACGAATTGGTTCTTTGTTATTATCTGCATTGGCGTTAACAATAAAGAGTATGTGAAATTATCTTAAAGATGCCACGCTAACCGCCGATAAACTAAGTAACTCCCCTTGAATCGGTTGGAAAAGAAGAGGTTATTGTGAACTCGCAATTTGCAGTAGATTCCTACGCTAAAGTCCATCGCCATGCTAACGTCGAAGTTGCATCACCCCATAAACTTATCGACATGTTATACGAAGGTGCGCTGGAAAGAATTACCCAGGCCAAAGGTGCCATTCAATATAAAAATATTGAACTACGCGGCAAAAAAATTAACTCTGCTATCGAAATTATCGGCGGTTTGCGCATGAACCTCGACCACGAAAAAGGTGGCGAAATCTCACAAAACCTCGATGCGCTCTATGTTTATATCCAAAATATCCTCTCCAAAGCACATCGCAATGGTGATGTTGAATTGCTAGACGAAGCCTATACGCTGGTGGCAGATATGAGGGATGCCTGGCAGCAAATAGCCTAATACAAATCGCGTGGCGATTTCTGGAACGCCGCCGTAGGCAGCTCGGGGACGGTTGCATTCGCAACCTGCGGGAACGCTACTCGAGGGTGGCTTCTGGAACACTTCGCAGCTGGGAGAGCAAAAGCCTCTATTGTTATTTCACGATGCCGGTATCTTCCGCGTTGGTTTTGACTGGAGGGTTTCGAAGCTGGCGGCGTTCATCTCATAAATAAGCGTTACTAATTTATTGGCATTGCTCCTGCATTATCCCCTCCACGATTAAAATTCCGGCATTTTTTTGCCGCTTTATGTTTTGAAGGAGGTAGCCATGTCTGTGGCCCCGACCAATGCTGCTCACATCATGGAAAAAAACGCCAATGAGATGACAGCGCATCAGGTAATTTCGTTGTTGCTCACCGGCGCACTGGAGCGTGTTTCACAGGCGAAGGCGTGTGTGCGTGATGGTAATGAGCAGGATAAAATTGTTCTTATGAAAAAAATTATCGGCATTATTAACGGCTTGCGACAAAGCCTGAATATGGATGCTGGTGGCGATATCGCTGTCAACCTAGACAAGCTCTACAGCTACATGACAGAGCGCTTGCAAGGCTGCAAGGAAACGGAAGAGATGTTGGTGTTGAGTGAAGTGGGCAAGCTCATCAAAAACGTTCAGGAAGGCTGGGAGGCAATTGCGCCTCTCTAAAAATCCCTGAGCGATTTTTGGAAGGTCGCGTTAGGCGCCTCGGGAACGCTTGAGCTTCGCTCAGGCAGGCGTACGATCACCCCGATTCCCGCAGGCCGCACTGCAGCCGTTCTCGCGTCGGCGTCAAGCCGGCGATCCCGAAGCCGCCATTGGCGGCGCACTACAAATTCGTTTGAAAAACGAATTTGTATCTTAAGTTTCCCCAACACCCGCCGTTAAATAAAACAACGCTGTTTTATGCTTAACGTCGTATGTTGGTGAACCTATGTCTGTTGTTTGTTCTGCTCAGTTTTTATTGATTCGCGCGCGTCGGGAATTGCAGAAATCTTTTCGCGAGCAAGATTGGGATGCTCTGCGAAATTGGGATACCAAATTAGGGGAGTATCTAAGTCTGGCTTTTGAAGACCCCAATCGCGATACCGTGGCATTGGTTGAGGAAATGGAAACTGTTCTCAAGCTTTACGCTGAAATAGTGGCACATTTACCGGAGCAAACCAGCCGTGAAGCTCAGCTGTTACGAGCCGTTCCGAATCCGAGGCGAGTGCGCCCCGACGAGAATCATTAAATGTTCAACACACCTGTTTCGATGTGTTTTTTTGATATGCATTAAACCTTCAGAGGTTTGCACTACCCACTTTTTTTTCATTAGTGCCGCTCATTAAATAACCAAGATGAGCTTTGTGGACACAGTTCACAGTGTTTGGCGCGTTAAACTGTTCGCGTGTCATACACTTCATCCAATCACTGTTCTAAGCCTCTGAAATTCCAAAGATAAATGGTCTAAGAAACCTGGCGCCGGAAATTTGACCCTTGGCAATTTGTTGACTATTACTTAGGGGGTTCCTGGCACCAATCGCGTCGTGTCAATTTATAGTCGGAGAATTTCAACTGCTCGCCCGCTGCCGTTCGAGCTCGTTTGGGAAAGATTGAATGCTAAATGAACAAGAAATATTGTTGATCGAAGATGACGCCACTATCCGTCGCGATTTTCAGGTAATTTTCGATTTTATCGGCGAGCCTTTAGAAACGTTAAGCTTCGATGAATTCATACAGAAGCGCGTCAATAATACGCGCGCAGCTGGTATGGTTGTGTTGGGGCAATCCAAAAAAATGCCGGCTCTGCAACAAATTCTCAGTGAGTTGCAACAAAGCTGCGATTACTCGCCAGTGGTACTTTTAGGTGACCACGAGACTCCCGACGATAACTGGGATCCGTACTTAAAGCACATGGTGATAGATCACATAACGGTTCCGGTATGCTACAACACGCTGACCAATGTGATTCACCGAGCGCAACGTTACAACGAAGCGCGTCGCCTTGCCGCAGGTGATGAAAAACGTCCGGTGCATTTATTTCGCAGTTTAGTGGGAACCAGCCGACAGATTCAGGCGGTTCGCTCGATGATGTCTCAAGTGGCCGATAAAGACGTTACAGTTTTAATCGAAGGCGAATCCGGCACAGGTAAAGAAGTGGTTGCACGGAATTTACACTACCATTCATCCCGTCGCGACAAGCCTTTCGTGCCCGTTAACTGTGGTGCAATACCCGCAGAACTTTTGGAAAGCGAATTATTTGGCCATGAAAAAGGCGCGTTTACCGGGGCGATAAATGCCCGTGCTGGTCGTTTCGAGCTGGCGGAGGGTGGAACTTTATTTCTCGACGAAATCGGCGATATGCCGCTTCATATGCAGGTAAAAATCTTGCGGGTTCTACAGGAAAAAACCTTTGAGCGAGTCGGGGGCAATCGTACCTTTAATACCAACGTACGTATTATTGCAGCAACGCACCGCAATCTCGAACAAATGATTGAGACCGGTAAATTTCGAGAAGATTTGTACTACCGTTTAAATGTATTTCCGATAGAAATGCCCTCATTGCGTGAGCGAGCCGAAGATATTCCCTTGTTAATTCAAGAATTAATTTCACGACTGGAAAGTGAAAAACGCGGTTCAGTGCGTTTCAACAGCGCTGCAGTCATGTCGTTGTGCAATCACCCCTGGCAGGGTAATGTGCGGGAGCTTGCCAACCTCGTAGAGCGTATGGCTATTATGAAACCTTATGGAATCGTCGGTGTGCAGGATTTACCTCAGAAATATCGCCATGGCGATGTGCCGGACGTCGATTCGTTTGAGCCTATTGTGGAAGAGGCCCGTAAACCAACCGTAGTTGCCGAAGGAGATATTGCCCTTCTTCCCGAAAGCGGTATCGATTTAAAAGAATATATTGCTGGGTTGGAACAGAGCCTGATTCAGCAGGCGCTTGATAACACCGGTGGTGTGGTGGCTCGCGCAGCGGAACAGCTAGCAATTCGGCGCACAACGCTCGTTGAAAAAATGCGCAAATACGGGCTGCAGCGCGGTTAAAAATTAGTTATTATTCGCGGTTTCCTATTGCATCGCCGATTCCTGGCGGGTGCATTTTCAATACCGTTAACCCAGCGAGTGATATTTAATGAGCCTTGCGGATCGCGTTCTTTCTGTTAATAACGATCTTCCCATTCGAACCCAACTCCCCGTGCACAGTGGCAAAGTGCGCTCGGTATATTGGTTGACTGAAACCGATAGCAAGCGCTTAATCGCGGAACATGGCTACAAGGTTTCCGCCGATGCGCCTCTAGCTATTATGGTTATCAGCGACCGTATATCTGCGTTTGATTGTATCTGGCATGGTGAAGGCGGTATGAACGGGGTTCCCGGTAAAGGCGCCGCACTTAACGCGATATCCAATCATTGGTTCCGCCTGTTCCGCAACAGGCAACTCGCTAACAGCCATATTCTGGATATTCCGCACCCCTTTGTCTGGATTGTGCAGAAGGCTCGTCCGGTTATGATCGAAGCGATCTGCCGTCAATACATTACCGGTTCTATGTGGCGCTCATACACCAAGGGAGAGCGCGAATTCTGTGGTATCCAATTACCAGAAGGTTTACAGAAAGATCAGAAGCTGCCTGAGCTTCTGATTACCCCATCCACAAAAGGTATTTTGAAGGGGATTCCCGGTGTTCCCGAAGCGGATGATGTCAATATTACACGTGCAAACATTGAGCAGAATTTTGCGGCCTTCAATTTTCGGAGCCTTGGCGATATCGATGTATACGAAAAGCTGTTGCGGGAAGGTTTTGATGTCATTACCGAAGAGCTCGCCAAGCTCGATCAAATATTTGTCGATACCAAGTTTGAATTTGGCTATGTCACTAACGATCAAGGTGAGCAGGAACTGATTTACATGGATGAGGTGGGAACACCCGATTCCTCACGTATTTGGGATGGTTCGAACTACCGTCAGGGCAAGGTGATCGAAAAATCCAAGGAAGAATTTCGCCAGCAGTTGCTCAATTATTTTCCCGACCCAGATATTTTATTAAATAAAGATAGAATGCCCGAACGTGCTGAGCTGGCGCGATCGAATGCCTTGCCTGAAGACATTCTGATGCAGGTATCAAAGACCTATACCGATATTGCCGAAAAAATTACTGGTGAAAAATTACAGCTTTCTGCGAATCCCAAGGCAGAAATTATCGATATTCTAAGTGAGAAATACAGCCTGATTGTATAAGCGCTTAGGTCACAATTCACTAGAGTCTAATCCGAAACGCTGACCGCCTGTGAAATAATAAGCGGCAGGCCCCACTTAATTAGGTACAATCAGGCCGACCCGTTGTCATTTCCCGACGGTGTCGCGGCCAGTAGCGGTAATAATTGGCTACACCGTTGTAGCCAGGCCGCATTGTGGTAGCTTTCGTCAATAATAATATTAACTCCATTAGGAGACGATTATGCCCAGATATACCCTTGGTAGTGCCCAAATCAAAATCCTGGTAGTTATCGGCATTTGCGCGCTTGCAGTGGCGTACGCCATTTTTAAAGGTACCAAACAACCTGCGCCGCCAGCACCGCTGGTGCCCGTCGCTAGCAACCCTGCAACTGCGCCTGTGCCCGGTAAACCCCCGAAGCTGGTGCCTTTGACCCCAAATAAACCTGCTGCTGGCAAAAATGCTGTCGCTGCGCAGGGTAGCGAAGAAAACGCTGAAGACGACGCTCAGGAACCGAGCCCGGAGCAAAAAACCTATGAAAAGGCAGCGGAAGTTTTCGATGGCGAGTCAGTGGATGATGAGTGGGCGCCACAGTATCAGGAAGAAATCACAACCATGTTTGGCGATGCAGAAGCGCTTTCCCAGGTGAGTGTGAACAGTATCGAATGCCGTACCAGTATGTGTAGGGTGGTGGTGTTTACCCCCACACTGGTAGAAGCGAATCAACTCAACAGCGTGTTCTACGCCACCATTGGTAACTACAAGGGAGGAATTTTTAAAAATAGCAACATTATGGGGTTGAACAACTTTGCCAACGGCGTTACCGCGCTTTACATTGCCAAACCTGGCACCGAACTGTCTTTGTTTTAGTTGCCCCCTCAATTGTTAGCGTTGGCTCAATAATCTTCCCAGGTTCGGCGTGGTAGCACGCCGAAATACCACATCTCCAAAAACGTCAATTCGTCGGCGCTCATCTCTTCTTTTTAAATGCTCATCCTGTAAGTCATTGATAATTAATAAATAGTTTAGCTGGCATTGCACTTGCTAAATAGGCTTTAGTGTCGATTAAGAGTGTCGAATTAATGTCGGGAGAAGCAAGTCTTAACGCGATTGTCGCAGCTCAGGAAAATGATCCGTTGTTGGATATATTCACCAACAAGCAAGATAGCCTGGCCGCGGCTTTTGCGTTTTTTAACGAAACCTCGGAGCAACTCACGCGTTCCTACCATCTGCTGGAGCAAAAGGTGGCGCAGCTTAACGGCGAGTTGCAGCGCGTGTCTGCGGAAAAAGATCAGGAGCAATCCGGCAGGGAGCAGCTGGCGAACCGTATGCAGGCCTTGCTCGAGGTGTTGCCTGCGGGGGTGATAGTGCTCGATACCCGCGGTTTTATTGTTGATGCCAATCCGGCAGCCGAAACACTTTTAGCGAAAGATCTGGTGGGCCGAGTATGGCGCGATGTTATCGCTGAAAGTTTTGCCCCCAAAAATGACGACGGCTTGGAGGTATCTACCAAATCGGGTAGACGTATCAGTGTTGCTACCAGTTCCCTGGATGGTAGCAGAGGTAACCGCAGTGGTGGTCAGCTTATTTTACTCACCGATCTCACCGAAACACGACGTTTACAACAACACCTAAGTCGTTCTGAGCGTTTGTCCGCTATGGGAAAAATGGTTTCTGCTCTGGCTCATCAGGTGCGCACACCACTGTCGGCGGCGATGCTCTACGCTGAGCATTTGTGTCATAACAATCTTGATAGTTCTCGGCGCGATGAATTCTCGCAAAAACTTTACGGTCGATTGCAGCACATGGAACGCCAGGTACGCGACATGTTGCTGTTTGTGAAAAGCGAGCTACCGCTTAACGAGTTAATTTCCTCGAAGGATTTGCTACAGGGCATCCAGGCAGCGGCAGAGATGCCTCTGTCAACCAGCCACAGCACATGTAACTGGCAATTACACAGCGATGTATTGATTAAATGTAATCGCGAAGCTCTTATTAGCGCAATCATGAATTTGATTAATAATTCCATTCAGGCCGTTTCTGAAAATGCGGAAATTTCAGTACAAATGCGTCGTGGGTACGAGCTCCCCGAAAAGGCTACTGGCAATCTTTGTATTGAAATAAGTGATAAGGGGCCTGGCATTGCTGCTGATCTGCTAAATCATGCAAAAGATATTTTTGTAACCACAAAATCGCAGGGCACAGGACTGGGGCTCTCGGTGGTGCAGTCCGTGGTACGTGCCCATGGTGGCACTTTCAATCTTTATTCAGAACCTGGCGAGGGTGTTACCGCGCTACTGCAAATTCCCATTTATGATGCTGCGCATCAACCCTTGTCTTAATGTCGGAGTTAACAATGAGTTCACAGTCTGCAAAAATTTTGGTTGTCGAAGATGATCGCGATCTGCGAGAAGCCGTGATTGATACCCTGCAGTTGGAAGGTTTTCGTGTGCTTCAAGCAGAAAACGCGGAAATTGCTGTTGATCTTTTAAAAAAAGATAATTGCCTCGATTTAATTATTTCCGATGTCAATATGGGTGAGATGAGTGGCCATGATTTATTGCTTCACACAAAACAGTATCACCCGCATATCCCGGTATTGTTAGTTACTGCCTACGCCAGCATTAGTGATTCTGTCGAGGCGATTCGCAATGGTGCTATCGACTATCTGGTAAAACCCTTTGAAGCAAAACTGTTGGTTAAAACAGTAAATAAATTTGTTCAACCACTGGTTAAAGCTGAGAGCGAGCCAGTTGCAATGGCTGAATCGAGTAAACAGCTACTTGAACTGGCGCGGCGCGTTGCGCAATCTGACTCCACTGTTTTACTGGCGGGTGAGTCTGGCACGGGTAAAGAAGTATTGGCGCGTTTCATTCACGAGAAATCGCCTCGCAATAATCAGCCTTTTGTCGCCATTAACTGTGCAGCCATCCCGGAAAACATGCTGGAAGCTATGCTGTTTGGTCATGAGAAGGGGGCATACACAGGCGCTTACAATTCCGCACCTGGTAAATTCGAGCAAGCCAATGGCGGTACTTTATTGCTCGACGAAATATCAGAAATGGATATGGGTTTGCAAGCCAAGCTGCTGCGTGTGCTTCAGGAAAAAGAAGTGGAACGCTTGGGGGGCCGGAAAAATATTCCGTTGGATGTGAGGGTAATCGCGACATCCAACCGCGACATGCGACAACAGGTCGCAGCGGGTAAATTTCGTGAAGATCTGTATTTCCGCTTGAGCGTCTTACCTTTGCAATGGGCTCCGCTGAGAGATCGCAAAGAAGATATTCTGCCATTGGCCGAAAAGTTGTTGGCCCGTCATGCTGCCAAGCAGCATCGTACCGGTGTTTACTTCACTCAATCTGCTCATGCCGCGTTGCTGGACTACCCCTGGCCCGGTAATGTGCGTGAACTCGATAACGTTATGCAGCGCGCCTTGATTCTTCAGCCGGGCGTCGCTATCGATGCAATAAATCTGGGACTCGTAAACTCGCCGCAGTTCAGTGAAAAACCCTCCTTGATCGACGCCGTTGCACAGCATACAAGGGAGACCATGCTGGCCAGTATCGGGGGCGACAGCGCACCCGCTATCAAAGATCAAGCCACCCAAAATACACCCGAAGTTCCGCCTCTAGAAGCCCCACAATTGGGCAAAGACCTCATGAAACGGGAGTTCGAAATCATCGTTCAAACACTCAGAGAGCAGCGTGGTAGCAAAAAGAACACCGCCGAAAAATTGGGTATAAGCCCGCGAACTCTGAGGTACAAACTGGCGAGGCTCAGAGACGAAGGCTTCGATCTGGAAGCTCTGCCATTGTACTAATTCAAAGCTGGTGTTTGCCGCACACTTATAGATGCTAAAACCGAGCCGCTTAGCTTGCCCGGTTTTGGTGTTTTGCCCCCTCTGTTATCAGCCTCACAAAAAAGCTTTTCTTTAAGATTACTTTTGGTATTATCGCCCTTAGGTGGTCCATACTTTTAGCGATCGTCATTGTTTTGTCACACTCACCGTGGAGGATAGCAGGCAGTTAGTTTTCATTCATTTCCTTAAATTTTTTTGGCGCTTACCTGGGAGTCTTTGGTATGGGTATAGAGGTTTTGGATAGTTCTTCTGGCTTGGACAATGTTATTCTGGAAAACACGCTCGAATCAGGGTTAGATGAAGGATTGGTAACTGAAGTACCAATTATCGACGCTCGTCGTAAATTGGAAAACAAAATTGAAGAACTCCGGCTCTTAAAAGAAGTACAAGAGTTCGATTTTGATATATAAACCGTCATCTGGCGGCATAGGTTTTTTTCTGTAAGGCTAAGCCAATTTTTGGCTTAGCCTTTTCTATATTTATTTTCTTTCTAGCATGTCTCTCACCGTTTTACGGCTTTATCGCTACGCATTCTTTCTTATCATGAAAGTGGCGATACTTTGCCGCCGGAAAAATCTGGCCCACTTTGTGCTAAATCTCACCGTAGCAGTTTAATTTAAATTGAAACGACAAATTTTTGTCGCAACAGAATTGCTCACAATATATTAACGTTTCTTTTTTTGTGGTGGGTTTTGTCATGAGTAACCAAATGGATGTTAATCGTCTGCTACTCGAAATGCGTGCCTTAAAACAGCAGTCATCCGCGTTTGGGGGCCCCGGTGCGATCGCCGCAGATCGCGTGCAAAACAATAATGCTTTGCCGCGTGATGCTCGCGTTAACGGCCCGCAGTTTGGTGAATTGTTAGCGCAAGCTGTCGACAAAGTTAATGAAGTGCAGCAAGCATCCAGTTCCATGGCAGAAGCTTATGTCAAGGGAGATTCCAATATCGATGTTACCGATGTGATGATCGCTTCACAAAAAGCGGGAGTGGCATTCGATGCGATGGTACAGGTGCGCAATAAGTTGGTAGAAGCTTATCGCGATGTTATGAACATGCCTCTTTAGGTGAGTCGGTAATTTCTCATGGCAGATGCAGCAGCCGGCGCAACCGGCGATTTAATTGAAGGTTTTAATAATTTAAATTTAGTGCGTCAGGCTGGCTTAATGGTGGGGCTGGCCGCAAGTGTTGCCATTGGTTTTGCTGTGGTTCTGTGGAGCCAAGGTGAAGATTTTAAACCGCTTTATGGCAGCCTCGATCGTCTCGACTCATCTGAAGTGGGTCAGATTTTGGATTTTAACGAAATACCCTACAAAATCGATGGCAACACCGGAGCACTCCTGGTCCCTGTCGACAAAGTGCAGAAAGCTCGTTTGGTGCTTGCTGAAAATGGTATTCAGGGCGATAAAACGGTCGGCTTTGAATTGCTCGATCAGGAGCAACCTCTGGGTACCTCGCAGTTTATGGAAGCTACGCGTTACCGCCGCGGCCTTGAAGGGGAGTTGGCAAGAACCATCTCTAGCATTAATGCGGTGCGATCTGCGCGCGTTCATTTGGCGATACCGAAACGTTCCGTATTTGTTCGTGATGGGCGGGAACCCAGTGCGTCAGTTTTTCTCGATCTTTTTCCCGGGCGACCAATTAAGCCGAAACAAATATCCGGCATTGCCAATTTAGTGGCGGCGAGCATCCCAGAGCTGGATGTGGAAAACGTGACTATTGTCGATCAGAAAGGCAACCTGATGTCGGTGGGTGCCGAAGATGAAAAACTGGTGCAGGCAGCGCAACATCTCGATTACACCCGCAAAGTTGAAGACGATATTGTATTGCGCATTCGGAGATTGTTATCGCCTATTGTGGGCGACGCCAACTTTAAAACCGAAGTTGCTGCTGATATCGATTTTACTGAAATTGAGCAAGCTGCAGAAACCTTCAACCCCGACCTCCCGGCGATTCGCAGTGAGCAAACCTTAGAGGAACAGAGAGTTGGTGCGGCAGGTGCCGGTGGAATTCCCGGGGCTTTAACAAACCAACCTCCCGCCGATGGTGCTGCGCCCGAAGTGGCAACACAGGCCACACAAGATCAAAACGGCCAGCAACCGCAACAAAGTCAGAGCCGGTCCACTCGCAATTACGAGTTGGATCGAACCGTTAGCTACACCAAGCACGAAAAGGGCCGAATGCGTCGCCTCACGGTGGCCGTGGTGGTTGACGATAAAGTAAAAACGGATCCAACAAGCGGCGAAACCAGCAAGGTGCGCTGGAGCGATGCCGAGCTCGAACGCTTGGCTATACTTATACGCGATGCTGTGGGTTTTTCTGCCGCAAGAGGCGACAGCGTTAATGTGCTTAATGAAGCCTTTATACCTCTGCCCGCTATGCTTGATGCGGAGGAGTTACCGATTTGGGAACAGGAGTGGTTTCGCTCCATTGCCAAGCAAGGCGCCGGACTTCTGATTATTTTGGTTTTAATTATTGGCCTGTTGCGACCGGTATTAAAAAGTTTGGCAGGCTCTGGCGCGAAGGCAAAAGAGCGCGAAGAGGCGCGCGAGCTAGCGGCACTCCAAGCTGCCGGTATCGATTCGTTCGATTCACTGTCAGACGAAACTGTAACCTTAACCGGCGGGGATGCGCTGGCCTTGCCCAGCCCCGAAGAAAGTTACGAGCAACAATTAAATGCCGTAAAAGGTTTGGTCGCGGAAGATGCCGGTCGCGTTGCGCAGGTAATCAAACGTTGGATTAATGAAGAGTAACTATGGCTGCGCCAGAAAACAAAGACAATAAGCCTGCCGTCAATATCAGTCGTGTTGACCAGGCAGCCATCTTATTGATGACCTTGGGGGAAACCAGCGCGGCGGAAATTCTTAAGCATATGGGTCCCAAAGAGGTTCAGCGTTTGGGCACGGCTATGGCACAACTCACCAACGTGCAACAGTATGAAGTGGAAGTGGTACTCTCCAATTTTATGGATGAAGTGCGTACCCAAACCGGATTGGGCATGGGGGCTGACAGCTATATTCGCAATATGCTCGTTTCAGCTCTGGGTGAAGACAAAGCCAACGGTTTGATCGACCGCATTTTATTGGGCGGTAATACTACCGGCTTAGATACTTTGAAATGGATGGAAGCGCGCTCCGTGGCTGATATTATTCGCAACGAGCACCCGCAAATTCAAGCCATTGTTATTGCATATCTCGATGCAGATCAATCTGCCGAAGTTCTCACGTATTTTCCCGAAAAAGTACGGCTCGATGTGATGATGCGCGTGGCTGCCCTCGATACCGTTCAACCCAGCGCATTACAGGAACTTAACGACATTCTTGAAAAACAATTTTCCGGCAGCGCCGGTTCACAAACCAAAGACATGGGTGGTTACAAAACCGCTGCAGAAATTGTTAACAATCTCGATAGCTCCATTGGTAGCGAGCTCATGGATTCCATACGCGAGATCGATGAAGACATGGGCAATCAAATTGCAGATCTTATGTTTGTGTTTGAAAACCTTAAAGATGTCGACGATCGTGGTATTCAAGCATTGCTGCGAGAAGTTTCATCCGATGTCTTAATTTTAGCCTTGAAAGGCGCCGATGAGGTGTTGCAGGAAAAAATCTTCAGCAATATGTCGAAACGCGCGGGAGAATTACTGCGTGATGACCTTGAAGCGAAAGGACCGGTTAAAGTTTCTGAAGTTGAAAGTGCTCAAAAAGAGATTCTTACGATTGCTCGTCGCATGGCTGATGCCGGAGAAATTAATCTCGGTGGCGGCGGCGAAGAAATGGTGTAGGTTGTGGGTTTATGAAGCCCGTGGATAAATCACACCCTCCTGAAAATGCTGTGCCGTCAGACGCGCGCCCCTGGCAATTACCCGCCTGGAACAAAAAGGGTAAAGTGGTTAAAAGTGCCGACCGTGAAGCGCGGGAACATGCGCGAGCGGGTAAAAAAGAAATTGTCGAAGATGTTAGCCGCAAACCAAAACCCAAACCGCTTACCGCAGAGCAATTAAAGAAAATTGCCGATCAAGCTCAGCAGGAAGGCTACGCCGATGGCTTTAAGGAGGGTATGGAAAAAGGCATTGCGCAAGGCGAGCAAACCGGGCAAAAACACGGAGAAGCTAAAGCCTATCAGGAAACCCGCAACCGCTACGAAAATGAAATAACCCGTCTTAAAGCGATTGCCGATCGCTTGCTGCAACCTATGCAGCAGCAGGATGAACAACTCGAAAATGCGATTGTGCAGATGGCGATTAATCTCGCGGAAAAACTCATTTTAAGTGAACTGCAAATCGACCCGGGTAAAATTATTGGTGTCGTAAATAAAGCACTGGCGGAGCTGCCGGTGGGCGCAAAGAATATTTGTGTGCAGGTTGCGCCGCAAGATGCTGAATTGCTTGAGCAACTGATTCCGGCCAGCCACCGTCACTGGCGGGTAGAGGAAAATACTGAACTGCAGCCCGGTGGTTGTAAAATTATCACGGCAGACAGTCTGGTGGATTTTTCCATTGCCAGCCGCTTGCAAAATTACCTTGACGAGGCTGCAGAAGCAGCCGCGGAAAATGATGAAAATGGCGATTGAGGTTGGAGACTGCCATTATGGCGGAAATTAAAGTGCCGTTGTTACAACGCCTACAAAAATACCAAAACTTCAGTGTGTTAGAACACCCTCCCCACGCACAGGGGCGCCTTACCCGTATGGTTGGTTTAACCCTGGAGGCTGTTGGCCTTAATGTGTCTGTCGGGCGACAATGCAAAGTTATTCTCAGCAGTGGGCGTGAACTCGAAGCTGAAGTCGTCGGCTTTCACGATGAAAAAACTTTTTTAATGCCCGTGCAAAAAGTGGATGGTCTGCAACCGGGTGCGCGTGTGGTGCCCGTCGATGCCCATAAGAATTTATCCATGGGTGATCACTTGCGCGGGCGTATTCTCAACGGGGTTGGCCAGCCGCTGGACGGCCTCGGGCCGGTAAAATCCCGTGCGCGTGTCGACCTAGAACCCAGCACGATTAACCCCTTACATCGCCACCCAATCGATGAGCCCCTGGATGTGGGGATACGTGCGATCAATGCGCTGCTGACCATTGGAAAAGGGCAGCGCATTGGCTTGTTTGCAGGCAGTGGTGTGGGCAAAAGCGTACTTATGGGTATGATGACCCGTTTCACCACGGCAGATATCGTAGTCGTTGGCTTGATCGGTGAACGGGGGCGTGAGGTCAAAGAATTTGTTGACCATATTTTGGGGCGTGAAGGTCTAACCAAGGCGATTGTGGTTGCAGCTCCGGCTGATGATGCACCACTGATGCGACTGCGGGCGTCTCAATTGGCAACCCGTATCGCGGAATATTTTAGGGATCAGGGCAAGTCGGTGTTACTGTTGATGGATTCCCTCACACGCTTTGCTCAGGCTCAACGGGAAATTTCACTGGCCATCGGCGAGCCCCCGGCCACTAAGGGTTATCCGCCATCGGTGTTTGCCAAAATTCCCGATTTGGTGGAGCGCGCAGGCAATGGTGATCGTGGTGGCGGCTCTATCACCGCTTTTTACACAGTTCTTACCGAAGGCGATGATTTGCAAGATCCGATTGCCGATGCCGCGCGTGCGATTCTGGATGGCCACATCGTGTTGTCACGTCAGCTGGCGGAGGAGGGGGTGTACCCCGCCATTGACATTGAAGCCTCAGTTAGCCGGGTTATGCCCAATATCGTTGATGAAACACATCTGAGCGCGGCGCAGCGCTTTAAGCAGGTGTTAGCCCGTTATCGGGAAAATAGAGATTTAATCGCCATAGGCGCCTATGCCCGAGGTACCGATCCGGAAATAGATCTGGCAATTGAACGCCAGCCACATTTGAAACAGTTTATCACCCAGAAAATGACCGAAGCAGCGGCCTACCCGGTAAGCCGCGCACAATTGGATGCGGTATTAAAACCACCGGCAGTGAAACCGGAAATTAACACGCCCCAAGCTGCTGCCGCGAAACGCCCCCTGGCGGCAAACCGGCGCTAAATGAAAAAGCGCTCTGAACGCATTGATGTGGTGGTAGAACTTGCGCAGCGCGAAGAGGACGCTGCAGCAGAACAGTTTTCAGCGGCGAAAAATGCGTTGGCACAAGCTGAAACACAGCTCCAGGATTTACAAAACTATTACCAGGGCTATGTGTCTCGGTTTGGCGCACAGACGCAAAACGTAAAAGCTTCAGATCTAGCAAAGTCGCGCTCTTTTTTACAACAACTTGCGGCTGCATTGGACGCTCATCAGCAGCAGATCAACGCGTTGCAGCAGCAACTTCAGTTGAAGCGCCAGTTTTGGCATCGGCTCCACCTCAAAACACAATCTTTAATGGATTTGCAGCAACGCTACAGGCGGGAAGAAGCTGAAGAGCTTGATCGTAAAGATCAAAAGCAATTGGATGAATGGGTTAGCCAAAGGCGCGCCAGCAGCGACGAGGGATGTTCTTAAAAATGGCTTATTTTCAACGTGGCGGTAGCAGTTCCGTCGTGGAGCGCCAGCCCGGTCGATCCTCATTTATGCCAGTGAAGTGCGGGCTTTTGGGCGGTACTTTTTATTACAAGAAAGCTATCACAGAAAATCTATCCGCAAGCAAACTGACCACAAGAAAAATTTTCTTATTTTTCAGAGATTATCTAGTTGATGAGCGACAAGCAGCAACGATAGCGCACTGCACGACTGTCTTCTTCGTGAAGAATTTCTCCTTGCAAGCTGTAGTAACGGTAATCGCCCTCGGCGTTTTTCAAGCGGGCTGCTGTGGTCATGGTACCCAGTTTAGACAAACTCGCAGTGAGCTCTTTGCGTAGCTTGTGTTCGTCTTCAGGGTGCACGCGATCAAAAATTTCCATTTTGCGGTAAATGTTTTTTTCCAACTCAGTAGTAAAACCCAGCAGCTCCAGTGCGATGTCACTCCAGTGCACGGAACCTTTTTCGAGGTCCCATTCGAAACTGGGTAATGTCGAGTGAGTACTGCTTACGCGATTAATATGGGGCGCTTCAGCTTCAGACTTTTTCAGTTGCTCGCTAAGCTCGGCAATTTCAAGCACTTTGGAATAGCCGAAAGTTACGTTATCAATAAAACCTGTAAAACTGGTAAAACTGCTCACGGAGTGCGCTTTTGATTGTTTACCGTAAAAGCTCAACACACCCCAGAGTTCACCATGCGTGATAATTGGGAAATGCACACAGGTATCACAAAAGTTGGTAAATTTATCGCGAATGGCTTTCGGGGGAAAGTTCTCTGGCGGGCAGGTGTAGTTGCGGTTACTGCCACCAATAATTGTGGTTTCGGTGTGTTCAAAAATTTTATGTACGTGCAAATGCGCGCGTCTATGGCGATCGTATACGAGGCAGGACAACAATCCGTAATCCATGAATTGGCTGAACAGAGGCGCTACACTCATGATTTTATCGAGTCGTGTGTCGACGATATCTTGAGTCATCTCGAAACTGTTGTTGATCAGGGCGTTGGTGTAATGGGTGTTGTTGAGTGATGCTTTGGCGGTGGCCAATTCACAAAAATTTTCATCGACCTGGACTTCGCAAAGTGTCGGGGCAATGGTAATCGCCCGTGTCGGTAAAGTACTACTGTGAATCATACTTTCCAGCGTGGTTACACTGCGGTTTGCCAATACATCCAGGTTTTGATCGATAAACGCCAGCTCAGGGTTAAACACCTTCATAAGAGAAATGGAATCGAATGCGATTACGTCTATGTCACCAGGGCACCGCACACCACTGTCCTGAACCTGTTTGATAAAGCCGAGCGCGGTATAACCTGCGCCGCAAATTACACCAGTGGCGCGCGACATACGTTGAATAAACTCTGTGCCCGCGCTCTGTCCACCCGCAAAAAGCGTATCGGGCGCGCAAATAATTTGTTCAGTGCCACAGGGGAGGTTGTCGGCGCGCATTAATTCAACAAAGTGTTCGTAACGTTTACGCAGGTCGTATTGAGTGATGTCTCCCACAAACAATAATTCTTTATGGCCTTTGGCGCGCAGGTACTTGTAGGCGAGCTCTGTTCCGGCGGCGTTATCGCAGGCGATAACCGGTACATCCAGAGGGAAGTAGTCGTGCGCAACCGCGAGGACCGGAATACCTCGATTTTGAATTTTCTCAATGAGTTTGGGGTTGGCGGCGTTGCGGATCACTATCACACCATCGTAATTCTCAAGCGCAACTCCCAGATTGTACTCGCCAAAGCCGTTGGTTCGAATGGCCGTAAAACGGTAGTGCTTTAGTTCGCAAATATGCCGAATCTGATTGAGAATTTCTCCCATGTAATCGCCTTGCAAAAAAGGCGCAATAACAACGATGTGGGTAGCTTTATCTTTGCGGTGGAACATTGCTTCTCCGGGGACGGGGCGGCGAGTCGCCCACGAAATTAGGCCGATTTTCGCAAGGCTTTCTTAAGATTTCTAGTCCCTTTTTGTTGATGATGCAAATAACGTCACCTGATTCAAACAGTCATTTGATTGTAGATAAGCGCGTCAACAACTGTACCCGTTTTTCAGCCTAAATGGTTATAAACCACTGCTTATTGAGAGGGTAAAGATCTAAATAAAATTAGCCATTTGGGTTGCTAGCAACTTCAGTAACACGGGCTAGACTTAAGCAAAGATGGGATAGTGCTTTTTTGCATACCCAGAAGATGTTGCCGCTAACCGTGAAATAAGCCTCAAAGCACAGGTGTGCGACAAACGAAAACGGGATTTTCAATAAGGAGGTGGCACATGGCCCACGCCGTAGATTTCAACTTACCGGAAAATATGACCATTGCCAATATACACGGTTTACACGAAGAATTTGAAGCCCTGGTCGACAAACAAGATTGTGATCAGGTTAACCTGCATGGTCAGGCAGTAACAAGGGCGGACACAGCAGGTTTGCAGCTATTAGTGGCTTTTATACAGGCGACCCGCGAACGACAGATAAACGTAACCTGGGATCATCCCTCCGAAAAGCTGTGTACAGCTGCCGAATTGCTCGGATTGTCACAAGCCATCGGAATCCACTGAGTAACATAATTTTCACAGCGTGGTTCTGGTAACAATATTTTCACACAAACACTCGCAATAAGATGATTGGAGATATTCCTTATGGCAAAGATACTTGCTGTCGATGATTCTGCCTCAATGCGGCAGATGGTTAGCTTTACGCTCAAGGGTGCGGGTCATGAAGTGTGTGAAGCGTCAGATGGCGCGGAGGCCTTGAAAATGGCAAAAGCAGAGTCGGGGGTTGATTTAGTAATCTCCGATATCAATATGCCGAACATGGACGGCATTGCACTGATAAAAGAGCTACGGCAACTCCCTGATTTCAAATTTACACCGATTTTGATGTTAACTACCGAGTCGGGTGCTGATAAAAAATCTGAAGGTAAAGCGGCGGGTGCAACAGGTTGGATCGTTAAACCATTTAATCCCGACCAGCTGCTGGCCACAATCGGTAAAGTGTTGTAAGCCGCGCAGTGTTTCACCGGGATGCACTTATGCCAATCGTGGGTAAACGCAGATTGTGTCCACGAAAACCTCAAAAAGAGTGATCGACTATGACAATAGATCTCTCCCAGTTTCATCAGGTATTTTACGAGGAAAGCTACGAGGGGCTGGATATTATGGAATCCGCCCTGATGGAACTTGACCTCGAAAATATCGACAGCGAAACCATCAACGCCATTTTTCGTGCGGCTCACTCCATCAAAGGTGGCAGTGCGACCTTTGGTTTTTCGTCGGTTTCCGAGTTCACCCACGACCTTGAAACCATTCTCGATCAGGTAAGAGCCGGGACTCGTAAGTTTCGCCGTGGCGACGTGGATCTGTGTTTGCAATCGGTAGATTGTATGCGGGAGATGTTGCAATTGCTCCAGTCTGGCGAAGCGGGCGTAACGCCGAAATCTCAGGAGCTCAAACAAAAATTTGGAGCAATGTTAGCGCCTCAATCTGAAAGTGAGGCAGTAACAGACACAGCTGATGAACCCGTATCGCAAACCGGTGAAACTGAGCCGCAACTTTGGCAAATTCATTTCGTGCCGGGCAGTGATATTCTGAAAACCGGTAATGATGTAGCCAGAATGTTTCGCGAGCTGGCCGATCTGGGTACGCTCTCGCAGGTTAACTGTAATTACAACTTGCCGGAATTAAAATCCATTGATCCCGAATGTTGTTACTTGAGCTGGGATCTCTCGTTGCAAACCTCAAGCGCGAGCGAGTATATCGCCGAAGTTTTTGAATGGGTGAGTGATGAATCTGAACTTATCATCACACCCTGTCACCAACGCTCACAATGGCATATTCAATTTAAACCCGACGAAAATATATTGCGAACCGGCAATGAGCCCTTGCGACTCTTTGGCGCTCTTCGGGAGCTTGGAGAAATCGAGGCGCTTGCCCATGTTGAAGGGCTTCCCGGGTTACGACTGTACGATCATGAACGATGTTTTATCTGGTGGGATATCAAACTCACATCGGAACGGACCGACAGAGCAGCAATTGAGGAAATATTTGAATGGGTGAGTGACGAATCTGAGATCACTATTGAGCAAAGCAATCCCATTTTGGAAAAAATCGAAAAACAGCAATCACCAAGTATCACACAAACGCCACAATCCGGCAAAGCAGCGGTCGTACCTATTGTGCGGGAAACTGTCAGTTCGGATGTTCAACAAGAACGCGTAGCTGGTGAACCCGTGGTGCCGCAAAAAAATACCACTGTTGAGGAATCGAAGCAGAACACGGCTAAAAGTGTGGCTAAAAAATCCGCCGAACCCGGTTCCATTCGGGTGGGAATTGATAAGGTTGACAACCTAATCAATATGGTGGGCGAACTGGTAATTACACAATCAATGCTGGGCCAGTTGGGTACTGATTTTGATGTTGATCGGGTTCCAAAATTATTGGAAGGTCTCGGGCAGCTGGAACAAAACACGCGCGAATTACAAGAAAGTGTGATGCGTATTCGTATGCTGCCAATCAGTTTTGCATTCAGTCGTTTCCCTCGTATGGTGCGCGACCTAAGCCAAACCCTTGGCAAGCAATTGCATTTGGAAATGCTCGGGGAACAAACTGAGCTCGACAAAACCGTGATGGAAAAAATTGGCGACCCGCTGGTTCATCTGGTACGCAATGCGGTTGATCACGGTATTGAAATGCCAGAAGAACGTATTGCCAAAGGAAAGTCTGCAACCGGGCGAATTACACTCAATGCCTATCACCAGGGTGGCAACGTTGTTATTGAAATCAGTGACGATGGTAAGGGGCTCGATAGAGAAAAAATAGTCAGTAAAGCCGTTGAAAAACATCTTCTTTCAAGTGCCGAAGCAGATTCTCTCAATGATGAGCAGGTTTTTGATCTTATTTTCCAACCAGGGTTTTCCACTGCGCATGCAGTGAGCGACCTCTCGGGCCGCGGTGTGGGAATGGATGTTGTAAAACGCAATATTCAGGCACTAAACGGTATTGTGGAAATTCGATCGGAAAAAGACAAGGGTTCCACCATAACTATCCGTCTGCCCTTAACTCTAGCTATTCTCGACGGTCAGTTGGTTCGCGTTGGTACCAACACCTATATTTTCCCCTTGGTATCTATCATCGAATCTTTGCAGTGCCGTCGTGAATTTATCAACAAAGTCGCTGGTGGCTGTAACGTGTTCAAACTCAGAGACGATTATGTGCCGATTATTGAGCTTCACAAAACGTTTGCCGTGAAACCCGATACCACAGATCTCGACCAATCTCTGATTGTTGTTGTGGAATGTGACGGCGATAAAGTGGGTATTGTTGTCGACGAATTACTGGCGCAACAGCAGGTGGTGATTAAAAGCCTGGAACAAAACTATAAACGCGTCGATGGCATATCCGGCGCAACAATTTTAGGCGATGGCACTGTGGCACTTATTTTGGATATTGTTGGCATTGTCAAACTCGCCGGGGAAAAATTTAATCAGAGTATAACGCGCAACAGTTCTCTATCGCAGTCGATTGTTAATTTAGCGCAAATGGCCAGCTAATCGGAGATAAGCATGCAAGCCAATTTGAAAGCAGAAAACGCCGTACTGGGCAATGCCGCAAGCAACGTGGAGGGCATCAATCCCAATGCGCATGAAAGTGATCAATACCTCACATTTATCATGGCTGGTGAGGAATACGGCGTAGATATTCTATGTGTACAGGAAATACGTGGCTGGGAATCTGCAACTCCGCTACCCAACGCGCCGAGCCACATTAAAGGGGTCATTAATCTTCGCGGGACCATCGTGCCAATCGTCGATTTAAGACAATGCTTTGGTATGGAAGCCATAGACTATACCCCGGTTACTGTTGTTATTGTTCTAAAAGTTAAATCGGAAGATGGCGAACATCGGATAATGGGTATAGTTGTTGATGCGGTATCTGACGTATACGCGTTAAGTGAATCAGATATGCGCCCACCGCCAGATTTATCTAACGCTGTAAATACAGATTTTGTAAAGGGTTTGGTCAACGTCCAGGAAAAAATGGTTATCCTGCTGGACATCGATAAATTACTTACACTTGATGACGTGCCAAATTTATCCAACTTGGCGAAGCAAATACAATCATCGACTAACTAAAACTTTCAGGGTCGAGAATAATTAATTCTTGTGGCAACCCGGCAACGAAAAGGAAGCGGATTTATGAACGGCATATTTTCTGTATTTGGCCTCGGCGGTGATAAGTGTAAAGAACTGGCCGATAAACTCCAGGCAGTAGACAGAACACAAGCGGTTATTGAATTTGATATGGCCGGTAACATACTTGCAGCCAATGATAATTTTTTGCGGGTGATGGGGTATATGCAACATGAAGTGGTTGGGCGACACCACGGTATGTTTGTAGAAGCCGAATACCAGAATTCAGCGGAATACCAGCAGTTTTGGGCTGCGCTTAATCGTGGTGAATCAAAAGTGCAGGAATTTAAACGGGTGGGTAAGGGGGGTAAAACAGTATGGATTCAAGCTTCCTATAATCCACTGTTGGGCAGTGATGGAAAACCCTACAAGGTCATTAAACTCGCTATTGATGTTACCGAACGCAAACAGCAGGAAGATGCAAACAGAGAAGCGGCAAACCTTGCCAGTGCTTTACGCTTATGCCAGGCGAATGTAATGCTGGCTGACAATAATCTCAACATAGTTTACATGAACAACACTGTAACGGAAATGATGCGCAGTAACGAAGCGGAGCTCAAGCAGCATTTACCTGGATTTAATGTCGACTCACTAGTAGGGACCAACGTTGACATGTTTCATGCCGACCCAAGTAAACAACGTAAAATGTTGGCATCGCTTTCTGAAGCTTACCGCACCGACATTAAAGTGGGTGGATTAACATTCGGTTTGATCGCTTCTCCTTGGATTGACACTAATGGCACGCGCTTGGGCACACTTATTGAGTGGGATGATAAAACGGAACGCCTCGCGGAATCTGACAAGCGTTCAGCCGAGGCCGCTGAAAATCTCCGGATTCGACAATCGCTGGATGTATGTGATACGTCGGTGATGGTAGCAGACACAGATTTGAAAATTATTTATATGAACGAGGCTGTGCAAAGCATGTTGAAGGACCGCGAAGCGGAAATTCGCACAGTTCTTCCTTCATTCAATGTCAGCAAACTCATTGGAACTTGTGTTGACCAGTTTCATAAAAAGCCAGAGCATCAACGAAATATGCTGGCAAACTTACGTGATCCTCACAAAACCGAATTGAAAATTGCCGAGCTTACCTTTGGTTTGATCGCAACACCGTTGTTCGATCCTGCGGGTAAACATCTAGGCACCGTGGTTGAGTGGCAGGATAAAACAGAAGCGCTGCGTAAGGCTGCAGCTGAAAAAGCAATTTCTGAAGAAAATGCCAGAGTGAGGCAAGCGTTGGACAATGTAACCACCAACGTGATGATTGCTGACAAAGACGCGAATATTATTTATCTCAATGGCTCCGTTGAGAAAATGATGAAAACTGCAGAAAGCGATATTAGAAAGGCGTTGCCCAGTTTCGACGCTACGCGTTTACAAGGGATGAACATGGATACCTTCCACAAAAATCCTGCTCACCAGCGAGGTTTGCTATCGGGGCTAAAATCGACCTATCACGGTAAAGCAGAGGTTGGAGGACGCACTTTCACTGTAATTGCAAACCCAATCGTGATTGACGGCGAGCGTATCGGTACAGTCGTGGAATGGGCTGATCGTACTGCGGAAGTTGCCATTGAGCGTGAAATCGATTCTATTGTGGATGCCGCATCCTCTGGAGATTTTAGTAAGCAGATATCGCTCGATGGTAAAGATGGTTTCTTCCTCACTTTGGGCAAAGGTTTGAATGAACTGATAAGCACCATGGAAGTTGCTCTGAATGACATTATTCGTATGCTCGGTGCCATGGCGCGCGGCGACTTATCTGAGCGTATCACCCGAGACTACCAGGGTGCTTTCGGTCAGATGAAACACGATGCTAACGAAACCGCAGATCGTTTAACCGAAGTGATTACCAAAATTCGCACTGCGTCTGGCTCAATTGCCTCCGCAGCGAATGAAATAGCGCAGGGCAATGCCGATTTGAGTCAGCGCACCGAAGAACAGGCGTCCTCGCTCGAAGAAACCGCATCAAGCATGGAGCAGATGACTTCAACCGTTAAGCAAAGTGCTGACAACGCCGTTCAGGCGAGTACTCTGGCGATGGAGGCGCAAAACAAGGCGCGTACCGGCGGCGAGGTGGTTAGCCGGGCGGTTAACTCCATGGAGGAAATTAACGCATCAAGTAAAAGAATTAGCGACATTATTGGTGTAATTGACGAAATCGCCTTCCAAACCAATCTGCTGGCACTAAACGCGGCGGTTGAAGCCGCCAGAGCCGGGGAGCAGGGTCGTGGATTCGCTGTTGTGGCTGGCGAAGTCCGCAATCTCGCGCAGCGTTCTGCGGCGGCGGCTAAGGAGATTAAAGATCTCATTCGTGACAGTGTTACTAAAGTACAAGACGGTACATCGTTGGTTAATGAGTCGGGCAAAACATTGAACGAAATTGTGAGTGCTGTTGAAGATGTCACCTCAATGATGCGCGAAATAGCCGACGCCTCGCGGGAACAGACTTCCGGAATCGAGCAAGTCAACACCGCCGTAACGCAGATGGATGAAATGACCCAGCAGAATGCCGCGCTGGTTGAAGAGGCTTCTGCAGCGGGCGAAGCTATGGCGGAGCAGGCGCGCAGCATGAACCAGATCGTTGAATTCTTCTCCGTGGTTGCTAAAACCGAAGCCGCGGTTGCGAACAGCGCTTCTTCATCCACCTCCGCTCGTGCGCCTCGCGCAGCTGCGGTGTCTCGGGTGGCAAGCAATACAAATAGCCAGTCAACAGCCGGCGACGACGAGTGGGAAGATTTTTAGGGGCGCGTGAGCAGATAACGGTTACGAGTATTTAACGTGCTAGCCAGCAGCAAGGAAGCGTTCTCAGAACGTGAATTCCCCATGACTGACAATAACTTCAGTCAAATAAAATCCATCGCCTACAGTTTGACAGGTATAAATTTATCTGATCATAAAAAAAATATGGTTTACGGCAGACTGGCGCGTCGCTTGCGCATCTTGAGTTTGCCTACCTTTGACGCCTACTGCCAGTTAATTGCCGAGGATAATTCCATAGAGCACGTGGAATTTATCAATGCCATCACCACAAACCTCACATCCTTTTTTAGAGAAAACCACCATTTCGAATTTTTGGCCAACCAACTGTTGCCCGCACTGATGCGAAAAAATATCGCCTCGAAGCGATTGCGCATTTGGTCTGCGGGTTGTTCCACAGGTGAGGAACCCTATTCCATTGCAATGGTTGTGAAATCCATGGCCGCGCTGGCATCTTGGGATGCCAAGGTACTGGCAACCGATCTGGATTCAAACGTTGTTGCAAAAGCGAAAAACGGTATATACCCAGCGGAACGCGCCGAAAATATTCCTGATAAATACCGAAAATTTTTATCTGTTGATAAAAGTTCTGAGCGGGTTCGTGTCAAACAAGCGGTCGCCGATATTATTACTTTTAAACAGCTCAATCTGTTACGTGATTGGCCAATGCGAGGCCCGTTCGATGTAATATTTTGTCGAAATGTGGTGATTTATTTCGATACGCCAACACAGAAAACATTGTTCGATCGGTATGCCAATATCTTGCAATCCGATGGGCACTTATTTATTGGGCACTCCGAAAATTTGCACAACGTCAGTAATCGCTTTAGTTCTCTAGGAAAAACCATTTATCAGAGAAAAAATTAGTTTTAATAAACCCGGCAATTGTCGGGGTGCGAATGCGAGGTACAAAGCGCATTACAATCGGCAGATAAGCAAGTCACCTTGTTTTAAAAAAATAGGTGAAGTCTGTCAAAACAATAGGCTACAGCTTAAATCGCTCGTGAGGAGCTGTTTTAATGCCGGGTAAATCTTAAGGAGCCGTCGTACCGTGCTAACCAATGAATACATGCCGCCACAACCTCTAAAAGGTTTTGAGCATATCAACCGGTACTGGGATAAGCGAATGAACATTCCTGCGGCTAAAATCCTGCCGGGAGAGTGCTATGTCAGTCGCAGTGGCGAAATGATTGTTACGGTACTCGGGTCCTGCGTTGCTGCGTGTATTCGCGATAGAGGTATAGGTATCGGTGGCATGAATCACTTTATGTTGCCTGTACAAACTGGCGACAAAATGATCAGTAGGCCGAGCGCGGTGAACGCCGAGCTGTGTTATGGCAACTGGGCAATGGAGTATTTGATAAACGCCATTTTAAAACAGGGTGGTAAGCGTGAGCGCCTTGAGGTGAAAGTATTTGGTGGCGGACGGGTGCTCACCTGTATGTCCAATATCGATATCGGTAAACGCAATATCGAATTTGTTATGGATTATTTGGCTCGGGAAAGTTTGGCAATATCTGCTCAAGACTTGGGCAGCGATTACCCTCGCAAGGTGCTTTATTTTCCCGACACTGGAGCGGTAAAACTGAAGAAACTACGTACCCGTGCCAACGACACTATCGAAAGGCGTGAAAAAGCGTATTTGGATTCTATGGTCACCAAACCTAAGTCGGGCGAGGTCGAACTGTTTTAAGATCTTGCCGCGTTTTGAGGGTTTCGGTGTGGTAATGTGCGGGCAAGGGTTTTAGTTAATATGTTAAAGTTGCATTTCAACTTTTTAATTCGTTCAACATTGCTTGGCAAAAAAAAGCAATGCGGTAATTAAGAGAGGTTGTTTGTGGGTAGAAAAGGGCCGGTTAAAGTACTTATAGTAGACGATTCGGCGTTAATAAGAGCCCTGTTGAGCGAGGTGTTATCGTCACACGCTGAAATTGATGTCGTCGGAAGTGCCAGTGATCCCTACGAAGCGCGTGAGATGATCAAACAGTTGCGACCTGATGTACTGACTCTCGATATCGAAATGCCACGTATGAACGGTATCGCATTTTTAAAAAATTTGATGCGGCTACGACCGATGCCAGTGGTTATGATATCCACGCTAACCCAGGAAGGTGCCCCAGCCACCTTGGAGGCGCTTGAATTGGGTGCGGTTGATTTTGTTGCCAAGCCAAAAAACGAAGGTGCTGGCGCTTTAGAGCGCTATCGCGACGAAATCATAGAGAAAGTATTATGTGCCGCTCGCGCGAATATTGTTGCCCGAGTAGAGCCTGAGGTTGCGGCTGCCCTCGAATCTCACACCGTGATTGGGCTGGGGAAAAAAATAAAGCCCGGCTTTATTTGTGCTATCGGAGCCTCTACTGGCGGCACTGAAGCTATTAAAGATGTCGTGCGTGCCCTGCCGGCTAATTCTCCGCCTGTTGTTGTTGCGCAACATATACCTGAAGCATTTAGTGCATCATTTGCAAAGCGAGTCGATGGTTTATCAGCTGTTAATGTGTTCGAGGCGCAGCACAATCAGAAAATAGAAGCTGGCAACGTGTATATTGCACCAGGGAGTGCACATCTTCGTGTGGTGGCGCGCAAAGGGGAGTATGTCTGTGCATTGGGGGACGATGGCCCTATCAATCGTCACCGACCATCGGTAGAGGCGCTTTTCGATTCTGTGCTCCGCGCTGCGGGTGATAGCGCTTTGGGCGTATTGCTCACAGGCATGGGAAGCGATGGCGCGGAGGCATTGTTGCGTCTCAAACAGGCCGGTTGTATCACTGTGGCGCAAGATGAACAGACCAGTGTTGTTTGGGGTATGCCTGGTGTGGCCGTTAAGCTGGGGGCCGCTAGCAAAGTTCTGCCACTTGAGAAGATTACACGATATATATTGACACATGCGTATCATTAGCAGAAGTTGGTCTATCATTAATAAGTGTGCACAGGCTCTCGAAACGCATTATTTCTTTTAACCCTAAATAGATGAAATAAGAGACATGAATATGGCAATAAGCTCCGAAATTTCTAATGATGGAAAAACGTTGAAAATTTCGATAGATGGTCGATTCGATGCATCTTCGCTTGACGATTTTCGACGCGCCTACGAGGATGTCGATTCCAATGCCTTGGAGTCCTATTGTGTGGATTTAAGAGACACGGTGCACCTCGACAGCTCTGCATTAGGCATGCTGTTGGTGTTGAGGGATTTTGCCGGGGGCGATAATGCCACGATTACCATAGACAACTGCAGCCCCGAAGTTAAAAAGATTTTTGCCATCTCCAGTTTTGAACAGTTGTTTACCATTCAATAACTTGTTAAACACGCTGAGCGGCCCGGTTTGGCGGCAGAATGTGGTGTCGGTTGCACAGCGTTTCGGCCCTTTTGCGCTCAAATAAGGTAATAAAGTGCCAGAAGAAACCGAAAAGGCCCTGCAAATACTTATCGCCGAAGATTCTCCACCCGATAGAATCATTCTTGAATCCATTGTGACACGGGCGGGCTATCACCCGACTTTGGTGGAAGATGGTGCCAAAGCTGTCGTGGCTTTTCAGGAAAGTAAACCCGATCTGATATTTCTAGACGTACTCATGCCTAACATGGGGGGTATTGAAGCGGCGCGCAGTATTCGCCGGCTCGCCGGTACTGAGTTTATTCCCATTGTATTTCTTACGTCACTGTCTGACGATGAATCGCTAGTCGAGTGTATTGAAGCCGGTGGGGATGATTTTCTACCCAAGCCCTACAATCCGGTAGTTTTGCAGTCAAAAATTAAAGCATTTGTGCGCATGCGCGAAATGCACAAAACCCTGGCACATCAGAAATCACTTATTGAAGCTCACAATCAGCACCTCATTCAGGAACAAACCGTCGCCAAACAGGTTTACGACAAAATTGCCCATTCGGGCTGTTTGGACTTGGATATTATTAATTCTTATATGTCGCCGCTGGCGGTTTTTAACGGTGATGTGCTGGTGGCTGAAATTAGCCCCAACGGCAGCATACTGATTTTGCTTGGCGATTTTACCGGGCACGGTTTGCCGGCGGCAATCGGTTCAATGCCCTTGGCCTCGACATTTTACGGCATGGTGCGCAAAGGCTTCTCCATGGCCGATATTCTCAAAGAAATAAACACAAAGCTCCATCAAATTTTACCTATCGGTTTTTTTTGCTGCGCAACTTGTATCGATATAAGCCTTGAAAAGAAGCGTATGCGAATCTGGAATGGTGGCCTTCCCGAGAGCTTTTTATATCGTGCGCAATCTAACAGCTATGAAATTTTACAATCAAAAAATCTTCCTTTGGGAGTGCTCTCAGAACAAAATTTTCACAGCGATTCTCGCCGTATTAATCTGGAGCCGGGGGATAGATTTTACATGTGGTCAGACGGCGTTTTTGAAGCCCGCAATCGCGATGGTGAGATGTTTGGTGAACCCCGGTTGCACGCATTAATGCAACACCGGGTAGGCTCGCCAACGTTGTTTGATGAAATACTGGGGCAGGTTCACAACCATATTGGTGAGTCAGATAAAGACGATGATATTTCGTTGGTAGAAGTGAAGATTGAAGATATTGAAATAAAACCGCGCAGCGAGAGCGCGCACACCCAATCGAAAAGTCGCCTGGTAGACTGGGAGATGACCTTCGATATCCCCGCCAGCAGTTTAAAGCAATTCGACCCACTACCTCTGCTCGTTAACGTCACTTCCGAAGTGCCCGGCCTTAAAGATCGCAGTACCACCTTATACACAGTGCTCTCCGAACTTTACGCCAACGCGCTGGAACACGGTGTACTGGGGCTCTCGTCAAATTTAAAAAATACCCCAGCCGGTTTTGCAGAATTCTATCGCACCAAGCACCTTTGCCTGGAAACCCTGGATTCCGGATGGGTGCGCATAGCCTTACATCACCGCGCTGAACCCTCAGGCGGGTTGCTGAATATTCGGGTTAAGGATAGCGGTGCGGGCTTTACTCCGAAAGAGAAAACTGCCGAAGAAAAGAAAGATAAACCGGATTATTTTGGGCGCGGCTTGTCTCTACTGGCCACTATCTGCGAAAATCTCGTTGTTCATCCACCAGGTAATGATATTGAAGTGGATTTTCGTTGGACTTACGATGACGGGCACGATTAATGTACGATATTCCAGTAGATCTTGATCTTGGTATGCTGCAGGGCCTGAAAGACTTACTCGGCGAGAAGTTCGTTGAATTGGTGAAAACCTACAATAGCGACAGTATGCGCCGTATTGAGCTGATGCGAGATGCGCTGCAGGTATCGGATTTCGATACCATAAAACACGAAGCGCACGGCTTAAAAGGCAGCAGTCGTAACGTTGGTGCCAATTCTCTGGCTGCATTGTGCGGCGATATGGAAATCAAGGGTAAAGAGCAGGATACCGCAAATATGGAGCAACTTTTTTCCGCTATAGAGCAACAATTTGCCGCTATTTCCGCCCAGTTGCGGAAGCTCATTGCCTAACAGCCCCGAAACACGGACCTAGTGCTCACTGGCATAGGCTTTGCTCTTTTACTGTCGACAGTATAACTTCTGAAGACAGCGCCTATGCAACCCTTACTCGATATTTCAGCGCCGACAGACACTCTAGCTGCGAAACCAGCAGCACGCTCTCAAGAAACTCGCTCAGCAAACAAAGAATCATTTCGGGAGTCTTTCGACCAGCAGCGAGATGCGGTACGCCGAGCACGCGAGCCCGCAGAGAATCGCGAGAACGAAACGCCACCTGCCACAGACTCGAAAATCGAGGCCGAGAAAAGAACAGCTCCACAAAGAAATAGTCGTACTAACAGCGATTCAGAAGCAGCAGAGCAAGTGGCTGCCAAAGATAACGCCGATACCGCAGTGACTGACGCTGAAAAAGTGGTGATGGACGGCACTGCCGTATTGCCCAAAGAAATCCCGATCGAACACAGCGGTGAAGATTCACCCGACCCAACGGCAAGCGACGCAGTACTTGTGGCGCTGTCAAATCCTAATGAGCAAACACCCGTTCAAATAACTACCAAGCAACAAGTTTCGAGCGCCATCAATCCGACAACCGAGAATACTCTTGAGTTAAGCGCAAACGAGCTTAATGAGTCTGGTGTAGCGGCAGCTCTCAGTAAGTCGTCGAGTGCAACGCAGAAGGGAGTCTTACTAAAATCGGCTTCTGTGAGTGATCCTACCGCAGCCGATAATGGGCTTAAAGCAGCATCCCTCCAATTTCAGGTAAAACATAGTGAAGACGCCATAGCAGACCTAAAATCTGCAAATTCACAGAATACGATTGTTCAGCCCGAAACACCCAAACCGGTTCTGCAAAAGACTGGGGCACTGAATTTATTGGGAAAACAAACCAGCACATCCAACGAGGTATTTGCTTTGGGTGCTGTTGAAGCCGATTTGTCGCTCGACGCCGGTACTGAAAAGTTGAGTGGGCTCGCGACGGAAGCACTGCACAACAGCACTGCACAGAGTACTCAGTCACTCTTGAGCACGCAAATGTCGAGTCCACAAGTCGGACGCATGCAAATGCCGGTCACCATCCAATTTGGCCATACTGAGTGGGCTGGCCAGGTGGCGGAACGGGCGGCGATGATGGCGGCACAAAAACTTTCTACTGCGGAATTACAACTGGACCCGCCTGAATTGGGGCCATTGCAGGTAAAAGTCAGCGTGAGCCAGGAGCACAGCCACGCCAGTGTGACCTTTGTGTCGGCGAACCCACAGGTGCGTGATGCGCTCGACCAAACGGTAATGCGTTTACGCGATTTACTGGAACAACAAGGGCTCGATCTGCTTGACGTGAATGTCTCCGACGAATCGCCGCAACAATTTGCGGAGCAGGAGCAACAGTCGTCCTCCAGATCCAATTTATCTCGAAGCGATGTGAGTGAAGAGGAGCTCCCCGCAATTACCCAACACTGGGTTGCGAGCGGTGTTGATTTTTATGCGTGATTTTTTGTGATTTACGGGATGGCATACTCGCTGTTTTGTGCATCGCAAATTAAATCACAAAGTCCAATCGGGCGCGAGCTGCGCAGCGCCCAATAAATACCCGCCTTACCGGCGTTTGTTATCGCCAACTTTCTGACACCCCAACACTCCGCTCAAAATCGACTAGGCTTACTAAAGGTTTTACGTCATTCGGGAATCGCCGCGTTTTGAGGCGTTTTGGCATTGCGCTAAGACCTTACTCCTTGGTGTCAGGGGCTTGGCATATCTCTTGCTCCTCATGAATTAGTCACCCTATGCAGACGGAAGTTTGACATGGCTGAAGCCCAGCAAGAAAACGAAAATACAGACGCTCAAGAAAAAAAAGGTGGTGGTAAAAAGAAATTATTCATGCTGGTCGGGCTCGGGCTAGTGATAGCCGCTTTATCGGTGGGTGGAACACTGGTCGCTTTAAAAATGCTCGGTGGTTCAGAACCAGCTGTATCGGAAGAGGAAGTCGTCGACGAAAATGCGCCACCACCACCGCCGCCACCCGCGATTTATTACCCGATTAAACCGGCCATTGTGGTTAATTTTGATGTGAAAGGGCGACAGCGTTATTTACAAGCGGAAATCACGCTGTTATTGCGGGAAGATGACGTCATCGGTGCTATTGAATTGCATATGTCGATGATACGCAATGCGTTGATTTTGATGATTGGCGGGCAACTTTATGAAGACTTGTTAACTGCGGAAGGTAAAGAATTGCTGCGGCAACAATGTTTGCAGGAGCTGCAGAGAATTTTAGAGCAGGAAATTGGCAAACCTGGCGTAGAGCAGGTGTTATTTACCAACTTTGTGATGCAGTAATTGGGCAATTCGCCCGGAGTAACCTGTGCAAGACTTACTTTCACAAGACGAAATTGATGCGCTACTACACGGTGTTGATGACGGCGATATAGAAACCGAAGGTGACTACGATGTAGGTGGTGTACGCGCCTACGACCTCACCAGTCAGGACCGAATTGTGCGTGGGCGTATGCCCACGCTCGAAATGATCAACGAACGTTTTGCGCGTTACACGCGAATCAGTATGTTTAACCTGTTAAGACGTACTGCCGATGTCTCAGTTGGGGGAATACAAATACAAAAATTCGGTGAATATGTACATACTCTGTACGTACCCACCAGTTTAAATATGGTGAAATTCAGACCGCTGCGCGGTACCGCACTCATAATTCTCGATGCGAAGCTGGTATTTAAACTCGTCGACAATTTTTTTGGCGGTGACGGGCGGCATGCAAAAATCGAAGGCCGAGAATTTACACCCACCGAATTACGTGTGGTGCAAATGGTGTTGGAACAGGTATTTGTCGATTTAAGAGAGGCATGGAAAGCCGTTAAATTAATTGACTTCGAATACATAAATTCTGAAGTAAACCCTTCGATGGCGAACATCGTGAGCCCCAGCGAAGTGGTTGTGGTAAGTACTTTCCATGTAGAGCTTGATGGTGGTGGTGGCGAGTTACATATCACCATGCCGTATTCCATGGTAGAACCTATACGCGAGATTCTTGATGCTGGGTTGCAGTCGGATACCGATGAGCGTGACGATCGCTGGGTGCAGGCGCTGCGTGAAGATGTAATGCGTGCACGGGTCGATTTGGAATGTGACGTGGTACGACGTGAAATTTCTTTAAGAGAAATCGTAGATCTAAAAGAGGGCGATATAGTGCCAATAACCATGCCAGATATTCATGTAGCAACGGCGAATGGTGTTCCCATGTTTAAGGCAAAATTGGGGCAGAGTAACGATAATTTAGCCTTGAAGATTCTCGGCTATGTCGATCGACCAAAAGTCCATACCACCAGCGAAGAGGGCTCCAGCCATGAGCGATGATGATATTAATCAGGACGAAATGGCAGACGAGTGGGCTGCAGCCATGGAAGAGCAGGCAGAAGTCGATGGTGGTGGCAGTCAAGATGATGATGCAGAACCCATGGAGCTCAGTGAATTCGATTCTGTTGGCGGAATTCCGCAGGATAACGACTCTGCCAACCCCGACCTGGATGTTATTTTAGATATTCCAGTGACCATCTCGATGGAGGTGGGTCGCACATCAATTACGATTCGTAATTTATTGCAATTAAATCAGGGCTCTGTCATCGAATTAGATCGTCTTGCTGGCGAGCCGCTCGATGTTCTCGTAAACGGTACACTCATCGCTCACGGTGAAGTCGTGGTGGTTAACGAAAAATTCGGTATTCGGATGACCGACGTGATCAGCCCAAGCGAACGCATCAAAAAACTGCGATAGGGATCCACGCATGAAAATTTTGCTTTGTGTTCTGAGTTTTGTCTTGTTGGAAACCGCACACGCTGAAGTGATGACGCCGGAAATTAATTCATCAGTGCTGCATGAGGCAACGCTAAACACTGAGGCACAGGTTCCTGCAACTCAAACCCCTGCAAGTGAACCACCCACAAGTCAAACAGCCACAAGTCAAACAGCCACTATTCAAACCCAAGCGGTACAGAACACGCCAAAGTCCACGCAAACGATTGCCAAGCCTTTTTCTCGGGCCGCCCTGGCAGGTAAGGTCGTAACCGGCTTGCTATTGGTGTTGGGATTAATTGTGATGTTCGCTTGGGCTGCGAAAAAATTTGGTTATGGTAATTTTCAAGGGCAGGGTCAGTTAAGGGTGTTGGCCAGCTTGCCACTCGGCAATCGTGAGAAAGCGGTGTTGATAGAAGTACACGGTAAGCAGATGTTACTTGGCGTTGCTCCCGGGCGGGTTAATTTTCTGCAACAAGTGGAACCACAGGAAGGCCATTGTTCTGGCGAAAATACACAGTTCGTTCAGGCCGAAGCCTGTGTCGCCAAAGGCCAGGATTTCGCCGGTTACCTGAAAACGCTGCTTTCTCAGGGAAAGAAAAGCGCATGATTGCGAGAGTTTTTCGTTGTGTTGCCTTAGCGGTTTTGCTGTGCTTTTCTTTCGTGACGCAAGTGTATGGTCAGGCTCCCGCAACGCCCTCCAGTAATGAAATAAACACTGCAGAGCAGATGTTAGCCAATGGTGTGCAAGGCTTTAAACCCATTGAGGGCTTGCCCGCGGTAACCGTTCGCACCAATGCAGACGGTAGCCAAGACTACACCGTTACGCTGCAAATTCTCATGTTAATGACGGCACTCACGTTTTTGCCGGCCATTCTCATGATGATGACCTCCTTCACACGAATCATTATTGTGTTTGCAATTTTGCGTCAGGCCTTGGGCCTGCAACAGTCGCCATCAAATCAAATCTTAATAGGACTATCACTATTTCTCACGCTGTTTATCATGACGCCGGTACTCAGCGAAGTGAATGAGCGGGCCTTGCAACCCTATATGGCGGAACAGATCAGCGCGCGGCAGGCCTTGGAAAACAGTAAGGGTCCATTCCATAAGTTTATGATCAGCAATACCCGCGAATCCGATCTGGATTTGTTTTTTCGGATTGGTGAACTCGACCCCGTCGCGAGGCCCGAAGAGGTGCCATTTAGTGTTTTGTTACCCGCGTTCGTTACTTCGGAACTTAAAACGGCGTTTCAAATCGGCTTTATTATTTTTATTCCATTTCTGGTGATCGATATTGTTGTGGCCAGTGTGCTTATGGCCATGGGCATGATGATGTTATCGCCACTCATTATCTCGCTACCCTTCAAAATTATGTTGTTTGTGTTGGTCGACGGTTGGGCGCTGATCATTGGAACCCTTGCTGCGAGCTTTGGTATTTAAGGCCATTTCAAAGGTGCAATTATGACAACTGAAATAGCGCTACAATTGTTTGCTGATGCTTTTTTCCTCACGGTTATTATGGTTGCAGTTATCGTTGGGCCGAGCCTGGCGGTAGGTTTACTAGTAAGCACCTTTCAGGCCGCAACCCAGATTAACGAGCAAACCCTGAGTTTCCTGCCAAGACTGCTAATTACCCTGGCAACTATCATGATTGTTGGCCCCTGGCTGGTACAACAATTGATGGATCTTTTCACACAGTTGATGTTTCGAGTACCGGAGTTGATCGGGTAGCGATACCCTCAAAACGGATCGGCTTATGCTAATCACCGATACTCAGATCGCGCAATTTATTCAACAGTATTTTTTACCTTTTGTACGTATCGGTATGATGTTGATGGTTATGCCCATCATAGGTTCTCGCATTGTGAATACCCGAGTGCGATTGGTACTCGCGATGCTCATAAGTATGTTGGTAGTGCCGCTGCTTCCCTCACTGCCCGCCGTTCCGCCTTTGAGTTGGCAGGCCTTGTGGTTTGTAGTGCAGGAATTGTTGTTGGGTGCGCTTATCGGTTTCGTGTTTCAGATCGTTTTTCAAATGTTTGTGCTGAGTGGCCAGTATATGGCGATGAAAATGGGCCTGGGTTTTGCGTCGATGAATGATCCCTCCAATGGCGTGCAAACCACAGTACTTTCCCAGTTTTTTTTAATGCTACTTACGCTCACCTTTGTTGCTGTCGATGGCCACCTTGTTCTGATTATGATGTTGGTTAAGAGTTTTCAAACCTTACCGCCGGGGCATTTCTTGGTCGATTCGGTGGATTTGTTACGACTTGTGCAAATGGGTGGTTGGATGTTTGCAGCGGCATTGTTGATGGCCTTGCCAGTGATTACCGCACTGTTATTTGTCAACATTGCCTTCGGTGTTATGAGTCGCGCGGCACCGCAGTTAAATATATTTGCCGTAGGCTTCCCATTTACACTGATGTGTGGCTTGTTGTTAATTTGGTTGGGGCTTACCAATTTTTCTGAAATCTTCGAATCTGCTACGGAGTACGGCTTACAGCAGATTGGCGAAATTTTAAAATTTTAACCGGGCGGGTGGACCTCTTTCATGGCAGACGACGACAGCTCACAAGAAAAAACGGAAGAGGCGACGCCGCGACGCCTGGAGAAAGCGCGTGAAGAAGGTCAGGTTCCCCGATCGCGGGATCTGACCACAACCGCTGTATTACTGGCAGGTACCTTCGGTCTGGTTTTTTTTGGCGGTGTTATTGTCGAACAGCTGGCATCGGTTTTACGCTTTAATTTCGATTTGTCCCGCGAAGTAATTTTCGATCCTAACCTGATGTTTGCACAGCTCGGGAGAAGCTTTTTACAGGCGCTTATGGGCTTAATTCCCTTGTTTGTGATGTTACTTATCGCCGCGATTGCCGGGCCCATTGCCTTGGGGGGATGGTTGTTCAGCAGTAAAGCACTGGCGCCGCAACTTAACCGCATGGACCCAATTAAGGGCCTCGGGCGCATGTTTTCGGTTAAATCGCTAGTAGAGCTAGCCAAAGCGATCGGCAAGGTGGCGATTGTAGTTGCCACAGCATTTGTTTTATTAAACAGCATGAAAACTGCGCTTTTAGGGCTTTCGATGGAAAGTCTCGAGAGCGGTATGGTGCATTCCGTTACCTTGAGTTTATGGGCCGCAGTTTTTTTATCGGCATCGACGATAATTATCGCGTTGATCGATATACCCTTTCAAATTTACGACCACAGTAAAAAATTGAAAATGTCGCGCCAAGACATTAAAGACGAAATGAAAGATACCGAGGGCAAACCTGAGGTAAAAAGTAAGATTCGCCAAATGCAGCAACAAATGGCGCAAAACCGCATGATGTCAGCAGTGCCTGAAGCCGACGTGATCATCACTAACCCCACTCACTATTCAATTGCATTACGCTATGACCCGGAAACAATGAACACGCCGGTGGTCATTGCCAAGGGCATTGATTTCGTCGCGATTAAAATACGCGAAATTGCTCGGGAAAATAATATTGAATTCGTTGAAGCGCCATTATTGGCGCGTGCTGTTTATGCCACGACTGAAATCGATGGCGAAATTCCAGAAGGCTTATACGTGGCAGTGGCACAAGTATTGGCTTACGTGTTTCAGCTACGCGAATTCCGCAAAGGTCGTGGTAACCGACCAGGGTATCCGCGTAACCTCAATATTCCACCCGACATGCGTCACTATTAGAATTCTACGGAACCTCTGAAAAATGAGTATATTTTCCTAGTAACTCGGGTCGTATTGCTCTTCATCCACGTAACTTTCAAAATCCTTCCGTAACGGTTCCGTCAACATTCCGCACACTTCAGCGGTTTGTGCCACTGCAACTGCGATTTTTGCAGAAACCTGCCGTATTTCCGCGAGAGGGGGGTACAGGCAACCTTGCTTAATGCGATTTTCAGAAACACATTCGGCAAGTTTATCGGCGGCACTTATCAGCATTTCATCGTTAATGCGCTTAGCATTAGCGAGCAACACCCCTAAACCGAGACCGGGGAAAATGTAGGCGTTATTTCCCTGGCCAGGAATGCGTGTTTCGCCATTAATTTGAACTGGTTCAAATGGACTACCACTGGCAAAAATCGCCTTGCCCTGGCTCCATTGGTAAGCTTGTTGCGCCGTGCATTCTGCGTTTGCGGTCGGGTTGGAAAGTGCAAAAACAACGGGGTGTTGGTGGTTTGCACAGAGCGACTCAACCATCTCCTGCGTGATAATACCCGGTCGCCCGCTGGCACCAATCAGGGCGTCGGGTTTGAATGCTTGCAACGCACTGAAGGCATCCATTGCCGGGAGATCGGCGGCGAAGGGGCGGGCATGTTCCGTGAGCGTTTCGCGGCTACTAACGATCAAGCCTTTGCTGTCATTAAATACTAACTGAGCACGCGCCTTAGATTCACTGAGGCCTTCCCGCTGCATGGCTTTCACAAGCAGTTCACCAATACCGGTAGCGGCTGAGCCTGCGCCGAGAAACATGAAACGCATCTCACTGACTTTTTTGCCGTTTATTCGCGTAGCTGCCAGTAATCCCGCCAGTGCCACAGCAGCAGTGCCCTGTATATCATCGTTGAAACACAATAGCTGATCTCGATAGCGCTCCAGCAGAGCAATGGCATTGGGGGTTGCAAAATCTTCGAATTGCAACAGAGCCTGAGGGAAGCAATGTTTGACAGCAGCGATAAATTCGTCCACGAAAGCCTGATAGTCACTTCCACGAATCCGGGTTTGGCGCATTCCCAGGTAAAAAGGGTCATTTTTTATAGCTTCTGTATCGCAGCCAACATCCAGCATAATGGGCAGACAATGGGCTGGGTCGATACCGGCGCAGGCGCAATAAAGGGTGAGTTTTCCAATCGGAATGCCCATTCCATTGCTTCCTAAATCACCCAGTCCAAGAATGCGTTCACCATCGGAAACTACGATTAATTTAACGTCTTTTTCCGGCCAATTGCTTAACACCTCGGCAATACGACCTCTATCACTCCAGGAAACATAACAACCATTGGATTCACGAAAATTAATGGCAAATTCCTGACAGGCTTGACCGACTGTCGGTGTATAAACCAGAGGCATCATTTCTTCAATGTGCTCGATAAGTATTTTATAAAACACCCGCTCATTTCTTTTTTGAAGCGCCGTAAGAAACATATATTTGTCGATGTTTTTGGATTTACTGCGCAAATTCAGCAGAGAACGCTCCATTTGCTGAGCCTGGTTGCTCACAATAGGTGGTAGCAAACCGTGCAAACCGTAGGTGTCGCGTTCTTCAAGGGTAAATGCCGTACCCTTGTTGTATCTGGGGTGGGTAAGCAAATCCAGACCTTTTAAATTCATGGTTATCAAATCTCGTTCGGTAGTAGAGGGAATGTGTAACGGCGTTGTAGTTTTGCGACAGACGGGTGCGACGACGTGGGTAGCACCTCAATGGGTAGGCAAGACTCGGCACTATACCTGATTAACATCTGAGCTGTCTTTGGATCAAGTCAATTTTAACGCCAATCACTTGGCCGGGTATGCTGTGTTGAACCTTGGTTGTTACCTGGCTGCAGGTTTTCCAGGGCTGAGTCGACAATGCCAGAGTGCATCACTTACCCGCAATTAGTCGTGGGCCTCGCGCTCTTGGTTCGTAAGCGCGGGGCCCGTTACAGCCCCGCCTGATAGTGCTGCAGTAAGTTCAACTTGTGTTGAAAGCGCTGTTGATCTTCGTTGTTTATGGCGTTCTTTTGACCAATCTGTAGCTGCCGTACCGCGAGATCCTGATTGCCCAACAAATAATACACGTGTGATAAGGTGAAGTGGAACGCGGGCTCTTCTGGTTTTTTGGAAATCGCTCGTTTGAGCTTTGTCACCGCCTGTTTGTAGTTGTGCAAATTAATATCGGCGCTCGCCAGTTTCGCGAGATAGTAGGGGTTCTTTTTGGAATAGCTTTCTACTTTTGCCGCTAGCGATTGGGCCTTATCTAACTGCCCGGTTTGATAATACAAGATGTAGGCATTGTTAATAATAGAGAGGTTCTGCTTGTCCAGTTTTAATCCGCGTTCGTAGGCTTGTTGCGCTTCTGCCATGTGGCCGTTAATTTTGTAAACCACGCCGAGATTCGACCACACAAAGCCGGAATTGCGATGCGTTTTTAAAGATTTTTGCATGTAGGCAATTGCGCTTAGGTAATCTTTAAGCTGCATGGCTTCCATACCGCGGTTGTTATAGTACTCTGCCAGCGCTCGTGTATCTGAAACCGCTTTGGATTTAAAAAATTGTGTGTGTTGAGCCAAGTACACATCGCTAAATTCCACGGTAATTTTATTTCCGGGGATGTACACCGCAACATTAATGTGCCCCGGAACGATGTAATAGTCTTCGCTCTGTACCCAGTCACGAGGTACCTCAACAACCTGGAATTTAGCTTTTAAGCCGACATAACGCGCGGCGGCAACAAACAGGCTGGCATGAGAAATACAGTTGCCAGCTCCTTTATCGAATGTTTCCTGTGCTGTATAGGTTTGGCTGTCGTCGTAGGTGATACCGAGGTAGTAGGGGCGAAACAATAAATTATGCAGCATGAAAGCACGCTCCCGCAGGCCGGGAATAGGGCGCACCTGTTGATCGAGAAAATCTTTAATTTCCTGGTTAATCGCCAGAATATCGACATCGGCAACATCGGGTACTTTCGAGAGGTCGAGCCTGCCCTGTTGTTTTTCAAGGCTCTGGGTTACTAGTTGCTGATAATAAGGTTGCAGCGGGTCAGCGGTGGCGGTGTAAGGGGAATTTGCAAATACAAGCGTGGCTTGGGCTGCCAGTAAAGCTGGGATTGCCAAGCGCAGTGGGTTTTTTATTTTCATAACGGGCCTCGCGATATATATGTATTCGCTACCCCCAGGCTGCTCCTTAACAGGCTCAAACGCGTGCTAGCTTCCTACCGCTTTTCAAAAACCCGTTAATGCAACTCTACTGTAAGTATAGTTGCGTGGTGCCCAATCTGCCTGTAAAAAACAGGCAGTTACCAACCCATAGCCGACCTTAAACCCTTTTTCGTGAAGAAAAAGCAAACACGCTAATTTCTGGGAACACTTCTTGCCAATCATTGCTAAGACGCGCTAAGACAGGTTTAAAGCGCCAAAAAAACGGCACTTCATAGCAACAGCAGGTAGTATGGCAGAACCTTTTTTTACCCATCTAAAATCGCTCCCCGGCACTATTAACAGTGAATCAGCAATGCAGGGCGTGCGAGGCATTGGGCGGGGTAACCTGAGTATTCCCATTCTGTTATTAATGCTCTTGGGCATGATGACACTGCCGCTCCCCGCGTTTCTGTTAGATGTTTTTTTCTCATTTAATATTGCGCTTTCCATCGTTGTGCTGCTGGTAGGGGTGTACACCCTTCGTCCGCTGGATTTCGCGGTATTCCCCACGATTTTGCTGGTGGCCACCCTTTTACGTTTAGCGTTGAACGTGGCTTCAACGCGCGTGGTGTTGCTCAATGGTCACGAAGGCGGTGATGCCGCTGGTAAGGTAATTCAGGCGTTTGGCGAGGTGGTCATTGGCGGTAACTATGCGGTTGGCCTGGTGGTATTTATTATCCTCATCATCATTAATTTTGTGGTGGTTACCAAGGGTGCCGGTCGTATTTCCGAGGTGAGTGCGCGCTTTACATTGGACGCCATGCCCGGTAAGCAAATGGCAATAGATGCCGATTTAAATGCCGGGCTCATCGATCAGGAAGAAGCCCGAACACGCCGTGCAGATGTCGCCGCTGAGGCAGATTTTTACGGTGCCATGGATGGTGCCAGTAAATTTGTACGCGGCGATGCCGTTGCCGGTATCTTGATTTTAATTATCAATATTATTGGCGGTCTTATCGTTGGTATTGCACAGCACCAATTGGAATTTCAGGACGCTTTGGAGAAATATGTGCTGCTTACCATTGGTGATGGTTTGGTTGCGCAAATTCCCTCGTTATTGCTGTCAACCGGCACCGCCATTATGGTGACCCGCGTCAACAGCTCTGAAGATATGAATCGTCAGGTGCTGTCGCAGATGTTTGAATCTCCGAAAGCGATGGCGGTTGCGGCATTTATTTTATTTGTGATGGGCGCCATTCCCGGTATGCCGCATGTGCCATTTTTAAGTTTGGCTTTTATTTGCGGTTTAATCGCTTACTACATTCATTACCGCCAGCAAGAGGTTGAAGTCGTAGAAGAAGGTGGTTTCAGTTCCCGCGGTCCGAGTGGTGCACCACCTTCAATGCCGCCTCCCTCGAGTGGCGGTGGTGGTGGCTCAGGCGGCCAGCCCTCACTGCCCGCACCCACCGGCCATAGCGCTACAGGCGAACCTGCCGAAGTCAGTTGGGATGATGTTACACCGGTGGATATTATAGGGCTTGAAGTGGGTTACCGTTTAATACCATTGGTGGATAAAAATCAAAACGGCGAGCTGCTGGGACGAATCAAAGGTGTACGTAAAAAACTTTCCCAGGAAATGGGTTTTCTCATTCCTGCGGTTCATATTCGTGACAACCTAGATTTGATGCCCAGCGCGTATCGCATTACCTTGATGGGCGTGACGGTGGGCGAGGGCGAAGTGCATCCCGACCGTTATCTCGCGATTAATCCCGGTCAGGTATTTGGCAAACTCGAAGGTACCAAAACGCGCGACCCAGCGTTTGGTCTGGAAGCGGTTTGGGTGGATGAAAGCCATCGCGACCAGGCGCAAACCTTGGGCTATACCGTGGTCGATGCAAGTACTGTTGCGGCTACCCACCTCAATCAAATCATTCAATCACACGTGCATGAACTCATTGGCCACGAAGACGTTCAGAAATGGCTGGATTTGCTTGCCGAAAAATCACCAAAACTGGTGGAGGAGTTGGTGCCCAATACCATTTCCATTAATCAGCTTTTGAAAGTGTTGCAGGCGTTGTTACGCGAGCAGGTGCCGGTACGCGATATGCGCACCATTGCTGAAGCCCTGGCAGCGCACGGCACAAAAAATATGGATACCGCATCACTTACAGCGGTAGCGCGAGCCGCTTTGGCGCGACAGATTGTGCAAAGCATCGTTGGGCAGGATGCAACTCTACCGGTGATTACCCTCGATCCAGCGCTGGAACAGTTGTTGCTCCAGTCGGTACAACAGGCACAAAAATCTGGCGCCGATGAAGGTGCGTTACTGGAACCGCAGTTGGCTGAACGCATTAATAATGCGCTTGTACAAGCAGCTAAAAAACAGGAAATGGCCGGTAAAGCCATAGTGCTTTTGGTTGCAGTGCCCTTGCGATCGATGCTGGCACAGTTTGTTCGCTTCAACATTCCTGAAATGCGTGTGCTGGCTTACAACGAAGTGTCTGACAACAAGTCGCTGAGTATCGACGCCACCGTGGGTGGAGATGTTTTAAGTTAATGATTTCTAAAGATAAAACCTTGCAGGCAGGAGAATAAACCATGTCACAGCAAAACCAGGCTCTGGTAAAAAGATTTGTAGCGTCCTCCATGCGTCGGGCGCTCGATTTAGTGAATGCCGAGTTGGGCCCCGAGGCCGTGATTTTATCCAGCCGCAAGGTACCCGAAGGTGTGGAAGTTGTTACTTCGCTGGAGCCGGATTTACCGACACGGGGAATTGACGTTCGCCGCGAATTTGGTCGACATTTTGACGCTGAATTGGATACCGCCATGGGCAGTGATTCCGCCTGGCAAATGCAGGCGGGCATTGATCGCGCCGCTGGCCAATACGGGGGGCGGGTAGAACATAACGAGCCAAAAATCTCACCGAAGCGCGGCGAAGAAATTGCGCGGGAAATTGAACTGGCTCGAGAGCGCATGCTGGAAGCTAAGCGCCGGGCGAAAGAAGACGAGCAGCCAGCGAGCAATTTGCGATCGCGCCGCAACGAAAATATTCCGTTGCACCCCCAAGCCTCGCAACAAGAAGTGTCTCCGGCGCGATCTGTGCTGAATGATACAACCGCTCCGGAACACGTTTTTTCCGAGCAACGCAGCCCTTCTGTGGGGGAAGACAATCAACGTCTCGAAACACTTCAAAACGAAATTGCTGATATGCGCATGTTGCTCGAACAGCAACTCTGGCAGTTAGCGCAACGCGGCGGTGAAAGCATGCCTGGCCAAATTCAATTACCGGGTAGTTTTTCTGTCATTAATGAACACCTGTCGCGTCTCGGCTTACCTGAAAATTTGGCGGAACGTCTTTTGAGCGAAGTGGGCCAACAAGCCAGTGTCAGCAAAACCTGGCGACTGTGTATGGCAGCCCTCTCCAAGCAGTTGCCTATTGTCAATCAAGACTTTATCCAGAAAGGTGGGGTTTTTGCCTTTGTTGGCCAGACCGGTGTTGGCAAAACCACCACCATCGCAAAATTGGCAGCGCGTTTTGTGTTGCAGCACGGGCCCGGCAAGGTGGCCCTGGTCACCACCGATACCTACCGGGTGGGTGCCTACGATCAATTGCGATCCCTCGGCCGTATTTTAAACGTACCGGTTCGTGCAGTGGATAGCGAACACAGTTTGATGCGGGTGCTGGCGAGCCTGAAACACTTCCCCCTTATTCTGGTGGATACCGCAGGCTTCCGTCACGGAGATCCTTTACTTAAGGAGCAAATGCGCAAGCTGGATGCCTGCCCGGCGGTAAAACGCGTGCTGGTGTTGGCATGTAACAGCCAACTGCAAACCATGAAAGCCTCCACCCATGCCTATGCTTCGCGCCAGGGGATAGATGCCTGCGTGCTTACCAAGCTTGATGAAGCCGCGAGCCTTGGAGAGGCTATGAGTGTGGTCTTGGAGCGGCAACTCCCGGTGGCTTACACCACCAACGGTCAGGAAATTCCCCGCGATATCGCCAAAGCCTCGGCACACCAACTCGTGGCTGCCGCGGTCGCGCTTGTGAAATCAGCGGCTAACAGCGCCACTGGCGCAATGATGGGGGGATAAATGCGCCATTCGATCCGCGAATCGTCATCTATACTTGAAGGAGCAAAAAACCGGACTCACCCGCGTTTTAACAATCACGGGCTCCCCAACCCGAGCTTTCGCAACCTGAGCACAACGCCGGATACCCAATTTATGAGTACCAACAAACCGATAAAAGTTATTGCTGTCACCGGCGGAAAGGGCGGTGTGGGAAAAACCAACTTATCGGTGAACCTCAGTATTGCCCTGGCGGAGTTGCGGCGACGCGTAATTTTGATGGATGCCGACCTGGGGCTCGCCAACGTCGATGTCTTGCTTGGCCTGCAAACCCGCTACACCATCGCCGACGTGCTCGACGGCAGCAAAACGATTCGCGACATTCTGCTCAATGGCCCCGGCGGCGTTAAAGTGGTACCCGCGTCATCCGGCGTTCAGCAAATGACGGGCTTGTCGCCCCAGGAGCATGCTGCGCTGGTATACGCCTTTAATGATCTCAGTGAGCAGCTGGACATTTTGATGGTGGATACCGCAGCGGGTATTTCAGAAACAGTGGTGAGCTTTGTGCGAGCCTCTCAAGAAGTGATTGTTGTGGTGTGCGATGAACCATCTTCGATCACCGATGCCTATGCGCTCATAAAACTTTTAAATGCGGAACACGGCGTGTTTCGTTTTCGCGTGATCGCCAACATGACACGCAGTACGCAGGAAGGCATTAATTTGTTTAACAAGTTAAATGCGGTGTGCGAAAAATTTTTAGATGCTTCTTTGCAATACCTTGGGCACGTACCCTTCGATGAAAACGTACGCAAGGCGGTACAAAAACGTCAGCCATTAATGGAATTTGCGCCGCGCAGCAAAGCCGCGCTTGCTATTAAAACCATGGCTCAAAAAATTGATCAGTGGCCGGTACAAACCAGTGCACGCGGTCATTTGGAATTTTTTCTGGAGCGCCTTTTGGCGGCCAATGCATAAAAGAATTTTAGTGTTTTTTATCAGCGATAACCCATGTCAGTTTCCTCGGCAGATAATTTAATGGTTTATGAGCAAACCCAGGATGCAGGCATACCGATTCACGTAGAAGATTACGTTCCTCTCGTAAAACGTATTGCGCATCACATGATGGCTCGTATGCCTGCCCACGTTCAGGTGGACGACTTACTCCAGGCCGGCATGATCGGCCTGTTGGAAGCGTCGCAAAAATACGATGCCGGTAAGGGTGCCAGTTTCGAAACCTATGCCGGAATTCGTATTCGCGGCGCCATCGTCGATGAAATGCGACGCGGAGACTGGGCGCCGAGAAGTGTGCATCGTAATGCCCGCAAAGTTGCCGAAGCGATCGCCAACCTGGAATCCCGTTTGGGGCGCGATGCCCGAGATGTGGAAATTGCCGAAGAGTTGGGCATGTCGCTCGAGGAATATCACGATGTTTTGCGTGATAGCACCTCGACCCGCTTATTCAGTTACGAAGAAACCTTCGAAGAAAACGAAGACCGTCTTAGCAGCAATGCCAGTGAAGTTTTTACCGGGCCTGCCGAAAAGGTTCATAAAGACGCCATGCGCAATGCACTTGCGGCGGCGATACAGGGCTTACCAGAACGGGAACAACTGGTGTTATCGCTTTACTACGAACAGGAAATGAATCTAAAAGAAATTGGCCTGGTGCTGGGGGTATCTGAATCGCGAGTCAGCCAGATTCACAGCCAGGCGGCACTGCGTTTAAAAGCGAAGTTGAGCGATTGGTAATCTGCCAGAAAATTGTCGTCAAAACTGGCTGACTGGCAACGAGCGTCTAGACTTGGTTTAAAGGTCTTGCTTTGAAAATGGTCGGAAAATTCATGCCCGGCCCGTTCACCGGCATATCGGAGGCTGCATTGGACAAAAACATGAAAATCCTCATTGTGGATGATTTCTCAACGATGAGGCGCATTATCAAGAACCTGTTAAGGGATCTGGGCTTCACCAACACCCAGGAAGCCGATGACGGCACTACAGCGTTGCCTATGCTGCGCAATGGCGACTTTGATTTTTTGGTCACCGACTGGAACATGCCGGGCATGACAGGGATCGACCTTCTCAAAGAAGTGCGCTCCGATGCCAAACTGGCAGGTTTACCAGTACTTATGGTAACCGCAGAAGCAAAACGCGATCAGATCATTGAGGCGGCTCAGGCAGGCGTTAATGGCTATGTTGTAAAACCCTTCACCGCGCAAGTGCTCAAGGAAAAAATCGATAAAATTTTTGAGCGTGTAGACGGTTAGGCCTGAACAGGTTTTCAAAATGGATAAAACAATTAAAGCGCACGATGAGGAATTTCTTGCACAACTGCAAGAGAGCGCCACGCACCTCGTGGAAAAACTCCAGAGCGATAGCTATCAGGAAGCCTCAGAATTGATTCACGGCTTGGTGGAAGCCCGGGATCGCCATATATTCAAGAGCGTTGGGCAACTTACACGCGCGTTGCACAATGCCATAGTCAACTTTAATGTAGATGCCGACTTTGAAGCGGAGCCTCCCGAAATAAATCAATCAGAAATTCGCGACGCTTCCAATCGTCTTAATTATGTCATCGATATGACCCAAAAAGCTGCCGATAAAACCATGGATAAGGTGGAAGCGGCAGCACCAATTGCTATGAACCTCGGTCAGGAAGCGCATCGTCTCCGCCAGGAATGGCATCGCCTGAAGCGACGCGAAATAACCAAAGAAGAGTTTAAAGAGTTGTACAACCAGATGGGTGATTTTCTCGACCAAATGGACGATGGCACCCAGCAGCTCAATCAAACCTTACAAGAAATTATTCTCGAACAGGGTTTTCAAGATCTCACCGGCCAGGTATTGCAAAAAGTGATTGGCTTGATTACCGATGTTGAAAATGAACTGGTGAATTTAATGCGAATTGCCGGGCAGGTTGAACAAGTCACCGGTCTGGCGGAAGACGGCAGCGAAAAACCTCAAACACCAGTAGCCGATGCCAGCAAGGCTGAGGGGCCGCAAATTCATGCCGATAAACGCGACGATGTGGTATCCGGTCAAGACGATGTCGATGACCTGTTATCCAGCTTGGGCTTTTAATGCCAATTTAACTGAAGGAGTTATGAATGGCGTTTGGTGATGACGAAGACATCCTCCAAGACTTCCTAGTCGAAGCGGGAGAAATCATCGAACAGCTCTCCGAACAGTTAGTGGATTTGGAGCAGCGCCCCGACGACAAAGACTTGCTGAATGCGATCTTTCGCGGCTTCCATACGGTGAAAGGGGGTGCGGGGTTCCTGCAACTCAATGCCATGGTGGACTGCTGTCACGCCACTGAAAACTTATTTGATATTCTGCGCAACGGCCAGCGGGAAGTAACATCAGAATTAATGGATGTGGTGTTGCGTGCGCTTGATACCGTTAACGAGCAATTTGCCCAAGTTTCTCAGCGCGACGAACCTACCCCAGCTGCACCGGAATTAATCGCCGCGCTAGAGAAATTAATTTCCGGAGAGGATTTAAACAGCCAACCTGCACCAGTAAATGAAGCACCAGCAATTGAATCACAGGCTTCAGAGCCACCAGTGGCATCACCTGCTGGCGGTGACATCGACCTCACCGATGACGAATTCGAAGGCTTTCTCGACGCTATCAGCGATGAACCCAAGGCTGCCACAGCTCCTGCTTCGGAAGCGCCAGCAGCTGCTACCCAAGCCAGTGATTCCGACGAAATTACAGAAGACGAATTTGAAGCCCTGCTCGACCAGTTACACGGTACCGGCAAAAGTCCCAAAGGCGGTGCCACTGCATCTCCGGCTGCACCCGCAAAAACTGTTGCGGAACCGGCAGCGCAGGATTCTGATGAAATAACGCCCGACGAATTTGAAAACTTATTGGATCAATTGCATGGTGTGGGAAAAGCACCAGGCAAAGAGGACGATCAAAAATCACCCGATTTGATTACCGATGATGAATTTGAAGATTTATTGGATCAATTGCACGGTGTGGGTCGTGGTCCGACAAAATCTGCTGAACCCGAAAAACCCGCAGCGAGTGCTTCACAAGCAAAACAGCAAGTCGCGCCGCCGCCAAAACCCGAGCCTAAAGCTGCCGCGCCTTCCAGGTCAGAACAAAAACCCGAAGCTCCGCGCGAAACCAAACCAGCTGCTGGCTCTGCTCCGAAAACCCGTGAAGCCGCTGCTGCGCAGGTTACCAATACCGAAACTACGGTTCGTGTTGATACGCAACGCCTTGATGACATTATGAACATGGTGGGCGAATTGGTGTTGGTGCGTAACCGTTTGGTGCGCCTTGGACTGGAGTCGGCCGATGAATCCATGCAAAAAGCCGTAGCCAATTTGGACGTGGTTACCGCCGATTTACAAACTTCCGTAATGAAAACCCGCATGCAGCCCATCAAGAAAGTGTTTGGGCGATTCCCGCGTGTGGTGCGCGATTTGGCGCGTAACCTGAAAAAAGAAATTAATCTTGAATTGCAGGGTGAGGAAACCGATCTCGATAAAAATCTTGTCGAAGCGCTGGCCGACCCTCTGGTGCACCTTGTGCGTAACTCGGTCGATCACGGTATTGAATTGCCGGCAGACCGGGAAACGAAGGGCAAACCACGCGTGGGTAAAGTTATTCTCGCCGCTGAACAGGAAGGCGACCACATTCTGTTGTCGATTACCGATGATGGCGGTGGTATGGACCCAGATATGCTGCGTGAAAAAGCCGTTGAAAAAGGCTTATACGACCCAGATGCCGCGGCCCGTTTAACCGATGCTGAAGCATTTAATTTAATTTTTGCGCCGGGGTTTTCCACCAAAAAAGAAATTTCCGATGTGTCCGGCCGTGGCGTGGGCATGGACGTGGTAAAAACTAAAATCACTCAGTTGAACGGTTCTATCGAAATCGATTCGAAAGTGGGCGAGGGCACACAAATACGCATTAAAGTGCCTTTAACGCTCGCCATTATGCCGACCTTAATGATCATGTTGGGGCAACAGACCTTTGCCTTACCTCTGGTAAGCGTTAACGAAATTTTCCACATGGATCTCACCAAAAGCAATATTGTGGATGGTCAGGAATGCATCACGATTCGTGAAAAAGCCGTGCCTATTTTTCATTTAAAACGCTGGCTTGTGAAAAAACATGCGAGCTTCGAGCAGCCCAAAGAAGGTCATGTGGTTATTGTGTCGGTAGGCACGCAGCGCGTGGGATTTGTAGTAGATCAGTTAATTGGCCAGGAGGAAGTGGTAATTAAACCTCTCGGTAAAATGTTACATGGTACCCCGGGAATGGCTGGGGCGACCATCACCGGCGATGGCACCATCGCGCTCATATTGGATGTACCCAGTATGCTTAAACGCTACGCCGGAAATGCGTAGCTCGGCATCTCGATAACGCCGCAGAGGAGTCAATGTGCCCTACAAGGTACTGATAGTTGATGATTCAAGTTTTTTTCAACACCGCTTGAAAGAAATTATCAATGAGCACCAGGATCTGGAAGTGGTGGGTATTGCCGCGAACGGTCGGGAAGCTATTGAAAAAGCCTCGCAATTAAAACCCGATATAATTTCCATGGACTATGAAATGCCATTTTTAGACGGCGTTTCGGCAGTGCGTGCCATAATGGCGGAACGGCCGGTCCCGATTGTGATGTTTTCCTCGATGACTTATGAAGGGGCGACAATCACTCTCGAAGCGTTGGATGCCGGTGCCGTTGATTTTATTCCGAAAAATTTTGCAGAGGTTTCGCGCAATTCCGATATTCTTAAAAAGAAATTGCACGAAAAATTAATTGGTTTTGCCAGCGAAGCGAACCCGGCAGCGCGTCGTTCCACCGAACAACTTGCCGCAGAAGCCCGTGAACGTTCCGAGCGGGCGCGGCAGAAAAATCAGGCCTTGCGTGAGCGTCTCGCCAACAGTTCTGCAGAGCAAAAAACCGCTCCGGCAAGCGACACACCCATATCTTCTTCCCGCAAAGCTCGACTTAAAGGTCGAATTCGTTTGGTCGCCATTGGCGCATCCACTGGTGGCCCCGTTGCGCTGTCAGATATTATCACCCGCTTACCGGCGAATTTTCCGGTACCGGTACTGGTTGTGCAGCACATGCCTGAAAATTTCACCAAAGCGTTTGCCGAGCGCCTCAATCGACTTGCCAATGTGAGTGTTAAAGAGGCGGAAAGCGGCGATTTGTTGCGTGCAGGTACAGTTTTGATTGCACCCGGCGGCAAGCAGATGATCGTCGATCGTGGTGGTAGCAGCGTGAAAATAATTCCCGGTGATGATCGCGTTAACTATAAGCCCTGCGTGGATATTACCTTCGCCTCGGTTGCCAGCACGCTTGGTAGTAATGCCTTAGCCGTAGTGCTTACTGGTATGGGTGCCGACGGTTGCGAGGGCGCTAAATTATTGCATAGCAAGGGTGCCACTATCTGGGCACAAGATCAGGAGACCTGCGTGGTTTATGGCATGCCCGCTGCAGTCGCCAGAGCCAATGTGACCGATGAAGTAATGGCATTGGGTGAAATCGGCCCACGGTTGGTCCACGACCTTTAGCGGAAACGGCGATGGATATTCTCAGTATCATCGGCGTGATTATTGGCTTCGCGGCTCTGTTGGGCGGCAACTTTCTCGAAGGTGGCAGTTGGTCGAATTTAGCGAATGGTTCCGCAGCTATTATTGTTATCGGCGGAACCATTGGTGCGGCAATCTTGCAAACACCTTATAACGGTTTGAAGCGCGCACTTACATTGTTCAAGTGGATTTTTAAACCTCCCAGGCAAAAATTTAAACTCGGCATCAGTCGTGTGGTGGGCTGGGCGCAGTCGGCGCGCAAAGAAGGCCTGCTTGGCCTTGAAAATATCGCTGAAAAAGAACGCGATGCATTTTCTCGTAAGGGTTTGCAATTGCTGGTGGATGGCAGTGAACCCGATGTCATTCGCCATGTGCTCGAAACGGATCTAATTGTTGCCGAGCAGCGTGACCACGAAGCGGTGCAGTTCTACGAAAGTATGGGCGGTTATGCCCCGACCATTGGAATTATTGGTGCGGTGATGGGGCTAATCCATGTGATGCAGCATTTAAACGACCCTTCTGAACTGGGTCCAGGTATCGCCATCGCGTTTGTTGCCACGATTTACGGCGTTGCATTTGCTAATTTATTGCTCCTGCCGATCGCCAATAAACTGAAGGCGTGCATACGCGAACAGTCACAATTTCGCGAGTTGCTAATTGAGGGCATTATTGCCATTGCCGATGGTGAAAATCCACGCTCTATTGAAATGAAGTTGAGCGGATATTTGCGCTGAGGTGCGTGCGGTGATTAGACGAACCCGAATAGAAACTAAAATTAACCACGAACGATGGTTGGTTTCATATTCCGATTTTATAACGCTGCTGTTCGCTTTTTTTGTGGTGATGTATTCTGTGTCCCAGGTGAGTGAAAGCAAATACCGGATATTATCTGAAACTCTACAGTCTGCTTTTTCGCCTCAAAATCAGGCAGCTCAGCAAAATAACAATGCGATGCCGGTTGAGTTGGCGAGTATCGACTGGCTGCAACAAAACCTGAACGCCGCACTTGAAAACCTTATTATCGCCGGTGATGTTTCTCTTTGGGGAAACGAAGACTGGGTGGAAATTGAATTAAATGCCAATCTGCTGTTTGAATCGGGCAGCGCACAACCCAACCGGGAAGCCCGCGAGATATTCAGTGACGTTGCTGATGTCTTGGCTCCGTTCGAAAATGCCGTTCAAGTAAGCGGCCATACCGATAATATACCAATTAGTACTGAACGCTTTGCCAGCAACTGGGAACTTTCTGCTGCGCGCGCAGTGGCAGTGGTGAACTTACTGGCTTACGACGGCATATTACCGGAGAGACTTTCGGCAACGGGCTATGGAGAATATCAACCGCTTGCCGATAACCAGACAGCTGAGGGCAGGGCTCGAAATCGTCGCGTCGTGTTGAGGGTTGCGCGCAGCAAAGCGGAAACACCGCGTGCAGGTACAGCCGCCATCGCAGCTCAGTCGACAACCGGAAATAGCGTGGCACAAAGTTCGATTCAGGGTGAGTCTGATTCGGGCGAAGTTCCACCTAGAGCGGCAGATGTACGAGAAAATGCGCCTATTAAACCTATTAAGCTTGAGAATGGTGGGCTACTTTTTACGAGCGATCCGGATTTGCCGCGACGCAATGCGCCAGTATCCCGTGAATAACAGGCACAGTAATTGCTCTTTTGGACTGTAGTCGCTAAAAGGGAGTTTACACTTGGGCGAACAGACCCAAACAAATGGAAATTGCCGCTATTGCGGCAATTTTTTTCCCTGTGAGGAACCTTTAGAAGATTTTAAACATGCAGGTGTGGACAGTCGCAAATCAAAAAGGTGGTGTGGGTAAAACCACCACCAGCGTTGCCCTTGGTGGATTGGCGGCCGAGGCGGGCGAGCGCGTGCTGTTGGTAGACCTCGATCCACACGGTTCCATGACTTGTTATTTTCGCCAAAATCCCGATGAATTAACCGAATCGGCATTTACGCTATTTGAGAACGCAACGTCGATTTCTCACAATCTGGTCGAAAAAATTATTATCCCCACACCCTTTGCAAATATGCATTTATTACCGGCCTCCACAGGACTGGCAACATTGGAACGGCGTGCCGTAGGTGGTGGTATGGGCTTGGTGTTATCAAAAACCCTGTCGCGGGTGTTTGATGATTACGATCTTGCCATCATCGACTGCCCACCTCAGTTGGGTGTGTTGATGGTGAATGCCATAGCCGCGTGTACGCAATTGATTATTCCTGTGCAAACCGAATTTCTCGCCATAAAAGGCTTGGAGCGCATTCTCCACACATTGGCGATGATGAGTAAATCGCGACGGCAGGAACTGCATTATCACATTGTGCCGACCATGTATGACCGGCGCACTCAAGCCTCGGTGACCAGTTTACGCACCATTCGCAATAAATTTGGAGAGCGGGTATGGGCTGGTAAAATTCCCATCGACACACGCTTGCGCGATGCCAGCAAAGCGGGGGTGCCACCGCATTTATTCGATAACAGCACACGCGGTATTACCGCGTACCGGTCTTTGATCGATCACTTGCGGGAGAGCGCGGCGATTACACGTTCTGTGGTGGGTGGTTTATGAGTGGCAAGAATTCCGCGCACGATTCACTGGTGAGCTACTTCGACGAATTGCTGAATGATAGCGATGGGGATGCTGCGCAACTGGAAGAAAAACCCAATCCTGCCGGTGAAAAAGCGCAAAATAAAAACTTGCCCGACAGCACTGCATCCGAGATCAATAAACTTAAAAAAGATGAGCCCGAAACCCTTAATCCAAAAATAACTACGCCACAAAAATCCGCGATTAAAAACATTCCTGACATACACTCGCCAAAGCACGTACCGCAACCGCAACCGCAACCTCGCCAAACAAGCGAGCCAAAGTCCAAAGCAAAGATAGCACCAGCCACTCCTTCAGTAGAATTTCGTGAGCTCGAGCGCGAAAAACGCGAGCGGTTGCAGTCGTTGTTGAACAGCCAGGCACCCCGGCTTGCGCCGCCGACAACGCCCGCACCGGAAATAAAGCTCGATGCTAAAATTGTCGATCCGCAGGTGGTCGACCCAAGCCCGGTAAGGTCACCGCAGCAGAAAGTCGCAGCGCCGCAAATAGCGGAACCGGAAATCAGCGAGCCCGAAAACCAAGAGCTTGAAGACCAAAATCAGCATCAACAGTTTGGCTTTTCACAAAGCATTAATGATGTATTGGAATGGGCTGAGAACGGGCGTCCTCAGTGGGCGCAATCGCGTTTTGATGTGCTCCTGTTTGACGTTTCCGGGCTCACCCTGGCGGTGCCACTTATCGCACTCGGGCAAATTCAACCCATCGGCGAAGAATTGACCCCCATCTTTGGGCAATCCGACTGGTTTATGGGTTTGCTCAACACGCCACTTGGGCAAATACGCACTGTGAACACCGCTTTGTTTGTGATGCCCGAAAAATATTGCGAAAGTTTTCTGGAATCCGCCAAGTATGTGATTTCTATTGATGGCTTGCCCTGGGGGCTCGCAGTGGATTCTGTCAACCAACCCATCACGCTGGACCCCGCCGATGTGAAATGGCGCACCCAGCGCACCAGTCGCCCCTGGCTGGCTGGTACCGTGAAATCGGCTATGTGCGCGCTCATCGACATTCCCCGCATGGCGGCTCTGCTCAAAGCCTCGGAAAAAACGCGCCATTCGCTGGCATAGAAGCTGCAATTAACTATATTAAAGGATAGATCAGGCGTATTGCGGCTGAATTTTGACGCTTGGCGGGCGCCAGGCAACCGAACGCTGATAAATCCGAGGAAGATAACGAATGGCGGCTAATTCCAGTAGTAGAAAATCCAGTGAAGATCCGGTGTTGCAGTGGGTCACCTTCAAACTGGCGGGCGAAACCTACGGCGTGAATGTGATGCAGGTGCAGGAGGTTTTACGCTATACCGAGATAGCCCCGGTACCCGGAGCGCCCTCGTATGTCATAGGCATTATTAATTTACGGGGCAACGTGGTAACGGTAATCGATACGCGGGAACGCTTTGCTTTGCCGCCAGGTGATATTACCGATAACACCCGCATCGTGATTATCGAAGCCGACAGTCATGTGGTGGGTATTCTTGTGGATAGCGTCGCGGAAGTGGTGTACCTCAGGCAATCTGAAATAGAGACCGCACCCAACGTGGGTAACGAGGAAAGCGCCAAGTTTATTCAGGGCGTATGCCACAAGAACAACGAATTGCTGATTCTCATCGAGCTCGACAAATTATTGACAGATGATGAATGGGCGGAAATCGAAGCTGTATAGCGTGTTACTCAATGAATACCATTACCGAACCATTCCTTACCCTCACCACACCGTTTCTTAGTGTGTTGGCACTGGTGGCTGCGGTATTGGGTTTGCTTGCGTTATGGATGGCGGTATTTCGTGTGACACGTTTACAGGCGCAGCAAAAGGCGCTAGCCAATCAGTTGGCCGAGTTGGAAAAAAATGCTGGCATTCTGGTGTCGGGTTCGCTTGGTATGGGGCAGCGTATCATGTCGCTTGAAAAAAAATTAAAGGCGCTGGATGAACGCCAAACCGGTATCGGTGTTGCCGAAATGGATTTTTCCTATTCGCAGGCGCACTCCATGATTGATCAAGGTGTTGATGCGGGAACTGTCGCAGTTAATACCGGGTTGTCCCGTTCAGAAATCGATTTAATGCAGTTGTTACACAGAACAACAAAAAAACCAGTTTATGAATAAGTGGCTCACAGTTTTTAATTCGCTGTTACTTGCTTTTTCGTTGAGTGCTTGTTCCATTTCTCATCGCGTCAGCTATGAAGATGGCGAAGGTAGTGTGCCCCACTCTTTCTTCCACGATATTAAAAATAATAAAACCGAGAAGAACTGGATTGTGGCTAACTTGGGCGAACCGCATTATTCACAACAAGGCCCCGATCAGCAGGAAATATACACCTATCAATTAACCCGCTCATTCAATAAGCACGGCGATCTGTTGTTTTTCTTTCGTTATAACGGAGCAGAACGTGAAACCGAGTATTTTCATGTGCTGTTTGATGCAGATCTGGTGAAGCAGCACTGGATGGATGACTATGCGCAGGTGCAAAGTCACAAGGCCTTTAAGCCGGCAAAAACTACCGAAATGGAACCCGCACCAGGCGAAGCTTCCCAACCGGTGCAGCAGCCAATTTCAAAATCGGAACTGCCTGACGCTGACGCTGGTGATATGAGTGCAGATAGGGCTCCTGCGCCCACCCCCACACCAGAACCGGCAAATTATTACGTACCGCAAACCAGCGAGTTTCGTATTTAAAAAACTCCGAAATTTAGCGTATTTCCCAATTACTGCGCATTAAATTGCTGACCGTTGATACCGGCGCTGTCCTGCCCCATCAAATATAAATAGCGATTCATTATAGTATCCGGGGTGATCACTGTACTGGGATCTTCTGCCGGGTAGGCCGTTGCGCGCATTCGAGTGCGAACTGCACCTGGATCAATCGAATTTACGCGAATATTATTTTGGCCATCCACTTCATCTGCCAGGGTTTGCATCAGGTTTTCGCTGGCGCCTTTGGAAACCGCGTAAGCTCCCCAATAAGCGCGCCCTTCGCGTCCCATGGCCGCACTGGTAAATACCACACTGGCACTTTGGGATTTTTTTAAGAGTGGTAATAAGGCTTTGGTGAGTTCAAACGGTGCGGTTACATTTACCTGCAAAAGCTTTTGCCAGGCATCGAGTGGATAATTCGCCAGCGGAGTGCGTGGCCCAAGTTCGGCGGCATTATGAAGTAAACCATCGAGCCTGCCGAATTCCTCGTCAAGCACATTGTGAATTTCAGCGAATTCCTGTTCGGTTGCACTTTCAAAATTCATGGGAATAATCGCGGGTTTTGCGAAACCCTGATTTTCGATGTGATCGTAAACGGCTTCCAACTTTGCCAGAGTTCGCCCCAGCAAAATTACCGTTGCGCCATGCTGCGCGAAGGCCAGTGCGGCAGTTTTACCAATACCGTCGCCGGCGCCGGTGACCAGAATCACGTGTTCTGAAAGTAGATTGGCGGGTGCCTGGTAGTTACAGATTTGAGTAGAGTCAATCATAAGAAATCCTGTGTGACTGCGTGTGATGCTGCTCCGGTAAGCGCAGTGGCGTAATAGCGCTCACTGCTCTCAAATTTTCGGCTCAGCCCAAACTTCACAGATAGTTATTAATTATGGGCCAGATTTCGTGAGCTTCCATTACTGTGTGGTCGGCATTCCAGTGGGTATGGCAGTCGTCTGCGTGAATGTAGCCATAGCCAACAGCCACAGTGGGCATGCCGGCGTTAATACCGCACTCGATGTCACGGCGGTGATCGCCAATATAAATGGCCTCGTGGGGTTCGCAACCGCTTTGCCGGCATGCTAGCAGCAGGGCATCGGGTGCGGGTTTGCGTTCGGCGACATGTTCGGGGCATATCACTACTTTGGGTGGTACTGCAAAATTAAAAAACGTCATCAAGGGTTCGGCGTAGGTAGCCGGCTTGTTGGTAACCACGCCCCAAGTGAGCTTACTATTTTTTATCTCGGTGATTAGGGATTCTATTCCAGGGTAGGGGGTGGTACCTGAGGCCAGGTCTTCCAAATAGATATCGAGAAATTCGCTACGCAAGGGCGCGAACTCGGGAAGTGTGGTGTCCACCCCAAAAACCCGTTTGAGCATAGCATGAGCACCTTCAGATACTACTTCGTGTAATTCATCGCTGCTGATCGCCGGGCGGTTTTTTCGCTCCAGCATTTTATTCATGGCGATTACAAAATTCGGTGCGGTATCGAGCAGTGTACCGTCTAAATCAAAAAAAACCGCCTTCAATGCCATAATTAACTTTTTTTCGCGTGAATAATGTAGTTAACATCAACATCATTCGGGTTTAATCGATAGTGTTTGGTCACTGGGTTATAGCTGATGCCGATGATGTGTTTCGCCATTAAGCCCGCTTCGCGCAGCCAGGCGGTTAACTCAGAAGGGCGTATAAATTTACCGTATTCGTGGGTGCCCTTAGGGAGTAACTTTAACAGGTATTCCGCCCCCAAAATGGCGAATGCGTAGGATTTTGGGTTGCGATTAATGGTTGAAAAAAATATATCGCCGTCGTCTTTAAGCAGTTTTGCACTGGCGCGAATGGTACTGGCGGGGTTGGGAACATGTTCGAGCATCTCGAGGCAGGTCACCACGTCGTAGTGGCCGCTCTTACTTTGCGCATGGTCTTCGGCAGTTGTCTGTAGGTAATTCACCTGAGCGCCGGATTCTAATGCGTGCAATTTGGCAACTTCGAGGGGCGCTTCGCCCATATCTATACCGGTCACCTGTGCGCCACGCTGCCACAATGCCTCGCATAAAATGCCGCCACCACAGCCGATATCCAAAACCTGCTTTTCCGCTACGTTGGCGTGTTCGTCGATAAAATTCGCCCGCAGCGGATTAATATCGTGCAGCGGTTTAAACTCGCCGTTACTGTCCCACCAACGGCTTGCCATGCGCTCAAATTTGGCGATTTCAGCGGCATCTACATTGGTTGTGTCGCGGGGGTGTTCAAGGGTTTCTGTGGTCATGGCTTGTTGTCCAATTTGACGCGCCATTCGGCGGCATTTTTCAGGCAGTCCTGAAGTTGCAGGTTGGTGAATTGGCGGTTTTTCACCAGCTGCTGGCCGGCAACCCAAACGTTGGAGACCAGATGCCCAACCTGAGTGTATACCAACTGGCTTACCGGATGATGTAATGGCTGCACGTTACTGCCACTCAAATCGATAGCAATAATATCGGCCTGTTTTCCAGCTTCCAGCGACCCGAGCTGATCTTCGAGGCCCATCGCCTTAGCACCATTAATGGTAGCCATTTCTATTGCTGTGTGGCTGTCGATAGCGTCCGCCTTACCGGAAACATGTTTGCCGAGCAGAGCTGCAGCCTGTATTTCTGCAAACATATCCAAACTGTTGTTGCTGGCAGCGCCATCCGTGCCCAGCGCAACGTTAATGTCGGCATCCAGTAATTTAGCTACCGGGCAGGCACCGCTGGCGAGTTTCATATTGGAGCGCGGGCAGTGAATTATGCTGGCGCCGCTGCTAGTGAGCAGCGCTATATCGGCGTCGCTTACCTGGGTCATATGCACGCATTGGGTTAGAGGTGTAATAAGGCCCAGGTCGTGCAAACGTTCAATGGGGCGCTTGCCGAACTCCTTTTGTGACGTCGTCACCTCAAACGCAGTTTCGTGGAGGTGTACTTGCACATGCGCTTGCAGCTCTTCAGCGTAAACTGCAATACGCTGCAGCGGTGCATCGGAAACTGTATAAGGCGCATGGGGGCCAAAGTTAACGTCAATTAGCGGGTGTGAACGGTAGGTGTCGCGCAGCTTTAAACCCTTGTGAATGTACTCATCGGCGTCTTGCGCCCAGCTGGTGGGGAAATCCACTATCGGGAAAAACAGTTGTGCCCGCATACCCACCTCGTGCACCGCGCTGGCCAGTGATTCCGGGTAAAAATACATGTCGGTGAATAGGGTTGTACCGCTTAACAGCATTTCAGCCATCGCCAGGCGTCCGCCGTCCCGCACAAATTCTTCGCCTACCCATTTCGCTTCTGCCGGCCATATGTGTTCTCCGAGCCATTGCTCGAGAGGCATGTCGTCGGCATATCCGCGCAGTAAGGTCATTGCAGCATGGCCGTGGCAGTTAATGAGCCCCGGCATTAACAGCTGGCCAGTAAGATCGATACGCTGCTTGGCAGTGTATTCGCGACGGCTTTCACTGGTGGGAACAATGCCGTGGATGCGGTCTTTTACAATATGGAGGCTGCAGTCGTTGAACAGTCTCTTGTGGGGAACCACAGGCAAAATCCAGCTGGCGTCCAGGGCATAATCGATCTCAGGGTGGCTGTTCATTGGGCAATCTGTTTGTTGATGATTTGAGCCGCCGTTTACCACAGCGCAGGGGCGCAAAGTATACCCATAAATTCAAGTGCTGTGGCGGTCAGTATTGGTGCTTATGATGTTGATTTTGTGGTAGTATTCGCCGTTTGTTCAAGTTCGGCATTTCGGGGGAATTCCCGGCCGTTTCCATCCAAATTTTACAATAACAAGGCGTACCCGTACCGCGGGTGAGTACTTCATGGGCGATATCGCAAAAGAAATCCTTCCTGTCAGCATCGAAGACGAATTAAAACAATCTTATCTTGATTACGCTATGAGCGTCATTGTTGGGCGAGCTTTGCCCGATGTGCGCGATGGCTTGAAACCTGTTCACCGTCGTGTGTTATTTGCGATGAGTGAGCTAAACAACGACTGGAACAAGCCCTATAAAAAGTCGGCCCGTGTTGTGGGCGACGTTATTGGTAAGTACCACCCACACGGCGATTCAGCGGTTTACGACACTATTGTGCGTATGGCGCAGCCATTTAGCCTGCGTTACACCCTGGTAGACGGTCAGGGTAACTTTGGTTCGATCGATGGTGATGGCGCTGCGGCCATGCGATACACCGAAATTCGCATGGAAAAACTGTCGCACGATCTGCTCGCAGATCTCGATAAAGAAACCGTCGATTTCGTACCCAACTACGACGGCACCGAGCAGATTCCGGCGGTATTGCCCACCCGCGTGCCCAATTTGTTGGTTAATGGTTCCTCCGGTATTGCGGTGGGAATGGCCACCAATATCCCGCCCCACAACCTCAGCGAAGTCATTAGCGGCTGTATTCGTCTCATCGAAAACCCCGATGCGACTATAGACGAATTGATGGAGGATATTCCCGGCCCTGATTTCCCCACTGGCGGGATTATCAACGGTCGTGCCGGTATTCTAATGGCGTATCGCACCGGTCGTGGTCGCATTTACGTGCGTGCCAAAGCCGAGGTCGAAACCGACGAAAAAACCAATCGCGACACCATCATCATTCACGAAATTCCCTATCAGGTAAACAAAGCCCGGCTTATCGAAAAAATTGCCGAGCTGGTAAAAGATAAGAAAATTGAGGGCATTTCGGAGATTCGCGACGAGTCCGATAAAGACGGCCTGCGTGTGGTTATCGAAATAAAGCGCGGTGATATGGGCGATGTCGTGCTCAACAACCTGTACGCGCAAACCCAATTGCAGAGCGTCTTCGGCATTAACATTGTTGCCCTGGTCGACGACCAGCCCAAAGTGCTCAATCTCAAGCAGATGCTTGAGCATTTTATTACCCACCGGCGCGAAGTGGTTACCCGTCGCACGGTATTCCTGTTGCGCAAGGCGCGCGAACGCGGCCATGTGCTGGAAGGTCTTGCGGTTGCAATTGCCAACATTGATGAAGTGATCGCCCTCATTAAGGCCTCTGCGACGCCTGCAGACGCGCGTGAAGCTTTGCTCGCTCGTGGTTGGCCTACTGGTACCATCAGTCAGTTTCTGGAGCGAGCGGGAGCAGACGCCTGCAAACCCGATGATCTCGGCGACCAGTTCGGCCTGCGTGACGGCCAGTATTTCCTCTCGCCCGCCCAGGTACAGGCGATTTTGGAATTGCGTCTGCACCGCCTTACCGGTATGGAGCACGATAAGCTTCTCGCCGAATACGAAGAAAAACTCAAGTTGATCGCTGAATACCTGGAAATTCTCGGCAACCCTGTGCGCTTGATGGAAGTGATTCGCGAAGAACTCGAAGCGGTTAAAGCTGAATATGGCGATGCGCGACGTACCGAAATTCAAAACTCTCAGCAAGACCTTACTGTAGAAGACCTTATCAACGAAGAAGACCGCGTGGTTACCATTTCACACGGCGGTTATGCTAAAAGCCAGCCTCTGGATGCCTATCAGGCGCAGCGTCGCGGCGGCATGGGTAAGGCGGCAACCTCTGTTAAAGACGAAGATTTCGTCGAGCACCTGCTCATTGCCAACACCCACGATTACATTCTGTGTTTCACCAACGTAGGTAAAGTTTACTGGCTCAAGGTATACCAGATTCCAGTCGCTGGCCGTCAGAGCCGCGGTCGACCTATGGTCAACCTCCTGCCGTTTGAAGAAGGTGAGCGCATCACCTCAATTTTGCCGGTGCGGGAATTCGATGAAGATCATTTTATTGTGATGGCGACCTCCAACGGCACCGTGAAGAAAACGCCCTTATCGCAATTCGCGCGGCCGCGTTCCGTAGGTTTGCGAGCGATCGAACTTGTCGAAGACGACCACCTGGTGGGCACTGCCATTACCGATGGAAAGCAAGACATCATGCTATTGAGTTCCAGCGGCAAGGCGGCACGTTTCGAAGAAGAGCAAGTGCGTTCCATGGGGCGCGTGTCACGCGGTGTACGGGGCATTCGCATGGCCGATCACCAGCGTGTAATTGCCATGGTGATTCCCGCCGAAGGCGGCACGGTTCTCACCGTGAGCCAAAACGGGTATGGTAAGCGTACCGAGGTGAGCGAATTCCCCACCAAGGGTCGCGGTTCTCAGGGCGTTATCGCCATGCAAACCAGTGATCGCAACGGCGAACTGGTGGGTGCCGTGCAAATATTTGAAGGTGATGAGCTCATGCTCATTTCCGATCAGGGCACTTTGGTGCGTACCCGTGGTGAGGAAGTGTCACTACTCGGCCGTAACACTCAGGGTGTTAGATTAATCAAAGTACGCGAAGGCGAGCATATTGTCGGCGTGGAACGCATCGCCGAACAACTCGATGATGGCGAAGGCGAACCTGCAGAAGATCCTGCAGAATAAGTGCAGTAAACGGAGCCCCGCGTGACGGATTCAGATTCAACATCCAACGGTATCAACAGCCAAGAGCGCGATGAACTCGCCGCCTTGCGAGATAAAATCGACGCAATTGATGAGAAAATCGGCGACCTGATCAGCGAGCGCGCCCGCAGTGCGCAGCAGGTCGCCCAGATCAAGAAAAAATATTCCGATCGTGAAGACCCCTCGTTTTACCGCCCCGAACGAGAGGCACAGGTTTTACGTCGTGCTATGGAGCGTAATCAGGGGCCGCTCGATAACGAAGAGTTTGCGCGCTTGTTTCGCGAGATCATGTCAGCCTGTCTGGCGCTGGAAGCGCCGGTTAAAGTGGCTTATTTGGGGCCGGAAGGGACTTTCACACAACAGGCAGCCATCAAACATTTCGGCCACTCCGCAAAAACCATTTCGCTTGCGGCTATTGATGAAGTGTTTCGTGAAGTGGCTTCGGGTGCAGCGCATTTTGGTGTTGTGCCAGTCGAAAATTCCACGGAAGGTATTGTCACCCACACACTCGACAATTTTCTCGGTAGCAGCGTTAAAATTTGCGGTGAAGTGGTGTTGCGAATTCACCATAACTTTTTAGTGAGCGACGTTACCCGCACTGAAAGTATTACACGTATTTATTCTCACGCGCAGTCGTTGTCGCAGTGCCGAAAATGGCTGGATGCCCATTATCCCCGTGCCGAACGGGTGGCGGTGAGCAGTAATTCCGAAGCGGCCAAGCGTTTAAAAGGTGAATGGAACGCTGCGGCTATTGCCGGCAAAATGGCGGCAGAACTTTACGGCTTAACGATTCTCGATGAGAGTATCGAAGATCAACCCGATAATTCCACGCGCTTTTTAATTATTGGTTCCGATGAAGTTGCTCCCAGCGGTGACGATAAAACCTCGGTGGTGGTCTCCACCCGCAACGAACCGGGTGCGCTGCACGATCTGTTAGATCCGTTTCACCGTTTCGGTATTGATCTCACTCGCGTCGAAACCCGACCATCGCCAACGGGTACGTGGAATTACGTATTTTTTATTGATTTTACCGGGCACATCAGTCACCCGGATATCCAAAATGCCTTGCAGGAAGTTTCGCAACGTGTTTCTGAATTGAAAATTCTCGGTTCCTACCCCAAGGGAGTTTTGTAACCCGGTTCTCTGCGTTTTTTAATTTTAAGAACCTTGCAACTCGCGAGGCGGTGCATTAACGCGCGTAACTTATAACGCCGGATATTTACTATGGCAGAGCTAAATAAAGTCGTTATTATCGGTTTGGGTTTGATCGGTGGCAGCCTTGCTGCAGCACTGCAAAAGCGTAATGCCTGTAAAGAAATTATCGGCGTGGCGCGGCGTCAGGATACTTGCGACAGCGCTTTGAATATGGGCATTGTGCATCGCGCAGTCACGAGCGTTGCCGCAATCGCCAACGAGTTAGTGCCCGGTGATATTATTTTTGTGGCCGTGCCCACACTAACGGTAAAGCGTATTTTCAGCGAATTAAAAGACTGCCTAGCCCCTGGGGTGATCATTACCGATGGCGCCAGCGTAAAAGGCAGTGTACAGCGGGATGCGCTGGAGGTGTTTGGTGAGTATCCCGCGAGTTTGGTGCTGGGGCATCCAATTGCCGGCTCCGAAAAAAGTGGCGTCGAAGCAGCAAACCCCGATCTCTACATCGACCATCGCGTGATATTAACGCCACTTCCTGAAAATGATACTGCCGCAGTAAATCGCGTCGCCGAAATGTGGCTGTCTGTAGGTGCAGAAGTGCTACAAATGCCTGTTCAAGAGCACGATTTGGTATTGGGGGCGACCAGTCATCTACCTCATGTGATCGCCTTTTCGCTGGTCGATACCCTTGCCCACGATAGTCAAAATGAAAACATCTTTCGTTATGCTGCTGGCGGCTTCAGAGATTTCACGCGCATCGCTTCCAGCGACGCGATTATGTGGCGCGACATTATGCTGGCTAATCAAACCAGCGTCTTGGAGGCCATTGATTTGTTTAGCAACAATCTTTCGCGATTGCGCGATATGATCGCCAATCAGGATGCGGTTGCTATGACCGGTGTTTTCACACGAGCTAAATCGGCTCGAGATCGTTTTACCAACATGCTTGAACACAAAGCTTACTTAAGAAATATGCAAAATTCAGAACAAAAAAATGTCATTTATAAAGTGACTCCCGGCGGAATTGTAACGGGTAATATTCGTGTCCCGGGTGATAAATCCATTTCGCATCGCTCCATTATGCTGGGATCGCTCGCAGAAGGGGTTACACATATCGAAGGTTTTCTTGAAGGTGAAGACGCACTCGCCACCCTTCAGGCATTTCGTGATATGGGTGTGGTTATTGAAGGCCCTGATAGCGGAGCGGTAACTGTTTATGGCGTTGGCCTACATGGTTTGCAAAAGCCTTCCGGCTCGTTATATGTCGGTAATTCCGGCACTTCTATGCGTTTGCTCTCAGGCATTCTGGCGGGGCAGCAATTTGATAGCGAGCTTACCGGAGATGTGTCTTTAAGTAAGCGGCCCATGAATCGCGTTGCTAATCCGTTACGTGAAATGGGTGCGCAAGTGAGTACCGGCGAAGATGGCAAACCGCCGGTGAAACTGCACGGCACTGCGCCACTAAAAGGGATTGACTATCAAATGCCGATGGCCAGTGCCCAGGTAAAATCCTGTGTGCTATTAGCTGGTTTATATGCCGAGGGAGAAACTCGCGTAACAGAGCCGGCGCCAACGCGTGATCACACCGAGCGCATGCTGCGTGGATTTGGTTACGATGTTAAGCGTGAGGGGAGCACCATTTCTCTTGCATCAGGCGGCAAACTTAGCGCCGCTGATATCGATATTCCCGCAGATATATCATCAGCGACATTTTTCATGGTGGCCGCAGCCATTGCTCCTGGCTCTGATATTACCCTGACCCATGTGGGAATTAACCCAACGCGTATTGGGGTTGTTAATATTTTAAAATTGATGGGGTCCAATATCAGCCTCGAAAACGAGCGTGAAGTGGGTGGTGAGCCAGTCGCGGATATCCGGGTGCAATACGCAGCACTTAAAGGTATCAGCATTCCTGAGGATCAAGTACCACTGGCGATCGACGAATTCCCGGCACTGCTAGTGGCTGCTGCCTGCGCCGAGGGTGAAACCATTCTCACGGGCGCCGAAGAATTGCGCGTGAAAGAAACCGACCGTATTCAGGCAATGGCCGATGGTTTGCAAGCACTGGGTATTGAGTGTCACCCCACACCTGATGGCATCCGAGTGGTTGGCGGTCAGTTAACTGGCGGCTATGTGGAAAGCCACCACGACCACCGTATCGCCATGTCTTTCACCGTTGCCGCACTGCGTGCGAGCGGGGAAATTACGGTCAACAACTGCGCTAATGTTGCCACCTCGTTTCCGAATTTCGTGAGTCTTGCAAAGTCTGTGGGTATAAGCTTAGAAGTAAATTATTCTTAATTACTCATTTGAAATCATTATAATCACGCCACTGGTAATACCCATTCGGTGATATCAATCACGCACATTTACGGACGATTTACACATGTCTAACCAGTACCATATGACGCACCTCAAGCAGTTGGAGGCGGAAAGCATCCACATTATTCGTGAAGTGGCTGCCGAATTTGATAACCCGGTGATGCTCTATTCCATCGGCAAAGATTCCGCAGTCATGATGCATCTCGCGATGAAAGCCTTCGCCCCCGGCAAACCGCCGTTTCCCCTGATGCATGTCGACACCACCTGGAAATTCAAAGAAATGATTCAGTTCCGCGAACAGCGTATCAAAGAGCTGGGTTGGGATTTAATCGTACACATTAATCAGGAAGGTGTCGAAATGGGTGTCGGCCCGTTCACCCACGGCAGCGCCAAACACACCGATATTATGAAAACCCAGGCGCTAAAACAGGGGCTGGATAAATACGGTTTCGATGCCGCTTTCGGTGGAGCAAGACGCGACGAAGAAAAATCCCGAGCTAAAGAACGCGTATATTCCTTTCGCGATAAAAATCACCGCTGGGACCCTAAAAACCAGCGACCCGAATTGTGGAACCTCTACAACGGCAAAGTGGATAAGGGCGAGAGTATCCGCGTTTTTCCACTTTCCAACTGGACCGAGCTCGATATTTGGCAATACATCCACCTGGAAAGTATTCCCATTGTTCCCCTGTATTTTGCCGCAAAACGTCCCGTGGTTGAAAAAGACGGTGTACTCATCATGGTCGACGATGAACGTATGCCCATCGAAGAGGGTGACGTGATCGAGCAAAAAATGGTGCGCTTCCGCACCCTTGGCTGCTACCCGCTGACCGGCGCCGTAGAATCCACCGCGACCACGCTGCCTGAAATTATTCAGGAAATGCTGCTGACCAAAACCTCCGAACGCCAAGGCCGTGTTATCGACCACGATTCTGCGGGTTCGATGGAGAAGAAAAAGCAGGAGGGGTATTTTTAACCCGCGCTTTCGCGCGGGTGGTTCCTGGGAACGTGGCTTGCAGCCACTACTGGGAACAGTCGCTTCGCGACTTTCTGGGAACGCAGCGTTGCTGCTTCTGGGGAGGGCGAGGGGAAATTTTTTGTAGGGTTTAGCGTCTTTTTTGAGACGACGGAGCCGAAAAGTATTAGCGTTTTTTAATCTGTGCTTTTGCACGGGTGGTTTCTGGGAACGCAGCTTTGCTGCTTCTGGGGAAGGGCGGGGTGAGAAAACTTTGTTGGGTACAGGTTTTTTTTTGAGACGACAAAGCTGAAAAGTATTAGTGTTTTTTAATCCGCGCTTTCGCGCGGGAAGTTGAACAGAGATCGGTTGGTTTTACTTATAGGAATGGAGTTTTGCGATTGTCTGGGTTTATAGCTATTCGCTAGTCCTAGAAGTGAGCAAAGCGAACGTGCCCAGTAGCGCAGCGTTCCTAGAAGGCCGTAGGCCGTTCCCAGTAGCCGCCGCTTTGCGGCGGCGCTCCAAAAATTTTCGGAGAAAATTTTTAATATGTCCCACCAATCAGAATTAATTGAAACCGATATCGATGCCTACCTGGCACAACACGAGCGTAAAGAATTATTGCGCTTTTTAACCTGTGGTAGTGTCGACGACGGTAAATCGACTTTAATCGGACGCTTGCTGCACGATTCCAAAATGATTTATGAAGATCAATTGGCAGCGGTTGCTTCAGATTCCAGCAAGCATGGCACTACCGGCGAGAAGCTGGATTTAGCCTTATTGGTGGATGGTCTTCAAGCTGAGCGGGAGCAGGGCATTACCATTGATGTTGCCTACCGTTATTTCTCCACCGCCAAGCGTAAATTTATTATTGCCGATACCCCTGGGCATGAACAATACACCCGAAATATGGCCACCGGCGCATCTACCTGTGACCTCGCGGTAATTCTTATTGATGCGCGTTATGGTGTACAAACCCAAACGCGTCGCCACTCCTATATCGCGTCGCTTTTGGGTATTAAGCATGTGGTAGTTGCGATCAATAAAATGGATTTGGTGGAGTTCAGCGAAGAGCGTTTCGAAGAAATTAAAAAAGCCTATTTGGAGCTTTCCAAATCGTTAAACGAAACCGAATTGTATTTTGTACCTATGTCGGCATTGGACGGCGATAATGTTGTAAATATAAGCGAGCGTTCGCCTTGGTACAAAGGGCAATCATTAATGCAAATATTGGAAACTGTGGAAATTGCTTCTGATAAAAACTTTGATGATTTTCGTTTTCCTGTGCAATTTGTAAATCGCCCCAATTTAAATTTCCGGGGATTTTGCGGCACCGTCGCATCCGGTGTGGTTAAAGTGGGCGATGAAATAAAAGTATTGCCTTCAGGCAAAACCAGCAAAATAAAATCCATTGTTACCTATGAGCGTGAACTGGAAGAAGCCTTCAATGGTCAGGCCGTGACGCTCACACTGCAAGATGAAATTGACATCAGCCGTGGCGATATGATTGTCCACGCGGCCAGCGAACAAACATTCTCAAATCGCATGCGCGGTCATTTGGTTTGGATGTCTGAAACTGAAATGAAACCCGGCAAACAATATTTGTTTAAATTTGCCAGTAAGGTGACCCCGGGTGTGGTGTCGGATATTGAGTATCGTGTCGATGTAAACACCTTCGAAAAATCCGAAGTTGAAAACATGCAGCTCAATGATATCGCTGTTGTGGATGTGCAGTTGGAACAACAAGTGGTGATCGACCCCTACCAACAAAACCGCGCCACAGGCGCGTTTATCATCATTGACCGTCTCAGCAACATTACCGTAGGCGCCGGCATGATTATCGAACCCCTAACTGCGGCTGCGGTAACTACCGGCGAGTATTCCGAATTCGAACTGGAACTTAACGCGTTGATTCGTAAGCACTTTCCGCATTGGGAGGTCAAGGAGCTTTGAACGCGCATTGAGCTGGGGCTCACTGCTGGGAACGTTCGCGGGGCTCACTGCTGGGAACGTTCGCGGGGCTTACTTCTGGGAACGCTCGCAAGCTCCCTTCTAGGAAAGTTCGCGGGTGCTCACTTCTGGGGTAGGGCAAGCGAAGCAAAGCCCCATATTTTCCCCAGAAGGCCGCAGGCCGTTCCCAGAAGCGGCATCTGCCGCGTTCCTGCCAGCCATCTCCGATGGCGCCCTAGCAGGTCCTTCAGGGCCGTTCCACATTCGCCTATGGCGTTTTTACGCGCTTTGCGCGTGGTGACTAGGTTTCTAGGAACGCTCGCAAGCTCCCTTCTAGGAAAGTTCGCGGGTGCTCACTTCTGGGGGTAGGGCAAGCGAAGCAAAGCCCCATATTTTCCCCAGAAGCCCGCAGGCCGTTCCCAGAAGCGGCATCTGCCGCGTTCCTGTCAGCCATCTCCGATGGCGTCCTAGCAGGCCCTTCAGGGCCGTTCCACATTCGCCTATGGCGTTTTTACGCGCTTTGCGCGTGGTGACTAGGTTTCTAGGAACGCTCGCAAGCTCCCTTCTAGGAAAGTTCGCGGGTGCTCATTTCTGGGGTAGGGCAAGTGAAGCAAAGCTCCAATTTTTCCCCAGAAGGCCGCAGGCCGTTCCCAGAAGCGGCATCTGCCGCGTTCCTGTCAGCCATCTCCGACGGCGTCCTAGCAGGCCCTTCAGGGCCGTTCCACATTCGCCTATGGCGAATGTCTCACACTATTGAGTGTAAATCTCCTACAAAAACTAATGTTTATTTCCCTCTGTTCTTAAAACAAATGTTTTATTAAAGTTCGTTACGAGCATCTTGCTTGACTACTACTAAATCATCGACTACTCACCGACAGGGAGATCACAACAATGAAAAATGGATTTATCTTTCAATCATTACGTTCAATTTTTGCTCGCGATTTATACACTTGCATGCTCGCCATTGCCATTGCGGGCTTGTTGGTTTTGTCGCCATTGAGTTATGCGGGGTCAAAGGAGAAGACCGCAGAACAAGCAAAGCCTGCCATGGTTGCCAGCAAAGTGAACATCAACAAAGCGAGCGCCGATACCATCGCCGAAGTGCTCAGCGGCATTGGAAAGAAAAAAGCTGAGGCAATTGTGGCTTACCGCAAAGTGCACGGTGATTTCAAATCGGTAGAAGACTTGCTGGCGGTAAAAGGCGTGGGTGAAGCAACTCTTGAAAAAAATAAAGGCAAGATTGTGCTATAAGGCGAATCACATCGCTGTTTAAAAAAACCGCACCAAGTTGCGGTTTTTTTGTGCCGTGAATTCAGGAGGGTATTAGAACGCTGCTCGTTGTAAAATGGCCCCAGTAGCAAACAGGAGAAACTTATGCCCGTTACCGGCCCGCGTCTTTTGGTCGCCATGGATTTTAATAATAAGGAAGACTGCTTAAACCTTGCAAAACAACTCAACCCCGAAGATTGCCGCCTTAAAATTGGCAAAGAGTTATTTACCGCTGCAGGTCCAGCTGTGGTTGAAGCAGTACAAAGTTTGGGATTTGAGGTTTTTCTGGATCTCAAATTTCACGATATACCCAATACGGTTGCCGGTGCCGTAAAATCCGCCGCAAACTTAGGCGTGTGGATGGTGAACGTGCATGCCAGTGGCGGTAGGCGCATGATGGAAGCCGCTGCAGAGGCCCTGGTGCTTTTTAGTCATAAACCGCTTTTGATCGCGGTCACTGTGTTAACCAGCATGGATCAAAGCGATCTTGCCGAATTAGGCATTCAAGAACCTCCGGAAGCCGTTGTGCAGCGCTTTGCGGCACTTGCCAAAGCAGCCGGTATGCAGGGTGTTGTGTGTTCTGCTGTTGAAGCCGCCCAAATGAAAACCTTGCACGGCAGTGAATTTGTTACTGTAACGCCCGGTATTCGACCGGCGAATGCCGAGGTGGGCGATCAACGTCGCGTGGTCACGCCCGAACTGGCTATTGCCAATGGTAGCGACTTTATTGTGGTCGGTCGCCCAATCATCCAGGCAGAAGACCCTGCGGCGGCCTGTGCAGCCATAGCCGCCAGCATCAGGTAATTATATATGAATGCACCCGTGATTACTGTAGACGGCCCCAGCGGCTCGGGCAAAGGCACCATCTGCCGTCTGCTTGCTGAAAAAACCGGATTCAACTTATTGGATAGCGGCGCTATATACCGCTTGGCCGCACTGGCGTGTTTGCAAAGAAAGCTTGATTGCGATAATGAGCCGCTGGTGGCGGAGGTGGCCGGTAACCTGGACATCCGCTTCGACATAAACGCTAACACAGTCGAGGCGCTGCTCGATGATAAAATCGTAACGCGCGACATTCGTCGCGAGCAAGTTGGAATGGCGGCATCAAAAATTGCAGCCTACCCCAGCGTTCGTGCGGCTCTGTTGGAATGCCAGCAGGCATTTCGGAAATTACCGGGTTTAGTGGCCGATGGTCGCGATATGGGTACTGTGGTTTTTCCCAACGCGCCGCTGAAAATATTTTTAACAGCCACGGCGCAAGAGCGCGCCAGCCGACGCATTAAGCAATTACAGGAAGCCGGCGAAACAGCTATCGACGAGCAAAAAATTCTTGCTGATATTATTGCGCGGGATGATCGTGATATGAATCGCGCGACGGCACCACTGGCGCCAGCACCAGACGCCATAGAACTCGACAGTACCAGTCTGTCGATTAACGAAGTATTTGAAACGATTTTAAAGCAGGCACAACAGCGCCAGCTTTGCTAGGGACATATTATGATTAAGCGGCTATATCGTTGGATTCGGGGTCTGTTTTTGTTTGTCTGGCTGCTCGGCGTACTGATTATCGGTGTCTGGATTGCCTGGGCCAATCAAGACTATATATCGGTTAACTTGTTCGCCATTGAATTACCGCGTTTTCCTGTGGGCGGGTATTTGTCGATTACATTTGCGTCTGGTGTTTTACTGGGGTGGTTTGGCACTTGGATATTAGCTCGTATAAAACTCTATTCCCGTAAACGGGAACTCAGTAAGGTTAAAAAAGAAGTTAACAAACTACGCACCGCACAACTCGATTCGTAAATTCATTGTATGGTTGTAAACCAAATGCCTGATGTGGCGGTTTTTGTTCTACTGTTTATTGCGCTGGCGTTGGGTTACGTGCTGGGGCGTGTGCAGCCTTTTAGTAAAAAATCGCCATTAAAAATTGAGGGCCGTTTACCGCGTAAAAATTATTATCACGGCTTGAATCAACTGCTTAACGATCAGCCCGACGCAGCGATAGACACATTCATTAGCGCCCTGGAAGTCAACAGCGAAACGCTCGAAACTCACCTGGCTTTAGGCAGCCTGCTGAGGCGGCGTGGAGAAACCACACGCGCGATTCGTGTTCACCAGAATTTACTGGCGCGCCCCAGTTTGAGTCGAGCGCAATTGCATTTGGCCCAATTGGAATTGGGCGTGGATTTTTTAAAGGCGGGCTTGCTCGATCGTGCCGAAAGTTTATTTAAAGAACTGGCCGATACCAAAAATATCGATAAAAAAACCCGCGAGCAAGCACTGGGTCATTTAATCGAAGTGTATCAAGACACCAGCGATTGGCTGGATGCCATCGATGTGGCCGACAGGCTCACCACCCGCAAATTTGGCAACACGCCAGATAAGTGGCGTGCCAGCCAGGCGCAATTCAGTTGCGAACTTGCCGAAGAGGCACTTGCCAAAAGCGATTTACTGGAGGCACGGCGTTTACTGCGCAATGCGCAACGCTATGATAAACATTGTGCCCGCGCTGTTTTACTCCAGGCCAGAATTGAACTGAACGACCAAACCCCTGCCGTCGCTTTGGCACTGCTCAGAAAAATACCCTACCAAAGCCCACAACACACCAGCGAAGCTCTGCCCCTAATTCGAGAATGCTTTGTACAACTTAAGAGCGCAAAAGGCGCGGAAAGCCTGCTCAGAGAAATTTACACCGCACAACCCAGCCTCACCACACTCAACTATCTTGCCGAGGCCGTGGAACAAGAGCAGGGTTGCGATGCCGTGGTGGAGCTACTGCTCCAGGAACTCCCAGCCTTCCCCCAAATGGAAGCCGCCGCAGACCTGCTGAAACTGGTCGCCAGTGATACCGAAAACCTCCACTACAACACAATCAAAAGCGTGCTGGAAAAACTCATCAAAACACACGCTAGATATATATGTACCCATTGCGGATTCGAGGCCTGGAAGAATCATTGGTTGTGTCCGAGGTGTAAAAGCTGGGGGACTATTGCTTTGCAATAGTCCCCCAGCTGGGCGCCGCCGTTAGACGGCTGGCTGGGAACGGCCGGGGGCCTTCTGGGAACGCGGCTGGCGCCCTGCTGGGAACAGTCGCTATCGCTCCTTCCTCGGAATAAACTAGTGCGACGAATGTTTTTCATCTTTTCCCCAGAAGTGGCCGCAGGTCACGTTCCCAGGAGGGCACTCGTGCCCGTTCCCAGAAGCCGTCGCAGACGGCGTTCCCACCTTCCACGCGCGAAGCGCGTAAAAAGGCCCCGTTCCCAGAAGGGCACTGGTGCCCGTTCCCAGAAGCCGTCACAGACGGCGTTCCCTCCTTTCCATGCGCGAAGCGCGTAAAAAGGCCCCGTTCCTAGAAGGCCTTCGGCCGTTCCCAGAAGCCGTCTCCGACGGCGTTCCCAGCAACCACGCGCAAATGCGCGTAAAACTGCCTAAAACCGCTTGAGATCTAACCAATAATCTGATATTTTCGCGCGCCCTAGAACCCGCTAATTTCGCTCCCAGCCAGAAGTGGGGCGGTTTTAGCATTAACAACAACCCCACATAACTGGCGATGTGGCACACAAATTACAGGAATCGCAATGAGCGAAAGCTTTGCAGAACTCTTTGAAGAGAGTTTACAAACCATAGACATGGTGCCCGGCACCATCGTAACCGGTGTTGTTATCGACATCGATCAAGATTGGGTCACTGTTCACGCTGGCCTCAAATCAGAAGGCGTAATCCCCGCCGCACAATTTCTTAACGACAAAGGCGAACTCGAGCTCAACGTGGGCGACGAAGTTCAGGTAGCTCTGGAAACCGTAGAAGACGGTTTCGGCGAAACCCGCCTTTCTCGCGAAAAAGCCAAGCGCGCTGAATCCTGGAAAGTTCTGGAAGCGGCTCACGAAGAAGAAGAAGTCATTACCGGTGTTATCAACGGCAAGGTTAAAGGTGGTTTCACCGTCGACGTTGCAGGTATCCGTGCCTTCTTGCCTGGTTCTTTGGTAGACGTTCGCCCCGTGCGCGAAACTACCCACCTCGAAGGCAAAGAGCTGGAATTCAAAGTTATCAAGCTCGACCAGAAGCGCAACAACGTGGTTGTTTCCCGCCGTGCGGTTATGGAACAAACCAATACCGAAGAGCGTGAAGAGCTGCTGGCAACCCTGCAAGAAGGTCAAGCGGTTAAAGGTATCGTTAAGAACCTTACCGATTACGGTGCCTTCGTTGACCTGGGCGGCGTAGATGGCCTGCTGCACATCACCGATATGGCCTGGAAGCGCATCAAGCACCCGAGCGAAATTGTTGCCGTTGGCGATGAAATCGACGTTAAAGTCCTCAAGTTCGACCGCGAGCGCAACCGTGTTTCCCTCGGCCTCAAGCAACTGGGCGAAGATCCCTGGGCGGCTATCACCCAGCGTTACCCCGAAGGCGCCAAGGTTAAAGCCACCATCACCAACCTTACCGATTACGGCTGCTTCGCTGAAATCGAAGAAGGCGTTGAAGGTCTGGTACACGTTTCCGAAATGGATTGGACCAACAAAAACATCCACCCCAGCAAGGTTGTAAACCTCGGCGACGAAGTGGAAGTGATGATTCTGGATATCGACGAAGAACGTCGTCGTATTTCCCTGGGTATCAAGCAGTGTCAAGAAAACCCCTGGGATGCCTTCAGTAATCAATACGCCAAAGGCGACAAGATCACCGGCAAAATCAAGTCGATCACCGACTTCGGTATCTTCATCGGCCTCGAAGGCGGCATCGACGGTCTGGTTCACCTGTCCGACATTTCCTGGAACGAAGCCGGTGAAGAAGCCGTGCGCAAGTACAAGAAAGGCGACGAACTGGAAACCGTGGTACTGGCCATCGACCCGGAACGCGAGCGTATTTCCTTGGGTATCAAGCAGTTAGACGAAGATCCGTTCTCCGTTTACGTCACCAATAACGATAAAGGTTCCATCGTTACCGGTACTGTTAAATCTGTAGATGCGAAAGAAGCCGTGATCGTATTGGCCGACGACGTTGAAGCAACCCTGAAAGCCTCAGAAATCAGCCGCGACAAGGTAGAAGATGCCCGCAACGCGCTGAAAGAAGGCGACGAAGTGGAAGCCAAAATCACCAACGTCGACCGCAAAAACCGCGCGATTATCCTCAGCATCAAAGCCAAGGATAGCGACGAAGAAAAACAAGCCATCAAAGACCACAGCGCCAAATCCGCAGAACAAGCGGCACCGGCCACTCTGGGTGATTTGATTAAGGCGGAAATGGAAAGCAAAGATAAGTAATACGCGATTAGCGTATTCGCTTTTTCCATAGAACGGCGCACTCGAAAGGGTGCGCCGTTTTTTTATGTTCAGGACGAACGGTATCCCGCGGGTGCAGGGATGCACGGGAGCGGGGATGGTTTTGAACGCTAATCGCGTGGTTGCTGGGTTTCTGGGAACGGTCGCTTTGCTCCCTTCTGGGAACGTGGCCTTTGGCCACTTCTGGGATAACCCTTTTTTAAGCAGCTCCGGCTTAGCTGGTTCTTTTGATTAGGCTGGAACTTTGGTTTTTCTGGCTTTTATCAAAGCGCCCAATTGATGAGAGAGGGTTTCGGCTTTGTGGAGGAGGTTTTTTCCGGCGGGTCTTTCTATGTAGCCGATTTCAATGGCAATGTAGAGCTGGGTAATAAATTCGGCAGTAGAGCCTTTCGCAATATTTAAAAAACGCAGCGTATCTTTCATACTCTCGCGCTCTTCCCCTTCGGCAATATTGGAAGGAATCGACAAAACGGAGCGAGTAACCTGATCCCGAAACCCAAAATCCGACAATCACCGAAAATTCTCATAAATCTCAACACAAAGCCGAGAACTTTCCTTCCACACCTCAAGCTTCTTAAATTTCACAACAAACTCCTTTTCAATTTCTCCTTATGAAACTCTACCCCATCTAAGCCCCACAAAAAAGCCAGCGCAGCGACGCTTTTCCACCCAGCAAGGAGACAAGCGAAGCAAAGCCTCCGCCCCAGAAGCCCGCCAGGGCGTTCCCAGAAGTGGCCTTCGGCCACGTTCCCAGCAGCCCCGCCAAGGCGGGGCGACCCACAACAAAAACTGGCGAAACGCCAGTTTTTGTTGTATAAACAACAACTTAACCAACCAATTTAGCAACAACATTTACAAATTGTTCTAACACAATGATATAACCCAACTTTTGGACTAGTATCAAGTTAGAATAAGCTGCGGCGTAGGTATTAACCCGTTGGTTACGCCGTAAAAGGAAAACTCGCAGAAAGGGCAGGGTGGCGTTTCCCGTAGGGAAATATTGCGATTGGGCCGAGGCGATGTTTCCGGGGCTCAATTCACACTACCAAGCTTAGCCAAAGCCTATGACAAAGTCAGAGCTAATAGAAAGAATCGCAGAAAGGCAAGACCAACTCTCCGCTAAGGATATCGAGCTGGCTGTAAAACTGATTCTGGAATACATGTCGCAATGCCTCGCAAATGGCGACCGCATAGAAATTCGCGGCTTCGGCAGTTTCTCCCTCCACTATCGCGCGCCTCGCACCGGCCGCAACCCCAAAACCGGCGAATCCGTAGAGCTCGCCGGCAAATACGTTCCCCACTTCAAACCCGGCAAAGAAATGCGCGACCGGGTTAATGAATCGTTGCAGGAGCAATAAGCGCGCTGCGCGCGTGGTAACTAGGTTACTGGGAACGCGGCTAGCGCCGCTTCTGGGAACGGCCTGCGGCCTTCTAGGAGAGGGGCGGCAATTCATTCCCGGCAGTGAGCGATAGCGAACGTCCCCAGAAGGGAGCCTGCGACCGTTCCCCACAACCTACAAACCACGCGCGCAGCGCGTCAAAAGCCCCCCAACGGCAAAGCCGTTGTATAATCCCCCTATGACCAAATACTGCTTCATAATCGCAGGCCCAAACGGTGCAGGTAAAACAACCTTTGCGCTCAGATTGCTGAGAAACGAAGTCAAAACAGAAAATTTCGTGAACGCCGATCTAATCGCACTAGGCCTATCGCCACTCAGGCCAGAAAACGCAGCGATCGAGGCGGGGAAACTTATGCTTCGCAAGATCGACAGTTTGGCCAGAAAGCGCGAAAATTTCGCGTTTGAAACAACACTGAGCGGAACGACTTATCTCCGAAAGATACCGAAGTGGCAAAGTGCGGGCTACAAGGTATTTTTATACTATTTCTGGCTGCCATCAGCGGATGCAGCGGTAGAACGAGTCCGATTACGAGTCTCAGAAGGCGGTCACGATATCCCAGAAAACGTCGTTCGTCGCCGTTTTGACAGAAGCATTAGCAATCTAGCCAAGTTCGAGAAAGTTGTGGATCAGGTTTTAATTTTCGATACGAGCGCTGGCGACGTGCGAATTTTGGAGGAACTACCCAGTGAACCATAGCGTAGAAGAGCTCAACGCACTAGTGAAATCTGCCTTTCTAAGAATTTCTGAGGAAGTTCGCAGCGAGTACAGGTTAGCGGGTAAAAAAATTCCATTCTGGGAGGATGGCAAAATCGTATACAAGATCCCCCAAGAGCCTCCAAAGAGCTCGCCAGAGGCTCATTCGAGCTCACAAAGAAAGTAGCGAAATTACCTTAAAACCGGTGCGTTCGTGAGGCAAGCGAAGCTAAGCGCTCGCTCCCCGAAGGCCCTTCGGGCCGCTCCCGATTCCCGAAGCGGGCTCGCCCGCGCTCCCGCAGGCCCCGATGGGGCCGCCCCACAACGGCCAAGCCCTTGTATAGTCCTAAAAATGTACATACAATGTATTCATGATTAAGTTTAAATGGGACCCAGTCAAAGCACGTAAAAACAAGGAAAAACATGGGGTTAGCTTCGAGGAAGCATGATCCGTGTTTTATGATGAGTATGCTATTCAATTCTATGATGAGGAACATAATGAACAGGAAGATCGCTTTCTGCTGCTTGGTCTGAGCAACGAAACTCGTGTTTTACTGGTGTGTCATTGCGAAAGAGATTTGGGTAACACAATACGAATCATTTCTGCGCGCAAGGCGACCAAAAACGAATGTAAGCATTACGAAGGTGGTAACTGATGAAAGCTGAATACGATCTCTCTAAAATGAAATCACGCAGAAACCCCTACGCGGCCAAGCTGAAAAAGCCCGTGACTATTCGTCTAGGTGAAGATGTAATTGGCTATTTCAAAGAAATGGCAGAAGAAAACGGCGTGCCCTACCAAAGCTTGATCAATCTGTACCTACGTGATTGTGTTGCTCAACATAGAAAAATAGATATTTCCTGGAGAACGAAGTCCTAACGCGCTTCGCACGTGGCATCTGGGTTACCGGGAACGCGACTAACGCCGCTTCAAGGAAGGTTCGCTGGAGCTCACTCCTAGGTGGTAGCGCGAGCAAAGCTAAGCGCTACACCCCAGAAGGCCGCAGGCCGTTCCCAGAAGGGAGCCTGCGACCGTTCCCGGTAACCCAGCACAAAGGAAGGCGAACTCCAAAGTGCGAAAGCTGCGCGAGATGCGACAACAAATATAGTGTTCAAATGTTGAGCAGCAAAACCACCTAATTAGACTGGCTATTTATAAACTTCACTCAAGAAGGCGCCAAGAGCCACATTCTGGCGATTATCTATCTATTAACAAGAGCTATGCCGGCGAGCGGCCCGCACTCCGAGCCTCCCCAAAATCATTGAAATTTGTACTGGTTAAAAGGAGGGGGCTCCGAGCTAATGTGTTAATTAATAAAATTGGCACATAGTTCACTTAGAAAATTGGAATAAATCGCTGCGTAGTACGTTTCCATACCGATCAAGCGGTTAAATATTGATCGTTTAGACGTGGGCTTGCAGCGGTGTTTGTTTAACGATTAGCAAGGTATTGGCGTACGAATAATCCATGTGTATAGTGTTGCGCTTTCGAAAAAAGACACGAATTATTGATTCCAAAATAATTGAACTTTATTGATATTCCCTGAGATAAACGCCTAAAAAATTACACTTTAGAAACAACAATTTCTGTACCACTTACTATATAATCACCGGCAAAATGAGCACCACTTCAAATTTTGGAATCAAATCGTGCGGGATCAGCAAGTAGACTCACCGACCGTCGTACCGGTCATTCTCTCCGGAGGCAGTGGAACCCGTCTCTGGCCAAAATCCAGAAAAGCCTATCCAAAACAACTTCATAAACTCTATGGCGATGCAACCATGCTGCAACATACTATGCAGCGAGTTAAGCAATTTGCACCGCCGATAATCGTATGTAATAACGATCAGCGGTTTATGGTGGCGAGCCAGGTAGATGAAATAGAAAGCCGCAAAGCCGAGATTTTGTTAGAACCCTGCGCGCGAAATACTGCTCCAGCAATTGCCGCTGCCGCCTATCGAGCAAAGCAGCTTTACGCGAATCCTATTTTAGTGGTGCTGGCCGCAGACCATCTTATTACCAATCTCGAGGCTTTCCATCAGGCTTTGCAGAATGCAATCCAGGCTGCAAGTGCGCAGCGTTTGGTGGCATTTGGTGTAATTCCTCATAAGCCCGAAACGGGTTATGGCTACATACAAAGCGCAAGCGCAAGCTCGCCAGGTGGTAGCAAAATAAAACAATTTGTTGAAAAGCCCGATCTGGAAACCGCGAAATCCTATCTTGCCGCAGGCACCTACACCTGGAACAGCGGCATGTTCGTATTCCCAGCCGAGTTGTTGTTAACTGAATTAAAAAATTGTGGCGGCGAATGGTTAGACGCTTGTGAAAATGCTTTGAATAACGCAGAAATAGATCTCGATTTTACGCGCTTAAGTGAAAAAGAATTTTCCCAATGCGACAACATTTCCATCGATTATGCTGTAATGGAAAAAACCCCAAAAGCGTGGATGGTACCGCTCGACGCCGGTTGGAGCGACCTGGGCAGTTGGGAATCGCTCTGGGAAGCCAGCGAAAAAGATGAAAATGGCAATGCCGTATTTGGTGATGCTTTTATCAAAAACTGCACTGGCAGCTTAATCCACTCAGAAGATAGACTCATTGCCGCGATTGGTCTCGATAATATCGCTATCATCGAGAGTGACGACGCGTTACTGGTGGTTAATCGCGAATCGACACAAGACGTTAAACACGCAGTGGATTGGTTAAAAGCGCAAAATCGCAGCGAGTTTTTACATCACCGCCAAGTGCACCGACCTTGGGGAAGTTTCGATACGCTCGATAGCGGCAACCGTTTTCAGGTTAAGCGTATAGAGGTAAAACCCGGTGCCAGCATTTCACTGCAAATGCATCACCACCGCGCCGAACATTGGGTGGTGGTTGAAGGAACAGCATTAGTACAAAAAGGGGAAGAGGAACTACTCCTCAGCGAAAACGAATCCATCTACATTCCCCTGGGAGAAAAACACCGCCTGTACAACCCAGGCAAAGTAACACTGCATCTCATTGAAGTTAGAAGTGGCAGCTATTTAAGTGAAGACGACATCGTTCGCTTTCAGGACGCCTACGGTCGCGTAGATCAAGCAGTATTGAATTCTCACGAAACCAAAACTAAGTGAAGGTAACATGGAAACAGGCTATATCATTCTGGCGGTATCATTCGTTCTTGCGTTTGCCATTGTGAAAATTCTTCAGCCGATTGCCGAATGGGCAGAGCTGGTGGATAAACCAGGGGGCAGAAAGCATCACACCGGGGTAATTCCGCTGGTGGGTGGCTTGGCCATCTACGCCAGTGTGCTGTTAACAACCTTCCTCTTTATTGATCAGCCCATTGAAATTCGTCTGTTTTTATTGGCTGGTGGGCTCATTGTATTTATGGGCATGGTAGACGACCGCTATGAACTCAGCGCTCGATTTCGCTTAGTAGGGCAATTTCTGGTTTCGTGCATTTTCGTGTATGCGCTCGATGTGCACTTTTACTCCTTCGGAGATTTAATCGGCATAGGCGAACTAAACCCGGGCTGGCTGGGTTACCCGCTGGCAGTGCTATCTATAATGGCAGCGATTAATGCTATGAATATGCTGGATGGTATGGATGGTTTGGTAGGATCCATTGCCATGGTGAGCTTTATTGGCTTGGTGGCCTTGTTTGGTGCCAACAGTAGTGTGACTTTTCAATATTTGTGCTTGACTTTTATCGGCTCTGCTGGCGCATTTCTTATTTTTAATCTCTGGGGTAATCGTAAGCCGAAGAAGATCGGTAAGGTGTTTATGGGCGACTCCGGAAGCATGTTTATGGGCTTGTCGCTAGGGGTTTTACTTATCTACGGCTCACAAGGTGAAAGCCCTGCGTTCACCCCGGTTACAGCGCTTTGGTTTGTGTTACTGCCAATTACAGATATGTTTACCATAATGTATCGCCGGGTGAGGCGCGGTCGTTCGCCGATGGCACCCGATCGTACGCATATCCATCATATTATATTGAGAGCGGGTTTTTCGGCTAAACAGACCTTGTACATGATGTTGTGCGTGCAGGGAGCTTTCGTAGTTATAGGCGTGACGCTTTATATTTCAAATACTTCACAAGTTTATTCATTTATTGGTGCGATTGTTTTCGTGCTGATTTACCAATTACTAATGCAGCGGTCGTGGAGGTTCATAAGGTGGAGTAAGAGACGATTTTTTGCAGTCTAATTGAAATATATTATTTTTAAATCGTGGTTCAGAGCTAGGGCTGGTTTGGGTTTATTTTTAGAGTAAAACAAAGTCAATATTCGATTAGGAAAAGATTTTGGTTGGTACGAATAAAGGTAGGAAAGGTATTAGCCGTGGCGATAATTCCATGGTTGGTATTGAACGTGAGTTTAGCGCAGAGTCGGATGTCCTACAGGGTTACGGCGTTATCGATTTTAGAGACATAGTAATATGGGTGGTAGGGCACAAGTGGCTACTTATTCTGTCTTTTCTTGTTTTTGGATCCCTGGGAGCTGTATTTGCGTTTAATCTTTCAAATACGTATAGAGCTGAAACACTTTTAATTGATGCTGATCATAATCAAGGGGCAACGACGGGCCCGCTATCTGGAAGTTTGGGCGGGCTTGCTTCTTTTGCAGGAATTAATCTTGACAACGGACGCGGGAAGATTGCCTACGCTTTAGAAGTTTTAAAGTCGCGTAGATTTATTTATCAATTTATAGTTGATCACGATATTCGGCAAGATCTTTTGCTCGTGAAAGGTTGGGACGAAAAAGCAAACCAGTTAATGTTTAGCCGTGCTGGCAGAAATATGGTAAATCGCCGAGAATGGGCCAAAAATAATCCTATTGATGATAAAGTCTATGGTATTGAAAAAGCGTACCAAATATTTTTAAGTAGATTAATGGTTAGTTATGATGATAAGTCCGGTTTTGTGAGGATAGGGTTTGAGTTTTTCTCGCCAATATATTCAAAGAATATAGTAGACTCATTGATCTCTGACATTAATGCTGATGTGAGAGCGGCGGATATCGCCGATGCAGAAAAAAATATCCAATTCTTAGAGTCTCAAATTGAGGCAACTAATGTAATTGAAATGAAAATGGTGTTCTACCAGCTTATTGAAGAGCAGGTTAAGACTGTCATGTTGAGTAAATCAAGGGAAGAATATGTATTTAAGGTAATAGATCCTGCGATCGTTCAGGTTCAACCGCATGGTCCCAACAGGTTGTTGTTGATTCTAGCTGCTGGGTTTGTCGGGCTAATTATTGTGATAGTGTATAGCTTGTTAACTAACGCTTCTAAATTCTATTGATATGAGACACTTGGCTTTTATATAACCAAATTGTGATTAAATTGAGGGGTTTGCATTGAAAAAAATTCTTGTGACTGGTGGGGCTGGTTTCTTAGGGTCTCACATCTGCGACAGATTGGTTGGCTTGGGTCAAGATGTTTTATGTGTAGATAATTTTTATACCGGGCAGAAGCAGAATGTCAGCCACCTAAGAAGCTATGATAACTTCGAAATTCTTCGTCACGACGTAACTTTTCCGCTCTATGTAGAGGTGGATAGAATATTTAATTTCGCTTGTCCTGCCAGTCCCATTCACTATCAGTTCGATCCAGTACAAACTACGAAAACAAGCGTGCATGGAGCTATTAACATGCTTGGTCTAGCAAAGCGAACAGGTGCGACCATTCTGCAAGCGTCAACAAGTGAGGTATATGGTGATCCGGAGGTTCATCCGCAACCAGAAAGTTATTGGGGAAAGGTAAACCCAATTGGAATACGCAGTTGTTATGATGAAGGTAAACGTTGCGCGGAAACACTATTTTTTGACTATTATCGGCAGTATAAATTAGCGATTAAAGTAGTAAGGATTTTTAACACTTATGGGCCAAGGATGCACCCTAATGATGGAAGAGTGGTTAGCAATTTTATCGTACAAGCGTTGCGTGGTCATGACATAACCATTTTCGGTGATGGACAGCAGTCTAGGAGCTTTTGTTACGTCGATGATTTGATTGATGTTATCTTAAAGGTAATGGAAAGCGGTAGTGATTTCGTTGGCCCCTTAAACATTGGAAACCCTGGGGAGTATACAATGTTGGAGCTCGCTGAAAAAGTAATCAAATATGTGGGTGGCAAATCGAAATTAGTATACAAACCACTGCCTGCTGATGATCCAAAGCAAAGAAAGCCAAATATAGACTTGGCAAAGCGGGAGTTTGGGTGGGAACCCAAGATCACCTTAGATGAAGGCTTATCGAGAACTATCGAATACTTCAGAAAAATTTTATAAAGCTTTCAAGCGAAACGATGATGGATGTGGTTAGGAAAGGCAGAAAAGAGAGGTATTTAGAAATTGTTTTATCAAGTCTGGTATTAGCCTACTTCCTTAATAAGTTGTTGTTTAATCCTGCTGGACAAGTCTCCGGAGGATTTTCGGGTAATATATTTTTAGTTCTGAATGGTGTTGTAACCTTGTCGTTGTTTTTATGGATTTATCTCCAAAAAAAACACCTGACGATGATCCCGGTAGCGCCATTCCTCACAATTATACTGGCGTTCCATGTTTATGCATTATTAAGTACTTCCTATTCGAAAATACCAGTTATATCTTTTTACCAGTCTATAGCTGGTTTTTTATATGGCATTGCTGGTGTCATTTTTGCTGAGTCGATAATATTAAAAACAAATTCATATCAGTCTCGAGTTTTTTTGTGGGTAAAGTGTTCGGTGTTGTTCTCAGTTGCTGCTCTTGCTTCAAACGCTATATATTTTGCTGTTCGAGGTCAACTAGACCTTAATTCATTTTTTATAGTTGGTATTCCCTCGGATTTCGTGGTGGTTATTTTTCTTACGTGTGCATTTTACAATATTAGGAGGAGGGTGTATGGGGTTGAATTAATAGTATGTTTGCTTGGGGCTTTTTTGGGTAAGAGTTTTTCATCATTGGCTGCGTTCTTGGTTGCATTACTTTTCTTGGCTGCGCTTAGAGGGAAAATCATAGCCTTTATTATTACTTTGGGCGGGGTGCTCTGGGGTGGAGTGCTTTTTATCAACTATCTAAAATCTATGGTCGGAACACTGATTATTAACGGAAAATCAGCCGAAGCATATCTTTCGGGTAGTGGTAGATTTGATGTTTACGCTAATTGCTGGAGTGTATACACCGAAGAATTTTCGCGAATGGAACAACTTTTTGGGCGCGGGTTTATGGCTGAGCGTTATTCTCTAGACGGCAGAGGTTTGACGTGGACAATTGATGCTCATAGTACTTTTTTTCAAAATTTATTGGGTTTGGGTGTTCTGGGGGTCGGGTTTTTATTAGTGTTTTATGTAGTTCCAGTTATTCAATTTAGAAACATACGTGGTATTGAAGTTGATACATTTTTAGTATTCCATCTTGCTTCCATTGGTTTTGGATTGACATCGAGCCAGTATTTAAGCCGCCCATCCTTTCTAATAATTTTTTCGCTCTCGTTGTATTTGTTGATTTGCGTTCAACTTAAAAAATATTTGGTTAAATAGATGAAAAATATTTTAATAATGGCATATGCTTTTTCACCCTTCAAAGGTTCCGAATTTAGTTTGGGGTGGAATTTGGTTACTGGGCTTTCATGTAAGTATAAAGTAACTGTATTGGTTGGTTCATCGGATGGGGAGTTGGGTGAAACAACGCAATTGACTGAATTTTTGAAAAGCTATAATAATGAAAATCTGGATATAGTAATTGTGAAACCACCCCTTATTTCGAGATATTTGAATATTCTAAATTTGTGGGGGGCTAAATTTGCGTTTTACTGGGCGTTTTCAGTATGGCATAGAGCTGCATATAAGCGCGCGAAAAAGCTGATTTTAGCACGAAAGTACGATTTAGTGCACCAATTGGGGCCAATTGGCTTTAGGGAGCCCGGTTATTTGTGGAAGTTAGGGTTGCCATTCGTTTGGGGACCTATAGGAGGTGCACAATCAGTGAATTTGCAATTGACTAAAAACATGCCGCTAAATATTAAGGTGGGATTTTTTTTGAAAAATATTGTCAATCACATACAACTTCGTTTTTCTAAGCGAGTACTAGGAGCTGTAGAAAAGTCTGCATTTTTATTTTATGCCACAGAAGAAAATCAAAGGAATTTTATAAAAGTTCATGGTGTTGGCGGTCCGATTATTTCAGACCAAGCATGTTTTAGCGATTATAGTCACTTCCTTAGTGAAAAAAAGCCAGAGCAAGATAGTTGCGTAGAAAAGGTCGTGGATAGTATAGAAACGATACGTTTTGTTTGGTGTGGAAGTGTTATTCACAGGAAAAACTTAAGGTTTATACTTGATGCGTTAAGCCGATTAAATAATATCGAAAAAACGGTAGACTGGGAGCTGGCGATAGTTGGTGATGGACCTTTAGCTGACGCCTGTCGTAGATATGCAATGCGAAAAAGTATTGAAAAACATATTAAATGGTACGGTAGGCTTGATAGGATTGAAACCGTAGCTGTCATAAAGAAAGCAGATTTGCACCTCATGGCAAGTTTATCTGAAGCTAACACCGCAGTTTTATATGAGGCGACAGAAAACTTAATACCAACTCTATCATTAGATAGAGATGGTATGTCTACTGAATTGTCGAAAGGTAGAGGCTTTCTTGTGGAAATAATGTCTTCATATGAGGCAACTGTTAATAATTATTCGACCGCGATTGCTTCAATACTTCAAAGGCCCGAGCTCTTAGAGAAGGTTAAGTGGCGTCTTAGAGAAGATATAAGCCAGTATAGTTGGGATAATAAAGTTGAAGTGGTATCAGGTATCTATAAAAAGGTAATAGGATAGATAGGTGTTCAAATGATAAGTTTTATAGAACGCTTTATTCAACGTACCAGGAACCCGAGTTTCAAATTTGATCAGCATATCCTTAATAGAGTATTCCTAACTTTCTTATTTGAGCGCTTAATATGTTGGATTAGGGGTTTAATTTTTAAGATTTATAGTGGAAAAAATGGTCGAGTGTTTATTGGCCGTGGAGTTGTTATCAAAAATCCGAGCCTCCTCCGCTTTGGGAGTAATCTTACCGTTGGAGATTATTGCCTATTTCAGTCACTAAGAATGGATGGGGTGGTATTGGGGGAAAATGTTAGCATCGGCGCTTGGACGAGAATAATAAGTAGCTGCAATATGTCAGATTCAGTTGGGTCCATACAACTAGGAGATAATGTGGGGATAGGTGAGTACTCTTACTTAAATGGTGCAGGTGGGTTAACAATTGGTAATGATACAATTATTGGACAATATTTTAGTGCGCACCCCGAAAACCATAGATTTGATGAACCTGCGCTAATCCGTAAGCAAGGGGTTGATAGGCGGGGAATTCTGATAGGAAAGAATTGTTGGATTGGCGCCAAGGTAACCATTCTAGATGGTGTTGTACTTGGTGATGGGTGTGTTGTTGGGGCAGGCGCTGTTGTAAATAAATCCTTCGGTGAAGGACTCGTCATTGGGGGTGTTCCTGCGAAGATCATAAGGCGAAGAGGCTGTATAAGTGGATAAAAAGAAATTAGTTTTTGCTCATCTCTATAATGATTACAGCGGTAGTCCCAGGATACTTTCTGATTTAATCAAAGTTCTTAGGAGGAATAATTGCCAAATAGAGTTGTATGCAGGAAATAGGTACGGCGGAGTTCTTGATTCTACAGGCTGTGACTTCAAAATATTTTGGTACCGTAGGAGTGGAATTAAATTGGTACGGCTATTATTCTATTTTTTTTCCCAAATGCATTTGTTTTTAAAGTTGATTTGCAAAGGAAAGAATATTCACCGTATTCACGTAAATACCTATTTACCCTTCGGGGCTTCTCTCGCTGGTAAGCTTTTAGGCATACCAGTTGTCTATCATATTATGGAGACATCGCTTAGACCGATTTTACTTAAGAGGTTTTTAAGGGCCGTTATGAAGGTTTGTGCTACAGATATTGTTTATTTATCAGAAGATTTATACAGTAAGGAAAAAGCCGATGGCTTTAGAAAACTTATTCTTTATCCGACAGTTAGTAATCAAATATATAATGCGTCGGTGAATTATCGTAATTGCAAGCAAGCTATAGCTCCACAAGATTTTATAATTTTAATGATATGTTCATTAAGGGCTTATAAAGGGGTTGAAGAATTTGTAAAAGTTGCATCGAAGTTGGAGGGGGACACAGGCGTACGGTTTCAGCTTGTTTTGAACGCAAGTCCCGAGGAGGTAAAGGTATTTAAATTACAAGTTAGGCAGCCAGCTAATTTAGAAATATTTTCTTCACAGGATGACGTGACAACTTTTTTGAAAGAGTGTTCCATAATGGTAAACATGTCAAGACCTGATCAATGGGTTGAAACCTTCGGCCTAACAATCTTGGAGGCCATGTTTTTTGGGAAACCCGTAATAGTCCCTCCTGTTGGTGCGCCGACGGAGTACGTCGAGAATGGTATTGAAGGCTATCAGGTAAGCTCATATGAAATTGATGCGTTTGTTGAGCTTATACGAAAGCTTATGGCTGATAAGAAATTGTATACGTATTTGGCTGAAAATGCATACGAAAAAGCAACGGCTTATTGTCCGAGCGCTTTTGAGGCGAACGCACTGAAGCTGTTTAATGAAACACTTGGTTCGGTGGTATCGTGAAAAAAGTTCATGTGATTGGGATTGTTGGGATTCCTGCTAATTATGGGGGATTTGAAACTTTGGTAGAGAATTTAGTAGAAAAACGTAGCCAGATTGAATATGTGGTTTATTGCAGTTCAAAGGGTTATAAAGCAAGAATCAGAGATTATCATGGCGCTCGTTTGGTTTATATTCCGTTAAAGGCTAATGGTTGGCAGAGCATATTGTATGATTTTATCGGTTTGTTGAAAGCGTGTTTATCAAAAGCAGAAAATGTGTTAATACTGGGTGTTTCGGGAGCGATTTTTTTACCAATTTTTAAATTAATATGGGGGAATAGTACGCGCTTCATTATTAATGTTGACGGAAGAGAGTGGAAAAGAAAAAAATTTGGACTGCTTCAATCTCTTTTTTTAAAGGTTTCTGAAAAAATCGCTTGCAAGTGGGCCGATGTGGTCATTGCTGATAATCAGGAGATTTCATCTTCATTATGGAATGAGTATAAAATAAGATGCGAACTAATAGCTTATGGAGGGGATCAGGTTAAGTTAATTGATAAGCATGTCGAACCTGTTGATCGAAAGTATTTTTTTGCTCTATCAAGAGTAGAACCGGAAAACAATGTTGAGATGATTTTAGAGTCTTTCAAGGAAGTCAATTTACCGCTGATATACATAGGGAACTGGGAGAACAGCAGTTACGGTCGGGGGTTGAGGAAAAAGTTCGCGAGTGCTAGCTGCATTAGAATGAAAGATCCTGTTTTTGATAAGGAAGAGCTCTCTATCTATAGAAGTTACGCCATTGCTTACATACATGGTCATTCAGCTGGAGGTACAAACCCGAGTTTAGTAGAATCTATGTTCTGTAGGATGCCGATAATAGCTTTTGATTGTGAATATAATCGTTATACGACTGCAGGGCTCGCTGAGTTTTTTTGTGATACATCCACTCTTTGTTCAAAGTTAACTGAGTTAAATTGGAATCGACAAGGTGAAGTAGTGGCACGTATTGCGGAATTCGCTAAGTATTCCTATTCATGGAGCGATATTGTGAATAAGTACGAAAAGTTACTTAAATAATAGGTGTTTGAGTAGGGTATTAGATGTTATTTTATCTACTTGCGGCTGGGGTGGCGTTGGGGTTTTTTCTTGCTTTATTTGTCGAGTCTCTTACGCTGTTTCTTAGAGTTGCAGGCGCAGAAAACGGATTAAATGCATATGCTTCTTACTTAATTCTCCTATTCATGCTTGTCAATAGGGTCGGTGCATCTGTCATGTTTCCGTGTTCAGGGGCTTTGACGGATTTAGGTGTATCGATTAAGTTCGTTGCGATGGTGTTCTCACTAGCTATTATTTTGACAGCTGCCGGCTTGAGCTTGCTTATCTTATATAGAAAAGCAGTAGTCAAACTTTTGTCGAGAATATTTCCTGATGAGTTTCCGCATAGGGTTATTTCGCCGGAAAATAACCATCCCACTGGTATTCGCTTAGTTATGTTTTCGGCGTTTATTTTTACATTCAATCTTTTAGGTATTGTTGTACCAGTAATGGGTGCTATATGGTTTAATGAATACCGCGCCTCCATTATCCAGACTGGTTTTTTATTTAACAGCATCGGGACGATTTTTAATACTATTTACTTAGAGAAGAGAGTTGCTATTTGCGCAGAGCGGTCGCCTAAAATGTTGTTAACTGTGGTGAATACAATTGTTTGGGGGAAGCTGTTAGCGCTACTTCTTTTCGCGGGATGTCTCACTATTATGTTGGTTTTTTAATGAAGACAGTAGTGTATCTGGCCGGTGGAGTTGGAAATAATTTTTTCCAAATATGCCTAGGAGAGCATCTGAAGAGTTTGGGATGCAGCGTCGTATATAATAGATATTTTATCAAACATAATATTGTTACTAGAACTCTGGGGTGGAGTATACATGATGATGTAATTCTTTCTCATGTGCTTGAAAATGAAAGTGTAGAAAACACAATAAGCTTGGCTGCTTGGTGTTATTTGATTCGCCGTTTTGTTTTGGCAAAATTCTTTGGAAAAGAAAGACTACTTTCATATGAGGAGTCCCGCTTTAAAGGCCCGAAGAAATACTACTTTGGATATTGGCAAAAAGGTATACATTTAAATGATGACACTTTCGCTCTATTAAGCAGAAAAATATCTTCTTTCGTTGATAAATGGTCTGTGGGAAAAAAGGTAAAGAAGTGCAGTCATCTTGTGCATGTGCGCCATGGAGATTTTCCTGAATCTGAGCGCCTAACTAGCACAAACTTTTACAGAGACGTATTTAAAATATTAGGTTTAAGTTCGGCAACTCTTATTGCTGCGCCCGGAACAGAATTAGATAATCAGAGGGTTTTCGGAGCTAATGTTTCTATTAGCTATGATAGGGGTGGGAGTGCTTTAGATGATTTTGTCTCTCTTTATTATGCAAAGCTTATAATCGTATCAAATTCCACCTATTGCTACTGGGCGGCTAACTTGGGTTTGGCGGAAACGATAGTGTATCCAAGCATGCTAGGTAGAGGGAGAGTTTGGGACTTAAATTGGAGTAAGAACAAAAATACTAGAATGTGTTCAGTGTTTTGGTAAAACAATAACCGGGAGGTCTTTTCTTGAAAAAGAAAGCTTTAATAACAGGGGTAACAGGTCAAGATGGCTCCTATCTTGCTGAGTATTTGCTAGAAAGCGGTTATGAAGTCCATGGTATTAAGCGTCGTGCTTCGTCGTTCAATACCGAACGTATTGATCATATCTATCAAGACCCCCACGAAAAAAATCCAATGTTCTTTCTTCATTATGGAGATCTCAGCGATAGTTCTAACTTGATCCGAATTCTCAAGGAGATCCAGCCTGATGAAGTGTACAATTTGGGTGCCCAGTCACATGTGGCTGTTTCATTCGAAGCGCCTGAATATACCGCGGACGTAGATGCAATTGGTACGTTAAGATTGCTAGAGGCGATTAGATTCTTAGGCTTTGAGGGGAAGACTAGGTTTTATCAGGCATCAACTTCAGAACTATATGGAGATGTTTGTGAAGTTCCGCAAAAAGAAACGACCCCTTTCTATCCAAGGTCGCCATATGCCGTCGCAAAAATGTATGCTTATTGGATTACGATAAATTATCGTGAGAGCTACGGAATTTATGCGTGCAACGGAATTTTATTTAATCACGAATCCCCCAGGCGTGGAGAAACATTCGTAACCAGAAAAATTACGCGAGGCTTAGCTAATATATCCCAGGGTTTGGAGCATTGTTTATTTCTAGGAAATCTCGATGCTTTACGCGACTGGGGGCATGCAAAAGACTACGTCCGCATGCAATGGTTGATGTTGCAACAAGATAAAGCAGAAGATTTTGTTATAGCTACCGGGTTGCAAAAGAGTGTTAGAGATTTCGTTAAAATGAGCGCGCGATACATGGGCGTTGAGCTTGACTTTAAGGGTGTTGGTGTGAATGAATGTGGAGTCGTCCGCTCTGTAGACAAATCACTTTCTCCCGGTATTAACGTCGGAGACGTAATCGTTAAAGTAGATCCTAGATATTTTAGACCTGCAGAGGTTGAAACTCTGTTGGGAGACCCAACAAAGGCGAAGCAAAAGCTTGGATGGGAGCCAAAAATATCGGTGGAAGAAATGTGTGCTGAGATGGTTGCTGCAGATATTGAAAAAGCGAAGCAGCATGCGTTGTTGAAGCAATATGGTCACAAGATAAATATATCTGTTGAGTGAAGAAGTTCAACGTATGAAAACTATATTATTGACTGGTTCAACCGGAATGGTCGGGCGTAATATCTTGGAGCATGATAGTTTCAAGAAATTTGACTTCCTAACTCCTTCACGAAGGGAATTGGATTTGCTGTCAAAGGATTCTGTAGCTAGATACATTCGACAAAAAAAACCAGAATTGATCATACACGCTGCAGGTACAGTTGGAGGGATTCAAGCAAATGTTTCAAACCCAGTAAAGTTTTTAACGGAAAATATTTATCAGGGTATGAATCTTGTCTCTGAAAGTTATCGAGCTGGCGTAGTTAAATTTCTAAACTTGGGCAGCTCTTGTATGTACCCTAGATATGCAGTCAATCCATTACGAGAGAGAGACATATTGAAGGGAGAGCTAGAACCGACTAACGAGGGATATGCGCTGAGTAAGATAGCTACTGCAAGGTTGTGTGAATATGTTTCTCGAGAAGACAGAAAAAATCTATACAGAACCATCATACCGTGCAATCTTTACGGCCGTCACGATAACTTTGATCCTGTCAATGCTCACATGATACCTGCAGTAATAAGAAAGATATACAAAGCCAAAAGAGAAAATAGAAAAGCTGTTGATATCTGGGGAGATGGCTCTGCAAGAAGGGAGTTTATGTACGCAGGTGATTTAGCTGATTTTTTATTCTATGCAATTGATCGTTTCGAATTATTGCCGCCTTATATCAATGTAGGTCTTGGTTATGATTATTCTGTCACTGACTATTATAAAATCATCTCGGAATCGCTTGGATATGAAGGTGATTTTGTTTTTGACGAGGCGAAGCCAGTAGGAATGATGCAAAAGTTGGTAAATATTGACTGTTTGAACGATTTTGGCTGGAAGGCGCGAACGTCATTAAATGAAGGGTTACGTCATACCATTAAATATTTTATTGAAGAGAAAATATGATGGTGGAATATAATCTGGCATCAAATTCCTGGGATGATAATGAGCTTCGTGCTATCCAGCGAGTTATCGCGTCGGGCTCGTACACGATGGGCGGCGAAGTATCGTCTTATGAGGTACAGTTTGCGCAACACTTTGGGTCAAAATTTGCGGTTATGACTAGTTCGGGATCTACCGCGAACTTGTTAATGATCGCTGCCCTTTTCTATAAGAGTGAGAACCCCTTGAAAAGGGGGGATGAAGTTATTGTACCGGCGGTGTCTTGGTCAACAACATACTTCCCTCTCCAGCAGTACGGTCTCAAAGTAAAGTTTGTAGATATCGACCTGGATACTCTCAATATTGATATAGCAGCATTGGAAGGTGCGATATCCAACGATACTCGAGCCATAATGTTAGTAAATCTCTTAGGTAATCCGAACGACATGGAAAAAATATTTTCTTTGATATCGGATAAGGAAATATATGTTCTCGAAGATAATTGTGAGTCGATGGGTGCGGAGCTAAATGGTAAAAGTTTGGGTACGTTTGGATGTATGGGAACTTTTAGTTCTTTTTTTTCGCATCATATAGCTACAATGGAGGGTGGGTGTGTAATTACCGACGACGAAGAATTGTATCATATTTTACTTTGTCTACGAGCTCATGGTTGGACGAGAAATTTACCGGTTGATAATATGGTAACTGGTATTAAAAGTAGTGATCCGTTCCAAGAGTCTTTTAACTTCGTATTGCCCGGTTATAATGTACGTCCATTGGAGATGAGTGGCGCAATCGGTCAGGAACAATTGAAAAAGCTTCCATCCTTTGTTGAGTTGAGAAGAGAGAATGCGGAATTTTTCAAGAACAAGTTCTCTGATAATAGTAACATATCTATTCAGAAAGAAATTGGAAAAAGCAGTTGGTTTGGCTTTTCAATAATATTAAAAAAAGATTTATCTATGTCAAGAGCCGAGGTGATCAAGCATCTAACAGATAATGGTGTTGAAGTTCGTCCAATTGTTAGCGGTAACTTTGTAAAAAATACAAAGGTGTTAGAGTATTTTGATTATGAGGTACATGGTAAATTAAGGAATGCTGAATATTTGGATGAAAACGGATTTTTTGTAGGAAATCATCATCTAAGGATAAATAGTGAAATAGAATATCTAAGTGACTTGCTGACAGGCTTGTTAGCGTAAAATGATCAAGAGATCTCGGACGCACTGATAATAGATAATATTTCTAATTATCAATCTGTTTAAAAAGAGCGCGAAACAAACCAGAAATTTTCATCAAGTAAATTAAATGAAGAAGCCGCTGCGCTGCTAATAACCGGGAATAAAACGCTAGACGGAGGCTAATGGGATTGATGATACAAGCGTTATGGTAAATAAATGGATAAAGCAAAAAGTTTGGAAAAGTACTTAGCATATTGACTGAGAGGGACTTAAACGGTTTCGAAAAGGTAAGCGCCAAACAAACCACACCCTATTTAAGAATGGTATTCCAAGGTAACAACGCCTCAACATCCTCAATACTCTGCGCATTAGGAAGTTCTTTAAAAATGTTCTGGTCAAGTAAAACCGGACACGTTGAGGCTGTTCAAAATTCTGTGTCACACGAAGCACACTAACGCGCTTCGCTTGTTGGCCACTGATTTCCGAGCGAGGCAAGCTCACTCAAAAATTAGCGGCTTAAGTTTATCTTGGCGTTTGCTAAAGGTCTAAGTATTTTTCAAGTCGACCATCAAAGTGGATGGCCATTTGAGATAAGGTAAGGTTCCAATTCTGAACGGGGTGTGTCCACTTTTCAGAGGCATTTAATACCCCAGCATAAAGCAGTTTCAACAAACTGTTTTCATTTGGAAATCCACCTTTTGTTTTTGTGAGCCTTCGAAATTGCCGGTGTACGGCTTCGACGGCGTTTGTGGTGTAAATTGCGGTTCGCACATCTTCAGGGTACTTGAAATAGACTGACAAGTTATCCCACTTGCTGCGCCAGGATTTAATAACAACCGGGTATTGTTTCGTAAGCGCCAAACGAACCCCACCCTATTCAAGGATGGTATTCCAAGGCAATAACGCGTCAATATCCTCAATGCTGCGCGCATTGGGCAGCTCTTTAAAAACGTGCGTTAAATAGTCGTAGATATTGAGTTTATTAGCCTTAGCGGTTTCGATCAGGCTATAGAGGTTGGCACTGGCTTTAGCCCCTGCTTGGCTTTTACTAAATAGCCAGTTCTTGCGGCCAATGGTAAACGGTCTAATGGCGCGCTCAGCGGCGTTATTGTCTATGGGATACCGACCATCCTCCAGATAGGCGATGAGGCGATCCCACTGATTGTTGAGATACACCAACGCCTTACCGATTGCCGTTTTTGGGGGCACGGTGTGCAGACTTTTTTCCATCCAGTCTTTGAGTTTGTTGAGGATGGGCTCGGCTTCTTGGTGTCGAATCGCGAAGCGTTTATCGGGAGGTTCGTCTTTTATGCGTTTTTCGATGGCATAAAGACGCCGGATAAAAGCCAGTGCCTGATCGGCTTTGCCGGTTTTGCCCTTTTTCTGGAGATCTTGCGCCTCTTTGAACTTACGTCGAGCATGCGCCCAGCAACCTAAGCGCGTAATACCGTAGTCGTTACACGCTTTTTGATATCCCTCATAACCGTCAACCATAATGGCGGTGTTTTCGGCACTCAACAGATTAACCGGGACCTGTTGGCCGCGACCTTCCGCATAATGGAAGATACACGCGGGTTTTTCGCCGTCATGAGCCATGACCCACATATAACTTTTGCTCTGAGCGGTTTTACCTGGCTCATCCAGCACTTGTAGTGGCGTTTCGTCCACATGAAGGTAAGTCTGTTTATGCAGATGCTCAATCAGCAGATTAATCAAGGGCTGAACCAACTCGCCACATTTCACCATCCAGTTGGCCATATTGGTGCGATCCAACTCGATCCCGATGCGTTTGAACATCTCGCTTTGGCGGTACAGTGGCAACGCATCGCCATACTTCTGTACGGCGATAAACGCGAGCAAGCCGGGGCTCGCGATACTTTTTTCGATAGGCTGTTTGGGTTTAGCGGCTGTTACGATGTGGCCCTCACAGCAGGGGCAGGCATACTTTAATCGCTTGTGGCGGATAACTGTGACCTTAGCGGGAACGATGTCTAATTGCTCGTGATTATCACTGCCAATATTTTTTAGCGTGCTACCATCGTGAGGACAAACTTTCTCAGATTCGGGGATATCGTGAATAATGTCTTCACGAGGAAAATTATCCGGGATACTTACGCGTGGCTTCTGTGTACGGGTATGGCCTTTAACTGGGGTGGTTTCTGGTTCTGCTTCAGCTACATCATCGGTCAGAACCTCTTCCGCTTCGTTAAATAAGCCCAACTGATCGGGCGAGGATTTTTCGCTGGAAGCACCAAAGCGTTTTTTGAAGAGCTTTTTAAGCTGCTCGTTGAGAACGGAAATCTGGGCATCGCGCTCCGCTAATTGCGCACGCAATAACGCGTTCTCTTTTTGTAAGGCTGCCGCATCGGTCATGGCGCCTATTATACAAAAAAAGATTAAGCAACATCGGTAAAATGGAGGGTGTGATGTGGTTTAAAGTCGCGATAATCAAAGCCGCGTAGTAACCAGCCCCATTGCTCGTGGGTGAGCGTGAGTGTTGAGAGCAAATCTTTGCGAGGCCATTTGAATTTATCGCGCTCAAGGCGCTTTTGCCAGAGTGCAAAGCCGGTACGATCCCAATAGAGTACCTTGAGTTGTGAGCGGTTTTTATTGCAGAACACGAACAGTGCCGAACTGTACACATCCAGTGCCGAACTGTACACATCCAGTGCCATGGAATCACTCACAATCACTGCCAGCCCGTTGATGGCCTTGCGGAAATCGACGGGATCGCGATGCAGGTAAATGGGAATGGAATCAGGCCACTGAATCATGCCAAGGCTTTTACCAGGGCAACGAATGAAGGAATCGGCATGGTGCTGGGGCAGAGAATTTTACAGTGGCCGATTTGTAAAACCAGGCAATTGGTGTGTTCTACCTCAGGTAGTACAATCGCTTTCGCGAAAGGGCTGCCCTCAGAGGCTCTGCGCTTGGAAAGCTTCAAGCTGAAGTACTTGGGATTAATATCGCGTTGTTTACAGAATTCTGTTTGCGATAGGCCTGATTGCTCATAGTCAGCAAAGAGCTGGGGCCAGTTGTGCTTTTTGTTGGGCATGGGGACTCCTCGTTGGATGGAGCCTTTACGTTACATTTGCTTTTGAAGTCTGGCTAGAGTGTGATTCGATTGGCGCTTACGTAATAACGTAAGCGTTCATCCAGAACCGTATTGAACTTCTATTTTCCCGGTGCTAATTGTTTTGCCATTTGAATAATCTCACGAAGATGTTTTTCCTCCATATGTTGGCATTCTTCAAAGGTTTCAAATTTATAGAGTGCGAGTATCTGATTCATGCTTGTCAATATCTGGAGGATTTTATGGCGGTGCTTGGAACGTAGTTTCTCCAGTTGCAGTCCTTGGTAGGCTCCTGCAATCTTATACGCTTTTTGCCATTGTTGTATGGCCGGATCTGCGGCGATTTTTCTGGCATTGTTGGCCATTTCGCTCCATTCCCGGTAAGCGTCGTTATCGGCCATCGTGAGACCTATGGATATCTGAACGCATCGGGTGATGAGCAAACTCGGTTTTCCAGCGACGCGGTGTTAACGCCTCTACTTGACTCGCAGGATGGAGACTCACGCGCTGCAACACATCGACAAGATAATCGTAAGGATTAATATCATGCAGGCGGCACGTTGAGATTAAGCTTTGGATGATTCCCACATGTTCGCCACCCAGTTCTGTCCAGCAGAACAGCCAGTTTCGCCGTCCACAGGCGATTGGTCTGATGGCTCGCTCTACATGATTAGTATCTAACGGAAGGTCAGCATCACTTAAAAACAATCGCAAGCCTGACGCTTGATTTTGTGCATATCTCAAGGCTTTCAGTAAGGGGTTGGAAGGAAGCAAGGCAGGATTTAATCGTTGCTCTTGTACCCACTTAAAAAATGCTTCGACCACAGGCTTGGTATGTTTGAGACGATATATTAATTTCTTATCACCGTGTAGCTCCAGGGCTTTAATGTCACGCTCAATGGTGTACAGCTTGCCGATATACGTCAGGGCAATGGCGGAGGCTTCAGGCTCCATCGCTTCACATTTTTCAAAATAGCGCCGACAATGCGCCCAGCAACGCGCAGTCTTGCATTGCTTAACGCTGGCCGAGTAAAGGTCGTAGGCTTTATAGCCATCGCTTAAAATGGTGCCGCTAAATTCCCCTAATTGACTTTTTAAGTGCTGCATCGCTTTGGATGAAGAATACGTAAAGCAAATTTCATCGCATTCGCCCATCATCGGCCAAAAATAACTTTGTTTTAATTTTCCCTTTTTCGCTCTTCCTGCTTTTATCGGCGTTTCATCGATCGCGAGAATTTTACTTGTTAAAATATGCCCAAGCTGGACTTGATAAATCGGTTTCAGTAGATCTATTGATCGTTTTACCAAGATAGTGAGGGTGCTACGTGCCAGAACAATACCATTATTTCCTAAACGCTGATGTTGACGATAAAGTGGCATATGATAGACAAACTTTTCGATCAGCATGCCGACTAAAAAACTCACATCCGCTAAACTTTTATCAAAAACAGCGTTCGGCTCACAATGAGAAATGATGGCTTGAGTGGATTTTCTCTTAACCGTTTGACTGATGTATTTAAGGACAACAAAGCTTGCCGGTTTCTGGGCAAGACGGTAGGTAACTTTTTCGCCAATCACTTCGTAATCGTCTTTATCGTCGCCCTCCAGTTCCGGTGCGCGCACGTGAATTTCTTCTACCGGAACCGATTCATCGAAACGAAGTTGACTGCCTTCGGGTGAACCGGACAATGGTTTTTTCTTAGCGGCACCGCGCTGGTAAGTGATCGTCTGTTTGTCTTCTTCAGGAGACCGAGACTTGGGGAGTGAACCTAAGAGTTCTGTCAGGGTCGTTTAATAAGAATGATCGGAGAAATCTTTTTTCTCCGACTTTTGACCAAAGAGTTGACGCTTAAACCAGTCAAGTTGATGCTGCAAGGATTGGATCTTTTCATCCTTTTCTTGCAGCAATGCAACCATCGCTTGAACCTGTTTTGGATCAAGTGCGCTAAGCTGTGAAGGGTGATCGCCATGAGAATTCATGGCAGAGAAGTATAAAGCTTATGGCAAGCGTTGACTATGACTGTATCGCTTTCGTTGCTGTACCGAGGTTAAATCAATCCCTTCGAGAATCAGCTTGAGCTGGGTGAAGTCCAATCGTATTTTTTCACCATCCCCCTTGGGTAATTGGAAGGCACCCTGCTCAAGTTTTTTATACCAAATACAATATCCATTGCGATCAAAGTAAAGTATTTTCATCAGGGTAAGGCGACGATTGACAAATATAAACAAATCGCCACTTAATGAATTTTCCTTGAGTGTGTTTTTGACTAACGCGGTAAGCCCATTGAAGGACTTACGCATGTCTGTCGGCAACGGGTATGCCCACACCTTCGTGGTTGACTCTGGGAAAAACATCTTACGGAGCCTTGATACGTAATATCCACCCCTGGCCGAGTTCAAGCTCCACTTGCCAGCTATTATTGCTCAACTCTGAGGTCATCGGCGATGCACTCGGCTGCGGCGTAATATCAATGAATCTGTCAGTGTTGTTATCTTGAGCTTGTTTGCTTTTGAAGCGTTTTCGCCAGCTATAAAAACCACTGGGGGCGATATGGTGCTGCTGGCAATACGCTTCTAACGTAAGGTTACTTCGACCGTAGTTGGCAATCAATTCTCGCCATTGGGTCTCGCTACGGCGTGCGTATTTCCTAGTGTTTTCGCCTGAGTCATTATTCATTGCGAACGTGTTCATGGTTTACCCTCTTAAGTTTGTATGTACTGGTCTAATGACACCGGACATATTGATAAGAGACAATATCACGAATTATCAAGGTGTCCAAAATGAGTACAAAACAAACCAGGAAGTGCTACCCCAGAGAATTCAAGGAAGAAGCCGTCGCGCTAATAACCGAACAGGGCTATAGCGCCACCAGAGCGGCAGAGGCTGTCGGTGTGACAGCCAGCTTGCTGTACAAGTGGAAAGAAGCATTCGAAGCTGAGAAGTCGGGAGACGCACTAAGTATTGACGAACGAGAGGAACTTAAACGGCTCCGAAAAGAGAATCGGGAGCTGAAGATGGAGAAAGAAATTTTAAAAAAGGCCAGCGCCTTCTTTGCGAAAGAAATGAAGTAAAGTACGACTTCATACAGGTTGAATCGACGCAATTTCCCGTGGTGATATTGTGCCGGGTGATGGGGGTCAGTTGTTCCGCGTATTACGACTGGGCCAATCGCCCTCTGCCTACAGCGAATCAAAAAGAACTGCTCCCAATCGGGCGCATGAAATCGCTTTTTAAACAGAGCCGCAGCAGCTTGGGCAGTCGAGAGATGATGAAAAAACTACGCGAAGAAGGTTTTGATATTGGGCGATACCGTGTTCGAAAACTGATGGAAAGGCTTGGATTGGTTGTCACGCAGCGCATTGCGTACAAGGTTACAACCAAGCGGAAAGCAAGTGATGCGGTTGCAGACAACTTGTTAAACCAAAATTTCAACCCTCGTGGCCCGAATGAGGTTTGGGCGGGTGACGTGACCTACTTAAAAACCGGTGAGGGCTGGATGTACCTGGCGGTTGTCATGGACTTGTATTCACGTCCCATTGTTGGTTGGCACATTGACAAGCGAATGACAACGAGCTTGGTGAATAGGGCCTTGATTAAAGCCTACAATATCAGGCAGCCTCCAAGGGGTGTCGTGTTCCATAGTGATCGGGGGTCGCAGTACACAAGCAAACGCTACCGATCGCTACTACAAAGTTATGGTATCCGAGCCAGCATGGGGGATGTTGGAGCCTGCTGGGATAATGCCGTTGTGGAACGTTTTTTTGGAAGCCTGAAGCATGATTGGGTTCTAAAAATTCCACAACCAACGCGCGATGGCATGAGAAGTGACGTGACTGCGTACATGCGTTATTACAACACGGAGCGTTTGCATTCATCGAACGAGGATTTGTCGCCAGTAGCGTATGAAGCACGCCACTTCGGAGCCTCTGATTTTTGCGCGAGCTTGCCTCGTGGAAAAAACAGTGGCCAACAAGCGAAGCGCGTTAGTCTTTGAGGCGGGGTAAAATGCGGGTAAAATGTAAAATGGACATCCAATAACTTTACACCCCTACCAAAACATGCCATAATCACCAACCATGACCATCAGTAGAGAGAATCAAGTTTGCCTGGAGGCGACGCCGTTTTATCACTGCTACGTGCGCTGTGTGCGTCGTGCCTATCTGTGTGGTGAAGATTATTCCACCGGGGAAAATTTCGATCACCGCAAGCAATGGATTGTTTCCCGTCTTAAGTTTCTTTCTTATGTGTATGCCATCGATATCTGCGCTTTTGCGGTAATGAGCAATCATTATCACGTAGTACTGCATGTGGATAAGGCGCGAGCGGAATCCTGGTCGCGTACCGAGGTGGTGGAGCGCTGGATGCAGCTATATAACGGCGATATGCTGGTAAGCCGCTGGTTAAAATCACCAGGCGCCATGGATGATGTTACGCGTGAAGCGGTGTTTAAAAAAATCGAAGAGTGGCGCGAGCGATTGTACGATATTGGCTGGTTTATGCGGGGTGTTAACGAAACCATTGCACGCATGGCGAATAAAGAAGAAAACTGCAAGGGTCGATTTTGGGAAGGGCGCTATAAAAGTCAGGCGCTGTTAGATGAAGCGGCGCTGTTAAGCTGTATGGCCTATGTGGATCTCAACCCGGTGCGCGCGGGTATGGAACAAGGTTTAGTGGATAGCGATTTCACGTCTATACAGCAGCGCCTTTTCGATTTTGTGAAATATAAAAATAAAAAATCTACGGATGATAAAAAAGTGATTAACCGGGTGAAGCACCAGCGAGAGTTAGCAGTGGAGCTGGAGTTGGATGATTTACCCGAAGCCAGTTTAATGGCATTCGATGGTTCCAGTCATACGGATATTCACACCGCGCTGCCATTCACTAAGCAGGATTATTTCCAGTTGGTCGATACTTCCGGTCGTTTAATCCGTGAAGGTAAGCGGGGAGCTATCCCCAGCAACATCGCACCTATTGTGCAGCGATTCGGGCTGGAGGCCGATAAATGGCTGGCGCATATTGAAAATTTCGGACGTACCTACGGCCGTTGCGCCGGGCAGGTGGCGCGTATGAAGGATTATGTGGCTCGTTTCGAAAAAGTAACGACGAAAGGCGTGCGAAGTTCCGGCCTTTGCTATGCGCTTTCTGGGTAGCGGCGATACGTACAACATTGTGAAAAATACGTGCAAAAACCGCTTTATGCTCATTGTTGAGCGGAGCGCCTACCCATCGTAAGGCTGTTTGACATGGGGCGTAACCGGCTTTGTGATTGAATACGACCCATACAAGGTCTTCCTGGTCACCTTTGGCTGCCCGTTACCTCCGACCCATTCATCGACCAGTCACCAAATACAACCAAGCGAGTGGCATTCCCATAGCTGAAAGCTGTGGTCTGTTCCGCTTCGCTGAACCAACCTCTACGTTGGATAGCAGCGTGGCTATCCGGTTTATCCTGCAACTGTTGGGGCCTGTGAGCACTGGCCATGCATGGAATTGTACCCGTGTGTGGAGAGAGATCACTTGCGTAGACGCTGTTTGGGGGAAGGCGGCCCGCGAGCGGCTGAGGCGGAGCTGTTGGCAACACTGAAAGCGGAAAGTGATAACGAGCTATAACAATCTTTAGCATATATGGCTATAATCCGGGCATAGAAATGCTCAAAAATTAGGGTGTAGCCATGAACGTTTCGTTGACGTCTGAACTGGAAAACTACGTGAAAGCCAAGGTTGCAACTGGAATGTACAACTCTGCCAGTGAAGTGATGCGTGAAGCGCTCCGCTTAATGGAAGAGCGAGACGCTATGCAGGCAGTCCGCCTTGAAGCCTTAAGGCAGGACATCAACAAGGGCTTGGACTCGCTCGAAAGAGAAGGCAGCAAGCCACTGGATATGGAAGCTATCAAAGCCAACGGCCGAGCGAGGCTAGCTGGCAATAGCAACACTGATGCTGGAGCTTGAAATCTCGCCCGAAGCGGAAAACGACTTGCTGGAAACTTGGTTGTACATTGCTGAAGATCAGCCCATCAACGCCGACCGTTATCTGGACAAGCTGCAAGAGAAGGCCCAAAAGCTGGCCGAGTTCCCCGACCTTAGGCGAGACCGGCCAGAACTGGCGGAGGGTCTGAAAAGCTTCCCCGTTGACCGCTATAATCTGTATTACATTGTCACTAATACCAAGCTTATTCTGGTGCGAGTGTTGCCGGGAGATCGCGACGTTACTGCCATCTTTTGAGGTTTTGTCTTCCAATCCGTGTGTCATGCTTGTTACAAAAAAGACAACAAGCTCGCACCGGGCCAACGTCATGTTAAAGCTGTAAGTTCCCTACCTCCGGTGCCAGGAAAGCCTACCGATTGTAAGGATGTTTGAAAGGTGTTCTAACCAGCTTTCAATAGGTGAAGGCCTAAGCGAGCTTCGAAACAACTCTGGCCCCGGTTAATCGAGTGTATTACGGCAAGAGGACAGCAGGTTTTCCTGTTGTTGTGTGGTGGTGATAAGTCCACTCAATCGAAGGACACCAAGAAGGTCAAAGAATACTGGAAAGATCGCAAGCGGAGGCATCAACATGACGCGTCGTAATGTAAGAGCGACGCATAAAAAGCATTTGCGCGATGCCAACGTCGCCGCAGAATACCTAAGCGAAGCCTTGGTAGATGAAGATGCTGCCGCAATCCTTATGGCCTGGCGTAATATCGCTGAGGCGCAGGAAGACGGTATCATCGGCTTGGTTCAGCGGTCCCATCTGGGCCGCGAGAGCACGTACAAAATGCTCTCCGCCAGCGGCAACCCCAAGCTATCCAGCTTCACCAAACTGGTTCATGGGCTCGGTCTTAAACTGAAAGTTGAGGCAGACATAAACCAGCGTCCATCTGTTTGACCACCATCCCGCGTGCTAACGGTTTTTCCAAGTTAAAGACGAAAAAATTTGGAGACTAAGAGTTGTGTTGAGCCACAGGAGCAATCGGCCAGTGCTTCTATGGAGGTCATTTTTACGAGAGTGTCAAGTAGCCGAACGGGCGTTGTTCGTTGTATTTAAATCCGTCAAAGGCCGGGTTTGGTGTGAGCCCCGCTAGACATGAATTCTCAGGTGATGATTAAATTGATCGAAATGACTAGTTTAAGGAGTTGTTATGGAGGTCTATAGCGCTTCAGATGCCAAACGGGAGTTTGGTGAGTTGCTCCTAAAGTCTCAATCAGGCCCGGTAAGTGTCACCCGGAATGGTAAGCCCGTCGCTGTGTTGCTGTCTTCCGATGAGTATGAACGACTCCTGTCGGCTAAACGCGAACAGCTTACGTACGCAATTAAAGAAGGGGTGGCAGACTATCGCGCTGGCAATGTTTCCAGCTCTGACAGCGCGTCTACGCACGAATGAGAAACAAAATTTTGGGGGAGTAGGGCTTCTAAGGGCACGCTAATGGAGAAAGCAATATTCACTGTGCATGCAGAAGGGAGCCTGGAGGGTCTTCTGCAATACACTGCGTCGGAATGGGGCCAAAACCAAGCGTTAAAGTATCTTGCTGAGGTCAAAATGCGATTAAATACTCTGGCCCATAGAATACAAATCCAGCTGCAAATACGCATGTCCTACTAAGCGTTTAACGCGGATTGGGCCACGGGTCGGGGGGCGGCGTTATACTCCAAAATCTCAAAATTGGAGTATAGCAAGCATTGTTGGGCTTGTTAGCGCTTGGTTGTTGTGATTTCGGATGGCCTCGGAAGCTCTCGATGGTAAATTCGGCGTGTAAAAGGGGGCAGGCTCCAATAGCCGGTTGCATTGCTTTTTAGCTGTGGTTGGACAACGTAGCTCAAAAAAAATTTAATTACGATTTGGTTCGCGATTTTTCAGAGTTAGTTATAAGTTACATTCTTCGTTTTTTGTTGGGCAGTGCCCAACCTTGTATCTCTCTGCGACAAGTGATTAGCTATCACTTGTCGCAGAGAGATGGTATCTACGGAACGGCAGTGCTGCGAGAAAATCTGATGCGAAGCGATTACGAATTGTAGATACCATCTCTCCGATACAGCCGCAAGTATTATTAACACACTTGCGGCATGTATTCTTTTTGGTTTTTTAAGACCCCAAAACAAATCTGCACCAGCTTTCTCATTGCTGCGCCCAGCGCTTGCATTTTGTTCTTTCCGTTAGCCAATAATCGCTTTTTCTGGCGCGCTATATCCGGGTTATGTTGTCCCGCACAGACCGCTGCCATATACAATTTCGCCCGCACTGAAGCCGGCCCAGATTTTGTTAGCGAGCTTCGGCCTTTGAATACACCAGATTCAACCAACTTAGGTATGAGCCCCAAATAGGCGGCGAGCTGAGCTGCAGTTTTAAAGCGTCTACTTCGAATCACACACAGCATTAGACGCGATAGCGTAGAACCCACGGCAGGAATGGTTTGTAATAATTCTCGGTCTTTTTTCAAGTGCGGGTGACGATCGATATGATCGTCGATTTGTGACTCCAATCGCGCCTTTTCTTGTTTAAGGTATTCCATTGTCTGCTCAATGGATGACATGACAATCTCGGATACCGTTGTAATTTCCGCCTTCTCTCGGCGGTTATATTCTCGTTGGTAATCCTTTTCTATGGCCTCCAAGCGAGCGATTAGCGCCTTGAGTTCCCGTATTTCCGGAGGCTCAGGCTTCCAGAGCATCGGGTTATGACTTTTTCCATAACGGGCGATCACTAGGCTGTCGCACTTATCAGTCTTGTGTGTCGAACCAAGGCTTTTTGCGTAGGACTTAATTTGAGCCGGGTTGGCAACCACGACGCTAAAATCCTGCTCGTATAGACGATACGCCAAATTCTCATGATAAATACCCGTCGCTTCCATAACCACGATAATATTCTCGGCAGGTTGTTGGGTAGTCTTAACCAGCCAGTGTGCCAGTGATTCAATACCGGACGGTGTGTTTTTAAGCACCTTGGTTTTTACCTTCAGTAATTCCGGGTCACGCAGCCAAAGACAATCGAGTTTGTCTTTACTCACATCAATTCCAACAAATGCTTGCATCTTTCCTATTCCCCTTGTACATGCAGTGTCACCACAATGTGTGGGCACTTGGATACCATACAATTTCAAGATGATGGAACCAGGGGCGTCATCTACGTCTCAACTTCTTACAGTTTAGGGTGGGCTCACACTCACCTGGTTCCGAGTGACAAGTGATAGCTAATCACTTGTCGCAGAGAGATACAAGGATGGGCATTGCCCATCATCATAGTAAGTTCCTGGCGGCCATTCGGCTGAGGATCGGGCACGGTTTTTTTAGGTTTTCTTATAAGTATCGATCAAGTATTCCTAGTAGCGACCGAATTGCTTCCTCTATCGAGTGCATTTGGTTTGCAGTGCTTGGGGAGGTGCCAGCCTTGGTACGTGTTGCATCACCTTGTTTGTTAACCATTGTTTTAGCAAGTTGCGGAATTTCCAGGTGCCAGCATTTGTCCTCGATAATCAGCTTTTCAATGTGGGTGTCTTCTTGAGACGGTTTTTTATAGCGAATGTTAAGAATTTCTTTGCTAATGCCCATGAGTGCTGTTTCAAACTGTTGCCGTTTGGTCGCATTCACACTGGAGTAGGGAATATCCAAGACATTCTTTTTCTTATAATCCGCTTCACTAACGCAATGTAAGGATACTTTCTTGCCCTCTTTATAAAGTGATTCAACTTTATCTTTCATTGCTTTTAAACACTGCTCTTTGCCGTTTTCTTTCTTGGTAAAATAAACTTCTTCTACAGCCTGACCTGCTGCGCGGTAACCCCAGCCCCGAGCATTTCTTAGTGTTGCAACGCTAGTGGCGTTGGGGTATGCGCTGCAATTGTTGTACATAATACGAGCCTGATCGTCGAACGTTCGTAGAGTACTTGATATGTCACAGCGGCTAATGCCAGCATAGTTCATTGCCAGTTTTATAATATTTTCAGAATAATTCGATACGACTTTGCGGGCATGCGAGCGGTAAATTAATTGTTTCGAGCCACTCGAATGTTGTTGTGCGCCTGCTTTTTTCAGACCATGCTTTTTGGCGACTGAAGCTACAACGGTAATGTCCATTTCGTTGACTTTGGCAATAAGCAACTTTTCAGACCGGCCGTTAGGATCAATGCGCTTGTCGGGAGACTTTAACTTAACAACGAGTCGTTGGAATTTTTCGATGGCTGTTTTTGTATTGGCTCCACAGATCCCATCGGCTTTTAAAACATCTAACTGCATATTCTCAGTGGCAAGCAAAGTGAGTAGTTCTTGGATAAAAAATACTTCGTTCTTCTTGTTTATTCCACCCGCACCAACCGATTGATTGATATACATGCTACTGTCCTTTTGGGGTCGAGTTCCAATAATTAAGCGTGTAAAAATTAAATTGCGTATTGCTCTTTAGTTCAAATTTGTGCTCAATTCCCGCAGTATCGGTAAGCGTTAGCGAGAACTCCGGTTTTTGAATGCGCGGATTCAAAGGTAATCGTCTGGTGAGTATTGTAAGGAAGTCTTTGTTCGCATTGTGCTTGCTTAAGATCGAGATTATCGATTCAGCTATCTCGTCCCCGGAAACCGATTTGGTAAAGAATAGGCTGCTAGCGTGAGTATTTTCTAAATCTCGAACGAGCAAGGCATCGTTCTCCATAAGCTCTGTGGACACCGAGTGGATACTTTGATTCACGGGAGCTTTTGTTTCAGTTATTGCCAGCTCAGCTGTTGCTGTAGGAGTAATTGGCTCGCTACCCTCTTGTGCGCACCCGTTTGACGTTACTATTGTTAGTAGTAAGGCGAATATAAACTTTTTGTTTTTCATTAAGCCGCCCTTTTTGATATGAGATATGCGCATTTTCACTAATGCAATGGTGGATTCCACTGATAATGCAGTTCCGTTACAAATAGTGGACTACTTGAATCCATTAGCATGAGCGTATGGGAATCGTTAAGGCCTTTTAACTCGATGGTGGAGTTGCGAGGAACTGGCTGTAGGTCGTCCAATTGATTGAGGATAATAGCGACTTGTTGTTGCCCGGGTATTGTCGCCGCGATGATTTTTTTTAGAGCTTCAATGGAAGGGTTCTGGCTAGTTCGAAACAGGTAATGGACATCGAGAGCAAGTTCACACGTTCCGTAACGGGAGAGAATTTGGTCGCCATTATCGAATGAAGTGATGTAACTGCCTGATTCTTCGTTATGCTCTACTCTGTTCACACCGGGGAGCGTGCTCAATTTTTCGGGGGGAAGCGTGCTAACCAGGCAATCATCTGCGAAGCAAAAGCTAGCCACAAATGCTATAAGTAGACCCATGAGGTAACGGTTCATTATTCGACCATTCTCGTGTTTATATTTTTATATCATCGTAAAAGAAATAGGCTGGTCTGGCAACGGCCCAGTTCGCGTCTCTGAGAACGGCTGCTGGGTGGTTTTCTGCGCCTGTACTGAGCAATTTATGGGTAGGTTGGTATTGTGCCTTTGGGGACCGGCGAATATGCGGAACAGGCTAAACGGGTCTTCCGTAAACGTGCCGTTTAAGCGGCTGTATCCGGGGTTGTCTCCGCCTTATTGCCATTCCAAACGACCACTAACTGATCGATTATGGCTTGTTCCTGGGGGAAGGCGACGCTCGCGATAATATGTTGCCCAATGGCAAATTCCTGCGGAAGAAATTTCGAAACCGTTCGTTCGAACACGGGTTCAAATTTAAAATGCCCAGTATCGTCGGTGGTAGAGGTCACCGTGTGTTTGCCGCTGGTAAACGCTTTGTCCACTATCTGGGTTAATTTGGCATTTTTTACCGGTTCGCCATTTATTGTGTTTTGGCCACTAATACTTGAGAACAGGCAGACTTTCCCCACGTCACTAACGGACATACTTTTCCCCCCGCAGGCTACTGATATCACTACTGAAAATAGCAGAATGAGCACAACAAAACGTCGCTTTATCGTAGTTGGCATGTCGTTTACTCAATCACGTTGCACTTTATCCAGATTTAACGCAATTTAACGGAAATTTCTGGCTTGACTGCTACTTGATTTTCATTAATACACGGGTGATATGGCTAATTTACGATGTTACTTGGTTTGCCGTCTGGGTATGTTAGGATTCCCAATTAAAAAGCGCGTAAATGGAGATTACGATTATGAAGGAACCGACGTTTCCGCAGTTTCAGCACCACGGCGCTACTTCCGGAGTAACCGGCAGTTGTCACCGATACATCGCTTCACAAAACAGCCATTATTTAATCGATTGTGGTTTGTTTCAGGGGGAAGGGGAGGCCAGCGATGCTATGGTGCGTCATGCGATTGATTTCGATGTGTCACATGTTAAGGGTTTGATTGTTACCCATGTGCATATCGATCATGTTGGCCGAATTCCTTATCTTATGGCAGCGGGTTTTTCCGGGCCAATTTATTGTTCCATTCCTTCGGCAAAGCTTTTGCCGCTTGTAATTGAAGACGCTCTTAAAATAGGTTTTACGCGCGATACGCGTTTAATCTCTCGCTTTCTCAAAAAAATTCAAAGCCAATTAATTCCGCTGCCTTATGGGCAGTGGCACAGCTTAGCCAGTGACGATACTTGTAAACTTCGTTTGAAATTGCAACGGGCGGGGCACATTCTGGGTTCCGCTTATGTGGAGTTGGAAGCAAACTACGGTGCTAAATCACATCGCACGGTATTCTCGGGTGATCTTGGCGCGCCATTCGCACCTTTATTGCCTGCGCCACGCTCGCCTTATAGAGCAGATACTCTGGTTATTGAAAGTACCTACGGCGACCGCTGTCATGAGAATCGTAAAACCCGTAAATTACGGCTAAAAAGTGCAATAGAACACGCTTTGCGTAACGGCGGTACAGTGATGATTCCCGCGTTTAGTATTGGCCGAACTCAAGAGCTGCTCTACGAATTGGAAGATCTTATCGCGAACGGCAATTCCGAATGGCAGAAACTCGAAGTCATTGTTGATTCTCCTCTGGCTGCAAAATTCACCGAGGTGTATCGGGAATTAAAGCCCTACTGGGATGCAGAAGCACAGTCTAAGCTCAGCCATGGCAGGCACCCCTTGAGTTTCGATAATCTTTATACCGTTTCAAGTCACAACGAACATGTGCAAACCGTTAAATACCTTGCGCAGAGTGGCAGGCCCGCCATCGTACTTGCAGCGAGTGGAATGGCCAGCGGTGGCAGAATATTGAATTACCTCAAAGCTATGCTTGAAGATGCGCGTCACGCAGTACTGTTTGTGGGCTATCAGGCTCGTGGAACCTACGGCCACATCATTCAAAAATACGGGCCGTTGCGAGACGGTGAAAAAAACGGCTGGCTCGAAATTGAGGGTAAGCGCTATTTAATTAAGGCCGATGTCACAAGCATCTCGGGTTACAGTGCCCACGCCGACCAGGAAAATCTTGTTAGTTTTGTAAAACGTATGCGGCATAGGCCACGGGAAATTCGAATTGTGCATGGTGATAGTCATGCTCGGAGCGCACTCGCAAAGTGCTTTACTAAACTCGGTGAGACGATAGGAAGGCAAATGCACGTTTATTTGCCCGATTGATGGGTCAACTGGGTCGTTAATTTTGGTCTGTGGCCGGGGGCTACAAGAATCGTCGTGCTTAGCTGGAGAAAGGAGACCTTTAATTATCTGTTGTTATGTATAAATGATGGGTGTGTGGAAAATGTGATTTTGCAAAAAATGTTTTCGTCGAGCAGGTACATTTTCTCTACATTATCAGCCTTATGTCGTATAGCATTAAACGCACATTCGGCGATATTATAATGTTAATGCCCTCACAATTTATGAAGTTAAAAATTCGCTATGCATGATGCACAAGAAGTAAGCGATTTGTCTCGCGAGTTCGAAAATAACGCACAATCTGCTCAAGGAGACATGAAATCGATGGATGACTCTGCCACGCTAACAGAACAAGCCCCAGCTTTAGCGCCTCCAGCAAACTCTAAATTAGTAGATCTGTGGCAATGGGGAATGGCAAATAGAGTGGATGTGCTGTTTTGGGGCGTATTCGGTTTCTTTTCCGTTTTTATGATTCTCCCCATTTGGAGCTTGCACTACCTGCCACTAGGGGATTTGGCCGATCACGCCGGCCAAATTCAAATCATACTAAATTACGAAAATTATCAGGATGATTACCGAATAAATTGGTTTACTCCCTACCTGGTTGCCTATGGTTTAACGATATTTCTGGCACAAATCTTTTCTATCATTACCTCGATAAAAATTGTGCTCACCTTATGCGCGTTAACTTTTCCTATTGGAGCCTATTATGTAAACAAACAACTTGGCGGCAATCGCTATTGGTCACTCATTTGTTTCCCCGCCAGCTACAGTTTTGCGTTTTATTGGGGCTTTTATAGCTTCGTTGTGGGCTGTGCAATCTCGATGTTTTTTTTCGTGTTCGTGCTGGCCTATGCGCGCGCTAAAATAACGGCCAAATGGTATGTCGCTGCTTTCTTATTTTCGCTGTTACTGTTCTTTTCCCATTTCATGGTGTGGGCAATTGCCATTTGCGCAACGCCTCTTATCATTTTCATGTTCAACGGCTTTAAAAGCACGGTTGATAAAACCACAGCATTTCTCCTTATTGCGCCACTCGCTGCATATTGGTTGTCTATTTCCGGTGGCTTCGGAAATACCGCTTCACCACCTGTGCAAGAAGGGTACTACGTTCAGGAAGTTGTAAATCTTATTAGCCGCGAAGTTAACTATATGGTTGATATGTTCAACCAGCGTTCGGATTCTGGCAAACATCTAGACCGGGTAAAAGAGTTATTTGGTTTTGCGATTGGGCGGGGCAATCTTCTCGATTACGTGGTTATTACCTTGTGTTTGTTGGTTTGGCCGCTTTTTTTAGGTGCTAAATTGTCGCGGGATATACGCCGTTGGTTGCCTCTGTTGTACTGCGTTTCCATGTTTATGCTGGTTCCGTATGCTATTTTGAATACTTTCTATGTGTATTGTCGTTTTGCGGTTTTCCTTCTGCCCTTTGCTTTGTTTGTTTATGAACAAAGAAAACCCAAAGAGCAGGGCGCGCCGAAGTCCATTAATTGGTATGCGCATATAGGGGCTGCCAGTGGTTTTTTGGCAACCTATTTAATTCTCGCGAGTAATTATGCCTTGTTTGCGTCGTTTAAAGAAAACGATAAAAATTTCACGGCAATACTCGAAAAGATGGCGCCGGGTAAAATGGTACAATCGCTCATATTCTATACCGATTCGCGCTTGAATTTTTCACCAGCTTATGTGCACTACGGTATGTGGTACCAAGCAGAGAAAGGCGGCGAGGTGATTTTCAGTTTTACCCACGACCCTCACGCTTACGGTGTGCCAGTGCGCTATAAGCATAGAACCTGGCCATGGCCCTCACCTTGGAATGCGAGGGAGTTCAAGTGGAGTAAGCATCGTGGCGAACTGTATGATTATTTCTTGGTAAGAAGCGATAAGCGTAGAGATTATCTCTTCCCCGCATCCAAAGATATTGTGCTAATAGAGAAGCGAGGCAAGTGGTATCTCTACGGTCGCAAGAGTCTGCAGCCTGCCGTTGAAAACGACGTATAAAACTATTTAGCCGCTTACATAGTTAACTGTTGGTTAAAGCGCAACCATGGTTATACCAACAAGTATAACCAGCAGCCCCAGGTAATTTGTTAAAGACAAACTCTCTCTAAAAACAATCGCTGCCGTTATCGATAAGGTGGAGAAACCAATTGCTGCGAGGACGGGGTAAGCTTTGGAAACATCCAGGCTTTTAAGCGCGGTAGCAAATAAAATAACATTCATGCCATAAAAACACATGCCGCCAATAAAATAGGGCTGAAAAATCATGGCTAAAAAACTGGCGTCACCGGATGTGACGGTGGCTTTTTTTAAACAAAGATTGCCTAATGTCGAAAGCAAGCCCGCAACGGCAACAAACAGCCAGGCACTGGGAATACTCTGTATCATAAAAGTTTTTTCACTATGCCCAATACGCCTTGTTTAACGCCTCTGCGGTGATGGCTGCCGGTTGTTGAATTCAGCACTTCCTGGCGGTGTTTGAGGTACCATTCGTAACTGTCTATAAACATTTGTTCGTTGGAGTATCGCGGCTGCCAACCCAACTGTTGCTTCGCCTTTGTGATGTCAAAATACATGGAATTACCATACATCAGGGAATGATAGGCTCCCAAGGGTGAAAGCCCTATTGCACTGGTAAGCTTCATGCCAATTACCGTGGGCGTCATAGGAACACTGGATACTTTAGATCCGGTATTCGCATGGCGACAGAGCGCTTCCAAAACCTCTCTCATTGTGCCGAATTTTTCAGCGCCACAATTATAGGTTTCGCTTCCCAGGCGTTCACCTGCAAGAATACACGCATCCGCCAGGTCATCGGCGTGCACGAATTGATAAATGTTATCGCCTTTACCAAATACGGGAACATTCGCCCCTTCATAAATCCACTCGAATAGGATTTGGAAAATACCTAAGCGACCGTGGCCCATAATTGTTCGGGGGCGCACAATCGAGACATCCAGACCTTTTTCCACATAAGTGTGACACAATAGCTCGCCTTCGTACTTTGCTTTACCGTAGGCTTCGCCAGGCTTGGCTGGTGTTTCTTCAGTAACGGGGTTTTTATCGGGAATGCCGAATATTGCAGACGACGAGGTGTGGACTACTTTGCCAACCCTAGCTTCGAGCGCTGCGCGCAATAAATTTTCTGTGCCGTCGTAATTTACGCTGTGGAACAGCTCTTTGTCTTTGGCCAGTGGCACCTGTGCAACATTGTGATGGACCACATTCACACCCTTGCAGGCCGCAAGAATCGCATCGTAATCACGAATATCACCCTGAATAAACTCGACTTCTTTAGGGCGGTCATCGGCATCGTTAAGGTCGAATATCGCACATTCGTAATTGTTTTCGAGGAGTTTACGCAGCAGCAAAGAACCAAAATAGCCCGCGCCGCCCGTAATTAATGCTTTGTTTTTCATTTTATTATTATCCGTATAACTCTTGTAAACTTTGCCGCATACCTTCTTCCAACGCGACCTGAGGTGTATAGCCTAATTCTTTTTTTGCTTTGCTCACTGTACAAGCAATGGTTTTATTCATTTCCGATAACACGTGAATCTTTGGGTGATAGAGGCCAAGCGCCTGCATGCTTGCGTCAACCAGGTAGGCTACTTCAGCGGCAAGACCTGGAAGCCGTAAGCGCTTGTGCTTACACTGCAGCTTGAATTCATCGTCCATTAATCGCTCTACAGTATCGATAATGGTGTTCATGGTGTAGGGGCGTTCGTCGGCAATCCAGTAAATTTCTTTATTAATTCCGGGCTTGTCGGCCGCCAAAATAATGCCCTGGGCAAGGTTTTCGGTGAATACCATCGAGCGGCGATTATTACCACTGCCTACGATCGGGCCCTTACCGTTTCGGATCATTTCAAAAAATTCTTTTTGCCGGGCCGGCTGATTTAAGCCATAAAACCAGGGAGCACGGATAATAACAAGTTCCATGGCATAGCTTTCTTGTAACAGGCTTTGCTCAAGTAATCTTTTAGACTTGCCGTAGCCCATATAGGGGTTATAGGGGCTTTTTTCATCAAATACATGTTCTGGGTAAGGGTTGGTACCAATGGGAGAGTTTGATGACATTACCACGGCGCGTTGCGCACCTTGCTCGGCCATGTGACGCAGGAAATTTACGCTGCCTTTATGATTAACGTCGAAAAACTGCTTAACCTGTTTCGGGTGAATAATACCTACTGCATGGATAATAAGGGCATTTTCGGCGTGCTCGTTCAGTTTTTCATAAGTGCTGCTGTCACACACATCAACTGCAATTTTTTCTACGCTTTCACTCTGGTTTTCCAAAGCGGATAAAGCATTAGGCAGATCTGCGGCAATTATTTTTGTTGCTTCAGACACGCCGGGTAAATCGCTTCGGCCGGTAATGCCATTCAGTAAGCCTCTTAAAACGGCTTGCCCCAACCAGCCTCCTGCGCCTACCACAATTATTGTTTTATATTGATCTAGCATGTTCAAATCTCGCTTATGAATTTGTTCACATTTCGTCGCACTAGCGCCATCATGGCACCTTGTGGATTGCTCCCGGAAGCCCCTGGAAACAGTGATGTATCGGCAATATAAATCCTTTCAAGCCCATGCAGGCGCCCCCAGGAATCACTGGCGCACAGGGTGCGGTCTTCTCCCATTGGGCAGCCACCCATGACATGAATGGTCATCAACTCTGCATCACGTTTGTTTAACGCCGATGGAATATTGATTAATTGGTCGGCCCTCGAAATTTTGTCGATGGATCTATCGCTTACGTGCAGGTCCGTTGCCTCGGCAGCAAGTAGCAAGCGACATAGGTCGCGAGCCGCCTTCGCCAAGAGTTGAAGGTCTTGCTGGCTTAGCTTGTACTGTACAACAGGGTCGGGGAATAACGGCAGCTTTCTGATACGGCCACGACCGCCTCCGGTCATTGCATAATAAGTGAAAAAGTGCTGCCACTCGTCAACAATTTCGCGGGTGGGCAGGTCATCGCGCGACATGCTTTGTACCACCAGAAACGGTAGCGAACTTATCGCACAACCAAACGAATAGTCGGGTGCGAATTCTTTAACCTGATGTACAGGTACGCCGACACCTGCGCTATTAATGGGGTCAGCGAATTTGGCCATAACCTTAACGGTTGGGTGAATTGCCAGGCTTGTACCAATGTTGCTTCCAAGTTTGCTCTTAATGAGGAGAAAGGGCGTGTCAATTGCACCTGCGGCGAGAAATAAATATTCCGAGCACACAGATTGCCGCTGGCCATCACACAGCCACTCGCAATTCCAGTCGCCATTTGCTGCGAGCTTTATTAAATCGACTTTGGTGTTGAGTAATATGCTGCCTCCGGCATTAAAAAAGCGTTCCAGGTAGACTTCGCTTGCCGATCTTCGTGTGCCGATCGGGCGCTCGGATGTCGAGGCTTTGTCGTACTCAAACCAACGCGGTACTTCCATGCAATTCCAGCCCATTTTACCGGCACCTTCGGCCAGTTTTAATGAGGGTTTTGAGGCATCGCCAGGAAGGTTACAGATTCCCAGTTCTTTTTCCAGTGTCTCTATTTCGGGTAGTAGTGCTTGGTAGCTTAGCGATTCTATTTGATGCGATTTGCTCCAGCGTTCAATCACCGGCTCTGATAGGCGGTGGTACAGGCCACTGTTTACTTCGCTGCCGCCACCCAGGCAACTGCCTTCAACGTAATTTATGGTTGGGGTGCCCAGCATTGCAGTGATACCGGCGTTTTTGTAACGGTCGCGCAGCTCTGCCGCGCCGAATGGCACGGTGTTTTTTTGGGGTGTGTAGCCGCCCCTTTCGATTAACAATACGCTAAGCCCGCTTTCGGCGAGCAGAGTCGCCGAGAGCATGCCGCCCGGCCCACCGCCAACCACGCACACATCGTAGCGATTTTTTAACTGGGCGACGGACTCAAGAAACATGAGGATTCTCCGACAAGGCGCCTAAAGCCACAATGTTATACATGAACCGGGAGTAGGCTCTGAGTGCGCCAATGGAGCTGGCATCCATGATATTGACCAGGCCATTGAGTTGTTTCAGGTTGAGGGAGGAAGCAGGTTTAAAAAATAACAGTATGCCGAGCATGTTGATGTAGAAAGATAGCGCACCCAAAGCAAGTTTTATGTGGGCCGGCGCAGAGGCGTGGATCTGCAGCACAAAGCGCTCTAGTTCTGGCACATCAACCTTATAAAAGATAGAATGCTGGGTTTGTAGGTTATAGAGTACGGCGGCTGAAACTTTTATTAGTGTTTTTTCAATGATAGAAGCCATTTACATACCATCGTCTGAGAGGCAGTTTGTTAATTTCTAAACTTACCTACTACTAGTTCATTATTTTTATTATGAAAAGCACATAATATACCAAAGTAGGACGTTCCTCGACCACGAAAATCTGAAAGTGCGCTGATGATACCTATTTTAATAATAATTTAAATAACGCACCTTAAGTTTGCGATCAATAACATGAATAAAAATAACGATACCTCCTTTATGAAAAGGGGCCTGGGTTTATTGGCCATATTAAGACCCAAACAGTGGATTAAGAACCTTTTTGTGCTTTCCCCGCTGGTTTTTTCGGGAAACTTAACCAACACTTCGGCCATTGTCGACGCTGTAATAGCCACTGTATTTTTTTGTATCGCGTCATCAGCCGTATACATTATTAACGACTATCATGACATAGAAAAAGATCGTCTCCACCCGGTTAAATCAAAAACACGACCACTAGCTTCCGGTGCTGTGTCTAAGCCAGCGGCGATCATTCTGTTTGTAATATTGGTGGCATTTCTCTTTGTGGGTGGCTACATACTTTCAGCTGCATTGCCAATAATTATTGTTTACTTTTTTATAAATCTTCTTTACACCTTCTACCTGAAACACAAGCCGGTAATTGACATTTTTACCATTGCGACGGGCTTTGTTTTGCGGGTATATGCGGGTGCCATGGGTATTAATGTTGAAGTATCTACCTGGATGTTTGTGACCACATTGTGCCTGGCTTTGTTTTTGGCTTCTGTGAAACGAAAAAAAGAATTAACAGGTTCTGGTTCGGCTGGCAGAAAAGTGCTGGATAAATATTCCGTAGAGCTTGTCGATAAATACGCCCAGATGTCTTCCATGGGAGCACTGGTTTTTTACAGCCTATTCGTTTTGTCGGAACGCTCAGAGTTGGCTGCAACTATTCCCTTTGTTATTTATGGTTTGTACCGCTATTGGTATTCCGTCGACCAGCTTGATATGGGTGAATCGCCAACCGATGCCCTCTATTCAGATTGGCAGTTGGGTATGACGGTTGTGTTATGGGCTGCGAGCTGCGCCTACATTATTGTTACGGCGAGCTAAGCCATGGATTTTTCCTACCTGGTAACACCGTTTTTTGCCTGGCTTATTGCGGGGAGTGCGAAATTTGCCGTTAATTCCATTCGAGCCAGGGGCGCCGCTTTCAAGCAAATTGGGTATGGTGGCTTTCCAAGTAACCACACCTCCATTGTAAGCAGCATTGCCTGGCTGATTGCCATAAAAGAGGGTATTGATGCGCCGGCTTTTGGTGTTGCCGTTGCGCTTTGCTTTATTGTTATTCTCGATGCTACCAGTTTAAGAATGAAAGTGGCCAGCCACGCGCAACGCCTGAATAAGCTGACGCCAAACCAACAGCCATTACGCGAACGAATAGGGCACACGCCTGTTGAAATACTCGGAGGTATCGTCACCGGGTTGTTGACCGCATTCACAATCAACTCTCTAAGCGCATGGCTAACACATCTTTAAATAACGTTCTTCGGGTGATCGCTTTAATTGTTCTGCTCGGAGTTGTGGTTTATGCCTACCTTATTAGCCTGTCTCCGGATAGTAACGATCTTAAAGAGAAGATTTCTACTTTTACCCTGGCAGATCTTTCCCTTCCGATTGCGCTTTCTTTATTGAGTTATTTGTTGCGCTTTATTCGCTGGCGACTTATTTTAAAACAGCTGGGTTATAGGCTCCCGATTAAGAATGATTTGATTTATTACCTCTCTGGGTTTGCGCTTACCATGACGCCTGGCAAGAGCGGCGAAACCATACGATCTGCGTTCCTGCTTCAAGCTGAGGTTCCCATACAAACCAGTATCTCAGCATTTGTGATAGAGCGCTCTCTGGATTTGATTGTGGTGGGCGTTCTCGCGACCTTACTCTATGGAACGCCCTTACTCGCATTGTGCATTTTTGTGGTGGCGCTGGCGTTTCTCTCGCTGCTTGGAATATTCATTGTTAAAAAATTCCCTCCAGGAACCGAACAGCGCTTGCCAAAATTATTGTCTCGTGTGTTAAGCATCATCCGTCATGCCATGCTTGCGCTCAGGCCAAAGCCTCTTGCGGGTTATGTTGCGTTGGGTTTTTTTGCGTGGTTGTCACAGGGTATCGGATTTTTCTGTATTGTGGCTTTGTTCTCTGAAAATATTGAAATATTCAAAGCCATTGGCATTTACTGCGCGGGGCTTTTCGTTGGTGCCGTATCGATGATTCCTGGAGGTGTTGGCGTTACCGAAGGTTCGCTGTCGTGGTTGTTGCAAAATGTGGGTGTCGACCAAAACGCCGCAATACTTTCTGCGCTGATATCCAGAGGCTGCACACTTTGGCTGGCTGTTGCCATTGGTTGTGTCGCGCTCGCTGCCATCATTAAAGGTCAAACAATTCCTCTATCATCTAAAATCCTGAAGGAACCTGAAGCTTTATGAAACGTTTTATACCACTTCTACAATCTTACCTGTGGCTCGCGGTTATGGCCGCAGTAATTCAGGCATTTTCATTGCTATTTATTAATGTCGCGGCGATCGATGGCTTGCCCTATTTGTATAACGGTGTGCTCTATATTTTCATTGCCACCGGCTTAATTGCGGGGCTGCTGGTGTGGCGTAAATGGGCTTCCGATATGAATTTGATCTTACTGTCTTTTGCCTGCGTGGTTAACCTGGCCTATTTCGCGTTAATACCCACCATTGTCGACCGCAGCATCAGTGTTTTTGTGATGAATGAATTGGCCAGTGGGCCAAAAAATCTGGATCAACTGGAAAAAGCCTTTGTGGACAATTTTGTTTATAAAGGCGGAGCTGTGCCCAAGCGAATATCTGAGCAAAGTTTATCGGGTAATATTATTCAGCTTGATGACGGCCGTTACGAGCTCACGGGTTCGGGGCACGGTACTGTCGGTCTGTTCCGTTTTCTTGGAAAACTTTACAACACCGACCAAGTAAGTATTAAAGAAGAGTAAGCGATATAACCGGCAAATAAATAGATTATTCTGATGGTATTATTTGCCGGGCGAAAATGGGTTTTTCAAAGCCTGCTAACGCATCGACAGGCAAAACACAATGCTCACCACAACAGATGCAGTCATGGCACCATAGCCAATGTAGGCAAGCATCGGCCTGTTGTTTTGCCAGCAGCTGTCTACGGCGAGAGGTACCAAAACACATGGGGCGATCATAATCGTCCAAATATAGCGGAAGTCGTTAATTGGAAACGATGGAATCAAGCTTCTGATAATAATAAGCGCTGCCAGACAGGTCACAATTAACGCATAGAGAGGCCCATAGCGGCTCATGTTGTCGCGACGCATAAGGAAGGCGTGTACGATCACAAAGCACAGCAGTATTAAAAACGCAACGCTGGAAATTGGGGCAACCGCTTTGCGAATCGGGCTGCCCGCGTTATAAATATGTTCATCACGAAACTCGCCATACAGCGCTGTTTTAAGCAGTGCGGTCCAAAAAAACTGTCGCCCGGTTCCGTCATCAAGCGGATGTACAAATGGGTGGTTAACAAATTCTACGGGGTCGAAGTACAAGTAATTTCGGGCTTCATTGCCAACCTGGAGCGCTGGGTTGAGGCCGCCAGCATTGGAAATAATAGAGCCGTTGGAAGGGTGCTCGTTGGGTGGTCGCAGAGTTTTATCGATAATGGGGTTGATCAGTAAGGCAATACCCATAATCACAACCGCGGGCGTGAAGTTTTTCACCATTGTGAAAAACTGGTGATAACGGGAAACCGCGTAGCCGAGTGCGAAGAAACCCAATAAGGCGAACATCACAATACCGTTTGCTTTCACTAAAATAGAAAGCGAGGCAAAAATGAGGCTGATGTAATAATAACGGAGTGTCTTGGTTTGCCACCACACCACAAAATAGTAAAAAGCAATAGTGAACAGGGTAAACATCCACTGGTCGTTGTTGATGGCAATACTGTGCATGGTGCTTGAGGGCAAAAATGCAAACAGGCTCATTGAGAATATCTGCATAGCCGGCCAGCGGAAAAAACGCAGGATGGTAAGAAAGCCAAAATAAAGACAAAACGCAGCGCTCGCAACCGAGCCCAGCATAAGCGTTTTATGTGTGTCGAATTCGGTAAGCCCCACCTTGGTGAGCAGCGCCTTGGCGGTTGCCATGGTCCCGAAATAAAAGGGCGGGTGATAGCAGCTCCAACACTGCTCTTTCTTGGGTAGAGCTTTGTTTTCGATCAGGATATCCATGTATTCGATGTGCCCGTATACATCGTGAGAGCGCTGCAAGGCGTGGGTGTTGGATACCAGATAAACGCGAAACAGAATTGCCACCAGCAGGATTGCCAGCGCGTATATCGGAAGCTGTGAATGAACCAAGCGGCTGAAAACACAGTAGAACAGGATAACAACCAGCAGGCATACCAGCGCCAGATAAGTGGGCGAAGCCAGGTTCGCCGAACTCACATCAAACCCAAAGAATACGATGTGTTTCGGGCGTGTGTGGCGTGTTTTAATTTCGAGCTGGTTGGTTCCGGGAACCGCAATATCGGAGATATCGAAATAAGCGCCGCTGTAATCGTTACAAAGGTGCCCGGACGTCAGTCTAGGGAGCAGGTTTCTGCCGTTGAGTTTCACGTATTCTGCGCAATCCAGAGTACGAATATGAATAACATCCTGGCTGAACGCGTTGTACTCGAACTTGGCGCGATGGATAAGTTTACGCACCGGGGTGCCGTTGCCGGGTGGGCGATAAGAGTTATGTATTTCAAATTCCCCTTTAAAGGGAAAGAGAGAATCTCTCAGGGTGAGGTCGTGCACACGAATGGGCGAGAGCCAAAGGTACAGCGCGATTATCGACGCGAAACTTAAAAGAATTGCAATGTCGTAGCGGCGGAGTGTTCGCAATGAGGTACGAACCCCGCCCATAAGTTGGGAAGCAAGGTTATTCATAGGGAATGGACAGGCGCTAAACTTTATTTTAGTTATCTTTTTTAGGGCCAGTTAACACTAATTTATTCGCTGCTGTTGCTCGCCAAAAAAGCGAGTTTAGTCACGAAGAGCGCGGTTTAACCCCTTAAATGAGCGACGAGTAACGACGAATAGCCGCTTTTAGCGATCAACCCTTGGGGCCACCGGGCCGCGCAACGGCCCTTTCTCGAGCGCTGCAATGCCTAATGGGTGTTGCTATTAGCGAGAGCTGGATAAATAAGTGTTAACAGGCTCGTGAGTAATCTAACCTATTCGGCTAAATATTGCCATTCCAATGTGTTGTGGTCGTGACACTTGCTATCGCTCGATAAACAAAACGCGCATATTGGCCCCCTAGTGAGTTGAAACTTCCGCCAAGGGTTTGCGCCGTGAGTTACGCCAGGTTTTGTGCCACTAGACCTTACTGCGGGCTCAGTTCAGGTTCTTGAAGTGGCGATACCAGTCCACAAATTTCGCAATACCATCGTAGATATCCACCGACGGTGAATGCCCCGTGGCGGCAACCAGGGAATCGATATCGGCGTACGTGCGTTTCACATCTCCAGGTTGCATGGGAAGCATAATTTTCTCCGCTTCGCGGCCGCAGGCTTTTTCGATCGCATCAATAAAGGTTGCCAGTTCAATCGGGTTGTTATTGCCAATATTAAACACGCGATAAGGCGCGCTGCTGGTGGCTGGATTACTGCAATCGTCGTTGTCGTTGGCTTGCGGAATAACGTTTTGAATGCGAATAACGCCTTCTACGATATCGTCGATATAGGTAAAGTCGCGCTGCATTTTACCTTCGTTAAATACCTTAATAGGCTGGTTATTTAAGATGGCTTCGGTGAACAACCAAGGGGCCATATCCGGGCGACCCGCCGGACCGTACACCGTAAAAAAGCGCAGACCGGTTGTTGCAATGCTGTAGAGTTTGGAATAAGCGTGCGCCATCAGCTCGTTGGATTTTTTCGTGGCGGCGTAAAGCGATACCGGGTGATCGACATTGTCACTTTCAGAAAAGGGTATCTTGGGGTTCATGCCGTATACGGAACTGGATGAGGCATACACCAAATGCTCGACATCATTGTGGCGGCAACCCTCGAGAATCGTCATGGTGCCCACCACATTGCCATCGATATAGTCAAACGGCGCTTCAATGGAATAGCGCACCCCAGCTTGCGCCCCGAGGTGAATCACCCTTTGGAATTTTTCAGTTTTAAATAGCTTGGCAACACCATCGCGGTCTGCCAGGTCCATAGTGACCTGTTGGTAGTTTTCAAAGGGAGTAATGCTTTCCAGGCGGTGCTGTTTTAAGGCGGGGTCGTAGTAGCTGTTAAGGTTGTCCAGGCCGATAACATCATGGCCTTGTTCGAGCAATCGTTTGCATGTTGCCGAGCCAATAAACCCAGCTGATCCAGTCACTAAGAATTTCATTGAAACCTACTGCTTTTCGGAAATTTGTCGGGGCATTTTAGGGAAAAAGAACAAGACGCGCCACAGGCGCGTGGTTTCGGGGAACGTGGCTACACCACTTCTAGGAACGCCACCTTCTCCACCTTCTGGAGCGGCTCGCTGGCGCTCCCTGCTGGGGAAGCTGCAACCTAGAAGTTCGTACAGCCAACGTTCCCAGAAGCAACATTTGTTGCGTGCCCAGCAGAGAAGCGTTCCCAGAAGGGAGGGTTCCGACCGTTCCAGCCGCTATAGGCGGCTGAAGTCGTTAATTATTCCGACATCCTTTTTAAGTGTTTCCGTCACTCCAACTGGGGTAGAATTCGAGTTTCGTTCCATGGTTAACACAGGTCGTACTATGAAAATAGCTGTTGCAGGTACAGGGTATGTGGGCTTGTCCAACGCGGTATTGTTGGCACAGCATAACGAGGTAGTCGCATTGGATTTAATCGCCGAGAAGGTGGATTTAATCAACACTAAAAAGTCGCCGATTGTGGATGCTGAAATCGAAGATTTTTTAGCCAACCGGCCATTGAATTTAACTGCAACACTGGACAAAAACGCGGCCTACCAAGGGGCAGATTTTGTGATCATTGCCACGCCGACCGATTACGACGTGGAAACCAATTATTTCAATACCCGTTCGGTTGAGGCGGTGATTAAGGACGTAACGGCCATCAATCCCACCGCGACCATGGTGGTGAAATCTACCGTGCCCGTTGGCTTCACCCGAAAAATCAAAGAGGAATTAGGCACCGAGCAGGTCATCTTTTCGCCAGAATTCCTGCGCGAAGGCAAAGCGCTCTACGATAACCTGCATCCGTCGCGCATTATTGTTGGCGAGCAATCTGAGCGCGCCAAAACCTTTGCAGGTTTGCTGGCAGAAGGCGCGGTGAAAACGGATATACAAATACTGTTTACCGATTCGACCGAAGCCGAAGCCATTAAGTTATTTTCCAACACTTACCTGGCCATGCGTGTGGCTTATTTTAACGAGTTGGACAGCTATGCAGAAATGAATGGCTTAAACACCCGGCAAATCATCGAAGGTGTGTGCCTCGACCCTAGAATCGGCAGCCACTACAACAACCCGTCGTTTGGTTATGGTGGTTATTGCCTGCCCAAAGACACCAAGCAATTGCTGGCCAACTATCATGAAGTACCCAACAATCTGATTGGAGCCATTGTAGATGCCAACCGCACCCGTAAGGATTTTATTGCGGATTCCATCATTCGCAAAAGCCCCAAAATTGTTGGTGTGTACCGCCTGATTATGAAAGCCGGTTCAGACAATTTCCGCGCCTCGTCCATTCAGGGCGTGATGAAACGCATTAAAGCCAAAGGTATCGAAGTTATCGTGTATGAGCCGGTGTTGCAGGAAAAAGACTTCTTCAACAGTCGCGTAGTGAACGACCTCGAAGCTTTCAAAGCCGAAAGCGATGTCATCGTCGCCAATCGCATGGTGGATGATATTCGAGATGTCGCTGAGAAGGTTTATACGAGGGATTTGTTTAACAGCGACTAAAAGCAAAGCTTTTAATCGCTGTTAAACAAACGCAAAGTTTGCTTGCGTGGAACGCCCGCAGAGCGGGCTGCTGGGTGCGCAACTAGGGTTGCTACTGGGAATGTTCGCTGTGCGAACTTTTAGCTTGTCCCTAGCAGGGAGCGAAAGCGACCGCCCCCAGAAGCCGCGAAAGCGGCGTTCCCAGCAGCGGCTTTGGCCGCGCTCCCAGAAGCCACCAAAGGTTAAAAACCTTTGGTCTGCCCCTTTGATTAATCCCGATAAGGATTCAAAGTAACAATCTTCCCCTCATCATCATATTGAATCTCTGCCATTTTCACAGAGCGCAAATGGGTAATGCCTTTTGAGAGGCTTGAGTCGTGGTAGAACAGGAACCAGCGACCTTGGTATTCGCAGATGGAGTGGTGAGTGGTCCAGCCGACCACCGGGTTCATGATGCGGCCGCCGTAGGTGAAGGGGCCGTAGGGGCTGTCGCCGGTGGCATAGCACAGATAATGGGTATTGCCGGTGGAGTAGCTGAAGTAGTATTTGCCGTTGTATTTATGCATCCAAGACGCTTCAAAAAAGCGGCGATCGTGGTCGCCTGCGAGCAGTGGTTTGCCGTCTTCATCGAGAATGGTGATCTCGCGCGGATCTTCGGCGAACTCCAGCATGTCGTCACTCATTTTGGCAACAATAGGGCCTAGCGCGGGCTCGTCATCCGCAGGTTCTTCGTTGGCCTCGTTGTAGGTGTTGTTGCGATAGTTTTGCAACTGACCACCCCAAATTCCACCGAAGTACATGTAGTACTCGCCATCGTCATCGGCAAAAACTGCTGGGTCGATAGTGAAGCTGCCTTTAATGGCTTCCGGCTGAGCGACGAAGGGCCCAACTGGGGAATCGCTCACAGCAGCACCAATTTGGAAAATACCATCGGCTTTTTTTGCGGGGAAGTAGAGATAATATTTGCCGTTTTTACAGGCGGCATCCGGCGCCCACATCTGACGTTCCGCCCAGGGCACGTCTTTGACATGCAGCGCTACGCCATTATCGACGGCTTCGGATTCTGGATTGTCCATGGAGATTACGTGGTAATCCTCCATCCCAAAATGGTCGCCGTTGTCGTTGAAAGGAATGCCCGCGTCTATATCGTGCGACGGATAAATGTAAATCTTGCCGTCGAACACATGGGCAGAAGGGTCCGCAGTGTAAATATGGTTAACCAGTGGTTGCGAGATGGCTTTGGCATTTACTTCGTCAAAATCGAGTTGTGTGTATTCTTCATCGGCCATGGGGCTGTATAACCTTCGGTTAAATTGTGAATAGGAAAACGGGCCGCAAAAGTTTGCGACCCGGCATAAAAGATACGAGCGAATGGTTAGATTGTAGCAGTTCGGCGAGTTGCCAGGTCTGATTCAATCTGGGTTTCCATGCGCTTGTTAATTTCATAGAAGAACAGGCAACCTGCAGCCAGGAAAAACGGTATCGCGGCATACAGACTAATCGCCAATCGAATTCCCTGTACCGTGGTTTCGCTTTGCACCAGCAGGTCAGGGTTATAACCGTAATTTTCCAGAATCATGGAAGCAATGGTACTTCCCAATGTAAGGCCACCTTTCAAGCCGAGAATACTGGCCGAGAAAATAATCGCAGTTGCGCGACGATTATTTTTCCATTCAGAGTAGTCGGCCACGTCGGCAATCATTGCCCACATCAGCGGAATCGAAACACCGTAGAAGAAGCCATGCAGAATTTGCGAGATAAACATCGCGCCGATAGCGTCTTTTGGAAAGGCGATAAAGGCCAGGATAAAAATCGTGGAAATGGTGAGGAACAACATATAAATGTTGCGCTTACCGAAACGGTCGGCCAGAGGTTTTGAAAAACCAATCCCCACAATCATTAGAATAATGCCGCCACCATTGAACAGACCATAGCCCGATGCAGTTGCTTCGCGGGGCCATTCAAAATGCCAGCCCAAGCTAGCGAACACCGCGGTCAACCAATCGATAAATGAGTAGAAACCAATACCGGTAAGGAATTCCGTGAGAGCTGCTTCATCCACGTAATTATTGAAGTAATAAATGTACATGCCGCCTTTTAAGGCGAGTGTAATAAACACCAAAATAACCACGCCCAGCATAATTAACCAGGGCACATTGCGAAGCAAATCGCGCAGGTCGTCGGCGATTTTTGTGTCGTTTTCCTGAACCACCACAACGCGTTCCTTGGTGGTAAGAAAGGTAATTACGAAGCAGATAACGGCTGCGACGGCAAAGACGGTCATAACCATTTTAAAGCCGAGCGCTTGGTCGCCCTTGCCAGCCATTAGAATAATGGGAAGCATGAGAACCTGAATAATAAACTGGGCCACCATCACCGCCACAAAGCGATACGCCGATAAACTGTTGCGCTCAGCCATATTGCCGGTTAGCACACCGCTCAGCGAGGCATAAGGCAGGTTATTGGCGGAATACAGCGTTACCAGCAGTAAATAGGTGCCAAAGGCGTAGACGATTTTGCCGGTAGGGCTTAAATCGGGTGTGGTAAAGGTGAGGAAAATCATGAGCGCAAAGGGCAGGGCGGTCCACAATACCCAGGGGCGATATTTACCCCAACGCGTGTTGGTGCGGTCGGCGATCATCCCCATAATGGGCGCGAAAACAACACCACCCAATATGCCACACCAAAAAATGACAGTTTGCGCAGCGCCTGCGCCTAACTTGTATACGTCGGTGTAGAAGAAAACGATATAAGTGACCAGTGTTTGGAAAACCAGATTGGCTGCCAGGTCTCCCAGGCTATAACCGATCTTTTCCAAAACGGAAAGTTTGTCTGATTGTGTATTCATTTTTTAGTTATTCAAGTGGCGTGAAAGAACAACAAAATTTGAGGGAGAATACTCAAATTTCACTCCGGGCCCTATTGTGTTGGGCTTATGATTTTATGGATGTTCCGCTCTTTGTGCCCTGGCGGCGTGGCAGAATCACCCGAGATGGTAGCGCGCCCCCAATCCCGCGCGATTGCATCAGGCCGCCATTCTAGCAGAATAGGCGTGTACAGCCACATAAATGCGCGCTTTTAAAGGGCATGTGACGGCACTAAGGCCTTGAAAATCCATTATATTTTGATCTGCTTGCAATAGCCCCAAAGCCCCGGCCTTTGCTGCTTGCGAGTGACCAACTTCCTCTATACAATACGCGCCCTCGCGATGCGGGATAAAATAGGACCATAGCTCAGTTGGTTAGAGCGCTACCTTGACATGGTAGAGGTCGGCGGTTCAAATCCGCCTGGTCCTACCAAAATAAATCCCAATAAAATCAAAGAGTTAAAAATTTATATTAGGGCTTGACACCCCTCGGGCGCATAAGTACCATACGCGCTCTTTTCGGGCAGGGCCAGAAACTGGCACCCACCCAAACCATTCCGCCTTAGCTCAGTTGGTAGAGCAAATGACTGTTAATCATTGGGTCGCTGGTTCGAGCCCAGCAGGCGGAGCCAAATATTACCTATATAAATCAATAGGTTATGAAAAAAGGTCAATCTTTGGGTTGACCTTTTTTTTCTGAATTGACCTCATTCTGTCCACAGTCAATTCCAAATTCCTTTAATCTTGCAACCATCTCTTCTGGTATCGCCTCTTTTCTTTCGGCTAACTCCACTCTTATCGCTCTCTTCAATTCATTCTTCTCTTCATCAATGCCTGTGAGCTTAATCTGTATATCGAGTGCAGACTCTGTGAGCAGTCTGATCTCCTCTACTGATTCGCAGAGTCCATTGGCATGTATCCATGCTGCGAATGAGTTCAGGTAAAGTTTGATCAGTTGTTGTAGATCTAGGTGTTCATTTCCAATCTTGGAGAGAGTTTTCACTTGTTTCAGAACGTCATTACTTTCTAAAGCGAGGTGTTGGCGAGCTTCGCTTCTTAGAGTGCAGAGGTCGTCTATTTTTTTAGTAACCTCTGAACGCGATATAGCTTTTTGTGCTTTAGTAAGGCTCGATTCCTCCAGGCTATCCAAGAATTCATGGCATCTGAAGACTGTTGTTTCTGTTTTTGAAAGGAGATTATTTAACCGTAAGCGCCAAACGAACCCCACCCTATTCAAGGATGGTATTCCAAGGCAATAACGCGTCAATATCCTCAATGCTGCGCGCATTGGGCAGCTCTTTAAAAACGTGCGTTAAATAGTCGTAGATATTGAGTTTATTAGCCTTAGCGGTTTCGATCAGGCTATAGAGGTTGGCACTGGCTTTAGCCCCTGCTTGGCTTTTACTAAATAGCCAGTTCTTGCGGCCAATGGTAAACGGTCTAATGGCGCGCTCAGCGGCGTTATTGTCTATGGGATACCGACCATCCTCCAGATAGGCGATGAGGCGATCCCACTGATTGTTGAGATACACCAACGCCTTACCGATTGCCGTTTTTGGGGGCACGGTGTGCAGACTTTTTTCCATCCAGTCTTTGAGTTTGTTGAGGATGGGCTCGGCTTCTTGGTGTCGAATCGCGAAGCGTTTATCGGGAGGTTCGTCTTTTATGCGTTTTTCGATGGCATAAAGACGCCGGATAAAAGCCAGTGCCTGATCGGCTTTGCCGGTTTTGCCCTTTTTCTGGAGATCTTGCGCCTCTTTGAACTTACGTCGAGCATGCGCCCAGCAACCTAAGCGCGTAATACCGTAGTCGTTACACGCTTTTTGATATCCCTCATAACCGTCAACCATAATGGCGGTGTTTTCGGCACTCAACAGATTAACCGGGACCTGTTGGCCGCGACCTTCCGCATAATGGAAGATACACGCGGGTTTTTCGCCGTCATGAGCCATGACCCACATATAACTTTTGCTCTGAGCGGTTTTACCTGGCTCATCCAGCACTTGTAGTGGCGTTTCGTCCACATGAAGGTAAGTCTGTTTATGCAGATGCTCAATCAGCAGATTAATCAAGGGCTGAACCAACTCGCCACATTTCACCATCCAGTTGGCCATATTGGTGCGATCCAACTCGATCCCGATGCGTTTGAACATCTCGCTTTGGCGGTACAGTGGCAACGCATCGCCATACTTCTGTACGGCGATAAACGCGAGCAAGCCGGGGCTCGCGATACTTTTTTCGATAGGCTGTTTGGGTTTAGCGGCTGTTACGATGTGGCCCTCACAGCAGGGGCAGGCATACTTTAATCGCTTGTGGCGGATAACTGTGACCTTAGCGGGAACGATGTCTAATTGCTCGTGATTATCACTGCCAATATTTTTTAGCGTGCTACCATCGTGAGGACAAACTTTCTCAGATTCGGGGATATCGTGAATAATGTCTTCACGAGGAAAATTATCCGGGATACTTACGCGTGGCTTCTGTGTACGGGTATGGCCTTTAACTGGGGTGGTTTCTGGTTCTGCTTCAGCTACATCATCGGTCAGAACCTCTTCCGCTTCGTTAAATAAGCCCAACTGATCGGGCGAGGATTTTTCGCTGGAAGCACCAAAGCGTTTTTTGAAGAGCTTTTTAAGCTGCTCGTTGAGAACGGAAATCTGGGCATCGCGCTCCGCTAATTGCGCACGCAATAACGCGTTCTCTTTTTGTAAGGCTGCCGCATCGGTCATGGCGCCTATTATACAAAAAAAGATTAAGCAACATCGGTAAAATGGAGGGTGTGATGTGGTTTAAAGTCGCGATAATCAAAGCCGCGTAGTAACCAGCCCCATTGCTCGTGGGTGAGCGTGAGTGTTGAGAGCAAATCTTTGCGAGGCCATTTGAATTTATCGCGCTCAAGGCGCTTTTGCCAGAGTGCAAAGCCGGTACGATCCCAATAGAGTACCTTGAGTTGTGAGCGGTTTTTATTGCAGAACACGAACAGTGCCGAACTGTACACATCCAGTGCCATGGAATCACTCACAATCACTGCCAGCCCGTTGATGGCCTTGCGGAAATCGACGGGATCGCGATGCAGGTAAATGGGAATGGAATCAGGCCACTGAATCATGCCAAGGCTTTTACCAGGGCAACGAATGAAGGAATCGGCATGGTGCTGGGGCAGAGAATTTTACAGTGGCCGATTTGTAAAACCAGGCAATTGGTGTGTTCTACCTCAGGTAGTACAATCGCTTTCGCGAAAGGGCTGCCCTCAGAGGCTCTGCGCTTGGAAAGCTTCAAGCTGAAGTACTTGGGATTAATATCGCGTTGTTTACAGAATTCTGTTTGCGATAGGCCTGATTGCTCATAGTCAGCAAAGAGCTGGGGCCAGTTGTGCTTTTTGTTGGGCATGGGGACTCCTCGTTGGATGGAGCCTTTACGTTACATTTGCTTTTGAAGTCTGGCTAGAGTGTGATTCGATTGGCGCTTACATTTAACCTATTGATTTCGGACTGATAATCTCTTAAAAATTGAAAAAAGCTGAGAATTTGGGTGTTTTGGGTGGTGTCTCTGGTAAAATTATCGCGGTCGACCTCTTGTTTACGGATTCTGTTTGAAACTATGAACTGCCAAACTAATCCAATATATGCTGACAAGGCAATAAGACCAGTAATCCAAACCTGAATATTTACGCTATCAGTCGTTTCCATTTTTATATCCAGCTAAATATGCGGAAAATTTTATAGAAGCTGTGCTTATGTTTTCGAGTTGGCATTTTGGGCACCTTTATTTTTTTTACTCTTTATCTTCTCAAGAGCCTCCACACAGCTATCCTCGATTTGTTTTGACAGGGAGTAGCTCCCTACGAGGCTAGACTCAATAAATCTAAAGCTCTCACTTGATAGATCCCATACTAGTATGTGTTGATTGTATGCCCTCATAAGCACTAGCGGCTTTGTCACACGCTCGGAACTTGTAATTTCTATACCCCTGGAACAATTCGAAAAACTATGGATTGCGTCGTGGACTGCTAAGCAGAAGCAACACCAGGTCGCGGAGAGTATTGAGCCCAATGCGATAGTTAGAGGGGTAAAATGCAATTTCTTCTTTATATCGTCATGGGCTTTGACGACGATCAACAGCATAAGAAAAGTGAACAAAATAATGGAATTTGTGAGGAAATCCCAATGAACGGTGTAGTCGGGTATATACACAACTTTCTGATAGGCAGTAAACAACAATACTCCGGGCATTATCACTAATGTGATGACGGCAAATACCATTGAAGCGTAAAGTGCTCTAGCTGTTATAAAATATCGGTTGTTGTCGTCGACCTGTCTGATGAGGCTTTCTAGTAACCCTGACCTAAAGCCGGCGACCATAGCTACGCAGGAGACAAAAACAAAAATGGCTACGGGAGCCCAATTGAAGGTTTGCCGAAGTTGGTCAGATATGACTGAGGGGACTACGATTAGCGATAAGCCCAGGGTATTAAAAAAAATCAAGTCGTAGAATATGGAGAAAGTCAGACCAATTGCCACAAAGAGACTGATATAAATTGGTATATTATCTAAATATGGACTTATATTTTTCATTAGATAGTTGTTCCTAGCTTTCAGCTTATGGTACTCAATGGAGAATATAGAACAGCCTCTTGCAAATGTTCTGGTGCTAAATGCGCATAACGCATGGTCATTTTTATATCCGCATGGCCTAATATTTTCTGAAGGGTGAGGATATTGCCGCCATTCATAACAAAGTGGCTCGCGAATGTGTGTCGCAATACGTGCGAGAGCTGCCCGGCAGGTAAATCAATATTTAGCTTGTTCTTCACGGTTCGCTTAAACGCACTGTAACCGTTCACGAGTGGCGAGTTGATTTTGATCAGTTTCGCCAGATCGGGGGCTATTGGCACTGTGCGCACCCTCCCGCTTTTAGTTTTGGCAAAGGTAATCCGGTTGTTTTTCACCTGAGAGGCTTTTAGCGTTGCTGCCTCGCTCCAGCGCGCGCCAGTGGCCAAACACACTCTCGCAGTAATCCCCGCGTGGCTTCCCCGGCAGTTATCCAAGGCTTCCAGCAATTCTTCTATCTGATTCAGCTCTAAATAAGCCAGTTCGGTATCGTCGGTTTTTACCCGTCGAATATCCGCAAAGGGGTTGGGCTGGTGCCATTCTCCAAGCCGCGCCAGCTCGTTGAATAGGGCCTTGAAGTAAGCCAGATCGTGGTTAACGGTGTTGGGTGAAACTTCAGTAAGGCGGTTGCTGCGAAACCCGGCGTAAAACTTCGGCGATATGGTGGCCGCTACTGGGTCGCCCATTTCGAGGGCCAGATTCTCTAAATAGGTTTTACGCTGTTCACCGCGCTTTAAGCTTTGGCCGTGCAGTTCCCACCATACATTAATGAGTTCCGTTAGCCGCCTGTTGTCCCGTTGCCCTTCCTGCCAAGGTTTGCGGTTGGCATGTTCCGCGATGATATACCGCTCAAAGGCGGCCGCTTCGTTCTGAGTTTTAAAGGTTTTTCTGAATCTCGGGCCATCTCGCCCCGTTGGTCTTACATCTACAAATGGGATCAGACTTTCGGTTTCACAACGAGTTGCCAAGTACCAAAATCTGAGTGTTTTCCCCAGAAGCGAAGCGTTCCCAGAAGTGGCCATGGCCACGTTCCCAGCAGCCTGCTTTTTGGGCGCCCCGGTTACCACCGAAGGTCGAACCCAGCCGCCTAAAGCGGCTATAACTTCCCTATCGCCGCAACCCCCAACGCCGCCTGATACATAATCTGCGTCACGCTGCTCCAAATAGTAAGACGGTCTACGCGATCGGTATCCAGTGGTACAACAATGGTATCACCGGGGTCGAGAGATTGGCTGCGGCTGCGGAACCAGGCTGAGTTGCTCGGGAGGAAAACGCGGCCATTGGCTTTTACCACATAGATGCGTTTTTTGTCGGCATTAAATTTGGTGCCGCCAGAGCGGGACACGTAGTCATCGACCGTGAGTTTTTTATCGAAAAAGTGCGAGGTAGGGAATTGCACTTCACCGACGACAGTGACTGACGGTTTATAGCGGGGCACGTCCAAAGTGTCGCCGTCGACCAGTTGGAAGTCTAGGGTATCAGGGCTGTCCATAATAGCCGGTAAGTCGATAACCATGCGCCCCAACGCTTTGACACCTTCCAGATTTCGAAGAATTTGCTCGGCTTCTTCCGGGTCGACTTCTTTTTTAAGTTTGTTGTCTTGGATATTTGCGGCGGCGATATCGGCTTCTATTTTTTCCCTGAGATCCGCCAGGCGTTCAGCTTCCAATTGACGTAATTCTTCGCGCGAGAACACCGCGCCTTCGGGGTAGGCGTGAGGCGTTAAACCACCGGCACGGTGCAAAACATCCATCAGGGTTTCGCCGGGCAGTATGGAATAACTGCCGGGGTGCACAACTTCACCCAGTAAGGTTATGGACTCTTTCTTCTGCCAGAGTGGAATTTGTTTTATGCGCAAGGTATCGCCGGCCACCAAAATGGGATTGTCCAACTGCATATCCAGGTCGATATGCATCACGACGGTGGTTCGCTCCTCATTTAAGTCGTAACGGGTAATTTCCGCAGAATTACCCAGAGCGCTTTCAGTCAGCCCTCCTGCGAGATTAATCGCATCAACCGAGTCCATGTCTTCGGCGAGGGGGTATTTACCGGGAAATCTCACACTACCGGTTACCTCAATAATTTTCTGACGTTGATTAATGCTGGCTTGGGTTTTCAAACGGGCCATCAACTCTTCAAGCAATTCGCTGCGATCCGTTTCATAGTCGAACAGAGTTATGGTATCGCGGGAATCCAAGCGAATATTGTTTTTGCTGTTTGGGTCTGCAAATGCCAATTTGGGTGAAAAGGTGAGCACGTGGATTTTGCGGGTGGATTTTTCTTCGCGCTGAATAAGTCCAATTTCAATGTCGGGATTCGCCAGCAGGTCATCGACGTTGGCTACGATATCGGTAAAGCGCATATTGGGTCGCCAGGCAAACCCGCCAGGACGTTTGACATGGCCGTCCAATTTCACAATATCGCGCATGGTGTCCAGCGTGGAAAAAATCTGTACCACGTCGGCGTCTTTCACTTTAAATTTGCGACCGGCATTGGTGGAGAGATCGAGATTCACCAGGGTTTTTTCGCCACTTTCTGCCAGGATCCGTTCGATGCGGGATGCGGGCACGAAAGCTGTGGGCAACAAGCCCCCGGCCAGTTTGAGAACATCGGCCACACTTTGTTCGCGCCGTACTTCATAAATGGCCGGGCGTTTCACTTCGCCCGCAACGCCAACTGTTTTTCCAATAGGCGGAATAAAAATAACGTCGCCGGGTAAGAGACGCTGATCGCTACTGGTGTCGCCGTGTAATAACAAATCGTATAAATCCAGGGTGGTGACGACTTTGCCTTGGCGTTTTAACTGGATATTTCGCAACGAACCAATCTTGGTAATGCCACCGGATGCGAAAATGGCATTGGTCATGGTTGAAAGGGACCCAACCACATAAGAGCCCGGCACATTGGCCTCACCCAGAACAAAAACACGAATGGTGCGTAGCGAACCCATGGTGATAGAAGCTTTAACACCAATCATTTGCTGGCTGACAACTTCCTCAATTTTGGCGGCAACTTTAGAGAACGACAGCCCTGCGAGTGTTACCGGGCCGATATTGGGGAACATAACCTGGCCATCGCGATCGATTGCGAGGGTGTAGGTATCATTTTCTTTACCGTACAACTGAATAATTAGGGAATCGCCAGGGCCAAGCACGTAATCCGCGGGAATAGGGATGTCAGTCGCTGGGGAAAATGTATCTGCTCCGAACTGAAAAATGTCGTAGCCGAATAATTCAAGTTTTTCATTGAGCGCATCGCTTTCTTTATCTTCCTTGAGGCTCAATTCATCAACCGCCAGTTGCGCGGTTTCTTCAACCTGGGACTCTTCGTTTTGTTTTTGCAACAAACTCTGGCGATCTCGTGGTCCGGACACTTGATCTGTGGCTTGTTGGCTCTCTACGCCTTGGCCCGTGCTGTTCAGCAGGCCCTCAAAATCTTTGAGATTAATACCCATGGAGCGCGCCAGCGCTTGCTGTTCTGCGGGTGACAAGCGCTTAAATTTTTCGATTTGTTCGGGTGTCGGCGTGAAGCCCAATCCTTGTGCCTGAGATTCGTTGGCTCCAAGTAGGCTGATGCTCAACAGGGTGAGAGCGAGGCAGGCACAAAGGTGTTTTCCTAGTTGTGTGAAACGCATTGAAGATATAATTTCCGTGCTGATTGAGTTTGTGTAATTTAAAAGCTGATATTGAACTGGACGTATCCGCCACTCGAAATTGTTTTGTTTCTAAGTGCTATATCTTTGTTGTAATGAGTCGCTCCTGCTTCCACCTGCAGCCAGTCGGTGACTGGCAATTTATAATTAGCGCGGTAGAAGCTCACTTCGACATAGTCGCTGGAATAAAAGTTCGCTCCGGTGTCAGGCTGGGTATTATCGTCATTTAGCTTTACCTTGCCTAGTCGCCAGCCAATCTGGTGTCCATTGGAGAGGTAATGCTCTGCTAATAAGGTTACAGCAGATGCTGCTGTGTCAAATGAACTTCCTAAGGCGCGCTCGTGTTGGCGGTAGCCATTCTGATAATAGTGGTGATCGTAAAATGAATTGCCGTTGTTTGAATTGTCGTTAAACTCCAGCGCGATACGGCTGTTGGTGCCGCCAAGCATGGCCGCTACTTCCAAGCCATAGGTGTTGGCATGAAGTTGTGGTGATTGGCGCGTGCAGGTTTTTTGCTGGTAGAGCCCCATCTGCAGGCCACCAAAATTATGCCCCAGGCGCCAATCGAAACTGCAGAGTCGGTAGCTTTCCTTCTTAAGTGGTGGATCGCTTTCTTCCTGTTTGGGGGCTTCGCCTCCCCAAATCTGAGTGCCAGAAATGCCCAGTTCCAAGAAGCGCCAGGGTTTCACCGTTAGCCGGGCACCGCTGAACCAGGGTCTTTCAATAAAACGCTTTTTTTCAAGCATACCGCTAAACAGCGTGATGTCCCAGGCGACACTGCGCGTCCAATCTCCTGAGTGCGCGGCGGTATCTTTGCGCTGTACGAAAATGCTGGGTACAGGCCGCCCATTGTGGCTAAGGATCATGCTGTTCTGCCAGCCTGGCCCCCACCAACGGTTTTGCGCGCCGATGCCAAACACCCAGTTGCCTAAAGTACTGGCCAAATAGGAGCCGTCGTAGCGGTATTTGTAGCCATCAATGGGATCGTAGAGGAAAGATTTTTGCAAATTCAGCGCAAGTTGCTCACTGGTGAAGGTGGCGCCGGTTACGGCTTCTGCCTGTTCGTTGCTGTCTGTTGAAAAATCGCCAAACGCGCCTGGGTGCGAGGCGCCATGAACGCTTACATTAATCTCATTGGTGCGCATGGCTTGTTTTAAGGCGTGGCGTAAATAGCGGTAAGACCAGAGTTCAGTTTCGTTAAGATCTTCGGCCTTAAGATTATCCAGGCCACTTTTTATACCGCTCCACATCATTGGCCAGCTGGACAGCGGTAACTTAAGTTTTCCTGAATCGTTCAACACCAGCAAGTGGTGACGGGTACGCTCATCGCCAGCGTCTACCCAGGGGGTAGCGAAGGAGTGGTGGGGAGCGGTGAGGGGCAAGAAGACAACTGCCCATGGGATTAAGCGTTTGGTGACCAAGTATGTCCGCAAAACCTGCAGAGCCCCCTGAAAATGCCGGTTCGGAAAGAGTGCAGCATATTAAGGGCTTTTGCCGGCCAGTCAACGGCAGATTACAAAATCGTTGCATTCCCCAAGAAGCCCCCAGGAGTTTTAGACTTGTGACCGTCATGCCGATATAATGCGCGGCCTTTTTATTTACGCGCGGTATGGCAACATGCCCCTTCGACAAATTCACGTGGCCTTTGGTAGGGGTCACCACTGAGGATAAAACTATGCCTGTTATTACTCTTCCCGACGGTTCCAAACGCGAGTTCGCCAATTCAGTTTCTATTATTGATGTCGCTACCGAAATCGGCCCAGGGCTGGCCAAAGCCACCATTGCTGGTTTAATCAATGGTGAGCCGGCTGATGCTACCGATCTTATCGAACAGGATGCCGAACTGACCATCGTAACTCCCAAAGACGAGTTGGGCTTGGAAGTATTGCGGCACTCATGTGCGCATTTGTTAGGTCATGCGTTGAAACAATTGTGGCCCGACGCCAAAATGGCCATCGGCCCGGTGATTGAGAACGGCTTTTATTACGATGTGGATATGGAACACCGGCTCAGCGACGAAGACCTTGCAGAGCTGGAAAAGCGCATGCTCGAGTTGGCCAATAAAGATTACGACGTAATAAAGAAGAAAGTCAGTTGGCAGGAAGCGCTGGATGTGTTCAAGGTACGCGGTGAAACCTATAAACAGGAAATCCTTGAACGCGATATCGATCCTTCCGATCACCCTGGTTTGTATCACCACGAAGAGTACATCGACATGTGCCGTGGGCCCCATGTGCCCAACATGCGCTTTTGCCACTACTTCAAGCTTATGCGGGTTTCCGGGGCCTACTGGCGTGGTGATTCCAACAATAAGCAGTTACAACGTATCTATGGCACGGCATGGGCCAATAAAAAAGACCTCAAAGCCCACTTGAATCGCCTTGCCGAGGCGGAAAAGCGGGATCACCGTAAACTCGCCAAGAAATTCAACCTGTTCCACCTGCAGGAAGAAGCGCCGGGTATGGTGTTCTGGCACCCCAAAGGCTGGACAATATACACAGCCATTGAACAGTACATGCGCCAGGTGCAGCGTGAAAACGGCTATCAGGAAATAAAAACTCCGCAGGTGGTGGATCGCAGCTTGTGGGAAAAATCCGGGCATTGGGACAAATTCCGCGATGATATGTTTACGGTGGAATCGGAATCCCGCGATTACGCAGTTAAGCCTATGAACTGCCCGTGCCATATTCAGGTATTCAACCAGGGTCTGCGCAGTCATAAAGAGCTGCCCTTACGTTTGGCGGAATTTGGCTCGTGCCATCGCAACGAAGCTTCGGGTACCCTGCAAGGCATAATGCGCGTGCGCGCTTTCGTGCAGGATGATGCGCATATATTTTGTTCTGAAGAAATGATTCAGGATGAGGTCTCCATTTTCACCGATTTACTTTATAAGGTTTACGCCGATTTCGGTTTCGATGAAGTGATTATTCGTCTTTCAACCCGTCCGGAAAAACGGGTCGGCAGCGATGAGGTGTGGGATAAGGCCGAAAAAGCCTTGGCGGATGCGCTTCAGGCAAAAGGGCTGGATTACAAGGTATTACCGGGCGAGGGCGCATTCTACGGCCCTAAAATCGAGTTTTCCCTCAAAGATTGCATTGGTCGGGTGTGGCAGTGCGGAACCATTCAGGTGGACTTCTCCATGCCGGGGCGGTTGGATGCACAATTTGTGGCCGAAGATGGCTCTCGGCAGACTCCGGTAATGCTGCACCGTGCAATATTGGGTTCCTTCGAGCGATTCATCGGTATTTTGATCGAAAACTTCGAGGGAGCCTTCCCTCCGTGGCTGGCTCCGGAACAGGCTGTGGTTCTCAATATTACCGATAATCAGGCCCATTACGCCCAAAAAGTCGAGAAATCCCTACAAAACAAAGGCTTCCGGGTGGTTTCCGACTTGAGAAATGAAAAAATCGGCTTTAAAATCCGCGAGCACACCATCCAGAAGGTTCCCTACCTGCTCGTTGTTGGCGATCAGGAAATGGAGAGCAACAGCGTCGCGGTGCGAACCCGCGAAGGCAAAGACCTGGGAACATACTCCGTTGACGACTTTGCTACACTCTTGGCAGACGCCGTCGCCAAGCGTGGCCGGGCGTAGTTTACGCCCGAAAAACCAGCGGGGACTGGATATCTATTAAATTGAAGAGGAGAGATGCACCATTAACAATCGTGACACTGCCAAAGGGCGTTCTAAGAAAGCGGCTATTAACGACCAAATTGAAGCCAAAGAAGTACGCCTTATCGGCGCAGATGGACAGCAAGTAGGCATAGTATCCATCACCGACGCGCTGGAAGCGGCGCAAACTGCAAGTCTCGACCTGGTGGAAATTGCATCAGAAGCGGAACCGGTAGTTTGCAAGATCATGGATTACGGGAAGCATCTCTTCGAGCTGAAAAAGCAGAAAGCGGCAGCCAAGAAGAAGCAAAAGCAACAGCAAGTTAAAGAAATGAAGTTTCGCCCCGGTACCGAAGAGGGCGACTACAAAGTAAAATTGCGCAATCTGGAGCGCTTCATAGAGCACGGCGACAAAGCCAAAGTTTCACTCCGCTATCGCGGCCGTGAAATGGCCCACCAGGAACTGGGCATGGAAATGATGAAGCGCATCGAAGTCGATTTGGAAGAAATCGCAACTGTCGAACAGTACCCAAAGATGGAAGGGCGGCAGTTGATAATGGTTTTAGCCCCTAGAAAGCGAAAGTAATTTCGCTTTCTAGGGGGGAGCGGCCGCAAGCGGCCTCCTAGGAGAGAGCGAAGCGAACGTTCCTAGAAGGGCGAAGCCCGTGCCCAGAAGCCACGAAAGTGGCGTTCCCAGAAGCGTGCTTGCACGCGCTCCGGCGACAAAGAATCCACCATTCTCGCAGTTCGCGGGAAGGTTGATACAACGCAAGCCCTAAAAAGTTTGCGATAATCGAGCCTTCAGGCTTTTTAGCTGCCTAGTTGGCTCCAAAAGTAAAACTCTGGGTAATTCGTTGCCCTCATTGGAGAAGTAAAATGCCAAAAGCTAAAGTACACAGCGGTGCAGCCAAGCGGTTTAAAAAAACTGCGTCTGGCTATAAGCACAAACACGCTTTCAAGAGCCACATCCTCACCAAAATGACTACCAAGCGTAAGCGTCAGCTGCGCGGTACCAGTACCTTAAATGCGGCTGATGTACCATCGGTAGATCGTATGTTGCGCGCCAAGTAATTGGCCCCACTTAATTTTGAATAGAGAGGAATTATCATGGCTCGTGTAAAACGTGGAGTCGTGGCGCGCCGCAGCCACAAGAAAGTTTTAAAAGCAGCAAAAGGTTACTACGGAGCGCGTTCGCGCGTATTTCGTGTAGCCAAACAAGCCGTAATCAAGGCTGGTCAATACGCTTATCGCGATCGTCGCGCTAAAAAGCGCAATTTCCGTGCTTTGTGGATTACCCGTATCAACGCGCAGTCTCGTGCCGAAGGTATGAGCTACAGCCGTCTGATCGCTGGCTTGAAGAAGGCAGACATTTCTTTGGATCGTCGCGTATTGGCCGATATCGCCATTCACGACAAGCCTGCATTTGCCGCAATTGTTGCAAAGGCGAAAGAAGCGCTGGCTGCTTGATCAAAATCATTGGTTCGCCAGTGAGTTTGTAAAACAATCATAAAGGGAAGCGCTCCGGCGCTTCCCTTTATTTTTTTAGCGCAAGAAAATTTTAAAAAAGCTAAGCCAAAATACCATTATGGAAAACCTCGAAGCATTAACAGAAGAAGCGCTTACTCTGGTGGCTAAAGCCGGCGATCTCGCCGCACTCGATAGTGTCCGTGTGAACTATCTCGGCAAAAAAGGCCACCTCACAGCGCTGCGAAAAAGTCTGGGGAAACTCAGCGCTGAAGAACGCCCCGCTGCAGGCGCAAAAATTAATGAAGCCGTAGGCCGCGTGCAAGATGGGATTAATGAATCCAAGCAAGCGCTCGAAAAAGCCGCCATCAACGCCAAGCTCGCCTCGGAAACGATCGACGTCACCCTTGAAGGCCGCCGCAACGAAGCCGGCAGTGTGCACCCGGTTAGCCGCACACTGGAGCGCATAGAACGCATATTTGCCAGTGTTGGTTATAAGGTCGAGCAGGGTCCTGAAATTGAAGACAACTACCACAACTTCGACGCGTTGAATATTCCAGCGCATCACCCCGCTCGGGCCATGCACGATACCTTTTATATTGACGACAACCGTGTGCTGCGTACCCACACCTCGCCAGTGCAGGTGCGTACCATGGAAAATCAACAGCCGCCGATTTATATCATATGCCCCGGCCGAGTGTACCGCTGCGACTCCGATCAAACCCACACCCCGATGTTCCATCAGGTAGAAGGTTTGGCGGTTGATACAAACGTGAGCTTTGCAGATCTCAAAGGCACCATCGTGCAGTTTTTACGGGTGTTCTTCGAAAACGAAGACCTGGAAGTACGCTTCCGCCCGAGCTTCTTCCCCTTCACTGAACCGTCCGCAGAATTTGATATTCAGTGGGCCGCCAGCAAAACCGGCTGGCTCGAAGTGGGAGGCTGCGGCATGGTGCACCCCAACGTACTCACTGCCAGCGGTGTCGATCCGAAGCAATACACCGGCTTCGCATTTGGTCTGGGAGTTGAGCGTTTAGCGATGTTGCGTTACGGGGTAAACGACTTGCGCTTGTTCTTTGAAAATGATCTCGATTTTCTTAATCAGTTTTAAAACTGATTAAGAAAGGATCGGCCGCGAAGCGGCCTGCTGGGAACGCCGCTAGAAGCGGCTTCTGGGAATCTGTTCTACCTAGAAGGGCGAAGCCCGTTCCCAGTAGCCACCGAAGGTAGCAAACCCAGCAGCGAGCGGAGCTCGCGTTCCGGCGTGTAATGTGAGCCAAGCTCCGACAACAGACAATACCAATTTCGAAGTGGAAACTAGAATCCACGAACAAAAGAGCCAAAGAAAAAAATGAAATTCAGCGAATCCTGGTTAAGAACCTGGGTAAACCCCAGTATCAGCACCGAACAACTGGTTGATCAGCTCACCATGGCTGGTTTGGAAGTGGATGGCGTGGAGGCTGTTGCTGGAAATTTTAAGAATGTGGTAGTGGGGGAAATTCTCGAAGTGGCACAGCACCCCGATGCCGATAAATTGCGGGTATGCCAGGTGGCGGGTGCGCCGGATGGAGCCAGGCAAGTCGTGTGTGGCGCGCCTAACGCACGTGTCGGCATAAAAATACCGTTTGCGCTGGTTGGCGCGGAATTGCCACCGGGTGAAGATGGCAAAGTATTCAAAATTAAAAAAGCCAAGCTTCGTGGTGTTGAGTCGTTAGGTATGTTGTGCGGCGAAACTGAATTGCAGGTGGGCGATGACGATTCCGGGTTGATGGAATTGGCCGCTGATGCCACAGTCGGCATGGATTTTCGAGAGTATTTAGATCTTAACGATACTTTGATTGAAGTAGACCTTACCCCCAATCGCAGCGATTGTTTAAGCCTTAAAGGCATCGCCCGGGAAGTGGGCGTTTTAAATCGTTGTGATGTTAACTATCCTGAAATTAAAGCGATTGCGCCGCAAATTGATGACACCTTTGCTGTTTCGCTTGAACCCGGTGCTGGCTGCTCCCGCTATGCCGGTCGGGTGATTAAGGGGGTGGATGTCTCCAAGCCGAGCCCCTTGTGGATGGTGGAACGCTTGCGCCGTAGCGGCATTCGCTCCATTGATGCCATTGTGGATGTGACCAACTACATTCTGCTGGAACTCGGGCAGCCAATGCATGCTTTCGATCTCAGTAAATTGCAGGGTGGCATCCAGGCCCGAAAAGCTCAATCCGGCGAAAAATTGGTGTTGCTCGATGGCCAGGAAGTTGAGTTAAGCGGCGAAACCTTAGTTATCGCTGATTCCAACGGACCCGTGGCGATGGCGGGCATCATGGGTGGTGAACCCACCTCAGTGACTGAATCCACGCAGGATATCTTTCTGGAAAGCGCATTTTTCGCGCCAATTGCCATCTCCGGCCGGGCGCGCTCCTACGGCTTGCACACCGACTCATCGCACCGCTTCGAGCGCGGTGTGGATTATGAAGGCGCAATCGCTGCGATTGAGCGAGCCACGCAACTATTGCTTGATATCGTTGGGGGCCAACCCGGCCCTGTTGTGTGTCAAGAACTCAAAGAAGAATTACCTTCAAAAGCCAGTGTGACTCTGAATCGCGCACGCATTGAGCAGGGGCTGGGTTTTGCAATTCCCGATAACGAGGTGGTGGATATCATCACGCGTTTAGGATTGCTACAGGAGAGTAGCGATGCCGATAGCTGGCGCTTCTCCGTGTCGAGTTACCGTTTCGATATCTCCATCGAAGAAGACCTCCTCGAAGAATTGGCGCGTATCTACGGCTACAACAACCTTCCTAGCACCACGATGCGTATTGGGGCTGATTTGCCTTTGATCACGGAAGAGCAATTACCCGAAGACCGTATTGCGCGTCAACTTGTTGGTCGGGGCTATCAAGAGGCAATAACGTATAGTTTTATCGATCCCAAATTACACAAGATTTTCGAAGGTGGGGAAGCCGTTGAACTACTCAACCCCATCAGCGCCGAAATGAGCTTGATGCGCACCTCGCTGGTACCCGGTTTGGTGGACACCCTGGTAAGAAACCTCAACCGCCAACATACCCGGGTACGCCTATTCGAAAAGGGCTTGAGATTTGTGCCAACCGAGGTTGGTTTGCAGCAAACTCCAGGCCTGTGCGGATTACTCTATGGTCCGCGATTTGAGCCTTGTTGGTCTGCAGAGAAGGGCGATGTGGATTTCTACGATCTTAAAGGTGACCTCGAATCCTTGTTAGCTCTGGGTGGTCAATTGGCGGAGTTTTTGCCCAGTCAGCGCACGGCCATGCACCCCGGTCAATGTGCTGATGTAGTGGTTAATGGCGAGGTGGCAGGGTATATCGCGGCTGTTCATCCCGCAGTTCAAAAGGCCTTGGATGTGCCGAAACCCATTTATGTATTTGAATTGGACCTCGCTGCCATTCTGGCCGCCAAAGCACCCACATTTACGCCGCTCTCGAAATTCCCTGGGGTCAGTCGCGATTTGGCCATCGTCGTTGATAAGAACGTCAATAGTGCTAACCTTGAAAAAGAAATTCGAAGTAATGCAGGCGATTACTTGAAGAAGTTAAAGGTTTTTGACGTTTATAGCGGCGAAGGCATTGATCCTAAAAGAAAAAGTCTTGCATTTAGCTTGACCTTTCAGCATCCTTCACGCACTCTTAATGAAGACGAAATCAACGGTGCAGTCGCAGCAATCGTTAAGCGACTTGAGGATACATTTGATGCCAACCTCCGATAATGGCTCAAAAGAATCGTTAACAAAGGCCGATTTGGCCGAGAATCTCTACGAGGAACTGGGCTTCAACAAGCGTGAAGCCAAGGAGCTTGTAGAGTACTTCTTTGAAGAAATTCGCAACGCCCTGGAAAACAATGAACAGGTCAAGTTAAGCGGCTTCGGAAACTTTGATTTGCGCGACAAAAAACAAAGACCGGGAAGAAATCCCAAAACCGGTGAAGAGATTCCTATCACCGCGAGAAGAGTGGTAACATTTCGCCCAGGTCAAAAACTAAAGGCACGAGTCGAAGCGTATGCTGGAACCGAGTAATAACGACGAATTACCCGTTATCCCTGGCAAGCGCTACTTCACCATAGGAGAAGTGAGCGAATTGTGTGCGGTCAAACCGCACGTACTGCGTTATTGGGAGCAGGAATTTCCCCAGCTCAAACCCGTAAAACGTCGTGGCAACCGCCGCTACTACCAGCGTTCCGACGTACTCACCATTCGCCAAATTCGTTCACTGCTCTACGACCAGGGTTTCACCATTGGTGGTGCCCGACAACAAATGACCAGTGACGCCAAGCCCGAGGAAGCCAGTATGGCCGATATCGTGCAAGATATGATCAAAGAGCTAGAGCAAGTTCTGGAAGTGCTCAAGGCCTGATCATCTGGGCGTTTCAGAGCAATTACCACTTGCATAAAGCTCCTCAATCCGTATGATGTGCGCCTCGCTTTAGTAAGCACGCAAAGATTTCGGAGTGTAGCGCAGCCTGGTAGCGCACCACACTGGGGGTGTGGTGGTCGTCGGTTCAAATCCGGCCACTCCGACCAACATAAAAAGACCGCCCGTGTGGCGGTTTTTTTATGTTGGCCTGTAGAGCTGAGGTGCGAATGGGAATACGCCTCGGTTCACAAAATTGCCTGGAGCAATTTTGGACGCCCGCAGGGGCGCCCGAAGGGTGGCGGCCAAGGATGGCCGCCATCAATTCCGGCCACTCCGACCAACATAAAAAGACCGCCCGTGTGGCGGTTTTTTTATGTTGGCCTGTAGAGCTGAGGTGCGAATGGGAATACGCCTCGGTTCACAAAATTGCCTGGAGCAATTTTGGACGCCCGCAGGGTGACATCATGGAAGCCGCCATCACAAAATCGTCAGGAACGATTTTGGACGCCCGAAGGGGCGCCCGCAGGGTGGTGGCCAAGGATGGCCACCATCAATTCCCGCCGCTTGCAGGAACAGACGATTGCTCCACGCTAACGTCCAAGCTTCGATTCACGGCGCTTTGTCTTTCGCATGCAGGCCGCGGGAATGGGCATCTATTACCACAGCGGTTGATATCCCTCGAATCGATTTTTTGACTTTATCAAATAAAATTTAAAACGCACTTGCTTAAAGAAAAGATGGCACCTCGTTAGAAACTCTACCAATCAAGTTTTACGTGAGGTCACCAAAGGTAATGTTTTACCGCCCAATTGATCCGTAAACTTTGCGCTGTGCGAATTAATGTTGCTACAGACCTCATATTGTTGTTGGCGCTCTTCGGTGTTTGTAATCGTAGCTAGCCTCTTTTAGATCCCCTCCGATGGTGAAAAAATAAACATGGCACAGACTATGCTGTAACGGTTACATCGACAAAAAAATGTCACCAGATCTGGAGGCCACACATGGAGTCGCTTAATCTCAACAAGTCTGATTTGAAGTATTTGCTAGTGCTTATAGCCTTTGCGCCTGTACTTAGCTTCATCGGGGGAGCGGGTTTTACATTGATTGTCAATTCAGTTGGCCAACAACCGCAAAATCCGCTTGCGGTGACGGAGTTGGCTCCTTCTATTGCGGTGGCATCCGCAATTGAAGCTGAGCCTTTGGAGATAGTCTCTACAGAGCCTGTTGAGGTGCTGGAGCCTGTTTCCGAAGTGGTACAACGCGATTCTTTAGAGCAGCAGTACATTGTGCAAGCGGGTGTATTTTCTAGTCGGAAAAATGCGCGCAACATGGTAGACAAACTTCGGGAATTACAGCTTACTGCACAGGTGATTCGCGAGCCGAGCGACGGGTACACGATGTATAGGGTAATTCTCGGCGCTTTCGCATCTCCTGACAGGGCGAATGATTACTCAGAAAAAATTAAACATTCTCATCAGTTACCGCTTTATGTGACCGTAACCGATTCAATGCTGCCTCTACTTAATATTGCAGCGCTTTAATTTAATAATCTTTTTAATTAATGCGTTAGAAAGAAAGGTTTTGTTCGAATGCAATAAACCCAACGAGGGCGCTATTAACTCTAGGCTTTATATACTGGGTTAATAGCGCCCTTGTTGGTTTTGTTAATGATAATAAGCCGACGCAAATTGAGGCTCCGCTAAGAAAGCCGCGCTGAGAGGCGGCTTCAGCGCGCTACTCTGTGTCCATTTCCATGAGCTTGGCATCCAGAAGCGCTCGCAATTCCGCAAGGCTGGGTTCTTCACTTATAGGCGTTTCAAGCTTGGGCATTACCGGCGCTGCGTTCGCCATTGTCGACTGCATTGAAAATGAGGCAACTTGAGGGCTTACAGCTTGATTGAGTGCTTCGTTTGCTGCGCATCGATCGTTAAGCTGTTCACTGAGATGTGCCGCTAACAGCTCGATGGTGGTGTAATTGAACAGCACAGTACTCGAAAGTTTAATGCCCAGTTTCTTCGACAGCGTATTGCGCAACTCAACGGACATGAGCGAATCGATACCGAGATTTTTAAAAGGTTCCTGAACATTGAGTGGTGCATCGGGTGCGAGCCTGAGCAGGTGACGCAGCTGATCTTTTAGTAGGGGCAAAACCTCAAGCTGCTGATGTTGCTGCGTCGCTTGCGTTACAGTTGGGGACAGATCTGGAGTCGTTGAAGGTGATGCAGTTGCAATCTCAGTGTTGCCTGCCAACTTATCGCTGTACTGATTTTGGAGGTGTTCAGTAAGTGATTTAACGTCCGCGTAGTTGAATAGCAAAGTGCTCGATAACTTTTCGCCAATCGCACGCGACAGAATATTGCGTAACTCCACAGACATTAATGAATCGATGCCCATTTCCCGGAACGAAGACTGCTCATTAATAACCGCGTTGTCTTCGAGCCGCAGCACTTTGCGTACGCTCTGGGTGACCAGAGTTCGTGCGGAATTTTGACTATTTTCTGCTAACAAGCTTGTTGCCTCACCACGTGCTGTGGCTTGTTGAGCCGCAGTGGTTTCCTCGGTAGAAAGCAGCAGAGAGGGGAGTTTGCTGTATTGCCGATTCCACTGAGACCAATCTGCTGGAAGTACAGCAACTCGCGCTTCAGCTAACTCGCTCACTCGATTGAGCATCGCCAGTGCGGTAGCCGTTGGTAGCGCTTGCATGCCGTTTTCCTGCCAATATTCCTGGGCTGCACTGTTCAATCGGGTGAGCATGCCCACTTCCTTCCAGGCCCCCCAGTTAACCGCTTGAGCTGCTAAGCCAAGATTGCAGCGATATTGCATTAAGCTGTCTACAAACGCGTTGCCAGCCGCATAACTGGAAGCACCCGCAGCGCCTAGGAGCGCGGTGGTGGAAGAAAAACAAATAAAATGTTGCAAGGGCATATGTAAACTGGCTTGGTGTAAATACCAGGTACCCAGGGTTTTAGCAGTGAGTACATCGGCCGCGGCTATCGGATCTTCATCTGCCATCAAGGCGTTATTCATCATACCCGCAGCATGCAAAATTGCCGTGAGCGTAACGCCATCGCTGTAAATTTCATTGAACAGGCGTTGTACGTCGGCATTGCTGCCCACGTCAACGCTCAGGTATTTGATTGTTTTTCCTTGCATGGACAGCGTTGCAATTTGTTGCTCTATGGTTTCGTTCAGTGGTCGTCTACCGGTGATATAAAGCGTTTCAATGTCGGAGCTTGCCAGCCACTGAGCAACTGCCCAACCGATGCCGCCCAGGCCTCCGGTGATTAAGGCCGCAGAAGTGTGCTGCACTGGCGTTTGGCTCGCAGCGCTTCCGGGGCAAAGTTCGATAACCAGTTTTCCTTTATGTTTTCCTTGCTGCATTACACGGAAGGCTTCTTTGATATTTTCTGCACTGTAGGGCTGGTAGGGAATGCCGGTGAATGCCGGTGATTCCCATACCGTTTGCAATGCTTCAAACATTTCGCGAATTTCAGCTGGCTGATCGCGGCTGATTTCAAAAAGTGTGAAGGGATAGTATTCGAAGGCTTTGTTGTACGCTTTAACTTGTTGTTCGGTAAGTATTTCACGTTCACCAATTTCCACAAAACGACCACCGGCTTTAAGCACGTCGACATTCTTATGGATGTAATCGCCGATAAACGAATTGAGTACAATATCCACGCCCTGATTTTGTGTATCACGCAATATTTGATCGGCGAAATCCAATGTGCGGCTGTTGTAGATGTGCTTGACGCCTAATTGACGGAGCAAGGGCCACTTGGGCTCACTGGCTGTGGCATAAACTTCTGCACCAATGACATTGGCGAGATTGATGGCGGCGATACCCACACCGCCTGCCGCTGCGTGTATAAGTACCTTGTCGCCTGGTTGCATTTTAGCAAGTGTATTGAGTGCGTAATGGGCGGTTAGGAACGCTGTGGGTATCGTGGCGCTTTCGAATAAACTCAGGTTTGTAGGTTTTGGTGCTGTGCAATCTTCATGTACGCGCACATGGCTGGCCATACAGCCCGGCGCAAAGCCCATAACCCAATCTCCCGTTTGATAGCGACTAACTGCACTGCCGACACGGGTGATTTGTCCGACTGCATCCAAACCGAATCGACATTCATCGTTTTCTTTGCCATTTACCAGTGACGTGTCGATTAAATCCAGGGCGGTCACCACGTCATAAAAATTCAGCGCGGATGCAGCTAATTTTATTTCAACATCATGGGCTTCTAAATCTTCGTTGGGTCGGGTTACGTAGTGAAGGTTGTCGATTGCTCCCTGTTCATCAATCGCGAGTTTAAAGTTACGTTTATCTGCAATTGCGAGCGTGTCCCTGGCAGCTGGCTCTATTTTGCTGAATGATTCCAGTCGGTTGATAAATAGTTGATTATTGCGCAGGGCGAATTGATCTTCGTAGCCAAACTGGCCAGCGAAAATCGATTTTAATCTGGAGAAATCGTCGAGCGGTAACGAGGGGTCCAAATCGATATTGGCGAACCGGCACTGAGGTAATTCCAATACAAGCGAGCGCCCGGCACCCCACAGTGTTGCACTCGGAAAATTAACATGAGACTCTGAGCCGTCCACAGCTATGGCGCCCGTAGTCAGTGTGTAAAGCGTAGGATTAGTGCCCGTTACAGAAATAGCTTTAACTATTTCTGTAAGCGACATATAACCGTCGTAGGCGGTTTTTCCTACCACTTGATCGGCACTGTCAGAGAACAGTCGCACATTATCGCTGCACAGATGCAGTATGTGCACACTCTCCCTGCCAACTTGTGCGTGCGACAGGATTGCAGGTAATTCTTCCAGGGCAACCATCTGCGCAGTGACACCTTCCTGTTTCAAGCAATGTTGCAAGGTTTCTGCGGTATTTGCGTTGGCGGTGCTGGAGTAGCCTGTAATTAACCAACGTCCAGCGGGAAGTTGTTGCTGGGTTTTGGCGATATTACTTACCTGCCAGCGATTGCGGTACAGCCACTTGTCGTCACCGCGTTGTTCCATAATACTATTTTCGCTTGCGGTGCGCTTGTTGGTGTCTGAGGCTGAGGGCAGCAGTTGTGCGCGGTTTACGCATTTCATGGTGTAGCCTTCAACCTGAGCAATACATTCGCCATTCAAGGAATAGATGGCTAAGTTAGCTTTTACGGAATGTTCCGTTTTTTCTTGCAGTGTTGCTTTAACGAAAACCTGTTTCTCGGCATTGCGATGCAGCTTCACACGATCTTTACCTAATGTAATAAAAATCGCGTCTGTACTACTCCGATCCAATAATTCCAGAATTGCATGGCAGCACGAGTCGAGGTGAGCAGGATGAAAACCGTATTCGCCAAATTCATTGGCAATACTAGGGTGCGCTTCCACCAGTGCAACGGTTGTATTGGAGTCCTGATGTATTACCCGCGTCATTCCTTGGTGGGCCGGGCCGAATAGATAACCGTAGCGGTTTAAATCGACATAGAGCTGTTCGTTGTGCGGCAAGCGTTGCAATTCGGCAACTTGAGCTAGGATACCTGTCTCTAACATAGCTGGCGCTGCAGGAGCGGCTTTAGTTGCAGTGCAGTGCAGTGTCCAGGCGTTGTCGCCTTGATTTTGAGCAGCGGCTTCCGGTGCGCTGTAGAGCGTAATCTGGTCGCCCTCAATTTCCACCTGAATGTAGACACCTTCATTGTCGGGCAGATATAAACCGGCGTGATAGCTGATATCTTCAAGCGTAACACTGGTGGTATTCGTTAACTTGCGTACGGCTGCCGTGATAATTTCCAAATAGGCGGTTGCCGGCACCACAACCTGCTCAAGGAAACCGTGATCGCGCAAAAAGGGAACCTGATGGGGTGCGAGGTACTGTTGAAATAAGTGTTTGCGGGTGTTTGGCATAACCAGCTTGCTGCCCAATAGAGGATGTATGCCAAACTGGGTTTGAATTCCTTTTGGACGCACGATCTCTTGAGGCACAGCTGATTCGAATTGTGAAATTTTTGGTGCTGGTAAGCGCAATTCTTCACGGATAAACGCGGACACAGGTGTAGCGATAATACGAGCACTTGAGCCCTGATAAAACGGCTGCCAGTTAATGTTATAACCTCTGAGATACAATGCTTCGCACACGCTAATAAGAATGGTGGGTTGATTGGCGAGAGCGCTCATATCAACAATACCGGCACCACTGTATATTACTGAACAATCGATTGTGAAACTGCCGTCATCATCCAGGGGTACGGCTTGTTGACGCTCGGCCGTTAATACCTGATACCAAGTGTCGAAATCATAATGTTGAGTCAATAGGCTGCCATTTAACAGGCAGGTGCTATTGCTACCGGATTTGGTAATTTTTGTTAACGTATGATGTTTGCCCGCGATAAAAGAACTGCAGGTTTTAATTGCATCGTCAAAGCTGATCATTTTAGCGGCGGCTTCGGCTGCCAACAACGCAATACCTTGTGCGTTGATATACTGGAAGCCGCCACACAGATCTTGCAGCAATTTAATAAAGGCAAAATATCGGCTGAATTGTTCGGGCAGCGCACGATATTCCTCAAGAAATTCGGGCATTTGTGCATCGTCTTTATCACTATCGCCAAACGCACTCTGGCAAGAAGCATAGCAAGTTGCATAGTAGATTGACTGCTGTAATAAATTATCGTGTAGGGTGTTTATCAGTTTGTCGGCATCCGCGATATCTAAGCGCAAGGCCGGTAGATCTGTACCCTCCTGAATGACCGCTTCTGAAGGTTTTTGCAGTAGTCCCCCGAGTTGTTGGCGCAGTTCGTCAGACGTGTTGAATCGCAGCAGAGCGCGATAATTAGATGCACCTTTACCGCGATTCATTGAGTAGCAGAAATCACTCAGGGATAAGTTTGACTGAGACTCAGCGTAATGCAGGGTGCTTTGCACGAGTTCACGCAATCGTTCTGGTGATTTGCCACTCAGAGCCAATATCTGTTCGTTGGATTGAGTAATGTCATGGTGTTGCGCTGCTTGCGGTGCCTCTGTGAAAATGGCGTGACCATTGGTACCGCTAAAACCGAAGGAACTGACTCCCGCAAAACGTTTACCGTTGATGGGTTGCCAGGGTTCTACCTGCTGCACGACGCGTAAGGGCAGTTTTTCCCAGGGGATAAAACTGGAGGGTTTGTCAAAATGCAGGTTGGGCACTAGCGTTTTATGCTGCAAGCACAACACGGTTTTTAGCATACCTGCAATACCAGCTGCGGCTTCTGCATGGCCGATATTTGATTTACAAGATCCGATAGCGAGTGGCTGTTCGCGTTTTCCTAAAACTCGACCGAGTGCTTGTAATTCGATAGGGTCACCGAGTGGCGTACCCGTGCCGTGAGTTTCAATGAAGCTCAGATCATTGGGACTTAAACCAGCAGTTTGCAGAGCTTGTTCAACCAGGCGTTGTTGCGAATCGCCGTTCGGTGCGGTTAAACCAATACCTTCACCGTCGTGATTAATGGCAGTACCTTGTAATACCGCCACAATATTGTCGTTGTCGGCGAGAGCTTTACTCAGACGTTTCAACACCAAAATGCCGCCGCCTTCTGAGCGAACGTAACCGTCAGCCGCTTCATCGAAAGTCTTACAGCGGCCGGCAGGAGATAACGCACTGGTTTTGCAAAAATAAATGGTATTTTCTGGCGATAACATGAGGTTGACACCACCAACCAACGCAAGCTCACATTCATCGGCAAGAATACTCTGGCGAGCCAGATGCAAAGCAACCAGAGATGACGAACACGCGGTATCGATACTGAGAGTGGGGCCACCCAAATCGAGCAACTGCGAAATACGACCACTGGCAATACTGGGCGCGCAACCTGTAAAGGAATACACATCAATATCGTTTAAATCATTGGAGTGGATGTGGAATCGCGAATAGTCGTTTGTGGCCATACCCACGAAAAGCCCTGTACGTTTGCGTGATTCAGCCTTGCGTGGCGCAATTCCAGAACGTTCTAGGGCTTCCCAACTGAGTTCAAGCAACAGACGCTGCTGAGGGTCCATGCTTTGCGATTCACGTTTCGAGAGACCAAACAGATCACGATCAAAGTGATACACATCATCGATGAAGCCACCTTGGCGTACATACATTTTCCCGGGCTCGGCTGGGTCTTCGTTGAAATACTTGTTGATATCCCAACGATCACCAGGAATATCAGTAATGGCATCTTTACCACTGTAGAGTAGTTGCCAAAAATCCTCGGGAGATGAAACGCCTCCGGGTAAACGGCAAGACATGCCCACCACCGCGATGGGTTCATTTTTCTGGTAGCTTATATCCTCCAGTTTTTTGCGCATGGCTTTAACCGCAAGCAGTGCTCGTTGACTTGGGTTTAATTTGGAAGAGGGGGTGTTTGCAGTTGTCATGCTTCTAAAATCCTTTCTATTTCGTCGAGTTCTGATTCAAGTAATTGCTCTACTTGGTCCTGATTTAAAGTGTGTATATCAATTTCGTTTAGGGCATTGCTGGTATCGACAGTGTGACTGGCTGAACGCTCCAGAGGAATCTCATTACCCTTGTTCTGTGTTTCGTTATCGTTGTCAGTCTGTTGCTCTGCTTCCTCCAACTGGGCCACGATGTAATCGCTTAACTGGTTAAGGTTTGGATAATCGAATATGATTGTGGCCGGGAAATAGCAGTTGAGATTATTGGCGAGTGTGGTTCGGAATGACACAGCCATCAGAGAATCAAAACCGATGCTTAGGAAGGATCGGTTGGCTTCCACCGCGTCTGACTCGTTAAAACCGAGAATGTTGCGAACTTGCTTGCGTAAAAACTGGATAACCAGGCGCTTGCGCTCCGCCGAGGCCAAACCCACAACACAGAATGCTGCAATGTCATCATCCGCTTGCGACGTTTCCTCTAAATGGACACCGGCGCTGGTGCGTTGTGCCAGGTTGCGCAGTAGTGAAGGAATTTTAGCTACCGGGTAGTGTTGCAGCAGCGCATTCCAGTCGTACGGCAGTACTGCGAGTTGTGCCGGTGTTTTTGTATTGCTACAAATTGCAGACAGATATTGCATGCCATGGTCAGCACTCAGGCTGCCGAAAGATGCGTTGGTCCATGTTTTACGACGACTATCCTGTTCTGCTGCCATGCCGGCGCCAGCCCAGGGGCCCCAATTCACCGCGGTGGCAGCGAGTCCGAGGTTTCTTCGGTATTGTGCGAACGCATCCATAAACCCATTAGCAATAGCGTAGTTTGCCTGCCCGGCAGCGCCTAATAATGAAGACGCTGATGAGTACAGCACAAAGAAGTCCAAAGGAATATTTTCCGTACACTGGTGTAAATGCCATGTTCCGGAGACCTTCGGCGATAGCACACTGTGAAATTGTTGCTGTGTTAAGTTGGTAAATGCACCGTCTTCCAGTAAACCCGCGAGATGGATCACACCTTTCAGTGTGTCGCGCTGCTTGTTAATGAAAACTTGTAAAGCATCCCGATTCGCCAGATCGATAGCGGCGTGAACAACTTCCGCTCCTCGTTGCTTTATAGATTCCATAAATTTATGTTGTGAAGCGTCTGGCTCGCGGCGTGATACTAATAACAATTTTTTAGCACCGAGCTTGAGTAGATGCTCTGTTGCCAGTTGGCCGAGACTACCAAATGCGCCGGTGATCAGGTAACTTCCTTCGTCATGGACAAATTGCGGTAATTCCGCAGTTGCCTCTACTGGTTTCAGGCGGGGTACTTGAAGATCGGCACCTACTTGGAAATGATCTTCCTGGGTTTGCGAAAATATCTGCAGTAATTGATTTTCCGATACACCATTTTTATCTATGTCAATAAAGCCGCCCCACAATTGCGGGTACTCAATGGCCAGTACCCGGGCCAGACTCACAAAGCAACGTTCCAGAGTTGGCAACTGTTCATTCGTTTGAATTGCCAGATAAAGCTTAATACCAGGGGAATAAACCGTGTTGTCGAAGCGACGAATCAGCGCTTGAATTTGTTCGACGCCACTGAGGAGATGTTGTTGTATTTCACTACCTTGTGCGGCATAGACTGGTTCAATAGTGTGTATGACATTAACCGGCAATTGCGTTGCTAGCGCTTGTTGTAAACTGTCTTCGCCTTGGAAACTACGCAACCGTGATGTGCTTTGAAGAGGCTTGTGCAACGAACTACCACTGAATACTACGACGGGATTCTGCTGCTCGGCGGCATTTTCCGTTGGCAGTGTCTGCCAATCAATTGCGTAGCTTAAATCGGTTTCGCGCTGACTTTGGGCCAAGGCCATTAAGGCTTCTTTTGAGGCCCTCAATACTTGCATTTCCTTGAAATAGGCAACCACTTCGCCGCTTTCGGTATACAGATATATATCGATGGAAAGCGAATCTTTTTTCAAATCATCTTTGGTAATGACATGAGACCACACAGTAACTGGTACGGGGCGGTAAAAATGTACTTCGTTAACGCCGAGGGGTAGGTAAGCCTGGCGAGTTTCCTTTTGCAGCCCTGTTGAAGACATGCCGGGTACAAATACTTGAAAACACGCATCCAAAAATGCCGGATGTATGGCGTACTGGTCTCGGCTTGGTAACAACGAATCTACGAGTGTCACTAAACCCAGTGCTTCGCCATCGCGGCGATACAATTGTTTAACGCATTGGAATTGCGGCCCCCAACAAAAACCAATATCGACGCTTTCTTTATAAAATTCATCGACGGCGATCGTATTGCTCATACGGTTGATAATATTTTCAGTAGTTATCGATTGCGGTGTGCTTATAGGTGCGCTGGGTTGTAACAAACAGCTAAAGTGTTCATGCCATTGTTGCGAATTTCGCTCACGGCTGAAAATCGATAGTGCCTGACTGCCATCCTGTTGGGGGCTTGCTGAAAACTGCACGCGCTGTACTTGGTCATCATCAGGCAGAAGTGCGCGAATAAAGGTGAGGTTTGAAAACCGATAATTTTCATGGGGCCATAACTCACCAGCCACAGTTAATGCATAGGCTACATACATGGAACCAGGTACTACCACTGAATCGTATATGCGATGATCGGTAAGGTAGGGTAGGTTGCCAAGATCGTAGCGCGTTTCGAACAGGGTGTTACTGATTTGTGGGCTATCCAGTGGCAAGCCTAGAAACACATTGTCTGCGGCAATCTGTGTTTCGGCAGCCAGCTGTACAGGGCTTTTTGTATTGAGATATTCCGCTGGAATTGTGAATTCGCGCCCTTGAAACTCCAAACCGGGTAGCGCAATTTTTTGCAGTCGCTCTGGATAATGCTTCTCCCAGTCCACATCGTGCCCCTTGAGCCACTGTTCAAGTCCATCATGAAATAATTTTTTTGACTCAACTGTATAGGGTTGGAAGGCCTCATCAATTTTCTGAAATTGTACGTGTTCATCTGTTTCGTTACTCAGCCAGTTGACAAGATGATGCGTTAATTGTTGGAGATTTTCACATGGCACAGCGAGACGGTAATTGAAATGTTCACGCCCCAATTGGAGGGTGTAGCAGAGATTGTCGAAAGAAATGTTGTTGTGCTGTAAAAAATGCAGAGTTCTTTGCACCACAGATTCCAGCTGTGATCTACTCGGCGCAGAAAAAATAGCCGCTTGTGAACCCAATTTCGAACTTGCTGCTACCTTGGTATTAAGAGCGGGTGCTTCCTCAATAATGACGTGGCCATTGGAACCACCGGCTCCGAAGGATGATATACCCGCGCGACGCGGCAATTCGGCCGTGGATTCCCATGTTTGGGGGTGGTATTGAATTTTGAGTGGTGTGGTTTCAAAATCGATCTTGCTGTTGGGCGGCAATGGCGTTTGCGACGCATCATAATTCCCCTGAGTAAGGGAAGGCACAAGCGTTTGATGTTTCATTTGTAGCAAACATTTAACAATTCCCGCCAGTGCAGCGCAGGATTCCAGGTGGCCGATATTTGATTTTACAGAACCTATCGCGCACCAATGCTTATCGCTAAGTTCGTACGGTGTTGTTTCGAGCATTGCTTCCGCTGCACTGAATCCCTCAGTGACACCTCTAATTTCGATTGGGTCGCCAAGATTGGTTGCAGTGCCGTGTGCTTCAATATAGGAAATTGAGCGCGGGTGAATATTCGCTTCCACCAGTGCTTGACTTATCAATCTGGCATGTGCAGTGGGGCTTGGTACAGTGAAACCATTGGTTTTTCCGCCGGAATTAACTGCTGTACTTTTGATAACACCGTGAATGACATCGCCGTCGGCCAAGGCCTTGGACAGAGGTTTTAGCAAAAGTGCACACACTCCTTCGCCAAAGAGAGTACCGTCAGCGGCATCGGAGAAAGGAGAGCAATTACCGCTCTTAGATATCATTTGCATCTGCGCGTATTGAATTAAGCGACTCGGGTGTGCAATAAAATTAACACCGCCAACGATGGCTGTTTCACATTCACCTCGTTTAAGACTGTGGCAGGCAAGATGTAAAGCCGATGCAGATGATGAGCAGGCAGAATCTATCGCGAGGCTGGGTCCGTTTAAATCAAAATAGTAAGAGACTCGATTGGGTATTTGATAAAAATCGCTCATGCGGTAGTGACTCCAACCAGACAATGCTGCCTGGTAAGCGTTAAGCGCATAGTCACTGGAAATTACGCCGAGATAAACGCCGGTGTTACGGGGCAATGTGTTTCGAGTATAGCCCGCATTTTCTATCGTTCCCCATACCGCCTGTAAGAAGAGGCGTTGTTGCGGGTCCATGGTTTCGGCTTCACGAGGTGAAATGCCGAAAAACTGATGATCAAACTTAAATCCGTTATTGATAAAGCCGCCGCGTGTACAGTAAGTTTTGTCGGCCATGCTCATATCTGCCGAATAATAGCTGTCTGCATCCCAGCGTTCTCTGGGAATGTCGCTCATACTACAGATGCCGTTTTTAAGATTTTCCCAAAAATCTTCCAGGTTATCAGCGCCTGGGAAGCGACCATCCATGCCAATAATTGCAATATCCTCGCTGGAACTGACGTTCTGCTGGACCACTTCCGAGTTTTGTAAAAGTGAGCGTCCCGAAATCTTATCAACAATATCCTGCAGGTTGCGGGTTTCAAAAAGGAGAGTTTGTGGCAGGTTTGGAAATTCGGATTTTAAAGCAACAGTAAGGTCGACAATCTTGTAGGATTCGTCAACGATATTTTCGATAGGTGCCTGCAGTGAAATCACATTGGGGTTTAGCGACAACACGCGTGAAAAAATCTGGATTACCCGTTGTGCACATTCTTCTTGAGATTGCCCATTAGGCGGGTGTGTGTCTGACTTTTTAATTGTGGCAATGTCGGGTGTAATGGCTTGATGTAACAACTGTTCGCTTTTAAGTGGGAAAATGGTGTTCTCAAACAAAACTTGCAACTGATTTGCACTGGCGGCGGCTTTGCGAGCCGACTTTTGAGCATGGCCAGTACTGTTTCCGGGTGACTTGGCCGAGGCTGGGTCGAATTGCAGTTCAATTAAATCGTTTACCTTAAAACGCAGTCGCGTTTTTTCCTGGCTCGGGTCAATTTTATCTGCGTAACCTAATTGGTCGCAGACGATGTTTAAAAAATTGGCAATAGGTTCGTTTTTAGCCGATGCGATATATTCGAAATCCACCCATTCAAAATCCCGTGCTTGCGCCAGCTCCGCGATATTCGCGAGTATTTTCTGCTCGACACCACGGCCCAGAACCCGGCAACTGAGTAAAAAGGTATCGACAAACAAAGCCTTATCCTGTGGGGCTGCCAATACCAAGCCAACTGTGCCGTAATCACCAAAACGATCAGTTACAGTAAGTGTGAAAGCGAGATAGTTGGATTCAGTGAGTTCGACAATATCCCGTTCACTTCGGCGCCGAGTGCTAAGATTAAATTGGTTGGTGCGTTTGGTCAGTTGCGCTGCGCGGGAGATGGAAGAATCATCCAAATCGTGAAAGTCGACACGTAAATTGAGTGATGCTAAAAAGCTGCCAAAGTCAGTGTTGTTTTTTGCGGCTTCCTGACGTTCCTTATCCTGCTGATACATCTGTGTGCGGGCTTTGTCTTCCTGGGTAACCTGATGCTTATCCAAAACCCAGAGGTGATCAATAAACTGATCGAACTCTTGTGAATTTTGGGGGGCTTGCAGGGTTAGCACCTCGGGTAGTTGAGTTCGCACCTCGGCACATTCCACCGGGTTATCATCAATAAAAATGAAACTGTCCAGGCCTAAGTTGAGATTACTCGCCAAGGTTTCTAGATTTTCAGACTTAAGCTGCCAGTTGATCATGGCATCAACCAAATCTGCTCGTCTTAATACCATATCGCCGTGCTGCTCGAAAACATCCCACACGGCCTGTTCGCGATTTTTACTGCACAGGCACAATAAAATGCCTTTGTCTTTTTGAGCAATCAGAAATTCTTGAAACTGTTTGAAATGTTCATCAATGATGACTCCACTTGCTCCGGCCTCATCGCACACTCCCTGCCATAGGGTGTTGTCACAGTCCAGTACGATAACTTTGTAGGGCTTTACGTGATAATTGAATAGACGTCGCAATGCCAGAGTACCCAATACATCAAAGTAGGTGTCGGTGTAGGGGATATGCGCCATTTCAAAGCGCAGTGCATCGCGTATGTCGTTAACTTTATAGTTACTGTGGTAGCGTTCGGTAATCGTTATCTGTACTTGTTCAAGCCCATTAACGAATGTTTCAATATCACAACACATGTTTTCCAGAAGTGCGTGTAGCTCGGGTGCTTTCTGCACAATTTCGAGACTGGGGCATAGAAATAATTCGAGAGGTGTTGTGGTATTTTGTGAGTAGTACTGTAGTGCTTCGGTAAACTCCGAGAAGGTTTTTTCCAGCAGAGCGCGGTGATTCAACTCCGTTGCAGGTATGGGCGTCTGTATTTGTGATTCTTTGGAGAGGTAGGGTAACCAGTCTTCAAACCGCAGGTACATGATATTGTAGCCCGAGCGATTGTTATGAAAGCTGCTCAGGGGCGACAGCAGTTCTTGGAATGGCTGGTTATAGGGCGTCACGCTAAACTGAAGGGGTAACGACAGTTTATCAGACCAGTATTGCAAGCTTGTTAGTACTATATCAATGCTGAAGGTGGCTGCGACACACACTTGTGGTGCATCCTTGGGGATTGTCTTGTTGTTTTTTACACTCTCCGAGACCGGGTGTTGCATGGTGTCGTTGTCGCGAAATTGATTGAGAACCACATAGTTGGATTCACTCGAAGAGTTTGCCAAACTAGTGACTATGTCTGCAGCAACAAGGGCAGGGTGAAGCGCGCCGATTGCTCCTATGGGTGTGTTGCTCATATCGGTAAGCAACTTGGGTGGCCGCACAACCAAATGCGAAACAGCGTTGTTGGAAAGGCTTTCGGTTTTAACCAGAGCTTCAACGGTATTTTTTAACGCCACATACTGGGGAAAGTCTTTAGATCCGGTTTCTACATAAATAGAGGAAATCGTACAAAACACCCCATGGCTTTTACTTAATGCTTCACGAAAAGTCGTGAGTGGATTTGCCACGAGGCTGAGGTTGTCTGCAATATATTTTTGCACCAAGCTAATATCGGTTGCGTCTAAATCCATGACCTTGGGGGACGCGCAGGCGTTACAGATAACGAAATCCAGCGTATTGTGCGCGTCCAGAATCGTATTTAAGGTTTTTTTGCAGAATTGTAGATCAGAGACACTTCCTTTTATAAGTTGCAGGGTGTTTGGCAAATCGGCGAATTCGTTTTGCAGCGCTAGAGCTTCATCATCGCTGTTTGCGTAATTCAAAAATACGTTCGCTCCTGCGAGCATCAACACTTGGACAATCTCTGCCCCCAATCCTCTGCTGCCGCCAATCACAAGCGCGGTTTTTCCGGAAAGCGGCTGATTCCCCGAAAAATTAAGTAGATTGCAAAGGGTATCTCGATCGCTGCGGATTAGCTTGCTACGTACAAACGCCTGGAGTTTGCCAGTAGCGATTGTTGTACCGTTGGGATGGATTACTTGTAAAGAGAGGAAGAGTAATCCGAGTGAGGTATCGACATCGTCGATACTAACGACATAGTTTACTCGTGAATTCGTCGCAAACGGTGCACTAAAATCGAGGTGTAACTTGGAAAATAGTGCCTGGGCTCCAGGTGTTTCCATACCAACCAAATAACTGGTAAGCATAGAGATCAGTTGCTCGTACTGCTGACCGTAGATTTCAGAAAATGTACTGTCTGTGATGTCGTGTGCGAGATCATAGACACCGGTAAATGTTTCACCTACCGAAAAATCTGATAATGCTTTATCGGCAGCGATTTCGAGTATTTGTAGTTCGCTATCGAGAACTTCAGAAATTACGGGCAATGATTCCAGGTGACGGCTAAATTTTGCGCGTAATAGGGTTCTGGTGCCGTCTTTCAGTTCAAGTTGACCCTCTCTGTCGGAATCGTCGTCGATAAACAGCGAATAGTCGGTGTCGATAAATATGGTGTTGTGAAATTCGACATCTATTTGGTCAAGGTTGAGCGTATCGCTGTAGCGTGTTTGTTGTAAACATTTTATAAGCGCTAAAGCTCCGAAAACGACGCACTGCCCGAAGGGCGTTTTGTGCGCGTAAGTAGCATTTACATGCAGTGGGTTGTGATCGCGACTCAGATTGGCAAACTGGTTAAGTTCATCCTGATTGAAATTAACGGTAATGTTTGTCTTGGTATTCACTGTAAATTCTCCGAAAGTAGTAAGTCACTCGTATAATTCGATGGGATATCCATATCAAATTGTGTTGTGCGAGGGTGCACAATTGCCAATACATAATCGTTCAACACCCAACTCTGAGCGAAATACTGATAAAAATGTGTAAAGTAACAGCTCAATTTTCCATCTTTATCAAAGGTGTGTTGGCGTGTTTCAAATAACAGAAACGAAGTTGTTAAACCGGTTTTTAACACTTTGGATATTGCCTCTTTCACCACCCATAACTGCCATAATGAATTGATGTAGTTTTGAGACGAGGAAGCCAGGGTAAGAATTTCCGGCTTGGTCATCTGGCTTTCTAAGGTGTGGCGACTGGACTTGTCGATTTTTTCGAGATCAATTCCCATTGGGTGTGATTTTGGAAACACGATTGCGGCCACCTTGCTCTGTTTATGGGTGATCGAAATATCCAGCGAAGGACTATTGTTTGCCAATAGTATCGGCTGCATAAATGTGCCACGATCAATACATATATTGTTGTAGCTTTCCGTACCACTCAGTAAATTCAGCGCATATTTTGCGATGAACCGTCCCATTAAAAATTCGTTGGCTCTGTCGGAATTGCCAATTTTGTTAAAAAGGGAAATCTCTTTAGGATGAAAAAGAAGACCCAGATTATTGCGCAGTCGATCAATGCTGACAGTACCATTAAGAGCAACAGCCGAAGGCAGATGCTCATTTGATTCGGTGCAGTGATAGCGAATAGATAGGGTCTGTGCGATATCCTTTAAGCAAAATTCATTTTGCACAATGTTAATCCGTTACGTTTCTTGTGATGTTGGTTTAAGCTGCGATCTCTGTTTGTCTCTCGCTTTTGATAACTTCGATCAATCCAGTTAAGACCTGACCAGGACCTAACTCCAGAAAGTCCATATTGCCCTGGTCGTACAGGTAGTCGATAGTCTCTGTCCAGCGAACGGAATGAGTGATCTGGTCGCTCAGTAATTGGATTTCGTTGCCCTGCTGATAGGGGCGGGCCGTTGAATTCGCAATGACTGGTATACGAGAGCGTTTGAAGTTAAATTGTTGTAAATATTCTGCGAATTCCATTTGGGCCTGTTTCATATAGCTGGAATGGAAAGCGGCGCTCACCGGAAGTCGTATATAGCGTATCCCAGCATTTTCGAACGGGTTCGTGGCCGCATCTATCTGTTCAGCAGAACCGGAAAGAACGATTTGTACCGGAGAATTAAAATTCGCGACTTCAATTTTATCGAAATTGTGTTGGCTGAGAATTTCGCTGATCTCTTCTATAGTTGCTCCGAGAACTGCAGCCATAGCGCCGGATTTAGACTGGCTCATGAGCTCGCCGCGTTTTTTAACAAGTTTTAAACCTGTTTCAAAGTCGATGATACCCGCAGCAAATAGCGCTGCATACTCGCCTAAGCTATGACCAGCTACGAAGTCACTTTTTTTACTGGTGAGTTCAAATTGCTTGAGGTAAGCAAGGGCCGATACTACAAAAATTGCAGGTTGCGTGTATTGCGTAAGCGAAAGCTTGTTTTCTGGGTCTTTAACACAAAGTTCCTTGATGTCATATCCAAGAATATCGCTAGACCTTAAGGTAAGGGTACGAAAATCCTCAAGGAGTTCTTCGCCCATTCCTATAAATTGTGATCCCTGACCGGGAAATACATAAGTCAACATAATCATGCTCCTTTGAAAAACGTATGCTCACCCTGTTGAAGAATGAGCGATTTGTACTTGGGTAGATCGTTCCCAAATGGTGACATTACAGCGTGTGTAGCAAAGTGATCACTTTGCGGTAAGCCGTACTTAACAAAATTAGCGAGCGTGCCTGATGGCCCGAGGTCCAGATAAACCGTATTGGAGTAAGGAGTGTTTTTTGCCCCGTTCTGGAATAATTCGAGCGTTTCCTTAAATAGAATCGGATCGCGCACGACCTTCCACATTGTGTCGGGGCAAAAGGCCTCCAGGTACTGTGCTGCCATTGACGAAATCACAGGTATTTCCGGTTTCTTAAATTCAATACCATCAAAGGTCGTTAAAAATTCGGTTTTTAACGGATCAAGCAGTGAACTGTGAAAGGGTTGGCTAACCGGAAGGTAGTCGTATATCGCATTTCGGCTTTCGAGTTGTACGGTGGTGCGACGTAGGGCTTCAGGACTGCCTGAGATACAGTAATGATTGGCAAAATTGATACCTGCCAACTCACAACCGCTTGCTGTAATGCCATATTCCTGAATATGCTGCGTGGGTTCGAGTATCGCCATCATGCCGCCTTCGGGGCATTTTTTGTAAAACAAGAGCGCTTGTTTGGCGACAATTTGCATGGCTTCTTCCGGGGTCAATACGCCGCTAACTGCGAGCGCAACCATTTCCCCAAGACTCGTACCCAATAGATAATTTGGGATTATGCCCTCATGAATCAAGCACTGAGCCACAGAATACTGAATCATTAACAATGCCGGGTGCGTATGCAAAATATTGTCAAATTTTTGCGCTGTACCAGGGGGCTTGTGGTATAGAATATCTAATATCGAATATCCGATGTGAAGCTCTGCTATTTCATCCATATGCTGCATTTGCTTTCTAAAAAATGGCAGACTTTCATAGAGTTCACGTCCCATATTTAAATACTGTGAACCCTGGCCAGAGAACATAAATACAATTTCGTTTTTCATGGTTTTAAATTCTTCTCAATTCCATTTGTTAAACAATAATGTCCGACAGAGGTCGTCGTACCGATTTTTCCAGTGTTGCTGATTCCCCAATGCGAACGATTGACACAAGCTCGTTTGAATCGTCCAATTGAAGAGCTGATAGAACCTTATTGGCGTAAACTGCTTGTTCACAGGCATACGCTATAGGCATTATGCGATAATCATATTTGGCACAACTCAAATATAAGCGCTCAAGTAAACGACCCGCATTGAGTCGGTTTTGTAATGTTGATTTTGAGGTGGTGATAGCCGCCCACATGGGCGTTGCATCAAACAATTTATACATCAGATCAGCTTCACCCTGTCGGCCAAACTCGCCTTGCATATCTTCGTGAGTAACACCCATGCTGAAATATTGCTTGACAAGATTGGGAGCAGCAGATGTGTAAATCGAAATACCATCCCGTTTTTCCAGTAATTCTTCCCGCGAGTAGCGCCACCATCTAACACTGTCGAGATAAGCATTGTCATCGGCTACAAAGGCGTCTACCGCATCCTTGTGGATAGCGTTGATAGTAATGAGTTGTGCATCATTGGTAATTATGTGAAGTTGTAGTTCCTCGAAATCATTTTGAGATTCGAGTCTAGTGATAAACTTAGCTTCGGGTGTTTTCTCTAAGTAAGGTGCACGTGTGGTTTGTCGCTGAAACATTGCCTCGAACATTGGATGATCTTGTTTAAATTCTCCGGGCAAGAGCCTTATCTGTGCGGCAAAACCGTTTTCATGGAATTGACCATCGTTTTGATAAACAATTTCCGGCGTTATGCCCAGTTGCTGAGACGCTACAGAAATGTTTTCGATTGCACAGCCCACGGATTGCGACATCATACGTCTGTCTGCATCTGCGCGTCCCAAATTTCGCGATAAGTCGGCATACACATCTACCTGGTTTTCCTCAATATCGAATCTCCAGGGTTGCGTATTATGGGCGCTGGCAGCAAGCGCACCACATAGAACAACATAGGACTCTTTTTTAAGCGCGCCCCGGGAATTTTTATTCCAGTAGAGGTATGCGGGATCTGAATAGTTGACCTTTCCGGTGCTGTTAATACCGGCTACGCCCACGGCCACAGTGCCGATACCGTAGGCGCTGTACTTTATAAATTTACGTCTTGTAAACATTGATGGCTTCATGAATTAACACCCTCCTGCTGTTTTAATTCAGGTTGATCTGAGGTGATTTGTTTCGGCGTCATGCGTATCACCAGAATAAGCAGTGCTACGATAACCAAAGAAAACATGTGTCGTTCCCCGAGGTAGCTGATAAGTGCTGCGGAAGTTAATGGACCCAGAGCACATCCCATACTAAATACACCGGTAAACATACTGCTGCCGGTATGCATTTCGCCGTGAGGCAGGCGTTCGCCAACCATTGCCAGAGTGAGTGGAAAGAAGGTTCCCACCGACAAACCTAATGCTACGGAAGCAATAACGTATACCAGGGGGTGGCTGGAAAGAGAGGTAATAATAAGCGTGGCGACTGCGACAAAGGCCGCTACATAAAGTACGTTACTGCGGCCAAACTTGTCACTGAAAAAGCAAACCGGGATCATGCCGATACCGGATGACACCATAAAGAGAGTCAGAGGTAATCCAACTAAGCTCACGGAGATTGCTTGGCGCACCATAAGTATCGGTAGCAGAGTAACTAATATGCCCTCAAGCATTCCGTAAATCATCGCGCCGTGTAAAGGTATGGATATTTTTCTGAATATATTCGAGGAATAGTTACATTGATAATTAACGACGTTTTTTGGCAGCAAGAAAAGCACGGCAAAAATGGCTGCGAAAATTACCACTGAACTGTAGGCAAAAGCATAGATCGGAAATAGGGAATAAAGATAGGTTCCTAAGATCGGGCTTATCATAAAACCAACACCAAAGGCGGAACCGTGTAACGCGACAATTAAGCCACGTTTTTCATCATCAGCGTAGATATTTAGACCGGTTTGACCCGCCACCATATACAAACATACGCCGATAGCCATAATCGCACGTAAAATAAACCAGTGAACGATATCGTGCGTAAACGGAAAAACCGCAGTTGAAAACGTGGTCAGTAAAATACCCAAAAAAATGGTTACTTTAAGCTTATAGCTACGTATAAAACCCGCTACCAGAGGTGATGCAAGGCCGATGATGAGATAGTACAAGCTTGAGTTAGCGCCAATAAGTATTTGATCCACTCCGGCTTGTTCCATAAGTATGGAAATTAAGGGGTTAAAAATCCCCATGGAGAAACCCGATGCGAACGAAACCACATAGAGTCCAATCAGTGCTTTACTAAATGCTGAGCGATTACTATCTGTCACGGTACTTTATTTCCTTTTAAAGTGAGTATCTAATCGACAATTCAATTCTGTCGGTTTTTCGATAGTCGTAAAAATAGCTTTCCTTATCCGACGAATTAATACCCGTAATCGCGGCGCCTATTTCTAAGTGGTCGTTGATATCGTAGGTGGTATCTATACGGAACATGACCGAATCTTCGTCAATTAGGTAATTTGTCCAAAAAGTCGATATCATTCGGTCGTTATAGAAATCTCTGGATATATATAGAGAAATTTCTGTCGAATTTTGTTCATCTTCAAAGACATTCAAAACATGGTTATCGATCGATTCTCGGTAGAGCTCTACGGAGAAGAAGGTTTCCGACAATCCTGAATATTCAATCCCGAGCATTGCCTGGGTGTAGTCGGAATAGGTCCACCCCTGGATATCTGAGGCGCCACTCTCGATTTGATTGGCTATGTCATTACCGCTACGATTGAACGGCTTGTCGAGGCTTTTGGCTATGTCATATTTAAAGAGCCACGAACCGGCAATAAAGTTACCAAAGCTACCAAATCGAGTGAATTTTTCGTAAAAGGGCACATAGTCTATGGTCTGAAATTCCGGGTCGTAGTTTTTAACCGAAAACACAGCGAAGTCGTCGTAGCTGTTGGCGACAAAAAAACTAAAATCGCCGAGTGCAGTCGAGAAATATAAACGCGACAGTAATTCTGGATCCTTGAGATTGTCTGGGTTTGTGCTGTTGAGAATATTTACTCCTGCTTTGCGTGCCCTGATGAAAGGGTCGTAAATTGAGCCTTCAGCACCCAATTCGTGTGCTCGAAACTCGTGTAGGGCGATTAAGTTGTATTCCCAAGATTTCCCATAGAACGTAAGCTTACTTGAACCAACAGAAAGTCGCGCGTCTTCGACATCTTGTAAGCCCAGTTCCCGATAATCTCTGGAGTTTCCTATATCGCTAATTTGCGCACCTTCGCTTTCTCCCCAGCTAAAGTATTGTCGACCTAAGCGAAGATTGAACCAATTGGTAGCATCAACATCGAGATAGGCTTCCAGTAGACGCGAATCTGACTCATAGGTGTCTAGTGTAGCTTGAGTAAATTTGTCGCGACCTTCTAAGCTATAGGCACTGTCGTAGCTGGCGAGACCATCTATCTTAAATTTAATACTTTTTGAAAATCTGCCATCTACATTTAAATTAAACGCGGTCTGAAATTTCGAAAACTTAAAGTCTTGCGCCTCATAGCGATAGGCCCCGGTTTGCTGAATATATCCTCCAATAGATACTTCTGTGGAAGATGCTACCTCAGCCTTATCCTCGCTCGCTTCTATTCCAAGATCATCCAGATCAAATACCGGTGGTCGATTCATTTCAACATTAGCGTTTGTTTGCGCGAAGGCAAGCGTAGTTTGCCACCCGCACATCAGGGCTAAACAAAGTTGTAGAGAAAGTGTCTTAGCCATTACTGAATCAAACGCCTCGCTTCATTTTTTGCGGAGTAAAGTAAGAGTCGTCCACTTCGTTGTCGTATACAACGTCGTCGAGCCTTATCACCGTCGTATGCTCGACCCGCCCTTGTTTCGTAGTAGACATTTGGTTGACTTTTGCGGTCCAAATTCCGTCAATTTTCTCAATGTCGCTGGCTTTGAAGTACTTTATCTTTTTGCCTTTTAGCATCCAGAAGGTTCCCTGTATTTTTACCAGGTTATCTTTTCGAATCCAGATATGAACTTTGCTGTAGCCTGTTTCCTTCCTGACTTTTTCTTCGATGCCTTTTTTGGGTAATCCTTCGACAACCCAGCAGTCGTGGCCCTCAACGATTTCAGATTTTGCTGCGAAGGTGTAATCCCAGTAGTGACGTTTTGCCGTTTTAATATCGGTATAAGTGAAGTCGCTTCCCAGAAAGGCATCCGATTTGTCGGCGGCTGCGAGACGTTTTACCTTTTTCAATGCGGGTAGGTACAGCCATGAATCGTCGTCAACATTGTCCTGTTGCCAATCAAAGTTCATATAACTGGTGTCTTTGATGTCATCTGGATATTCAAAGAAATAAATACTTTTCTCGTCTTTCATGTTATCGCCAAAATCCTTTCGATAGGATTTCATGCGACGAACACGTTTATTACCTTTTTCGTCAATCAACACCATTGTCGAATTGCTAATCTGAGTATTACCGTTGTATTTCTCTTCAGATAATTCCATCAAGTCATAGGCACTCTTTTTCTCTAGTTCTGCTAGATTATTCTCGGCAAAACTAGTTGCCGAGATGCACAAGCTAAAGGTTGCGCTCGTAGCTATTGCTGTAAATTTCAAGGTTCTGTAGAGCCTGTTAAACATAATTTAATCCTCTGCTTAAAACGGGTGGCCAGTTATGCTTCCTGGCCACTTACATCCAATGTTTTTGTTTGTGTTTCGGTAGAAAACTTTCCTCTTGATGGGATAGCCGCGGGTAAAACCACCATGTCGCCTACAAGCGCGAATAGAATTACTACGACACCGATAAAGCCCATATAAAAATTCGGGACAAAACTGCTAAGCATTAACATGCTAAAGCCAATTACAAGAACGATTGTTGTGGAAATAATGGCTGGGCCATTTTGCCGAATTGAGTGCGTTACGGCTGTATCGTGTGACTGACTATTGCGGCGTTGGCTTACATAGCTGGTCATAAAGTGAATGGTGTCGTCGACCGCGATACCTAAGGTTGTCGCAGCAATAATTAACGTTGCAAAGTCGAGATAGATTCCCATCGCTCCCATAATCGCACCGGCGATCACTATGGGGAGAACATTCGGAATTAATGACATTAGTCCATACTTGATTGAGCGGAATAAAACGAAAAAACACAATGTGATAATGACAAGTGCAAGGCTGAATGAGGAACTCAAACCTTCGAGCACGTAGGTATCCATATTGTTGAACAGAACAGCTCTACCAGATACTTTAATGTTTAAGTCTGAAAAATGCGTAGCGATGTATTTTTCAAGGTCTTCAACTCTTTGTTTGGTAACTTTAGAGGGTGCAACTTCAAAGAATACTGATACGCGCATACTGCGCCCGTCGAAAGTCATCAGATCGGTAAGGTCTTCATCAGGGCCGGAGCTGGAATACAGAAGAAGGTATTGACCCACCATGTTGCGTGTTTCAGGAATTGCAAAATAGTCTGGATCGTTGTCGTGCATCACCTGATTAATTTTCATCAGATAGTTCAGGATACTATTAGCGCGTCCTGTGCCCTCCAAGCCAGTAACATATTCTTGAAACTCCAGAGCACGTTTTTGAAATGCCGGTTCCTTAACACCATCAGCTACTCCTGAATCCAGCATGAATTCCAATGACAAAGCGCCTTTATAGGTATCATCAAAGTACTGTAGGCCCTGACGAACCGGTGCTTCCTTCTGAAAATTTCTGACGAAATTGGTATCTACTTCCACTTTGGACAACAGGTATAAGGAGGGAATGGTGATTACGGCTGCTGTGATTAAGATAGGGGTTCGCATTGCCAGTATTTTTTTAGGCCAATTGTGAATAACACGAGCGACCCAACCGGTCTCGGCCAAACGTGCAGTTTTACGCTTATCCACACTGGAGTAGCTGAGGATGGCTGGCAATGTGCTAAGTGAAAAAATAAAGGCAGCAGCAACACCAATGACCATTTCAAAACCGAATTCAACAACCAGAGCTAATTTACTGGTTGTGAGAGCCAGGAAGCCAAACATAGTGGTGATAAAGGCAAAGAAACACGGTCTCAGATAGGTTTCTATCGCTTTTTGCGCCGCTTCTTTTGAATCAAGATCTTCATTTTTTCCGCGATAGAAGCCCATCATGACGTGTATCGAGCTACCCAATGCAATTACGGTAAGGATAGTGGGGATAATAATGTTGAGCATATTCACCGACCAGCCAGTGAATCCCAGAGCACCCATAGATACTACGGACGATATAACCATAATTCCGAATGGTAATACGGTTCCCATCCAGGTGCGAAACAGTACAAACAGAAATATCAGAACAAAGAGCATCATCAATGGATAGCTAATCGACTGATCCAGTGTCGAGTAGTAAAAAAAACTCTCGCTAATAATCGCAGAACCCGAGTAGTGCAGTTTGTACGCGTCACTTTTGTCGAGACCTTCTTTTTGAATAAAGGTACGAAAATCAGCGGCTAGGTCCTTTTTAGCGTTGTCGGGGCCCGTGTACACTTCTTGTTTAACAACTCGCGCGGAAATGATGGAGTTGTTTAAGTCTTTGGTAAACATCAAGTCGTGAGCGATAGTTTCCTTCTTAAGGATTGAACGGATGGAATCCAGTTCGCTTTCAGAAAAATCGTAATCTTCTGAATAGGGTATCGCTGTTTCGACATTGAGCATGTCATCATCGTAGAAAATATATTCGAATTTGTTAATCGAACGTACTTTATTAACGGCGACATGCTCCTCCAGAAAATCAGTGATCTTACGAATCGCCAGTAATGTCTCCTGGTTGAGAATATCCCCAGAGTCTAGAGTGGACTCAACACCCACTACCAGATAGTCGTCACTGCCAAACTTATCTTTGAGTTCGTTATAATCGAGTAACACTGGATCGTTTTCGAGAAACCAGATGTCTGTTGAGCTCTCGAAGTATAGATTTTTCAATCCCATTCCAGCAGCCACTACAATAATGAGACTGGAGATAAGGACTAAAAGCCTGTATTTAACAACAAATTTTGCCCATAGTTTAATCATTGCCTTTTCCCTTGGTTGAAATTAATTGGTGTGAAACAGTTCGGGCACAATTTCATCTGAAAGCGAAGTTAGCTGGTCCAGGTAGCGACCGGCTAACGCCTCAATGGTCTCTCGTGCGTACAAATTGCGTGAATAAGAAATTTCCAGGTACATTTCCTGGTTTTGTGTGTAAAAGAAAAATTCTAGTACAGCGGTACGCTGCTGGTTCTGGGGTGCGATACGTTCACTAACACCATCACCTGCAGCGTTATTTGAAATATCACCCAGGTAGTTAATTCGAATACTTGTGAGCTTGTTATCTGGGTAGATATCAATGGGTAAGTCTGCTGCAAGCCAGTCGTACCCCAGTCCCTTTGCTGGTAGTTCCTCCATTTCTATACTCAATTGGCTAATAATATGATTGAAATTAGCTGATTTTTGAATGGAAATACCAACTGGGACATTCACGGCGAAGTTCCCGACGCTCGTAAAGAAATTGACCGTTGCCGATGGTACGACTCGGCCGTTTAACTTATGACTAATTACTATCCAGGAACGCCTGGTTAACTGCGCGGTAAGTTTATAGAGGGTCGCAGCCAATATGTTGTATAGACTGGTTTCAAAATAATCTCTTCCCTCAGTCTCTAACATGTGAACGAGTTCTGCTGGAATCAGACATTTCACACTATCTGAAGACGACTCGACATTACCTCCCAAAGAATGATCTGTTGGAATTTGGATCACTGATCGAAATTTTTTGCTGTATTTTTGCCAGTAGTCTTTTGCATGAGCGAGCGTTTTGTCGTTGAAATAGTTTTGTAAACCACAGATATAATCACTGAGTTGTGGTGCAACTGGTAACTCAGGCCGCTCACTACCTTCTGCTAATGCGCGATAAACCTGCCATACCTCCTGGTTAACAATAAACCCGGACAGCATATCGGATATAAGGTGGTGCGCCACCCACACGAGTTTTTGCTGAGTGTTTCCAGTGTTCTCGGACTGAGAATTGCTAAAAGTGATTACCCGGAACAATGGCCATTGATAAGGGCTTAAACTGTGCGCGATTGAACGGGTATTTCGTTGTATCTCGTCATTGAACATGTTCGAGCTTACGCTTAAGGATTTTTGTTCAACTAAAATTTCGCCGGGGTTTGCGATAAGTTCCTGTTCTATGTGGCCGTTGTCCGTTTTAACGAAGCGAGCTCGTAGAGCTTCGTGACGATCTACAATAATCGTCAGTGCCTTGGAAAATAACGCCAAATTGAAATCGGCTGGTAGGCTCTGCTGTGAAGCTCCCCACCATTCATAGGGGCTATCAAAATAGGAAAATATCCAGTTCTGCGCAGGTAGTAGTGGCAATCGTGTAAAAATTTGGGATTTATTGCTAGCAGATGCCTGTAGAATTTCCGGTGGAGATACATCCCCTTTTAGCAAGGCTTTTCGGTCCAGCTTGCCATTATTGTTTTTGGGTAAACGCGGGTAATGGTTGATGATCTGCGGCACCATATAACTCGGGCATTTGTTGCCGATATATTGTTTTATTTCATCTTCACTTAGTGGTGTTCCGGAATACCATAAAGTGAGCTCTTCTTCTATCACCAAAACAGCGGCTTCCTCTATATGTGGATGGCTGGCGGCAACATTTTCAATTTCTCCAAGTTCTACCCGGAACCCGCGCAATTTAACCTGACTGTCTAAGCGGCCGTGATACTCGAACACACCACCAGCTTTTTCTACCGCTAAATCACCCGTTCGGTATACAAAATCACCTGGCACCCCTCGATATTCGTTAGGAATAAACGCTTTTGCAGTAAGCTCTGGCTCGTAGAGGTAGCCTTTGGCAAGTTGTTTACCGGCAATCATTAATTCACCCATTTCGCCAACCGCTAAGCGCTCGCCGTTTTCTCCGCGTACAAATAAAACGGTATTGTCTACTGCTTTGCCAATAGGAATTGCTTCGTTATCTTCCGGTCGCTTCGTGATGGTGTGATAGGTCACATCGATAGAGGCCTCGGTGGGGCCGTAAAGGTTGCACAAACCGACTTTTAATCCGAAGCCATCGATCCAATTTTGTACGGTTGCAGTGGGAAGCGCTTCACCGGAAAAAATCAACCAGCGTAATGACGGGAATTGGTATCCTTCTTCCGCTATGGCATTGACGAATTCACCAAACATAGAGGGTACAAAGTGCGCTACCGAAATATTTTCACGGATCAACCAATCGGCGAATTCCCAGGGATTGGTAACGGTATCTTTTTCCACCGCACACACCACACCACCGTACATAATGGGCCAGAGGTGTTCCCAAATGGATACGTCAAAACTGCACGATGTTTTTTGAGCAACTTTTTCGCCCGCTGTTAACTTAAATGTATTCTGATGCCAGATAATGCGGTTGGCGTAACCCAGGTGGTGCAGATAAACTCCTTTTGGGTTACCTGTAGAGCCGGATGTGAATAGCACCACCATGTCATCTTCCGGTGCTATTTCCGCGCGCGGTAGGGAAGCAGGATAGTCCTCCCAATCAGATTTATGATAACAGTCAATACGATCTGAATTTAGATGGGTCGGAAGTTTATCGCTGTGCTCATCGATCAGTACCAGTCGTCCAAAACTTTCATTTTGTGCCACTTTTTGAGCATTTTGAAGATCTACCAGTTGTGTAATTAAGGCGGATTCACTGAGAATGGTTTTGATGCGTGCGTGGTTTACAATATACGCCTTACGATCTGCCGGGAAAATCGGGTCCATTGGCACATAGGCTGCACCACACTTAAGAACAGCAACGATAGCCGTAATCATCTTAGGGCCGCGATGGGTGATTAAACCTACGTAATCTCCGTTTTTAACACCCCGATCAATCAGAAGGTTAGCGATGCGATTGGAATTTTCATGAAGTTCCCGGTAAGTAATGGATTCTCCATTAAAATGTGTCACTGCCGTAGCGTCTGGGGTGGCGAGACATTGTTGAATGATTCGACTGATTGGCAGGTCAGCGACGCCGAGATTATCGGGTACACAAGTGGAATTTTCGGTTTGCGTTGTTCGCGCGCTTGCTGAATTTACATTGGGCTCCAAAATATGACTCATTTCAGAGAGCGTGCGGCAACGGGCGAGGGCAGCTTTGTTGATACGATGATCGAACAGTGTATTCAAGTGGCTGATCAGGCGTATTTTAATCAGAGAATCAACGCCGATGTCCCATTCCAGATCGCGGTCGAATTCTTGGGTAGCGATATTTTTACCTGTAATCTGTTCCATTGCCTGTTGCAATTTGGAATCAGCGCTGCTGCTTCGAGATTCGGTTCGCTGTTGATGTTCAATAGGAGCGTACGCATCGGAATTTTCTAGAACTTCATTAACAGAGCTCAGATAATATTGTGACAGTTCCTCAATCAGCGCAGCTGAAAAGAAAGATACGTCATAATTTATAAATATGTGCAGTTGCTCGTTGTGAATTTCCTGGAGGAAATCGATTGCGCCAGGTGAATTACTGGTACCCGCACGGTATCTCGAAACGCATAGCGAATCGTACCTGTTTTCAATACCGGTTTCTCCCGTAAATGGGAAGTAAAGATTGGATTTTACGTTATCCAAGAGCATTTCGAGCGTGTGTTGCGGTAGTGAATTGTCGGTACCTAAAGGGAATTCACTTATCATGCTACGAAGAGCGCGAGTTTGCTGCTTGTCAATGTCGGAAATTAGCTGCGATTGCAACGTCTCTTCGATCTGGTGGGTGAGCGCTTCGAATTCCTGGACGGGGTTTATTTCCATCGTAAGATTTTGTGCAAAGCAGCCTATCGCACCAGCTGTTTCAACACCCTCGTAGCTACGTCCGCTTGTTGGCACTTGCACTAAAATCGAAGGTGATTCTGCATCGAAACGCTCCACCGTTTTTGTGAACATGTAGGTGAGTAAAGTGTTCAGATTTATTCTGTATTGCGCCGCCGCTTTTTTTAGTTTTTCGGTTTTTTCGGTATCCAATGCGATCGCGATATTATTGAAATGGCTCTTGGCGAGATTTTTGATTGAGCCCTCGGGGTTGAATACATAGTTGGTTGACTTGAGTGGCGAAATATCATCAGCGGAATTATTCAGGGCGGCGCTGTTTATTTTGTTGACACATGCGAGGTATTGATCACGAGTCTCAAGAGGGTTCGACGGGAGTTCATTACCCTGTTTCAATGCTTCGTAAATGTTTAAGAAATTACGCAGTGCAGTTTGATTGCTCAGTCCGTCCGAAATAATATGCTCATTTGACCAGAACAGAACATGATGATCTTCGCTACAACGGAGCAATTCGAAGCTGTGCAAAGGCCATTTATCTAATGGCCAAGTGCGATTCAGGCGCTCGTGAAAAAATTCTTCGATCTTATGCGCTTGTTTGTTTTTCGATAGATCACAGATATCGATAATTGCAATTTCCAAGTTTGAGCAATCTTTTACGAAACTGGCATAAATGCCGCCTAGTGTTTTCGGAGATTCCACCGGCCAGTGGAATTGCAATTGTAACGCGGGGTGTTTTTCTACCAAGGTTTTCCAGGCTCGATTTGCCAGCCCGACATCCAGGTCGCCTTGAATCTCGATATAGCTGCAAAGCGAACTGGATTTAGTGAGAAAATACGCGGGTATAAAAACAGCCTGTGAATCGAGTATGGCAACGCTGTTACGTATTCTGCTAGCTGAGCTGGGGAGGGTGGGATTGGTGTCAGCAGCGTCAGCATCGCTAAATATTTTTACGAGCTCACCGAAGGTGCGCGCCTTATTAATAATGGTGTTCATTCCAAGCTTATTGAAACTACGCACCCGTTCTGCAGAGCTGATTGATATCAATTCGTTGATTAAGCCCATCATTTTTATGGAATCAAGCCCGAGATCCAATGCTAAATTGTTTCCAGCTTTAATTTCGGCTTTAGCTTTGCCAGAGAGCTCCGCGACTCGATCAAGAATGTGAACGGCGATGCGATTGGTTTGCGGTTCAGCGCTTTCTATTTGTGGTGATTGTATTTCCTCTTTAGGTTCGTCTGGCACGTTTACCGCAGCGACTTTCTTTACGGGAACTGTATTAGTAGTGTGAGTATCCGGTAGCCAGCATCGCACTTTAGCGAAGGGATAGCCGGGTATTTCCAATTGTGTGATAGCTAGCCCGGTATAGTGCTGGTGCCAGTCAATATCCAAGCCTTTTGCCCACCATTTTGCAAGCAGATGAACATCTTTTTTCTCGAGCAAGTGGGTGTGAAAATCGGTAGCTTTTAAGTCGTCTAAAAGCGGTGCATTATCTTTTTTATTGCCAGTAAAGCACCTGGGTCGCAAAGACCCCTCAATGTAAGCGCGCAGGTTTTCCTGTAGCTCATCAAAATTGGTTGCTACGCAAACAAAACGGTGGTCAAAGGCCGTACGCCCTGTTTGCAAGGTGTACGCTAGTCTGTCGAGCGAAAGTGAATTATTGGCACTGTTATATGCGATTAATTGCTGGCAAACGTCTTTCAGACTCTCCGAGGTTTTTGCTGAAAGCGGAACAATAAAGCTTTCGCCTGCTGGTTTTGACTGCTCTTTTTGCTCATCTAACCATTGTTCCAGAACAATATGTGCGTTGCTTCCTCCGAACCCAAACGAACTCACCCCTACAACCACGGGTCGTTCGACATCCTCAGGCAGAGCTTGTAGTTTGTCCACTACATACAATGGTGAATTACTGAAACTAATTAGTGGGTTGAGCTTGTTAAAATGAAGGCTGGCGGGTATTTTTTTATGCTTGAGCGCCAGTATCATTTTTAAAACACCGGCAATTCCGGCAGCTGGTTCCAAGTGACCAATATTGGTTTTTACAGAACCAATTCCGCAGCTTGAATCGGTGAGCCTTGTGCCGCGAATTTTCGCTAGTTTTTGAAATGCACCCTTTATGCCTTCGACCTCAACGGGGTCGCCAAGATTGGTGCCGGTGCCGTGCATTTCAATGTAGGCAATACGGGAAGGGTCAATATCAGCGTTGTGATAAGCATTAAAGAGTAATTCAGATTGTGCATCGGGATTGGGCGCGGTTATGGAATTGCTGCGTCCGCCGTGATTGACGCTACAATTTTTAATTACAGCCAGGATATTGTCGCTATCTGCAATGGCTTGCTGCAGGGGCTTCATGATAATAACGCCCACACCCTCGCCCTTGACATAGCCATTTGCCGTTTCGTCGAGAGTCTTGCATTGGCCATCGGGGGAATAAATATTCAGCTGGCTTGTGCCGATCATGGTTTTTGGTGATAAGGTGAGGCTAACACCGCCGGCAATTGCCAGGCTGCTTTCACCGGACTGCAACGAACGCATCGCACGGTTAATCGCTATTAAGCTGCTGGAACAAGCGGTGTCGATGGCTTCACTCGGGCCGCGTAAATCCAGGAAATACGAAACGCGGTTAGGAATCATATTGTGGGCATTACCAATTGGCATTTCCGCATGAAATTGTCCATATTGATCCAAAAGATCTTTGTAATCGCTGAACTCAACACCTGAAAACACACCTACATTTTGGCCAGCGAAAGCTGTAGGATCGTAACCTGCATTTTCCAGTGCATGCCAGGTAGTTTGTAAAAACAAACGTTGTTGCGGGTCCATAAAATCGGCTTCGCGTTGCGATACATCGAAAAATGCGAAGTCGAATTTATCGACATCGGTGATAAAACCTCCCCATTTGGAGTTGGACTTGTTGATAGTTCCAAAGGCGTCACCATAGTAGTCCTGCCAGCACCAGCGATTTTCTGGGATTTCACTGATGCTATCGACGCTGTTTTCAAGGTTGTCCCAAAATTCATCAAGGTTTCTAGCCCCCGGTAATATGCCTGCGGCGCCGATTATCGCGATTTCGTCGATGCTTCCTCTCTGAGTTGCAAGCGCGCCTTGCTGCGCCATTGGCGAGCTACCGTTGGGCATAGCCATGCTCGGGCTATTTGAAGAGTGTGCAGACTGAGTTTGAAGTTCGTCAGCGTATTTTTCAGTTAAGGCCGGCTCGTGGTTTTCGAGGATGTAATTTGCGAGTTTTGCCAAGGTATTTTTCGAGAAAAAAACCGCGGGGGATACATCGATACTAAAATGCACTTTCAGCTGCTGGGAAAACTCGCGCAATGTAATGGAATCAAACCCGAAATCACCCAACACGGTATCGCAGTGAATTCGTTCTGACGTTATGTCCAGAACCTGAGATGTTAGATCGGTCAACTCATCAACTAGCGTTTCTCGGAGCTGGAACTTAGTGTTGGGAAGTGTGTTAAGGTCAACAGCAATTGCTTGCGGTTTTACTCCCGAGGGTTTTATATCGTGCGGGTTTATGTCGGAACAACCAACGGAATTTAGGTGCTGGATAATACGGTCGGCGTAACCAAAAACTGGTGCGACCTGAGTAACCGGGCTGTTAAGGATATTGGAGAACGACTGCAATCCCATCGGGGTCTGCAAGGGTAATACACCTATTTGTTCCTCAATCGCTTTGAGAATGGCTGGTGAGATATGCATGCCACCCTCGGACCAAATTGGCCAGTTGATTGTAACACCTCGGCCCTGACGTTCGCCGATTTCTTCCAGGTTATTTCGCCACTGGATAAAATTGTCCATATAGCTATTGGCGTAAGCGTAGTCGGTTTGGCCGACATTGCCGAGCATGGCGCTGATTGAAGAAAATGTGACAAAAAAATCGAGAGCTTGGCCTTCGCTGGCTGCGTCAAGATTAACGACTGCCTGAGTTTTCGTGATGGCTACCTTGTGAAATTCAGGCCATTGTTTATTTTGAACCAGACAGTCATTGAGTACTCCAGCACTGTGTATGAGACCATTTAGCGAGCCAAATCGCCCGGTTATTTTTTCAAACAAGTTAACAACATCGTATTTATCAGTAACATCACAAGGAAAATATACAGCTTCGTTGTCATATTTACGAAGTTCGTCGAGTAAGGCTTGCTTATCGTCGTCGAGCTCAGAACGTCCGGTAAGCACTAAATTCAGATGTCCAGTTTTGGCAAACTGTCTGGCGATGATACGACCCAAACCACCGGCTCCACCGGTAATCAGATAGGTTCCGCCAGAGTGAGCAACCGCTGGGTTGTTTCGGGCTTCGGTAACATTGCTTTGTAGATTAACCTTCTCCACAAAGCGTTTACCGTTGTCGTATTTAACGATGACTTCTGGGTTATCGTTGCATAGTTCTGTTTGCAATTGAGTGAATTGTGTTTCTAGTGAAACCGGTTGGGCATTTCGACTGATAAAACTCAGGTGCTTTACACTAAAATGCGGCTTTTCGAGGTGCAACGATTTAATAAAACCCGCATATGCCGAACCGTGTAAGTCTTCAAGATTGCCCTTTGTCTCATGCCAGACAGTCAAACTGGCGCGAGAATCAAGACCTTTATCCAAAATATATTGTGTCAACCATAGCAAGGCGCGCAGACCTTGATAGTTATCGTGGCTGGAATTGTTTGTCCATGCGTATATGAAATGAAGATTTGCTTGGTGTGCAGCGAGGTAGTTATCCAGTGCGGCGTAGTACTCTTTTTTACTGTTGGTAGAAAGTTGGTTGCTTGTGTTGAGCTTACTGTTAACGGGAAATAACCAGGTATGCTCACTCGTTTTATCGAACAGTTTTGCCGTTGTTTCATCTTCAACAAAAAACACCTTGTGCTCGTGCTCGTGCTCGTGCTCGTGCTCGTACTCGGTCTGGCTCTTTTTATTCGCCAAAGGGGATTCAGACCATTTGCTCGAAAAATAAAGCATATCGGGTGTCGCGGATACGACTGTTTTAACTGGGCCTGTTTGAGTCCCACAATTTTCGCGGTTATCCGATGTTTGTATCCAATAGCGTTCCCGCGCAAACGGGTATCCAGGCAGTGACAGCCTGCGGGCGTGTTGTTGTGGAAAGATCGCTGTGGGGCGCTCTATTTCGCCTTTAACCCAACGCTGTGCCAGTGTATTGAGGATGTCCAGGTTACTTGAGTTTATTTCTGTGGGTTCCGGGTAACATACTTCTGAAGCCTCACCATGAAATACATCTGCCCGATGAGAATTGCTTGAAACAAAGTGGTTTAGTTTCTCAATAAGATCGTTAAGGTTAAAAGCTACCATAGCCAAACGGTTGTTTAATTCGATTCGCCCAACGGTTAAAGTAAAGGCGATATTGTCGAGCGTGAGTTCCGGCTGGTGTTGGTGTAGCTGAATATGCTCTAGTAAAGCATTGGCGCTTTGCTTAAGTTGTTCGCTGGTTTGCGCAGAAAGAAATATTAGCTGAGGTTGCGATGCTTCAGGCGCTGAAATGTCGGCTTGCTGAATGTGATTTTTAATTATTAGGTGGGTGTTGGCTCCGCCTGCACCGAAAGAACTTATACCCGCGTAGAGCGGCCTATCTTGGGGCAGCTCTCTCACTCGGTTTTGTAAATAAAACGCTGTATTTTCAAAGCAAATATTAGGGTTGATGGTTTCTGCGTTTATCGAAGGTACTAACTTGTGGTGTTTGAATTGCAGTAATACCTTCGTTAGCGCCGACACCCCTGCAGCAGATTCTAGATGGCCAATATTGGATTTTACTGAGCCAATAGCGCAGAAGTTTTTACGGGAGGTGTATTTTTCAAAGGCTTTGCTTAGGCCCCGAACTTCAATAGGATCACCTAGAGCTGTCCCAGTGCCATGCGCTTCAATATAAGAAATATCCTGTGGATCGATGCCCGCGCGCTGTATAACATTTTCAATGAGATCTGCTTGTGCATTTGGGTTAGGAACTGTATAGCCGCTGGTTCTACCACCAGAATTTAATCCGCTAGCAGCAATAACGCCGTAAATACTGTCGTTATCTGCAATCGCTTTTTGAAGTGGTTTAAGAAGCACTGAGCCAACGCCTTCACCATCTGTGAAGCCATCAGCATTTGCGCCGAAGGTATGACAGTTACCGGTTTTAGACAGCATGTTCATTTTCGACAGGCTATCGAGCTGTGCAGGGTGTAAAATCAGATTAACACCACCAGCCAGGGCAACTTCACACTCACCTCGGCGTATACTCTCGCATGCCAGATGAATTGCGGTTAATGATGACGAGCATGCAGAATCAACGGTAAAGCTTGGGCCATTAAAATCCAAGGTATACGACACACGATTGGAAATGGACCAGAACGTTGGGTTGCACGCATAAACGCGATTTCCGTTACGATTATCTTCCCAATTTTGAGATCCCCAAATGGAGTAATTTGCATTCATGGCACCGGCAAACACACCAACCCGCTGATTGTTCGCCGATAAGCCTTCAGGCGTATAACCCGCATCTTCTACAGTATGCCACGCGCATTCCAGAAATAATCTTTCCTGTGGGTCCATCCGATCGGCTTCGCGTGGCGATATGCCAAAAAATAATGGATCGAATTTATCGACGTCACGAATGAATCCGGCACGCACCTGCGATTTGTCTCGTTCATGCTCGGAATTATAAGATTGCCAATCCCAACGATCTGCAGGAACTTCTGAAATACTGTTTTTCGCCTCGCTCAGATTGGCCCAGAATTGCTCCAGGTTCTCAGCACCGGGAAATCGACCATTGACACCGATAATAGCAATCTCAGACTGCGTATTCGCTGAATTCTGTTGCTTATTTGAGAGCAAGCTGAGTAAAAGCGCTCGCTTGTGATCCGTATCATGACTCATAAGAATTTTGCTCCATGTTGACATCTGTGAGACTGCCCAGCAGATTGTTCAGTAAAGAATCGACTTCACTGTCGGTTAATTGATTAACGCGTTCTTTTAAGTCGCTTTCAGACAATGGCGTTTTATTTCTTGATTGTTTCACCGAAATTGTCGTTGCAGAAGATGACCTTGTGTTCTGAGACTTTGTTGCGATTTTGCGACAACTCTCAGTTCGCTCTGAAACGAGAAATTTTGAAAGCGAAGTCAGTGTTTGATGCTCAAATAATAAGGTAGAAGGAAGTTCACCATAGTGCTCTGAAAGTTTTCGAGTAATTTCAGTGGCTTTTACCGACTCTAAGCCATACTTATCGAAATTGACTTTGAAACCTAATTCTTGCGGTGACATCGCTAACGCATCGGAAAAAACCTTCTGTAAGAGTGGCAGTTGAACTTGAAGTAACTGCTCTTCCGTGAACGGTTCATTGGAATTTCGCGCCGCGTTTATTTGCTCATTTGGAGCACCTGTATTTAAAGGGGGCGAATCTCTAACAGAAATATTGACAATTGTGTCGAAATAACTTTGTACGTCTTTTCCAAAATCATTCAGTAATGCCGCGACCAAGCCCGCAACAGATTTGTGCTCCAGCAAGTAGCCGGTTGGAATGTCTTGCGAGAGAACCCTGAGCTCGGTCACTATATTTACGGCTACGACTGATTCAAGGCCCAAGCGATCAAACGGTGTTTTGGGTGTGATTTCTCCGCGTTCCAAATTCATATGTTTTCGGAACACTTGTAAAACATGATCTGTTAGCAGAGGCTCTATTTCGGTAGTGATTTGGCGGGTAATCGGAGTTTGTTGGGCAATATTTCGAAATTGAATGCCGCGTAAACTTACGAGTTGTGTGCCATCGTTACCCAATACTTCGGCATCACCACTGTTTTCCCCTGTTGATTGTATTCGAATGCGCCCGGCAAGTTCAGATTCCAGGGCGGTTTCGAATAAACTGTTGTTGATGGTAATGCTTTCTACAGAAAACGGTAATTTGATTTGTGGATTCTCAGAACGTTGCAGCAGCACGAAACTCTGCAACGTGGCATCTATGAGTAGTGTAAGTTGTGTATGGGGATCGCTTGGAGCAATGTGATACACACTCTCCGCCAGATGCTCATTGAAACGCGCAGATTCTACGCAGCGGAAAACACGGCGATAAGCAATTTGGTAGGGCTCAAACAGGGCGTAAAAATGAGTCTTGTCTATCGTCTTCGATTGTACCGAGTCAATACCTGTCAGTATTGTCGCATTCGGAAGTGGTACGGTAGTTACCGTATCAATGAGAGTCGAAAGATGCTCTTCTCGATGAGTCTCGCTACCGGTCCACAGTGAACAACTGTATTGCGTATTAGCTCTCGACATATAAGTTGCGAAAAGAGGCGTATCTTGCTGCACAAACAGGGGTTTTTGCCAGGCCAGTTTTCGTAACTGTAAATGCTTATTATCAACACCTTTTGCCATGGTGCGAGCAATTAGGCTGATAAACGCGGCACCCGGAAGTAAAGGTTGCCCATTAAAGGTGTGATCTTTAGCAAGTACGTGCTGTTTGCGTATTTTGGTTTTATATTGCAAACCCGATTGCATGCTGCTGTTGAAATCCAATACGCAGTCAAGCCCGCCACTGGTAAAATCAGGCGAATGTTTAATTGTTAGCGCGGTATCGTAGCTGCGTCGCCCTTCATACCAATATTTTTTCTTTGAGAAGGGGTAGGGGGGCAGCCACAGCGCAGTATTATTCAGGGCCGGGTAAACAGCGTGGAAATTGACATCACCACCGCTTACCCATTGCTGCGCAAGTTGCTCGGGATTGGCTGCGGTAATTTCAGGGCGAGCTGTTGTCTGGGATTCGTCTGAATTTCCGAAATAACAAAACGTGGGATATTTTTGTTCGTCAACATTTACTGCCGCGAGTTGTTTACCGAGATCCTCCAGTGACTTGGAGACGACAGCAAGGCGGTATGAATGAGCGCTTCGTTTGTTTTGCAACGAATAAGCCAAGCTCTCGAAGGTGTAGGCATTGTGTTGTGGCAACTGCTGTGTACTGATTTGTTGCAGGAGTTGCTGATATTGCCGCACCACCGCTTGCAAGGAGCGTAAAGTGTGTGCGGAAAAGGGAAATACAATGTCATCGTATGCACCACTGTCGCGTGATGATGTTGTTTGGACTTCTTGAATCACAATAAATGCATTACTGCCACCGGCTCCGAAGGAGCTAATACCCGCCGTTCTTGGGGCATCATTTGACTGCCAGTGCGTTAGTTTCGTTTGCACCTGGAAAGGCGAATCGCTGAAATCCAGATTTTGATTCAGCGTGTTCGCATGAAGTGACGGAAATAGGCTGCGACTTTGCATTTGTAACAGTACTTTTGTAAGCGCAGCTATACCCGAAGCAGCTTCCAGATGCCCAATATTCGATTTCACAGATCCTATAGCGCAGTTAGCGGGTTTGGCGGTGTCTGCGAAGGCACGCTTTAAGCCCTGTAATTCAATTGGGTCGCCGAGTGGTGTTCCTGTGCCGTGGGCTTCAATGTATGAAATATTTTTCGCAGCCACGCCACTGCTTTGTATTGCTGATTGAATTAAATTTCCCTGTGCGCGTGGATTTGGAACATTGTAGCCGTTGCTATTGCCACCGTGGTTTAGTGCCCCGCCCTTAATAACACCATATATTTTGTCACCATCTGCTTGTGCTTTTGAAACAGGTTTTAAGAGGATTGCACCGACACCTTCGCCAGGCACGTAGCCATCACCACCTTCACCGAAACTTCGGCAGCGGCCATCGCTGGATAAAAACTGCGAGCCCCCCAGCTGTTGATATTTATAAGGGTGTAATGAAAGATTTACGCCGCCTGCTAGCGCCATATGGCAATCGTTACGGCGGAGTGCTTCACACGCTAAGTAAATGGCGGTGAGCGATGATGAACACATGGTATCTACGGCGAGACTCGGGCCTTGCAGTTCGAAGAAATACGACACTCTGTTTGCGATAGAGCTGTAACTGGATTCAGGCATTTTGGCGCTTTGTTCGGGTACGGTATCTACACCAAACAATTGGTAATGACTCCACATTACGCCTGTAAAAACGCCGGTCTTGCTTCCCGATAAATTTTCCGGTGTGTAACCCGCGTCCTCAAAGGCATGCCAGCTCGATTCAAGAAATAGGCGCTCTTGCGGGTCCATGGTAATCGCATCAGCTGGAGATATATTGAAAAACAAGGGGTCGAACTGATCTACCTCGTCGATAAATCCACCCCAGCGGCTATAGGTTTTGCCTTTTTGGAGCTGTTGACGGTTGCCGTCAAAATAGTGACCTCCATCCCAACGTTCGGTGGGGATCTCACTGATTGCATCTACTCCGTTACACAAGTTGTGATAAAAGGCCTGTAATGATTCAGCACCTGGGTAGCGACCGGCGATTCCAATAATGGCGATAGCTTCGTTGTTGACATATTTGCTGTCTTGCGCGGATTTTCCTCGAAGATAATCTCTTCGTGCCAGTGCCGGTTTCTGAGAAATCAGCTTAGTTGTATATTGTTCAGCCGCAATCACAGTACTGCTTGGCTTGGGTACTTCGGTTAAAGCGGCAACAGCATCGAAGTGGTGTGTAATAAAATAATCGCTCAGCTGCGCAATCGTGTTGTATTCAAAGAATAGCGTTTTTGGTAACTCGCCAAAATCTTCGCTGAGTTTTCGCGTAAGGTTTAAGGTCATCACGGAATCAACGCCAAATGTACCAAAGGAGTCCGATTCGGTAATTTTTTCGAAATCCCAGCGGGTTTCATCGGCGAGCAATTTACGCAAACGTTTGCTAAGGTTTGTTCGTGCCGTGCTTTCTGAGACACTGGGCGATGGCGCTGTTGGTGTAATAGGCGCGGCCTTGGAATTCGATCCGTTAAGGCTTGCAAGGATTTTTTGCTTGTCGCCAAAACAGACTAATGCCTGCGGGTTGTTTGCCACCAGCGCCTGTTCCAGCGCTTTAAGGCCGTCTTGCGTAGACAATGGCTGCAAACCAGTACTTGCTTCAATTTGGGAAATGACCTTATCAGAAAGTTGCATCCCGCCAGCTTGCCAATAGGGCCAGTTGATAGAAATGCTTTTACCGTGACGTTCGCCTTCATTGACACGCGCTTGTCTTTGTTGTGTGAAGTAATCCAAATAAGCATTGGCACAGGCATAATCGATTTGCCCGGGATTGCCCAATACAGCGGAAAGGGATGAAAAAACGACGAAGAAATCCAAATTCAACTTAGCCGTAACCGAGTCTAGAATTTCCACACCGCGAATTTTAGGACTGAGCACTTGGGAGAATGATTCGCTGGTTTTGTTAACGAGCAACGCATCTCTTGTGAGGCCGGCACTATGAATAAGCCCCTGTAATTTGCCAAAACGAGCCAATGTTTTCTCAACCACGTTAGCCATACTCGATTGATTGCTAACGTCCGCTTGGAGATAAAGCGCCTCACTACCAGAGTTGCGCAGCTCATCAATGAAGCTCTGAATTTGCGGAGTCATTTCAGTGCGACCGGTGAGAATAATATTGGCTCGATATTCTGTGGCCAGATACTGGCATACGAGCTTTCCTATGCCTCCAGCACCACCGGTGACTAAATAGACACCGTGATTGACCAGGGGTAACGCGTCGCTGTTTGAGCTTGGCTTATCGTCAATACTTTTTACGAGTATATCTTTGCCGTCAAAATAGGCTTCGGAGGCCAAAGCCTTGCAAGCGTCACGCTCTAGTTCCAGTGTTATTGCGCGATTAATATCAATAGCTGGTGCGGTTTCGGAAACCAACAGGCTTGACGCTGAAATATTGGGATATTCCAATGCCAGGGATTTGACAAATCCACTCAAGGCACCACCATATTGGCAAGCGCATTGTTGTAGCACTAGTAAACGCAATTTACGACCGTTCAGAGCTTGTGTTAGCGCTTGGAACAACGAAAGCTGATTTTCCAAATAACCAATTTCATTGTTGTTTTGAGGTTCAACCAGCACCAAATTTAAATCGTCCTGGGACGGACTGCTAAATTCCTCAAAGAGCATTTTCCAGTGTTCAGCTTTATTGAGGTCCAGCGTATACCGTGAATTGGCATTGCTCGAAAATTCCTGACCGGCCTGCAAAGAGATTCCCTTAAGTTCGAGACTGGATTTTTTTAGATCGAGCAATATTGTGTTCGCCGCTAAATCAGATCCAGGTATTTCCGGTGGAAGGGTTATTGGCGTCCATTTGGTAGTGAAAATGTGCGGTCCAGTGTTTGCCTCAGGCTGTTTAGATCGCGGCGCAGCGATTGTGAACGGAGCTACGGTGAATGCTTCGAGTGATACTAGTGATCGACCTGCACTATCCGTTATGGCAATGTCGTAGCTCATTTGCTTAGCTTGTAAATCGTCAGTGCGAGTTACGACTACCGCGTTAGCGTGGTCCAGTGCCTCGTGGAAACAAATACTACGCAGTGCTGCAGGTACATATAATTCTTGTGAAGCATCTGGTAATAATGGCACAACAGCCTGGAACGCTGCATCCAGCAAAGTGCTGTTACGTAAGTATCCTTCTGTCGATTGAAGCGTTTTATCACTTAGAAAAGCAATGGCACGATCATTGTCAAATGTTATGTGCGCGACTGAACGGTAGGGTCCACAGTACGTAAAGCCTTTATCGGCTAGGGTGTTATAAAAATCGTTATGGTTAATGTGATTGGGTAAGTGTGCCCCAATATCGAATTGCTGCCCATTGTTTTCCGTAGATGATTGAGCCTCTAAAATTTCACCAGAGCAACACAGGATTTCGCCGCCGTCTGTTGTTTTCGCAGAAATAGTAAAACCAATCGTATTGTGTTGTACCTGAAGCTCCAGCTGGGTCTCGACAGGCTCTTGCTTAACGAGCACAGGCGCATGCCAGTGTAAGTGTTGAATTTTCTGGGCAGTCTGCGTAGTGGCAAGATGCATCGCTGTATTAACCATTTCTATATAGGCTGCTGCGGGTAAAATGGGATTATCATTAATACGGTGATCGCGAATAACAGCTTCGCTGCCAGTAAACTGTTTTGTATAAGCTTGGCGGTCGAGTGTCGAGATATTGCAGTCGAGTAACTCGTGAAGCGCCTGGCTTTGGCCAACACTATTGCTACCGGCGGATTCGTTTCGCTCAATCCAGTAGCGCTCCCGTTGCAATGGCGCAATAGGGAGCGAAATGCGGTGGGGCTTGTGGTTGGCAAAGAGCGTTTGCCAGTCAATAACGGCACCCTGTGTCCAGAGTGCTGCGAGTTTTGCGAATTCATGATGATCCAACAAACTTTTCAGGTACGCTTTACCACTTTCACCGGAAGGCAGCAGAGCGCTTTGCTCTGGATTATTTCCTAATACGGCACTGTAATAAGGAATGGAGGAAGCGGGCGCCTTGGCGACAAAGTCATTTATGCCTTTTAGTAATTCGTCGTAGCTACGGGCGACCACCGCCAGCCGCGCGGGTTCTGCATCCCGTCCTACCATTAGAGTGAACGCGATATCTTGTAATGACGCGGGCGTTTGTGCAGATTTCTCCAAAAACATCGAAAAGACTTTTGCATAGTTTTCTAAGCGGGTGCCGTCTTTGGCGGACAGAATAAAAATGTATTCGTGATTTTCTGGCTGAGGGGCGCTTACCAAGCGCGGTGCTTCTTCAATAATCATATGAGCGTTAGCGCCACCCGCGCCAAAAGAACTGATCGCTGCACGGCGTTTTTCACGAATTATTTCGGGAGATGATTTGAGAACCTGACTCCATGGCTGGATATTTTTCTGCAATACAAAGGGTGTTGCTTCTAAATCGATATTGGGATTTTCTTGCTGGCAATGCAGTGTAGGGACCAGGGTATCGTGCTTCAGTTGTAACAAGACTTTGGAAAGCGCGGAGATCCCTGCTGCAGATTCAAGGTGACCGATATTCGCTTTTACAGAACCGAGTGCACAGAATCCGGTTTTATCGGTTTTGCTTTGGTAAGCCTGGGTCAGACCGGTGATTTCGATTGGGTCGCCCAGAGCTGTACCTGTTCCATGTGCTTCAACGTAAGAGATGGACTCTGGGTTAATGTTGGCTTTATCCAGCGTGTGACGAATTAATTCTCCTTGTTGGATAGGGTTGGGAACAGTGTAGCCATTGGTTTTTCCGCCATGATTAATATGCGTCGATTTAATGACACCATAGATATGGTCGTGGTCTGCCAAGGCTTTATCCAAAGGCTTGAGTAGTGCAACACCCACACCCTCGCCTGGTACATAACCATCACCACCTGCTCCAAAACTGCGGCAGCGACCATCGGACGCAGCAAAATTACCCTGGGCCAGTCGTAAATATTTGTTGGGATGCACGATTAAATTGACGCCGCCGGCCAATGCATAGTCAATTTCGCCCGAGCGCATTGCTTCGCAAGCCATATGCAGTGCCGTAAGTGAGGAGGAACACATAGTGTCCAGCCCTATGCTAGGGCCGTGAAAGTCAAAGAAATACGACACGCGGTTGGCAACCGATGAAATCAGTGACTCCGGAACACTTCCCTCAAGTGTGTATTGCGGATCTACGCCAAGTAATTGGTATTGGCTCCACATAACGCCCGCGTAAACTCCAACGCGATCTTTGGGCAGATCTTTATTCGAATATCCAGCGTCGGCCAAGGCTTGCCAACTGGTCTCAAGAAATACACGCTCTTGCGGATCGATAAGGGCGGCTTCTTTCGGAGAGATATTAAAGAAACGAGCGTCGAAGCGATCGTGATCTGAAATAAAGCCGCCCCACTTGCTGTAAGTTTTACCTGGAGTACCACGGGTTTCATCGAAGTAGAGATTATGATCCCAGCGATCACTTGGAATTTCTTCGACACAGTCCTTACCTTGCAAGAGGTTTTCCCAAAACTCCTGAAGTGTATTAGCCTGGGGATAGCGACCAGCAATGCCAATAATAGCGACATCCAAAGATTTCACCGGTGCAATCGCCATCGTGGTATTTTTGAAGCGGGGTAGTGGGGTGTCGCTGGTGATTTCTGTATTGCCAGTGGGAACTGTCGGAACTTCAATGGCTTTATCGCTGCTCTGCACTTGGGTTTCTGTGAGATCAAGCACCTGTGTTAGATAGTTCTCTACAAAATAATCTGCTAAAGCACCGATGTTTTGATATTCATAAAAAAGTGTTTTTGATATTTTTCCAAACAGTTCCTCTAGTTTTTGATTTAGAGACATATACACGACTGAATCCATGCCGAAATTTTCGAACGGTGCATCGGAATCCAGCTTTTCGTAGGGAATTTTCATTTCATCGGAAATGAGCAGCTTAATAAATCGCTCAGTTTCGATAAGAACATTGTCGCGCTGGGCGGTATTGAGGTGTTTGATATCTGTTTGCTGCTCCTTACTGCCGCCAGCCAGGCCTTTTCGTAAGGATTTTTCGGTACGTGCTTGATCACCATACATGAACATCACTGAGTCGGATGAATGCCTCAAGCAGTTCTGCAGTACCTTTATGCCCAGGCGACCATCGATGGACTGCATACCGAACAACTCGTTCATACTTGCAAAACTGGCGTCGTCCAATTGCATGCCACCGGTTTGCCACAATGGCCAATTGATCGATACCGTGCGACCTTGTCGTGTTCCCTGTTGTACGCAGGCATTTCGATAAGCTGCGAAATCATCCATGAAACCGTTGGCAAATGCGTAGTCGCTTTGCCCGGGGTTGCCAAATACCGCTGCAATTGAAGAAAAGAGTGCGAAAAAGTCCAGATTGATATGGCTTGTGGCTTCATCCAGGCAAACAGTTCCCGCCGTTTTGGGGAGAAGTACATCGCGAATATCCGCATCTGTTTTTTTCAGGATGAACGAATCCCGCTTAATACCGGCACAGTGCAATATGCCGTTTAATTTGCCATGAGCGCGTAATATTCTTTCAATCAGCTTGGTGCATGTATCGCTGTTGGTAATGTCAGCCTCAATGACTGAGATGCTCGCACCCGGCTGTTTTTCACGGATATGCGCAATGGTGTTTTGTGCCTCCGCCGTGGGGGAGGAACGGCCCACCAGTATTAGCGTTGCGTCCGCCAGCTTGGCGATTTCTTCTGCGAGTGTTAGGCCGACGCCGCGTAAACCGCCAGTAATAAGATAAACACCACCGTCTTTGAACAATGGTGAACTTTTATCATCTGCAGTGGGAGCCAGATCCAGTATTTGGAGGCGCTTTTTGTAGCGTTTACCACCTGTGTATAACACCGGATACGGATTAAAATCCTTATTAAAAAGTTCGTTGACGGCTGCCTGAGTTATTGTTTTAGGTTCCTGGTGGTGATCGAATACTAGGTGTTTCCCAATATAATTCGGGTTCTCTTGAGCCAGAGTTTTGTAAAATCCGCTATACGCGGAATCATTATCCAGCGCCCCTTGTGATGATTGCTCCAGAGTAATTAAACGCAGCATGCGCGTGGTTTTATACTGGATGAAGTGTTTCGCGAGACGACACAGGAATTGAAATTGTTTAATTTTTTCTTCAACGGAAAGCGACGCCGCAGGTGGAAGAGACCACACAACAAATTCCGGGGTTATCTGGCTGGCAGCAAGTGATTCCAAAAGCAACTCGGCGTGATCGGGTTGTGATAAATCCAAGTGGAATGTACCGTTTGCGTCGTTTGAAAATTTATTCGCCTGATTAACCTTAATTGTTGGAAGGTATTCGTTGAGTTGGGCGTAATCCAGCAGCGGAGTTTCGTCTGCCTGGTTGCCGATCAGTATAATCGTCGCCTGACCAGCGGCCTGATGGTTACCCCGAACCTGCTGTTGCACCGTTTCAGGAGTGAGTTGTTCAATATCGGTTTGCTGCAGCTGATGTGAAAAATAAAGTTGTTCCGCCGTTGCCGTTAATGTGGCAGAGCTCTGCTGTACTGGTACAAGTTTTAACCCGCTCACGCAGAGTAATACTTTGCCGCTTTCGTCTGCCAGCTTTACATCGAAATATTCCGCGGGATCATTACTGGCTTTCTGGCGACGTGTAACAAAAGAATGACAACGCGTTGTGAGTGGGTGGCGAATCTCGAGCTGTTCAATCGTATAAGGAAGGTAATGCTGGCTGGATTTTTCAACAACCTGTGAAACCAGAACCAATACAGCTTGTAATGCTGCATCCATAATGCCGGGGTGCAATGCGTCGCCGGACGTATCGGAAGTGAGCCCTTCCAAGGTTGCCAATGCTCGATCACCCTGATAACAAAGGTTCAGTATACGCTTAAAGGTTGAACCATATTCCAGTCCTTTTTCTTTAAAAGTGTCATAGCACTGCTTTTGGCTGAGAAACTCTGTAAGTTCTGTGCGTAGTTCCTCGACGGCTATATATTCGTCTTGAGATCTTTGGTTGTCATAGATTAAGTTTCCGAAGGCGTGAACGGTGCCTTTGGAATCATCACTGTTTGTGGAAAAAACCTGGAAGGCAACGCCCTCCGTATCGGGATGTAAGCTGATTTTTACCGTCTGAGGCCCGCCGTCAACAACGATGGGATTTTGCCAGGTCACATTTTGGATACGCGTTACACGGTGTGGTTTATTACACAGATTACCGCTGGAGCGCGCCATTTCCAGATACGCTACACCCGGTAGCATCTTGCGAAGATTTACCACGTGGTCTTTCAGGTAGAACTCATTGCCCGTAAACGTTTTTTGGTAGCATTGAGATTCGAGTGTAGATTCGTTGGAATCGACCAATGAAAACGAATTGCTGTTGTCGCTTTCTTGAGTGCGTTCAGTCTGTGGCACAATCCAGAATTTCTCTAACTCAAAAGGGTATGTCGGCAGTGATACTGTGCGTGCACCTGTGTTTTCCATAAGGTCCCACCAGTCGCCACTACCGCCATTTATATAATGCTTCAACAAGGTGACCAGACTGTCGGAAAACAAGTTATTACTAAAGTTTTCCGGAAGCTTAAGATGAGCAATCAGCGCATTAATTTCCTCACTGCTACCGTAGCTACCTGTTGATTGCGGCATTGCCCAGCTTTCAAGTTGCTGTAGTAAATCGGCTTTACTTGAAACTACAAACCCCGTGCGGTATTTAAAATGGCAGCGGCCGCGCATCAGTGTTATTGCCACATCCTCCAGAGGAGTTTGCATATTCTCTGGCGCACTTAACCATGTTTTAAAATCAGTTATTTTTTGTTGCAATGCAGCTTGCGTTTTGGCAGAAAACAGCAATAACAGTACGGGGGGTGGCGTAACTTCTCTGATTGAGCTTACCTGCGGTGCTTCTTCCAATAATAAATGGACGTTGGTACCACTGAAGCCAAATGAACTTACCGCACTTCGACGGGGAAATGGCTGGTTTTTCCAGTCGATTAACGTATTGTTTATGTAGAACGGGCTTTGTTCGTATTCGAGGTGTTCGTTGGCTTTGGTGAAGTTGAGATTGGCTGGTATTTTCCTGTTGCGCATAGCCAGCAGAGCTTTCAGCACGCCCGTTACTCCTGCGGCAGATAGAGTATGGCCAAAATTAGTTTTAGAGGACCCGATCGCACAAAAATTTTGTTTTTGTGTGTAACTTCCAAAAGACTTACTAAGCGCTTCAAATTCGATAGGATCGCCGAGTTTAGTCCCTGTACCATGGGCTTCGATATAACCGATTGTTTCGGGATTGATGTTTAATTTTTGGTAGGCTTCGAGTTCTAGCTCTGTTTGAGCCAGCGAACTTGGCGCTGTGATGCCATTGGTTTTACCATCCTGGTTGGAAGCTCCGCCTAATATCACACCATAAATCTGATCACCGTCGGCAACGGCTTTATTAAGCGCTTTCAGAGCAATCACCGCCATACCTTCACCGGGTGCAAAGCCGTTGGCACGGTTATCGAAGGCCTTGCTCTGGCCATCAATGCTGAGCATTTGCGCTTTACTCATCATGATGTAGAGGTTGGGGGTAATATAGAGATGCACTCCGCCAGCTAAGGCCAGATCGATATCTCCGCGTTGTATGGCTTTCACAGCTAGGTCGATAGCAACGAGCGATGACGAACACGCTGTATCAATGGTGATGCTTGGGCCTTTGAGATTAAGCAGGTAGGAAATGCGTGCTGAAAGAATAGAGGTTTGGGTACCCATTAGCTCAAACAAGTCAGCGTTGTGCGGCGTTGCGTTTAACACATTGGTGTAATCGCAATTTAAGGAACCTGCATAAACACCACACTTAACGCCATTTAAGCGTGTGTCGTTGTAGCCGGCATCCTCAAAGGCTTCCCAGCAGCCCTGTAAAAAAAGGCGCTGTTGTGGATCCATTCGCTCCGCTTCTTTGTTGGAAATATTGAAAAACAGTGGATCGAACTCGTCGATAGCCTCAAAAAATGCGCCGTATCGACAATAGGTTTTGTTAGGTTCGTTTTTGTTTTCGCTGTATATATCCTTCAAATCCCAACGCGATTCAGGTATTTCCCGAATCACATTGGTTCCCGTTTCAAAACTTTTCCAAAGTGATTCTACGCTGTTTACGGCGCCGGGGTAACGGCAGGCAGCTCCAACAACAGCGACAGGTGATGGGTTGAAATTTACTGATTTTTCGTCTTGATTCTTTTGACCTTTTATTCGCTCTTCAAGTTTTAGAATTCTGTTGTAGGCCAGCTGAAGTCTTTTTTGATCATTCATTTCGTTCATTTCGTTCCATCACTTTTTGTATTTCGGAGCGGCCATTTATTTCAGGCAATAGTGTGCCGTCACCTGAATTAAAAAGGCTTATAAAATTTTTCTAAATTAGTAATGTATTATCTACTTCGATAAAAACATTTATAAAAAAATGTTTTGCTAGAAGAACAACGAGGAGGTTACATAACTAATTCCATTTAATTTTTTCTTCCTTAGGGCATGAATCATTCCAGTAAAAATATTTTCGCGATATATCCATATCAACATATATTTAACAAATGAAGTAAGATCAATAATTTATTCAGTTTTATATTCAAAGAATAAAATTTATCTAAATTACAACAAATGATGTAACTGGAGTTCCTGGGCGTAGAGTAGTTTGTAATCAAATTATTCACTGTGAAATATTCACATAGCTCTTAGCAACATTTCACAATTATTTGACCTTTGCTCAAAAAAGACACTATTTTTATAAGGTGATATTAACAAAAATGGCGCGTAATACATCTTAATTGGGCGTTATATCTTCATTGTGGCACTATAATTAGTTTTGGCGTGTGTATTTTGGTCGAGGGATGAGGATGTATCATGTGTCGTCGCATTTTATCCCCAAATGTTTGAGTTATAGAACTTTTGAAAAAATTTAAAGCCGTTCCTAATGAAAAAATAAGCATTAAATAACGCGACTATTTTTTTAGAAGAAGGGATTCTATTGCTTTTCTTGTGCAGTTTTTTAAGTACGCGTTACTCGATTTTAATAAGAAAAATTAAGCGAACATACGAACGTTTAAAACGTATCAATTGAATATTTTGATTTATTTGAGCTGTGAAATTGGGTTTCTAATACTGACAAATATCTAAGGCATTTCTAAATTGTCGATGGCTTTTACAAAAATAATTGACCGCCGATTGGTTCTTTTTAGCGTCAACCTTGAAATGCTGCTTCGTGCAACTGTTAGATGTCATTAAAAATAGATACGAATCTATAAATTGTTATTTAGAAAATGAAAAATAATTACAACATATAATGTATGTGTTAATAAATACGATATATGGCTGTATAGTTAAATAAGTGACGGGAATGTTTACATAAGGGCACGTTTAAAAATATTTATTTGATTGATGATGTTTTTTTGAGCCATTTAGATTCATGCGGCCTGGCTACACACATTAAAAGTGATCCTCGATAAGAACAATATTTGTACAAACTAACAAGAACAGAATGATTTTCATTGCAATAACTTCGAAGCTTGGGGCGTACCGTTTGTTGGCCACTGAGTTTTGGGGAATGTGTTAGCGCAAAAAAATCTTATTGTCGGGAAGACATTTCTCATATGCAAACGGCGACAAGTTATTCTTCGAGCTAGGCAAGAGGTGCTATGTATCCTAGTATTAAGTGCATGCGATTCCGTCTTTTATTGGTCCCTAACACGTTGGTTTCGACGTATTATGGAGGCGTTCATACTTTATACCTTCACTAGAGAGTTCTGTAATTACCTTAATCTTGCAAGTGTCGAGATCGCAGGAGAGTGCTCGGGTACTATATCTTTTCAGCTAAGGAGATAGCGTCTGATCGTGTACCGCAATACTCAGCCGCTGTGAAAGACCAATTGTCAGCGGCTGAGCTAAATTCCCGAGCTTTATAGGAGCGAGATTTTTCCTACATTCACCTCTATTGAGGGGGGCTCAATTGCTGAGAAATCAATCGGGCCAACAGGGTTGTTCCGTTTACAAATCAGCGGTTAGATGGGGCTTTTCATTCCGGCCCCATTGGTCACCATATCGCAATATATAGTATACCTACTATTGATTAGGCTACCGAGAGTGATCAAAGGCTTGGTGCATGTTTGAGTAGGAATGACTGTGGTGTCCGCGTCGCCGGTAAAGGGGCGTTATGAGGTAAGGTGCGTAGTTAGACTTGCTCGGTAAAACCTTTAGGGCTTGTTGACACTATTTTATTCACGCCTGCCACAAGGCTGCGCCCCGGCCCTTTATTGCCATCAAAGCGCTGTGAGTGAAGTTTAGTTATTCTAATTGAACAAGCGATACAGCTATTGATCCAGCTCTCGCTAAGTACCCACATCCGTGTAGGCAACGCAGAGGGCGAGAGAATGGTTCGGGGCGGGCAGCCTTGGTTCGAAGGGTTTATCGCAAAAAAGCGCCACTTTTCGTTACTTGTCGCTCATTTAACGGGTTAAACCACACTCCTAGTGCCTCAATTGGACGCTTTTGCGATAAACAGTTGCGAAATAAATAGCGTCAACAGGCGCTAGGAAAGCTCTGAAAAATAGCCTATTTTCCTCGTGGTGATGGCGGTTCGACCCCAAGTTCCTTATTTACTCCGTGCTTGCGGGAGGGGCTTTATAACCACAATAAAAATAATCTAAGCACAAGAAAATTAGTCTCATTTTTTTGTGGTTCTCTAGAATATATAAATAGTGAAGTTCCAGGAGTTGATCAGCTGAGGGAGTGAATATCCTGATCGCCAGCAGTCTTTACGAGCTTGGACCCGTTTGGTTTTGATGTAGAGACTGCGAATATGCGAGTGTACTACTACAAAACATGAATATTGGCGGAGTTGATTTCTACATTAACGCTTTTACCTAGAACTGGCGCATTTATTAATAGTTTCTCCTGGTTCTTTATTTTTACCAATTCGCCTTTAACGCCTGCAAAGGGGCCGGATAAAACTTCGACCTTTTTACCTGGGATCAACTCAGAGTTAACATCGACTCTCTCACCACTTAATACCACAATGCGCACACTTTCGAGGTCGCGTGCTGGCATTTTTGCGGGCTGGTTGCCCAATATAAGTAAGCCGCAGGAGCCTGGAACGTAGCTTAAGTCATGAAATTGATTTGGTTTAGGTTGAACAAAGATATAGCCAGGAAATAGAGGCAGGTCCAACAAGATTCTTCTATCCCTTCTAACTCTTACGGTTTTCCGCCGAGGTAAATAGGCAGTGATCAGTTTTTCCTTAAGGCAGCCTTCTACAATATTTTCCTGCCGACTTTTGGTTCTTAAGATAAACCAGGGAAGGTCTGCCTCTGAGCTCATTGAAGCTTCTCCTTGAAATCTGAGAAATTAATTGTTTATGATCAGTTTCTTTTCGCGTTTAGCGAAATTGAAAACCTCATACCTTAATTGTTGCTAACTTTTTTGCGCGGCACCTTACCTACTACATATTAAAAAAATATTAACTCTGTGGATGCTTCGAGCTTGTTGGTTCAATTCAATTAATAACAAGTGTCATCGAATACTGTGGCATGGCAATAATGTACTAATTACCTCTAAAGTAAAAGTAAAAAAATGCAAATAACTATTCGCAGGTTTGATGCACAAAATCGCGTGAAATTATGGAGGCGCGATTATCAAAAAATACCTGAAAAATAATTCGACATAATAAAATGAGCATGTGAGAAATCTGTGCAAGATAATATAGGCGACAGAGAGTAACGCACCAAAATGACTATTTTACTAAATAAAAATGGCGTTTATATTATTAAATTGACTCGTTATGCATTTTAATATTAGTTAATACTTATTATAAAAGTGTAAAAAAAACCGAGCCCTGTCATCCACCCGTCAAAAAAAAAGCTAAAAAAATTAATAAAAGTGCAAAGTTATGATGTTTACTGCGTAAATATGACGCCTAAAACATTATAATGGCTTTGCATTGATTTAAATGGCGTCAATTTGATTTATATATGAACAGGTTAAATATAATGTCAGTTATTTAAAACGTATGTTTCATAATTTTAATGAATTTTTAGTGTTGCAAAAATAATAATTAGCTTGTAGTTTAAAAAAAAGCGGTGATAAACGCCGCATCAAAAAGTGCTCGCATTGCAGTACTTAGTGAGTAAAGTTCCAATTCTCCGTTGTCGCCTTGGAGAGAAAATCAGGAAGAAAAAAACATCTAGAGTACTAATATGTACTTTAGGGGGCGGAGCCTTGCCCTCGCGAATATTTTTCTATTTTGATAAAACACTGATAGCCTCATCAATTTCGTTTGATTCCATTAAAAAATTCGCAGTGATAAAACCTGGGTTTCCTGCAGCTACCAAAATCTCAATTAATCGATTTAAGACAGACCGTCAAAGTATTTGCGGTGCTTTTTTTCGTTTTGAATAAAACTTCGTTTGCCACTCCTAGTAACACCTGCCACTCGTTGAAGATTCGTAAACTATGAATTCAGAAAATCAAATTCTATCGAGAACAGAAGAATTTCTTAAAGCAACCTTATCAGAGGTCTCGGGTTTGCCCGTGGATAGCTTTAATGTGGAAACGCCTTTTGGTGAAATGGGGATAGATTCATTTCGAGTTTTAAAGGTTATCAAGCAGCTAGGGAGTCAGTTCGGATCTTTACCCAAAACGCTGCTGTTCGAGCACATCAACATTGCAGAGCTCGCGTTATACTTCGTAAATCAGCACGCGGATTCTTTGAAAAATGCCGTGAATAGCAATGTAGATAAGGCTTCAGAAGTTCAACAAGAGGCGCCACGAATCGCTACTGAGGTAGCAAAGCTAGGTGTCAGAAAGGCCAAAACAGCTATACAACATAATGAATCTCACAAATCACAAGCAACACACTGCGATGATTCATTAAGCGCTGATGAAGAGCCGCGACCCCTGTTGCTACTGGAGAGAAATCTATCCAATCACCCAGAGTTGAGCCAGACCTTAAGTAGAATCTACGACGAGTATAAGATCGAAGGGTCTGTTTCCCGCGGAACTCGCAATATTGCTCCGAACCTCTTTGTAGGTGGCGCCCGAAAAGGATACATAAATTACGCAAGGTGCAACGAAACAATTCTGGTCTACGGTTATACCGGGCCGAAAGATTATTTTCCGATTATTGCCGCAGAGATTTATGAGTATTGTTTGAGCTGTAATTTGCAACTGAATATTCTCTCAGGCCACGAGATTGACGTGGTGGGTACTACGACTTTTACTGCCACGCCATTTGGGGTGCTACAACGTGTCGGTAACCTGCAGTCTTTCTCGTTAGACGGTAAAAAAATGCGAAGGCTCAGGTATCAAGTCTCAAAATTTACCAAAGTTGGACAAGCCCGAACAGTAGAATACATTCGCTCAGAGCAACCAAATGTTGAGCAACTGATTGTAAAAATAATCGATGAGTGGTGCGCAGCGAGACCTATGGTTAATCCCCTCATCCATATTGTGAAATCCGAAATTTTGGATGGCACTCTGGATTCTCAACACCGTATATTCTTAACCTACCTCGGTGATGCATTACAAAATGTGATCCTGTTAACGCCGATGACGGGGGAATTTAACGGCTATCTGATGGATCTGGAATTTTATCCGCCCAGTATGCCCTTGGGGGGATTGGAGTTCGCCATTGTAGAGATTATTGGCATTCTGGTTTCCGAAGGCTGCGATATGCTTAGCCTTGGTGGAACCTATGGTTGCAAGCTTGAGGAATCGAGCAATCCGGACCCTGAGGTCAACAAAGTACTTGATGATCTCCGATTACAGAACATCTTCAACGACGAAGGAAATCTTCAGTTCAAAAATAAATTTGCTCCGTCGAATCATTCGATTTATCTCTGTCGGCCTGCTGAACAAAAGAACACCGATAACATTCTGGATTTGATCATGATGATTGCTGATCCAGATAAGATGCAAACGTCCGACGAGGAAAATCACCGGCGCTATCAGCTCGATCATGCTTCGCATGAGTCTCCTTCTGCAATTCAAGTCAAGCAAAATAGCGTTAAAATCATGAGTCAATCGAAAGGAGATAAAAGGGGTGAAGCCAGTTTCAATACTGAAAAACCGGTATTCATAGCCGGCAACGGTCGTTCGATAATGCTGGCTGAAAGTGGTTACAATCCGCTCAATCTCTCCGCATCTTGGGTTGATACAGACTTTAAGACGGATTCGTGGGCGCAGCTGGAACACGATGAAATAAAACGACAACTGGAGAAGCTGTCAGTACGCCAGTTATCTATTTCATCCTGGCAAGATGCACTGAAGCAATGTTTCCCGTTTGAGTATTTTGTACTCGCTCCTTCCGGTCGTAATGCCGAAGAAATCTTTTGCAAAGCTTTCCCCAATAAAGGAGAAGTTCTGCAAACATTGCTCTTTCCCACTAACATTTACCATCAAATCGACAACGGTTTCACACCGGTAGAGTTACCTGCACAATCGCTTTATGATCTAACGGGCGAAAGTATTTACAAGGCAAATATAGATCTGGATGCGGTAGGGCAGAGGCTTGAGAAGGGCTCTTCAACAATCGCTTACGTTTGTGTGGAGTTGTCTGGCAATGCATCTGGTGGCTATCCTGTTGAGCTGAGTCATCTGCAAACATTAAAAACGCTACTTACAAAATACAATATACCTTTGGTTTTAGATGCAACTCGCGTTGTTGAAAATGCACTGTTGTTGCTCGAAGCTGGTGATGCGAGCTCCAACAATGTATGGCAGGTCGTTGCATCGCTTTGTGCGCAGGCCGATGTACTAATAGCAAGCCTGGCAAAGGATTTTTGTGTGAATCGTGGTGGCTTAATCGCAACCAATGATCCTGCGTTATTCGAGCGCCTCGAATCCACACGCGATTCATACAATCTAGGGGTGGATATAGTCGACAAGCGATTGATCGCTTCGGCGTTAGCGCAACAGAATTATATTGAAAAGAAAGTTTCGCAACGCGTTCAGCAGGTGAGGGAGCTTTGGAGTGTTTTAAAGTCGTGCAATATTCCCATTTTGGAACCTTGTGGCGGTCATTGTGTTGTCGTTGATGTTAATCGCTTAGCTAACTTTGCTGAATTAGAGCAGCCTGTTGCATCATTTTTGGCGTGGTTGTATCTCAACGCGGGCATTCGTGGCGGCGAACACAACGTGGGAATGCAAAGTGATAGTCGACTTAGCGGTCTGGTTCGTTTGGCCGTGCCCGTTGGTATCGAAAAGTTTCATTTTGAAGAGACCTTACGACGCCTTAAAAATGCCTGTGGTGCACTAAGCAACATACCCGATCTGAAAAAGTGTAACGAAAGTTCTAATTTTGTTGCTGACCTTCACACCACATTTCAACTTAAGGCCTTTATCAACTTGTCTGATGAGGTATTACCAGCTGAAACACTTGGCAACTTGCAGCGCGAATTAATGCTCGCTGATTTGGTAAAGTCCAAGCTCAAATCGTGCTCAGTAGAAGTTGTGTCAGAACAGCAAGCGTTAGCCGAGGTTGGTTCTAGCTGCGAAATCGCAGTAATTGGTATGGCTGGGCGCTACCCCAAAGCAGGAAACCTCAATCAATTATGGCAAAATTTGATTGAAGGGGTGAATTGTATTGAAGAAATTCCCCCATCCAGGCTTGAGCAGCGTGCGGATAGTGGTTCACTGAAGCGCTATAAAGGCGGCTTTTTAGATAGTGTAGACACTTTTGACGCTCCATTTTTTAATATAGGCGACGCAGAGGCAGCAGCGCTTGATCCCCAGGAACGTTTGTTTTTGGAAGTGGTTTGGGAGACCTTGGAGGATGCAGGCTACCTTCCTGAAACGCTGTGTAAAAAGGGAAGCGAGCGTAATGTAGGGGTTTATGTGGGCGCTGTCTGGTCTATGTACCAGTTGCTGGGTGTTGAGGAAAAACTTCAGGGCCGGAATGTTAACCCCAGTTCATTTCTATGGAGTATTGCCAATCGAGTTTCGTATTGCCTGAATTTTACCGGGCCCAGTATTGCGATTGATAGCGCTTGTTCGTCTAGTTTATCTGCGCTACATATGGCCTGTGAGTCAATTCGTAGCGGAGATTGTCGCGCAGCGATTGTTGGTGGTGTTAATCTTGATTTACACCAGGCTAAGTTTGATATTAATTGGGCGGGGGGAGCACTATCGAAATCAGGTGAGTGCCGTTCTTTTGCGCAAGGTGCAGATGGCTACGTCCAAGGAGAGGGGGTGGGCGCTTTGCTGCTTAAACCACTTCAGCAGGCGATTGCAGATGCCGATAATATCCACGGTGTAATAAAGGGCTCGGCCATAAACCACAATGGTAAAACAAGCGGTTATACCATTCCCAATCCCCAGCCGCAATCTCGCTTAATTGAGAAAGCACTTGTCAGAGCCGGGGTGGATGCAACGACTATAGGTTATATAGAAACCCATGGAACAGCATCGGACTTGGGCGATGCAATAGAATTTTCCGGTCTCACTAAAGCGTTTTCTGCATGTGGCGTGCAACACTCGGCTTGTACAATAGGCACTGTTAAAACCAATATAGGGCATCTCGAAGCCGCATCGGGTTTGGTCGGTATTCAGAAAGTGTTCCTTCAGATGAAGCATAAAAAGATTGTTCCAATGCTTCATTCGGGTAGAGTAAACAGCAATATTGATTTTAATAATTCCCCCTTTCAAATCGTGCATGAAGCGACGGACTGGGAACCTATTGTCGAAAACAATCAGTTACATCCCCTACGAGCTGGGATTAGTACTTTCGGCGCGGGAGGAACTAATGCTCACGTTATACTCGAAGCCTATGAGCCCTTGGCAATAGCTGGTTCTGGATCACAAAAATCCTTTTTTGATCACATTTTTCCACTTTCAGCAAAAACACCGGAACAGCTTACAATTACAGTTTCCCGATTAAAGCAACACCTGGAACAACAAACACAAGCAGGCGATCTAAAAGATATTGCTTACACATTGCAGATTGGTCGCAAGTGCTTCGAGCATAGGGTGGCGTTTATAGCTGAAACGATAGAAAGTTTGCTCAGTTCACTGTCGCTCTACCTTGAAAATGGCACTTCAAAAGCGGTTTGCATTGGTAAAGTGTCTAATGCGCAACAGGTCTGCAACTGGCTCAATGCCGAAGAGCAGACAACCTTTGTTGATGTAATCGCAAAAGGCGGTGATTCTACCCGAATGGGCCAATTATGGTGTGATGGTGTCATTGGCGACTGGTATCGATTTCGCAATAGTTTGAGCGGACGGCGCATATCACTTCCCACCTATCCTTTTGAAAAACACCGTTATTGGATAAGCGAAAAGTCGAAAATTGAAAAGGAAACGATACCAAGCATTGGTGCAGAGATTCCTAAATGTGATGTTAGCAAGGTATCGAGCCAAAATACCGCGTTGATATACGAATTTAATTTCGAACATTCCAGTAATACTGCGCACGACAGTTCTTTGAGTGATCTACCCGGTGATAAAGCCCGCCTATTTGTTAAGCAGCTATTTGCAAGCAAGCTCGGTGGCTGTCTTAGTGAAATCGACATGAGCGCCGATATCATGAATTCAGGCTTAACATCTTTGGATATGGCTGAACTAACACAGTTTTTAAAAGAGAATCTCGATCCGGACTTTTCCCCGACTCTATTTTTCGAGTGCACAACGTTTAATTCATTCTATGAATTACTCTTAAGTCGATATTCTGAAAAATTTTCTGCGTTAAAAATACAAAAGATGGCTATTGCAAATCCAGAGTCCGCGCAGGTGAAAGAAGTACCATCAGAACTGCGCTTGCCAGATAGATGTACAGCCGAGGACCTGCATATTGAAGATGCTCAAGCAGAGTTGGAACTACCTAATAGTGAAACCGCAAAGGTATCGGAAACGCCAAGCAGTGTTTTTTTAACAGGTGCCACTGGGTTTCTTGGTATACACATTTTGCATGAACTTCAAAAGCTAAGTCACAAAGTAAACATTCTGTGTTTGGTAAGAGCTAAGGATGTTGAGCATGGCGTCGAAAGAATTAAAGATCAGGCCTACAAATTCGGCTTAAATCTGGACTTGAGCGCGCTAAAAATCATTTGCGGAAATACAGATTTACCCCAACTCGGTATGGATGACGAGCAGTGGAACGCGTGTTGCGAAAATGTGGATCAAATCATTCATGCGTCGGCACATGTGAATCATATTGAAGGTTATGCCACTTTTCGAAATTCGTCGCGTGCTATGACCGAAATTATTCGCATGGCTGGTAATCACAAGATCAAATTAATTCAATTTGTATCGAGTATAGCGGGGTGTACCCTAAAAAAAGGGGACGAATTTTCCATATATGAGAAAGAAGATTTTGTCGAAGATGGCATGGATGTATTTGGAGGGTACGGAAAGTCAAAATGGGTTCAGGAAAGCTATTTAAAACGCGCGCACCAAGCGGGAATTCCCTACACAATATATAGGTTTGGTGAAATATCAGGTTCCAGTGTGAATGGACATGGACAAACTGATGATATGATTCATCGATTATTGCAAATGCGTCTCGCTGTAGGTTGCCGTGAAAAAATATCCAGTGATGTTCTTGATATGGTCCCCGTTGATATAGCAGCAAGGTTTATTGTTGGTATTGGGTCTGAGTCTAATTATTGGAATAAGATATTTCACGCGACTCATCTCAAGCCTTATAGTTTTGCGAATTTATATCGAGAAGCAAAGAAGCGAGGTCTAGAGTTTAATACAGTAACAAGAGAACAGTATCTGTCCCGCTGCTATGAATATATTGCCTACCTGGCGAGTTTTGACAATGTTAGTTCGTTTGTTTTGGAATGTGTTCTACGAGATGCGGAAGGGTCGATGAGGAAAAAGCAAATGATGGATGGCTACTTTGCCGTCATATTTCCCTTCGAACAGAGTAATTTTAAAGATGCATTAAAGCAACTTTCACTGGAATTGCCTGCATGGCCAAAACTGATCAATACCTATTTTGATTACTGGACTAAGGACGAGTGTGGTTATTTAAAAACGGTCGTTAACTTTAAGCAGTGGTTGCCAAATAAGCATTCGTCCGAAATTGAAAAATCGCTTGCTGAACAGGGTGCGGAAAACCAGTCACGGGCTGAGATGGCCGTATAGCTTACGCTCAAGCGTAACCTTTACTACAAAAATGCAATTGGGGGAACAAATGAGTGGTACACGAGTACTTGTCACCGGAGGTAACGGGCATCTGGGAAATACCTTGGCGAAGCTATTGTGTGAACGAGGGTACGAGGTACGCGTAACTGTTAGAAATCCTCAAGAAGTTATTGAAAGTCAGATTTTTGCTGGATACGACGTGGATATCATGAAAGCTGATATTCGTGACCAGCTAGCAATTGACCTGGCGGTCGAAGGTACAGAGGCAGTATTCCAGGTCGCTGCACTTTACAATTTCGACGAGCAAAGCCTGGATCAGGGAATTATCGCTAACAACACCGAAGGCAGCCAAACTGTTTTGCAAGCAGCAAAAAAACACGGTACGGCGCGGGTTGTATTTACCAGCAGTATAGCGGCGGTAGGTTTCGGGGGCTCTGCAGATTCACCGTTAACCGAGCAGGACTGGGGTAGTCCAGAAGATCCCTATTGTCGCAGTAAATTGGAAAGTGAGAAAGCAGCTTGGCAGTTCGCCAAAGACTATGGTCTCGATATGGTGAGCCTGTGCCCAAGTATCATATTAGGTCCAAATTTTTATAAACATACGCCCAGTACTGTCAATATCAGCGCATTTATCAATAATCAAATCCCTTTTAGATTCTCGTACCAGTGCTCAATAGCGGATGTACGCGATGTCGCTGAGGCGCATATTATCGCCTTTGAAAATAGAGCCGCTTCGGGGCGTTATATCGTATCCGGTACGCATGTTTCAGATTTAATAGCAACACTTAAAGACGTCGACCCCGAAATGGTACTTCCAGAACGCACTCTTGATTTGGAAGAAACAAAAGCTTTTGCGGAAAAGGCGGGATCGCCAGTCGAAATGGTGGGGCAGCCTTTCATCTACAGTGATGCTAAAGCCAAACGCGATTTGGAATGGAAACCCCGCGTATTAGCGGAGACCCTAAACGACACCATTAAATGGATCAAATGCCACGATCTTTAATGTCTAGCAGAGCGTACTAATATGAAAGATTCCTCCGAAAAGACGGTTACGACAGACGAATACGACCTTATTTTAGTGGGCTCAGGCACTGGTGGCTGTTCGCTCGTTAAAGAGTTAAGTCGATATCAAGGACTAAAAATATTGGTATTAGAGCAGGGTAAAAATCTACTGTTAAAAGACAATATTAAAGGCATTATGTCTGTTGCAAAGGAATATAAAGTTGAGCAGGGGCTAAAGGCTTTGTGTGCAGCAACCGCTGGTGGTTCTACAAGCGTATATTTTGGCGTATGTAAAATGCCCGGACCGGAAAGCTACGAAAAGCTGGGAATTGATTTTTCCCAAGAACTTGACGAAGTTATGCAGGACCTACCACTCGCCGAACTACCGGATTCATTGCTTGCACCACAGACTCTACGCTTTGGAGAAGCTTCCGATAAGGCCGGATACCCAATGGGTAAAAAGCTAATGATTATCGATCAAAACAAATGTGATTCTGGCTACAACTATGCGGCAAAATGGAAAGCAAAGGATTATTTGGACGAGGCAGTTGAATCCGGTGTAGAGCTTAAAACACAATCATCAGTGAACAAGATCTTAGTAGAGAACCACTTTGCTGTCGGGGTGGAGTACACCCAAAAAGAGAGTATCTTTAGCAAAAGGGTTTTTAAGGCTTATGCAAAAAAAATAGTTATTGCCGCTGGTGCTTTTAACACACCCAAATTGCTAATCGATGCTGGAATAGCAGATATTGGTAGCCACGGCTTTTTCTGTACACCCGGCTTTATGGTATTCGGTTATGTACCTGGGTTGAACGGGCAGGATGGTTTCTTGGGCGCTTTAGAGAGGAGCGTTGATGAACGCGTCACGATCGGTGATGCTACGACTACCTCATCTTTTTACAAGCTAGTAATGCTAGGGGAGGGAAAGTTAAACTACCTTTTTTCTCATCCTAACATGGTTTCTGCCGGAATGTTGTTAAGTGATACCCTGGGTGGCGAAATAACACCTGATGGCAAGTTTAAAAAACAGTTTTTGAGTGAGGAGTATGAAAGCTTAAAAAAATCAGAGTCTGTGGCGCGTCTTATAATGGAAAAAGCAGGCTCGACCAAAACCTTTAAAACAAAATTGGTTTCTGGAATTCCTGGCGGTTTTCTGAAGATTGGCATTCATATAGACAGAAACCTCCAAACTGAATTAAAAAATTTGTACGTATGCGATCACAGTATTATCGCAGATTCAAAGTCCACACCCACGGTACCATTGGTTTGTTTGGGTAAATATCTCAGCAAACATTTACAAGCAGAGTTAATACAACCGACAGCAACTGCCGGTTTAAAACAACAAGCAATCGCTTACTAGCCCCAATCTTTTATTCATCTAAATCAATAATTCAATCCATCCATAGTAGAGGACTGCCCTATGAGTACAGCCCTGTCTAAGACTATTTTGTTTTTTAAAAACGTACTGGTTCCAATAATATTTTTACTTATCGTAGTGGGTTATATCATCGACGATTTATGGACTAACTCTGGTTCCAATCAATGGGAAGCGCAGAAAACAGATAACAGCATTGCTATTTATAGCTTGAAAGCGCCTGGTGATCCTTTATTGAAATACAAAGTTAAAACCCGCGTTAAGGCAAGTCTGTCCAACGTGGTGGCATATATTACTAATGAGAATACAGCGAAAGATATTGGCATAACGGATCTGGTGCGACTTGAAGAAATAGAATCAGAACCTTTATTTGTTGCCTATGACGCCTACACCGTCGCGCTGCCGGACCCCTTCGGAAAGCGAGAGGTTGTAATCCAGCTTCAATACTCTCAAGACCCGGATACCAAACAAGTTGAAGTTAACGTCCTCGCAGCGCCGCATAAGAAGCCGCGAGATTCCGATACGAAAAGAATGGTTTATTTAAGTAACACATGGTTGCTAACACCTGCGGAAGATGGGTATGTGGAAATCGAAGCGATATCGGAAGTGGACTTTCAAATCCCCTATTTTGTTGCTAATAGCGTGTTGGCTGATGTTATTTCAGAGCAATTTACAATAATGCAGAATTTGCTCAAAACTGAAAAATATCAACGCCGTGAAGCGGCATTCATCCATGAATTAGCATCGATATAATTCAAAGAGAATCGCGTAACGATTTCGTAAATTAGCTGAGGTTATAAACCCAATGGACGAGGCAAAGAAAAAACAATTTCATAAGATATTTGGTAAGCAGAATACGCGGATAACTTATAAACGAACTGACTTTAACGACTATGTACTAATGAGTCTGGCAACAGCTGCCGTTCTCTATTTTATCTATGGTTCTACCAATATTGTTACAGTCATTGGCGTGGCGCTGTGCATTTTTATGCCAATTTCGTTTGTGGTTCGCCATGGGGTTTCGCTACGATTTCCTGTAACACTTAAACGTCCTCAAGACGTAATCTATGTAATTGTATATAAATTATTAAATTTAAAAATAGGGTATTTTTTAGCTGTCGTACTCTTACTGTTTGAGAATTACATTATCAAAATAACACCTGATTGGCCTCATTATTTAAATTTTACAAATCAGGCAGTTTTGTACTTGTTTTACCTGCATCTAGCTCTGATAAGTTTATACAGGACATATATATTGTTTGCACATTTGAAAGAACGTAATCATGTGCGTGCAGTATTGATGGACACTGTTTGGGCGAATCATCTGAAGCAACAGCCCAATATCACGTTTGAAATAATTCATGCATACATTACAGGCTTGCTCACGCACGTAGTACTAGTTGCGCCCTGGTTTTTCGTAATTACACACCTTAATTTTTCGCTCGTCCTGTTGCCCATTGTCTGTGTGTTAAATATTCTTATATTCCTTCGAACCTTGAAGGATTACAACGCGTGGTTCTATAGGGATCATTGGTTAGGGCATAACTCAGAGGTTGATTTCCTTTATTTGCATGGCACCCATCATGACGCGATACCGTCAGGTTTGATTGGTGTTTCTGGTAATGGGTTTTTAGAGGGCTTTTTCAGACATGCCATGGGCGGACCTACACCATTTTTTAATCCCATAATTACCTTTATGTTGTATACCATGGATGTAAAAAATGATATTGACTTCCATCAGTATATTCCCGGTGTTTTTCCGAAATTGACGCGGGAATTTAATGAGATACAACAGCACTCCATTCATCATTTCGGAAAGTTAAAGCCTTATGGTTTCGGTCTTAATTTCGATAAGCCTGATCTTTCTGAAGATATTCAAAAACAGTTCAAGATATTTCCCGATAGTCTTAAGCAATCTGCAAAGTTAGATGAAGAGCTAAATGGCTTTCAGTGGGATAACTCTAAGCACAAATGGTATTTGGAACTGTTTGATAAATATAACAAATAAACAACGGCTGCCTGAAACAAAAACCTAAGTTAGGATATGCGGAACATGATTGCGCGATACGAAGAAACCATGTCTAAATTGCCTGTTTATTGTCAGAGCTATATCGCAACGTCTATTTTGGTTGCTTTAGATCGCTGTGGGCTTCTTGATTTAATGTTTTCCAAGAAACAATTTTCTGTCGATTTATTGTGTCGCAATAAAGGTCATAGCAAAACTATTCTTTGCGCTATGCTTGGTTATTTAGAACAACTAAAAATAATTGAGAAAACAAAAAGCGGGCAATTCAGAGTTTTGCACGACCCTGTGAGTCAGGAAGAATTACGACTACTACATTCGGTTTATAGTAACAGTGACAGCTCAGATCTTTTAGATAAATATAAATCAGAAATACAAAACTCTGTAGACGGTTCGTGTATAGATATCGTCAAATATGTTAAGGGCGCTAGTATTATTGAGTGTGTTCTTAAGGCCTTAAACAGTGATCCTATTTGCGACGCTAAACAAGCTGCGATTAAGTTGCGAAACAATACGCGCTTTATGAAATTGGTGTTTTTTAAAAATGATTCGAAGATAGATGAAAAGCTAATTATACAAGAACTCGGAAAATATACTGAAAGCTCCCTGGTCCAGCGTATACTGCTATTTAGGCCGCTCCTACTTAGGCTCAATAAGTTATTGCTAATAGAGACTAATAACGACTCTCCAATATGTATTGATGAAAATCACAATTTGTTATTTAAGAATCTATTCACTGACAAATCCACCAGCCTGGATATTTTGGCGAGCATTGGGCTTTTTGCGAGTTCGGAGATTACCAATAGTTTGGGTTTTGAAGAGTATATTATTAGCCTGTTTCGCCGTGTTGACGAGAGGGAATACCTTGTTAGAAAAGCGGTGGACGCTGACCTACCTGATCTCGTAAGCCTTGAGGAAAAGTGTTGGGAACACTCCCGAACTCCGAGTGACATATTGGAATCGCGTATAAAATGTTTCCCTGAAGGACAACTAGTTCTGGAAAAAGGAGGCAAGCTCCTGGGGGTTGTTTTCAGTCAGCGTATTACTGATCCAGGACAGTTGGATAACGTACAAGCACATAACGTACACGGCTTATTTGATGCCAATGGTAAAGTTATTCAGTTGCTCGCTGTTAATATTGACCCTGTACAACAGGCATTTGGCTATGGTGACAAATTGCTAGAGTTTATTCTGCAACGTGTCGCGCTTATTTCCGATGTCGAACGGGTAGTTGGTGTCACACTCTGCAAACGCTATAGCAAGAATTGTAGTCAGACTCTGGATGAGTACATTAGGAATACTGGTGTCGAGCAAGACCCGGTACTCGCCTTTCATCAGGCACACGGTGCTTCTATTGAGAAGTTGATACGTCATTATCGTCCTGAAGATTTAATTAACGAAACCCATGGAGTATTAGTTAGTTACGATATCCATAACCGACTCGCAACTATGCAAATACCGGATAAAAGCGAAGCTTCGGAATACGAATGCGAGACAATTTGTCCTGTAGATGAAGAATTTATAAGAGATTATGTACTGCGTCTGTTAGGAGATAGGGCGAGCGACTATGATGATCAGCGGCCTTTGATGGAAATGGGGTTGGACTCTGCTGATTTAATGAAACTGCAAGCTTCGGTTGAAGATCGAATCCAACATAAACTTGAACCAGGATATTTCTTTGAATTTAATACACCCGAAAAAATAGCTCTGGACCTTAAAAAGGACACATCAAGCAAAACATTTTTAAAGATGAATGCGCGCGAAACACACAATTCATCTCCAAAAATACTACGGCATCGATCAGAAACCGATTTCCCAATAAATGCCGTTGCTGTTGTCGGTGTTGCATGTCGACTGCCCGGAGGTATATGTAATCCAGATGAGCTTTGGCAGGTGTTAAGCAACGGAGAATGCAAGGTAACATCCTACCCGAAACAGCGTGGTGCCTGGCCCGATACAGAGGGCTTTGAGGGTATCGAGCGGGGCGGGTTTATTACGGATGTTGAATGTTTTGATGCGGAATTTTTCAGAATATCCCCAAAAGAAGCGATTGTAACTGACCCTCAGCAACGCTTGTTAATGGAGCTGACCTGGGCTTGCCTGGAGGATGCAGCAGTCAAGCCAAGTAGTCTCAAAGGATCGAAAACAGGCGTATTTGTAGGGGCTAGTAATAGTGACTATAGTCATCTTATAAACGAAGCTAATTATGATATTGAAGCACATCATGCTATTGGTAACTCATTATCGATATTAGCTAATCGCTTATCTTATTTTTATGATTTTTCAGGCCCGAGTTTGTTGTTAGACACGGCTTGCTCTTCTTCTTTGGTAGCAATGCATTCGGCACTGCGTTCGATTAATTCGGGCGAATCGACATCGGCAATTGTCGCTGGTGTGAATCATATCTGTCATCCTGACCTATCCGTTGCCTATCACAAGGCCGGCATGCTGTCTGCTGAAGGCTTGTGTAAGGTGTTCGATCATAAAGCAAACGGCTATGTGCGAGCTGAAGGTGCTGTTGTCATGTACCTCAAGCCACTTTCGGATGCCGTCGCAAGTGGTAATCATATTTACGGTGTGTTGCGTGGCAGTGCCGTCAATCACGGAGGGCTTGCCGGTGGGCTTACGGTACCGAATCCCCAAAAGCAATCTGAACTGCTAGTTTCCGCTTGGGAAAACGCCCTTATCAATCCGGAGGAGATTTCCTACCTGGAGGCTCACGGTACTGGTACCCCCTTGGGTGATCCAATAGAAATTCAGGGAATGCAAAAGGCGTTCAAACAGCGGCGCAGTTCTAATGCATCACAACATATGTGTGCTGTCGGGTCCGTTAAAAGTAATCTTGGTCATCTTGAGTCTGCAGCAGGCATTACTGGATTGCTAAAAGTTCTGCTAGCGATGAATCACCAAAAAATACCTCCAACCGCCCATTTTGAAAAGTTAAACCCGAAAATCGATTTAAGAGGTTCACCGCTGTATATCCAGCAAGAATTGACTGATTGGAGCAGTAGTGAACCACATATTGCTGGAGTTAGTAGTTTTGGATCTGGTGGAGCCAACGCGCATGTTGTTGTGGAAAATTGGACACCTGTTGAAAAAAGGGAATTGCAGAGCATTGACTCAGGGCCGCATGTTGTGTGTCTTTCAGCGCGAACGCCCGAGCTGCTAATACAGCGTGCGAAAGACTTACTGAATTACCTGAAACATAATGAGTTAAACGTCGACCAATCGCAGAGAAACGCATCAATATCAGATATTGCTTTTACACTTCATGCAGGCAGGGAGGAAATGGATGAGCGACTTGCGATTATCGTCACGTCAAAAGTGCAGTTAATTGGCCATCTTGAAAAAATAATTAGCGCGCAAAGTATCGATGCTAATAGGGTTTATCGCGGTAACATACACAGCGATGTAACGACTCTGAAAATGCTCGGGAGTGATAGCGAATTTTCTGAAACATTATCGAAATGGATGGCGCTCAATAAATTCGAAAACCTTGCTGATCTATGGGTTAAAGGTTTAGCTGTAAACTGGGTAAACCTTTATCAAGGTAGTCATTGTCGTTACATAAGTTTGCCAACTTATCCTTTTGAGAAAACGCAATTTTGGGTAACGCCTCAGAAAAACGACCAAAAGTATGCAGTATCTAATAATTTACACCCATTGTTACACAATAATTATTCCGATTTTTATAGGCAAGCCTACAGCAGTACATTTGATGGTACTGAGTATTTCTTAAATGATCATAAGATAAACAATCATAAAGTCTTGCCAGCGGTAACTTACCTGGAAATGGCTCGCGTTGCTGTGAGTAATGCACTTGGTGACCTCAGCGAAAATTGCACAATGGAATTGTTGGATCTGGTATGGCTACGACCGATTGTTGTGAGCTCTCCGGAGCGAGTTAACATTCAATTGATCCCGCATTCATGGGACGATTCCGAATACGCAGCTGAAAAGCTTGCCATAGGTTTTGAGATTACTACAGCTGCAGAAAAAACGGATGAACCTAATTTGCACTGTACTGGTACTGTCGTTGTGCTGCACAATCGTATGACTCTAACTCATCAGGTAGATAAGCCCAAATTCACTGAAACCAATTTTGATAGTAAATCGATCATATATAAAAAATTTAAAGAACTGGGGTTTGACTACGGTGAAGCACACCAAGGAATCGTTAGATTACTATTAAAGGAAAATGCCAGCTTTGCAGACATCCATCTTCCTGTGTGTTTGGAGCCGTATGACGAAACATACTTTCTACACCCGAGTATCATGGACGCGCTGCTACAGACCGCTGTACTTCACAAGTCACAGGGGGTAGATGCCTTAGAAAAAACATACGTCCCTTTTTCCGTTGAGAGAGTTGTGCTGCATTCTCCTTGTACAACTGATATGTTCGCGATTTGTCGTAGTCGGAAAAATGGGGATGGCTACGATTTAGAACTGTGTAACGCTAATGGTGGCTTGAGTGTCGAAATGCAGGGACTTAGCTTGCGAGAGGCCAGCGTAAATTCAATTTCAAATTACAGTGAAACACCCAAAATACTTGCTCCTAAATGGGTTGCCAAACCACTCAGTAGAGAAGATAAAGGCGCGATATCGAGACTCTTTTCCAATCATTTAGTTATTTTGTGTGATGGCATGTTAAGTACGGCTGATATTCAATCTTCAATACCCGGCGCGACCTGTTTACAACTAAAACAACATGGCAGCAATCTGGCTGAGAATTATTTTGCTTTAGGCGAAGAGATTTATGAGAAAATACAGCAAATAATCCTTAGCAAACCTAAAGAAAATACACTCATTCAGGTGCTTTTACCTGAAAATAATATACCCTCATTTTCAGGAATTTCGTCTCTACTTCGCACCGCTCAGCATGAAAATCCTAAAATACATGGGCAAGTCATTCGCTCAACTCAGGTTCATACCGATACGCTGCTCGCTCTATTGCTCCAGGAAAGCAAAACCTATCAGGATTTTCAGGTTTCATTTTTGGGCGACCAAAGATTTACTTTGGATTGGCAAGCTCTAGACAAGCCAGACAATGTAGTTAACATTCCTTTTAAAGAACATGGTGTTTACCTTATTACAGGCGGTCTCGGTGGTTTAGCTCGACTACTCGTTGAAGAGTTGCGCAAGCAATGTCGTCATGCACGCATCATTCTGACAGGGCGTAACACTCTGACAGATAGCACAACGGAATTAATGGAAAAGCTCTCCAGCGAAACCTTTAGAGTATTCTACAAACCGCTCAATCTTGAAAATTCAAACGAAGTAAATTCCTTTATTAACCAGCTAGTAAGCGAGCACCAGCAACTCAACGGAGTGATTCACTGCGCAGGAATGGTCGCTGACAACTACATTTTAAAGAAATCGGTTGATGAATTTCGCACAGTCTTAGCGCCAAAAGTTTTAGGTACCTATCATTTGGATGGTGCCACACAGCAGATAAATCTAGATTTTATGCTCTTATATTCGTCGATAACAGCTGTGACGGGTAATCCAGGGCAAGCTGATTACGGGTACGCAAATGGCTTTATGGATGATTTCGCAGAGTATCGAAATCAATTGGTCCTTGCCGGAGAGCGTGCTGGTTTGAGTGTCTCGATCAATTGGCCACTCTGGCGTGATGGAGGTATGAGTGTCGCGAAGGACAATCAGGCGAGTTTTGAGGACGCAACAGGCACCACTTTACTCGATGCAGAAGCTGGTATCTCGTCTATTCATGCCAGCATGGCATCAAAGCAATCTCAAGTTCTTGTATACCCGGGTTTGCTTACGTCATTGCAAACACGGCTTGCTACTCAAAAAATAAGTTTTGACCGTAGAGCAGAGCATGATGTTGAGCCTACACGCGTTGTACCGGACCGGGCCAGCGGAGCTAAACAATCTGAGTTGCTGGTTAAAACGCAAAAATATCTGGTTAAGCAGCTGGCAAGTACCTTAAAGCTCCCTGTGCATAAGATAGATGCGAAAGCAGCTCTTGAGCGATACGGAATCGACAGTATTCTTGCCATGGATATGACCCGTAAATTAGAGCAGACTTTTGGTACGCTTTCTAAAACACTGTTTTTTGAATACCAATCTATTTCCGAAATTGCGGAATACTTCGTTGATGAGTTTTCGGAAACCCTCGCTGATTTGCTTGCAACACCCGTCTTCGTTGCGCACAAAGAAAGTCCTGTGACTAAAACCAGCTCTGACAACATCGCTAATGGCTATAGGAAACGACCTCAAAAAATACAGCAGTTTAAGTTGAACAGTTTTAGCCGTAAAAATAATGTCGTGCACAACGAACCTATCGCGATAATCGGCTTGAGTGGCAGATATCCGAAATCCAATTCAATTAATGAGTATTGGAAAAATCTAAGAGATGGCAATGATTGTATCGTCGAGGTCCCTGAAGATCGTTGGAACTGGCGCGATTATTACAGTACCGATCGAACTGCAAGTGACAGGCATTACAGCAAGTGGGGCGGTTTCATAGAGGGCGTTGACGAGTTCGATCCACGCTTCTTTAATATTTCTCCACGTGAGGCCGTCACCTTGGACCCTCAGGAACGTTTGTTTTTACAACATGCCTGGTCTGCTGTTGAGGATGCTGGTCATACCAGAGATTCGCTGCAGCTGCTTAAAGAGGGAGATATTCCTGGGCAGGTAGGTGTGTATGTAGGGGTAATGTACGGTGAGTACAATTTATCGGGCATTTTAGCGAGTATTGCTAATCGCGTTTCCTATGTACTAAATATTCATGGGCCAAGCATGACCGTTGACACGATGTGCTCATCATCCTTAACTGCCATTCATTTGGCGTGTATGGATCTTAGGCTGGGCCGAACAAAAATGGCTATCGCTGGTGGTGTAAACGTTAGTGTTGATGCCAGCAAGTATTTGATGTTGAGCGCAGGGCAATTTATTTCAAGCGATGGCCATTGTCAGAGTTTTGGTGAAGGCGGAGATGGTTATATACCAGGTGAAGGCGTTGGCGCAGTGGCTCTTACCACGCTTTCAGAAGCGTTGTCGGGTGGCCATCATATATATGGGCTTATAAAGTCAACCAGCGTTAATCATGGAGGTAAAACAAACGGTTTCACTGTTCCAAATCCAACCGCTCAAGCCAATGCTATTTCAAATGCATTAACCGAAGCACAGGTTAACCCTCGTCACATAAGTTATGTTGAAGCTCACGGTACAGGAACTAAACTAGGCGATCCCATTGAAATTGCAGCCTTAACAAAAGCATTTTCTGCACATTCAAAAGAAAATGAGGATAGAGCTTATTGTGCTATTGGTTCGGCCAAGTCGAACATTGGTCATTGTGAATCCGCTGCCGGTGTTGCGGGTTTAACAAAGGTGTTGTTGCAAATGAAGCATAAAGTTATTGTGCCTTCGTTACATTCAGAACGCTTAAATCCCAATATAGAATTTGAGAAAACGCCCTTTGTTGTAAATCAGACCTTGAAAGAGTGGCAACAACCGATAATTGAGGGTAAATCCATTCCAAGAATTGCTGGATTATCTTCATTTGGAGCTGGTGGTTCCAATGCACACATGATTATTGAGGAGTATGAGAACGAAACTTCTTTGGAAAGCTTCTTAAATGACTTAGAGCACGCGATTGTGCTCTCTGCAAGAACAGAGGCACAGCTGCGAGAAAAAGTATCTGATCTTATCCAATTTCTTTCTAGTAGTGAGTTCTCTGGGGATTTGGGGGCAACCGCCTATACCTTGCAAGTGGGTCGTGAGCCGATGGATGAACGACTGGGAATTATTACCCATAGCATCGATGACTTGTTGCTGAAATTACAGGCTTATTTAAACAACGATCGGAATCTCGCAAATGTATTCGTAGGTAAAGTAAAAGATAACCGAGAAAGTATGTCGATCATCAATCAGGATGAAGACATGATAGTCGCGACTAGCAAATGGATAGAGCGGCGTAAATTTGCAGAAATACTTGATATGTGGGTAAAGGGCTTGAGCCTCGACTGGACTAGTCTTTACGGCAAAGATAAACCCCGGAAAATTAGCTTACCTACCTATCCTTTCGCTAAAGAAAAATACTGGCAGCACAAAAAAAACAGCCAGGATGGTGTGATAACTCAGGTTACAGAGGCAAAACTTCATCCGCTCCTGCACAGTAATACGTCTAATTTAGAGCAGCACTGCTATAGCTCAACATTCAGTGGCAAAGAAGCGTTTCTTAGCGATCATAAATTAACTGTAGATAACATTGCCGGGCAAAAAGTACTACCTTCCGTTGCATTATTGGAAATGATTCGTGCTGCGCTAGATTACTCGACTACGAGTACGTATATAAATGGCGATCAGGCAAAAGTGCTTGAAGTGAATAGTGTACGCTGGGCAGATTTGCTTGTTCACAAAAACGAATTAAAAGTTACTATTGCGCTCTATCGCAGCGGCGAGGCAGGTATCAGCTATGAGATATTTAGCCATTCACCACTCTCTGCAAATGGTAATAGCGATATCATCCATTGCCAGGGACAAGCAAGATTTTTAACATACGTGACGCCTGCGAAAGTAGATATAAAGCAGTTAGAACGACAGATGGATCAAGGTGTTGTCGACTCTGCAAGTCTCTACCATACCTTTTCACTTATGGGAATTGATTATGGTGAAGCGTACAAGGCGGTGAAATCTGTTGCTTTTGGCGATGAGCAAGTACTAGCGAGACTAATTCTGCCGAACGATGAAGTGGCAAGCACGCCCTTTGTGTTGCATCCCACCATTATGGATGCGGCTCTTCAGGCAACTGTGGGTCTTATTTCTCCAGTCAATCTACCTTCATTGCCGTTGGCACTTGAATCAATGCGTATTTTTCGGCCTTGTGTAAGCGAAATGCGGGTTTGGGCCCGTTATGCCGACGACAGGGGTTCCAGTACACTTGAGCAGGGACTAGCAGTAACCAAACTCAATATTGATGTGCTGGATACACAGGGCAACATTTGTATCCAAATGCGAGGCCTGACCTATGAGCAGGCAACTGATAAACCCAGCGAAAAATTGCCCAGGCCTGTAAGCCCTGAAAAAAATCTATTTCCGAAAAATATGGAAGCTCTGGTCGATACGAGTACGCTCGGGGTACGGCAGTTTGCGAAAGAAAACAACGCAGAATCAGATACAAGAAAGCCGACTACAGTGTTGCTAACTGCTACCGCAGATATTAATTCCGACGAATTTGCTTCTACTGCTAAGAAGAAACAATCCATTAGTTTTGATATAGACGTTTTCGATTCAGAAAAGCTTAATAAAAAATTGAAAGACTAACCACAGACACCTATACCGAAACGGGAAATTTAGCGATATGTCTGCAGATAAATCCTTGATGGCTAGTAAAGATTCTACTGTTTACTCCGTACGACTCTTCAACCATTTCAATGGTTTGCTGGAATTGGAGTTGACCAGTGTTGATACGAATCTCGCACTTCAAACTGAGCTTGCAGTGCAACTTATTGAATTGCTCAATTGCGCGTCTAGCCACGCTGATATAAAAGTTTTATTGGTGAATTGCTCTGAGCAGATACAACTCGTTGGTGACCGGAATTGCATTAATGCCAGCGTAACGGCAGGATTGTTTAAGAAGCTTAGTGACTTTCCTTATCCTGTAGTGGCTTCTTTCCCTTCCGGAGCCCGGGGTGCGGGATTTTTATTTGCCTCGCTTTGCGACTTTTTAATAACAAGGGAAACCGGATTCTTTGAGTTAACCAATCCCGTGACCGGTATCCTTCCGTCATTGCCAGAAAGCGAGCTCATCGGTGCTCGATTTGGCAAGCAAAACAGTCGCGCATTTTTGTATGAAAACTATTCGGCTAACGGCGTAACGCTGAAGAATTTGGGATGGGGGATTACAATTTCCTCTGCGCAATTCGTCGCGAGCACAAACTTTCCGATTGTTCATAAACTCCTGGATAAATCGCAAAAGAGTTTAAGTTTGCTTAAACGTCACTTGGGTGGGCCTGTAAACCGAGCGGCTGCCGAGCTCAAAGAGGTCAAACCAGAATATCTCCAGAATACCAAAAGTAATCAACTTGAATTAAAGAGTATTAAAACGTCGTTTTTGAAGTTTCGGTCTCATCCAGACCGCTGTCTGGAACTGTGTATCAGTCATAAACGCAAGCGATACACAATGTTGAATGTACTTGATGATCTAGGTGCTGCGTTTAAGCACATTGCGGATTTACCTGAAGACGATAAACCCAATTCAATTATCATTAATTCCGAGTTTGATACATTTCTGAGTGTCGATGAAGAACCCGCGAACCGCGATACATTACATCGTATGTTTAGCGCTTTAAATCAAATTACCTTACCTATTGTTACAGTACTAAGTGGCAAATGTGACTTGCTAAGCCTTTTGTTAGGGGCCAGTAGTGATGTTGTCATTCACGATGAAAATTGCCGAATCAGTGTAAATTGGGATTATAGATCCCAATCGATTTTACAAGTCTTAATTGAACTTCTGCAAAATAGATATGGTGTGCAAGGGTGTCAGAAGATTCTATTCGGTGGAAACACCGCATCTCTACGATCAATTGCAGAATTATCGCCTTCGACGCTTATTTTCTCTGAAAAATTGCGAATCGATAAGGCTCTCGAAATAATATCAACCTGGGGGCAGCTGACAATACCGACCCTCAACTCATGGACTCAGAATCGCCGAAATTTGGTTGCCCAAGCCCTGAAGCATCTCGAAGACGAAGTCTTTTTCGATCTTACCGATGTCTCCGCTTCGGCAAGCGAAAATATCTACCAGTCTGATGTTGTCTCAGCATCCATAGACACCTCGGGTGTAGTATTACTGGAGATGCACGATCGTAACGAGAAAAATATGTTCTCTAAGGCAATGGTGTCTTCTCTGGAAACCGCCTTCGATTATATCAATGCCCATGAAAACGCAAAGGTGGTGGTGCTTACCGGTTACGATAGTTATTTTTGTTCAGGTGGAAATAAAGATACTCTTCTAGCTATTCAGCAGGGAGACGTAAAATTTACCGATGAAAAAGCCTTTGAATTACCCCTGTATTGTAAGCTACCCGTGGTCGCTGCAATGCAAGGCCACGGTATCGGTGCGGGTTGGGCAATGGGTTTGTTTTCCGATGTCAGTTACTTTAGTGAGGAAAGTAAATATTTAAGCCCCTATATGAATTATGGATTCACCCCGGGAGCGGGAGCTACGCTGATTCTGCCAAATAAAATTGCCAGAGATATCGCCTGGGAAAGTTTGTTTTCAGGAATTGAGTTCAGCGGTAGCGAATTACAGAAACGTAACATAAACCATCCAGTTTTACCAAGAAACGTTGTGCTGGATGCCGCTCGGAACAATGCGGAGACTGTTGCAAAATTACCTAGACAAATACTCTGTTTTATCAAAGCTCGGCTTAATCAACACCTTGTCGAACGGTTGGGTAGTTTTTACGAGCAAGAGCTGGATATGCATGCCCAGACCTTTGTTGGGCAAAGTGATACATTGGCCAAAATAAACGGCAGCTTTGATTCGCCCCAAGCCAGTGTTATGGGAGATGCCGATGAGCATCTGGTAAAGCCGCTGAGTAGTTCGGTTTTAGATTTAACGGAAGTAAGTAACACTCTTCGATGTATGATCGCCAAGGAGCTACATCTTTCAGCCGAAGAAATTGATGAGCACTCAGAGTTTATTGATCTCGGCTTAGATTCGATCACCGGGGTAACCTGGATGAGACAGGTTAATCACGAATTTGGTACCTCAATTGAGGCAATAAAAGTCTACAGTTACCCTACCTTGGCTAAGTTCGCTCCGTTTGTGTCTGAGCAGGCAAATGCCGTTTTAGCGGAAAATACAGTTGCGCAAGATAAAACTGTAAAATCCAATGAAATTTCCAGTGATACTCACGTTACATTGGCAAAACCTAAGTTTGGTTTTTCAGATACGGCACTAGCTGTTGATTCTTTGACCACCGTTAAATCTGACAGTAATTCGAAAGATGGCCTGGTAACTAAAAAGACTGATGTTAACAATACTGACAAACTCGCATTACGAAGTTTACAAGATATCGAAGATAAGCTCAGGGTGCTGCTAGCAGGGGAGTTACATCTCGACGACTCAGAAATTGATGATAACGCGCAGTTTGTTAACCTTGGGTTGGACTCTATTACAGGGGTAACCTGGGTTCGTAAGATTAACGAAGAGTTCGGCACCTCAATAGAAGCGATCAAGGTATACGCTTTCCCTACATTGGCGGAATTTACGAGTTTTATTGCTGATGAACTCGGTGCTAGTAATCTGAACTCGGTAGAAATACATGATACGGACGATAACGCCACTTTAAGAATATTACCTGACTCAATCTTAATGCCTGAAGGCGCTGCCCAGCCAATACCTGGAACTGCAGAACTAACCGATTCGGAAAATCCCATTCAAATCGGTACTCGGCGTAAGCTTGTGCCTTTATGGAATACAGGTAGTAAAAACACGCAACAATCGCAAGTCAGTAAAAAGCCGACGATCGAACCCATCGCAGTTATAGGTATGGCAGGTCAGTTTCCAATGGCAGGCAATATTGATGAATACTGGCACAATATTGCAATCGGTAGAGACTGCATTAGTGAAATACCGGGTAATAGATGGAATAACAAGGCGTTTTATCAGGGAGGAAAGCCAGCCGTAGGCAAAACCTATTGCAAATATATGGGGCATCTCGAGCAGTTCGATCAGTTTGATCCGTTGTTTTTTAATATATCGCCGAAAGAAGCGATCAGCATGGACCCGCAACAGCGTCTATTGCTACAAAGTTGCTGGCAAACCTTTGAAAATGCAGGATATAGCCCACGCGCCTTCGGGGGTAAACAGTGCGGCGTTTTTATCGGAGGAGGAAAAAGCGACTACCATCTTTTGGCGAAATCCCTACAAACAAGCGCTTTAGGTTTCACGGGTGGAGATGCTTCCATACTGGCAGCTCGGGTGTCTTACCTTCTAGACCTGCAAGGTCCGAGCTTATCGATTGAAACCGCCTGCTCATCGTCTCTGGTCGCCATCGCATTGGCCTGCGACAGTCTAATTTCCGGAGCAAGTGAGGCTGCTTTGGCTGGCGGCGTTTGCGTGATGGCGGGTCCCACTATGCATATAAAAACATCGCAATCGGGAATGCTTTCTGAATCAGGCAAATGTTTCACATTTGATCAACGCGCCAACGGCTTCGTGCCGGGTGAGGCGGTAGGAGCAGTTTTACTGAAACGTTTGAGCGACGCTGAGAATGATAATGATCGAATAATCGGCGTGATTCGAGGCTGGGGCGTTAATCAGGATGGCAAAACTAATGGCATTACTGCACCAAATCCGGAATCGCAAATGCGACTTCAAATGCAAGTCTACGAAAAATTCAGTATTGACCCTGCGGATATTCAAGTTATCGAAGCTCACGGAACTGGAACGAAACTGGGAGATCCCATTGAAGTTGATGCATTAAAGCAGGCATTTAGTAAATATACCCAGAATACCAATTATTGCGCGTTGGGATCGGTTAAGAGCAATATTGGACATGCTATGTTTGCAGCCGGAATTGCCAGCGTACAAAAAGTGGTGCTTTCACTACAAAACAAAAAAATTCCACCCACCGTTAATTATTCTCAACTTAACGAACATATAAAATTAGCCAACAGCCCGTTTTATGTGAGTGACAAACTCAGGCCCTGGGAAAAGCATGGATCAAATAGGCGCTGCGCGGCCATCAACGGTTTTGGGTTTGGTGGCACAAACGCCCATCTTGTTATAGAGGAATACCAAGGGCAGGGCACTGAAACTACTCATTACGGGTTTGCAAATCGATCAGCAGAGAAGGCTCTAATTCCACTATCAGCGAAATCAGAACAAGCTTTATTTGAGCAGGTAGCGCAGCTTAGTCGCTTTTTACAAAATCATGAGAAAGTGAACGAGCCAATAAACATAGCTAGCTTAGCGTTTACCTTGCAAACCGGTCGAGAGGCAATGCCATATCGCACCGCTTTTATCGCTAAATCGTCAGGCGAGCTTTCGGTGCAATTGAACGATTATTTACGCAGCAACAGTAATCCAAATGTTTTTATTGTCTTGCGCGACGCTGAAAATCCTAACTCGGTTAATCGTTCGGTAAATATGGATAAACACCGCATTACTGAAGCGCGACAGCAGGGAAATTTCGATCAAATCGCACGTGCTTGGGTTGATGGTAATATTGTTGATTGGTCTGCTTTTTATCCAGATGGGGCGCCGTCCAAAATGGCGCTTCCGACTTATCCTTTTGCGAAAGAAAACTACTGGATTGAAAATTCGGGTTATATTGTCGATGAACCCGCAAACAGCCAAAATAATGTTATTCATCCACTTGTGCATATCAATCAGTCAAATCTTCGATTTCAACAGTATCGCTCACTATTCACAGGTGATGAATTTTACTTAAATGATCATCAGGTAGTATTTAACGATGGTGCTAGAAAGGTTTTACCGGGAGTAGCGTCATTAGAAATGGCACGAGCGGCGATTAACGATGCGGTATCCAGCTTCATTTCTCATCCGTTCGTGGTTTTGCAAGACGTCTCCTGGAATGAACCCGTGTTAGTTGATGCTGCAAAAACGCTAAGTATTCGCTTATTTTCAGTGGATAACCAGAGTGGAGAGGAAATAATCGAGTTCGAAATCTTTAGTGAGAGTGATGGTGAATCCAGCGCGCTAGTATACTGTAGCGGTCGTGCACGCGTTAGTAGTAAACAAGCTACGTTTGTCCCCGAATTGGTACCAGAGCCAATTACACCCCCGGGGGAAACTTCACTCGTCAAAGACGAAATTTACCAAGTTTTTCGCAAGATGGGCCTGCATTATGGTGACTCGCACCAAAGCTTGAAGAAGCTAAGCGGAAGTAAAAACATTTGTATCGCTGAGTTGCGTCTGCCCGATAATATCACTCATTCCTTGGATGACTTCGTTCTTAACCCAAGCTTAATGGATGGCGCAATACAGGCAGCCCTGGGATTAATGCTGGACAACGGTGTTGCTACGAATAGCCCTTACCTGCCATTTACGCTGGAAGATTTGCGAGTGTACTCCGACTTTAGCGAAAGTATGTGGGCTAAAGTGGAATTGTCGAATAGGCACAAACAGGCGAACGGAATACTCATTATTGATATCACTATGCTGAACAGCCATATGGAGGTTTGCACGCTACTTAAGGGATTGGCATTAAAAAAGGCGCTTCAATCACGAAATACTAATGCCGATATTACATCCACGGTTTTTGATGAAACCCACTATGAAAATATTATAGATAGCGTTGTCAATAATTTGATATCTGCCGACGAAGCCGTCGATTTGGGATAACCACGTTAATGAATAGTTTATACGAGATCTATCAGAACCTATCTGCGGGAATGCTCACCAAAAAGGAAGCTCTGGAGCAAATAAGGGCGCTTAAACATAGTGAGGAGCACACTGAAAAAGATAAGGATAAGGATAAGGATAAGGAAAAGGTTTACACGCTTGTTGTTAGTCCGAAATGGAAGGCAGTTCCAAATCCGCGAATTGGTGCTTCTGTGGGCCTGACTGACAGTCGAGATTTTCTCATATTAGTGGAAGGTACTGATGTTTCCTATTCCGACAAGTTTATTAGTGACCTTCAAAACAGTTTGAAAAATACCAACATACAGAAATGGAAGCTTACGGCAGATAATATCGCAGATAACTATTTGCAGTTGGCAATGCATTGTTTCGAAGTCAGCAAATCTGTGCTTGAGGGAAGAACGGCCGCTAATCAACATTTTCAGATTGTTTTAACTGGTAGCATCACAGAAAATAATTATCTCGGTATAAGCGCTTTTTTTAAGACAGTTTCCTTGGAAAACCCGTTAATTAGCGGACAATGTATTCATCTGGATTCGCCATACTCCGTCGTTGAACTGTGCCATTTGTTAAAAAACGAACGCGACGACTTTAGTACATATTTGATAAAGTACTTAAACAGTGAGCGTTATATTTTATCTGGTGAAACGGTTGCTTCTTATCCTAGCGATGAAACCGCGCAAAATGTGTCTGCAGCGGAAAGCTCCGTAATTAAAGATTGCGGCGTATACATCATTACGGGAGGCTTGGGTAAACTGGGGTCACTGTTTGCTTCCTATATTTTTAGTGTGAGTGACAAGGCTCGGGTGATAATAACTGGTCGAACTAAAGCTTCGCTTGTTCTAGATACTGTTTCCTGGAAACAGCTGGCTGTTAAAAAGCGTTCGATTGAATATGTGCAATTAGATTTGAAAAACGCCGAACAAGTTGCGGGGCTCGTACAAGATGTAATCGCCAGGTTTGGCAAATTGAGTGGGGTTCTTCATGCTGCTGGTCAAACTTCAGACAGTTTTGCGTTAAAGAAAACCGAACAGGAATTTGAAGAAACATTAGCACCAAAGGTGAAAGGAACCTTTAATTTATATTTGGCGTTGCAGGAAATAGAGTTCGATTTCTTAGCCTTGTTTTCTTCTGTTGCGTCGTGGTTTGGAAATATAGGCCAAGCGGATTATGCGGCCGCAAACGGCTTCATGGATAATTTTGCATCCACCATTTCCGATAAGCTCTCCGGGCAAGTAGTTTCAATAAACTGGCCTTACTGGCGTGATGGCGGTATGTCGCTGGATCACATTGAACTGCAGCGAATTCAAAAAACCACAGGCTTAGTACCGCTTGATGCCCAAAACGGTATAAGTGCATTCGAACGCTGTTTGTCGAGTAGCAAGCCTCAGCTCATGGTGCTGGCGGGAGAACTTGAAAAGCTTGAGAAAACTGTTTCTCTCAGTAGTGTAAACATTAAAAATGATGTGCCTGTAGACGCGCAGGTGCCAATTGTTCCCAAAGAGGGGAATTCATCAACTTCGGCTTTGGTTGATAACTTACACAACTATTTGGTTGAAAAATTTGCTAGTCTCCTAAAACTCCCCATAGAAAAAGTTAAAGCAAATACTGCGCTCGATACCTATGGTATTGATTCTGTCATTGCGATTGAATTAACAAACACGCTCGAGAAAGATTTTGGTTCACTACCAAAAACGCTCTTTTTTGAGTATCAAACAATCGCCGAGCTTGCGGAATATTTTGTTGCTTCGAAATCTCTAAACGTCACGCGATTATTCGACGATTCTCCCAAAAAGCTATCAACTGAACCAGTAACTCGGAGCGATAGAGCTCTGGTTGGTGAACGTATAAGTCGGCAAAGAGCAAAAAAAGTAGGCAATGTAAGACAATCTAACCCACATCAGGCCAGTAACGATCCCATTGCGATAGTTGGTTTAAGTGGCCGATATCCAGAAGCTTACAATCTGGATGAGTATTGGGAAAATCTCAGCCGAGGTAAAAATTGTATTACAGAAATACCCTCAGATCGTTGGGATTGGCGAAAGCATTTTACTGAGGATCGTACACTGGAGGGCCATCACTATAGTAAATGGGGTGGCTTTATCGATGGTGTGGCAGAGTTTGATCCACGCTTTTTTAAGATTTCTCCTCGAGAAGCGTCTTCTATCGATCCTCAGGAGCGTTTGATATTGCAACATGCATGGTTGGCTATAGAAGATGGTGGTTATACCCGTGAGCGTTTGCAAATACCAAGAGAAAATACTCAAAACGGTCAAGTAGGCGTTTATGTTGGCGTAATGTATGGCGAATATAAACTCTCGGGAAGTTTGGCGAGCATTGCTAATCGGGTATCCTATTTTCTGGATCTCCACGGGCCGAGTATGACGCTCGACACCATGTGTTCATCGTCGCTAACCGCGTTGCATCTCGCTTGTCTCGATCTAAAATCAGGTCGCACAGATTTAGCGCTCGCCGGTGGTGTAAATGTTACGGTACACCCCAGTAAATACCAGATGCTCAGTGATGGGCAATTTATTTCGAGCGACGGACAATGTCAGAGCTTTGGGGAAGGTGGAGACGGCTATATTCCGGGTGAGGGTGTTGGGCTTGCGGTTTTGAAGAGACTCTCAGAAGCCGAACGCGACGGCAACCAAATTTATGGTGTAATCCGGGGAACCGCACTCAATCACGGAGGAAAAAATAACGGCTTTACAGTTCCAAACCCCAGAGCCCAAGCGGATGCTATTACTATGGCGTTAGCCGAAAGTGGCGTGAGTCCTACGCATGTGAGTTACATTGAAGCCCATGGTACAGGCACGAAACTGGGAGACCCAATAGAAATATCTGCATTGGATAGGGTGTTCAAACGGGATTCAGTAGATTTAAATAAAAAGTGCCTCATCGGCTCGGCAAAGTCGAACATTGGCCATTGCGAGTCTGCCGCAGGGATTGCCGGAGTAAGCAAAGTTTTATTGCAAATGAAACATAAGCTTATTGTACCTTCACTTCACTCAGATAAACTTAACCCCAATATCGACTTCGCCAGTAGCCATTTTGAAGTAAATCAAACGCTTAAATCGTGGCCGGCAACTGTGACCGAAAGCGGTTCTGAAACTCGAATTGCTGGTGTGTCCTCTTTTGGTGCCGGAGGTTCAAATGCACATATTTTACTTGAGCAATATGTGCCTGGTACGATGCGCGCTGACACCAACTCGAATTCATCGCATGAGCAGCTTATCGTAATCTCTGCGAGAACCCAGCCTCAGCTTAAGCAAAAAATTAAAGACCTAATTGTTTATCTTTCGACCTCAAAAGAATCTGATGTAGATTTTGACAACATCGCTTATACGCTCCAAGTGGGTCGAGAACCAATGACTGAGCGCTTCGCCTGTGTTGTGCGATCTGCGACAGAACTACTTGCGAAATTAAAGTCTTCACTATCTGATACTTCTTTGGCGCAAGGCTTTTATTGGGGTGTTGCCAGTGAAGAAAGTTATGAAAACATAATAGTTGAATATACAAAAATTGAAGATGTTGCTTCGCAATGGGTTAACGGTAAACGAGTAAATTGGGACAAGCTGCCGCGAACTGAACCCTTGAAAATCGTAAGTCTGCCGGCTTATCCCTTTGAGCGTAAAGTATTCTGGAACAAACCCGATAGCGACACTAACTTCAATAGATCATCCAATGTTTTGCATCCACTTGTTCACACAAATACCTCAAATCTGTACCAGCAAAAGTTCGAATCTCGTTTCAGTGGTGATGAGAGCTTTGTTTCGAACTGGCCCGATAAAAAAGCACTATCAAAGGCCAGCCTGATGGAAATGGCGGCAGCTTCTATTGAACGATCTATCGGTAGCAAGCTTAAAAATGGAACAATGTGTTTACGCAACCTGGTGTTTGCGGATGATTACAGTTTGGATGATCAGAGCGTTGTTTCAATATTTGTCTTCCCGGCAGAAAACCACAATGTAGAGTTCGAAATAAGTGTTGTATCAAGCGAGCTAAGTGAAGAACCAATAGTTATTTGTCAGGGGTGTTACGACGCCAGTTTTAGTAAAGATACTGATCAAATCGATATACCCTCTCTCATATCAACGCTTACCAAAGTAGCACCGATATTAACAGAAGACATGGGAATTGATTGTTATGAGGATGGTCAGCAACTGCTATGCAAGGGGCTTACGGTTGGTAATTCACCCGAACTGGCGTTAAGTAGAGCGATTGAGCAATCGATAAAAATTGCGTTAAGTTGGATGGGTAAAACCTTACAGGAGCCTATTGCTGATCTTGTTCTTACGCATGTACAAGAGCTGCAAATCTGTACGCCATTGAGTGATGACCCTTGGCTATGGCTGCATAACGTAAATAAAGTCGAAGACTCGATCTTATTTGAATTGGTGCTTATAGATAGCGAGGGACTTATAAAAACCCGCCTCGTGGGCGCAGAATATAACGCAATAAACGAGCCTATTATAGAGGCCATTTCCGACGTAAGCCAATCCAGTCAAACAACTAAACAAGTGTTGGCATCTCCTGGCGATCTGGTACTTCAAAACACTAATTCTCCAGGGGAAGTTGTCTCGAATGTCAATTTAGTAAGATTTGAATCAGCCTCAATCGAATCGCCTGCAAAAATACGTCTGTTAGACGCGGTGGAAGCGATTAGCCTTTCGTCATTGCCGCGCTCAGCAGACAAGGTGGTACTGCCAATGCCCTCGGGAATTGGCGCTCCATCAAACACGCCTAAAGACGCAGCGATTTCACTCAAATCTAGCGGGAGCGGCATATTTCAGCTTTCGATTAAAACAACACACACGAGTGCTGATATAACCTGCCAGGAAATACTCCATACATTGACCATGTTGCAGGCGAATAAAGACATAAAAGTATTGTCATTATCCGGTATTGAATCTATCCAGAATATTGATCATCGTGAGTGGTTGAACACGTTCATCTCGAGTGGGCTCTTAAGAGCCGTTGTCGAATTACCTTATCCAACCATCGCGAGCGTGGATGGAAAATTGTCAGGTGTAAGCCTGCTATTTGCCAGTGTATGCGATTTTCTCTTGATTTCTGACGAGTCGCTATTAGAACTATATGCAGATAACGATGCATTTGAATTAAGTAGTGAAGAATTTACCTTCCTTAGTGAACGTTATGGTAACAATTCAGCGCAATGGATGGTGAGATCGGGAAGTACAATTGATGTGCAATCATTTGCCGAGCGCGGTTTGTCACTGCCGGCGTATTCTGCCGATCAACTTAACGGAAAAACACTTGAATTTTGTCAGAATCTAGCTAATAAGAACGCTAAGAACCTGAGATTACTGAAAGAGCACCTTATCCAACCGATCAAGAATTGTGTCGCAAATTTTAAACCTGTTACCAAGGCTAAGAGTAACCGTAAACTCGATGGTGTAAAACTAAAAACCACACGCAACTACAAACATCTGAAACTGCAAATCCATGAACTGAATGTGCTCGAAGTATGTCTAATTAAATCAGAGTCGGACGTATTATGTGCAAGCTTAGATGAACTGGTTGATTTGTTGTCTGATGATGCATGGCTTTCAAACACCGAAACGTTAATACTTCGTAGCGAATGGGACGACTTCGTCCCCTTGGGTGAGCAACATAACTTCCCTGATTGGAGTAAGTTGACAGACGCGTTATTGGCAAAAGATGTACCAATCGTATGCTATTTTGATAAATCCTCTAGTGCCTCAGCCTGGCTACTGGGTATGGTTACCGATGCCATCGTGCTTAATCCGTCTGGTGAACATGGTTGTGATAGTGGTGAGTTAAGGTCCGATACGCGCCGTCTGTTTTCGCTGCTAGCCAGTGCCTGCATGCCCAAAAATCTTGCGCAGACTATTACGTTTACCCAGCGTGCGATTGCGTTTAGTGAATTGAAAAAATGGTCAAATATCTATGTCCCCGATGGCGCACGAGGGTTCAGTGCAGTGCGCACTGTGGCGGTTAATCTGGCCAAAAGCGCTTGGCTGCCAATAAAAAGACTTAAAAAAGAACGTATAGCTGATGCCAAATCCAGACTCGTCGCTTATAGTTATCCGAAGCCAGAAGGCGCTTCAAAGCATAGCGAGATAACAATAAAATCGAGCGTAATAGACACTGAAGTCTCAAAAAATGGTGTAATTACGATTACCCTAAAAGATACCAACGCCAAAAATATGTTCTCGAACGAGCTTATTGATGGCATTAACGAAGTGTTTAACGAGATAAAAAATAATGATGCCATCAAGGTTGTTGTTATTACTGGATATGACAATTATTTCGCGTCTGGAGGTACAAAGGAAAGTCTTCTAGCGATTCAGAAAGGAACGGCCAAATTTACCGATACCCAAATCTTTAGAGCGTGTATCGATTGCGAAATTCCCGTAATCGCAGCCATGCAGGGCCATGGTATTGGTGCTGGTTGGGTGTTGGGAATGCTAGCTGATTTTCCAATGCTGAGCGAAGAAAGTCGCTATATCAGTCCCTACATGAATTACGGTTTTACACCGGGTGCAGGTTCCACTTATGCCTTTCCGATGGTTGCTGGGAACGATATCGCACGAGAGACATTGTTTACTGCAAGGGAAAATACCGGATTGGATTTAAAAGAACGTGCCATAGCAATTCCAGTGCTTTCAAGGAAAAATATATTTAAAGAGGCAACAGAGCTTGCTAACCAAATTGCGAAGCATGATCGCAATTACCTCTTAACTATGAAGCATGCGCTCACAGCAGACATGTTGAGTCCATTGACTGAAGCCTGTGAACGCGAGTTAGCCATGCACGAACAAACCTTCGTAGGTCAGGAGGATACGCTTAAAACTATCGAAGCGAAGTTTGACATTGATACGCAACAGATATTGCCCAGTGTAGTCCCTCCTCAAAGCGCTCAATCTGTCTCTGGTCCATCTGAATCTGCGATAAAACACACACTACAGAAACTTCTTGCCACAGAATTGCACCTGGATATCAACGAAATTAATGACACCACGCAATTTGTTGATTTGGGCTTAGATTCTATTACAGGAGTAAGCTGGGTTCGAAAAATCAACAATGCCTTTGGTACCGCTATAGAAGCCACAAAGGTTTATAACTTTCCAACGATTGCAGATATGAGCGCTCACGTGGTGGAGTTAACTCGTGGTGAGGTCTCAACCTCCGAAGAGCAGAGCGTTGAGTTGGCACTGCCCGAAACGCGTACCCGCACCGCGCCAGCGCCCGTTCAAGGGCGTGTTCCTCTTGCGGCGAGGGCGGATATTGTCGCGTCGCTGAAACAGATGTTGGCACAAGAGCTCCATATGGAACTTGCCGATATCACAGAGACCGCACAATTCGTTGACTTGGGTCTCGATTCAATAACTGGCGTAAGTTGGATCAGAAAAATCAATGAGAAGTATTCGACTTCTATAGATGCAACGAAAGTATATAGCTACCCTAGCTTGGCGGAAATGGCTGCCTATGTCGTTGATATTGTCGGTAGCGAATTGCCTAAGGTAGCAGAGGTTGCTCCCGAAAAAACAATAGAACAGGCGAAAACCAAACCAGTTTACAAAAAAAATGTTCCGCAAATACCCCGCTTAGTGTCTATGCGCAAGATCCATCAACGACGATTTGGTCGTGCGCAATCGGTAATCAGCATGGAAGAGCCTATCGCGATCGTAGGCATGGCTGGCCAGTTTCCAAAAGCAAATAATTTGGATATCTACTGGCAAAATATTGCGACAGGAAGAGATTGCATAAGTGAAATTCCACGCAATCGCTGGGATATAAAGCAGTTTTATCAGGAGGGTCCAGCCGTTGAAGGTAAGACCAACAGTAAATGGATGGGATTACTTGAGGAATACGATTTATTTGATCCGCTGTTTTTTAATATTTCTCCAACTGAGGCGCGTGGTATGGACCCTCAGCAACGATTATTTCTACAGGCTTGCTGGCAGGGTATAGAAAGTGCCGGATACAGCGCTAAGGCCTTGTCGGGTAGCAAGTGTGGTGTTTTCGTGGGATGCGCTGGTGGTGATTACAATTTGCAATCGCACCAATTACAACTTAGCACTCATGGGTTTACCGGAAGCGCTAACTCGATATTGGCAGCGCGAATTTCCTACTTTATGAATTTGCAAGGCCCATGCTTGGCAATCGACACTGCGTGTTCGTCATCCCTGGTATCTATTGCTTATGCGTGTGACAGTTTGAACTCGAAAGGCAGTGATATCGCACTTGCGGGTGGCGTATATGTATCGTCAGGGCCAACCATGCACATAATGACTACCCAAACCGGAATGTTATCTGGCGACGGGCGCTGCTTCAGTTTCGATGAGCGTGCGAACGGGTTTGTTCCTGGTGAGGCGGTGGGTGTTCTCGTTTTAAAACGTATGGCCGACGCTATACGCGACAGGGATATTGTTCATGGTGTAATAGAAGGCTGGGGGATTAATCAGGATGGTAAAACCAATGGTATTACAGCACCCAATCCAGCTTCTCAAACCCGCCTGCAAAGTGATGTTTACCAGCGTTTTGGAATAGACCCCGGTCAAATTCAGTTAATTGAAGCGCACGGAACGGGCACTAAACTGGGTGACCCCATCGAAGTAGAAGGCTTAAGAAACAGCTTTAAACCGTATACCAACAATAAGCAATTCTGTGCTTTGGGTTCGGTAAAGTCGAATATTGGTCATTGCTTGACTGCTGCGGGTATTTCGGGGTTTACCAAAATTTTACTCGCGCTAAAACACAAACAGCTGCCTCCCACCATCAATTTCCAGAAACTGAATAAGCATATAGATTTAAGCGAGAGTCCCTTCTACATCAATACAGCGCTAAAAAGCTGGGATATTTTACCGAGTGAATGTCGCCGCGCGGCAATTAGCTCTTTCGGTTTCGGTGGTACCAATGCGCACTTGGTGGTTGCTGAATACCCGCAGAATGAGAGAGTAAAGCGTTTTGCGCAGGCGGTTCCATTAAACGACTGTCTTGTTCCCTTATCCGCTAAAACCCCTGAGCAGCTTTTACAAAGGGCCAGAGATTTAGCGGTTTATTTAGCGAATGCGAACCAAGATTTATCCCTGGCAGACCTTGCGTATACACTCCAAATTGGCAGAGATGAAATGGACGAACGTGCAGCCATTCTCGCCAATTCGATAGAAGACCTCGATCAAAAGCTCAATTTACTTGTTGCAGGCGACGATTCCTCCGAACACATATTTAGAGGAAAAGTACTGCGCAACAACGAAGGTTTGAATGTGCTCATTGAGGACGAAGAATTAAAAAACACAGTGGTGGAAAAATATCTTGCACAACGTAAATATGGCAGCCTTTTAAACCTATGGGTGAGAGGTTTTGAGTTTGATTGGTATCAGTTATACGGCACCGATAAGCCTAATCGGGTAGATCTACCAACTTATCCATTTGCCAAAGAAAAGTATTGGGTAAACGAAAGCAAGCCTTATCAAATAGGTCACTTTGGTACTGTTTATATACAAAATACCAAAACGCGTATACACCCCTTATTACACGAGAATATCTCATCACTTTCAGCTTATGGTTACGCCAGCACGTTTGATGGACAGGAAGCCTTTTTTTCCGGTAGCGCTAGCGGTGATGTACAGCAGGGCAATCCCTGGGTTGTTGTGGATTTCGTTTTAGCGGCAAACGGATTACTCTCTGAGGGTGCGCAGTCTCAGATATATGCTGAAAATATGCGCTGGCACAATCCTATTCAAGTGATTAAAGAACCGATCCGCATTGAAACCGCGCTGCGTAAACATTTGAACAACAAAATTAACTTGAATATAACGCTGGCAGGATTGCATAAAACCGCGGTTCCTATTGCTTCCGCGGAGCTCGACCTCAGACGCGCTAAGCCGAAAAACCCGATCATTGCAGAATACACAGCAGGCTTAGCTTTAACAAAGCTGCCATCGGTATCAGCGAAAAACCACAAACTTGCTAAGAAAGCCTGGGTGGGAGACAACGAATTAATTATAGAATGTGCGCCACAAGAGCTCGATGGTTGCCAATATTTAGGCGATGTACTAAAAGAATCACTTGAACTTTGGGGTATGCTTAAAGCATCAACTTTTCAGATTGAACTGCTTGAACCCGCCAGTGTTGCGCGAATGGTTGTTAGCGCATATACAAACAACATTCAATGGGTGAGGTTGGTGCAAAGTGGTGAACAGCATTCAGCGACGCTAGCTATCCAATTTCAAGATGCACAGGGAAATCTAGTTTTGGATATCGAAGAGCTAGCGCTGGCAGGGAATTGGCCCGCTGGGAATGGGTTGTCGAAATCGCGTTTTCTAGCGAAAACCGGCAAACAGTGGCTATGTTTGGACGAATCCTGGCAAGCGCGTCCATTGAAAAATGACGTAGATTGGTTAACTAAAATAGTAGCCAAAGACGGCCAGAAAATAACGCTGATTAGCGAGAATAAGCGCGACTACGATGCCTTTGTTCGAGTGTCGCAACAATTGCAGAAACTGACTAAGCGTTCTCAAGCCCTGTGGAAATTCAATCATTCTCAGATCACGAGAAATGCTACTGAAAGTGTAATTGGCAAAATTTTCGATCACGTAAACGATAACTCGGACGCAGTACAAACGATTTTCCTGCTTCTAAGGTGCCGCGAAAACGACGATGAAATTAAGGCGAGTTTGGAAGCGGTCTACCTGAGTGTTCACTACTTAATAAAAACTGCCGCTAAGCGCTCGGTTCAATTTTATTTGATTTTTAAAGGTAATAGAGCGACTACCACCTATTTTGATGCTTTAGCAGGTTTCTTCAAATCAGCGATGATGGAAGCACCCAATCACCGCTATCGGTCAATTGGCATTGGCGATACAAATGTGTCTGAAGAGCTTTTCGCAAAGCAAGTAATGCAGGAATGGCTTCTCGATGATACGCATAGCTATTCGGCGGCATGCGTTCCCATGCTCAGGTATAGAGGGCAAGTGAGAGAATTACTGGAGCTCTCATTAGCACCTCACATTAAACAGAATGAGCTGCCTCATGTGCCATTCCGACAAGGGGGTACTTATCTCATGGTTGGCGCTCTGGGGGATGTTGGCGAATTGATTTGTCAAGAGCTGGGTCGTCGTTATCGCTGTAAACTTGTTATTTTATCTCGAAGAGATAGAGATAGTGCATCGAGCGCGCTTCGGAAAATAAGCGATGCGGGTGCGACGGTTATTTACCACTCGGTAGACATTCTTAACAAAGACGCTCTAGAAGCGGTAATGAACCAGATAAAGTCTGAAGACATTGCTTTTAATGGTGTTATCCACATGGCACGTAGCGTCTCGGATGCGGCCATTGCTAATAAACCATTCGATGATTTTTATGAAACCATGTCAATCAAAGCGAATGGAACGGTGATGATCGACAGCGTGACAGCGTCTGAAAGCCTTGATTTCTTTTTAATGTTCTCATCAATGGCATCCTTTGGAATAAAAGGATCACCGGATTATGCCTACGCAACTGCTTTCCAGAACGCATTCGCCCGAAACAGAAATTATTTAATGGCACAGGGTAAACGCAAGGGTAGAGCCTATGCTATTTGCTGGGGGCAGTGGGAAAAAGACGGTGCTGTCAACGCTAAGTTGTTGCCAGATAAGCTCAAACGGTTACAAACAATGGGGGTAGATTTAATCGACACCTCCGCAGCGATGGGTGTGATGGAAGTCGCTTTAAGCCAGGGAGACGAGGTTCAAGCCTATGCCGCCGTAAGCGATATTGGCCGCGCTTTGAGATCTATTGGTATTCATCAGATAGCCGACCAAATCGAAGACACAAAGATCAAGCAGCTAATTGAAGGCTACCAAAGTCGGCGCCTGTCAAAATTTGAGTTTGCGAACGCGCTTGCTTCCTTTGAGATTGAGCAATTATCGAACGATACACAAAATCTTATTGTTAAAACCTTAAAAGAGGTATCGACTGGAAATGTTGTCAGCATAATGCAATCCACCAGAAAAATTCAGCAACAACAAAAATATATTGCGCAGTTACCACCGACTTCGGTTCTTCCTGAATCTGATAAGGCACCAGTCTCTGGCCAGTCTTCTAAAGCATCGCCTATGCTGCGAGTGCAAACTGACACGGAGGAGCGAACCATTGGTGATCGCATACGAATAAAAGTAAGTGGCGTGTTAGGCTTGAACGCCAATACCATGGATTTGGAGAAATCTTTCCAGGAGTATGGCATGGATTCGATAACTGCCGCTCAGGTATCGGTTGCGCTTGAAAAGGAATTTGAACGCTCGATACCGCCTCATTGGTTAATTGAATACGCCTGCGTAAACGCACTCGCCAAACGCCTAAATCAATCCCAAGGGTAACGATTACTATGAGTGCCAGTGTTAATCAAGATATTGCGCAATACTTCGGTGACGCGAATTCTACTGTTGTAACTGCAGAACAAGATTTAAAAGAAATCAATATCGCGCCTGCTAACTTGAACTTCAGCTATTTGTTTTTCTCTGATGTTCGCAAAAATATTCCTGATCAGGAAAAATATGTTTTTGCAAGACAGCTTGTTGAATTTGCCGATCAAGCAGATTTTGAAGCCGTTTATTTCCCTGAACGACATTTTGGTGAGTTCGGATCTATTTATGCAAATAACGGTTTAATTGCTGCCTATTTTGCGCCCTTAACAAAAAACATTCGCTTACGTACTGCTGCGATCACGGCCACCTTGCATCACCCGGTAGAAATCGTGGAGAACTGGGCCATGGTCGACATTCTCTCCAACGGGCGTGTGGATCTCGGTTTTGGCAACGGATGGAACAAGATGGATTTCGTATTGTCGCCAGATACCTATGAGGATAGGTCGGCTTTACGTGATGAACGGATTCCTATGATTCAAAAATTGTGGCGGGGAGACACTCTTGAATTTCCGGGGCCGGGTGGTGAACAGTTTCCGATAACCGTATACCCACGTCCACTCCAAAAAGAGCTTAACGTGTGGTACGTCACCATGTCTGAGTTCGGGTTCATACATGCGGGTAAAAGTGGATACAACGTGTTTACCATGCTTTACGGTATAGACTTGAATGAGCTGGGAAAAAAAATAAAAGCTTATCGGGATGCTCGAGAGCAGGCTGGTTTAGATCCAAATAAGGGTACAGTTACGCTGATGATGCATACCTTTGTACATCCCGATCTGGAATGGGTTCACCATGTAGTAGCTGAGCCGTTTAAAGGATACATCCGTAGCAGCCTAATTCCTCATATGAAGGCGAAAGGAAAAGCTGTCAGTGAGGAGGAAATTAATAAAATGGTTGAGTATTCCTATTCACGGTATTTTCAAACGGGGGGAATATTTGGGTCGTTTGAAAGTTGCCAAAAACAAATTAAACATGCCTCTGATGTGGGTGTAAACGAGATTGCGTTTTTACAGGATTTCGGTATCGATTACAGTGCGGTCATCGACTCACTGGATTACCTAAAAATATTGGTGGATGCCAACATTAGCGCGCGCAGGGTGGAACATGCAAAGTAATCAGAGTAAAGCGGAATTCATTAAGCAATGGCTGAGTGATGCACAACTCAATATTGAGGATGAACTCGTAGCGCCGAATCCGCCGAGTGATGCAGGTCCGATATCCATTATTGGATTAGACGGCGTGTTCGCTGATGGAAATAACGTCGAGGGTCTGTGGCGAGCCATTGAAAATGAACAAAAACTTTACTCCCGATTCGATTCTGATCGCCTGATCAATAGAGCCGCGAAGGCAAGCCAGAGCGATGGTCCTTTTGTGGGAGGGCTATTGAGTAAACCCTTCGATTTTGATCCAGGTTTTTTCAAAATTAGCGCTTCAGAAGCTGAATTGATGGACCCGCAATTACGCCTGCTACTGATGAGCGTACAAAAATCGCTCGACGATGCGGGCTATATGACCGAGGTTCTTCCTGGTGACAGAGTTGGGGTTTTCATTGGCTGCGAAGGTAGTGAATACAATGATGCGCATGTAGATAAAGCCTTCGCAAACAACTACATGCTTAATCACGCCGGATGCTCTATCGCCCATAGGTTGTCGTATCATTTCAACTTCACGGGACCAAGCGAAGTCATCAACACAATGTGTTCAAGCGCGGCCTATTGCTTATTTCGTGCAACACAACTTTTGCGTCTGGGTGAAATAGACTATGCCATTGTGGGTGCCGCAAAAGTTAATTTTTCACCGCTTACCTACAAATTCCTAAAAGAAATGAATATGTCCAGTAGCAATGACTACTGTTATTCATTTCATAAATCGTCTGAAGGCTATATACGCTCGGAAGGTGTCGCCAGTATTGTATTAAAGCGGCGAGATAATGCTATTTCCGATGGTGATCACATTTATGCCAACATTCGAGCTATTGCCGCCAATTATAACGGTAAAGACGGTAATTCAATGTTTTCGCCGAGTAAAAACGGCCAAAAACTATTGATAAAAGAATGTATCGGCAGAGCCGGTATTGAATTTGGTGATCTCGCATTTATAGAAGCTCAGGGTATGGGAAATAAAATCTCAGACTTTGTGGAATTCAACGCGTTTAATGAAGCCTATAACGAGCGATTATCCGAAGCCGGCTTTGAGTCCGTTGATGATCAGAAGAATTTACCGGTAATTACCACGCTTAAACCCGTTTTAGGGCATATGGAATGCGTGTCCGCACTCGGTGCGCTATTTAAAATTATCCATAGTTTTCAAACAAAAACCGTTTATAAAATACCCGCTCTCAGTGAAGACAGTATCAGCGATAAATTGGATCTGGAAGCTAGCAAAATAAATTTGCTTATGAGTAATAAGTCGCTTGATGAAACTCAAGTCAATTATGCGGCACTTAACTCATTTGGCGCTTCGGGAAGCAATGTGTTTGCGGTTATCTCTTCAGAGCTACCTGCTGACGAGAAGTCTTTGAATTGCTTTTCTGAAGATCAAATATTAGTAGTTTCCGCTAAAAATCAAGAGACACTCAAGAATTACGTAAAATCGGTACTTGGGTTTATTGAGAATAATCCAACTGCAGAGGCGCTGTCTGCACTAATACGATGTTTTCAGACTAAGCGAACGGCATACGAAACACGTGTTGCGTTTCTAATCAATCAGCAACAAATCGATAAAGCCTGCGCGTGTTTAAAAGCTTATTTAGAAGATAAAAATGATTGTTTGGAAACCACCATAGATAACGTCCCAGACAGTCCTTTCCAGATAACGACTCATGGTGTATTCAATGAAAAAGGTGCGTTTCAGAACAGAATTGTAAACGATGCTATTCAGTGGGTATCAGGTGCTGGAGTAGACTGGTTGAGTTATTACGATTCTGAGTCGATAGGAGGGCAACGCTATCGCTTCCCATCTTACCCATTTCAAATGTCTACTCACTCCTTGTCTTTTAATGAATTGCACGAAGTTAGCCCTGAAATTACTGATACTCTCGAAACTGTTCCGGATAGTGAGCTGTTTGCAACGTCACATCGCGATGCGGCCGAATATGTCCGTAACCGGGTCTCCGAATACCTTATGAAAGCGCTGAAAGTAGGGCGCGATGATCTGTCAAATGAGCGCTCATTCGCTGATTACGGCGTTGATTCTGTAACAGGTGTAAATTTTGTTAAGACTCTCAATGCCGGTTTAGGTATTAACCTTGAAACAATTACGCTATTTGATTACAGCTCCATTAACCTACTTACGGATCATATCGTCCATCAATGGGGTGACGCTCTGAGTGGAGCCTCCGGTGACATCAAGCCCTCGAGCGGCCAGAGTGCTAGTACCGTTAAAAAACCGTTACTCTTAAAAAGGTCCACTGCAAAGCGGGCTGCGAAAGAGCCGATTGCGATTGTAGGAATGAGTGGAAGATTCGCTGAGTCTGAAAGTCTTGAGGAGTTTTGGGATCATTTAAAGCAGGGAAGGAACCTCGTAAAAGAAGTTTCGCGATGGCAACCGGGAGAGTGTGTTTCGGCGAACTCCAAAAAACAAACATTTTGTACGCAAGGAAGCTTCATTGATTCAGTAGACAAATTCGATGCCTCATTTTTTAATATCTCTCCCTTGGAAGCACAATATATGGACCCCCAGCAACGTTTGTTTCTGGAAGAATCCTGGAAAGCACTTGAGCACGCCGGTTACGCAGGTAAGTCCATAGAGGGCACTCGATGTGGTGTTTTTACGGGTTGCAATCACGCAGATTATATGGACCTTTTTGATGAAGACCCGCCTGAGCAGGCGTTTTGGGGCAGTGCTGTCTGTGTGATACCGGCAAGGATCTCCTATTACCTGAATTTGCTGGGGCCAGCGGTTATGGTCGACACTGCCTGTTCGAGCTCTCTGGTATCTATTCATATGGCGTGTCAGAGCATCTGGTCCGGCGAAAGTGAAATGGCCTTGGCTGGTGGTGTATTTCTTCAAGTGACGCCGAAATTTTTTCAATTTGCCAACCGCGCCAGCATGCTGTCACCTGAGGGTAGGTGTGCGACATTCGATGAATCTGCAAATGGGTTTGCACCGGGGGAGGGTGTTGGGGTTGTTCTGTTAAAGCCATTATCGGACGCCCTGCGGGATCGAGATTCCATCCATGGGGTTATCAGAGGCAGTGCAACCAACCAGGACGGAAAAACGAACGGCATTACGGCACCGAGTGCAATCTCTCAAGAAGAATTAGAGTGCAGCGTTTACGATGAATATGGTATACAACCTAGTGATATTCAACTAGTAGAAGCGCATGGCACTGGTACTAAACTGGGTGATCCTATTGAATTTGGCGCGCTCAGCAATGCTTTTCGACGTTATACCGATCAAAAAAATTATTGTGCGATTGGTTCTGTTAAAACGAATATCGGACATACGGCAGCGGCCGCGGGTATCTCCGGTCTCTTAAAGGTTCTACTTGCTATAAAACATCGCTCGATTCCGCCTTCGTTACATTATCGCAATGGTAATCCGCTCATTAATTTCGACGATAGTCCGTTTTATGTGAATACCGAGTTATTGAGCTGGGACAATGACGGAGGCGAGGCACGTACCGCTGCGGTAAGCTCATTCGGATTTAGCGGTACCAATGCACACATGGTAGTTTCTGAAGCACCAGCTTGCAGAGAAACCCAAGACAGTTTACCGGGTTACCTGATTTCACTTTCGGCTAAGACAGAAACACAGCTTCGCCAGCAAGTTTTGAATTTAAATAATTATATTAGTACGAACCCTCATGTGTCGTTAAACAATATTGGCTTTACCCTATTTATTGGTCGCGCGCATTTAAGCCACCGGCTGGCTTGCGTGGTGTCTACCGTCGCCGAGCTAAATAATACTTTGGAGCAATGGCTTAGCGAACAAATACCTGAAAACTTACTCCAATCCAATATTGATGAAGGCAAAGTCGAAGAAATAGAGCCGGTGCGCAGAGAAGGTATGGAGCTTATTCGAAACAGTAAGCAAGTGACAGAATTAACTGTGCTTGAGGGTAACTTACTTCGCCTCGCCCAGTTATATATTGAAGGATATGACTTACCGTATCACGCAGTATTTCAAAATAATTCCGGTCGTATTCCATTGCCCCAGTATCCTTTTAGTCGAGATCGATATTGGTTAGATGGAGTAAATCCACTAAATCCTCCAGCTGGGGAGGGAATTTGCCAGCAAAGTGGTTTGAGCGAGATTGAGTCCCTTATTGAAAAAATTAGTGAAGATAGTTTGCCCATGGAGCAAGGGATAGAACGGATACGTTCTTTGGTTTAGCCCGCTCTTCATAATTTGCCATCAACTTTCATTGGATATCCCATGCACAAGGTTATCTCGTGTTCTATCCAGGCGATAACTCCTCTGATGAACTCCGTTTATCAGATTTTCTTGAGCCCCGAAATTGGTCTAGTTTCGCATGACGCGACCCCGCTATACTATCCGGGGCAGTACCTTGAGTTGTTGATCGGCGACAAAAAATATGCGTACTCGATAGCCAATTACTACGAGTATGGTCGCTTGATTGAATTACATATCCGAGTTTCATCAAAAAGTGTCTCTGCTGTTAAAGTTCTAAATTATCTCGAGTCAGAAGGAATGGTTGACGCCAATTTGGGCCTTGGTGATTGTTATATAAAATACTTACCCTGCCATCCCGTGGTTTTTATTGTTGGTGGTACAGGATTTTCACAAGCCAAAAGCATGATCGAATATTTGTTTAAATATAACTTTACGCATGCAATTTACCTGTATTGGCAAGTTTACAAGCGAGCGGATCTTTATTTACACGGATTGGCTGAAGCGTGGCAACTTGATAACCCACATTTTTGCTATCGCCCAATGGTTAGTTCGCAGTCAGATCTAGGTGATGGATCTATCGTTACATCCTGTAAGGCGATTATCCAAGACGTGCCGGATATCTCCAACGTCTCTGTTTTTGCTAGCGGATCACCCGATATGGTTTACGCATACTATGATGCGCTTATTGACAATGGCGCAAATTCTGCGAATTTCTATTCCGATGTTTTTGCCTATGCACCAAGGGCAAGCGCTTAGAGTGAACCGCAACTGCATCGCGCGATATTCTCGCAGCTGATTGACAATTTCTCCTACATACCTAATTTTCTAAGCGTGTAATTCATCGCCTGGAACACTATCGCATAACTATTACTGTAACCATCGCGAGTACAGAGAATACTATGACTGACTTTATCGAATATGTCGTTTCGGAACTTAAGAGCAAGCGTTTGTCAAAAGTCAACGCGCTTTCACTGATAAAACAGTTTTCGGTAAAAGCCCAATCTAAGGCTTCGACACAACACACTCTTCACCCTTTGCTACATTCGAATACGTCTAACTTTGCTCAGCAGAGCTATACGACGCAGTTCTCCGGCGATGAGCAGTTTCTAAAAGATCATGTCATCTATGGCGATAAAATACTTCCTGGCGCTGCTTATTTGGAAATGGCTCGTGCAGCTTATTTTGAGGCGGCGGGATATGCTCTCGAAGAGAGAGATAATACCTTCATAGAAATAAGTAATGTTGTTTGGACGCGCCCCATAGTCGTTGATAGGCCCAAAATTATAACGATCGCGCTATTTTTGCCCATTACCCAAAATATGGGCGATAACGATTTTGCTGCTGAATTTGAAGTATATAGCCTCAGCGCTAGTGACAAAAATGACGTAAACGATGTCATACATTGCACGGGTGAGTTGAAGATTTTTTCCCAGGATCGACCAGTTAATGGCGACCCCATACACTTAAAAGAGCGTCCCAATGGTGTCTCGATTGTTTCCGAAGACATATACAAGGCCTACAGTGAACTCGGCGTTAGCTATGGACCTACGCATCGTGGTATTCAGCGAATCGATAAAATTGACAAAGAGTTACTCGTAGAAATCAATTGCCCTAGCGAGCTATCAAATTCGGATCAGCGTTTTATCTTAAACCCCGGTTTGCTGGATGCGGCGTTGCAGTCACCGATTGGTTTTCTTGAGGATATTTCGAGTCTTCCCGAGAATACCTTGGTGCCTTACTCTATTGCTAGGGTGCGAGTATTCTCACAAATTACGGATAAGAGTTTTGTTTACGTGCGCTTTTCAGATGGCGATGAAGGCAATATTTCCAGCTTGGATCTAGATATTCTCGATGAGAAGGGCAATGTCTGTGTACAAATCCACAAATTTGTTTCAAAAGAAATTCAAAGGCCCAGGGCCTTGCTAACTGTTGATACTGTGTACGCTCAACCACAATGGGTGGCAGAGGTACTTCCTAGCATAAGTGGCGATGCTGTTACAACGGAAACTGTTAACGCATGTACGATTCTCGTCGGTAAGAACGATTTTATAAAGAAGCAATCTCAGGAACTAAACCATTCGATTGCGCTGGTTAGCGTAAGTGAAGAAAAAACACTTGCCGAGAACTACACAAAGATTTCTGTAAGCGTGTTTGAAGAAATACAGAGTATTTTAAAGAATAAATCCAAAAAGAATCAGTTGCTACAGCTTGTTGTGGAGCGTCAATCTTTACAGCAACAACTTTATGCAGGTTTGGGTGGCTTAGTGAAAACCGCCAATAGAGAAAACCCTAACTTGGCTCTGCAGTTAATTGGTGTTGATTCAGATCTGACGAACGAAGATTTAGAACGAATACTTGTTTCTGAGCGGCGGTTTCCGAAAACAAAATTAGTCGATTATTCAGCGTTGAAACGCAGTGTCTATGGTTTGAAGCCGATAGAGCTCAATGAAATTGAAAATACTGAGAACATCGAAACTCCTCTGATCAGGGACACTGGTATTTATGTTATTACCGGAGGCCTTGGTGGTATTGGTCAAATATTTGCTCAGGAAATACTATCTTGTAGTGATCGCTCAATTGTGGTTCTCACTGGTAGAGCACCTTTCGATCCCAAAATAGAAGCATTACTAAAAAAGATATCTCCCTCAGAGCGTCGTTTAGCCTATGTCCAATGTAACCTTACCGACACCTTAAATGTCGAAGCTCGCTTAACGGAAATAACTAAGACATATGGCGCTATTAATGGAATTATTCATGCGGCGGGCATGATTAACGATAACTTCATTATTAATAAAACCTCACAAGAATTTGTATCGGTGTTAGAACCCAAAGTGACGGGTACTTTCAATTTGGATTTAGCGTCGCAAGGCTTAGACCTGGATTTTCTAGTGCTGTTTTCCGCGGGCGCCTCTTTGATGGGTAATAACGGTCAAGCGGATTACAGCTGCGCTAACGGTTTTTTAGATGAATTTTCGAAGATTAGAAACCGTTGGGTCACGGAAGGGAAGCGGCGCGGTCATACACTCACCATAAATTGGCCGCTATGGAAAAACGGTGGTATGAAGGTCGATGCGACCACGGAGCAAGTGCTTTTCGAGCATTCCGGCATGATGCCAATGTTATCGGATGCAGGTATTAGTGCATTCTATGCGGGCCTGAGATCTACAAAGGATCAATTGTTCGTGGTACAAGGCAATGGGGAAAAACTGCAGCAAACCTTGTTTGAAACGCATTCCATCAAGCAGGATAGCAAGGGAGATGTTAATAGCCCGGAAAGTCCAAAGAGCGCACGAAACGCAGCTGCTTCACAGGAAAGCGTTGTTGCCTATCTAAAACAACGGCTTTCAGACCAACTCAGAATGTCGCCACAAAAAATAGCAGCCAATGCCGCTTTCGAAAAATTCGGTATTGATTCCATAATGATGATGAATCTTACCAGTCGATTAGAGCAGGATTTCGGCACGCTTCCGAAAACACTTTTCTTTGAATATCACACTATAACGGAGTTGGCCGCCTATATCGTCAGTTCACATGGGGAAAAACTCGCGTTTCTTTTGGATAACAAACCACAAACGAACTCAAAAACAGAGGATATTAAAGCTCAATCACTCGCTTATCACGATGCTATAACACCGGCCGTAGTCAAGAAGCATCGCAATACTGTTTCCAGATTTAAAGCGAGCCCATCACTTTCGCAGAATGCCGAGTCCATCGCGATTATTGGCTTGAGTGGGCGGTATCCGCAAGCATGGGATATCGATGAATATTGGAATAACCTACGAGACGGACGCGATAGTATTACCGAGGTTCCGAAGGATCGCTGGAATTGGCGAGATTTCTTTACTAGCGATCGAACCCAAGCAGGTAAGCACTTTAGTAAATGGGGTGGTTTTATTGATGGGGTTGATGAGTTCGATCCCCGCTTTTTCAGTATTCCTCCAAGTGAAGCAGCATTGGTCGAACCGCAAGAACGCTTATTTTTACAGCATGCCTGGATGGCAATAGAAGATGCCGGAGAAACTCGGGCCAGTATGCGTATGCCGCATCGAGACGATCTGGATGGACAGGTGGGTGTCTATGTGGGATTGATGTATAGCGAATACCAAATGTTTGGTGCTGAGCGTGTAGCCCAGGGTAATCCTCTTGGCGTTCCCGGCAGTTATGCGAGCGTTGCTAATCGTGTGTCTTATTTAATGAACCTTCACGGTCCGAGTATGACCGTTGATACCATGTGTTCATCTTCCTTAACCGCGATTCATCTGGCCTGTCAGGATTTAAAGCTCGGTCGCACCGATATGGCTATCGCTGGCGCAGTTAATTTAAGTATTCATCCGAACAAATATTTAGTTATTAGCGCGGGTCAATTCATTTCCAGTGACGGTCACTGTCAAAGTTTTGGGGTGGGTGGTGATGGTTACATACCGGGTGAAGGAGTTGGTGCAGTTGTACTAAAACGCCTGTCCGAAGCGCAGCGCGATGGAAATCACATTTATGGGATTATTCGAGGCAGCGCGCTTAATCATGGCGGAAAAACCAGCGGGTATTCTGTTCCAAATCCCCGGGCTCAGAGCAGCGTAATACACCAGGCGCTCGTGGATGGAAAAATCGACCCAAGGCACATTAGCTACCTTGAGGCACATGGCACTGGAACCAAGCTGGGTGATCCCATCGAAATAGCTGCGTTAACACAAGCGTTTGAACGTTCTACCTCAGATAAAGGGTTTTGTCGCATAGGCTCCGCCAAGTCAAATATTGGTCATTGTGAATCTGCTGCTGGCATTGCAGGTTTAACGAAAGTATTAATGCAAATGCGCTACCGTAAAATTGTACCGTCTCTGCATTCTTCGGTATTAAACCCACATATCGATTTTAAAAGCACTCCCTTTGTTGTGAACCAGGATCTCTGCGACTGGCCAAGACCGCATATAAATGGAAATGAGGTGCCTCGTATTGCCGGAATTTCCTCCTTTGGTGCAGGCGGGTCAAATTCTCATCTGATTGTTGAAGAATATGTCGATGAAAAATCTGAGCAGTTACCTTTGGCACGTTTAGACCTCAATCGGGAAGTTCTGTTGCTGCTTTCCGCAAGAACGCAGCAACAGCTTCAAACAAAAGCCAGTGATCTCAAGCGTTTTGTCGCGCAAGCTCAGGAACCTTTGGATTTGCGCAGCCTTGCTTTTACCTTACAGGTTGGTAGAGAGGCAATGGATGTACGATTGGCGCTGCTGGTGTCTTCGATTGAAGAGCTTATTGATAAGTTGTCGGTATACCTGGATGAGCAACAATCAGACCGCGTTTACACAGGAGCAGCTAATCAACAGCAGGATTCCCTTGGTGCTTTGCGGGACGACCCTGATTTTCTAGATACGGTAGAGAAATGGATAATTAACTGTAAATTCGATAGGCTCGCGGAACTCTGGGTTAACGGTCATGATATTGATTGGCAAAAAACCTGGCAGGGCGTTAAACCTCAGAGAATATCATTGCCTGCTTACCCTTTTGCCCGAGAGAAATATTGGGTTGAGAGAACTCAAACGGCAAATAAAACAAAAAACAAAACCGGGCTTGAGATACACCCATTTTTACACGCGAACAATTCCAGTCTTGGAGAACAGGTCTATATCAGTGAGTTCTCTGCATCGGACATTGTATTGCAACATCACCAGGTTGCAATCGAAGAATCCACACGTATGCCCATTTTGCCCGGTGTGGTTTATCTTGAAATAGTTAATGCCGCGGTGAAACATGCAATTCCCGATCTCGAAGAAGGAATGCGTATTCTAATAAAAGATGTCGTTTGGCAACGACCTTTTGTTGTCGATCTCGCGAAGATTATCCAAATTCAAGTTTGGGGCATTGACAACGATGCTGTTGGATTTGAAATTTATAGTTTTGGGGAGGGCACTGAACCAGAAGGTGATTCTTCTCAAAAATGCATACATTGCAGTGGTATCGTTGAATTCGATTCGGTTAATGAGTTAAGGGCTGTCGATATTCAAGAGCTTGAATCAAATTGCCAGATAGAAACCTTAGGCCGGGAAGAAATCTACGATATTTTTTCAAATATTGGTATTCATTATGGTGAATACTTCCAAAGTCTGACCAAATTAAATAAAGGTGTTGGGCAGGTTATCAGCCATATCAAGCTTCCTGATGGATATGAAAGTGAAATGGGTTCCCTGACGATTCATCCGGCCCTCGTTGATGGAGCCTTACAATCCAGCCTGGGAATGTTGGATAAGCCGGAGGCATTAAGTTCGAGTGACGCACCTTTACCCTTTGCGATGGATTCTTTTGAGTATTTACATCCTTGTGAAAAAGAGATGATTGCCTGGGTTAGACCAAGTCTTGCTAAAAGTGCGAGTGAGCAGATTATCAAGTTAGATATAGACCTGATTACCACGCGGGGTGATGTGTGTGTTCAGATTGTTGGCTACAGCTCGAGGGCAAAAAACCAATCGACACTGCATTCAGCAGCTTATATCGAGACGAGCGATTTGTACTTGGCGAAACCTGTGTGGCAGCCTTTGAGCGTGGCAAAATCGAGGAATGCCGATGAAAGTCATGATATAACCAAACTTATTATCTCAACGCTGCAAGATAAGTCCGTTACTGAAACTTTAAGGCAGCAGTTGCCCAACGCGAAAATTATCGACTATCAAATCTCGGGCGACGATTATCTCGATGACTATGAACAGCTGGCACTTGAATGTTTCGCAGAAGTCAAGAAACAACTCAGCACTCGCAATAGCAGCATAAACGAAATCCGCCTGGTAGTGGGAGAAGCCGAGAATGCGGATCTGGGTGCTGGAATATCGGCTCTACTCGCAACAGCTGCTCAGGAAAACCACAAAATAAAGCAGCAGTGTGTCATCTGCTCGCCCAAGTTCGAGTTAGCCGTACTTATTAAATTGCTCAAAGGGCACGTGGCTTCAGCCTATGTAAAATTGAAGGGGGCGCAGAGCTTCGAAAGAAAATGGCATACGCTACCTACGTCGAATCAGGATTTCACACCGTTTAAAGAGAATGGCTGTTACGTGATTACCGGTGGGCTCGGCGCATTGGGCCAAATCTTCGCAAAGCAGATCATAAAGCAAACCACCAAGGCCACGCTGGTGTTAACCGGTAGAAAGGCGCTCAATAAAGACCAGCAAGCCCTGTTGACGGAATTGGGAAACAATGGGCATGTTGTGACATACCGACAGATAAACCTGAGTGATGGCGAGCAGGTTAATGCAGTGATTGCTGAGCTGGAGCAACAATACCGCGGTATTAACGGCATTATTCACAGTGCCGGCATGACAGACGATGGCCTAATCGTAAACAAAAATAAAGCCAAGTTTCTTAGCGTTCTTTCGCCGAAAGTAGCGGGTACATTAAATTTAGATAAGGCCAGTGAATATTTATTGCTAGATTTTTTTGCACTGTTTTCTTCAACCTCCAGTGTACTGGGAAATGCAGGCCAGGCAGATTATGCCGTAGCGAATAGTTTTATGGATCAATTCGCGCTATATCGAAATACTTTGCGCGACCAGGGAAAGCGTAGCGGTCATTCGATTTCATTTAACTGGCCTTTGTGGAAAAACGGAGGAATGCGTGTCGATGCTTCGATAGTTGAAAATATGGCAAAGGCATTTGGCGTAAGTCCTTTGGAAAACGAAAAGGGGCTCTCTGCATTTTATGGGGGCCTAAAATCGGGTGCTGCGCAAGTATTCGTTGCTCAGGGAGCGGCGAGTCGTATTGACGCTTTGCTTAATGTACGCTCGGAACACGCAAATACAAAAGTTCTTCCATTAACAAAGAACACACCGGTACCCGTTGTAGAAGCTGAGGTTGCAACGAATAACGACAATTTGTCGCAGAAAGCGCTGGAGCTTGTAAAGAAAATAGTCGCTGATGATTTGCAATTGTTGCCAAGTGAGTTGCAGGAGAAAGTGCCCTTAGAAAACTACGGTATGGATTCTGTGTTGGCGATGCGCTTAACAAACACCTTGGAAGCCAGCTTTGGGCCTCTGTCGAAAACCTTATTTTTTGAATATCAAACCTTGGCAGCACTGGCAGGATTTCTGGCAAAAGCCTTCCCCAATATGTTTGTTAAGCCCGACGAAACAGCCATAAAAACGGCTATATCACAAGCAGCCTCAGACAATTCTCCTGCCAGAAGACCGCTTAACATTCCCACAAAAGGGACTCGAGTCACAGCACGCACCAAAGCGAAAAACGAAGAGGTTGCGATTGTCGGTGTAAGCGGGCGCTATCCTCAAGCTGAAAGTTTGGCGGAATTCTGGCAAAACCTGTGTGCGGGGAAAGACTGTATTGAAGAAATCCCCTCCGAACGTTGGCGTGAATCCACTTACTTCGATCCAGAACGTAATAGAACTGGAAAAACTTATAGTAAATGGGGTGGCTTTCTCAAAAATGTGGATAAATTCGATCCGCTATTTTTTAGTATTTCGCCAAAAGAGGCGGAACTTATGGACCCGCAGGAACGATTGTTTCTCGAAACCGTGTGGCACACCATAGAAGATGCCGGTTATAGAAAGGAAACCTTGGAGGGCAATAAAGTTGGTATTTACGTGGGCGCCATGTGGTCTCAATATCAATTGTTTGGAGCAGACCCTGCTGTGTATACGAACACACAGGTACCGAATTCATCGTTCGCTTCAATTGCTAACCGAGTTTCGTATTTCTTTAACTTTCATGGGCCGAGTTTAGCGATAGATACCATGTGCTCGTCCTCGCTTACCGCAATTCATCTTGCTGCCGAGGAAATTAGAAAGGGCAATATACCGCTCGCGATCGCAGGTGGTGTTAATCTCTCGCTGCACCCCAACAAGTATCTGAATTTGAGCCAAGGTAATTTTGCATCCAGTGATGGCAAATGTCGTAGTTTTGGAGATGGTGGTGATGGCTATGTGCCGGGTGAGGGGGTTGGTGCCGTTATGCTCAAACCTTTGGAGCAAGCAATTGCCGATAACGATCGTATCTACGCGACAATCAAATCCAGTAGCATTAATCATGGGGGTAAAACCAATGGCTACACGGTGCCAAATCCCAACGCGCAAGCTGAATTGATTGTCGAGTCACTGAAAAAAGCCAAGGTAGCTCCGGAATCTCTGAGTTATGTCGAAGCTCATGGCACGGGTACTTCGCTCGGTGACCCTATTGAGATAACCGGTTTAACTAAGGCGTTTGAAAAATACCATGAGGAAAATCCTGCTAATTCCTCGACGTGGAGTTGTGCGCTGGGTTCCGTAAAATCGAATATCGGCCATCTGGAAGCCGCCGCCGGAATTGCAGGGCTTACCAAAGTGCTGTTACAACTCAAGCATAAAAAACTGGTACCCTCACTGCACGTAGAAACGCTCAATAGCAACATAGACTTCAATAACTCGCCATTCTGTGTACAAACGGCGATGGCGGAATGGACACCGAATGGTGAGCACCCCTTAAGAGCCTGTGTAAGCTCCTTTGGTGCGGGTGGCGCGAACGCTCATGTTATTCTCGAAGAATACACTGGAACACCCGCTACTTCATTTGGTGTTGAAACCAATTCACCTAATGTGTTTTTACTCTCTGCGAGAGACCAAGCGGGAACGCTTCGTCAGGTGAACCGCATGTTGGCGTATCTTGAAAATGCCGGTGATCTTGATTTTTCCGAATTGGCTTATAGCTCGCAATTAGGGCGCACAGCTATGGCCGATCGGCTGGCGATCAGTACAAATAGTATTAAAGGATTGATTGCGGCACTGGAACACTGGCGATCTCAAGAGACTGATAACAATATCGGTATATCTTCTAGCAAAGCAGTCCAAAGCAATTTTGAAATTGGGTATGGAAACACCAAAAATGCAGACCAGGGTTCGCGGCAGCTCATTGCTGGTGAAGCTGGGAGAGCCTTGCTCGACGTTGTTATTCAAGAGCGCGATTTTAGGCGCTTGTCACAACTGTGGATTAGCGGTGTTGAGATTGACTGGCAAAAATTGTATTCCAAACCAATCTCCCGTATATCGTTACCCCATTATTCCTTTGCCAAGGAACGCTATTGGGTCGAAGGTACAGAAATCAGTTCTGCGCCCTCTGAACTTTCAGTTAATGACTCCGTAACCGCCCCAGTAGATCTCAAATACAGTTTGTATAAGACGAACTGGATACATACCCCATATACAAATACCGAGGAGTCATTCGCACATACAGTGGTGATTATCGGTGCTAGCGATTACTTTATACAAACGCTTAAGGAACATGCCTCGTTTAAGAGTTCCAACATCATTCAATGGCAAACGAGTCTTGAATATACACATCAAAATGATGAGTTTTTTACGCTGGATTTAACAAATGCTGAGCACCTTGAACGCGTATTTTCACATTTAGAATCTAAACAGAAAATTCCTACGAGTGTTGTTTATTTTGGTCAAGCAACAGAGCTTAATGCATCTGATTTAGCTGCATCAAAGCCGTTAAATTATGACTTTGACCGTTTGTTCAGCTTGTCGCAGATATTGCAAAAGCACATTGCGGCTTCAAAAATACAGCTGCTTGTTTTGAGTGAATCCGGTGATTTAGGTAATATTCCACAGCTTTCAGGCCTCGGTGCTTTTTTTAAAACCCTAAATGCGGAAACGCCAAAAATCAGTGGCAAGGTCATTGAGATAATCGAAAGCGTTCGTGGCATAAATATTCCTGAGTTGTTGACCTTTGAACTCCTGGATGAAGTCAATGAATACACAAATATCCGCTATAGTGCAGATGAAAACGGCGTTTACACCCGTTTTGGCAAAGGCCTGAGTCCTATTGAGGAATCGCTTGGTCAAGTGGCTGAAACACAACTGTTACCGATAAAACAGGGCGGCATCTATTTGCTGTCGGGTGGACTTGGAGGCTTGGGTTCCCTATTTGCGCAGTATATGGCAGAAAAATATTCTGCGAATCTGGTTTTGTTTGGTCGTTCTTCAGCCAACGAACGTCATAAATTACTGCTAGCGGATCTTGCAGCTAACGCTGAAAGTGTGAGTTATCATCAAGTGGATGTGAGCGATTATTCGGATGTAGAACAGCTCATAGAAAAGACCATAAGTAAGTTCGGTCGAATTGATGGTGTGCTTCATAGCGCGGGCAGTCATGACGATGCATTTCTTGCAAACAAAACCTTGGCGTCAACGCGCAATGTTTTGTTACCCAAGCTGGAAGGTACATATAATCTTGATAGGGCGACTTGCGATCTAGATTTGGATTTATTCGTGACCTTCTCTTCAGTCGCGGGTATCACGGGTAACATTGGTCAGGCAGATTATGCGTTTGCTAACAGCTTTATGGATTCGTTCGCGGCATTAAGATCGTCTCTGGTAAATCAGAATTTGCGTTCCGGAAAAACCCTTTCCATCAATTGGCCGCTGTGGATAGACGGCGGCATGACGATAGATGCCTCTGATGTTGAACTGATGAAGCACACACGCGGTATTCATCCATTGCCTACCGAGATTGGTTTGCAATGCTGGGAGACGGTTCTAGGGATGGACTTTCCTCAAGCATTGGTGCTTTATGGTGAAGCCGCTAAGCTTACCTCACTAATTCAAAAACAAAGTGTTAACGAATCTTCTGCCCGCAGAACTACCAAATTTACCAATGGCGAATTGTTACATGAATCAACTCGGCGTTATTTACAACAACTCATTGCCGATGAAATTAAATTGGAAGCGTCACGCGTAATGGAGAATGAGCGATTCGATGCGTTTGGAATCGATTCTGTCGTAATTGGTAAGCTCAATGCGCGAATGGAGTCTGATCTCGGTGACATATCGAAAACACTGTTTTATGAGTGTGAATCGGTTATTGAACTCGCGGATTATTTGATAGCGAATAAGAAATCAGAGCTCGCCACACTGTTCGGTGCGGTTGAAGTGGAGCCATCGATTGAAAACGATAAATTATCCGACGTTGCAATAATTCCGCTACCACAGGTAAGTGTGCCGGACAGCGACAATAATGGTGAAGCCGACGAATACGAACCCATCGCCATCATAGGTATCGACGGCCGTTACCCTCAATCTCGTGACCTTAATGAATTTTGGAAACATTTGAAAAAGGGGAAACACCTTGTATCGGAGGTACCTAAAAACCGATGGGATGCCGATAGCTTCTATGATCCTGATCCAGAAAAAGCCAAAGATGGCAAAATTTATTGTAAGTGGGGCGGGTTTATTGAAGATCACGATAAATTTGATGCCGAATTTTTCAATATCTCAGCAACTGATGCTGAAAAAATTGATCCACAGGAAAGATTGGTACTTCAATCGGTGTGGTCGGCCATTGAGGATTCCGGACATACCAGAGCGCAGTTAAAAGCAAAATACCCGAAAGGAAAAAGTGCCGATGTAGGTGTTTTTATTGGAGTTACGACGAACACCTACCACCTGCTTGGTGCCCAGGAATGGGAAAAGGGTAACTTGGTTACTCCAGCGTCCATGCCCTGGTCAATCGCGAATCGCGTCTCCTACTTTTTCGATTTTCAGGGGCCGAGCATGCCAATCGATACAGCCTGTTCTTCTTCTTTGGTAGCTATCGATATGGCCTGCGAGAACCTGCGAAAAACGCGTTGCCAGCTTGCGGTTGTTGGTGGTGTTAATTTGTATCTGCACCCGGCAAAGTACCAAGCATTTTGCAACAGTGAAATGCTGTCTCAAAAAGGAGTAACCCACAGTTATGGCCAAGGGGCTGATGGATTTGTGCCTGCCGAGGGTGTAGGAACTCTTATTTTGAAACCCTTATCAAAGGCGCTTGCTGATGGTGACAATATACACGGGGTGATTCGGGGTAGTTCTTATGATCACAGTGGTCGATCCAACGGATATTCCGCACCAAACCCCAACTCCCAGGCCAGTGTTATTCGCGCAGCGTTAACACGTTCAGCAGTGGATGCCGCGTCCATCGGTTATGTTGAAGGTCATGGTACGGGGACAAAAATGGGAGATGGGTTGGAGGTTGCCGCTATTTCAAATGCCTTTAGAACGCAAACAAACAACACAGGCTACTGCGCGATTGGTTCTTTAAAGGCCAATATGGGTCATCCCGAGGCGACTGCTGGGGTAGCGGGAATTACCAAAGTTTTAATGCAATTTAAAAATAAACAGATACCTCCTTCAATCAACTGTAGAGAGGAAAATGACAGTATCAATTTTCAAAATTCCCCGGTATATATTCAGCGTGAACTTACGCATTGGGAGGTAAAAGTAGGGGCACCTCGCCGAGCACTGGTTAATGGTTTTGGCTCAGGAGGTGTAAATGCCTGTGTTGTCCTTGAGGAGTTTGATTCATCGATTGAAGTAAAACAAAAGACTGAAGAAACTCCGCAACTTATTGTTCTCTCTGCAAGAAATGAAGCAGGTTTAAGAGAGTATGCTAACAAATTACTCACTTATGTAGGTCGGGAAAGGGGCTTGGAGTTATCTCGGCTCGCCTACACATTGCAAAATTATCGTGAAGAAATGTCGCACCGCTTAGCATTTCTTGCATCCACCAGTAAGGAATTAATAAAGTTGCTTAATGAGTGGCGTTCAGACAAAAGCTCGAAAAACATTATCCTCGGAACGGTTGGTTCGTCGGTTGATCCACTGGATGATGCTACCTATAAGGATGTCTACAAACTGGCCCAAAACTGGGTAATAGGAAAACGTGTAGATTGGCTTCGCTTATACGGGCAGAAAGTACCTAAAAAATTATCAGTGCCCACATATCCATTCGCGAAAGATCGTTGCTGGATAAAACAAGCTCGCACGCCAGATAGAATCGTTTCTAACGTTTCGCATACATTGCATCCATTGGTAACCAGCAACATTTCAACCCTAAATGCTGTTCGCTTTAGCTCGACGCTCGAACGGGCGGCATACTATGGCGACGAGCATAGGGTCCAAGGTCAGCCTGTATTGCCAGGGGCCTGTTTCCTGGAGATCGCATGTGCGGCAGCAAACCTTGCGGGTGAGGGTAAGGTCGTTAATATACGGGATATCGTATGGCTGAGCCCGTATGTATTTAACCAAGATGTTGGATCATTACAAACACACCTACAAAAGGTGGGTGAGGATACGGAATTTTCGATTTCGTCTATAGATGAAATGGGTGATATTAGCGTTCACGCTGAAGGCAAGGTAACGTATAAGCCCCTATGGAACTCGGCGAGTGGCGAAACAACGTCTATCGATATCGCTAAGCTAAAAAAAGAGTGTTCAAGGCTTAGCAGTCAAAAGGCAATTTACTCTAAGTTTAACGAGTATGGTTTTGACTATGGGGTAAGCTTCCAGTCGATTACATCACTAGCTTCATCACAGGAAAAAGTGTTGGCTGAGATCAATCTGCCTCAGAAGTTATACGCTGATTACCATGACTATATTCTTCACCCTGTTATACTCGATGCTGCTTTTCAGGCTGTCTCTGGATTAGTCGGAAGTAGCTCGGAAGTCTCAGCAAGTATACCTTTCGCGATTGATGAATTGGTAGTGAGCGGTGTTGTTCCGAAGAACTGCTATGTATTAATTGAAAAAGATAGTCCTTCATCATCATCGGAATTGATGAAATTCAATATAAGGCTTGTCACCCATTCCGGTACTGTTGTTGTTGCGATTAAAAACTTCTGTGTGCGACCTATCAAGACGATCGCAACTGTTGAGCCCGTGTCAACGAGCTAAATATCCTAAAGCCCTCTAACTAATAATACCTCTAGTATCTTTAACCCATCAGGCCGCTCGCCTGGAAAAGCCCTTATTGCCTGGAGCTTAGTATGAACACCCTATTAAATGGACTATCTACCTTTCTCGCTCGAGCCTCGAATGTGATTCGACAGCGAAAATACCTCGTTACTGTTATTTTTGCTGGGCTTACTGCATTACTGTTCCAGAATTTAAGTCAATTGAAGTTTGATTTTACGATTGATGGCTGGTTTGACAAAAATGATCCTACGTTTGTTGCCTATAACGAATTTAACGCTCAATTTGGCAGTCAAGATGGAGTTTTGATTGTTTATAAACCGATTGATGGCGACGTTTTTTCAGAAGCTTCGTTAAAGGCAGCAAAGGGAATACGGGATGAATTACTGGGTGGGTTTATCGAAACCAAAGATGGCAAGGATTTCGCGCTTTCACATATCGTTGATGTGAAAAGTCTGGTAAATGCACCGGTATTGACGGCACGTGGAGATGTCTTGGTATCGAGACCGTTGGTGGGGGACGCAGTTCCAAGTGATAAATCTGAGTTAGAAACCATTAGGGCACTCGCGCAAGAGCAGCCGGAGTTTGAGCTACAGTATTTTTCTAAAGACATGAAATACGGTGGAATCTATATAAAAACAGATTTTGGCGCGGTACCTTTTGAAGAGGACGAGCTGCTAGTAACAGATACTAATCCTGATAAAGATATGATTATGGAGAATATGGATTATGTCCAAGAAGATAGCAGAGAAGATACACCACGATTTAAGCCGACGGATGTCGCTGAATACTATGCGCTAAATGAATCGATAAAGCATATTCTTGCCAAACCGGAGTACGCAGAACACTTTGAATACTTCAAGGTGGGCAATACCATTGACTCAGAAAATCAGGCGAAAATAGGTAAAGAAATGGGCATGCTTTACCTTATGGCGCTGGTGATTATGATTGTACTGTTGTGGCTATTATTTCGTTCATTTTCAGGCGTATTCTGGCCATTACTTATCATTGTGTTAACTGCAATCTGGACCTTAGCGCTCGCGGTACAATTTGGCCTATCAGCGACTCCACTCACGATATGCGTCGTTCTACTTATATTGACTATCGGTATGGCTGACGCGGTACATATCATATCCGGGTATTTATATTTCAGGCGCGAAGGCGAGGAGCACGGAAAGGCTTTGGAACTTTCGTATAAAAAAGCGGGAGTAGCATGCTTTCTAACCTCTTTAACGACAATGGTTGGTTTGATGTCGTTAAGTTTCTCGTACATGGTGCCTATAAAGGGCTTTGCGATTATGTCCACCACTGGCGTAGGAGTGGCTTTTATTCTTACCATATTCCTGTTGCCAGCAATGCTGGAATTTTGGGCTCCGGTATCTAAATCCGGCAAAGACCGTAGTAATTCAGTAAGTCGCGTAATAGGGAGGATGATCCCAAACTTTGCGCCATTTTTCCAAACACAGCTAAACAAGGTGATTCCTTTAGTTGAAAAGGCGCCTGTGTTTTATGTTATACCCTTTGTGATGTTGTTTGTTGTCTGTCTCTATGGCTCAACAAAAATACACGCCGATTACAACCTTACAGATGCCTATGCTGAAGGTGCCCGTTTTCGACAGAGTATCGAGTTGATCGATGACAAAATGGCCGGTTCAGGACGGATATCGGTATATTTTGATCTTGACCAGGAGAATGCGATTCACGACCCTAAAGTACTCAAGGTTATTGAAGGCTTACAACAGAAATTCGAAACCGACTACAGCGAGTACGTGGTTACAACATCCTCCATTGTCGATGTTGTGAAAGATGCTAATCAAAAGCTTAATGGAGGCGGGAAAGATATGTATAAAATACCCGAATCCAAAAGTGCGCTTTCGCAAACTCTATTTCTGTTTAATATCGCCGATCCTGACGAACGAGCGACAATGGTAGATGAGTACTATCGCAAAGCGAGCGTGTTAGTGACAGTTCGCAATTATGGATCGTATGCATATACCGACGTTTTTAAACGTATGAAAAAAGATATTGATGCTGCAACAGCGTCGATAAGCAATGATTACCCCAAAGCGCAAGTTTCTGTTACGGGTTTTTTCGCTATGGGAATGCGGGTTGCGCAGTATGTAATTGTTACTCAGTTAGAGAGTTACGGGCTTGCTATTCTTGTTATATCAATCATTCTCCTATTGGTTTTTAGCTCGCTAAAAGCAGGTGTCATTTCACTTATCCCAAATTTGATCCCGTCTTTTATTCCTCTGGGAATACTCGGAATTATGGGAACGCCCTTAGATTTTTATACGATGATGCTAGCCCCTATTGTGATTGGCATTTCCGTAGACGACACGATTCATTTTATTACGCAGTATCGTAAAGAAGTATTGATCGATGGGAATATCCATCGAGCATTAAAAAGTACCATTAACGAATGCGGTCAGGCCGTTGTATTTACTTCGCTAATTCTCGGTCTCGGCTTCGGCATAATGGCAACGTCTTCAATGCCCGGCTATGCAAATCTTGGTAAATTTGGTTTTATTTGCATATTCACAGGGCTTCTGAATGATTTGTTTCTTACGCCTGCACTTATCCTACTAACAAAAATGCGCTTCAACTATAAAGAAACTGTTGAGCAAGAACCTGTTACAGATATGGTTAGCGCATAACTAAGGACCAACAATCATGAATTTCTTAAAACGATATTCTCTGTTAACAAGTACGTTTGTAGCATCTATGGCCGTTTTTCCCATATTAAATAGTTTCGCTAAGGTCAATGAAAAATCAGATTCAGATCTAGACCCTCGTGCGATTATGCTGCAAGTAAACAACACCAATCGCCAGTCATTTGATTCGGCTATTGTGAAAATACAGCTTTCTACCTGTCGTTATGCGGTATCCGAGGGCCGCATGGGTTGTCGAGAGGAGCCCAGGGTTACTGTTTTGGAAGCAGGAGAAAAAAAATACGGAGATAAAAATGAAGACTCTCGTACCATCACTGTTGTACTAGAACCAGTGAGTGATAAAGGGGTTGGTATGTTGACGTATCAATATTTCGAACCCGATAAAGACAACGATGTATGGCTTTATCTTTCGGTTCTCGGGAAAGTAAAACGCTTGGTATCCAGTGAAGGTGGTGGAGAGGACGGGGGAAGCTTTTTTGGAACTGAATTCTGTGTCGATGATGTTGCATTGCGTAAGGTCTACGACTACAAGTATGAATTTCTTCGAGAGGATAACTACAAAGGAAATGATGTTTGGGTAATCGAATCGATACCCAATGAAGCGCGTTCTAAGAAAACGAGTTATGGGCGATTGGTTACTTGGGTCGATAAAGAACGTAGTATTCCACTAAAAGTAAATATGTATAACAAATACGGAAAACTGTACAAGCAGCATCTTTACCAACAGTATGAATTGACCCACGGTGTTTGGATTTCAAAGAAACAAACAATGAATAACGTTATATCCCGACGTGTAACAACGGTTAACAACCTGTTTGTGGCTTACAACAAATCTGTATCGGATGAATTTCTGACCCAAAGAAGCTTAACTGATTACGCGTTCAGAGAAAAACAATTGGCGGATCTACGTGCGTTTTATGAGTAATTATTCTCTAAAAAATATCTCCGACAGTAATCTAGTTGCGGTCACTTTGGCTTCTGTGTTGAGTGTGTATTCTTGCCGATTGCACGCTCAACAAGTCAACTTTGAACCAATTGATGAGGCTGAATCCGCTGATTTCAATATGGAATTTGATGAACCTGAATCGCAGCAAAGTGATACCACTTGGCAGGATGTTCAGAACGCGAAATCTGCCTGGGACAACTATTTGTTTGACCCTCTACGTGTTAGTTTAACTTATGAGTTGTCCTATAAATATGAAGAACCGGAAAAGCTCATTAATAACCGACCGTCGGTGAGAGTTGAATATTCAAAGTTCTTTTGGGAGCGTTTTTATATTCTTCTCGATACGAAAACCAACTTATTTCTAGCCGATGATCATCGTAATGAAGCCGGTGACAAGTGGGAAAACATCACGGCTCAAGCTTATCTCCAAACCAGCATGAAAGGTACCAGTATTCGTATGGGTTACCAGAGTATTGCCTGGGGTGACTCCGAAATCTCGGTAGTAACTGATGAAGTTAGTCCACGTAATAATCAGGAATTATTTAATTTTAATCTCGAAGATTTGAGAATCGGACAGCCCATGATTTCCTTGAATCAGTATACCGGGTTCGGTACCTTCAACGTCTTTTATACCCCTGAAGCTAAGTTTAATAAGTATCCCGTCGAAGGCTCAGCTTATTACTTTGATCCATTTAGCGGTGCGTACGACGTAATACCCGACCCAAGCGATAAACGGAGCGATGAACTGGGATTAAGCTGGAAAAAAACGCTTGGTAATACTGATTTAACACTTCTTGCAGCTAGCCTCATCGATAATAACTATGCCTATGAATCTACCGATCCGGGTATCGTTATGGAACGCCGACACAGATTTGATATGGCGGGTCTCACTTTTGTTAGTGCTGTTAAACGATTTTTGCTAAGGGGGGAGGTTGCTGTCAAAAAACCCTTGGCGTTTACAACGCAGCAATTGAGTCTGATAGAACGCGATTCTATAGAAGCAACGCTTGGGTTTGATTACTCGGCAAGCGCTACTTTTACACTGAGTTTTGAAGGTGTGAATAAGCACATTTTGGATTGGGACGATACGATTGTTATTCCTGAAAGTAGGCAAACATTGTATTTCGGTATGCGAAAGTTATTGCTACATGATGATCTCTCTTTTACGTGGCGTAATATTTACGAATCGCCAAATGAAAGCTATCTAGCTATGTTATTAACTTCCTATAAAATCGATGACGATTTGTCTGTCGAATTCAATGTGTCGGTACCTACATCACAAGATCCAAAAAGCGATCTCTGGATATACCGTGATCAAAAGCAGGTTGCATTTAAGATTAGATATCAATTTTAAAGGTAAAGGTTATGAAAACAGATTGGGTGGCCGAAATATTTAGAGCGATGCGTGATTGTGGTGAAGACATCTCGATTATATACGGACGATGTGTGAGTAGTGGTGAAAATAGTAACGTCGACTGGTACGAATTGCCACACGATGAATACGATGGTATGAGTGGATTAGCAAGTTTGATGCGAAAAGCAGGGTACACAGTTTCAGAATTACCCCAATGGCAAGGAGATGATAAATACAGCTTTAGAAATGCTGTTAAAGGGCTAAAGGTCTTTTTGCCAACCACAGGTATACGTGAGCAACAATGGATTAAGTATGATCGCTCACTCCCAATTTTAAATAGGTCTACAGAACGTGTAGCCTGGACGGTTTTTAGTAAGCAGCAGACCTCAGCTATTAAAGATCAGGCAAAAACTCTTGGAGTTACAGTAAATAGCTATTTACTCAGTCATCTAGACAGGTTGATCGCTGAAAACCTCGTTCCTAACGATGCTGAGCGGCGCTGGATGATTCCTGTTAATCTTCGCGGAGCTGTATCCCGGGCTAGCGAGCAAGCGCCGCAGATGGCGTTTATTGCGCTGGATTTCTCTCAGATACCGCTGCCAATCGATGTTCAGGAACAGGTCAATGCCCGTAAACGTCAGGGTTACCAATGGGGAGCATGGGCTGCGTTTGTTGGAAGTTTTTTATTGGGAAAGAAAGGCATTCGATCGGATATGCAAAAGCGCGAATCTAAAAACCACGGTTGGACTGGTATGTTTTCAAACCTCGGGAAATGGGACATAAAAACAGACGACAATTGGCTGTTTTGCCCTGCGGTTTCTCGCGTATATCCTGTAGGTGCCGGTTGTGTCACCGTGAATGGGCAACTGACTTTAAGTATGCAATTTCATGAAGCGTTACAACATGATTTAGCTTCCACCCAAGCTTTACTAAATCACTGGGCGGAGCTATGTGTAAATGCTATCCCACAAGAAATAAATATTAGTAAAGAATTGGCTTTTGGATAGGCTGTAGCTACACCACCCTAGTACGAGGAAATGACTATGAATGCAGTTGGAATTGAGGCAATGAACGTCTATGCGGGCACAACCTATTTAGATGTAAAAAAACTTGCCGAACTTCGAAACTTGGATACCACCCGTTTCGAGAATCTAATGATGAAGGAGAAAAGCGTAACGCTTCCCTATGAAGATCCAATAACGTTTGCGGTAAACGCTGCCAAACCACTTATCGATGCTCTTAGCGAAGAAGAAAAAGACCGTATTGAAATGGTTGTTACATGTACTGAGTCTGCATTTGATTTTGGTAAGTCTATGAGTACTTACTGTCACGATCTGCTAGGCCTCAACCGGAATTGTCGCCTGTTTGAAGTAAAAAATGCCTGTTACTCTGGCGTTGCCGGTTTCCAAACTGCTGTTAATTTTATACTCGGTCAAGCATCACCGGGTGCCAAAGTGCTGCTCATTGCTACGGATATTTCTCGTTTTATGGTGGAGAAAGGTGGAGATGCATTAACGATGGATTGGTCGTTCGCAGAGCCTAGCGGTGGGGCTGGTGCTGTTGCGATGTTGATTAGCGACAGGCCGTATGTTTTTCAGGTTGATGTAGGGGCAAACGGCTATTACGGCTACGAAGTTATGGATACTTGCCGTCCCTCAACCGATAGCGAGGCTGGTGATTCGGATTTGTCATTGCTCTCTTACTTGGATTGCTGTGAAAACGCGTTCCTTGAGTATAAAAAACGAGTTGAAGTTGCCGATTACGTGAAAAGTTTCCGCTATCTTGCTTATCACACACCTTTTGGCGGGATGGTAAAAGGCGCGCATCGTAATATGATGCGTAAATTCGCCAAGGCTAAGCCTCCTGAAATCGAAGAAGATTTCCAACGCCGCATGTCTCCCGCAATGGTTTATTGTCAACGTGTCGGAAACATTATGGGAGCAACGACGGTACTATCGCTCGCGAGTACGATTGTAAACGGCGATTTTACATCTCCCCAACGAATCGGTTTATTTTCCTACGGCTCAGGCTGTTGTTCCGAGTTCTTCAGTGGTGTGTCAACTAAAACCGGTCAGGAAAAGCTTCAAGCTATGGATATTACCGGGCACCTCGATAGACGCTACGAACTTTCGATGGATGAGTACGAAGCCATACTGGTAGGCAGTAGCGCTGTTAAATTTGGTACCCGAAATGCTGTAATGGATAGTAATTTTATTCCCGAGTCGCGAAAAGTGCATGGCAAGCCAACGCTATTTCTTAAAGAGATTAAAGAATATCACAGGGAGTACGAATGGATATCCTAGTTACTGAAAGCCGATATAGCACCTTGAAGGTGCGGCAGAATGATGGCGTTTGTACCATCCAATTAAACCGCCCGGACGCGAACAACACCATTAACGACCAAATGGTATCGGAGTTTATAGAAGCGCTTGATGATTGCGATACAGATACGAAAATTGTCGTTGTGGAAGGACTGCCAGATATATTTTGTTTCGGGGCGGATTTCCAGTCACTTCACCAAAGTTTCAAGGCAAGCAACAACGTAATTGCTTCTGATCCTGAACCGATGTATGACCTCTGGCAAAGGTTGGCCAGTGGACCTTTTATAAGCATTGCTCATGTAAGAGGTCAGGCCAATGCCGGTGGAATTGGGTTTGTTGCCGCATGCGATATAGTCATCAGTGATGCGAACAGCATCTTCAGCCTTTCAGAATTATTGTTCGGTTTAATGCCTGCCTGTGTATTACCATTTCTGATAAGAAAAATGGGATTTGCAAAGGCACATTACATGACGGTCACCACCGAAGCGATAAATGCCCAAGTCGCGAAGGAGTGGGGTCTTGTGGATGAAGTGAGTGATAACACCCAAATTGCATTAAGGAAAAAGCTGTTGCGCTTGAACCGGCTGTCAAAACAAAGTATTACGCGATATAAGCGTTACATGAGCAGTTTGAACGAAGACCTGCAAAATGCCAAATGCCGTGCATTGGCCGCCAACACCGAAATATTTTCGGATACACACACAATCTCTAAGATATCCCGATATGTTGAAACGGGTCAGTTCCCTTGGGAATAATTTAATGCTACTCACTAGGAGCCTACATCATGAATCAACAAGACATATTTAACATTATTACTCGAAATGCCTGCGAAGTAATCCCGACATTGGCGGAACACAGCTTTCAAGCTGAAGATTCGTTGAAAGATCTGGGTGCGAATTCTGTCGACCGTTCAGAAATTATTATGATGACGCTGGAAGAATTATCTGCTCGCGTACCCATGATTGAATTCGCTCGGGCCGAGAACATTACTGATTTGGCTAATATTATTCATGCCAAACTCTAATACCGTCGGTGTTTATATCAGCGGGCTGGGTATAACCAGTGCTATCGGGCAGGGAAAGCAAGCATTTTCCGAAGCGCTATTTGCCGGCCATTCATCGTTTGATTTTATGCAACGCCCCGGGCGACAGATACCAACCGAGAGCGAAGTGCAAAACGAAACACCTTTTATAGGTGCGGAGATTAATAACTTCACGCTGTCGCCTCATTTTCCAGGAAATTTGTTGCGTACCGCGAGTTTTTCCAGTCAGGTAGGCCTTGCGACTGTTTACGAAGCCTGGCAAGACGCATATCTAGATCAAATATCAGCGGAGAGGGTTGGGCTAATTGTTGGTGGTAGCAACTTTCAGCAGCGCGAGATGGTAAACACGCAAGAAAAGTTCATAAATAAGTCGTTATTTCTTAGGCCGACTTATGGCTTAAATTTTATGGACACCGATTTTTGTGGCCTTTGTAGCGAGCTGTTGGGAATCAGGGGTCTTGCGATTACGGTTGGTGCTGCTTCGGCCAGTGGACAAATCGCAGTCATTCAGGCGTGCAATGCAGTCGCAAATGGTCAACTGGATGCGTGTATTGCGGTTGGTGCACTGATGGATTTGTCGTATTGGGAGTGCCAGGGCTTGCGTTCGCTCGGGGCAATGGGCTCAGACAAATTTTCCCAGACACCAGGTTTAGCTTGTCGTCCTTTCGACCTTGATCGAGACGGCTTTATTTATGGTGAAATTTGCGGTGCACTTGTGATTGAATCGGAAGCTTCCCTGTGTAAACGTGATAGGCCTTCTTATGTACGCGCAGCTGGCTGGTCTGTTGCTATGGATGGAAATCGCAACCCGAATCCCTCTTTTGAGGGGGAGGTTCAGGTAATTGAAGAAAGTTTACGGGCAGCTGGCCTAACGCCTGGAGATATTCAATATGTGAACCCCCACGGAACGGGCTCACCCCTGGGAGACGAAACTGAGTTGCGTGCAATTAAACATTGTGGTCTCAACGAAAGCTATATTAATACAACAAAATCGCTCACAGGACATGGATTAAGTGCCGCGGGTTCCGCGGAGCTTGTAGCAACCATTCTGCAAATGCAAAGCGCTACATTGCACCCGTGTAACAACCTCAACAATCCAATGGATGACACCCTAAACTGGATATCACATCGCGCGGAGCCTCACAAAATTAGGCATGCATTAAAAATGAGTATGGGATTTGGTGGTTTTAATTCCGCGATGTGTTTAGAACTGTAGAAATTATGATGCTATATATTAGGAGAAAAACATGAAAACATACGTGTTTCCTGGGCAGGGTTCTCAGGCAAAAGGCATGGGCGATGGTTTATTCGACAAGTATCCCGACTTGGTGGAAAAGGCCGACGCAATTCTAGGCTATTCGATAAAAGAGTTGTGCTTATCTGACCCGCGTAGAGAATTGGGTAAAACCCAATTTACTCAGCCAGCCTTGTACGTGGTCAATGCCTTGCACTATTACGATAAGATTGAGAAAGAAGGGGCAGAACCCGATTTCGTAGCCGGTCATAGCTTGGGCGAATTTAATGCGTTATTGGCTGCTGAATGTTTTGATTTTGAAGCGGGTTTGAAAATCGTAAAAAAACGCGGCGAGTTGATGAGTCAGGCAAAGGATGGCGCTATGGCGGCAATTCTGAATGCCTCGGCGGAAGTTATTGAGAATTTACTTAAAGAAAATAATCTCGAAAAAATTGATATTGCCAATATCAATACGTTTTCTCAAATTGTGATTTCAGGTTCTATAGAAGAAATCGGCAAAGCCGAACCACTGTTCACTAAGGGGGAAATGCTCTATTACCCGCTCAATACCAGCGGTGCTTTTCACTCAAGATTTATGGCACCTTCTCGCGACAAGTTTCTAGCCTACCTAAAGCGTTTTAAACTATCTAACCCCAAAATTCCGGTTATTGCTAATGTGACAGCAAGACCGTACGAAGCGGACAATATAATAGACCCTCTTAGCAATCAGATTGCGACAGGTGTTCGCTGGGCTGAGAGTATGTTTTTCTTACTCGAGCACGCTGCCGAGAAAGGTGAAGTTATGGCTATTGAAGAAGTGGGCCATGGTGATGTGTTAACAAAAATAGTAGCGAAAATCATTGAGGAAACCAAAGATAAAATTACAGAAATTAAAGGGGAAACCACGGAACAAGCTCAATCCAGCAGCATTGAAGAGGTATCAGCGCCAAGAGAGCAGCCTGAAAAAAATGCTGACGAAAAAGTTGCCGATTGGAACCGTAAATACACTATTGGAACAAAGGTGAAATCTATCTATCCGGTGTATGATCAATTGGAAACACGCACCCAGGCAGTTGTGTTGTTTGGTCACCGCGCTGCAGTTTACATGAAAGATTACAATGGCTACTTTGACCTGGATGAACTCGAAGTGGTCGCAAGTTAATGTAGGCGCATTTTTTAGAGGCAAAAAGCATGCGTAAACCGGTTGTTTTCATGTACTCTGGACAAGGCTCCCAATACTATCAAATGGGGAGGGAGCTCTATTACAACAATAAACGTTTCCAGTTTTGGATGGATTATTGTAACGATATTGTTCAGCCACTCATAAGCTGCTCGCTCGTTGATACTATCTATGGTGATAACACAAAAGAACTTGATTTTGATCGCGTGTTATTTACCAACCCGGCACTGTTGGCCGTTCAATATAGTTTAACTAGAACAGTTATGGAGGAGGGACTTACACCCGATTATGTTATGGGGCACAGCTTGGGAGAGTTTGTTGCCGCGGTTGTTTCTGGCGGATTTGAGTTCGAAGATATGGCGCGTTTGGTTGTGAGGTTCGCTGAATCTCTAGAGAACTCAAGCGACGTTGAAGGTGCAATGCTATCGGTGCTTGAGTCCAAAGACATTTTAAACTATGAACCAGAAACGTTTAAAAATACATGGTTGGCATCCAGCAATTTTATTAAAAATTTTGTGGTAAGTGGTACGCTCGAAGAAATTCAAACGGTGCGACAAAAACTTACGGAAAAAAATACTGTTACGCAAATATTACCAGTGAAATATGCTTTTCATACGCCTTTAATGGATTCTTTAGAGAGCGAATTTCAACGAATAGGCGAGGATGCTTATATCGGTTCTCCAAATATTCCAATTATTTCCTGCTCTAAAATAACTGTCGCACAGAAAATTGATGTAGAAACACTGTGGCGAGTGGCCAGAAGGCCCGTAGAGTTTCAAAAAACTGTTGAATATTTGCATGAAAAAGGTGACTATACCTTTGTTGATTTGGGGCCAAGTGGAACCATAGCTACATTTGTTAAATATTTAATGCCAAAATCAAGTAAATCAATAGCGTTGCAATGTATAAATCCGTTTGGTAGAGATTTAACAACATTTCAAAAGCTTGTTTCACATTTTGATGATGTAGCTACTACGGCTCTATCAGTTGAGTAACAAATCCTTTTTTAGGCGCGATAGCAAAGTGGCTATGCACTGGACTGCAACTCTAGATACGAAGGTTCGATTCCTTCTCGCGCCTCCATTATTTCCTTTGTTATTTTTATGCGGGTAAATTTACGAATGTGATTACTGCCTGGTTCTCGAGTATCACATAGTCAGCACTGAAAACCTGATTAGCTGTAAGTGTTGTTGAAAGTTCGTTAATGATTTTAAAAGTCAATTTTGATCTGCTGGCATCCATTCCGATAAGTTCCACCGCGTCGAACTCAAAATAGCGCTTAACCTGTGGATAAGCTGCTTTAAAAAAACTTTCTTTTGCCGAAAAAATAAGGGTGAATAACTGCTCCTTGTGTTTACTGTGTTGATTGAAAAAAGTAAGTTCATCGTTAAACAGTATTTGCTTTTCGATACGTGAAATGGTTTGCGAGGTAATTTGCGCTTCGATATCAATACCAATACCCATTGTTTGTTTTTTTGTGGTGACAGCTGCAATCGCATGTGTATTTGAGTGACTAATTGAACCGAGTAAACCATGCGGCCATACAGGGCTTCTGTGTTGCCCAATAGGGACTTCTGTTTCAGTGATACCCAGTTTACTAAGTGCGGATTTTGCACAGTAGCGACCAGCCAGGAATTCCGCGCGTCTTTTGACGACTGCAGATCCGAGGGGCTCAGGAAAACTGATACTGAGTGCCCGAAACAGATTGTCGTTGTACATCTCAATGTTGTAATGGCAAAAATGTATGCTGACTTGTGGATCGGCTAAATCATCAAATGGTACGTCTGACAGGAAATTGATTTCGTACATCACTTTGCTCTTGTACTGATGGAATTAGGTTAGTATGTAGGCAACTGGTACGTGCGACCCCTTAATAAGCAGCACGCTGCACAAGCGCTTGTTAATATACCGTAAACCCAAGGGAAATTATTATGGAAAAAGTGAAAATACGTAAGATGCTTATCGAAGCGATTGTTGAGGTTTCGCCATTTTCAGCGGCGATACTTCAAGATGCGGATGAAAAACTAACGAAGGAAACCTATTTGGTCGATTTAGGCATTAATTCCATCGACTATGCGCACATTGCGACCATTCTCTTGGAAAAATTAGACATCAGTTTACCACTCGATGTTTTCACAAAAACCAATAACGTTAGCGATGTTGTTGAACTATTTTATAGTCTGTCGGAACAGAATTCAGCATTCGTGCATTAGCTTTTGCTTAAGCAGTTTAAGATCCGGTATAGAGCTACAATATTAGTGGGTACAAATATAACCATTTGCTGTGAAAATTATATTTTCTCTACTGATGAATAAAATGCGATTTTAGTGAGTGATTTGGTGTTACAGATTCCCACTTCACGGGTTTATCGAGTTTATTAAGCGTTAAAATTTAGTGTTAGTGCGGCTAGCTTAGGTACTTGCGTAGCAAGGTAGGTTAAGGGGTGCTTAGTAGCGACTCTGAAGGCAAATATCCTTCAGAGTCGGGCACTAATGAGGGTAGCTGCTTATTGGCAAGCGCCAAGCTTGGTCCACGAGCTATCACTCCCAGGAATGGAGTTCGTATACCAGTTGGCTTGATAAAGGCTATTCTGGTATATCATTTTATCGCCCGCATTCGCATGGTTAAAGGGCCCTCCGGACCAGTCTTTGGCGGTCCAGTTTGGATACTCATTAATACCCAGGCAACTACCATCTCCACCAGAGCTGCTTGAACTGGAACTTGTAGAGCTCGAGGAAGTGCTGGAGCTGCTCGTACTCGAAGTGGAGTTCGAACTACTCGAGCTAGAACTGCTGGAGCTTGAACTCGATGAGCTTGTGGTGCTACAACCGACAGGACCACCGGTGCCCCATTGGCTGCTACAGGTGTCAATACCAATACAGCTGGCACTATTTTCCCAGCCCCAGCCGTTATCTTGGCCAGCACAAATTGCATATTGAGTGCCATACCAATTACATACACAAGCGCCACCGGAGGAGCTCGAACTGCTGCTTGAAGAACTGCTTGTGGAACTGCTACTTGAGGAACTACTGCTTGAAGAGCTGCTGGAGCTTGAACTGGAGCTACTACTGGGAGTAGGTGTGGGGGTAGGGGTGGGAACATCAGCATTATCTTCAGGAGGGGTCCCAGCATAACCCTCCTGGCCTTCGGCCGTAATAGTGAGCACTAAATAGCCATTTTGGGTAGTGACATTGAGCGGCGAAAAGTCCGCACGATTTTCGTCAAAGGTCCAGTCGGCTGTGCCCCAGCGGTCAGTATCAAAGTTGTTGAAATCATCACGCCAGTCCAATTCGTAATCCTGACCGTTCCATCGATAATATTCCATCCAGTTTACGAACATGTTCAAAGGCAAAATACTGTCGTCGAACGAACCCACCCAACTTTCAATATCTGGCGGCCAGAAGTTAAACCGCGCCTGTGCCGGGCTTGTTAGATCGTTAGCCTGGCTACCCAGAGTTTCTCGAATCAGTTGGCCGTCCACCAGCCAAGCGACTCGCCCTGGTTGCCATTCAATTGTGAAAGTATGATAGTCCTCCCCAAATGACAGTTCTGCGGAGTGAACTTGCTCGGACATGGTGCGACTGCCCAGCCCGGTGATGATGTTACTCTGCCAACTGTAGCCATCGTTTTTTCCAAATATTTCGATATCCACTTCTTCCCAGAAAACATCGGAAAGTTCCGATCCTTCCTTCCACAAGAAAAAATTTGAAATTACCCCGCTGCCCAGGGCTGCTTGTACGCGAAATACATATTTGCCATAGATATCTGCGTTGTGGGTATAGATTTCGGCGGCTTTGTAGGGTTTGGCGATTGCGCCGGAAGCACAAAACCCCAGGCTAGCGACAAGTGCGATACCGGTTAGTAGTCGTTTGAAATGTGTCACATTTTTCTCCTTGGTTTTATATCAATTATTGTTATCGAGCTGAATCAAAGAAAGGTCAGCCATTAGGCGATGTGTAACCGTTCCAGGGCAGTTTGAGGTAGCAAAATGGGTGGGTAAAGTTTCAATATCTGTTTTGCGTAAATTGAGACGGGCGATTTTCCAGGAATTTTGTGGGAACGCCAATTTGTTGCTTGACTATTATAAAAATAGCAGTCGTTTTGCTGTGCGATGGGGTGACGCTGAATATCTCAATTTGATTGGCGAGCCAATTGGAGTATTTAGAAATGCACTGTGTTCATATGCACGGCGATTATGCGGACGGATTGGTTTAGACCTTGGCACTTTTTGTTGGGAGTTTCTGATGCTTTATTCGGAAAGCGCTTGGCGTGCATAGCACAAACTTCTTAAAAAAACGATTAAAAGTTGCTTTGCTATTAAACCCCGCTGCCTGTGATATTTCAGTTATTGTCAGATGTGTGTTGTTTGGATCGCTGAGTAATTTTTTGGCTGTTTCAACCCGGTAACGGTTGATAAATTCGTGGAAGTTTTGTTGAAATTTACGGTTGATCACAGTCGATACTTCTCGCGGAGAAAGATTTACCGCTTCAGCAAATCTTTCTAGCGTAATTTGGGAGTCGAGGTAGGCCTTTTGTACCAGCATCGCGCTTTCGATCAGTTCCACGTGAGCATCCTCAATAGCAGCTGGCTCCAGAGTTGAAGATGAAGCTGCTGTCGCGGTTGCTGTTTGTCTTTGTGATAACTGATCTGCAACAAGTAACAAAGCCAGCGCAAATTTGAGGTAATTAGCGGCTATGCCCATCGCGTCACTCGGTCCGTTTGCATAGGCCCTGCCGATAAAATGGGTGCATAACTCCCAGCTCCACACAAGGGTAAAACCAATTACCAGCATTTTTAGGGTTTTTGCAAGGTGTTGGTCTTCCTCCATCGGTGGCCGGGCTCTCGCCAATATGGCCACGCATACAAAGCCGTAGAGCAGAGGCATGATCTTCTGCAGAGAAACAAAATAGTGGTAGTAAACACCGGGTTGGGTGTATAGCTTCAAATATAAAAACAGCTCGCGCTGAGTACTTAGGTTAAAACGAAAGCAGACAGCGTAGAGATAGGCAATTGTCAGGAACGCCGGTATGAGGTGTAAGGCCTGCTGCCATCGTAATTGTAAGCCGTTTGATGAACATGCTCGTACGATAGCCAGCAGGCTGGGGCCAATCAAAAAACACAGTGTGCTTGACACAAGGTAGGCGTAGGAAAATACGTTAAATAATTGTTCGCGTACCGCATCAGACCAGTAGATCAGAATGTATCCACTAAGAAGTGCATTAATAATATAAAAACTTGCCCAAACTGAATTTGCAGGCGTTGAGCGAGAAGCTCTCGTCAGACTTAGTGCCGTCAAAAGCGCGAAAGTGCCTATAGTAAGTAATAGGATAATGTCGTGAATGTTAAACAGCAGGGCTTTCATGGGGGCACATGAGAAGAAACGCGTTATTATTTTAAGTGCTTAACCGTGGTTAAACTGTGTTTTTAGGAGACTTTTCGTTTCTATTTGACCGCAATTATATCTCATCTTGCTTTCCAGTGTTTTCTAAGAAATCAAAACGACTACGCCGTTTTACAAACTCTGCTTTGCTTTCAAGGGTGCTAGAGAATTACTGAGGAAGCTCGCCTCAGCGGTGACAGGAACTGGCTGGTGTTTAAAATGTTTCCCCCAAATGATGACCTGGGCATGCGGAATCATGCATTTCTGTTAAGTGGTAGGAAGGCAATAAGCAGGCCGGGGAAGGCAACAGTTGAGCAGTCCTCCAGTGAAATCACCGCTAAAGAAGATAGGCGTTGGGTGTTGAGATATTTCATTAAACCTTAAAGGCTGTGAGCTGGTACTGGCGTAATGTGAAAATTACCCGTTAGATCAAATCGGACAGAGTTCTCAATTTTCGAAAATTGTAAATCGCCTGATTTTGCGAATTGCAGTATTCCTCACACAGCGGCGTCGATGATTTGCACATTTTCAATGCAAGGTGCGAGAGGCTTTTTTGAGCCTGAAAGGCGTTACTGCATTTTGCGAATAGTCGTACATATCAAAGCGTATTTGTTATAAAAAATGCAATTTGTATTAGTGTATTTTTTATTTTAATTCCGCACTACGGCTTTTTAGAGTTAAAACCCCATACCTAAGTAGGTAGTGTTTTGCTAAACACCCAGAAGAATTCACCATTCGACAATAACTACTAAGCCATTTCTGGATTTGCAACTTGCACACATCTAGTGCAAAAAAAACCGTTTTACAGGGGCTTTTGTTGGAAAAATATACACAAATTGCCGTTGAGAACCACTTCAACTTATTCAAATTTCACAGTCGATTTTGTTTCCCTTATTTCGCTAAATTAAAACAAATGATTGTTGGACAGGTTGCCATAAGTAAATCGGCGGCGAGGTACCAGCAGGGAAAGCAGTATCCGTTTGTCGTTTGAGAGTATTGCGGGGGAGCGGCTAAAGGCCGCAGTAAACCCGAGTATTTGCCTGTGCAGCGCGCTGACTTTATTTCGGTTTTTTCACGGGAAATCCTCATGGTTCGGGTTTGCTCATTGCTCAGGTATTTTTTAAGCACAGCTGCGCTTGTTGCGTTCATCTCGGGCTGCGGTGGTGCCGCTTCGCCCGAGTTCGACGATTCACCTGCAGATGCACAGAGCGAGGTGCCCGATACGTCATCGCAAGACTCCAATACTTCGTCAAGTTCCTCCAGTGGATCGACCGCACAATCTCATCCTGGTGAAGGCTTGTACCAAACGCAGTGTGCCAACTGTCACGGGGATTCAGGCGAAGGTGGGATCGCTGGGGGAAACCTACAGACGTGTGTTACTTGTGGTGATTTCGAACAACTGGCCTTGCGTATTGAACAAACAATGCCGCTTACTGATCCTGGCCAATGCGACGGTATCTGCAGCGCACAAATTGCAGATTTTATTTTGCAAAACTTTTCTAGCGTCGCTCCGCCTAACACCGGGTCTTCCAGTAGCAGCTCATCAACCAGCGCGTCTTCCAGCAGTTCATCAAATAGCAGTACCTCCAGCAGTAGCTCATCGAATAGTTCGAGCTCCAGCTCAGGTGTAGTCGTTAGCAGCAGTTCTTCGAGTTCTTCTGGCACGATTTCCAGTAGTTCATCCAGCAGCTCAAGTTCAGGTCTAGTAGCCAGTTCGACCAGCAGTAGTTCTTCTAGCTCTTCATCGTCAAGCTCTTCCGGCCGTTTGGGGGATGCCTCAAGGGGCTTGGATTATTACAAAGACACCACCCTCAATTGTTCACGGTGTCACGGCGATACTGGGAATGGCCTCTATACCCTCGACCCACACAAGCAAAGTTACGGCAATCAGCTAACGCTTGCGATGTATATCGCGGAGGAAATGCCGCTATATACACCGCAAAATTGCGGTCTGGATTGCGCTACAGATATTGCAGCCTACTTGCAAACTTGGGCGGGGGGCAGTTCATCCAGTTCAAGCAGCACGTCAAGCAGTAGTAGTTCGAGCAGCAGCTCCAGTAGCAGTTCGAGCAGTTCTTCATCAAGCAGTTCTTCGGGGCTCCCCAACAGTAACAGCAGTAGCTCGAGTTCCTCGTCCAGTTCGGCCAGTAGCTCATCGAGTAGCGCGAGTTCGAGCAGTTCTTCAAGTGCAAGTAGTTCTTCCAGTGCGAGCTCTTCCACAAGTAGCTCGTCGACTTCGAGTTCGTCAACGAGTTCATCGAGCAGCTCTAGCAGCAGCTCGTCAAGTAGCAGTAGCTCGGGTAGCAATTTACAGACGGGCCAAGCACTTTTCGAAGATGATGTTCTGAGATGCGCCGCTTGTCATGGTGCGGATGGGCAGGGCACAAGCAAAATCGACGCAACTAAATCGACCTACGGAAACGGCCTCACTCTGGCGAATTATATCGACGCACAAATGCCTTGGGGGGACGCGGGTCTGTGCCAAAACGAATGCGCCGAAAACATAGCGTTGTATATTCGCAGCTGGGCAGGCAGCTCATCGAGTTCTAGTGCGAGTAGTTCGACTTCCAGCAGTGGAACAGTGGCCGATTGTGGCACAACATACGGGCCACGCTTGCTGCGTGTTTTGACGAAACATGAATTCGCTAATTCCATAGAAGATATTACCGGTGTGAACTTAACTCGCGATCTTGGCCAGAGTACCTATGATGCGATTCCCGCAGATAACAAGCTCGATGGATTTGCAAACAATGTTTTAACCAATATCGATAGCGGTGCATTGCAGTCTTACGGATTGGTGATTAATAAAGTCGTGGAAAAACTCGCTGAAAATAATTTCGCATCGCTGTTGGATTGCAGTGCGCTTTCCGACGATGCTTGCGGAGCGCAGCTGCTGGACAATTACGGTATGCGTATTTTCCGCCGCCCGCTGAACGACGACGAATTCAACGCATTTTTAGAATTATTCGCAGCAGAATATACCGGTGGTGATGTGAAAGAGGGTATAGCGCTGGTATTGCGTACCATGTTTACCTCGCCACAGTTTTTATATCGCGATGAGACTGGGGTTTCTATTATTGATATTGAAACCGGAGTTACTGATGATCCGCAGTATGAGCAGGTGGAGCCGATCCAAATATTCATCGATAGTAGCTCGCCAGAAACCTACAGCTTGAATGGTCGGTTTGGTAAAACCGCTGACTTCACAGGTCAGGACCTGTTGATTGTAACCGCGCGAGGCGTTCAAAGTAGCCAAAATGGCTTGTGGCCTACGATGCAAATTCTTGATAGTGGTGGCAATGTCATTGAGACTGTTTTAGTTAACCATAGTTACTACAAAACCTACAAATTTTTTATAAACAATTTAAGTGGTACCAATTACTTCGCCGTTGTTAACCAGCAAACAGGTGCTCCAAACGAATATATGGGCGGCAACGATCTTACATTAAGCGAAATAGAATTATCTGCCGCGCAGGCTGTTGTTCCGAGTGTACCCGAAGAAGAGTTGGATGCGGATGCTTATGTCCTCACACAATTCCAAATCGCATCCTTCTTAAGTTATACCTTCGCAGGCACTACGCCCGACGACATTCTATTACAAGCTGCCATTGATAGTGAGCTGGAAACTAAAGAGCAGCTCGCTGCACAGGTTGTTCGCTTAATTGGTACCCCACACGCGCGCAATCGTTTTGGTGAATTTGCTGCAGAATGGCTTAAAACCGACCGCGTATTGGAAATTGTAAAAGACACCGATGTGTATCCGGAGTTCACCGATGCCGTGCGCAAAGCCATGGCACAGGAAGTTCGCGAAGTATTCAATCACGTTGTACTCGATGAAGCGGAACCTTTCACCGCGCTGTTCGATGGTAACTTCACCTTCGCCAATGAAGCGCTTGCCGATTTTTACGGTTTTGGTGGCGTCTCTGGAGACACCTTACGGAAGGTCAGCAATGTGAGTTCCCGCGCAGGTTTGGTAACCGCCGGTGCTTTCTTAACCGTGAATGCTCACGAACGCGAGACGGGGCCTATCTTACGATCAACCCGCTTGCGTCGCCGTATGCTGTGTCATGATGTACCGGCACCGCCTACAGGAGTCTCGCTCAGTGGCGATGACTTCGATGCAGCCCGTGAAGAAGCTCGCTTGGAATGGGAAGCTTATCTCGCGGCGAATGGTGGTCTTGCAACGTCACGTAAAAAATATGAATTCCAAACATCGGCGAGCCTTTGTCAAACCTGCCATGCAGAAATGATTAATCCATTGGGTTTCGGATTTGAAGATTTCGATGCTGTGGGTTTACCACAAGCGATGGATTACAACGGTTTAACGGTTGAAGCCGGAGGCGTGCTCTACGGTGTGAATGCAGTGAATGGCAGTGAAAGTATCGCCTTCAACGGCGCCAAAGAGCTGGCTCATGCAATAGCAGGACTGGACGTTACGCGCCGCTGTTTTATCGATAACACTTTCAGAATGGCTATGGGAACCGGGGCCAGCTACCTGGATAGAGCCGTCGATATTTCTTTATCGCAGGAAGAAATCGCCAATTACAGTTGCGAAATTGAAAAACTCGATGAAGCGATGACTTCCTCGAACAACAGCACTAACGAACTGTTAAAGGCTATTGGCTCAATGGACAGCGTTCGTTACCGTAAAAATGTGCAACGTTAGTCGGGTGCAGAATGATGACAAGGCGGAACATGACTCACGATAAACTACAGGCGCAATTGCACCGGCGTGATTTTCTAAAATTTCTTGGCAACGCGGGTGTATCTTTGTCGACGCTTAGGGGTACTGCGCTCGGTGCAGGAATTTTACTTGGCAGGAAGGCAATGGCGGCTGATGTCAGTATGCGGCGAGTGATTTTCGTTTACGTGCCCGATGGCACGCCATTAGCAGCGGCTCACTCGTATACACCCAGCGCGGATCTTACACTTAATTCGTGTTCCGCCCCTCTGGAAGATGTTAAAGATGAATGTGTATTCTTTTCGGGTGTGGAAATTGTTGGAGGCGGTGGACACGGTAATTCGCAACGTGTTCTAGGCGCTTTTGCTGAGGGTGTTAACGGCACTATTGATTTAGCATTAGGTGATGTTATTGGTGCGACTTCGCCTGTCGCTTCACTGCGACTTGGCGTGCGTACACGAAATTTAGACCCGATTTCTGCGCGCGGTTTTTCAGTCGTTACCGATTATCAAGATAATCCCCAAACCGCATTCGAATTGCTTTTTGGGGGAGGGGTGGATACCAGCCCAATTGGCACCAAACGCGATACCAAGATGTTGCAAATTAACAATGCTGCACTTGAAAAAATTAAAGACAAACTCGGCAATTATGAATTGCAACGACTACAGCAACACGAAGCTGCGATTACAAAACTGCAATCAGATATTGCAATGGCAGCATCCAGCTCGACACCATTGGGGTGTTCCGACCCAACGTTTAATCCTCAGAACCTTACTGCTGAGCAGGTTGATACCGAATTCAGTAATTTATTTGCCTTGCAAACCGAAAATGCGTTGCTTGCGTTGAAATGCAATATCACAAGGGTGGTAACTCTGCAGCTGGGAACCCATCAATCTGATTTTGCGGTTACCGGGTTACCGGGAGATTATCATTCATCCATTCACAGTGGTGATCTTGATTATTACGCGTCTTATCGCACTTATTTCAGTGAGCGGGTGGCCCATTTAATTCGCAGGCTTAAGGAAGAAGACGATCCCGGCGGCGGCAAGATGATCGACTCAACATTGGTAGTACAGGTGACCGATATGGCCGATGGCAATGCCCACACCGGGTCAGATGCCCCTTACATGATGGCCGGAGGTGGTGATGCCGTAAACCGTGGTGTCATCGTATCGGTCTCCAATCACCATCAACTCTTGGATACCGTCGCGCAGTATATGGGTGTGTACGGTGTTATTCCCGCTTATGACTCAGGTGGCCCGGCGTCGGGCATTTTGGTGTGAGGCTTTAGGTTTTTGAAGAGAAGAGATTTTAGAAGTAAAGAGGTTTTATGACTAAGTTGTACACCGGTATTTTTCACGGGTTTGTTAAGTTTTTTGTTTGTTCCATTGCATTTCTCACTCTTACTTCCCGCGCTCTCGAGCCGGGAAGCCCTTTTCCGCCCATGCAATTGCAAACCCTGGATAATTTCCCACAGGAGAATATTCAATTACATAAACTTCAGGGAAAAGTGGTTTATATCGATTTTTGGGCGTCTTGGTGTGGCCCCTGTCGAAAATCATTTCCTGTGTTGGAGAATCTACACAAACACTATAAGAAAAAAGGTTTTGAGGTGGTTGGCGTTAATCTGGATGAAAACAGTGATGACGCCAAACACTTCCTTAACGATTTCCCAGTAGGTTTTCCGTTAGCGCAAGACCCGCAGGGAAAATCCGCTGAAGCGGTTGCCATTAAGGGTATGCCAAGTGCCTTCATTCTCGATCGCAATGGTGTGGTGCGACATACCATTGTCGGGTTTAACGATAAGGAAGCTCAGCAGTTGGAAACTTTGATCACGCAGTTATTAAAGGAGCCGTTATGATCTCGCGGTTTTTATTAATACTCGCAGTAAATTGCGTTGCACAGGGATGTACGCAGGTTAAAGTATGGGAGCGGGGCAATCTCGCGAAATCTGAAATGGCGTTTACACCCGACCCGATGCAAGAGAAATTACACGATCATATTTACCACAGTAAAGAGGCATCCCAGTCAGTTGCTGCCGGTGCCGGCGGCGGCTGTGGTTGTAATTGAGGATGAATAAATGCAACAAAAACACTCGACACTAGTGGCGTTAAGTGCGGCGGCTTTGGTACTGAATGGTACATCCGCACGAGCAAATCCACCGGATCAAAAAACGTCGTTTGACTACCGTTACTCAAACTACACTGAAAAGCCTATTGATGATGCTAAGGTTGTGGAAGGTAGTAACCAGCGTTACACCATCGATGCCCATCAGCTGAAGCTGAAAGCACCCGTTGCAACCGATACTGAATTAACGTTTAGTGGTGTAGTGGAGTCCATGTCGGGTGCATCACCCTGGTATGTGGTTCCCAATGCGGAAGGTGAGCCGGTGCAAGTAATGAGCGGCGCTACCATTGATGAATCGCGCGTGGAAGTGGGGGTGGATTTTCGCAGTTACAATGAACGCTCGGAATCTACACTTTCTCTAAGCCATTCCACAGAAAATGATTATGCGTCGTTTGCATTCGGTTACGCGGCGCAATGGCGAATGCATCAAAACCGCGGCACACTCAGCGGTGGCATAAACGCCAGCAAAGATTTTATCGACGCGACAGATGCTGATATTTACCCAGGGCGACCGGTGGAAGAAACTAAAAATCGTGTAGGTGGATTTTTAGGGTTTTCTTATGTGATGACCAAAAACCGCTTGGCGGGAATTACCTTGGGTTACTCTAACCTGGAAGGTTATTTGTCGGATGCTTATAAATTAGCTTGGGTGGCGGGTGATATTGTGCAAGATTCTCGTCCTAAAAATCAGTCCTTAATGAATGCAGCTCTTATGCTGCGAGAGTATTTTCCTGCAGCTAGTGCAGCATTGCATTTTGATTTGCGCTATTTTCAAAATGATTGGGAAATTACCTCTGGTACGGTGGATGTGGCGTGGTATCAGAATCTTGGCGATGGCGGTTGGCAATTGATTCCGTCTTTACGTTACTACAGTCAGACAGCAGCAATATTTTACCAGCCCTACTACCTGTCTGCGCGAAGCGATGGGTTTTACTCGAGCGATTATCGTCTTTCTGAATTTTCTGCTACCAGTGCCAGAGTTAAATTGTCAAAAGCGTGGCGCAGCGTTGCTGTCAATTTGATGTATGAATCTTACTCTGCCTCTGGAGATCACCCGGCAATGCTGAGCTATGATTTAATTTCCCTGGGTTTGAAAGCAAATTTCTGAAGTGCATTTTGTTTGTCTGCGGTAACACAGCCATGTCGAAAACTCTGCAAACCCACAGTTTCACCTGTATGGGTAGCCCATGTGAACTGAAGCTATATGCACACGGAAAAAATTTCCAAAGAATTGTTTCAAGAGCTTTGGCTAGATTGGTAGAAATTGAAAATAAATACAGCCGATATCGCGAAGACAGTATCACCACACAAATTAACAGTGCAGCGGGCAGTGATTCACCCGTTGAAGTTGATGCAGAAACTGCCGGGTTATTGGATTATGCCGATACACTCTATGAACAAAGTAACGGATTGTTTGATATAAGCTCCGGAATCCTACGTAAGGTATGGAATTTTAAATCGCAACAATTACCTCAGCCGTCTGAAATTGAAAAGTTATTGCCTCTTATTGGCTGGCGTAAAGTAATGTGGCATAAACCTTATTTTGCGCTTCCACAAAAAGGTATGGAGATAGATTTCGGTGGTTTTGTCAAAGAGTATGCCGCCGACCAAATTGCTAATGATCTAAGAGCTTCCGGCATATCAAGTGGCCTGGTTAATCTTGGCGGTGACATTGCGATTGTTGGTCCTCATCCAGACGGTTCCCCCTGGGTAGTTGGTATTCAGCATCCGCGAGAGTCAGGCCAGGCAATTGTAAAAATTCCGGTGGGATACGGTGCGATTGCAACTAGCGGTGATTATGAACGTTTCATGTGCGTTGCTGGAAAGCGTTACTCTCACTTGCTAAATCCACACACGGGGCACTGTGTGCAACCGGAATACGCATCGGTGACCGTAATAGCCGATCAGTGTCTGATTGCTGGCTCTTTCTCCAGCCTCGCAATGTTAAAAAGTGAAGCTTGTGTAAATTGGCTGGAGGGCGCCGGAGTGGCGTACCTACAGATCGACCAGCAAATGGCAGTAAGCGGTAATATTACAATTCATAAAAAGTAAGGCCCAATATCTCTAGTTATCTTTATAATGTGACTCTGCCATGTTGAATCTAACAGGAACAGTCACCCATGAGCGCCTATTCGCAACTCACTTCTATTTTTAAACGCGTCAGCTATTATCAGCACGCTCTCACACTCCTGCATTGGGATCAGGAGGTCAAAATGCCTGCTTGTGGTGCCGGCGAGCGTGGTAAAGCTATCGCGGAGCTCTCCGCTCTCGTTCATCAAAACCTCTGTGATCCACAACTGGAGACGCTTCTCGCAGACGCGCTGCAGGAGCCTCTAAGATCAGAAGAGAGCGCCAGTTTGCGCGAAATAAAGCGCGTGTGGCAAGACAATAACTTGATGCCCGAAAACCTGGTGCGGGAGCAGGCGATTGCTCATTCGCGCTGTCAACAGGCGTGGAATACACTGCGACATGAGAACGATTGGAACGGTTTTTGTGAAAGTTTCGAGCCGGTGGTTGAGTTGGCCCGTGAACAGGCAAAAATTCGCCAGCAGGCGCTGGATACAGCAACACCCTACGATGCGATGTTAAGCCTATATAGCCAGGGCGATAGCGCGGAGTTGGTCGATCGTGTTTTTACGCAGTTAAAATCAGAATTACCCGGCATGATTGCCGCAATTTGTGATAAGCAACGCGGATTGCAAAAACCCCAAATTTCCGGTGAGTTTACCTTGGAACAGCAACGTGAACTTAGCCACAAGGTAATGGCTTTTTTAGGGTTTGATTTTAACGCCGGTCGCCTTGACGTTAGTGCACACCCATTCAGTACCGGAAACCCTGGCGATCAACGAATTACCACCCGTTACAACACCGAAGAATTTATTGAAGCGCTTTATGCGACAGTGCATGAAACAGGCCATTCGCGTTACGAAGCGGGTCTACCGGTTGAATGGCGTGGGTTGCCTGTGGGGCAGGCCCGCAATATGGGTGTCCATGAAAGTCAGAGCTTGTTCTACGAAAAACATATTGGAAATAGCCCGGCTTTTTGTGATTTTGTGGTTTCCCATGCGAATCAATTGTTTAAATTAGGTACCCCGTTGAGCGGCGGGGATTTACGGCGCGCAGTGACTTGGGTTGAACCTGGCTATATTCGTGTGATAGCCGATGAACTGACGTATCCACTTCATGTAATATTGCGATTTGAAATTGAAAAAGGGTTGATTAACGGTGAAATGGACGTTGCCGATATACCCAGTGCGTGGAACGAAAAAATGCAATGTTATCTGGGCTTGAGCACAGAAAATAATTACAAAAACGGCTGTATGCAGGACGTGCATTGGCCCTCGGGTGCCTTTGGTTATTTTCCAAGTTATACCCTCGGGGCCGTGAATGCTGCGCAAGTTCGGGTGGCGCTCGAAGCTCAACTCGGCAGTATAAACAGTATTGTTGAGTCGGGCGATATAACACCAATTGCTACATGGTTAAATGATAATATTTGGCAACACGCGTGTTTTTTGGAATCACAGGAACTCATTGAGAAGGCCACCGGTAAACCCACCAGTGCAGACAGCCTGTTGTCTCATTTTAAAGTACAGTACGGTTTGTAATGCGTTTATTTGCAATATCTGATTTACACACGGATTTTCCGGAAAACCGCGCTTGGGTTGAAAATCTGTCGTGCTATGACTATCGCCAGGACGTGATTGTGATCGCGGGAGATATATCTGATTCGTTGCAACAACTGGAAGATACTTTAACGCATTTTTGTAAACGTTTTGCAGAGGTTTTTTATGTACCTGGTAACCACGATTTGTGGGTTGAAAGGGGTAGTGTAGAACATTCCCTACAAAAATGGCAGCACATTCATGAAATCGCTAAAAACCTGGGGGTGATAACTGATAGTGCCGTGATCGGTGGCGTTGAATTGGTGCCATTATTGAGTTGGTATGACTACTCTTTTGGAGAGCCGTGCGAAAATTTACTACGTGCGTGGATGGATTACAGTCGCTGTTGTTGGCCAGCACATTTATCCAACAGTTCAAAAATTTGCCATTATTTTTTAGCTCAGAACGTACAAATAGCCCCGTCAAGTTTAAAACGTATTACCTTCTCGCATTTTTTACCTCGCATAGATATCATGCCGCATTTCATTCCCGTGAAACACCGATTGGTCTACCCGGTGCTGGGTTCATGGGAATTGGATGAGCAGGTGCGATCGCTGCGTTCCTCGATACACATATACGGTCACAGCCATGTGAATCGTGATCTTGTAAAAGGCGGTGTGAGATACGTCAATAATGCTTTAGGGTATCCCGCCGAGTCGTGGCTAAGCCGGCAGCTGAAATGTATTGTGGATGATATGAATACGGTTGGATGAACGCTGCGCTAATTTAAGAGAGTTGTTTTGGAATAGCGTGCCGTCAAAAATTACGGATGGCCATTCACAGGTTTCACCTTCGTGAAACCTGTGAATGCCACCACTACAGTTCGATTTGAACTGACTTTTGGCTTTCCAAAACTTTCTGCCACTCAGCAGTGGTATAGGCTTTAACCGTAAGTGAGTGTAGCTCACCCGACTGCAGCAATGCAGTAAAAGGGCTGAGTACCTTTTGTTGTCGCACCAGCGGCCGCTCGCCAGAAAATCCGTCGCTAACTACATTAAGCGTGAAACTGCAATCTTCACCTTCTGGTTCGACTTGTGCATCGGGTATTACCCCTTTTACCAACTCAATAATTTGCTGCTTTTCCATAGAAATATATTAACCTGCTTCGGCTGAGGTTGCTGCGCCCTTGGTTTGTACCTCTTCGAGCAACAAATCTAATGATCCGTCATCTACCATTTGCAAAACAATATCACACCCGCCAACCAGCTCGCCGTTCACAAATAATTGTGGAAAAGTGGGCCAGTTGGAGATTGAAGGCAACTTTTCTCGAATAAAAGGCGCCGCTAGTACATTTACGTACGCAAAATCGTGGCCTGTTTTTTTCAGAGCGGTTACAGTTGCGCCAGAGTAACCACACTCAGGAGCTTCGGGTGTACCCTTCATGTAAAGTAGAATAGGGTTGCTTGCTATTTGTGATCGAATTTTTTCTTCGGTTGTAGCCATAATGAAACTCCTTACCTTGTGGATTAAACTGCAACTGCGGGAGCAAGGGTTGCCTCTTGCGTGTGTTGCTTGGTTTCAGTGGAATGCAGGCGCAGTAGTGACTCATCGCAGAAATAATTGGCGAGCAAGTTAAATATATCGTCCATACCCACCGAATAGTTCAGCGGTGTGAAACCGTGAATGTTTTGGTTGTCTACTTCTACATCGGCCTTAAGCAATAATTTTACACAATCAATACACTGGCTCATACAGGCATACCAGAGCGCGTTGTTGCAATTGGTGTCGGCCAGATTGGGGTTGGCGCCAGCATTAACAAGCTCACGTACCATGGCGCTATCGGCGTTTTTTGCTGCGACCATAATGGCCGTGCGGTTTTGTGAGTCGATTCGCGCGTTCACGTCGGAGCTGTCGAAATTCTTGGAATCCAACCATTCTTTAAGCTCGGGAGACGCTGAAAATTCACTGGTAATATGATGTCGCCAGGCGGCGTAACCGCCATCAACGCTGTAGCATTCCTTAAAGCCGAAATCCGCAAACATTTTTGCTATGTCTTGGCTGCTGTTTCCGTGATAACAGTAAATAAGCACGGGTGTGTTCTTGTCGGTTGATTTTAAAATTTTACGCAAGTTGGCATCGGTTAGTAACAATGCCCGAGGGTGATGACTTTCTTTGAAGCTGTTTTCATCGCGTATATCCAGAAGTAAGGCTTCCGGCGAACGAGCAAGTATCTGGTCCGCTTCGTCTACGGATATGCGCTTAAAGTGGTTCATTCTTCATCTCCAAAACAGTCGTCATAAGTTGGACAGGTTTCGCAACTGGGTGAGCGGCACACGAAATGTCCACCTTGTTCACAAAGTTGTCGATATAAAAACTTTTTCCAGCGCATATTGCCACTATTTTTTTCCGCCAATGCCGGAAAGTTAGCAGCAAAAACGGATCTTAGGCTTTCTCGATTCAACAAGCCGAGGTCACGCCACAAATGGTCGCCACCCATGCAGCCTGCTGCGATAATTTGAGCAAGCCAGTCTTCAGACTCATCTTCACCGCGAATATTTTCGCGTAGCAGTGTCGTAAGCTCCTGTAATTCCTCTGTTCGGAGTTCCAGGAGTTCAATGCGAATAGCATTTTGTTCTCTAAAATTGCTTGGGCTTTCTATCATGCCCTTGATGCCGGTAAAGTAGCGCTCCAGCATGTTTTGATAATCGTCTGGGGCCAAGCCCAGTGTGTCGGGTAAACACCCTTGTCCAGTTCGTTGCGCAATTAAGATTGTCGCAAAGTGGCTTTGATTGGCCAGGGGACCTTCGAACTTGCTGTTAGCAAATCCGGCATATTTTAAATTTCCCATTCGGGCATTCATTGTGCGCATTCTCCCTCGCTGGGGTGAGAACAGTTTTCTATCGCCACGTCTTGTTTAAATTCGCCGCTGATTCCCAGTGCGCTGCTAATGCGTTGCAAGTCGAAACCTGCCCATTTAGCATTTTTGCAGGCGATCAGTGGCCTGCGAATAAAAATTGGGTTTGCAATCATCATAGCCAGTGCGTCTTGTTCGGTGAGTGTTGTTACATCTACCTCACCCGATTTAACATCAGGTGCATTGGGGTTAATCCAGTTTGTAACAGGTTCCCCTTTAAAAAACGCAAGTAATTCTTGTTCGTTCCACGGGTAATCTAAAAGACTAACCGCTTCAAAAGTAATACCCGACTGCTTTAATAATTTTTTTTGCTTACCATTAGTAATGCAGCCGGGTTTTTCGTAGAAAATAATTTCCGCCATTAACGCGCCTGAATTTCATTCATGGCTTCTGCCAATAATTCTGGCGGAATACCTGTAAGTGAACCAGGAGGGTTAATTGCGGCACCCGTCGCATCGAGAATACAGGATTCGATTGGGCAAATACTCGCACATTGTGGATCTGCGAAATCACCTTCACATTCGGTACACTTTTTAGCGTTGACGAGCATGTGAGAACCTTTCTTGGAAATGGCCTCGCTGGGGCAAACATCAACACATGCCCAGCAACTCACACATAAATCTACAATTTCTACAGCCATAGTAAACTCCAGGTTGGAAAATCGCAGGCTTACGCCTGCGCTTTCAGTTCTACGGGTTCTTCGTCGATCTTTCCGGTGGTGATCATTTCTTCGTAAACGGACATAACAGCTTCTTCGATGGGTTCCATCGCATGCTCGCCGTTAGGAACAATACCAGCTTCCTCGAGTAATCCCCAGGGCTCAAAACCAATCTTGGAGCAAAGTACCGCTTCACATCCCTTCAGTGCACGAATTGAACCGGCAAGAGCGCTTTCTTTTTCACCGCAGGTGTCGTTACCAATACAGTATTGATCGACTTTACGGTGACTAATAAAACGAACGCCGTTCGGTGAAGCTTCGTAAACCAGGAATTCGGTGGCATGGCCAAAGTGCTGGTTCACGATGCCGCCTCCAGCGGTTGCTACTGCCATGAGTACTGGGCGGGTATCGGGAGGAATAACAGGGTCGTTGGAAGGTACAGACATCGCAACTTGTGCTTTCTTCTCGTGCTTTTCATTGAGCTCTTCAATGATGCCCTGATGAATAACAGCACGTTTCTCCATAGCTGCTTCGTAATCGATTTCCATCTCTTCGATTTTTTCCATGGTGAATTCTTCACCGCGGTCCTCACCCAACAAGCCAACTGCGTCTGCACGACACTGACGGCAATGACGCATCATGTTCATATCACCAGAACAAGCGTCTTGGAGGTTTTGTAATTCTTCGGGCTCTGGGCTGCGTTGACCCATAACGCCGTAGAAAGTGCCATGCTCCGCTTCCGCAATTAATGGCATAACGTTGTGAAGGAACGCGCCTTTCTCTTTAACGATACGGCTGACTTCGGGGAGGTGTTGGTCGTTAACGCCTGGAATCATTACCGAGTTAACTTTTACCAGAATGCCGCGATCGGTCAGCATTTGGAGACCTTTTTGTTGCTGTTCGATCAGAATTTTAGCGCCTTTAACTCCGCGAATTCGACGCCCGTTCCAGTAGATCCAGGGGTAAATCTTAGCGCCGATTTCTGGGTCAACAGTGTTGATGGTAATGGTGACGTGATCGATATTGTGTTTGGACAGTTCTTCCACAGACTCTGGCAAAGCCAATCCGTTGGTAGATACGCACAATTTAATATCTGGGGTTTGTTCACTCAACATACGGAAAGTTGAAAAAGTTCTTTCCGGGTTTGCAAGGGGGTCGCCAGGGCCGGCAATACCCAATACGGTCATTTGCGGAATATTGGCTGCTACCGCTTTAACTTTCATTACTGCCTGTTCGGGTGACAGCAGTTCTGAAACTACGCCCGGACGGGATTCGTTGGAGCAATCATACTTACGGTTACAGTAGTGACACTGAATGTTACAGGCCGGTGCTACGGCCACATGCATACGTGCGAAATAGTGATGAGCTTCTTCGGAGTAGCATGGGTGGTTCTGAACTTTGTCAACGATATGTTGGGGTAGGTGGTTGAGTTGATCATCGGTGCTGCCGCATCCGCTGGAAGAGCAACCGCCGCCTTCAGATTGTTCAATGACTTCGAGTTCCATAATAGGTCTCCGCTTCGGGCCGTGCAGGTGTATGAAATTTTCAATTCAGGCAGCCCGTTAGCCTGATGAGTTTTCGAAGTACCTTTGTGCAAGCCCTATGCCGCAACACTAAGTTATTGATTTATAACATAAAAATATCTTATGTTGGGCGTTTTTTGTTGGTCTCCGTACAAAGCTTGGGGGATAAAATGTTTGGTGTGCGACACATCCGTGTGGCGCTTTTTGTCGCTGTTACTGATTAGAGTTTACGAACGTTAATGTTCAGTGTTTGGATACGGTAGGCGATTTGGCGAGGGGTCATACCGAGCAGGCGTGCAGCTTTGGCTTGCACCCAGCCTGCTTGCTCCAATGCAGCGATAACGCGTTCCCTTTCGTCGAGGTTTTCGTCGTTCAAATCAGTGGGGGGAATGTTGATGTGCGCGGGATGAGGGTTCACTTCCTGATTTAACCCGGTCATGGAAATCGCATCGCAATCAACGCTGCCGTCTTCGCTCATGATTGAAGCGCGCTCAAGGCAGTTTTCAAGTTCGCGAACATTACCGGGCCAGCTGTAGTTCATCAGCATGCCGACGGCACGATTGGTAAGAGTCAACTTCCGGTTTTGGCGTTCGGAAAGTTTGGACAACAAAAATTCTGCCAGCTCGGGAATATCGGCGCGGCGTTCGCGCAATGGTGGAATGCGAATCGTCATTACGTTGAGTCGATAGTACAGGTCCTCGCGAAACTTGCCTTTTTCAACCTCGGCTTCGAGATTGCGGTTGGTTGCCGCAACAATACGCAAATCAACGTGGATCGTTTGTGTGCCGCCTACGCGTTCAAATTCGCCTTCCTGCAGGATACGCAGCAGTTTGGCCTGAAACATGGGAGATATTTCGCCTATCTCATCGAGGAACAGTGTGCCGCCATGGGCCTGTTCAAACCGCCCTTTTCGCTGTTTAACAGCGCCGGTAAAAGCACCTTTCTCGTGACCAAACAACTCAGATTCAAGCAGCGTTTCAGGGAGTGCTGCACAATTCAGACGTATATATGGTTGCTTTGCCCGGGGAGAGTTGTAGTGAATGGCACTGGAGATCAACTCCTTTCCGGTACCGGATTCGCCAAGAACCAGTACGGTACTGTCCCATTTCGCCACGCGTCGCGCCTGGTCGAAGACTCTTCGCATCGATGAGGTATGACCGATCACCATATTTTCGAAGCCGAATTTACCGCGTACTTCGCGTCGTAATTCGTCACGTTCGCTGGCGAGTTCCTCACCCAGTTCAACGTTAATTACCAGCCTCACCGTTTGTGACAGAAGATGCGCAACCGTTTCCATAAAACTGGTGCGTTCATTCAATAATTCATCGGCTGGAGTATCGGGTTGCGCGGCTAATACACCTATGGTGTGGCCTTCATTGTTTTCGATCGGAACCCCGACAAATGGCAGTTCAAAATCATACAGTGCAAGGCGGTCAAGAAAATTAGGCTCTGATGATATGCGACCCAGCACTATAGGGTTGCCATGGCTGAGAATGCGACCGATGATTCCTTCCCCGCTGCGGTATTTTACATTTCCCGGTTTTACATTTTCACCTTCACCACTGTACACCGCGGTGACCTGAACGTGGCTGTGTTCAGGGTCGCTGATCGAGATAACACCGTGTTGCATTCCTGCAACATGGTGTAGCACCTCCAAAACTTCAGAAAAAGTTTTTTCAATATTGTCGGAGTGACAAATGATTTGCGAAATGCGCGTAATTGCAAGCATTTCCTTTTCGAGAAGTTCGGTGCGCGTTACCGACTTGGGCGGGGAGAGCACTGAATTTTTCGTATTCATCTTTAACATATTCTCTGCAACTTATTTTATTTCGAAGCTGATATTTAGCAATTAACCGAAAGGAAGCTCTACAACCATACAACAACCAGCGCCATGCTTGGTATCTACAGATACTGTGCCGGCGTGTTCGAGAATGGTTTCCTGGACCATGGAAAGCCCCATGCCACGGCCTCCCTTATGGGGCGGTTTTGTACTGAAAAATGGTTCGAAAATCTTGAATCGTAAATCGTTCGGTACACCTGGGCCCGAATCGATTATTTCTATGCGTATAATATGTTTGTCTGCTGAAGTGCGAATTTTCAATTCACGTTTTTCCAGATTGCTATCACTCATGGCTTCAATAGCATTGTCAACCAGGTTTCTGAAAGCGCTCACCAATTTACCTTCACGACTGGAAACTGTAGGCAGATGCTTGGCGGGTTGCCAATCCACCACAATTCCGTGCGCCAGTAATTTATGGGTGCTCAGGCTGATGACGTTGCGAATAACTTCGTTAATATTCACCGGCAGTTTAGCCTGCTCTTGTGTAACCGGCAGTGACGCAATTAAGTTTTCGAGCGCCTCGTTTCCTGCTTTTTGGGCATCGCGCAGTGCTTGAATAACCGGGTCGTCTGCCGAAAATTTTTCGGGGCGCCGCTCCAACATTGAAACTGCTGCTCCAATTAAATTTACGGGGCCTTGCAAGCTGTGAATCGCCCCATTAAAAGTCTCGCGTGTCGCGTGCGTTAATTCTTCTTCAGCAATTAGCGCTTTTAGGGCATTGAGTTGGGAATCCTGCTGGCGTTTGCGAAATTCTGTTATGTCGTCGATGGTAAGCAGCGTGTGTTGTGTTTCGGGTTGATTAAAAAAATTGCTGGGTTTTTCATCTTCAAGGTTAATGGCGGTACCGTTACAAACGTACCAACGCTGCCCCGGTCCTCCTTCATCGAAAGTCACTTCGTGACTGTGGAAAGGCGTACCGTTATCACATAATTCCCGAAAGTCTGAACCCAGCATTCTAAAGAGGGCTTCTTTAGCTTCTTCCAGAGATTTATCCGGCGCGAGGTATGTCACCAGTTTCTGGAAAGTGGGGTTCATTAACACAATGTCATTTTTACGATCGAGGAGCACAATGGCGATAGGCGACGAGTTAATTACCGTGGAAATCATTTGAGAAAGGTTATTAACTCGTTGTTCCAATTCGTGCAAATCGCTGGAGTCACGATGCATCCCCAGGTAGTAAACCACGTCGTCTTCTTGGTTCAATACTGGAGATACGGAGAGCTCAGCGAGGTAAAGAGAATCATCTTTGCGTCGGTTCACCAGTAATCCAGACCAAGATTTTTTTTGTAGCAAACGACCCCATAGGGCTTGGTATGCCAAGCGCGGGGTAGTGTGGTTCGACAAAATGGATTCGTTCTTACCGATAACCTCATCACTGCTATAGCCGGTTACTTTACTAAAAGCACGATTGGCATAAAGAATGTTTGCCTGCAGGTCGGTTATCGAGATCGCCACAGGCGCATGCTCAACAGCTTGGTGAAATACTTCGGGAGTCAGGTCTTTTGGAGTGAAGGTGTAGATGTTTTTCGGAGAGTTGCCTTGCGGGTCTTTGGGATCTTTATTTTCAAATTCGTTTTCACGATTGCTTTCGGCCGAGTTTGTTTCTGAGTTTCTCATAGGTTTTACATTCCAAAGACGTTTAATCGCATGTCGGCTCCTAAATACAAGGCCCGAAATCCAAGCCAAAGGTGCTGCCCAACGGGAGGCGTAGCCGGGTTTGCCATTGCAGCGTATCCGCCACTTAGACCGGGGGTAATGACTGCAGTTACTGCAGCTCCCGTAACAAGGCCTCTCTATACAGTGAGAGCAATAAGCATGCCGCGTCGTAAAAGCCCCTAATTCCGTTGGTTGAAACCCGACAATGTGCAAATTTGTAGGAGTTGTTACAACAAACACAAAACACGGGAATCCAGTTTTGTCGTAAATACTACAAAACTCCGAGGGCTTTTTGCTGTGCCTTTTGGCAGGTTTCGTAGCGGTTACTTAAGCGAGATCAAATCCATTGTTAAATTAGCGACACCGGATATGACACGAATGAACCGTGGCACACAAGATGCATCGAGCCTTGCGACTATTACATTTTTTGCTGTGGAGGCAACGGTCGATGGATTATCTCAGCCTGTTAATTGGAACCGTGCTTGTGAATAACGTGGTACTTGTGCGTTTTCTCGGGTTGTGCCCGTTTATGGGGGTTTCCGGAAAGCTAGATACATCCATCGGAATGAGCGCTGCTACCACCTTTGTTATGACCCTGGCTTCAGGTTGCAGTTGGTTGTTGGAAGCTTACGTATTGCAACCTCTTGATATCGGGTTTCTTCGTATTCTCGCCTACATCCTGGTTATTGCAGGTGTTGTGCAGTTTACAGAAACCGCTATTAAAAAAGTCAGCCCACCACTTTATCGATCGCTTGGTATTTTTCTTCCGCTGATTACAACCAATTGTGCTGTGCTTGGCGTTCCTCTTATAAGCGTGCGTGAACAGCAGAGTTTTTTAGAGGCGCTGACTTTTGGGTTTGGATCCGCGTTGGGTTTCTGCCTGATCATGGTTATTTTCGCTGGTATACGCGAGCGTTTGTTGCTGGCCGCGGTTCCTCGTGCATTCGCGGGTCCTCCCGTCGCATTGGTGACTGCAGGTCTACTGGCAATGACATTTTTAGGGTTTGGTGGCTTGGTTAAGGGTGTGTAGTTCACGGCATATCAACTGAGGAGACTTTCGCAATGCTGTTGGCAATTCTGGCAATAACAACTTTAGGTGCTGGGCTCGGTATTTTGTTGGGTGTGGCCGGCAAAATTTTCGCGGTAGAGGAAGAAAACCCTCTGGTGAAAGAAATTGAAGGCATGCTGCCTCAAAGTCAGTGTGGCCAATGCGGCTTTCCTGGCTGTGCCCCAGCGGCAAAGGCGGTCGCCGAGGGAGAGGTAAGCATTAATTTCTGCCCACCCGGCGGTCGCGCGCTGGTTGAAGACCTCGCCAAATTGTTGGATATCGACCCCAACACCGTCGGTGAAGTGGCCAAGCCTCTCGTTGCGAGTATCAATGATGAACTTTGCGTTGGTTGCACCAAGTGCTTAAAAGCCTGCCCTACCGATGCGGTGGTGGGCGCGAATGGACAAATTCATGTGGTAATTGCCGGCGCATGCACGGGTTGTAAGAAGTGTTACGAAGCCTGTCCTGAAGATTGCATTTCGATGGATCACGAACCCGACGATTTGAATACTTGGCACTGGCCAAAACCCGCAGCTGCATAGTTTCCGTAGCTGATTTGGTGTAGCGGTGCACTTACTAAAAGGCGCCGTTTCAAGATCACAAAGATCTAAGTTTTAAAAGTTAATAAGTTAATCAAGTAAACGTCTTGGGAGGCGTGAACATGTTGCATGGTTTGCTGAAGTTGCCTCAAGTTCGCGGAGGAGTGCATCCGCCCGGTCACAAAGACCGTTCTGCCGCATTGCACATTCTGACACCCGAGCTACCCGAGCGCTTGTATTTACCGTTACGACAGCATGCCGGCGCTGATGCCATCCCCGTGGTTAAAGTTGGTGATCATGTTCTTAAGGGGCAAATGATTGCGGTTGCGCCTTCTGAAATATCTGCGCCGGTACACGCGTCCAGTTCCGGCCGAGTCATTGCAATTGAGGATATCGTCGCACCTCACCCGTCCGGTCTCCCTTCAACAGCCATCGTGATTGAAACCGATGGCGAAGACCGTTGGATAGATACCGGTGTAACGGGTGATCCTTATCAGGAAGAGCCCTTGGTGCTGGCTAATCGCGTTGCTGATGCCGGTATTGTGGGCATGGGCGGTGCTATTTTCCCCGCGGCCGTGAAACTGAAGCAGGGCACCAAGCACGAAATTAAAACCGTGCTCGTCAATGGCAGTGAGTGTGAACCCTTTCTAACCTGCGACGACCGTTTAATGCGGGAAAAAGCCGAAGAAATTGTCGAAGGCGCACGTTTAATAAGACACATCTTGCGGGCATATCGCGCGGTTATCGCGATCGAAGATAACAAGCCTGAGGCCATCGCTGCAATGCGCGCCGCTGCTGAGCCTTACGGTATGGTCGAGGTTGAAGTGGTTCCCTGCATGTATCCGATGGGATCGGCCAAGCAACTCATTCAAGAGGTTACCGGCAGAGAAGTGCCTGCGGGTGCGCGTAGTACTTCAGTCGGAGTGTTGGTGCATAACGTGGGCACCGTCTACGCCATATACCAGGCGCTTACCTTTGGTCGGCCATTGATATCTCGCATTGTCACGGTTGCTGGAGGTGCGGTTACTCGTCCCAGAAATATCGATGCGCTGGTTGGTACACCGGTTCAGCATCTTATTGATGCCTGTGGCGGTCTAACGGAAGACCCTGCGAAATTGGTACTTGGTGGCCCAATGATGGGTGTGCCCTTACCCACACTTCAAGTTCCCACCATTAAGGGGGCAACGGGTGTTCTGGCGTTGGCCAAACACGAAGTCCCGCGAAGTGAAGAATCCCCCTGTATTCGCTGTGCGAGCTGCGTTGAAGCCTGCCCGATGGGTTTGTTACCTCTGGAAATGGCTGCCCGGTCGCGCGTTGATGATTTTGATGGCGCCGATTCTGCCGGTCTTAAAGATTGCATTCTTTGTGGCAGTTGTGCCTATGTCTGTCCTTCACATATTCCTCTTGTGCAGTACTTCCAATACGCCAAGGGCGAGCAGGATACCAAGCGCGCTGCTGCCAAAAAGATGGAATACACAGTGAAACTCAGTGTGGCCAAACAGGAACGTATCGAAGCGGAGAAGGCTGCCAAAGCCGCTGAAAAAGCTGCCAAGAAAGCATCTCGAAAACGTCCTGTTAAAAAACCCGCTACAGAAGCAGCCGCTCCGGCAAATGATTCTGTGGCAGAGACGAGCACAACGGGTCAACTCGTTTCAGAACAGATTTCAGAAAATGTACCCCAGAAAGAAGAGGAATCTGCATGAGCGATGCCGCTGCTTTTTCGTCACCGTTCGCGCACCAGGGCATTTCTGTCACGGGTGTTATGTTACACGTTTGTATTGGCTTGGTTCCGTGTACTGCGTTTGGCTTGTATTTGTTTGGTTGGCCCGCGATATTTTTATTCCTGGTAACTTGCGGCGCCGCACTGCTCAGTGAATTGTTGTGTTTGTATTGGTTGCGACAACCCTGGTATCGGCTGTTAGATGGTTCGGCACTGCTAACCGGGTGGTTAATTGCAATCACGCTACCACCCTGGGCGCCCTGGTGGATTGGTGTTGTTGGTTCCTTTTTTGCGATTGCAATTGGCAAACAGCTTTACGGTGGCATCGGCCAGAATATTTTTAACCCAGCTATGCTGGCTCGTACCGCACTGTTGATAACTTTCCCGGTATATATGACTAGCTGGGTTTCCCCTGCGCCTTTAGGTAGCGAACTGGCTCCCAGCTTTAACGAGGCGCTTGCGATTACTTTTATGTCGGCGCCCGCGCCCGATGGTCTCACCGGCGCAACGGCGCTGGGGCATTTAAAAACGGCGCTGACCATGGATCAATCCGCCAACGATATTTTGGCAAATGATTTTTCATGGTGGAAAGCTCTGCTCGGTTTCAGCTCCGGTAGCATGGGTGAAACATCGGAAGTTCTGGTGTTGTTAGGTGCTGTATTTCTGCTATGGCGGGGCATTATTCGCTGGGAAATTCCGGTATCGCTTTTGGTAACTTTGGCAGTACTTTCAAGTATTTTTAAAACGGCCAATAGTGATAATTACGCTGGGTTTATATTCCATTTAACTTCCGGTGGTGTACTTCTGGGGGCGTTTTTTATTGCGACCGATCCGATTACGTCTCCTATAAGCCGTGTCGCCAAGTTAATTTTCGGCGCTGGTTGCGGGGCTGTGATATTTATTATTCGCAGTTGGGGCGGTTTTCCTGAAGCAGTGGCATTTTCTGTGTTGTTTATGAATGCCCTCACGCCTCTCATCGATCGATATTTTAAGCCGCGAGTTTATGGGCGTCTTCCGAGTGGCAAACCTCTGCCACAAATGTCTTCTGTTGATCTGACGCGCGAGGTAAAACGACGATGAGCATGGCACTTTCCGCGAAATTGGAAATCCTGCGAAGCCGCGTTGATTATCAGGGGGGCATACTGGGTTTTATGTGTGCAGTGGTAACCCTGCTTTTAATGGTGGGTCAACAGGCCACATATCTACCTATTCAGGAGCGCTTGGCAGAAGATAGGGCTGAGTTATTGGCACAGGTACTGCCGTCACAATATTTTGATAATGATCCGCTGTCTGAAACTGTGTCTATTACTGATGAGCAGTTTTCCAGTAAACCCACTGAAATTTATCTCGCAAAATTCAAGGGTGTTGTCAATGCGCTTGTGTTTCAAATTGAAACGGAAGGATATGGCGGAACAATAACTCTGATGGTTGCCGTAAACACCGAAGGCGAGATACTCGGACTGCGAACATTGAGTCACAAAGAAACTCCTGGGCTTGCCGATAAAATTGAGATAGGCATCAGCGATTGGATTACGCGTTTTAACGGTGAATCCTTCAAGAAAACAGATAAGTCTGATTGGAAAGTGAAAAAAGATGGCGGTAAGTTCGATCAATTTACCGGTGCCACTATTACTCCACGCGCCGTCGTTAAAGGCGTTGTGAGTGGTTTGGAATTTTACGCCAGGCATGCCAATGAACTAAGCGCTGCCGGTGATTCAGCAGCGAGCAAAAAAGAGGTAAGTGCGCCATGAGTCATGAAGAAAGCCATGAAGATTGCAGTACTTGCGCCACTACCAATGGTGAACCTGTTAAAAGTTATAAAGACTATTTCACGCTGGGAATTTGGGAAAATAACATTGCGTTAGTGCAGTTACTTGGCCTCTGTCCTGTTATGGCGGTAACCACATCGGCTACCAATGGATTGGGAATGGGTATTGCCACTACCGCGGTATTGGTCATTTCGAGTGTGCTCGTTTCGTTAATGCGAAACGCAATTCCAGCAGAAGTCCGCAACCCGGTAATGATCGCCATTATTGCAGGCACCGTTACCTTGGTGGACTTGGCCATGAATGCCTGGATGCACGAACTCTATAAAGTGCTTGGGCTATTTATTGCTTTGATCGTTACCAATTGCGCAATTCTCGGTCGCACAGAGGCGTTTGCCATGAAGCAAAACCCATTAGCTTCCTTAATGGATGGAATCGGCATGGGTCTTGGTTTCACCTGGGCTTTGGTTTTGCTTGGGGGGGCTAGAGAAATACTCGGCAGCGGAACGCTTTTCGCCCACGCATCTTCTCTATTGGGCCCGAATTTTCACTGGCTCGAAATAACTTTTGTAGACGTGGATTCTGGTGTGTTACTGGCAATATTACCGCCTGGAGGGTTCATTGTGCTAGGTGTGATGATTGCTTTAAAAAGAGTGGTCGATGATCGCATAGCCGCATCGGGTTCTCCCGAAAAAGAGAAAGAACTGGTTGCGATCCAAACCTGAGTTTTACCCGACGAGGTACGGAGTAAGCATTATGAGAGTAGGCTTAATTTATGCGGGCGATAAGCAGGTCATGCTGCAATGCCAGGTCGATGACAATGCGACCGTGGGCGACGCAATCGAAAATTCCGGTATATTGAAAATGTGCCAGGAAATCGATCTCAAACGACACAAGGTAGGAATTTACGGGCGCTTCGTGAAACTGGAAAACCCGTTGAAAGACGGCGACCGTATAGAAATTTATCGAAAAATCACACGCGTTGTTGATGAAGACGATGATGAGGATGACGATTAATTTCACCTTATTTACATGAAGTTTATTTTATAAAAATTTGAGGCGCTCACTATGGCAACACCCAATATGAATCGAGAATCCGCTCTGCGTATCGCCCTGGCTGCCAGGGTTTTACCAGGCATTGACGTTGGGCAGCTACTCGACCTTCTTCACCAACGTATTGAAGGTGAAATTAATGAAGAGAGTCTTACCACCGTAACGGTAACTGATCTGAAAACTGGATTCGCAAGCGCCGACGGTGAAGAGGATGGTGAAGATATCGGTATAGGTTTGCCTGAAATGAAAGAAGCGGTTCGCATTCTATGGGGCGAAACTGATCTGGATAATTTACCCACGCCTCAGCCGCTTACTGAACTCCCACCACGTTCTGTGCGTGTTGCAATCGCATCAAACACCGGAGAAAAACTCGACGGTCATTTTGGGAGTTGCTTACGGTTTCTTATATATCAAGTTACAGCAGAAACTTGCCAGCTGGTCGATTTGCGCTCTGCGCTTGAAGCCGACTTATCTGACGATCGCAATGCATTTCGAGCCAATCTTATTAATGATTGTCAGGTTTTGTATGTTGTTTCTGTCGGTGGCCCAGCAGCAGCAAAAGTTGTGCGTGCCGGCGTCTATCCCATCAAAAAAGTGGATGGCGGCGAAGCCATAGAGATTATTGGGCAGCTGCAGGAAGTTATGAAGAATGCTCCACCACCCTGGCTTGCTAAACACCTTGGAGATTCTGCAGAAGAGCGTATTCGCTTTGAGCGAGGCGAAGAGGAAGATCTGGCAAGCTAGAAAGCGATTGAGGCTTACATTTACTGAACAATTGCTACCGATTTAATTTGCGCCCAGAATTTTTTTCCGGGCGCTATTTGTAATTTAGTTGCAGATCGGCTACTTACCCTAGCCACAATGATTGTGGTATCGAGCTTTAATCTAACAAGTGTTAAACTTGCATGGTCGTCGGTGTTCAACTCCAAAACTTCTGCCGGTAAAATGTTAATAATACTGGTGTCATCGTGTTCAGTGAGCGATAGGCTCACGTCTCTCGCCAAAATACGTACCCGCACAGTTTCACCCACAGAGATTCCGTTGTCGCGAAACCATAAATGGCCGCCGGGAAATGAAATTTTAGCGAGCTGCCAATGTTGATCGCGCTCGGTAATTCTGGCTTCCACAACCACCCCGGCATCTTCACCGAGTCTTACAGGGAAATCCAGTCGGGAAAGCGTTTGAGCTAATGTTCCGCTGGCGACCACCTGGCCCTTATCCAACACGATTAAGTGATCTGCCAAATGTGCCACTTCATCCGGTGCATGGGTTACGTAGATGATAGGCAGTTGCAATTCGCGTTTTAATTTTTCGAGGTAGGGCAGAATTTCGAGTTTACGCGCCTGGTCCAAGGATGCCAGCGGCTCGTCCATTAACAACAATTGTGGATTAACCAACAAGGCCCTGGCAATTGCGACGCGCTGACGTTCGCCACCGGATAGTTGGGCGGGGTAGCGTTCGAGAAGCTGGGAAATTCCGAGCAACTCAACAACTTGTTGAAAATCGATATTATGGCTGTTTTTTCGGGCACGTTTTTGGGCAAAGGCGAGATTGGCTCGCGCACTTAAGTGTTCGAATAAACTGGGTTCTTGGAAAACATAACCGAGAGGGCGATGATGCACCGGTGTAAATTGGGTTTGGCTCTGCCATTGCTGATTATTGAACACAATAGTTGCATTTGCTACACGTTCCAAACCGGCAATTGTTCGTAGCAAAGTGGTTTTACCTGAACCTGAGTGGCCGTAAAAAACGGTTACTCCGTTACCAGGCAAAACAATATCTACGTTTAATGTAAATTCGTTACGCTTTAAAAATACCTTTACAGAGATCTCGCCCATAGCTTAGCGACCATGCCAAACAGCACTTTGATGGGCTTGTTTGTTAAAACTGTATAGCACTGCTAAAACCACAAATGCGAATAAGATCATGGTGGCCGAGAGGGCGTGAGCATTAGCGTAGTCCATGGCTTCGACATGATCATAGATTTGTACGGATATTACACGGGTTACTTCAGGGATATTGCCCCCAATCATAAGCACTACGCCAAATTCTCCTACAGTATGGGCAAAGCCCAAAACCGCCGCCGTAATGAAGCCGGGTTTTGCGAGGGGCAGAACGACGTGAAAAAAAGTATCCCAGGGGCCCGCGCGCAGAGTTGCTGCAACCTCCAAGGGGCGACGCCCCAATGCTTCAATGGCATTATGAATGGGCTGTACAACAAACGGCAGGGAATAAATAACCGAGGCAACCACGAGCCCTGGAAAAGTGAATGCCAGGGTACCGAGCCCAACGGTTTGGGTAATGGCTCCAATAGGCCCATGGGGCCCCATAGCGAGCAGCAGGTAGAAACCTAACACACTGGGCGGCAATACCAGCGGCAGGGCAACAATCGCTCCTACAAAGCCTTTCCAGTGCGAATTACTACGTGCCAACCACCACGCAATAGGGGTGCTTACCAACAGCAGGAGTATGGTCACAAGGGACGCCAATTTGACCGTTAGCCAAATGGCTTGCAGGTCAGCGGCTGAAAAAAACTGCATTGAGAGTCTCTATTGTATGGGAGGCAGAGAATAACCGTAATTTTCTATCAGTGTGCGGGCTGCGGGCGTTTTTGTAAACTCTATGAGGGCTCGGGCCGCCGCGTTATTGCTAGCTCTGGTCAACAGCACTGCGTCCTGGCGAATGGGGGTGTATAGGTTCGCAGGGATTTCCCAGCTTGAGCCCCTTTTGTCAGCTTGTAGCGCAGCTAACTGGGAAACGGCGACAAACCCCAATTCGGCGTTGCCACTGTGTATAAATTGGAAAGTTTGCGCGATATTCTCGCCCAGCACCAATTTTCCAGATACCGCAGGCTTTAAGGAAAGATGCTCGAGTACCTGTTGTGCGGCTAAGCCATAGGGCGCGAGACGTGGGTTTGCGAGAGCCAACTTTTTGAAATTGCCGTTGAGTAAGGCTTTGTTGCCAGAAAGTAGAAGTTGCTTATCCGAAGACCACAAAACAAGTTTTCCCAAGGCGTATGTAAAGCAGCTGTCGCCTACGGCCATTTTTTGCATTATCAATGCATTGGGTTTTTCCTGGTCTGCGGAAAATAAGACATCGTAGGGGGCACCCTGGCGGATTTGAGCAAAAAACTTTCCAGAAGAGCCAAAAGAAAGACGTATTTGGTGGGGGGATGTTTTTTCAAATTGCGCCACAATGGCTTTCATGGGCGCTGTAAAATTCGCTGCGACCGCAATAGTTGCCTGTTCTGCAGCAGTATTTCTCGAAAGGCTAGATATTGCCAGCAGCAAACAGCAAAGCAGGGGCTGCTTGTATTTCATGCAATACCCTCAATAACAAATTTAACCAGAACTGCTATTTTACTGAAATTGTAAGAAAGCTGCCAAGGGCAAAGGAAGGCTCCATGGCAGCTTTATGTGCGGCTATTTAAACCGGGCCGCGCGCTTCTTTTTTAATTTCTACAGTAAAGCCCAGTGCGTCGTTGTAGCTTTTCTCTTCGTACTTGGGTTTGAAATCAGCAATTCCTTCAACCATTGTGATCACTTTGTCTTCAGCACTTTGGCCTTTAAAATCGGACTTTTCAAGGCGAATGTCATCCATTAAAAGCGTCCAGACTGCGCCTCCATCGTGAGGTATTGCAGTTACTTTTAAGCCTTCGATGTCGATAATCATAGGGCGACTGATGTTTGCTATATACAACATCAAGGTGATGTCGTCGGCGAAATCACTACCGTATTTTTCTATAAATACTGGCAAGGTAGCCAGATCATCAATTAAACCGGCGATTAGTGACATTTTATCTGCGGTGATTAAAACCACTGCTTGTTTAACAACAGCTTTTGGCGGGTGACGGCGACCTTGCGCATCGGCAATTTCTCCTTCAACGATAACCATATCGCCACGAAAAGCATAGGTGCCGGCCGTAGACGTTTCGCTGCTAACACTGACATTGCAGAGCAGCGCATTTTCCGCGTAAGTTTCTAAAATCATGATTTTACTCCAGTAGTATTTAATAAATTAGGCTGCATTACTGGCAGCTGTTTCTAATAGCGAAACCCAGTCCTGCTCAATTATTTCGATATTCTTTTTGGCAAGGAAACGTTTTTCCTTGTCAGTTGGTTCTGCAATCATTGCCCAACCTGTTAGTTTTTGATCGGCGCTATAAATAATATCGCTCATTACCATGCGCTCTGTGTCGCGGGTAAACCGCATACCCATAAACAGGTATTGTTTGCCCTGTCTGTAGTCTTTCAACCAACTGGGAATTGCGAAGCCGCCCATTAGCTCGGTGATGTAATCGACAAAATCGGCATCACTGGCGATATAACTGGGTTTGGGTAAGGGGCTACCCAGAGGCTTGAATAGTACCGGTAATTCTTTTTTAACTGCGTCGAGCTCAATAAGTTTGTACTCGCCATTAGCATAATGATAAATATCGAAACGATAGGGGTGTGCAGCAATGCGCGCTACACCAACCACTAAGGTATGTTCTCTTGACGCGTAAAAATTCTGTAGCTGTGTGTCGCGATTAACGTCGATAACATAAGGCGCATTTAAATCGCTCAACCACTTGTGTAACTCCGATTCACTCCACGCGGTATCGCCATAGAGTTTGGTGAGACAATTTTCTATAAAGCTGCGACCTTTTTTATTTTCAAGGTGCATGGCGGCGCGGGGGAATTCGTACATCAGTCGTGGCGATAATGGCTGACCATCAGTCATTGCCATAATAAGACTGTCACTGTCAGCGGCAATATCAGCACCATCTTGTTTGCTGGTTACACCGGCCAGTGAACCGGGACCAATATAAGGAACTATGTCGCCCTTTTGTATACCTTCTATTAGTTGCGTGTAGTCGGTTGTCACAGCGCTTCTCCTGAAATTGAGAATGAATTTAATTATCGTCAACCCTAAGAGCAATTACTGAGCCAAGCAAAAGTTATTGAAATATAAAGAATTAATTTTGTGTAGCAAAAAGCGAATTCGTTTTTACGCAACAAATTGTTTGTTTTACTACAAATTTTTCGAGGGAATTAAATCTATTTTTTTGCTTTGTCGTATTGTCGCTATTGGCACAACACAAAAAGGGTTTTGTTACTAACAATACCGGGGTGTGTCGCTCAGCTATAAGTGGGTAAATACTTATAAATCAATAACTTAAGAGGGTTATAGGCGGTATGGCACAAACCATGCTCTTCAGAGGGTGTATGTCTGCGCTCTGCGTGGGTGGACGAACAAAACGAACAAACTGAGGAGATAAGTACCATGGCTATGCGTCAATGTGCGATTTACGGTAAGGGTGGTATCGGTAAGTCTACTACTACACAAAACCTTGTTGCTGCCCTGGCAGAAGCCGGCAAGAAAGTAATGATCGTTGGTTGTGACCCTAAAGCGGACTCAACTCGATTGATCCTTCACTCTAAAGCTCAAAACACCATTATGGAAATGGCTGCCGAAGCTGGCACCGTTGAAGATCTGGAACTTGAAGATGTACTTAAAGTTGGCTACGGCGACGTTAAGTGTGTTGAATCTGGTGGTCCAGAGCCCGGTGTTGGTTGTGCCGGCCGCGGTGTAATCACTGCAATTAACTTCCTGGAAGAAGAAGGCGCTTACGAAGACGATCTCGACTTCGTATTCTACGACGTACTGGGTGACGTTGTATGTGGCGGTTTCGCAATGCCTATTCGTGAAAACAAGGCACAGGAAATCTACATCGTTGTATCTGGTGAGATGATGGCTATGTACGCTGCCAACAACATCTCTAAAGGTATTGTTAAGTACGCTAACTCTGGCGGTGTGCGTCTGGCTGGTCTGATCTGTAACAGCCGTAACACTGACCGTGAAGATGAACTCATCATTGCTTTGGCTGAGCGTCTCGGCACTCAAATGATTCACTTCATCCCACGTGACAACGTTGTTCAGCGTGCAGAAATTCGTCGTATGACTTGTATCGAATACGATCCAGCTGCTAAGCAGTCTGACGAGTACCGTGCTCTTGCTAACAAAATTATCGAAAACAAGAAGTTGGTAATTCCTACTCCTATCACTATGGATGAGCTGGAAGAGCTGCTGATGGACTTCGGTATTATGGAAGAAGAAGACGAAAGCATTATAGGTAAAACAGCTGCTGAATTAGAAGCAGAAGCTGTTTGATCCTGAGGAAGTAAACGGCGGGGCAAGCGAATTTGCTTAGCTAGGCGGGCACTGTTTTCAGTGCTCGCCTATTACCCGGAAATACACTTTCAGGAGAGACAATTATGTCTGAGATGTCACGCGAAGAGGTTGAAGCCCTCATATCAGAAGTTCTGGAGGTTTATCCAGAAAAAGCTAAAAAGAATCGTGAAAAGCACTTGTCACCTAACGATACTTCGTTGGAGCAGAGTAAAAAGTGCATCACTTCTAACAAGAAATCTTTGCCCGGTGTTATGACCATTCGTGGTTGCGCATACGCTGGTTCCAAGGGTGTGGTTTGGGGTCCTGTTAAGGATATGATTCACATTTCTCACGGTCCCGTGGGTTGTGGTCAATATTCTCGTGCCGGTCGTCGTAACTACTACATTGGTACAACCGGTGTTAACGCGTTCGTTACCATGAACTTCACCTCGGATTTCCAGGAAAAGGATATCGTTTTCGGTGGCGACAAAAAACTCGCCAAAATGATTGACGAAATCGAAACCCTGTTTCCGCTGAACAAAGGTATTACCATTCAGTCTGAGTGTCCGATCGGTTTGATCGGTGACGACATTGAAGCGGTATCTAAAGCCAAGCAGAAAGAGCACGGAAAAGTTGTTGTTCCTGTTCGCTGTGAAGGTTTCCGCGGTGTTTCTCAGTCTTTAGGTCACCACATTGCCAACGACTCTGTTCGTGACTGGGTACTCGGTGCTCGTGACGATGACAACAGCTTCGAGCAAACTGACTACGACGTAGCAATTATCGGCGATTACAACATCGGTGGTGATGCTTGGTCTTCACGTATCCTTCTCGAAGAAATGGGTCTGCGTGTTGTTGCTCAATGGTCTGGTGATGGTACCTTGTCTGAAATGGAACTCACTCCTAAGGTGAAGCTGAACCTGGTTCACTGCTACCGTTCCATGAACTACATTTCGCGTCACATGGAAGAAAAGTACGGCATCCCCTGGATGGAGTACAACTTCTTTGGTCCTACCAAAACCGCCGAATCTCTGCGCAAGATCGCTGCGCAATTCGACGAGAGCATTCAGGCTAAGTGCGAAGAAGTTATCGCCAAGTATCAGCCAGAATGGCAATCCGTAATTGATAAGTTCCGTCCACGCCTCGAAGGCAAGCGTGTAATGTTGTACGTAGGTGGTTTACGTCCTCGTCACGTTATTGGTGCCTATGAAGATTTGGGTATGGAAGTTGTTGGTACTGGTTACGAGTTTGGCCACAACGACGACTACGATCGTACCTTGAAAGAAATGGGCGACGCTACTCTGCTTTACGATGATGTAACAGGTTACGAGTTCGAAGAATTCGTTAAGCGTGTTAAGCCAGACCTGATCGGTTCAGGCATCAAGGAAAAATACATCTTCCAAAAGATGGGTATTCCTTTCCGTCAGATGCACTCATGGGATTACTCAGGCCCTTATCACGGCTTTGATGGTTTTGCCATCTTCGCTCGCGATATGGACATGACCCTGAACAACCCATGCTGGAACAAGCTGGCTGCCCCCTGGAAAAAATCTGATACAGCAGAGGAGGAGATTGCAGCGACTGCATAAGCTTCAGCTTATGTAAAGTAATTGCAACTCCACACAGTAAACTCCTCCAGTTCGGTTCGCGTGCAGTCTCACGCGACTGTACGTGGCCGTAACTGGAGCTCAAATCCGCTTGTCCACAGATTGGTGGCGCGGAAGGAGAATTGTCATGAGTCAAGACGTTGAAGACATCAAGCCCAGTTATCCCTTGTTCCGTGAACAAGAATACCGGGATACCCTCGCCAACAAGCGAGACAATTTTGAAGAAAAGCACTCACAGGAAAAGATCGACGAAGTATTCCAGTGGACCACTACTGAAGAATATAAAGAGTTGAACTTCGCTCGTGAAGCAATGACTGTAAACCCAGCAAAAGCCTGTCAGCCACTTGGTGCTGTTTTGTGCTCTTTGGGTTTTGAAAAAACCATGCCTTACGTACATGGTTCACAGGGTTGCGTAGCTTACTTCCGTACTTACTTTAACCGTCATTTTAAAGAGCCAATCTCATGTGTTTCCGATTCCATGACTGAAGACGCCGCAGTATTCGGTGGTCAGCAGAACATGAAAGACGGTTTGGAAAACTGTAAGGCAACTTACAAGCCTGACATGATTGCGGTTTCAACCACTTGTATGGCAGAAGTTATTGGTGACGACCTCAACGCGTTCATCAACAACTCTAAGAACGAAGGTCACATTCCAAAAGAATACCCCGTTCCTTTTGCTCATACCCCAAGCTTCGTGGGCAGCCACACTACCGGTTGGGATAACATGTTCGAGGGTATCATTCGTTACTTCACCCTCAATCATATGGAAGGCAAAGAAGTTGGCAGCAACGGTAAAATTAACGTTGTTCCCGGTTTCGAAACTTACCTCGGTAACTATCGTGTTATCAAGCGTATGTTGACCGATATGAATGTGCCTTTCACCATGTTGTCTGATCCAGACGAAATTCTGGACACCCCTGCAGACGGTGAATTCCGTATGTACGCTGGTGGTACTACCCAGGATGAAGTTAAAGACGCTCCCAACGCGAAAGATACTTTGTTATTGCAACACTGGCAGTTAGTTAAAACTGAAAAGTTTGTTCGCAACACCTGGAAGCACGAAGCACCTCGTACCGAGATCCCCATGGGCTTGGAATGGACCGACGAATTCCTCATGAAAGTGAGCGAAATCTCTGGTCAACCTATCCCTGATAGTCTCGCTAAAGAGCGTGGTCGTCTGGTTGACATGATGACTGACTCACACGCCTGGTTACACGGCAAGAAGTTTGCTCTTTGGGGTGACCCAGACTTCGTTCGTGGTATGACCAAGTTCCTTCTTGAGCTGGGTGCTGAGCCTGTCCATATCCTTTGTAACAATGCTAACAAGCGTTGGAAAAAGGCGATGGATGCGTTGTTAGAAACTTCTCATTACGGCGCTAACAGTGAAGTTCACATTGGTAAAGACTTGTGGCATATGCGTTCACTGGTATTCACCAATAAGCCAGACTTCATGATTGGTAACTCTTACGGTAAGTTCATTCAACGTGACACGCTTTACAAAGGCGAAGAGCACGAAGTTCCACTGATCCGTATCGGTTTCCCAATTTTTGACCGTCATCACCTGCATCGTCAAACCACTATGGGTTACGAAGGCGCCATGCAAATGTTGACAACTTTGGTTAATGCAGTGCTTGAGCGTCTTGACGACGAAACTCGTGGCATGCAAACAACTGACTACAACTACGACTTGATTCGTTAATACGTATCTTTCTAAGTTGTACCGGGCGGCATCTGTTCTACACACTCTGTAGAAAAAAGTTTATACGCGGGTGCCGCCCAATTCTTTTGCTGGATGCGATGTAAGAGGTTTGTTTTACCCGTGGCAAGCTTGCATGCGACTGGGAAAAAGCATTCGGGAAGTTTGGTGTGCCTTGTTACCCGGTTACAGTAAATGTTGGGTTACCAGAGTTCTACCCTCGATTATTGCACCTTTTGCCGGAGGGAGTTTGGTTTGCACGAACTCCGGCATCTTTTAAATGAGTTGGAGAAGAGTATGCCCAGTGTGATGATTCGCAAAAACAACGAAGGACAACTCACCCTTTACGTTGCCAAGCGAGACCTCGAAGAAAATATTGTTTCTATCGAGCATGATACCGAGGAAACTTGGGGTGGCGAAGTAGTGTTGGCTGACGGTTCCAGTTATCACATAGATCCGATCGCAACACCAAAGTTGCCCATAACCGTTCGCGCGAAAAGGCTCGGCGGAGGCGAATAGCGCCGTGAACACGCAGCCACTTAACGATGAAGTAGCGCTGCGAATTGGTTTAGCGGTTCGAGAATTGGAAACCGTTGAAACCACGGAATTTTTGAAGCTGCTGATTCGTATTATGGGTGAACCTATTACACCCGCTAAACTCGATAAGCTACGCGCTAAAAAAGTCAAAAGTCTGGCAGGTGAGATGCTGGAGGGAATTGACAGCGAACGCTTCGAAAAATCCTTTGCTTTGTTGAAAGGCCGGGGTATTCGGCAGTTTCTGAATCCAAAACCGGAATTTGAGCAAGGCGTATTCTGCGAGATAAAGGGCTCTATTCGAGTAGCCTGCGCGTCAAACAGCGGTGAAAATATCGATGCACAATTTAGCGACTGTGTTCGTTTTTTGATTTATCAGGTTTCGCCTGAATATATTAGGCTAATAGATATTCGCGAGCCTTCGCAAAATATTAAAGGTTCGGAGCGCGCGCAGAAGCGAGCGACATTGCTGGAAGATTGCGCTTTGTTGTACACCACGGCTATCGGCGCACAGGCCACTGCAAAGGTCGTGAAAGTCGGGTTGCATCCTATTAAATTGGACAAACCCGTTTTAGCAAACGAAGCCTTATTAAGATTACAAGGTGTTTTATCGCAAGATAATCCACCGCCCTGGTTGTTGAAAGCGATGGGTAAACCATCGATTGGCGTAAAGCTTTACGGAGAAAACGTTTCATGATCGCAGAACAAGAACTCAGTCAAGTTGCCGATTACGTTAAAGAAAATGGGTTGTCTGAAGCAGTGATATCTGCGCTTCGCGAAAAATTCCCAGGTAAGCATTTTACCTGGTGTATGGAAGATGACATTCCTGCAGGAACTCCGGTACACGAAGAAGAAGCTTTTGCGATTTATGTGGTAAATTCGAAGGACCACTGCTCGGTGCTTACCAATGATCTAGAGAACGCATCGGGTTTTGTGCTTGCCGAAATTATTCCAGAAGATTGAAATACAAGAGAAGTAATGTGAATAAGCCGCCGTCTGACACAATCGACCACTCTGTAGACCAAACACCGGTAGCGGATTGTCGTTTTTGTTCCTATAAAGCGAACCTTTTGTTAGGGGGCCGCTGTTCGCCGGGTGATGTGTGTGTAAAGGTTGATAGCGGACGCCAGATAGACCGATTTTTTCGTTTCAACCCTCAGTATGCGGAAGTGTATTTACGCGATGATTTTTGGGAGCGGCGTGCGATTGCAGTGCGGTACTCGCCCGTTGATGCATTAGATCGGATGATTTCCGATCCTGATGAAGCGGTAAGGCGTGCAGTGGCTTACCGATTGCCGAGAGAACAATTGTATCAATTAATGGATGACGATGATCGCGAAGTTCGTATAACTGTGGCAGATCGCATTCCCAAAGATCAGCTTGAAGCGATGGCTGACGATCGAGATTATCTGGTAAGGGCATATGTTGCACAGCGTATATCAGAAGGCCGTTTGTTTCGTTTTATACGTGACCCAGACCTTCAGGTTAGAAAAATTGTCGCCAATCGCTTGCCGGAAGAAAGTCTCGGTTTAATGTGTACCGACAAAGAGCCGGAAGTTAGACGTATAGTTGCATCTCGATTAAAAGGCAGTGATGTGCTTCCATTGTTGGAAGATGGTGATTGGACTGTACGTTTGGAAGCGGTGAAAAATGCACCGCGTGAAGCGCTTGAAAACATCGACAACGAAGAAGATGAAGAAGTGCTATTGGCCATTTCGGAAAGATTGCAAGAATTAGCTTAGTGATTTAATTGGTGTGTAAGTGAGCATAGCGCTGCTGTGAGGGCGGCTGTTATGTGATAACTGCCAATCCTTTCTTTTGCTACTTATTCAGTAGCACAGTATTCCATAGGTATGAATTAATCCCTAAGCTAAATCTGTGAAAATTGAAGTGAATGCTTCTTATTATTGTTTTATTGTTGCGAGAAAATGTATCGGGGGTTTTTATGTTTGAACACGAAAATTTAGACGGAAATAAATATCGCGTTGTTAACGCGGTTGAACCATTCATTGGCGCTGAGGTATTGGAGTTCCGTGATGGTTCCGCCGATAAGGCACCGCGTTATCAACACGCCGTAGCAGGAGATTTACTGGTGGAGCGTTATTTACCGCCAGAGCCTAAAGGTGATTCTTGGCCACATGACGCTGTTGCCGCTCCTTGGTGGGTGGTTGTCGATCATCCGCCACATGCGGGTATTGTTGCTAGTTTTAATGAAGCAATGGGGGGAACTTACAAGCGTAAGCTCAACCCGGAGCGCAATGTTGTTGCCTTTGCTGAAAAAGGCGAAGAAGTTGTAATGAATGCCGGAACTTACACTGTTGTTCGTTCCAGCGATAGTAAAGAAATCAGCCAATCTACACTCGTTGCGTTACGTAGCGAATACTATGCTGCTTAATTAAAATAAGGAGAAACTAAATATGTCTCTACAGCAAATCAAGAGCTTTTCTGCAGAAGCAAAAACTAACAGTGAATTAGGCGCTAAATTAAAAGAGTGCCAGAAAATTAAGGAAATGCTCGTACTTGGTAAAGAGTATGGTTTCAATATGGATGAGGTTGAACTTTATCCACCCAATGAGCCACAATTTACGGAAGATCAATTGAGCGAAAAGCTGGTCAAGGCTTTACTGCGCGTTTAATCGTTGGCTGTGCTATAAAAAAGGGAAGCTGTGAAAACAGCTTCCCTTTTTAGATACCAATACCGGTTTAGTGATGTCCCTGGCCACCACAGCTTGCTGAATCGTGTGGTAAACCCTCTGGTAAAGCGTCTTTGATGAATCCGATTATGGCTTTTTGCGGATTGGTCTCAGCCGTTGTTATTAACGCCGTATCGCGTTCTGCCAGGCGATTGATAACGCCTTCTCCTGCCGAGCCAGCTATCACAAAATCAACGCCATGTAAGGGATGACGATTGCCATCGCCGCGAACGTGCCATTCGTGCAGGCAACCATTCTCTTCAAGTTGCAGTTGCCAGACAGTTTCGTATTCCCCGTTTTCCACGACAAATACCTGCCAAATTTGAGCCCGACCTGCGTGGGGCGCTATCGTTCCATCCGTTTGTAACGCGATTGCTACCAGTTGTTTGTTCATACCAGAACCCTCTTGTTGTCATTACCAATAGTAGGGAAATTGGGGTTTTGTAACCTTGACTTTAGACAATTCATAAACAAAAAAATAGTTTCACTGGGATAATAAAGTGTTTTGCGCCACTATTGTATAGGCGAAGTGATTTTTCGGTTTTGATCTTGTTGACATCACTGCCTACAGCACTTTGCTAGTTCAATAAAAATGAATTTCTTATGGAATGCTTGGAATATGAAAAACGCTATCTTTTTATTTCTGATTATTTTACTGATGTCCGTAGAAGTATCTGCCAACCCATTAACGTCGGCGTTGGGGTATAAACATAGGGTCTCGGGTTCCAATGCTTCGACATTGCTGACTATAGACTCAGACGAAAAGTTATCCAGGTTGCTAGCAGCGCGAGTCAAGCTGAATAAACCCGCAATTAACCCTGAAGAGATGGCTAAAATAATAGTCGAAGATATCGGGAATTGGGATGCTGTGTGGCCGGAAATTAGCGCGGATGAGTTGGTAGCCAAAATTAATCGTGAGGGCACAAGACAAACATTGCTCACTTTCAGTGGCTATATAGACAGCGAAATTCAAAAAGCCAGTAACGCAGCACCCTGTTTTGAGGGCTGGCGATTTGTATGCGTATCAAATATTTTTAGCTATGGAGAGCGCTTGGAAGGATTTGGGGGCGCCAGTCTTGGATTCAATAATGATAGTGGATCAATTAAATTGAAAGCGTGGCAAATGGATTTAGGTTTAAGTGATAACTGGAAGATCCCGTTTAATATATACATGGCCGAAGTGTCATCTTCTCAGGATCACGTGTCCGCTAATTCACAAAAATTATTGGACCTCGAGCAGGGTAAGTTAAACTTTATGTTTTCGGGAGTTGCTAAATTCCGCATTTTTGAATTCTGTAACTTTCCTTTCGGCGCCTATGGGTGTTTTGCTGGATGGCAGGCTGGGGCCAGGTATACTCAGCTACAGAGCGTTACCACGGATGCCAGTGATGAGTACAAGACGGAAGATGTTATGGGAAGTTACGCTAAGTTAGGTCTGAACATTTTACTCCCGTTGTTTAATCGCAAGGAGTCATCGATTGCGGGTACGCTGGCAGTCAGCGCGGGGTATTCGTACTACTACCAAAATATTAAGGATTCAACAATCCTTTTCCCTGATGCCAAAGATAACGAAGGTAATCCCCTTGTGTTTGATAAAGATTACCAGGCAGCTCATTACGGTTTGGAACTCAACATAACTGACCAGTTGGCTGTCAACGTCAAACATTACGAACCGGCAGGAAGAACTGGAATGGATGCCACGACATTGCTGGAAATAAGTTTTTCTGCAAAGATACCCGAGTAGTCATGCTTTAGCTAATTGTGATCACGCTGTTTAGCACTCAGCAATTGAATAAACTCAACCAGTTTCTGTTGTCTTACTTCCAATAAATCAGTTTCTATCAGCATCTGTTTAATCTTCCCAGGGAAGGGCAGCAAGGTAATTAAATAATTCATGGCCTGTTCCGGAGAAATGCCTGCTCGATCAGTTTCGAGTTGTTGCCAGATTTGCTCGCTGGTAGCAGCTTCAAGGTAGGTTAATAACGCGGTGCTAAGGTTTGGGTCGAGATCGCCATTGTCCTGCACACTGGCGGCGTGGGCTACCCACAATCCAGAATCCTGCTGCGTGATATCAGCAAGAATACAACGGTACACGCCTTTAACCGAGAGTGCCAATAGGCCGTTATCCCTTTGACCAAAATCAGTAATTTCGGCAAAGGTACCAACTCGGTAAAAAGGCAAGTCACCAGAATTAGCCGCTACAGGAAGGTCGCGTAAAACTTCTAACTCTGCGTTGCCTTCTTTCAATAAGGTAACAATAAATCCGGTTCCATTACTCAAACAATCCGCGACCATATCAAGGTAGCGTCGTTCGAATATTTGTAATGGCAAATTACAATGGGGTAGCAATGGAATATTGAGCGGGAATACCGGTACTTGCCCGATTATTTTGGATTCGGCTGGGAATTGTACGCTCACGGTTTGGCTCCTGATCGGCATTCAACCGGCAGTTTAGCGTATTTCGTCCTGAGGCTAAATGCGATAGCCTTCCTCAGCAAGAACACGTTGCACTACTGGGCGCTGCTGCATGAGTTGTAAGTGTTTGTGGCAGGATTCAGGCATTGGTAAATCGATACGCTTGGCCCAAAATTCCACATAAAAAAGTGCAGCGTCGGTAACGCTAAATTGTTCGAATAAATAACCTTTGGTTTTATCCAATTGTTGACTTATGTAAGCAAAGCCTTTTTTCACAATAATCCGCCCCTGAGCTTCTACTGCTTCGCGGTCGGACTCGCGCTGCATGTAACGCTCAGTTGTGAAAATACGTGTGAAGCCTTGGAGATGCATGGTACCAACAATATAGCTCATTAAATCCAATGCTTGTGCTTTGTCGTTGTTGCTTTCTGGCAGCAGTTTAGCTTTTGGAAATTGCAACGCCAGCCACCAAGCAATCGCTTGAAATTCAGTTAGCACGAGACCGTCGTCAGTGACGAGTACGGGGATTGTACCCTTGGGGTTTATCGCTAGAAATTCCGGTTTTTGGTTGTCACCGGCAGGCAGGTTAACAATGTGTGCGCTAAATATTTGCTCGAGTTCTTCCAGCAAAATATGAATACCGGTGGAACACGAACCCGGTGTCATATAAAAATTCATCATCAGTTATTCGCCTCGCCAAACACACGACGAAATGTCAAATTTATACGACAGCCCTGAACTGTGGGTTCTTCGGGAACCTGGTGCTCCCAGTGATGTTGAAAAGCAGATTCCATCACAAGAAAATCGCCATGGTGTAAAGTTACTTCGCCGGAACGACGCTGGTCTTTGTGGCGGAACTGAAACCGACGCGATGCGCCCAGGCTAAGCGATGCAATCACAGGCGCATCACCCAATTCGCGTTCGTCATCACTGTGCCAGGTAACATGATCGCGGCCGCTTCTATAGCAGGTTGCCAACACAGCATTAAAGGGATAGCCGGTGGTGTTGCATACTATTTGGCGCAATTGCAGGAGTGGTTCAATCCAAGGCTGAGTTTCAAGCAAATTATCGGCATAGCGGTATTGCAGGCCTTTATCGGCATACCAAGCTTGTAGTCGTGGTATGAGAAACTTACGGTCAAATGCCACAAACGAATCTTGTTGCCAATCGATTTCGCGGCATAGTTGATCAAATAAATGGTCGCACAGTGCGGGATCCAACGGCAGGTTTTGGAATCGCAACAAGCCGTGGGTACTGGCTTGCTCGTTGATTTCTTTCTCTGTTTGGGAGGCTAATTGTTCGCTCATGGTTTGGGTCCTGAATTACAGCCCTTAACAACGGTATAACTTATAGGATCTGTCGGAAATAATTTTTAGCAATATTTGAACCATGATTTTATTGTTAAATAAGATCTCAATTACAAGCGCTTGGGGTGTTTCTGAGCTCCAGATGTTCGTTTTACGACATGAAACAGCAAGGTTTTTTACCTCATTGTACGATCTGCAACAGAATGTAACTTGAGATGCCTACCCGTATTGACTAATAATTAAGCGGCGAGATTCGCAAGCTTTTCAAGCTCGTTGTATTTTAAGGCTTTGTCAGGAACGTGTAGTACACGCAACTCCGGGGTACGTTCATTCGCGTTGACACCACTCCCGCCGACGAGCTGCCACTGCTCTTTAATTGTAGCGGTTAAATATTCGCTATCTGTGTGGTCATCAATAAGAAATAAGAGGTTTTTTAGTGGAATCCGTCTAAGCACCTCGCACACTTCGAACCGGCAACCCGTATTTTTGGCTTGAAAGCCCCGCAGATCCATTATTGCGCGTTTTGTATTCTCCATAAGTGCCGTCACCGACGCTTGCCACGTATTGGCGTGGCAGAACAACTCCTCAATGGGATAAAAACCATCAACTGCGCCTGGATTTTGTATCATTTCGAGGCGCTTTCGGAGGGATTGGTCATCTTTAATGTAAAGTGAACCGAGGTTTAGCGAAACAAATCTCATGAATTCGGGCGGGGTTATAAGGCTGAGATTCATGTCTGGCCCGGAAATCATGTAAATAGGACCACGGCGTCGCCAATTCACTGAAAAACTGCCAAACAGTGCTTGACCTCGGTTACCCATTTCAAAAACCCGAAGCCATACTAAAGCTTGGCCTTTGGCAGACACTGTATGTGTTGCGAAAATTTTATAACACGCGAAGGTTATGGCGAAACATAGAATTGCCCATAGCAGTCCGAAGACACTTTGAAAGGCGTAATTAAAATTGTGGAAAACTGCAAAAATTAACCAAAGTGCAGCGACATTCAAGCTGATATCATTAAACGCTCCTTTCCTGTAGTAAACCCCGATCGTTCGCAGTAACAATGCACCCAAAAAGCCGAACACCAGCAGACTAATACCAAGCCAGGTAATGATGGCACCCCACGAGCCCAAACCAAGCGCTAACATAATGTCGGCTGCTGTCGCAAGGCGTGTGTCATTGTTTACTACCCAGTAATCTGCCAGAGCTGTACCAGTAAGTGCCGTTACCCAGAAGGCAAACACCAATGGGAAAATCGCGCGCCAACGGCTTGCCAGTAGCATGGCGCTAACAAGCGAAAGTAAAAAATCCGAATAAACCCAAAAGAACAACAGCTGTAACAGATTTATCTGGCGACTTACTGCGATAACCAAAAAGCAAACTGCGAGAAAAACGATGAAATAAACGCTTAGTGGATATTTCATTCGTAATCCCAGTGCCGCGGCAATAATTACCGTCGGCCAAAGGTAAACCACCATTAGAAACAACATTCTGTAGGGGCTAAATTCACCGAAATAAAACAGGGGAGGTAAGGTTGTGAGCAGGGAATATACCACGCCAGATATAAGCAATACGCTGCTGATACGCTGATAAACAGTTGCTTTTTTTGTTGCGACTAATTTGTCGGCAGCTTCAATATTAATGCTTAAGCTTGCAGTGGGCTCGATTTGTCGATGGATGTTTGTGACTTCATTTTGTGCGCCACCAGAAATGGTGTGCATGGCGAGGAGATGTTTTTTTCGATACCGGGACACCAGTAGCAGGCACGATAGAGGTGTGGCGATGAGCGCTGCAGCTAATACGATTAGTACTAAAACGAGTGTAAGGTTATTACTGTCCATGCAAGATACCAAATTACCCTTTACATTCGAGTAGTATAGTGGCCTGTCGAGCTATAAAACTGAATATAACTTTTCGCCGGAGTACAAAAAAGTAACAGTAACATGCTGGGCAAACTGTGAAAAAATTACTTATTCAGCGGGAAAAAGTTCACAGCGTCTTGGGCAAGCTTGCGTTTAAATGCTTGTAAAGAGTGGATAGTTGCCGCAGTGCCGCGTAATAGAGCCTTAATAGGTACGAGGTTGATCGAGCTATGAACAGACAAGACAGGCTGTTGAATGGCGTTTGGTGGTTGTGTGCAGTGATGGCGCTTACCCTTGTGTTACTAGTTCCTGAAGCGATGGCGCAACGTTATGTAGTCGTAAACGGCCAACTTATGGCTCCGGAGCAAATTGCTTTTTTGGAGCAGATGGCCTGCGGCAGAGTGCCTAACGGGCGTTATTGGCTAAATCTGAACACGGGGGTGTGGGGGTATGAAGGTGATCCGACACCACGGGGTCAGCTTACCGGAAATTGTTATGGTAATACGCAGCGAAAACCCAGTCTTTCTGAACGGGGTTTACTGTATTCGCCGGGAGAAATCTTGCGTGATTAGCGTTTAATCTATGCGCTCGATAGCACTGTGCTGATTTTCGCCGGTTTATTTCTGGAATGTTTCACACTGGAGCTTCAACACGGAAGCTAACTGCGCGATACCTGTAAACGCTGTTTTATAGATAAGCCAAGCTTCATCGACGTCTTGTTTTTTAAAGGTAACTATTTCCAGCAGCAAGCGATTAGTTGACTTAAAAACCACGTCACCGCTCATTACAATCCAGGCATCATTAGTCACCCATTTATCCATAAACTCATACAAATTAGCAAATGTGCGTTTGAGCAGGGGGTAGCTGGTTTTAATATCTTTCATGGTAGAGAGCTCCAGGTAATGTTCGTGGGCGCTCTCTGTAAAATGCCTGGGTTTACTGGCGTACTGCAAAAATGTTTGTTGGTATTCTTGCTGGGCAGTATCGAATTGGGTTTCAAATTTTTCATAGCTGTCTATCGCTGTGAGTGGCGCGAGCGCCTCGACCACAACGCCGTAGCAGCCCGGCAATGCGGCAATCATTTCGTTGTAGAGTCGCCGAAAATCAGAATCGGGCAATGTACTGTTGACGATACTCGATAAACCCTGCCATTCGATTGCGGTAGCGTTAAGGGTTGCCAGCTCTTTACAAATTTTTAGTTCCAGACCCACAATTACCTCACGCCATCTCGCTGATTTCTGCTACGCAGGCGTTATCTTTAACATCGTGCAAGGCGGCATCGAAGCTCATTTGATTGTCGTACAGCAGGCTTTTAGCGATGATTTGACCAGCACTGTCTTTAATGACGAAAAATGTTTCGCCACTGGCGACTTTACCGGCAGCGATCTGCTGGCTCATGAGTGAACCAACGCGCACGTCCTGAATGGCTTTTTCAGCAGCTTCGCGATTTTCAAACTCACCGCCGATCAGCATTTGCTCGCCTTTACCGCTCAGTAGGTTAAACGTAAAGAGCCCATCTTGCTCAGAAATTTGAAACGTTGCAGACATATCGAAACCCCGTTAAATTAGCCCCTTTTTTTAAAGGGGAAAAACATGAAAGCCAATAACACTTATGATCGTTACTATTTATCGTATACCGGCGTGCGCCTACCATTGAAACTCGTTAATCCGCTAGAACCTGCTGAAATCGAAAACAGAAATACTTTTTTTGGAGCTGTACTCGATGATCAGGGGCGTGAGGCCATCATTCATAAGGTCGTCTATGGCGATATTGAATTGGCACATATTTACGGGTTTGACGAAGACGGTAAGCTACGCTGGGCCGAAATCACCAATGCTGATGAAGAGACCCAGCGCTTGGAATTCTGATTACTCGAGAATTCGCCTGGAAATACCTGTTTTAGTGTTTTTCAAAACACTTGGGGCAATAGGTAACTGCATCAAAGTAACCACGGCTTTTCTTGTAAGCGGCATCGCCACTTGCAAAAGAACCCAGGTATTTAAGGGTGGTTAATTCGGGCAGCTCTGCGCAGTTACTTTTGTGGATTTCGTGTCCTTTGGTGTCGTCTACGGCAGTTAGTGAAACAAAAAACTCAGCCATGGGAGTTCTCCTGATCTGGGGGATTAAAGTTTAAGGTTGTGGTCGGTAACCAATTCCTTCAGTCGACTTATGGTTTCATCATCGAGCTTGGTATTCTCTGCTTTAATGATGAACGGTTTAACGTTTTCGGGAAGCACCAAGGTTTCCAACTCATTATCGCTTACTTGAATTTGCTCAATAAAAGGGTTGTTTGAGAGGTCAAGTTCCGTGAGATCGTTTTTATTGGCGTACAAATTTTCCAGTTTGGTGAGCGGTGTTAGATCCAGTTCGGAAATGTCGTTAATAAAAATCTCAAGGTGGGTGAGGTTTGGATTAGCGCTTAAATCGATTTCTTCGATTTCGTTGTTACCCAAGTAGACTTCTTCGAGTAAGGGGTTGGAGCTCAAATCGATATCTGTTAAGCGGTTGCGGGTTAGGTCGAGTAACCTCAAATTGGGGAAGTGCTCTAAACCGTTAACCTTAACTATCGAACTTTTACGTGCCCGAATTTCAGTAACTTCTTCAGCATTTTCCAAACCTGTTGCTAAAACAGCTTCTTTAAATGCGTCGTCTTCAAATTCAATTTCACTCAGCTTCATATAGTTTTACCTGTTAAGCCATGAAGAAATGAAAGTGGGAATTGCTTGCCCGTTCTTTACGTTCGAAAGGTATTTAGCAAATAGCTGGCCAAGAAAAATCTGCCTTTTTTGACCCTGCTCAAGTTGGGGTTAATTAAATAAATTCTTTATAAATCAAGTAATTAAAAATTGCAGCCGATTACGCGAGGGTAGCGGTTGTAGGATTTACGACAAGGCCACATCAGAGACGTTACACACCTCGAACAAACCCTGCGTACGTATACGCGCTTTGAAGGCTTTCATAACGGGGCGAGACAGCATGGTTTCAGCAAGAACACGCTTTTCGTAGATATCCAACTTGAGCATTTCATTAAGATTATTTCTGGCGTGATCAATAAACGCGTGCATATCGCTATCGAAAATGTCGCCGGGGAGGTGTTTGACGGCATCGTAAAGTGTTGCCATAACCACCTTGTCAGTGGCAGACATTTTACATTTGCCGTCCAGGATTTTGAGCATCACGGTTGTACTACAGTCCACTTCAATCGCTGAAAGCGGGTTTTCCTGTAACCATTGCTCAAGTTGAGCCATTATATTTTTCCTGCGTAGTCAAGAAGTGACTCATCAATGGCTTCGTACGCGTATTCCGGAACGGAGGTTACGCCGATGTTGCTAAGCTTTTCTGTAGGTCCATCACCGATTTTTGCTGAAAAAACCGCCTGGCAGTCTTTAATGGTTTCCAAAATCTTAGCCATTGCAGATTGACTGCCAGTGTGACCGTGGCAATATTTATCGACTTCGCGCTTTTCAAGTAGTGAAAAGTTTTCGGCGGTAATTTCATAAATCCAGAAAGTGTCGGCATGACCAAAATGGAGGTTTACGGAAATGCCATCTTTACTGGCGATTGCTACTTTAACGCTATCGCTCATGGTGTTGGTCTAACCCCCTAAAAATACTGCAGCGTTCAAAGACATCCATGGTTGGCGAAACGGATTTGTGTTGGCAATATTTGGCTACCAGTTTGGCGAGCCCTTTGATATCACGACCGCAGGCTGTAGGGAACTCATTAGCAAGTTTCTGTGTCATGCCTGGCTCTAAAATCAGGTTAAACTGTTCGCTCATCACTTCCCATATGCGACAGCGGTCTTCGAACTCAGGGGGATGGTATTTTATTAAAGCAATACAACGACTAACGATGGCTTCGTCAATATCATTGACTCGGTTCGTGGTGAGAAATAACAAACCATTAAAATATTCCAAAACCCGTAAAAATACGCCGACGACCGCGTTTGCCGAGATATTGTCGTCGCGGCGTTTTATATATACGTCCGCTTCGTCGATCAGCATAACCGCACCCCATCGCTGCGCACGGGTAAGTGTGTCTTTAAGGGCCTTTTCCATTTCGGTAACGTTCAAACCTAATTGCCCGGAATGTACGCGATACAGCGGCCGTTTAATGATTTCTGAATATACTTCTGCTGTGAGCGTTTTACCAACACCGGCCGGCCCAGCACAGAGTACTGTGGTTCCTCCAGACTTGCCTTCTACGATGTCATCCATCAGCAGGTCCATTTCGGCGGTGAGAATATCGATCAGGTCGGTTTGTTCGGGGGGTAATACCAGTTTGTCTTTCAGTTCCGGCTGATAGACATACTCTTCCATATCATCCACATGCACCCAAAGGTGGTGATGCAACTCCAGGTGAAACATGAGTACGTATCCGTGCACTGGTAATTGCGTAAACAGATTTTCAGGCATGGCGTCTTGCAAGGCTTCAGTTTCTTTTTCCACCTTGTCGTTGTAGTTCATGCTTTTTCCGGCTTTACGCAAATATTTCGCGAGAATATTACCGGGTGCATCCAAGGTGAGTTCTCTGGTTTGAAGAATTTCTTCGTCGTTTACCAGTTTTGCCCATCCGCCAGATGAGGATAAAACCACGAGACTTTTGCGAGTCCAGTCTTGGCTGCGATGACTCGACGATGGATCTTCGGCATATATACCGATACCACGTGCAATAAACTGACGCCCATATTCAGATCGCCAATCAAAATACTTGGCCGAAGAATTGTCGTAGGCCGCGATTAATTCAGCCGTTTCCCGCAGAAAACCTTTTTCAGCAAAAATTTCTGCAATGCTATTACCGTGAATATCTTTCTCAAGAATACTGATATTCACGGTTTGAATTTTACCGAGGCTGTTGGTTTTTAGTTCTATTAGCAGGCGACCGCTTTCTTCCTCGCCAGGTGGTGTAAAATCAACTCGGGTTACTAAGTAGGCAAGCGGTTTCCCGGCGGAATTGATTTTGAACATCCAACCTCGAATGGCTTTTTCTGTGAGGAAACGCGTAACAGCAGGAACCAGTTTTTCCAAATCGCCCTTGTCGAATTTCTCATCGTTGGCACTAATGGCACTTTGAAGTGTTGCAATGTGCGCGACACGGCCTTCCATTGTAGGGCCAGCAGCAGCGTATAAATCTTTCAGGTAATTCATGTGATCTGCAGAAAATCGTTGAAAGGCGACCTCTGCACGACTGCCAAACTTGAGCTGTTCAGATAGAAACTCAAGCTCACTGAAGCGGCTTACCATGGCTTCTACATAGGGTTTTTCGATTTGAAGTTTCATGCTTGCCTCGGCCAACTTGTAAATAAGAGTTCTTCAGCGGTGTAGCATCTCTCCCCGTAGGCACTTGCCACCGCTGGGTGCGTTATTTTGCCTTCTGCAATATTGAGGCCCGCCAGTAAGTGGGGGTTATCCTGCAGTGCGAGTACGCCCTTATTTGCCAACGCAATCACAAAGGGGAGGGTGGCATTGGTCAATGCCCAAGTGGAGGTGTTGGCGACGGCACCCGGCATATTGGCGACACAGTAGTGCACAATATTTTGTTCGATAAATGTAGGGTGTTGATGGGTAGTCGCTTTACTGGTTTCGAAACATCCGCCCTGATCAATTGCAACATCTACGAGCACCGAGCCGGGTTTCATGCAGCTCAGCTGCTCACGACGTACGAGTTTGGGCGCCGATGCACCCGGCACGAGTACCGCACCTATCACGGCGTCAGACAGCTGCAGTTGTTGTTCGATGGTTTCCTGAGTGGCGTAGAGTGTTGCAATACGGGAATCAAATATTTCGTCAATGTTTTTAAGGCGAGGCAGAGATTTATCAACAATCGTTACCTGGGCGCCCAGCCCCATGGCCATGCGTGCGGCATTAAGCCCCACGACACCACCTCCGATTACCAATACCTTACCCGCAGCAACACCGGGTACACCACCCAGTAAAATACCGGAGCCGCCGTTTATTTTTTCGAGACAATGGGCCGCAGCCTGAATTGACAACCTACCCGCAACTTCGCTCATCGGGGCCAATAAAGGTAGGCCACCGTTGCTGTCAGTTACGGTTTCATAGGCGATGCCAATGGCACCGCTTTTTTTTAAAAGATCTGTTTGTACGGGATCTGGCGCTAAATGTAAGAAAGTGAACAATATCTGTTTTTCCCGCAACATACGACATTCGTCGGGCTGTGGTTCTTTCACTTTTACGATCATCGGGCAGCCTGCGAAGATTTCCTGAGGGCTGTCGACGATTGTTGCACCGGCCGCTTGATAGGCATCGTTGCTCAGTCCAATGGCTTGTCCTGCGTTACTTTCGATCCATACTTCGTGACCGGCAATGCAAAGCTCCCGAGCGCCTGCCGGGGTTAAACCTACACGAAATTCCTGGGCTTTGATTTCCTTCGGAACGCCTACACGCATAGCTCACCTCAATACAATAATGTCGTTAACCGGGAGTATAGTTCAATAAACATGCCATTCAGAGCCTTAGCTCGCATCGGAGTTGGCAATTCGTTTGCAGGGTATTCCTAGCACAGTTTTTTAATATCATTTTTCTATTAGAAGTCAGTGTGCGTGCATGGTTCGAGCTTGCACTGATTGGTGCACTTTTATTGCGTTAATAAATGTGAATCAACTATTTTATACAGCTCGAAAGCAGATGGAATATTAGGCATATGAGTAATGCGATTGCGCGAATACGCGCCTACCACAAAGTAACCAAACACAGCTTCTCTGGCTATGCACCAAGCCCCGGTTTTTTAGACTGGGATGCACAGCCAAACCCATTTCGTCGTTACGACGGCGCACCCTTATTTGCTCTGCCGCTGCAAAAAGAATGTTTGCCGGTGCGATACTCAGACCTCTATACAGGCACTGTTGAAGCAACGCCCTTAACACGCGAATCGCTATCGCGATTTTTAGAACTCGCTTTTGGTTTAAGCGCCTGGAAAACCACAGGAATGGAAAGTTGGTCGCTGCGCCACAACCCTTCAAGCGGTAATTTGCATCCTACTGAGGCGTACATAATTTTATGGCAGGCTATCGACCATAAATTTGTGCCTGGTATTTACCACTATGCCGCACACGAACATGCTCTGGAACTGCGCGCCGTACTCGCAGAAGCCACAGCACAAAAACTTCAAAAAATGCAGCCAAATTGTTTTGGAGCCTTGGGATTATCGTCCATACATTGGCGAGAAGAATGGAAATACGGCGCGCGCGCATTACGATATTGTCAGCATGATGTTGGCCATGCCCTGGCATCTGCGAGTTATTCAGCGGCCATGCATGGTTGGCAAATTCGAGCAGACACAACAGCAAGCGATCAAGAGATTGTTGACGTGTTGGGCTTGGCCCACAGTAATAGTGAATGTGAACCCGAGCATCCCGATTTGATTGCATTTATTGCACCTCGCGACAGCGAGATTGTTGACGACAGTGGGATTTGGAATACGCTGGCACGATGGGTAACTGATTGGCGTGGCAGTGCCAACCAATTGAGTGGTGAACACGCGCATTGGCCACAAATTATTAGTAGCTTGCCCTTCCTTGAAAAAACATCGAGTATTTCTGCGCAACCGAGCTCTGACAATAATATAATGAGCACGGCGTTCGAAAGTTCGCAAGTCGCTGAAAAAATAATACGTCAGCGACGCAGCGCGCAACGTATGCAATTGGGTGACGGTATTAGTCGGCAGGAATTTTTGCAAATGTTGGCGCGTACGCTGCCGAGTTCAAGAAGTGTTCCGTTTGCTGCTTTACCTTACACAACAGCCGTTAATTTATTAATATTTGTTCATAAAGTGGATGGTCTTGCCCCTGGCTTATACGCCTTGGTGCGTTCACCAAATCTTTACGACAATTTTAAGCAGGCCATGCAAACTCAGGATTTCAGCTGGGAACCCGTCGAAGATTGCGAATTACCTTTATACACTTTATCTGCACCTATGGATTATCGTAAAACCGCTTCTCAATTATCTTGCTATCAGGGTATTGCTGGTCACAGTGCATTTAGCCTGGGAATGATTGCTAATATGCAGAACACCATTGAGACCGAGGGCGCTTGGGCTTATAGGCGTTTATTCTGGGAGGCCGGATTAATTGGGCAAGTGCTTTATTTGGAGGCTGAAGCCTGCGGTTTAAGTGGTACCGGAATCGGTTGTTTTTTTGATGATAACGTTCACGATTTGCTGGGTCTGGAAGCCGAAGGCAATTGGCAAAGCCTCTACCATTTTACGGTAGGAAAAGCGCGTGTTGATCAGCGCTTAACAACACTTTCGGGATATCATCATCTGCAGCGCAACAAAACCTCTGGGGAGCCGTTAGATGAGCCGGTCGCTACCTGAACTGGAAGATTATGTAAGACTTTTTCATATATACGGAAAAGATCTGGGTTCTATTTACAAAGACGAATCCGAACAGGACCCTTACATGCTGTTATTCGAACAAGCAATAAACATGTTAATCAAGCCGTCACCGTTTAATCTTTCACTTCCAGAATTGTTTCGAACCACCGCACATCGCTATCATCGTGGCGATGCAGATACGCTTGCGCACCTTGGCAATACCGACAATCGCCATTTCATGTTATGTGACTTACACGACCTCGTGATGTTGCGAGGTGGGTTACAGTTGAAACGAAAATTGGAAGCCGCTGATGAGTCCTAAACACAATATTTACACGCTTTTAGAACAAAAAGTTTCTAACTCCCAGGCTGTTATTGAAAGATTTCAAATAGGGTTGACCTGGAGTTCATGTCGTGTGCGCGAAAACGGTGAATCTAATATCGGATTTGCCATGAGTCCGAACGAAAAAACCCGATTGCTTACATGGCCTGGCACTGTGGCTGGGCAAAAAGTAGTGGATATGGTGCGGCATTTTTCGTCTTGGAACAGCTTTGATGTGACCTTGGCTCTAGCAGCGTGCAATGCAGTAATCAATGTGCCCAACAATGAACTCATGGTGAAAGCACACCCCATAGATGCAGGTTCCGCACCTAATATTTGTGTTTTTTCTTATTTTAGATCAAAACTGGTGGGGAAAAAGGTCGTCATCATCGGGAGGTATCCGCATTTGGATTCGGTGCTGGAAGGGCTCGATTACGTAGTTTTAGAGCGTGTGCCAGAACAGGGCGATTTACCCGATACGGCTGCAGAAACTGTTATTCCCGAGGCCGACTGGGTTTTTATTACCTCGACATCAATTATCAATAAAACCTTCAGTCGCCTGGTTGAGCTGTCCGCTAATGCTGTAACAGTGCTGATGGGGCCAACCACGCCCTGGCTCAACGAACTGGCAGATTGGGGGGTAGATTTCGTCGCAGGCACAACGCTTACCAACGCGGATAGTGCTGAACAAATTGCCATGGAAGGAGGTGGTACCCGTTTATTCGAAGGTGGAGTGAGTTACAAGGTGGCGAATATCAGTAGTGCGAGACTGAGCCAGTTAAAACAAGAAATCGCACATACCGTTGAGATGCGAACCGCGTTAAAAAACGAGATGGATGATTGGTATAAAAATGGTGGGAAAACACGCTTTCCCAATTACCAGAAATTAGAACAAATTGATACCCAATTATCTGCATTAGACACCGCCTACAAGCGATTGTGGGATGCAACCAAGGTATAGATGAATGTCAATTAGAGTAGGAGCGTTTTATCCAGACGCACAATTAAAAGAAAGCCAATTTGCGAATGCGTTAACGAAAGTTGCTATGGCGCTGGCAAGTTCTCCAGATGCTTCCGTTCAAAAGAACGCACCAGAAGTCGAGGTGCTGTTTATGCTAAGCGGTAAGTTCGATTCGCCCGGATTCGAAGGCATGCGAATTCGTCGCTATGACTCCAAAGCAGAATCGTTAATTATTGAAGCGGCGGTACCCGAGAAAATAGTAAATTCTGAAAATGCTGAAACCTACGTGATTGCAGCGATGTTGGATGCGGCAGAAAACGCGGCTGAGTTCCTGGGCGAAATTCAAATGGAATTTGATTGCGCCGCGCACATGGCCTTAATCGAATCTTTGAGTGATACCAGTGATAGCATCAAAGCTCAGCAAGGTATTGGACAAGGTGCTTAGGGTTTAACTCTGTTAAATTTTTGATCTGTTGACGGCATGAGAACCCATTTGCGATAACCACGCCAGGCGAGCTCGCGTTTAAAGATGGTATTAAATCTAAGTCTGCCATTTTTCGCGAAATCGTCGCGTGTTCTTGTTCAAGCCCGAAGGTACCAGCCATGCCACAACAACCGGAATCGAGTAGGGTAAATTCCTGGTTTGGAATCAGTTTTAACAAGCGGCGAACCGATTTCATCGCACCTACGGCTTTTTGGTGACAATGCCCGTGTATCAGTAACTGCTGTGTTTCATTGCCAATATTTTCAAACATATTGGCATTCTTTTTAGATTCTCTGGCTAAGAACTCTTCAAATAACAGGGTAGCGTCGGCGACTTTCGTAAGCTTATCGCCTAAACCGTAAGCCTTGGCATCGTCACGCAGGCCGAGCATGCACGATGCTTCCAGCCCAACGATGGGGATACCCGCTTCTACAAATGGCAGCAAGCCATCGATTAAGCGTTCACAATGGTGTTTTGCTTCAGAGACCATGCCTTGGGCGAGGAAGGTTCTTCCGCAGCAGTAGGGCTGCTTGTTATTTCCGGGTTCGAGAACTTTCGCCTGGTAGCCCAGCTTGGAGAGCAGCTTGATAGCTGCGTCGACAATATTTTGATCGAAGTGTCGAGAAAAGGTATCGGCGAAAATTACTACAGGTTTTGATTCTGAAGTTCCGAAAGGCGCACTGGTCACCGGCCAGCGGCCCGCGTGTTTGCTTGGTTGAGGCAGGTTTACTTCAGAGCTCAAGCCAAATATTTTCTCGCTGAGTAATTTTAAAACAGAGGACCGATTGCGAACAGCAATTAAAAATCTCAACCAGGGGAATTTATGTAACCACACTGGAGTCTGGGCAAATAATGCGCTGCGTAAACTACTGCCTTTTGCGGCACGTTTTTGTGCCAGATACTCCGCTTTAATCAGCGGCATATCGACGTTATTCTCACATTCCCGCTTACAACCCTTACAGGATACGCAAAGGTCCATGGCTTCGGCGAGTTCCGGCTCCAGAAGTGCGCTTTGGTGAGAGTCACTTGAAAGTGCGGCTTTCAACAGTTTCACGCGGCCGCCGGTGGAAAGATTGGGGTTGCCGGTAACCTTGAAGCTCGGGCACATCACCTGCTTGCCCTCGGCCTCGCATTGCCGACTGTTGATGCACACAGCGATCGCTTTTGCGTAGTCACCGCCGTGTTTGGGAATATCGGCATAGGCGTCGCCCATGCCAGAGTCTTTATAGGCAGACCAGTCTAAAAAAGTTTTCATAGGGTGGAACTTTTATTCTTCCGGTTCCATTTGAGACTGTTGATAATTTTCGATGCCTACCATATCGACCAAACCAATTTGGGTTTCCAAATAATCAATATGCTCTTCTGTGTCGTCGAGAATTTTTTCGAATATTTCCCGGGAATTGTAATCTTTCACAGACTCGCAATAAGCGATAGCTTCTACCAGCGTTTCCCGAGAACCGGTTTCGATGCTGTAATCACCTTTGAGGCATTCCAACACGTTTTCGCCGATTTTCATAAAATTTAACTGCTGCAGATTGGGTAATCCTTCAAGGAATAGGATTCGCTCTATCAACCAATCGGCGTGGTGCATTTCCTCAATAGACTCCTCATACTCGTGTTTACCGAGTTTGATCAAGCCCCAATTTTTATACATGCGGGCGTGCAGGAAATACTGATTAATTGCTGTAAGTTCGTTGGTTAATTGTTTGTTCAAATATTCTATAACCTTAGAATCACCTTTCATGACGCCTCCGCTAGCGTGTAGTTCGTTGTATCACAATCTTTTGTTTCAACTGAATTTCTCAAGCACTCACTGGCGCACTGCGCACAACGCCCACAAGTTTTGGTAACTCCCAGGCGCGCACGTAAATCTTTCATACAACGAGCGCCATTCGCGATCGCTTCAGCGACATGCTTTTCCGTTACGGCATTACATAGACAGACGTACATGTAACAAACCCTACAATCAAAAGTTAGTGTTAGGCGGGCTGAAGGGGTATTTGTGTGTGAGTTTCACAACAAATTTGCTCCTGCAGCGGTGTTTTTGAGAATGATTTGCAATAGCCAAGCCAAGGTTGCGCGGGATATTCAAAGCGCTTACGGGTGAGTAATGAAGCGAATCAAGTTCGAAGTAATACAACGCGGCAGCAGGTGTTATCAGCGCCGGATTACCATGCTTAAGCCCACAAAAACCAAGGAATTTAGAAAGTTTCGGAAGCGAGAAGGTTTGTCGATCCGCTACGGGTATAGCACTGCCATGGCCGCGTCAACAGTCACAAATACATTTTACCTTTGCTGTATGGTGCAACTTTTGCAATCAGCAGTAGAAGAGTTTTAGTCTAGGTATGTCATAACCCCTATGTCAGCATTGATAGAAAAGAGCGCGTCGGAATATGTGCTTGGTTACGAAGCAATGGACCAAACACATTTCGAGTTTATCGATTTAATTAATCAACTGGGAAGCGCCCGCGGTGAGGAATTCCAGGTGTTATTTGCACAGCTTGTCGCGCACACCGAACAGCATTTCGAAACCGAAAACAGTTGGATGGAACAGAGCGCTTTTCCGGCAAAGGCAGAACATTTGGGGGAACACATGCGGGTACTTAATGACCTGCGACAATTCCATACTCGCGTGCAGCGTGGCTCCCTGAGCCTTGCGAAAGCGTTTATATCACAACAAATTCCAGAGTGGTTTAAGCTGCATGCAGCCACGATGGACGCGGCACTGGCCACGCATCTAAAGGAAAAAAATTTATGAGCTACTACGCAGAAATCACTGTTCAAGAAGCGGCAGATAAAATTATTAATCACCAGGATGCGCTGATTTTGGATGCCCGCGACCCATACTCCTACAAAGAAAGTCACATTGATGGAGCAATGCAGGCGCATGGTGGTTTGGTTGAACATCTGATCGGCTCACAGGATTTTGAGCGGCCTGTTTTGGTGTATTGTTACCAAGGCAACAGCAGTAAAGATCTTGCAGAAGTGTTCGGACGGGCGGGGTTTAAACATACCTACAGCATGAAGGGGGGCTACACAGCTTGGAAAAAACGCGACACGCTTTTTTCGACCACAGCCTACAGTGACAGCACTAACAGTTGGTTGCAAACTGAAGGCTTTGATAAACAAGCTCTGAACTGCACTGCACCGGATATGGCCACGCCGCTCATTGTTGCCTGCCGGGAGGGTAAAAGCGAGATAGCCAAAGAGCTCTTAAATGCTGGTGCTGACCTCGAAATGGCCGATACTAACGGTAATACCGCTGTGTGGGCGGCCTGTTATTCCGAGTGCCTACCCTGCTTAACGGCTCTGGTTGCCGCGAATGCCAATCTGGATCACCAAAATGGCGATGGCGTTACGGCACTCATGTATGCGGCGTCCGCCGGCAAGTTCGATGCCGTAAAGTTTCTGGTTGACAACGGCGCAAATACCCAATTAAAAAGTAACGATGATTTCAGTGCATTAGACCTTGCGTCAACCGAAGCAATTTTAAGATTTCTTAAGCCCTTGAATTGATACTTATGACAAACCGCTACGAAAACTGGATTACTGCGCACTGGCGCGATGTATTAACCGCGCAATTGGCATCGCTCGATACCAGCGCCGCGAATGAACTTACAACACGTATAGCCGCTGCAACAATTGTTGAGAACGAAGACATTATGGGAGGCCGTGTGCAATTTGGATCACTGGTTACCGTATTTAGTGTCGACGAAGAGGAAGAACAATCATTCCAAATTGTAAGTCGCGACGAATCGCTCAGCGGTCGTGGCTTGCTTGACCAAAGCAGCCCGCTGGCTCAAGCGCTTTTTGGCGCGCGAGAGGGCGATGTGGTGGACGTGCGATTACCCAACGGCTCCAACTGCGCCTACGAAGTGACGCATGTAAACGTACCGCAATGACCTTGCCTCAGTTTGTATACGGTACTGCCTGGAAAAAGGAACACACGACGGAACTGGTGTTGCAAGCCTGGGAGGCCGGATTCCGTGCCTTCGACACCGCTTGCCAACCAAAACACTACCGGGAAGATTTGGTGGGCGAAGCACTTGCAAGGCTCGCAGCCGTGGGTGTTACCCGAGATCAATATCATTTGCAGACCAAGTACACACCGGAATCAGGCCAGGATCCAACTTCGATTCCCTATGATCCGAGCACCCCAATACCGCAGCAAGTTCAGCAATCGTTGCGGGTGTCTTTACAAAATTTGCATACAGATTATCTTGATGCATTGATTCTTCACTCCCCGATTATGCCGTTTAGATCGAGTCTAGCGGCCTGGCGAACTATGGAAGAATTTGTTGCGCAAGGAAAAGTAAAACACCTCGGTATCAGTAATTGCTATGAAATGGAGTTTTTTGAAAAGCTCTACCAAAACACCACGATCAAACCTGCCATACTCCAAAACCGTTTTTACCGTCAAACGGATTACGATAAACAACTGCGAGCTTTCTGCCGCGAGTCGGGTGTTCTCTACCAAAGTTTCTGGACACTAACCGCCAACCCCGACTTGCTCGAGCACCCCAGTCTATTCGAACTTGCCCGCCGCCATAGAAAAACGCCGGCACAGCTATTGTTTCGCTATTTGACATTGCGTGGGGTCTGTCCCTTGACGGGGACACGTGATGTTGAGCATATGCGTGAGGATTTAGAGGTTTTTGAGTTTGACTTGGGGGAAGATGAGTTGGCTCGGGTGGATGTGTTGTTGTAGGGAAAGATTTTCCCGATGCTTTTTTCAGCAGCGGGGCACCTCTAAGCTAGAACTTTGATGCTTTTAGCTCCGTCGTTGCAGCTTGGAGCTACCCCTTTGATACTTTTAGCTCCGTCGTTGCAGCTTGGAGCTACTTCTTTCATGCTTTTAGCTCCGTCGTTGCAGCTTGGAGCTACCCCTTTCATGCTTTTAGCTCCGTCGTTGCAGCTTGGAGCTACCCCTTTCATGCTTTTAGCTCCGTCGTTGCAGCTTGGAGCTACCCCTTTGATACTTTTAGCTCCGTCGTTGCAGCTTGGAGCTACCCCTTTCATGCTTTTAGCTCCGTCGTTGCAGCTTGGAGCTACCCCTTTCATGCTTTTAGCTCCGCCGTTGCAGCTTGGAGCTACCCCTTTCATGCTTTTAGCTCCGTCGTTGCAGCTTAGAACTACTCCTTTCATGTTTTTAGCTGCGACGCTGCGGGTTTGAGGTGTCGCAGGTGAGGATTCTAGGTTCAGCGTTACTGGTTTCAGGTACCCAAGTTGGAAGGTGGGGTAAGGGAGTGAAGCTGGGTTTTGCGGTTATGGATTTGCAGGAATACCGGGGCAAGGATTTGGTTGTTACGTATTGTTGAATTAACTAAACACTACTCCAACAACCACTTATAAACCCCCTGTAAAATCTCCCTCTCAATCCCTTCCAAACAAAAACAATCCGGCAGCTCCATCCAAACCATTCCCTCGGGCGCTTCAAATGGCTGCGGCATGTCCACCTGTAGGAAATAAATCGGCATTTGGGCCACGGGTGTATCCACCCACAAGCGGAATTCTTTGGAGATTTTTAAGTGTTTTTCCGGTAAATGCCACTCATTGCAACACCGCGTAAAAAAAGGCCCAGGATGTTGTAACACCTTGGAATCGTGCACCGGTGCGGGCACCAGGTCGGAAAGGGCTGGCAGGGGGTTTGGGAGACAGAGGTGATTACGATCGGTTTTAAGAAAACGCAGCCGGGCACTCACTGGGTGAATGTGAAAAACAACAAATCGTAATGGGAGTTTTTCTGAACCGCTAACACGTTCTGACGAATGAAGTGCCATGGTCTTGTCGCTTGTTTATAGTGTTTATTTGATTTTATGTTAGCTCAAAGCACATTGGTATGAGCTATATCTAACAATCTTTGTTGTCATGCTAACAATTGTAGAATGCAATACAAACTTTCCCCAACAACCCAAACAGCTGTCAGGAAAAGTTTATGTTGGTGGGTAAACCTTACGCGGGCTTAACTACACTAAGCGCCGCCAGGTTCGCCTGTGAAATAAACCAGTAAATCTTCATCAGTAACAATGGTTTGACACGCCAATCGATAGGTGGGTGGCAAATCGTTTACAGACGCGCGCTCGTCCTCCTTAGGTGTTAATTTACCGATAGATTTCAATACGTTGCGTTCTTTATCTGTGAGCATCATGCCTTTAATACGCTCGCCATCGAGGTGTACAACTTTCACGAGACACGAGCCGCACTCGCCATCTTCGCATTCGTGGGGAATTTTAATATTGTTTTCTTTAGCGACACCAAGAAGAGTAGTGCGCTTACCCGCAACAGCTTCCACTTTGCGGTTTTTTTGCATAATGGGTGAGGTGAAATAAATAGTTGCCACGTTAAACTCCTATTAATAAATGTTTGTGCAAGAGGTACCGCAATCTTCATTCCAGGCGTGCTACTTCTAGACAAAATCACGCTGGGTGGCCCGTCAGGTCCAAATGCACTGCAAGAATTTCTTTTAGCGCTCCGTAACGCAGGTTTTCATAAGTTTCCATTAGATTCACGGGCGCGTTTTGCGGCGGAAACTCTAACTGTACACCATAGCGATCTTCCCTCTGCGCAATGGTGTAAATGTAGGCTCGCATCGCAGGTGTTTCGCGATGGCAAATAAAAATCGCTTTGGGATCGGTTTTAGTGTGGTGCTCTATCAAGTAGCTGTCTGCGGCGAAATCATGTTCCAAAAGCAGCAGCAAATGTTTGATCGCAAGGTCTTTCTCGAGTGACCAGATATTCATGATGAACGTTTAAGTTCCCTGTTGTCGCTTTGTGAATTGCTTTAACGCATCAAGCATCAATTTTTATGCCTCTTATCATGAATCTGTTGTGTCGTATTTCTAACAATTCCAATTTTGCAACAAAGTCCCTGCAATTTTATGAATCTATAAGTTATTGAAAAATATAGGAAAATATTCCATAGCTGTGGTTGTGGTAGGGGTGGATTATTTTTTGCTCCAGGGCTGTTTTATAGAGTACAAACCGTTACATGAGGTGGGTTATGAGTGAAATTACCGACTGTGTTGCCGACAGCGTTCCCGAGAACGCCAATTTAATTGTTGCTTTTGCGTCATTGGAAGGCGACATGGTAGATCAGCATTTCGGTTCTGCGCAGGGTTTTTTTGTGTACGACGTTACCGCCGAGGCCGCAACGCTCATTACCAGTAAGCAGTTTGCCCGCGAAGCGAAAGACGGCAATGAAGACAAACTAAAGCCCAAACTCCGGTGGTTAGTGGGTAGCGATGTGGTGTATTGCGGTTCGATTGGTGGATCTGCAACCCGTCAGTTAGTGAGTTTGGGTATCACACCAAAGAAAGTAACGGGTGGGCCGGATGTTGACGAGCTTATCGAGGAATTACAAACCCAACTGGAAGGGGAGCCTGAATTCTGGCTCGCTAATGTCTTAAAACAAAAACAAAAAGCGTCTGCCGGCGCATCGCGTTTTGATGAGGCGGATGACGAAGACTGGGGATAATAATGGAAGGTTTTAATTACATTACCCAACTCGAGGGCGATCTCAAAGCCTGTATAACTTTAAACAGCCATGAGAAAAACGCAGGATACTGGAACATGCGTGTGCAGCTCTTTTATGAAAATCAGCCCGCAGGAATTGCCAGCTTTAATTTACACGGTTACAGCCAGCAAGAAGCTGAAGATGTTGCGCGAAACTTCAATAGTAATCCATTTTTGATGCGTGAGATTGATGAGTACCTTTGGGGTGAAAGTGAATAGTGTGGTTTATGTAACCCGTGGGATCTGGATATTTGTCGTAATTGCTACAACACTATTCTCAAAAATCCTTTAAATTCAATGATATAGCAAATGGAACGCGCTTTGCACTTTGCACTTGGAGTCGAGTTGCCGTAAGTGCATAGGAGTCGCTTTGTATGAAAGCTAACGAAATTGCAGAACTGCTGGATGAACCAGCATGCGAGCACAACAAAAAAGAAAAATCGGGTTGCGCCAAGCCTAAGCCTGGATCAGCCGCGGGTGGCTGTGCGTTTGACGGTGCCCAAATAGCACTGTTACCCATTGCAGATGTCGCACATATTGTTCACGGGCCCATCGCCTGCGCCGGTAGTTCGTGGGATAACCGCGGGACACGTTCCAGTGGACCGGATCTGTATCGAATAGGTATGACTACCGATATTACCGAGCAGGATGTGGTAATGGGTAAGGGCGAGAAGCGTTTGTTTCACTCCATTAAACAGGCGGTTGAAGACTATAACCCACCAGCTGTTTTCGTTTATAACACTTGTGTTCCGGCGTTGATCGGAGACGATGTGGATGCGATTTGTAAAGAGGCCGAAACGCGATTTGGTGTTCCAGTGGTGCCTGTCGATGCTGCAGGGTTTTACGGCACCAAAAATCTGGGTAACCGAATTGCCGGGGAGGCAATGATTAAATATGTTGTGGGCACTCGTGATCCCGACCCGCAACCCAAGCATCCCACCAATCCAGATTTAAAAATCCACGACATTAACTTAATTGGCGAGTACAACATTGCCGGTGAGTTTTGGCATGTATTGCCATTGTTTGACGAGCTGGGTCTGCGAGTGCTGTGCACTCTCTCTGGCGATGCCCGTTTTCGCGAAGTACAAACCATGCATCGCGCAGAAGCCAACATGATGGTGTGCTCCAAAGCCATGTTGAATGTCGCGCGTAAATTACAAGACCGCTTTGATATTCCCTGGTTCGAAGGAAGTTTTTACGGCATTACTGATACGTCGCAAGCGTTGCGTGACATCGCCAGACTGATCAATGATCCCGATCTTACCGAGCGCACCGAAAAGCTGATTGAGCGCGAAGAAGCCAAAATCCGCAAGAAACTCGAAGTCTGGCGCCCGCGCCTCGAAGGCAAGCGCGTGTTGCTATACACAGGTGGCGTTAAATCCTGGTCTGTGATATCTGCATTGCAGGATCTCGGCATGAAAGTGGTCGCTACAGGCACAAAAAAATCCACTGAAGAAGATAAAGCGCGTATCCGGGAATTAATGGGTGACGATGTAAAAATGCTGGATGAAGGTAGCCCCAAGGTATTGTTGGAAACCGTCGCAGACTACAAAGCCGACATCCTTATCGCGGGTGGCCGTAACATGTACACCGCGTTAAAAGCCAAGATTCCATTTTTGGATATCAACCAGGAGCGTGAATTTGCCTACGCGGGTTACGACGGCATGGTGGAATTGGTACGGCAGTTGTGTTTAACACTCGAAAACCCTGTGTGGCAGGCGGTTCGTAAGCCAGCCCCTTGGGAATCTGTTGCCGGAAATCTTGTGGCTACACCACTCACCGTAAACGGGTAAGACATTATGGCTGAGCTTATCAAACGCAAAAAGGCGATGTCGGTCAGTCCTTTGAAAACCAGCCAAACCGTTGGCGGTGCACTGGCTTTTTTGGGGCTGAACAAATCGATGCCGTTGATGCACGGCTCACAAGGTTGTACCGCATTTGCAAAAGTTTTCTTTGTACGGCATTTTCGCGAGCCGATCCCATTGCAAACCACGGCAATGGATCAGGTGAGTTCGGTAATGGGTGCTGATGAGAATATTGTTGAAGCGCTAAAAACAATATCTGAAAAAAGCGACCCAGCGGTGATTGGACTTGTTACCACGGGCTTAGCGGAAACCCAGGGTTGCGATATCAACAACGCGCTCAAAACGTTCCGACGAAAATACCCGCAATACGACAATGTGGCCGTTGTGCCCGTGAATACGCCAGATTTTGCAGGTAGTTTTGAAAGTGGTTTTTCTCTGGCCGTTAAAGCCATTGTTGAGTATTTGGTACCCGAAGACACGACAAAAGTCGGGTTGCGTAAAAAACAAGTTAATGTGCTTTGCGGTGGCAACCTAACGCCGGGCGATCTTGAGTATGTGATCGACTCCATCGAAAGTTTTGGTTTGCGGCCCTTATTGATACCAGATCTGGGCACTTCGCTAGACGGTCATCTTGAGAAGGAGGAATTTAGCTCCTTAACGACGGGTGGAACCACGATCAACGAGCTGAAAATTGCCGGTGAGAGCGCTGCCACTCTGGTAGTTGGGCAGAGCCTGGATGCGGCCGCAGACAGCTTGCATAAACGCACAGGTGTTCCTGTGCATCGCTTTGGGCACCTCATGGGGCTTGAAGTGGTTGACCGCTGGCTCATGACGCTTGCGGAAATTAGCGGTGCCGAAGTTCCAGTGAAGTGGCAGCGGCATCGCAGTCAATTGCAAGACGCTATGCTTGATACCCATTTTATGATCGGTGATTCCAAAGTGGCTATCGCCAGCGATCCGGATTTGTTATTAGGTTTTAGCAGCTTAATGGCGAGCATGGGCGCAAGTACTGTTGCAGCGGTAGTACCGGCAAAAATGGGTGCAAAAAATAAAGCATTAGCAGAGAGTAATCTCACCGAAATTAAAATTGGTGACTTGGAAGATGCTGAAATACTGGCCGAAGAAAATGGCGCGCAGCTATTCCTGGGTAACAGTCATGCCGTGGCGAGCGCTAAGCGCTTAGGAATTCCGATTTTGCGTATTGGTTTTCCGCAATATGACTTAATTGGTGGATTCCAGCGTTGTTGGTTTGGCTACCGTGGTACGCAACAAACCTTATTTGATGTGGCAAATTTGTTAGTTGAACACCACAAGGGCATGCAGCCCTATAAATCGGTGTTGGCTCAAAAACTGGAAGACGAAATGCTTGCGAGGCACTAACAGTGACTCAATTAACGCGGCAATTTAGTGTCGTAGGTAAACACGACGACGGTGTCGGATTAAAAATCGCTTTTGCAACAGACGATGGCGATTATGTTAATCAGCACTTTGGTTCGTCGCGTTCGTTTGTTATCTACGACATCACACCCGAGGGATATCACTTGGCGAGTGTTGCGGAGTTTGGCAGCCTGGAGGAAAACCAGGGTGACGATAAACTCGCTGCTAAATTGGAATTTTTAGACGGGTGCATTGCGGTTTATTGCAGAGCCTGTGGTGCATCGGCAATTCGACAACTACTGGAGTCGCATATTCAACCCTTAAAGGTGGTGGATGATGCTCCAATTAAGGCCCTGATTAAAGCCTTTCAGCGAGAGCTCAATGAAGGCCCCAGTAGTTGGCTCGCAAAAGCGATTAACCGACAGAAAACCATGAGTGAGTTTGATCTTATGGAGAGTCGACAGGATAACTGATCTAAATAAAGGTGAAATTATGAGTGTAGAAGCGGTTATAGAAGAAGGTTCTGAAGTATTGGAAAATCCTTTTATTAAGCAAATGGTGGTGCAGTTGCGTGCGCTGGATGGTTACGGTACCTACGATACTTGGACAGATGCCAAGGTCTTAGACCCAATCATTTTAACCAAAGCGCGTCGTCGTGAAATCCCGGTGGTGGGTGATCCCGACGAAACAACCATTTCCCGTGTTAAAGCGTTTTATAACGGTTTAGCTCAAATGATAGAGGCAGAAACCGGCATTATGGCTGTACCGGTTATTAATATTACTCACGAAGGTTTTGGTCGTGCCATGATTACCGTCGGTAAATTGGTTGCGCTTGATAAAACCTTAAGAGATGTACACCGTTTTGGTTTCGATACTCCTGAAAAAATGATTGATGAAGCCGAAAAATTAATTTCAAAAGCGGTTGGTTTGGTAAATCAATTCCGCGAAGTAGCAGAACTTTAATAAATGGAGGTGAATCCAATGACCGAAGAAGAACTGAAAGCTCTGAATAAAGACGCAAAAAAGAAAAAGCGTATTGCAACAGACTGGGCTTCACAAATTCACGATGTCGTTGAAGATACCTTGTGGACAGATTATGAAAGACTCACAGAGCTGGCAGCGAGTACCATTGCCGCTTGTGAAGAATGGAAAGTTGCGCAGGCTAAGCTAGACGAAGCCAGCGCCTAACATTAATTCCGATTTTAAGCGGAGGTAAAAATCATGGCTGAAGAAGCTATTGTCGGGCGAACTCGAGGCGGAGCTGAATGGGTTCCTGAGTTCGTTACCGCGCTTAATGCGCAAACCTGTATAGGCTGTGGTCGTTGTTACAAAGTTTGTCCACGCGATGTGTTCGAGTTGGTTGATCGTGCAGAACTGGTACAAGACTTTGATGAAGACGATGAAGATTACGATGATGATGACGAGTTGAAGGTCATGGCGATTAAAGATGCTATGGATTGTATCGGCTGCATGTCTTGTTCGCGCGTGTGCCCCAAGAACTGTCACACTCACGAAGCCGCCGCTTAGTCTTTAACGCCTCATTCGTTGTAAGTTTAACTTGTGTACTGCCATAAAACGGTAGCCTTGTAATTGTTGGAGTTTAGTTATGCCCAAGCCCGATCATCACATTTTTGTTTGCGCTCAAAAGCGCCCGCCCGGTCACCCACGCAGCAGCTGTTCCGAAAAGGGTTGCGACGCTGTTTTTAACGCGTTTTCTCAGGAATTGATTCAACGAAACCTGCAGAATGTTGCCTTGACTCAAACGGGTTGTTTGGGCCCCTGCCAGGCTGGATCGAATGTGCTGGTTTATCCCAGCGGTGTGATGTACGGATGGGTGGAGCCAGAGGATGTGCCGAAAATTATCGAGCAACACATTCTGGGTGGTGAAGTCTACAAAGACAAGGTTGCCCCAGCGGAACTTTGGTAAACGGATTTATAAAGAAGCATCACTATGAACAGCACAAACGTTGTCGCATTTCGAGACGAAAGGGCTTTCTTTTCGCCTACCACACCCGCTCACTTGCAATTGGTGTTGGATGAAGCGCTGGCCGCTGGTGATTTTGCCAAGCGTGAAGAAACCCTGCTTACCGCGAGAAGTCGCTGGCCCGACGAACCCGATACGCATATTTCGCTGTACAAATTTTATTTTGTGGCTGCTGAATATGCCAAGGCGGAAGCTGCGGTGTGGGGAGCCCTTAAGCGTGCGGCAGAGCTTGCTGGTTTTAACCGCAACTATCGGCGCTTAACGCCAGAATCAGCGGATTGGTCGAAACGATCGGGTGCTGAGCGGTTATACCTTTTCAGTTTAAAAGCATTAGGTGTGTGCCGTTTGCGACGGGGCCGTGTTTTGGCGGCTCACTCGGTACTTAATAAACTTTGCGAATTGGATGTTAGTGACGAAATTGGTGGTCATTCATATTTCAGTATTGCCGCGTCGTTTTTTGAAACCGAGGAAGATTGATGTCTGATGAAGTGAAAGAAGCCAAATCACTGCTGGTAAAAGAAAAATGGCCAATAGTGTGCTCGGTGTGGAAAGCGATGCGCGAGCAGTTACAGCCCGTCAACCTTGAGCAGCTACTTGCGGAAGATCCACCCGATTTCGGGAGTGTCGAAGTCCGTAAAGATCCTTTCGATCAGAGCGAGTCGCTGATCGCACACTGGTACAACAAGGGCCAAATGGTTGGTAATATCGTGATTCACGCCAATGATCAAGCCTTCGCGGAATATGACGTTGTTCAGCCACACCCCTCAAAAACCGGTTGGTTTATTGAAGCTACAACAGCCTGGGGCTCGGCCAGTCGAATCTCTGCTGAATTGCGCTTGATCCAATCGCTTTAATGAGTTTTTAATTACAAACATATTTTAGAAAATACTGTAAGCGCCACCTCCTTTTATCGAGAAGCCCTGGGTAGATCGTAAAAAGTAGGTGGCGTTTTGCTGTGTGTCGAAACTGGGCTGTCAGTCAGCGCGTAGTTTCCAGGTGTGTATCATTAATGGAACTCGCTTCAGTGAAGCAACGAGCTTGTATTAACTCCATCCCTAAACTGGTTTCGTAATATTCATCTTGCGAGTGTCGGATAGAGGGACTCGGGCAATGCGTGAGCTGAACAGCTACCGCATTGCCCGGAATGTGTTCTTTTATTTTTTCGCCGCTCGGATTTAATTAATCACGTGATCGGGAATGTAAAGCTCATCTGGCCAGCAGGCCACTGCAGGCCCCAATTCGCCAGGTTTTACGCCTGTTTCAAAGCGCACCAAAACCAATACTTTATCTGGCTGATCTTCGAGGTGGCCGGTATTAATAATCACTCCGCGCTGATCCTTCTCAGCGATTACGGCTTCCTCCGGTAAGCCAGGCAGGCTGCCATCGTTGGTAATGTTGTTGGCAGCGTAAATGATGTCGCCTGGGGCGAGCGTATCGATCAGCATGTTGTTCTCCTTGGTTTGTCGTAAAGGCGACAAAGCTTGTTGCAGGTTTAGTTTGTAACATCTGAATGTTGCTTTTGCATCTCGCTAAGTCATTGAATTTTAGTAAGAAAAAAGCTCTTTCAGGCGATGGCACATGGCTTGCACTTTAGTAACCGTGAACCCTGAGACCATGATTGCAAGGTTTCTGCCAAAGGCAAGCTACGCAATGTTTCAGCCCAGAATGAGGAAGAGCTAATGATTTCATTAACCGGAAAAGCAGTAGAAGCGGTAGATCGTTTTATTTCAAGTGCAAACAAGCCGATAGCCGGCCTTCGTATTCAAGTAGAAGGTGGTGGTTGTTCAGGTTTTAAATACACCATGCGCCTGGAAGAAACTTCAGCCGCAAACGACCAACTCGTAGATTGCGGTGGTGTAACCCTGCTGATCGACGAAAACAGCGCGTCGATGCTAGAGAACGTAACTGTCGACTTTGTTGAAAATTTGGAAGGCAGTGGTTTTAAATTCGAGAACCCCAATGCTACAGGAACCTGTGGCTGCGGTAATTCATTTACCTGTTAATTAACCTTTAATCAGGTAATCAGGTGTAATACTTAGCAGTCAGGCGACTGGAGGTGCAGATCATGTGGGATTATTCCGAAAAAGTTAAAGAACATTTTTACGACCCAAAGAACGCAGGTGCGGTAGCCGATGCTAACGCGACAGGCGATGTGGGTTCCCTGAGTTGTGGTGATGCCCTGCGGCTCACCCTGAAAGTAGACCCTGAAACCGACATTATTTTGGATGCCGGCTTTCAAACCTTCGGATGCGGTTCTGCGATCGCATCTTCATCGGCATTAACTGAAATGATCAAAGGCCTGCATGTCGACGAGGCGCTTAAAATCAGTAACCAGGATATAGCCGATTATCTCGATGGCTTACCACCAGAGAAAATGCACTGTTCAGTTATGGGTCGCGAAGCGCTTCAGGCAGCAGTAGCCAACTACCGCGGTGAAGAGCTTGAGGACGATCATGAAGAAGGCGCACTGGTGTGTAAGTGTTTTGCCATCGACGAAGTGATGGTTCGCGATACCGTACGTGCCAACAACCTTTCTTCTGTAGAAGAAGTGACAAACTACACTAAGGCTGGTGGCGGTTGTTCCAGTTGTCACGAAGCTATCGAAAATATTCTTACTGAAGAAATGGCTGCACGCGGTGAAACTTTCGTAGCGCCACCCATTGCCGCCAGCAAGAAGAAAAAGGTTGTTAAGCTTAAGCCTGAAGAACCCAAGCCCGAACCCGCTGCTGCGCCCGCACCAGCTGCCGCGAAGCCAAGTGGTAAGCTGACTACAGTACAGCGCATCAAAATTATTGAAAATGCCCTTGCGGAAATTCGCCCAACTTTACAGCGTGACCACGGTGACGTTGAATTGCTGGATGTTGACGGTAAGAACATTTACGTGAAATTAATTGGTGCTTGCGTAGGTTGTCAATTAGCGACTGCGACAGTAGGTGGCATTCAGCAGAAGCTTATGGAAGCGCTTGGTGAGTTCGTAAAAGTCACTCCAGTCACTGAAGAGCAGCTGACCAATTTAGTGGGGGTGTAACATGAACGATATCTATATGGATAACAACGCAACCACCATGGTTGACCCAGCGGTTGTAGATGAAATGCTGCCGTTTTTTACTGAACAATTTGGCAACCCTTCGTCTTTGCACAGCTTTGGTAACAAAGTTGGTTTCGCCCTGAAAAAAGCGCGTAAAACCGTTCAGACTTTGTTAGGTGCAGAGCACGATTCGGAAATTATTTTTACCTCTTGTGGTACTGAGGCCGATTCAACTGCAATTTTATCTGCATTGCGCGCTCAGCCCGAGCGTAAAGAAATTATTACCACCGAAGTAGAGCATCCGGCTATTCTCAATTTGTGCGAAAACCTGGAAACTCAGGGCTACACCGTGCATTACTTGAAAGTAGACGAAAAGGGTCGTCTCGATTTGAATGCTTATCAGAAGCTATTGACTGATCAGGTAGCTATCGCGAGCATCATGTGGGCTAACAATGAAACTGGAACCATTTTTCCAGTTGAAAAAATGGCTGAAATGGCGCAAGAAGAGGGCATCATGTTCCACACTGACGCTGTTCAGGCCGTTGGCAAGTTGCCAATTAACCTGCAAGACAGCGCTATTCATATGTTGTCTTTATCTGGTCACAAATTGCACGCCCCCAAGGGTATTGGAGTGCTGTATTTGAAGCGTGGCACTCGCTTCCGTCCGCTGTTACGTGGTGGTCACCAGGAGCGCGGCCGCCGTGCGGGAACTGAAAATGCTGCAGCGATCGTTGGTTTAGGTAAGGCTGCGCAACTTGCGATGGATAACATGGCGCACGAAAACAGCTATGTGAAAAATCTGCGAGATAAGCTTCAGGAAGGCATTCTCAAAACTGTACCAAATTGCTTTGTTACAGGTGACCCTGAAAACCGCCTCCCAAATACTGTAAATATTGCGTTCGAATATATTGAAGGTGAAGCCATTTTATTGTTGATGAATAAACATGGCATTGCGGCATCCAGTGGTTCTGCGTGTACCTCTGGTTCGCTGGAACCTTCACATGTGATGAAGGCGATGGGTATTCCTTACACGGCAGCACACGGTACCGTGCGGTTTTCATTATCCCGTTACAATACGGAAGAAGAAGTTAATCGCGTAATCGAAGCTGTTCCGCCTATCGTCGCTAAATTGCGTAAATTATCGCCATATTGGGATGCAGAGGCAAATGCTCCAATGGAAGAGCCTGAAAAGTCATTTGCACCAGTTTACGCATAAATTGTAAAGAGTTTCCTCCTAGGGCTGATAAGCTGCTATCCCAACGGCAGCTTTGAGGCCCATTATTCATAGAGTTATCCTCTCTTACCTGCGCTCAACCGAGTGATATTCAGCCGCTATTTTTAGCGGCTTTTTTTATTTTTGGTTGTAGTGTTCTCAGTATCGGCAAGCTCTTTGCTCACTGTTGGCAACTTTCATTCAAAGGTGTGTGCACTCGTGTGAAATGGTTGTGTCGTATTAACGACAATTGCGCTTGCTTGTCGTGTTTGGTTTTTCATTACACATCTACAATCTTTGTAACATGTTGAAATTTAAAGGAAAAATATTTTTTATGGAGGGGGTACAAGTTTTGCTCTTAAGTAAATAGCAAAGTTAATAGCAGTTACAGATTATTAACTGAGTATTACAGAAGGTGAGCAATATGAATGCTGTTGTGATCGACGATACAACTCTACGAGATGGCGAACAAAGTGCCGGGGTTGCGTTTACAGCGGAAGAAAAAATTGCGATAGCACAGCACTTGGTGGAAACCGGTGTTACTGAGCTGGAAGTCGGCATTCCAGCGATGGGCGAAGAAGAGTGCGATGTAATTCGCGCAATTGCCGCGCTAAACCTGCCCGCCACCATGCTCGCATGGTGCCGTTTAAATGATTTTGATTTGTCGGCCGCGCTAACTACCCAAGTTCAGATGGTGGACCTTTCTGTTCCCGCGTCCGATCAGCATATCGCAAAAAAATTGCAAAAAAATCGCCAATGGGTCCTGGCGGAGATTGCGCGTTTGGTTCCAATCGCTCGCTCTCATGGTTTGGAGGTGTGTATTGGCTGTGAAGATGCGTCACGAGCAGACCCCGAATTTTTACTCCGCATTGCCGAAACCGCGGCAGACGCCGGAGCATTGCGAATTCGTTATGCAGATACTCTCGGTATTTTAGAACCCTTTGGCGTATTTGAAAGAATCGCACAGCTGCGCGCGCGCACTGACCTTCAAATCGAAATGCATGCGCACGATGATTACGGCCTTGCAACTTCAAACACCTTGGCTTCGGTGAAGGCCGGCGCCACCCATATAAATACGACAGTTAACGGTCTCGGTGAGCGTGCCGGCAATGCGCCCTTTGAAGAATGTGTACTTGCTCTTAAAAATTTACACAATATCGATACCGGTATAGACGCCCGCAAAATTCCCGCACTTTCCATCCTTGTTGAAAAAGCTTCTGGCCGTGCGGTGAGTTGGCAAAAAAGCGTCGTGGGCGAGGGCGTCTTTACCCATGAATCCGGTATACACGTTGATGGCTTAATTAAAGACCGCAAGAATTACGAAGGTCTAAATCCCGAAGACCTTGGTCGAGCACACAGTTTGGTGCTCGGCAAACATTCTGGCTCAAGATTGCTGTTGTCTTCCTATCGTGAGCTGGGTATTACCTTGAGCGAATTAGAAGCAAGCAGTTTGCTGGCTCGGGTAAGACGATTTTCAACTGAGCAAAAACGCGGTCCCACTCGCGGCGAACTTTTTGTTTTTTATGAAGAATTGCACGGCCATTACACGCTTTACGCAGGAGGCAAGCAATGAACACTCCATCCGAAAATATAACGACCATTGATTCCGAAGTGGATACATCCACTGAAACACAAAAATTGCCATCCTTGTGGCAACAGTGGCGAGAGGATGTAAATTGCGTTTTCGATCGAGATCCCGCAGCGCGTGGTATCTTAGAGGTCTTAACGACCTATCCTGGCGTACATGCTTTATTGCTTCATCGGGTGAGCGCCCGGCTTTGGCGAAGTGGTTGGCTGTATTTCGCGCGCTTACTTTCTTTCATCGCACGTCTAGTCAGCAATGTAGATATACATCCGGGTGCCCGCATTGGTAAGCGTTTGTTTATTGACCACGGCGCTTGCGTGGTGATAGGTGAAACGGCGGTGATTGGCGATGATGTCACTCTGTACCATGGCGTGACCCTGGGTGGTACAACCTGGAATAAAGGCAAGCGGCACCCAACACTGGGTAACGGCGTGCTGGTAGGCACAGGCGCGAAAATTCTTGGCCCAATTACCATAGGTAATCAGGTACGTGTCGGTGCCAATTCCGTTGTCGTGCAGGATATTCCCGAAGGTGTCACCGTTGTGGGCATTCCCGGGCGGGTGGTTAACGTCGCAAAATCCGAAGGCGATTTTGCACACGGTATTAATCTCAATCATCACCTCATTCCTGACCCTGTTGGTAAAGCTATCAGTTGTTTGCTCGAGCGGATTGATGCTTTGGAAGGGCGCTTAAAGCAGGTTGCCGAAGAGTCTGTGTGCCAATACAGCGCATTACAAGAAGAGTGTGAGCCTGATAATGAATTTTGTTCGGAATCTTGTGCGATTGGTATGAAAATCGCTGCAGGAAAATCATAAATCATTGAATTATTGAACCATTATTAACGCACAGGTACAGCGTCATGGATTTACAAGAATTTAGTGCAGAAATGCTTTATTTCCAGGAGGAGATAAATCCTGAAATCGAAGCACTCGTCAATGAAGCTGCCCAGAATTATGGCCCCGAAAGTGAGAATGTGTTGAAGCGGGCCCTTCAAATCGATAGCAGTAATCTGATGGTGCTGATTGGCCTCTACCGTTTTTACTATTATCAAAATCGTTACGAGGATGGTGTGGAAATTGCTCATCAGGTTATGGATGTAGTGGGTAAGCGTATCGAGTTTCCAATGAACTGGCGCGATATCTCTATGTACTCTGTGATTAATGGTTTGACACACTCATTCTGCCTCGTGCGTTTGTATTTTTTTGCTCTTAAAGCTGCAGGTTATTTGCATTTGCGTATGGCGAATTTTGAAGAAGGGCGGGCCATGTTGGAGAAAGTTGTAGCGATGGACAGTGCTGATCGAGTAGGTGCCCGTTTACTATTAGAAGTACTCGATAAAAACAAAGCCGATGTATTGGCGTTCCCCGGTGCAAAACAACAGGAGGCCTGTTAATGACACAGTTTGAACTCGAAGAAGATATGGATGAACTCAGCTCAGCTGAAGATTTCCTCAATTATTTTGGCATTGAATACGATCAAACTGTCGTACATGTCAATCGCCTTCATATCATGCAGCGTTATCACGACTATCTGGAAAAGGCCAGTGAGTCTGTTGAAGCGGCTGAAACGCAAGAAGATTTGGTGAAAATCCATAAAGCCCTGCTGGAGCAATCGTATATCGATTTCGTGAACTCAGATGCGGCAACAGAAAAGGTTTTAAAGATTTACAAAATGTCGGAACCTCAAACGACATTTGTTTCGGTAGAACAACTTTTGGGGCAGTAAGTTATGCAACCAGCCTTCGAATATGGTACTGAGGTTAGAGTAATCCGAAATGTACGAAATGATGGCACCTACCCCGGGATGGAGGTGGGAGAACTTTTAGTTAAACGCGGCGCGGTCGGCTGTATTTACGACGTCGGCTCCTACCTTCAAGATCAGGTTATTTACCGCGTACATTTTTTGGATGAAGCGAAAACGGTAGGCTGCCGTGAGGAAGAGCTCATATTGGCGAGTGATCCTTGGGTGCCCAACAAATATGAGTTTAACCAAAAAGTTGAAACCATTGTGCCGATTAAAGTCGATGGTGAAGTTATTGTCGAACAAGGGACTGTGGGGCTGGTGATGAAAATCTTGCGCGATTCTGAAAAAGGCGTAGTCAATTACCATGTACATTTTCAAAATCGTATGTTCCAAATGCCGGAAGTTGCATTAAAAGAACCCGCATAAAGGAAACAGAGATGTCAGAAAATCCAGACATTGCTTTTCAACTGTTTAAAGTTGCCCAGGAAAAATACGGCGAATCGATTGATGCGCTCGAAAAATCCCAGTATGACGATGCAGTGCGTATTGCCCAGCGTAAAATTCGAATCGAGGAAGCCGTGCTCTCCAGCGAAACAGCCGCCAAAGTCACCGTACCGAGCACCCAGGTAGAAGAGGTCTTCGGGGAGATCCGTGGCCGCTACGAAGATGATGCAGATTTTGTCGCCGATATTCAGCGTGTGGGTATTGATGAAGATTTTTTTTACAAAGCGCTTTCTCGCGAGTTGCACGTAGAAGCCGTACTTGATTTCGTCGGTAGCGATTTCGAAACGGTAACAGAGACAGAGGTGAGCCTCTACTACTACATGAATGTCAGCCGTTTTAATCAGCCTGAAATTCGCACAGCGAGTCACATCCTGGTAACGATTAATGAAAGCAACCCCGAAAACACTCGGGAAGCATCGTTCAAAAAGATTTCGCAAATTGCAGGGCGTCTGCGTAAAAAATCAGATCGATTTGAAGAGCAGGCCCTAAAACATTCTGAATGTCCGACTTCCATGCAAGGCGGTCTGCTGGGCAAAGTTAAGCGCGGTATGCTCTACCCTGAAATCGAAGCAGTGTTATTCGATATGAAGGTCGGAGAGCTTAGCCAGATTGTGGAGTCGCCCCTTGGGTTCCACCTGGTGCGTTGTGACGAAGTTCAGGAGGCAGGCACGTTGCCCCTGCAGGAGGTTTACCCCCGATTGTTGGAGTTTCTAGAAAACCGCAAGCGCAAGCAACGTCAGCGACATTGGCTTGAAGGAATTCTACACACTAACAACGATCATCAATATACAAGTGGAGAGGCTGTCAATGGCTAATCAGGATTCAATACATTGTTCGTTTTGCGGCGTTGAAAAAAGCGCACAGGTTCCCCTAATTTCAGGTAATGAAGGGCGGATCTGCGAAGCTTGCGTCAAACTTGCACATCAGGTTGTCACCAGTTGGGGGCATACTCAAAAGAACAATGCATTAAATCCGCAGCTGCGCACACCTGAAGCGATTAAAAAACATCTAGATGATTTTGTGATTGGTCAGGAACAAGCAAAAGAGACGCTTGCTATTGCTGTTTACAACCACTACCTGCGTTTGATGAACACTCGCAAGGAATCATTGGATGATGACGAGGCCAACGTTGAGCTTGAAAAATCCAATGTACTGATGGTCGGCCCTTCAGGTACCGGTAAGACACTGATTGTACGTAGTTTGGCAAAAATTCTTGGTGTGCCCTTTGTCTCTGCCGACGCTACCTCTCTTACCCAGGCCGGTTACGTGGGTGATGACGTCGATACCATCATTAATCGCCTTTTGGACGCGGCCGAAGGCGATGTGAAACAAGCACAGTGGGGAATTGTGTATATCGATGAGATCGATAAAATCGCTCGTCGCGGCGGTGGTACCGCGAATGTGCGTGATGTGTCCGGTGAGGGCGTTCAGCAGGCCTTATTGAAACTGGTCGAGGGCACAGAACAGAAAGTTTCCAAATCGGGCCGTCGCCGTGAAGGTAATGAAGATGTCATCGTGGATACGCGCAACATCCTGTTTATCGTCGGTGGTGCTTTTCCGGGGCTGGAAGAAGTTATTTGTAATCGCGTTAAGCCTCGGGATACCAGTATTGGCTTCCACTCACGTGCGGAGCAAAGCAACCCGGATGTTAACGAACTACTCGAGAATTTGTTGCCCGATGACCTCCAGGGTTTTGGCTTGATTCCCGAATTTATTGGTCGCTTTCCCATAACCACCTTTTTACAGGCCTTGGATGTGGATGCACTTTTGCGGATACTTACAGAACCAAAAAATGCCTTGGTAAAACAGTTCCGTCAGTTGTTCGCCTATCAAGGCAAAACTTTGGAAGTTACCGATCGTGCCTTACATCACATTGCTCAAGAGGCGGTCGACCGTAACACTGGCGCGCGAGGCTTGCGGTCAGTGATGGAAGCAGCATTGCACAAGACCATGTTCGATATGCCATCTCAACCAGGGTTGCGTGGTTGTATTCTCGATGTTGAAGGCGAGGCCCAGGACAAGGCACTGATGGTGCGTCACAACTTTGACGATGTAGACAATACGACAGAAGCCGCAGACGTGGTCGAAAATTCAGCATCCCTGTGATGCTTCCTTCCCGACAATTGTTCTAAAAGCGACAATTGTCGGGTCTCCACAGCCAATCAAATTGTAAGGTTATCGACAGCTTACTTGTCGATCAATCAAAACACGTTAAGAATCAATAGGTTATTCGCGGCTCCAAAGCGCTCATTGTGGCTTGGATTCTGCTCTATTGGATGTGACCTATAAAAAACGATCTGAACTATCAGGAGTAGAGCATGGCAAAGATAGGCATATTTTTCGGTTCTAACACCGGCAATACCCGCAAAATCGCAAAGCTGATCAAAAAGCGTTTTGATGATGAGTTAATGTCAAAGCCCGTTAACGTTAACCGTGTTGAAGTCGAAGAGTTCGCCTCTTATGAGTATTTAATTTTGGGAACACCTACCTTAGGCGAGGGTGAGTTACCTGGGCTTTCTTCTGATTGTGAAAATGAAAGCTGGGAAGAGTTTCTACCCAAAATTGAAGAAGTTGATTTCACCGGCAAAACCGTAGCTATATATGGCTTAGGTGATCAAGTGGGGTATCCCGATGAGTTTGTTGACGCGATGATCGAAATATACGATTTCGTAAAAGAGCGTGGGGCAACTGTCGTGGGTGCTTGGCCAACCGAAGGTTATGAGTTTGAACACTCAGAATCGATTGTTGATGATCAGTTTGTTGGTTTAGTACTGGATCAGGATAACCAAAGCAGCATGTCTGAAGAGCGTTTGGCGACCTGGTTAAACCAAATTGCTGCGGATTTTGGGTTACCCCTCTAAGCTACCAATTTCGCCACTCCAGGATTAAGGTGCGAGTGGCGAAAATATAAACAATTTCGTCGAATTAAGATGGGCGGCGTTGTTTATCACATCGAATTTTATCGAGTCTACACCCGAAACCTTGTACATTCGATCGGAAGCTACACTGTTCTTTCTTCCTATCCGATATACAAGCTTGTGATCATTTGTAAATCGAACAAATTGATTTCGTAACATTTAGTGCGAAGCTCTATCTTTCGCTATCTGAATGTGTCAGGTCAGCGTGTCTTTGAATTGCCTGATAACCTTCCAAATTTGATCGCCAGTCGTGTTGCTGCATTTTTCTGGTATGCAACAGGTTGGAGGTTTCTCCTGAAAAGTATCACCAAATCTTCAGCGATACTCGATTGTGCTTAACCCTCGTTATTGTCCGTTTGGCCACCAAGCAAAAATATTTAACGGCTGCAATTCCGTTTTCAAATCCAGTTTATATTTTTGGGTTTGTTTTTTTGGGTATAGCTACTCAATGAGGATTAGATTGTGAATTGCACGAAACAATTGTTTGAAAAACTATGCGTTAATGAATACATTGCTGTTTTGGGTGCTTTTCATCGCAAAAATATAACCTGCTATCGCTTGCTTCTCTGATATGTGCACTGTTTCTCAAAAAGATACATAACATGTTTAGTAATTTTCTTGTCTCTCATAATTAGTATGACTATAAATTAGTCACATTGAGAAAAAAGTTGCGTGCAATTGTAAATTTTTTCTAGAAAAATGTAGTTGACGGATTTAATCGCGTGGTACTTTTTACGTGATGTATTCATTATTTGCTTGTATGCAAATTAATCTTCAGACTCATCTTGATCCAGTATTCGCAGAATCTTTGACTAAAAGTCCTTTCCTAAGCAAACTTGTTTTCGCAGATAAAAAAAACGCAAAACAAATCAACAATAATCGGTTTTTCACCGAAAGCATGCTTAATTCATCCATCAGTAATAATACTAAGGAGTATCACCCAATGAAGCGATTCCTTTTGGGAGCAACGCTGCTGGCTGCCGTTTCGTACGACGCGATGGCCGGTGTCCAGGAAGCAGGGCAATATACGTGTGGTTATAGTTTAAGCACAGGCACATATAATGTCTGGAATACTGGCTATCAGGCCTATGTTAATTTGAAAAATGAGTATGGCATTACGGCTACTGACTTTGATATTTATCTGGATGTAGGTAATACATCAATTGTTAACGGTTGGCAGGGTTCCTTCAGTGCAACCGAGGGCGGCTATCTGGCGGAGGCTCCATTTTGGTTGTTCTGGCAAAAAATTCCAACAGGCTCGAGCTACAGTTTGGGTTTTGTTGGCAGTGGTACATACTCAGATGTTACTCCTTATGTTATTTCTATTAACGGTCAAAAATGCGATACCGTCGCACCGCTTATTTCGCTCTCGGCGAGCAGCTCTGTTGTTACCAGTGCCGGGCCGCTCACATTAACTGCCGATGCCAGCGATAATGTTGCTTTGTTAAAAGTCGTTTTTATGCGTGATGGCCAGGTAATCAGCCAAGATTATGATGCTCCTTACGAGTTTACCGTCAACCTCAACGATGGTTACGATGGTAAAAATATTTTCACTGCACAAGCTATAGATATTTCTGGGAACGTCGCCACAGCCAGTTCATCTCCTGTGTACGTTGCTATTGGTAGTCGGTTCCTCGGGTCTGCGCCGGGCAGTGCCAACGACTTCGTGGATATGGTCACTTATTTCAATCAGTTAACTCCAGAAAATGCAGGAAAATGGGGCTCAGTTGAAGCCGAACGCGATGTCATGAATTGGGATGCCATGGATACAGCTTATGCATTCGCGCTTGAAAACGACATGCCCATTAAATTGCACACCCTGGTGTGGGGTCAGCAGGCTCCAGCTTGGATCGACGATTTGACTCCGGAGGAGCAGCTCGCAGAAGTTGAAGAATGGTTCGCTGCCCTAGCCGCACGTTACCCTGATGCGGAAATGATTGATGTGGTAAATGAGCCTCTGCATGCGCCGGCGTCCTTCCGTGAAGCTTTAGGTGGCGCAGGGGATACCGGTTGGGATTGGGTCATTAAGTCCTTTGAAATGGCTCGTCAGTATTTCCCGAATGCACAATTGCTGTTGAATGACTATAACATTTTGATTTTGGAAAACTTCACCAGTAACTACCTTGCCGTTGTAGATGTGCTGAATGAGCGCGGCCTGCTGGACGGTATCGGTGTTCAGGCCCATTTTCTTGAGCGCGCTGATCTCGAAACGGTAGAGGCCAACGTCGCATCGCTTGCGGCCACAGGATTACCTATTTATGTCTCTGAATTGGATGTGGATTTCGCAGATGATGCACGTCAGGCGAATCGTCTCGCAGATTTGTTCACAATATTTTGGAATAACCCATCTGTTGTGGGTGTTACTCACTGGGGCCACGCCGAAGGCGATATCTGGCGTGAATCGGCCTACCTGATTCGTCAGGATGGAACCCTGCGTCCTTCAATGCAGTGGTTGCAATGTTTCTATGCTGGCGGAACCGACTGTTATCTACCAGAGTATGTTCCCGCAGGTTGGGAAGGCACCGACTCAGGATTAACTTTGCAGGCAGAACTGTATGACGATGCGAAGGGTGTCGCTCCTTTAGGTGACAATGTGACATACACCGATGGAGGTGATTGGTTCTCGTTTGCGAAAGTTCATTTCAATGAAAACTGGAATCTTTTCGCGCTCAATTATTCAAAAGGTGCCGATACTGAAACCACAGTATCCGTTCATCTCGATAGCCTTGATAGCCCTGCGATCATTGAGCTGCCGTTGACGAATACCGGCGGTTGGGGCACGGCTGTTGAATTGGAAGCTGAATTGCCAGCAATTAGCGGCGTGCATGATGTTTACTTCAAATTCAACGGTGATTACACCGCGGGTAATATCGATTACGTAAGGTTCGGTGCTCCTGTCGGCTTTGGTCCGGAACTCATCAACAATGGGGATTTTGAAGACGGCAACGCGAACGCTTGGTACACCTGGAGCAATGGTACCTTATCGGCAACAACTGACGTGGTTTACGAAGGTAGTTATGCGCTGCAAGTACTGGATCGCGCTGAAAATGCGCCAGCTGCTATCAACATCACCAGTCTTGTGTCGGCGGGCAACACCTATCAGTTATCAATGATGGCCAGCATCAGCGGAGAAGACAGCGCAAGCCTGAACGTCACTCTCAACGTGGATTGTCCCGATGAATCCAGTTACGATTGGATTGTGTCGCCAACTGCAATTGCGAATGGTGAGTGGGTCGAACTTGCAGCACAGTTCACCCTACCAGAGTGTGAAATTAGCAACGTGCAATTCTTTGTGGAAAACGGTAACCCAGCCAACATACATTTGGATAACGTAAGCCTGCGTGGTTTTGAGCAGGGCAGCGATACGGGTTTACTGTCCAATCCCGATTTTGAGTCTGGCAACACTTCAGGTTGGTTTACCTGGGATGGTACCCTGGCGATCTCTACCGATGTGGTTTATGAAGGCAGCAATGCCTTGTTGCTTACCGATCGTTCCGGCGAGGGAAGCCCAGCCGCAACGAGTTTAATGTCGGTACTTTCAGCGAACACCACGTACAACCTGTCTCTCGCAGTTACCACCGCAGGTGCAGAAACATCACCGGCGCGCGCCGTATTAAAAACCTCCTGTGAAGGTGAAGATGATCAATATAGCTGGGTAGCGAATACCAGTAGTATCGTCGAAGGTGAGTGGACCGTGCTCAGTGGTGAGATTGCTGTACCAGATTGCACATTAACAGACTTATTGTTGTATGTTGAAGGTCCGGGGGCGGGAGTTGACCTGTACCTCGATAATGTAATTATCACCGAATAAAGCTTGGATTTCGGGTCAAAAAGCCGCTGTATTTACAGCGGCTTTTTTTATTCAGTTTTTGTAATTCATGTGTCTCCCATGTTTGTTTATAAGAAAAAATTTTTAACCGCCTTTATTTAAATACTGTTTTTGTTGGGGCGCGGCCATTAATCTTTGGGTAGCCCTCTAGCTCTTGGAATTTGTGCTAACCTCAAAATTACTTCCTGCCTCAGATGGCATTATGGTGAGGGGATCGCGAGAGCGTCCTGAAGTAGTGGTGCTGGAGCACATATGTCGCAACCGACGCGCGGTCCAATTTTCTGTGGTAACCCAACAGCGATAGCAGCCGACGAACTGGACCCAAGAGCGATGCAGTTCGCTTTCAGTTTGTCTGCAGAGCTGGTTGGCTGTACCGATTATCACTCGCTAACCCATAAACTCATACAGATGCTCAGCCAGTTGCCTGGTGTTGAGTATGCCGCTGCTTACGAAGTTTTTTCTCAGGCGATACGCCACGAACAGCAAGTGCCCAAGTTGCTTTTCCGGCGTTTTCCTTTGTCCCTGGATGATAATTATCAGGATGAAAATACCGCGCTATTGCGCTTTGGCCTGGAAAGCAGTTGTGGCGGCATAAGGGAACTCGAATGGTGTGGTGAAAGCTATTTTCTGCTGGATGTTTTAAAGGAAGTGAATCCTCGCAGAGCAGTCGTTATAAAAGCGCGCCTAAATGCGCACTATAAGATCATTCTTCAGGGGCTGTTTGAAGTTTACAGTTACCAGACCGCGCTGCTCGATCGCAAAGAGCGAGATCTCCTTACCCAATTGTTGAACCGCCAAAGTCTCGATCACCTTATTAGTCAAATCCTTGAACATTTCCGCTCCAGTCCAGAACTGCAACCCAGCCACGATTCCTGGTTAGCAGTGCTGGACATCGATTATTTTAAAAAAGTGAACGATGAATTTGGCCACCTTTTTGGGGATGAGGTGCTTATCCATTTTGCCAACCTTATGAAACAGCACTTCCGAATTTCAGATTATTTGTTCCGTTTTGGAGGGGAGGAGTTTTTAGTGGTTTTAAATCGGGTAACTGAGCGACAGGCCTATGAGATATTGGATGATTTTCGCACAGCAGTAGCCGATCATACTTTTCCGTCCGGACGAATTACCACGAGCGTCGGCTTCGCTTCAATCGGGGCTGCGTCAAACATTTCGAGTTTGCTGGAACGAGCCGATATGGCGGTCTATGCCGCTAAAGACAAAGGGCGAAATCAAACGGTCAATTATGTGACTATCGCTGATGACTATTCAGCCAAACGTTTTGGTGGTGATGACATCGAGTTGTTCTGATGCCTCGGCATAAGGTAAGGCCTTTTTAGGGGAAGTATCACATTATTGTGAGCACATTAACCTAGCTGGCGTGTATAGGCTAAACTTAGCTACACAAGTACGGGCCTTCTTAAAGCATGCTCAACACGACCCCCGGTTTGCACCGATGACAGAAATGGAAGCGATCAAAGTTCTTCTGGTTTGTCCCGACGAATCAAAATTAGTTGCGATTTCAAAACGCCTCAAGGCCGCCGGGATTGTGTTCATTTTTGAAGCGACCACGGCCCGGCAGGCCTTGACGATCATAAAAGACAAGCCGGTAGATTGTCTCATTTCAAATATCGACCTCCCTGACATAGATGGTTGGCGTCTAACTCGTCTAATTCGCTGTGGCGCGTTAAATTGTTCTGTTGATTTACCTGTAATCATCGTTACCGATGTCTGGTGCCAGAGAATCGCTCAGGTTACCGCGCGTGAATTCGGCGTAAACCGCTTGCTGGCACAGAGAAACCTTGACGAGATAGGGAGTGTGGTTGCCAGATGTTGTCGCGGCGGTGTTGTGCCGCAAAGCAAGCCGCGCTTGTTGGTTATCGAAGACGCGCCAGATACCGCCGATCTGGTTAAGCGCGTATTGGACCGGCAATACAATGTAGATATCGCCACCAACGGTGAAGATGGTCTGCGCCTTTGGCGCCAGAACCGACATCGATTGATTTTGCTCGACTTTATGCTGCCAAATATGTCCGGTAAAGAAATTCTCGATGAAATACTTAGTGAAGATGCTAATCAACCTGTGGTTATGATGACCGCGCATACGTCAGCTGATCTCGCGGAAGACATGATGTTAGCGGGCGCGGCAGATTTTCTTCCCAAACCTTTTCGTACCGAACAGTTGCGACGGGTGTGCGAGCTCGCGGTAAGACGTGATGATTATCTCACCAGTAACCGTGAATTCGCCCACCAAGTGGAATCCCTGCAAAAAAGTGAACAGGCGTTTCGGCTGGTTTCAGAGACGCACCAGCAATTGCTGCACAATTTGCAAACGGTGGTTATGGAGCTGGATGAACAGCTGGAAATCCGCTTTCTAAATTATCCCTGGAAAACCCTCACGGGTTTTGAGGTAGAAGAGTCGCTTGGAACTTCACTGCGGGATTACATCTGCGAGGAGGAAAGCGGCAGTTATGTTGGACTGCAAACGCGTCTGAAGGCCGTTTTAAAACAGGTGAAAGGTAGCACAGAAATTGAATTGTGCTTGTTCGATAAAACTCGTCAGAAGTTGTGGGCGCAGATGAAAGTGCGCCGCTCCGAGTTACATAAAACGCCATCACTCACTATTTGTCTCGACAATATCACCAAACGCAAAGAAGCACAGCGTCAGCTCGAATACCTGGCAATGCACGACTCACTGACCGGATTATTTAACCGGCATTATTTTGAAGAATCCTTACGTCAAGCCTATGCTGATTCGCTGCGAAACAAACGCACCCACGGCCTTATTTACATCGATCTCGATTATTTTAAAGTGATTAACGATACCTTCGGACACCAGGAAGGTGACGAGGTACTACGCCAGATTTCGCAACTCATGACCTGTCGTATCCGTGCCACCGATTTATTATGCCGCTTGGGTGGCGACGAATACGCGGTGTTGGTGCATGATGTGAGCGACAACAAGCTGTACGAAATTGCTGAAGATCTGCAAAATATTATTAACGATTTTACCTACCAGGCAGAAGGCCATAGGGTTAATCTCGGTTGCAGTATTGGCTTAAGTATTATTGATGGACGCAGCATTTGTGCTGAAGAATATTTGATGCAGGCGGATATTGCGCTCTATGTGGCCAAGGGGCGCGGCCGAAATATTATTCATCACTATGACCCGGACGATAACGAAAGCGAAGAGTTACGCAGCCGTATTAACTGGACACAGCGCATGCGTCAAGCGATTGCAGATAATCGCATTATTCTGCATTTTCAACCTGTGTTGGATGCGCGTACCAACAAAGTGGTGTATTACGAAGCTCTGGTTCGTATGCTGGATGAAAGTGGTAAGCTGGTTTACCCAAATCAGTTTATTCCCGCTTTGGAAAATACCGGTGAAATGCACCTGCTGGACCGCTGGATTGTAAAGCTGGCAATTGAAGCGGTGAATAAATGGAAAAAAATTAATCGGGTTGCCATAAATCTGTCGGCTCAGGCGTTTAAAGACGATAATTTGGTGCCCGTTATAAAAGAAGCCCTGTCTGCGAATTTGGTCGACCCAGAAGCGATTACCTTTGAATTAACTGAGAGTGCCAGCCTTTTTAACCTAAATGTTACCAAGCGGGTGATCAATCAATTAAACGACATCGGTTGCAGTTTTGCCATAGATGATTTTGGTTCAGGGTTCAGCAGTTTCGCCTATCTAAAACAGCTACCTGCAGATTATATAAAATTAGATGGTTCCTTCGTTAAAAATCTCCACATCGATGAGGTCGATAAAGCGCTGGTGAAATCCTTGATACAGGTGGTTCAGGCGCTTGGTAAAAAGGCCGTCGCGGAATTTGTAGAAAACGATGAAATTCTTAAAATATTACAGGAATTTGGCGTCGACTTTGTGCAAGGTTTCCACACGGGCAGACCTGTAGCCCCTGAATTGCTGGATGATCGCCAGAAATCCCTATCGCTTTGATGCTCGGCCTTCGGTTCTTCAGCACTGCTAAGTCGCGGTGTTTCAATTACTGCAATTGAGGCTGCCGGGTAAGTTTGTTAAACGATTTCAGTTGTTAATTTTTCTACTGCAACCTGCAAAGCGCTGCGTGCAATGGGCTTAGTGAGGAAACCATCTGCGCCAAGAGATTCACTCTTTTTACGATCATCTATTATGGATGCAACGATAATCGGGATATGTTCCAAATCGGGTATTTCTTTAATATTTTTAAACAACTCCCAGCCGTGTTTATCGGGTAATAGAAGATCCATTATTATCAGTTTTGGTCGCGTGCGTTTCGCGGTATTTAGGCCCTCTTCAGCCGTTGTGGCGGTGTGTACCCGATAGCCCGATTTTTGCAAAGTGCGCGACATGATACCTAAAAATTCTTCATCATCATCAATCATAAGAATCGGCTCGCGGGATTGATTACTCGGCGCGGCCGGTGCCCTAACATCGGGGTTGACACCACGGGGTTCGCTCCGCGTTACTGCCGTTGTACTTGGCTGTACAGGCAGAGGTATTTGAATAACGAAGGTTGTACCAAGGTTAAGTTCTGAATGAACTTCGATTTTACCGCCCATAAGTTCGCAAAACTGTTTGGTAATCGCAAGCCCCAAACCGCTGCCCGAGTGGGTACGTGTTGCTGAACTATCGGCTTGCTGAAATCGGTCGAATACGTGGGGCAGCTGATTTGCTTTGATACCGGCGCCGGTGTCTTGACAGGAAATATAAATATGGTCTTTTCGGTGCTCAACAATAATCTTAACCAAACCGCGTTCAGTAAATTTACAGGCGTTGCCAAGCAAATTTAAAATAATGTGCAGCAATTTTTCCTGATCCGCCACTGGCAAACAAGGGCCATTATCGACTTGTACTGCGAGTGGCAGGCTCTTTTCATCAAATTGAGGCCGCACATTGGCCACCGCATCGTGGGTGGTTGTTTCGAGGTTCACTGGCTCCAAATGAAGATCCATGCGACCAGACTCGATTTTCGCCAGGTCGAGCACACCGTTGATAAGCCTAAGCAGGCGTTCGCTGTTGTTTACGACACGATCGAGATCAACGGTGTATTGGTCCATGCCCTCCAGGCGTAAATCCTCAATCACCACATCGGTATAGCCGATAATGGCTTGCAAAGGCGTGCGTAATTCGTGGCTCATGAGCGACAAAAATTCGCTTTTTGCCTGATTGGCTTCCTCGGCTTTAACCTTGGCAACAGCGAGGCGGTCTTTTGCCAGATTGAGTTCCTTGCCTCGCGCTTCCAAACGTGCAGCATCGCGGCGTTTGTTGTTGTAAGCCCAGATGACTACGGCGATGAGTACAATCGCTGCCAGCGACAAAAAACTCAGGTTAGTGAGCACCATATCTTGGGTACTGATGGTGTCGTCCAGCTCCAAAATGCGGGATTTCTGACGCAAAATTGTATCGTTCAGGGTTTTGAGTTGTGTTTCTTTATTGCGAATATCCCCGCTGATTTTATCGAGCAGTGCCTGTCGGTTCGCGAGATCCTGAGTTTTTAAATCAATTTCAGCCAACAATCGCGCACGCTCTCGGCTCGTGGTCTCCAGCTGCTGTGTCTGATCTTTAATCAGGCGTTCCTGATTCTGCATTTGCTGGCGGTTGCGGGCGATGGCGGTATTCAGTCGCTTGAGGTTTTCATTTAGGGTGCTGTTCTCTGCACTAAGAGTATGAAATTCTTGCTCTCGTTCGCGGAGTTTTTCCTGCATTTGAACCAGAGATGCCTGTCCTTCGCGAAACAGTTTGGCAACATCTATTTCGCTGCCGCCGTTGAGAATAATATCGGGGTTGGCGCTCAGGCCGTGTACCAGTAGATTGGCTTTGTTGACTTCAAAACGAATTCGATTGTCGACAGTATTAAACAGGTTAATCATTACCAACTGTTTGTCGAGCATATTGTTGGTAACCAAGAGCACCGGCTTATCTCCGATTGCGTGATGAATATCGTAAACGTGATTATTATTTTGTTCTTCCACAAATATAACGTCGTAATTGCCAGCTTGCATGGGTTGCAAAAACTCCACAATGCGCACGGCGCGACCATCAATTTTGGTGCCTTGAAAGTGTTCTGCGAGCTTGTCGCGCAGAGCCTTATCGACCGGGGAATATATGCCTATTTCTACTAACTTGGGATTTGCGTTAGCAGGCCATGTAATATGCTTGATAAAGTTGTAGAGATAAGACGCTATGATTTGGTCTTGGCTAAGGTTTTGTGCGAGCCCTGTTGGCATGTAGCAGTAACACGTCAGAATCCAGAGTATTGCCACTTTGTACACATGGCGTTTTAGCATTGTATTCCTTTTGCCTGTGTTACCGGCCGGGAGGTGGGCGGTAATATGATCTTAACTCCTCTAGTGTAGAACACTGAGCACGTTCATTCAGCAGAATAATTTGCCAGGCGCCAGGTATTTTTATGCGGTTCATAATGCTGTTTCATATAAACCGAGTTGTATCTCGCGTTATGTTACCATCATAAAGATTGCAATCTGGGGGACCATGACTGATATGAAATCATCCAATTGGGTAGGGCTGCTCCTATTTGTGTTGGCCTCTGCTGTGCAGGCTGACAAACACGCTCCCGACGTAAATCCTGCAGTCGCGCCCGACAATATACCTCAGCTGGAAGCGCGCGAAATTCTCGAACATGCTATGGATCAATGGCGCGGCTTGTCATCAGTTTCCGAAATGACAATGACCATTACCCGCGAAGATTGGCAACGTTCAATGAGCATGAAAGCCTGGACGAAAGGCGATAAACAATCCCTGGTGCGGGTTACAGCTCCTAAAAAGGATGCCGGTAATGGAACCCTGCTACTCGACAACGATATGTGGAGTTACACGCCCAAAATTAATCGTGTTATCAAAATCCCGTCCTCAATGATGTCGCAGAGTTGGATGGGAAGTGATTTCACAAATAAAGACATCAGTAAATCCACCGATGTTCTGGATCAGTACAGCCACCGTTTATTGGAAACGCTCGAAAAAGAGGGGCACACCCTGTATTGGCTTGAGGCGGTACCCCATGAAGATGCCGCAGTGGTGTGGGGCAAAGAGCTCTATCTGATTCGCGACGATTTTGTCATGCTGGAGCAGCAGTTTTGGGACCAGGATAATGTTCTGGTTAAAACTCTTAAAACACTCGAAATTAAACAAATGGGGGGTAGGGTAGTGGCCTCCAAAATGCGTATGGGAGAGCTGGAAAACCCCAAGGAATGGACTGAAATGGAAACGCATCACATCGAATTCGACGCCGAATTACCGGCGAATCTATTTACGCTTTCTAATTTAAGAAATCCTCGCTAATGGCGCTGCATTCCATTTCTTTGCGACTGGCATGGCGTAACTTGTGGCGGCATAAACGGCGTACTTGGCTTACACTCGGCGCTATGATTTTTTGTAATCTACTGCTGGCGTTTATGGTGACACTGCAGATCGGCAGCTACTCAATGATGATCGACAATACCCTGCGTTCGTTTGTCGGTCATTTACAGATTCAGCAAAAGGATTACTTGAAAGATCCCAAGATGCGCTCTGTGGTCCCTGAGATTGCTGATGTTGCGGAATTGGCGAGGCGTGCTCTAAATACGCAGAATGTCGCCGCCCGCGCCAGCGGATTTGCCATGGCATCCAGTGCTGAGCGAAGTTTCGGTATTCTGATCACCGGTGTACAGCCCGACTTTGAACCCAAGGTTTCGAGCCTGCCCGGCTTGGTCACCGAAGGGCGTTACCTCGCGACAGGTGTTCACAACGAAGTGGTTATTGGCAAGCTCCTGGCGCGCAATCTAAAAGTGGGAATCGGCGACGAAATTACGCTAATGGGTGGTGGCTACGACGGTTCGATTGCAGCTGCAATAGTTACGGTTGTCGGTATTTTGGAATCTGGCATGGGTGAGCTGGACCGCTCCATTGCACAGCTGTCGCTCAGCGATTTTCAGGAAATATTCGCCATGCCAGGCAAGGGTCATAGCGTGGTAATCGGCGCGCCCGATCTAGTCAGTGTCGCGCCCTGGAAGGAGAAATTGAGCGCTGCGTTAGTTGATTATCCCGGTTTGGTCGTCAGAGATTGGGACGAACTGCAACCCGGGCTTCGCCAGGCGATAACCGCAGATATGTCCAGCTCGCTGTTCATGTACCTGGTATTGGTGGTGTTGGTAGCCTTCAGCGTGCTAAACACTCAGTTGATGTCGGTGCTCGAACGCACACGAGAATTCGGAATCATGATGGCGCTCGGTTTAAAACCTAGCCGTTTGAGTCGACTGGTATTGATAGAAACCAGCTTGATGGCCTTGCTGGGCTTGTGCCTTGGCGTGTTTCTGGGCTTCTTATTAGTGTGGTATCTCAGCCTGAATGGATTCAGTTATCCCGGAATGGATGAAATGGCCGAAAAATTCAATATGCCCGCCAGAATATACCCAGAGTTGTCGTTGCTCACGTTATTGCCCGGCCCTTTGGTGGTAAGTGCGGGTTCCTTATTAGCAGCACTTTACCCCGCGTTACGCATTTTCAAACTGCAACCGGTTGAAGCCATGAGGGCGGTATAAGCATGCTCTGGTCAGTAACACTTCGCTTGGCTTGGCGTTATTTATGGCGAAATTATCGTCGTTCGCTGATTATGTTGGCAGCGATCACCGTCGGCGTATGGGCAATGATATTTATGACGGCCTTTATGCGCGGCATGGTCGATGAAATGATCGTAAGTGGTATTCGCAACCTTCCAGGCCATGCACAAATATTCCATCACTCTTACCCCGATGATCCCAATATAGTTAACACGATCAATGAACCGCAGGGTGAACTGCTCAAAGCGCTAGGGGAGCCGCCGGTGGTTCAATGGGCGATGCGGCTGGAGGTACCGGGTGTTATTTCCAGCGAGCGCGAAGTGCGCGGTGTGCAGCTGTTGGGCGTTGATCCTGCTCCGGAGTCCGCACTCAGTTTTGATGTGGATTCCATTACCGCTGGGCGCTGGCTGGAGGGCGCAGATGATAAGGGGCTGGTGATTGGCGCCAAGCTCGCAGAAAAACTGGAAACCCGCCTGGGCAAGCGCGTTGTCATAATGAGCCAGGACGTTAACAATGGCATTGGCGAACGCGGAATACGCGTCGTTGGTATTTACAAGGCTAAATTAACCACACAGGAAGAAACCGTGGTTTACGCGGGTTTGCACACTGTACAGGAAATGCTCCAGGCCAAGGGCAGAGTCAGCCAAATCGCGTTGATGGGGACTGATTATCGCAATCCAAAACCTTTGCTCGATGTTTTCGACCCAATTGTTTCCAATTTTCCAGATACCACTGTGCGCGATTGGACTGAAATCGATAGCTATCTCGGTACTATGATGAGTGTCATGGATGGCTTCACCTTAATATGGATGCTGGTAATTTTTATTGCTCTGTCATTCGGTTTGGTAAATACCCTGGTCATGGCAGTGTTTGAACGCGTCCGGGAAATTGGCTTAATGCAGGCGCTGGGCATGACCCCAAAATTAATCATTGCACAGGTGATAGTCGAAGCGTTTTTGTTGCTTTGCATTGGCCTGTTGTTGGGAAATATCTCAGCATCTCTGTCTGTATATGCCTTGCGAGATGGTATTGATTTTTCAAAAGTCGCCGAAGGCATGGAAATGTTTGGTGCCGGAGCTGTTGTGTACCCGGCGTTACGTAGCGACGACATGTTAATGGCCAGTGGTATCGTTATTTTTCTCGGGCTTGCAGCCAGTATTTTACCGGCATGGCGAGCTTCCCGTTACAACCCCATTATTGCTTTGAATAAAACTTAAGGCCAATCAGCATGACGGCGATCCGATGCTCCAATTTGTGCAAAACCTTCGTGCAGGGGGATCAAACCATTACCGGTTTGGATCATGTTTCTATTGATATTGAATCCGGCGAGTTTGTTTGTCTCTCCGGTCCGTCCGGATCGGGAAAAACCACCTTGCTCAATGCAATGGGGGGCCTCGATAAACCCGATAGCGGTGACATTTATGTCGGCGACGATTTGGTCACCTCGTTAAGTAAAAATGAATTGGCGCGCATGCGTCTTACGAAAATTGGCTTTGTATTTCAGGCCTATAATTTAATTCCCGTGTTGGATGCCCAGGAAAACGTTGAATTTATTATGCAGGTGCAGGGCGTGAGCTCGGGTGAAAGAGCCAAAGCGGCGCGTGAGACACTGGCCGAAGTTGGGCTAGAGGGTATGGAGGACCGACTGCCTGCGCAGCTTTCAGGTGGCCAACAGCAGCGTGTTGCGGTTGCCCGTGCGATTGCCAGTAACCCGACCCTGGTATTAGCCGACGAGCCCACTGCCAACCTGGATTCAAAAACCGCAGAGCAGCTTATGCAATTGTTTGTGTCGTTAAATGAGCGTCGTCAGGTTACTTTCGTAATCGCAACTCATGACCAGCGGGTCATGGATTTCTGCAAGCGACTTATTCGTATGGAAGACGGCAAGATTGTTTCAGATGTGATGCAAACGCGTTGAGGTTTGGCTGTGTTTTTTATTCGAATACTGCTTGGCGGTATTATTTTGTTACTTGCGAATTCCGGCGTCGCTGTTGGTCTTGATTCCGGGCACCTGAAATATCAATTTCAGGGTGTCAATATCCCGTCTAACAGTTTGTTCAGCACTTTTATTGATTCCCCCTCGTTGGATCACAATGCAGACGCCCGCTTAAATTTCTCAGCAGATACACAACGACCCACAAACAATTGGCGTGGCGAGCTGCATTATCAGGCTTTGTTGAAACAGGGTGATTCGGTTGAGTTGTACAAGCAACTGAATGTGCTCGAAGTTGTTGCGCCGTTTTTCCCCAGCGATAGCCGTAGGGTGATGAACCTAACGGATTATATCGTGGATGAATACAACCGTATTGCTGTACAGCGTCTTGATCGCTTAGCTGTGACCTACACCGGTAGCAACACAGTTGTAAAGGTTGGGCGGCAGGCCATCAGTTGGGGCAATGGCCTTATCTTCAATCCCATGGATTTTTTTAATCCCTTTGATCCCACCGCTGTCGATACCGAATACAAAACAGGTGATGATATGCTGTATTCGCAGTATCTGTTTAACAATGGTGCCGATGTTCAGTGGGTTTTGGTGGGGCGTCGCGATGACAACCATAAAATCACACGAGACGTTGCTTCCACAGCGTTGAAGTTTCATGGTTTTTTAGGAAGCCATGAATACGATGTGTTAATTTCCGAACACTATGGCGACAATATCGCAGCTCTGGGAGGCATTTGGACTGTCGGCGGCGCATTGTTGCGAACAGATCTGGTAACGACGCAGACGTCACAAGAAACCTATTTTAGTGGCGTTGTTAATCTTGCGTATAGTTGGGTATTGTGGAATAAAAACATGAGTGGCTCGCTTGAATATTTCCGCAATGGTTTTGGTATTTCTTCGGGAAACTACAGGCCTCTGAGTCTCGCCAATGAACCGGAACTTTTAAAGCGTCTGGCGCGCAGTGAAAGCTTCAATTTGGGGCGGGATTATATGGGGGCTTCGGTTACGCTTGAACTGCATCCTCTATGGCAACTTACTCCAAATCTATTTTGCAACCTCAACGATTCTTCTGCATTATTTCAGCTTGTCAGTCGTAATGATATTGCGGAAAACTGGCAAGTGCTCACCTCTGTTAATTTGCCGTTGGGCGATGATGGAAGTGAATTTGGTGGCATTGATTCGGGAATTCCAAATCGTTATCTGAGCTTTGGTGCCGGCCTATTTATGCAGCTTTCGTGGTACTTTTAGTGTGCTGAACGAAGATGTCGTAACACGACTTCTTTGGCGATGTTAACGCGTGACGCAAGGTAGTCATTACCTCCATGATCGGGGTGTAGTTTCTGCATTAGCTTGCGGTGTGCCTTAACAACAACGCTTTTGTCGGGCGGCGCTTGATCAACGTAAGTTTCCAAGCCGAGTATTTGCAGCGCTTCGTTATAGCTGGGCTCACCGGCAGAGGCGTAATTTGAGTGTTTGCTGTGTTGTTCTGTGCTACCAGTATTTGCGCCTTGTCGTAATACGCGGATTAAAAAATACGAACGTTTATCGCGCTCTCTATAAAATTGTTCCAGTTCTTGCAATTGTGAATCCCGTAAGCTTTGCAATGGCTCGCCTTTATAGGGACCATCAAGAATTTCGCCGGTGAGGGTTTTGTTTTGTAAATTTAATTGAACCCTCAAGTAGGGGGTGGTAAAAATTGGGTTTCCGAGCGTTTCTGGCCCGAGTATCCGAAAAAACGGCGCTAAGCCACCAAAAAGTCGCATTCCAAATTTCGCAAAACCTAACAAACCTGCCACGATTGCGCCCAACCAGTGCATGCGACCCGTGACAACGCCCAACAACAATACTACTATCACCGCAATTACAGCGGTTTTTATTAGCCACTGTTTGCGTGCTTCCGGCCCTAAGCGACGATATTTCGCCATCAGGTAGAAAATTACCGCTATAAAGGCAAGTGCGAGTATTAAACGAGTAAACATTTAGAATTCGAGATTAATCCCAATTTTTTTTAGTTGCTGTGTTTCCTGTTCCAACCCTGAGCGCGTAAGCGGGTGCGCTTCCAGCCATTCCTCACTTATTTTTATAAGAAAAGTATTTTTCTTGACGGTTAATGCGGGCAATATGGGTTGATTTTCTCTGCGGCGATGCACCAGAACCGCGATACGTAAACAAAACAGCAAGGGATAAAACGCAGCTAGAGCGGCTTTGTCCATGTCCTCAAAGCGGCTCACCACAATTTTTTTACGGTGTGAACGAACCAAATTGGCCATGATATATTGTTCGTGCCTGGAGAAGCCTGCAAGGTCAGAATGGCGAAGGATGTAGTAGCCGTGTTGATGATGACTCGAGTGTGAAATAGACAAACCCGCCTCATGGAGCTTGGCGGCCCAATCGAGTATTTTGGTTCTTGATAAGCCACTGAGCACCGGCGCATCGGAAATTTGCTTCCACAAATGCCGTGCCGTTTTGCTGACTTGTGAGGCGTGTTCGGTGTCGATGCGGTATTTGTCCAGTAGTAAATTTACCGTGGCGATGCGCGCATCCTGATTACTGAAGCGACCGATGTTATCGTAAATCAAGCCTTCTTTCAGTGTGGCGTCGGAGACGTGAATTTTATCCAGCTGCAGTTGTTCAAAGATAGCGCGGAGAATGGCGAGCCCCGCCGGTAATACATCGCGTCGCAACTTCGTGATGTTTTCAGTATTTAACTGCTTGTTGGCTATGGCACTCTCTAAGAAGTTTTCCAAGGCAACGCGGCTAATGACTGCCCCGCCATCGGTGGTGCCAAGTAATTCCGCAACCGCGCGCATGGTTCCTGACGTACCGTAGGCTACCTGCCAGCCTGTGCGCAAATATTGCGAACGGATTTGTTCGAGTTTGCTGCATGCATCCAAATAGGCGGCATGCATCATCTTGGCCGAAAGCTTATCAGGATTTAACTCAAAATTAGCGGTAAAGGACACACACCCCATACTGAGGCTTTCCATCTCAAATGCCTGATGTCCGCGCCCAATAATAAATTCGGTACTACCACCGCCAATATCGATTACTAGGCGTTGATCATGCTCATTGACCACCGAGTTCGATAAGCCCGCATACACTAGGCGAGCTTCTTCGTAGCCGGATATGATTTGAATGGGGGTACCAAGTGCTTTTTCGGCAGCTCGTAGAAATCCTTTTGCATTGTTCGCTGCACGCAGTGTTTTAGTGCCGACTGCACGAATCTGCTCGGCGGGGATTCCCCTGAGGCGTTCTGCAAATCGGTCGAGACAGGCCAGTGCGCGTTCCTGAGCGTCTTCTGAGAGGTTATCTGAATCGTCAAGCCCACGAGCGATTTGCACCATTTCCTTTTCGCGATCGACAATTTCAATGCGCGAGTCTTGCAAGCGAACCACTAACATGTGGAAGCTGTTGGAGCCGAGGTCGATAGCGGCAAAATAAGGCGAGGCGAACTGCGTCATAGGCTTAGATCAAGTCAGTGGGCGGTGAGATGCTGCTGTTGCTGGGATTTTACTACCGAATTTGCCACAATGCGCTCCTTAAATTTGTTACAGCTTGGGAGGAATACCTATGCCGCAATATGAACGGCGCGCTTACGGTTTAAAAATTCAGCAGAATGGTCATCCTGATATTAAGCGTATTCGTAAGTTATCTGGCGTACCGCATATACACGGCAATAAAGTGTGGAAATCCAGTTTGTTGCTTATGGACTATCTCAAAGAATATCCACCAGAAATCACACGTAACCGAAAAAAACTCAAAGTGCTTGAAATTGGGTGCGGTTGGGGCCTCACTGGCATTTACTGCGCTAAAAAATTCAATGCCAAAGTTACTGGGCTTGATGCCGACGATACCGTGTTTCCCTATCTTGAGCACCACGCGGCAATCAACGATGTGAGCGTAACCACCTGGAAGTGCCGCTACGAGAAAGTGCGCAGTGAAGATCTAGAAAAATTTGATCTGGTCATCGGGGCCGATATCTGCTTCTGGGACGAAATGGTAAAACCTTTGTACAATCTAGTGCGCCGCGCGAGTAAGGTCGATGGATTGCGGGTAGTATTGGCGGACCCGGGACGGCCGACATTCACGGAAATGGCTGAAAAAGCCCAAAGCAAGCTTGGAGCATACCTTGATGCCTGGTCGGTACCACACCCCCATAATGCGTCGGGATGGATTATGGACTTGTATCTTGAATGATGCCAAAAGCGTCGCTACTGAACGAGGAAAGCCCCATGGATTTATTTGACCGCTTGAATGCGCGTATGGCTGCAAAAATGGTAATGCCCAGACCCGAGGATGCACTTCCCGGGCGAGATACCGCGATTTGCCAGCAGGAACCGCATTTCGTGCTTAAGCGACCCATTGTTCCGCCCTTTCCAGAGAGTGCGGAGACTTTGATTTTGGGGATGGGGTGCTTTTGGGGGGCTGAAAAACGGTTTTGGAGCCTCGATGGCGTGCTGATAACGGCGGTGGGCTACAGCGCAGGCTACACCGTAAACCCAACCTATGAAGAAGTGTGCTCAGGTAAAACCGGGCATAATGAAGTGGTGCTGGTGGTATTCGACCCTGTTGTTATCAGTCTTGAAACGGTTCTGGCGATGTTTTGGGAATCTCACGATCCTACCCAGGGTATGCGGCAAGGCAACGATGTAGGCACTCAATATCGCTCCGGGTTATATGTTTCCCAAAGCCAGATTTCAGCGGCTCAAGCCTCGCGCGACAGCTATCAAAAAGTGTTGACCGCTGCAGGCTATGGTGAAATTACCACGGAAATTTGTGAACAGTCGGCTTTTTATTATGCCGAAGTTTATCACCAACAATATCTCGCAAAAAATCCTGATGGCTACTGTGGTCTGGGTGGGATTGGTTTGAAATTTTGCAGTTGATCGCAACCAAGACAGTGATATAAGGCTAAACTCTAATAATAATAATCTTATAGGAAATATTCGTGAGATCTCTTCTTGCGCTTTGCATTTTGCTTTTGTTTACCGGCTGTGCCTCAAACAGCTATGTGTATGGTACCAATGGTAGGGATGCGCTCGACGGCGATTCTCGCCCGGTGGAAAACCAAATCATTGTCGGTGCCCCCAATAAATTCCTCGATGCTTCAGATTGGATCTGGCCAGGAAGTCTGCTTGGCAAGTTGGTGCTTTGGAACAAAAAAGTTGACAGCCATGAGGTTTCTCCCGAAACAATCGATGCTCTCGCGCTTTATCTTGAAAGAAACAATCTCGACGATGTTCAGGTGCTTATAAACACCTACAAACCAGGTACACAATGGGTGCGTACCTTTAAGAATAAAGAGGTGGGGGTGTTTTGGCGTTATACCTTGGGTATTCTCAGCGCATCTTTCTATACGGTATTGCCAGGGCGCTTCTTTGGCGGCGACCATTACAATCCCTATTCCAATACGATAAGTATTTATTCTGATATCCCTGCGGTTACCTTGCACGAAGGTGGGCATGCCAAGGACTTTAATCGTCGCAAATTTAAGGGAATTTATGCTGCAATTTATGGCTTGCCTGGGGTAGCCCTCTACCATGAAGCGGTCGCCAGTAACGAGGCATTGAGTTATATGCGGGATAACTGTAGCTTGCAGGAAGAAAAAGCAGCCTATCATATTCTGCACCCCGCCTATGGTACCTACGTTGGGGGGGCTGTTCCGGGGCAAGCTTATGCTTCAGCAATTTTTGCCCTACCCGGTCATATTACGGGAGCCATCGCGGCAGCGAACGCGGAACTCAAACCGGGTTGTGAAGTGGCGGAGCCTGATTCTGGTGCCGTCACTTCCGAGAATCTCAACGATTCTTCGGAACAGGAATGACGATTTAACGTAGAGCGTTTTTCTCGTCCAGTGATACTTCGTGGCTGGCTTTTTTTGTCGCCACGCGATATTGCACGCAGTTTCGCCCTGCGTTTTTAGCGCGATACAGTTGTTCATCAACTCTTTGAACAAAATTTTCAGTGTTAGTGCTGTCTTCAAGAGTCAGGCTATCAACACCAAAACTTGCCGTGATTGCCAGGGTTTTATTCTCAAAATTTAATACGGAACTCGCGATGATATTTCGCAGTCGCTCCGCTACCTGTACAGCGACTAGAAGCGGAGTGGACGGTAAAATTAAAGCGAACTCTTCACCGCCGTAGCGGCATGGAATATCCAGTTTACGCAGATTGTCGCGCAGTAAGCTAGCAATGTGTTTCAGTACTTTATCGCCCGCCACGTGGCCGTGCTTGTCATTGAAGGATTTGAAATGGTCCACATCCAATAATATTAGCGTCGTGGCGAAACCAGTGCGCGTGGTGCGATCAACTTCCTGGAGCAAGCTGGTATCAAAAAAACGTTTGTTATACAGCCCGGTTAAACTGTCGGTTTGCGCGTGTTGCTGCAATTCCAAAACGCGCGCGCGCAGTTCGTGGAGTTCCTCAGTAAGCGGGCACGCAGTGCCTTTGGGGCACTCTGGCAGGGGCGTGGTCGGCAAATCTTCAGGCATGGCTTGGCACTCAGCTATAGGCGTTGCTTAAAATCCTCATAGCCGAAGCTTTTGGTGATTCGCAGAGTTTGTGTTGCGCTGTTCCAAATAGCGATATCTGGCAAATTAATACCATTGAATGTGGTGTTCTTAACCATTGTGTAAATTGCCATGTCTTCAAATTGCAGACGGTCTCCAGCTTGCAGGGGTTTTGCAAAGCTGTAATCACCAATTACATCGCCGGCTAAGCAACTTGGGCCGCCAAGTCGGTAGGTATGGGGCTTTTGCAAAGGTTCTGCCGCGCCGGTAATTCTCGGTCGGTAGGGCATTTCCAATACGTCGGGCATGTGACACGTTGCCGATGCATCGAGTATGGCTAAGTCCATGGTGTTGTGCAAGGTATCCAAAACTTCCGCCACCAGTACACCCGCATTCAGCGCGATTGCCTCGCCAGGTTCAAGATACACCTGCAGTTGGTATTTTTGCTGGAAGGCTTTGATTCGAGCCACCAAGCCGTCGATGTCATAATCGGGCCGGGTGATATGATGGCCACCCCCAAAATTAACCCATTGCATGCTGGATAAGACATCACCAAATTTTGTTTCCACGGCATCGAGGGTGCGCGCCAGTGGAGCGAAATCCTGTTCACACAGAGTGTGAAAGTGCAGTCCGCTAATACCCTCCAAATTGGTGGCCTGGAATTGATCACTGGGAATACCCATACGTGAGCAGGGCGCGCAAGGGTCGTAAAGCGGTGTTTCCCCTTCACTGTGCTGCGGATTAATGCGTAAGCCAAAGCTCAGATCGTTACGATTTTGCTGAGTTGCGATGGCTCTTTCACGGTACTTATGCCATTGATTTGTGGAGTTAAATACAACGTGATTGGAAAGTCGTAAAATTTCATCAAACTCGTGGGGTCGAAACGCAGCGCAATAGGTATGCACTTCGCCTTTAAAGGCGTCGCGCCCGAGAGTCGCTTCATTAAGCCCACTGGCGCAGACGCCGTGCAGGTATTGCATGATCAGCGGTGCCAACTCGTACATCGAAAAAGCTTTGAGTGCGAGTAAAATCTTAGCACCGCTTTCGCGCTGAACCCGGTCGAGTATTTTTAAGTTTTGCTCGATTTTGCATTCATCAACAACGTAACAAGGGCTGTTAACGGCACTTAGATCGAAGTTTTCGAACCCCGGGTAACCCTCAGATTCAATCATTAACTGGCCAGTCCCGTGTTTGTTAATTCAACTACAGTCCACGGCAGCCCGTACTTATTGAGATCCTCCATAAACGGGTCGGGATCGAACTGTTCCATATTCCATACGCCCGGAGCTTGCCAATTTCCCTGTAACATCATCTTCGCGCCTATCATCGCGGGCACACCGGTGGTGTAAGAAATGGCCTGAGACTGTACTTCTTCGTAACATTGTTCGTGATCACAAATATTGTAAATATATACAATTTTGGGCGTGCCGTTTTTTATCCCTTTGGCCACACAGCCAATACAGGTTCGACCCTTTGTGAGCGGCCCTAGACTGGATGGGTCTGGTAGAACGGCTTTTAAAAATTGCAGTGGAATTATTTCTTTGCCTTCGTACATCACGGGCTCAATTCCAGTCATACCCACGTTTTGAAGCACTTCCAGGTGTTTGAGGTAATTTGCCGAGAAAGTCATCCAAAAACGTGCGCGTTTTATTTCAGGGAAATGTTTGGTAATAGATTCCAATTCTTCGTGATACATTAAATAGATATCACGTGGACCTATCCCTTCAGGGAAATCGTAGTTGTCTTTTACTGACAGCGGATCGGTTTCTACCCACTCACCGTTTTCCCAATAGCGACCTTTGGCGGTCACTTCACGAATATTGATTTCGGGGTTAAAGTTGGTGGCAAAAGGCTGGCCGTGATCACCTGCATTACAGTCGATAATATCCAGTTCATGAATCTCATCGAGGTAATGTTTCTTTATGTAGGCTGTGTAGACATTGGTTACCCCGGGGTCAAAGCCACTGCCAAGCAGCGCCATTAGATTGGCATTTTTAAATTTGTCGTGATAGGCCCACTGCCAACTGTATTCGAACTTTGCCTCTTCCGGGGGTTCGTAGTTGGCCGTGTCCAGGTAGGCTACGCCCGCTGCCAGGCAGGCGTCCATAATGTGAAGATCTTGGTAGGGCAGTGCAACGTTAATGACCAGGCTGGGTTTTTCTGAGAGCAAAAAGGCAGTAAGTTCAGGCACGTTATCGGCATCGATTTGCGCAGTACGAATCTCGCGCTTCAGTTGTGCAGCAATGGCCTTGCATTTGGCTTCTGTGCGGCTTGCTAAAATAATTTCAGAAAATACTTCGGGCAGTTGCGCGCATTTATGAGTTACCACACCTCCAACACCACCGGCTCCGATAATTAAAACTTTACTCATAATGAATTCCTCTCAGCTGCTATTCTTTTTCGTAATAGGTGTAGCCCAACATGCTTTCAGAGAATGCCTTCATAATCGTTTGGCGTTCGCTGGCACTAATGAAACCCTCGCGTACGGAACGTTCTGCTATTCTTCTGAAGCGTTCTTTAAGTTGTTGTGGTTGATATTCCACATAGCTCAAAACATCGGCGATGCAATCGCCTTCAATTTCGTCGGCGAACTCGTAGGTGCCGTCACTGTGGATTCGTACGCTAACTACATTGGTATCGCCAAATAAATTGTGTAAATCGCCCAGTGTCTCCTGGTACGCTCCTACAAGAAAGGTACCGATATAGTAGTCTTCGTTTTCCTTTAAACTGTGCAATGGGATAGTGGTTTTTGGATTGTTTAAATTGGTAAACCGATCGATCTTGCCATCACAATCACAGGTGATATCGGCAATTATGGCTTCCCGTGTTGGGCGTTCGTCCAATCGGTGGATAGGCGCGATTGGAAAGATCTGATCAATTGCCCAAACATCAGGGAGAGATTGAAACAAACTAAAGTTACAATAATAAATGTCTGAAAGCTGTTCTCGCAGTTTATCGGCTTCCTGGAGTTGGCGCGGAGCGATGTCGGAAAGACTCAACACTTTTTGCATCACCAGTAAAAATAAATTTTCAGCGAGCGATCTCGGACGCAATCCCACTTGACCGCGCTTAAATAGTTCGCGAATTTCGTCGCGGTAAAAGAGAGCATCGTTAAAACACTCTTGCAAGTTTTTCACCGAGAGGCTGTCGAGTGCTTCCTTTAGGTTGTGAATCAGGCGATGCTCGCTTTCGGGAATAACTTCCGGCACTTGACCCACTTCAAAACACGCGACATCAAGTACGTTGAAAAGCAATACAGACGAGTAGGCAACCGTGGCTCGACCCGACTCGGTAATGATGGTTGGGTGTGCGATACCTTCCGGGTTCAGCGTGCTCATGATCACGTCGATAATATCTGCGCAGTACTCCTCGAGGGTGTAGTTTCGCGAGTGTATATAATTGGTGTTGCTACCATCGTAATCCACCGCAAGACCGCCGCCCAAATCAAGAAACTGCATCGCAGCGCCTTCACGTACAAGGTTCATGTAAACCTGGCAGGCTTCAGTGACTCCAGAGCGAATGTCGCGAATGTTGGGAATCTGTGATCCAAGGTGGTAATGCAACAGTTGGAGGCAGTCGAGCATGTTTTCGTCTTTTAGCACGTCAATCATTTCAACTAATTGCGCGATGGATAACCCGAATATACTGCGATCACCGCTGGTGGCGGTCCAATGGCCACCGACCATGGAAGCGAGCTTAACGCGTACACCGATTAGCGGTTTAATATCCAATGCGCGACTGCGTTCTATGATGATGGGCAATTCCGTGGGTGTTTCAACGACGAAAAAGCAGCTATAGCCCATCTTGCAGGCGTGTAACCCGAGATCAATAAACTCCTGATCTTTATAGCCATTGCACACAATGTGAGCATCAGGCGATTCAAGATGTGCAAGGGCAATGATCAATTCCGGCTTCGAACCGGCTTCCAGGCCGTGCCCATATTTTGCGCCAGTAGAGCAGATCTCCTCAATCACATGACATTGCTGATTGACCTTTATAGGAAATACACCCCGATAGGGCGCCTGGTAACCGGTATCGTTGATTGCCTTTCGGAATGCTTCGTTCAGGCGGCCGATTTGCTGTTCGAGAAGATCTTCGAAACGCACTAAAACCGGCATATCCATGCCTCGCTCACGGATATCATTGACAATATTTAATAGCGGGACAGATACGGTTTTATCAGATTTCTCCGCTGTCACGGTAAGCAATCCATCGCTTGAAACCCCAAAATAGCCGACGCCCCAATCGTTAATTCCATAGAGCTCTGCGGAGTGGTTGGGGCTCCAGTGATGGTTTATGTGTTTGTTCAATGTTTTATCTCTCATGCGCATTCCGTGCTCTTTCCGGAATAGGAAAGCGCTCATCAGAGGGTAACGGCGCCAGATCACGGTATAAAAAAAAGAATTTTACGGGAGCAGGGGGCCCCGAACGGCGCGAACTATCGCAGATATATTGACGAAATACCAGAGTCTGGATGCACTAATTTTAAGCGATTAGGACACTTAAAATAAGGAGACGTGTGGGGGTGCGGAACAGCTGTTTTCGCTGCCATCAGGCGTACTACACCCGATGGCAGCAGTCAGTGTACGACGTAAGGTTTTTGGCTTAGTGTCTGGCTGACTTGCGTCGGCTGGCATCTTCTTTGAGTTTACGTTCGCAGGTCGCAAAGGCGTCGCGTATGGCAATGTGTACCGACGGATCGTCATGCGTCACTGTAATAGGAGAACCTTTCAAGCCGAGTTCAATTGAGGCTCGAAATAATTTACCTTTGTGTTTGTGATTGTGGGGGCTGTCTAAAACTACTTTGCTGTGGAGAATGGAATCTGAATAGCGGTGGAGTTTTTCGAGTTTTTTGAAAATGATGTCGTTCAGCGCAGGGGATGCGTCAAGATCACGATAGACTACGTCTGCATTGGACTTCATAGGCATACCTCCATCAGTGCCAAGTGATGATTGAGAAGTTTTCAAAGGTGGGCCCACGTCTTAATAATGGCGTTTTGAAATTTTATTTCAAGGACTTTTTAAGCATATTGATAACTGAGCTTATATTAATTTAGATATATACGGCGGCCACCTTTAAAGCCCTTGGTAATTTGTGGTTTAGGCAATATCGACATCACTGGGGCGAATATCCGCAAGGGTCTTCGGGTGCAGTATACTGAAGGTCAAACGCTGGCAAATTTATTCTCCACAATGTCTTTAAACACCACAAATACTGATGGTGTGTGAAGAAGAAACGACTTTTTTTCATCTCTGAAAATCGTAACAACGTACACATAATCAGTTACCGCACGAACAGATAAAATTAAAAATCTAAAAGTAAGAATCGACTAATCAAGGTGAAAGAAACAAATGGGTGCTCGAGCGATTTATATCAATGGTGGTACGGGCTTTATCGGGCGTGCGCTCTGCGCTGCGTTATTAAATGTTGAGCGTAACGATCAACCCCAGCTTTTTGTTCAAACGCGCATGCCGGGGCACCACCGTCACCGAGCCATCACGTTTGTTTCGGCGTATGCAGATTTACCCGATGGCATCGCGCCTGAAGTTATAATTAATTTGGCTGGTGCGCCCATTGCAGACAATCGCTGGAGCGAGAGCCAAAAGAAATTATTACTGAACAGTCGTATTAAAGTTACCGAAGGGTTGCTGCGTTCCATCCAGAAAAAAGGTCATAGGCCAGAGGTATTATTGAATGCTTCCGCGATTGGATATTACGGAATTTCAGACAGCGCTTCTCTCACCGAACAAGCTCCCAGTGGCGGCGGCTTCGCTGCCGATCTCTGCCAGCAGTGGGAATCGGCAGCGGGAAATTTTGAAGCGCTGGGTACGCGTGTTTGCATCATGCGGATAGGCGTTGTGCTTGGCGAACGCGGTGGCGTTCTCGCTAAGTTATTACCGATTTACCGGCTGGGTATGGGCGGCCCCATTGGAACTGGCAAGCAATGGTTTTCGTGGATTCATATTGAAGATCTGGTAAATTTATTTATCGAAGCCATACGAAATCCGACGTACCGCGGCGCAATTAACTGCACGGCGCCTAATCCTGTTCGGCAGATTGAGTTTGCACGCCAATTGGGCGGCTTTTTACGTCGGCCAACCTGCTTTCGTACACCAGCTACAGTCTTGAAATTCATTTATGGGCAGATGGCAGAAGAACTACTCATATCCGGGCAGGGGGTGGTGCCGGCGTTTGCGCTCGCTCAAAAGTTTAAGTTCAAATTTCCACAACTCAATCAGGCGCTGCAGCAAATTCTTCTCGCCCGTCATTAAAAATTTTAATTTTTCTCTTGAAAATGTATTTGTCGCCCCCAGATTGATTATGCGGCGGGTATAAGAACCTTCCGTAGTCCGGCGTCGCCTATTGCAGCCAAAATAATGGGGCAAGAGGGGGCGTAAACAGGACTAATGCAAACTCAATCTAACCCGGTGTTGTCAGATCTATTGATGGGTGCACCGGATAATATTGCTCAATCAAGAGGATATAAATATGCGTAACTTCGATTTTTCTCCCTTATACCGTTCTGCCATTGGTTTTGATCGTATGGCGAATATGCTAGATTCGCTGTCCCGCGCCGATCAGGCGCAACCCAGTTATCCACCCTACAATATTGAATTGACGGGTGAAGATAAGTACCGTATTTCCATGGCTGTGGCAGGCTTTGAACAATCAGAGTTAAATATTGAAGCGAAGCAAAATACGCTGACTGTAACTGGTAAAAAAATTACTGAACAACAAAACGAGCGTCAATTTTTGCATCAGGGAATTGCTGCTAGAAATTTCGAGCGAAGATTCCAATTGGCCGATTATGTTCAGGTGACTGGAGCTGCACTGGCCAATGGCTTGCTTCATATCGATCTGCTGCGAGAAATTCCTGATGCGATGAAAACCCGCACGATTGCAATTTCGAGCGACAGTAACTTGGGGAACAACTCACAGGAAGTTCCAAAGGTCGAAGCTGTAGCTGATTCAAAAGCTTCTAAAGTTGCTTGAAGAGTTGTTTAGGTCGCGAAAAACTCAATATAATTTTGAGTGAAAACACGCGAAAAAGGGCCGATCCCACGGCCCTTCCTAAGTAAATAAGCTATGCCTGTTTGCCCCCTTTGCGACAGTTACGATATTGTTGAGTTCTTTGAAGATTCGCAGCGGCTTTACAGGCAGTGCCAGCGTTGCAATTTAGTATTTGTGGAAAAGTATTTCCACCTTTCTGCTGGGTCCGAAAAAGCAGAGTACGACAAACACAACAACCTTCCAAACGATCCCCAGTATCAAAATTTCCTAAGTCGAATCGTGAGCCCGGTTACGGACTTGTTATCGCCCGGTAATCGGGTTTTGGATTTCGGGTGCGGCCCTGGACCTGCGATTGCAACAATGTTGGCACCTTTTGATATAGCAGTTTCCACTTACGATCTTTACTTTTGCGACAATCGCGCAGTGCTGCAAGAACGGTATCACGCTGTCATAGCAACCGAAGTTATTGAACACCTTCGACAGCCAAAGCAAACCTTACAGCTTATCTGGCAATGCGTTGCTGCCGGAGGAGTGTTCGCAGCAATGAGCAAGTTGGTGATCAACAGGGATGCGTTTGCCCGGTGGCATTATAAAAACGATCCCACACACATATGTTTTTATTCCGAGGCTACGCTAAATTGGTTGGCCGACTGTTGGCAAGCTGAGCTGGTGTTAGTTGCTAAAGACGCATTTTTTTTTAAAAAATCAGGTGTATAAGAGCGGCTATTAATCCGGAGAAAACATTTTTGCACGAACAGTGACACGGTATTGACTGGGCGTGGTTCCTAACTTCCGCTTAAATAAACTGGTGAAATATGCGGCATCTTGATAGCCGACACGAAATACAATTTCAGCGACCGAAAGATTTGAACTTTTAAGCAGATCTTTTGCGGTTTCTATGCGTACTGCTTGCAAATAGTTTAATGGCGTCGTGTCAGTTGCAGCTTTGAAGCGCCGGTTGAATGTGCGGGTGCTCATACCAAAATGATTGGCAAGCTCGGCAAGACTCACTTCCTGGTTCATATTTTCTCTCAGCCAGGTTTGCGCCTGCACAATATCTTCGTCGGGATGCACTTGCGCTAGTGCATGCCCACCACGCGTTGTTTCGTAAAGACGCCTGTTTTCATGAAAAAAATGCCGTTCAACATGACTGGCGATTAATGGCCCGAAGTGTGACTGAATAAAATAAACCGTCAGATCTGCAAACGCATTTACGCTACCGGCACAATAAATATTTCCAGCCTGGGTAATGAAATGATCCCGCTTGAGTTGCACTTGAGGATAGCGTTCTTGAAATTGGGAAAAGTAATACCAATGTGTAGTCGCGGGTTTGTGATCAAGTAAACCCGCTTCCGCCAAAAACCAGCAGCCTGTACCCACTGCTGCGAGTAGACAGTTGTTTTCATGCTGCTGCTGCAACCAGGGTATTAATTGAGCCTGATCTCGAAGAATACGCTCTGGATTACGCCAGAGCGCAGGAAGATAAACGATATCTGCTGCAGGGCATTCCGCAATCGAATAATCCGGCTGCAAGCACAGCCCGGTGTGCGTTTTCACCCCATCTCCAGTAAGAGAAATCATTGATAGGTTAAGTAAGGGGTAGCTTTTACGCAGTTTGCTGGTTTTAGCCAGAGAGGCTGCAGCAACCAACTGCTCCATTGGCAGTGTCGCGCTGGTGGCGAGCATATTTGGGCATAGCACGAAACAAATATTTAATTTGGACATTGGGAGGAATGCCTAATTTGCGTTCATCAAATGGTAGTTTACGCCGCTTTGGCTGAAATGGCAGTATTTCCTGACCAAATTACCATACTGTTATTTTGCGATGCGTCATAAACTGCGCTGATCGAAACAACGCATCTAAAAGTTAAAGCTTATGCCTTCTCATTTACCAGTCATTGTAGGTTTTGGTGGCTACAATCCTGCAGGCCGCAGTTCGGGTCATCAGGCATACCGCCGCATGGTGTTTGAAAGCCTGTCGACAAGCTTGCAGAAAGAAACCCATCTTGCGCTTGCTTGTTTGATGGGAGACCCCGCCAAATCCCGTGAAGATGTGCTCAACAGTACGCTTATACGCCGAATTGAACCCAATTTTTTTGAAGTGGAAAACACAGCTATTGGCAAAAGTATCACGCTTAAAGCCGATTCCAGTTCGCCTGTATCATTTGTTATTGCCGGTAAAGACCTGCCTCATCCTATGCCCGCGAACTGGCGTGCAGATCCCTTAGACGAAGGCGGCAAGCGCTACAAAATTACCATTAATAACGATCAAACGGTCCTGTTACAGTGTTCCAGTCGTATGTCTGTGCAAGCTGCCGGGCAACTGCCCAGTGGTTTTGATCCTGCCAGCCATTACCGTTCTCAGCATCACCCGAGGGGCCTGCAGTTGTCTGTATTAGGGGCTAGCGATGCCGTTAGGTCCTTAGGAATTGATTGGAAGGTGATAGCCGATGCGGTAAATCCTGATCAGATTGCTGTATACAGTAGCAGTGTCATGAGCCAGCTCGACAACAACGGCTTCGGTGGAATGTTGCATTCCAGGCCGAATGCAAGCCGTGTGACATCCAAACAATTGGCCCTGGGTCTCAATACCATGCCTGCCGACTTTGTGAATGCTTATGTACTCGGTAGTGTGGGCGCAACAGGTGGCATCACTGGTGCCTGCGCAACTTTTTTATATAACCTGCAACGGGGTGTTGATGATATTAAATCCGGGCGGCGAAAGGTGGTGGTTGTTGGTGCTAGCGAGGCGCCAATTATCCCCGAGGTGATGGATGGATACGCAGCTATGAGCGCGCTAGCCACGGATGCGGATCTGGCAAAGCTGGATGGTTTAAACGCCGGCGAGTTACCCAATCATCGCCGCGCCAGTCGCCCCTTTGGTGAAAACTGTGGTTTTACACTGGCTGAATCCGCACAATATGCAGTGCTTATGGCTGATGAATTGGCTGTGGAACTCGGTGCGCAAGTATTCGGTGCAGTACCTGGAGTTTATGTTAATGCCGACGGCCACAAAAAATCCATATCGGCTCCGGGAGCAGGTAATTTTGTGACTATGGCGAAAGCGGTGGCCTTGGCAAAAACACTGCTCGGCGAAACAGCAATTCAGCAGCGCAGTTTTGTACAGGCACACGGCTCCAGTACACCTCATAACCGTACTACTGAATCCAAAATTTTTCACGAAGTCGCCAGTGCGTTCGGCATCTCTAATTGGCCGGTAGCTGCTGTGAAGTCGTATCTTGGTCATTCTCTGGGTCCGGCGAGTGGAGATCAATTGAGTGCTTCGTTAGGCGTGTTTGCACACGGCATTGTTCCGGGAATAAAAACCATTGATAAGGTAGCGGATGACGTGTACGCAGAGCGCTTGCGGTTATCCAACCGCGATATGGAATTGGGTGAAGGGAATCTCGACGTCGCCTTCCTTAACTCCAAAGGTTTCGGTGGTAACAATGCCACAGCTGCCGTGCTTTCTCCCGATGTTGTTGAGGGCTATATACAACGACGTTATTCTAAAGCCACACTCGCAGATTATCGTTCGAAGCTGGATAAAACTCAGACGCAGGCAGCCATCTATTTACAGCAAGCCGACGAGGGGCAGCTCAACCCCATTTATGAATTTGGCACTGATTTAATTGATGAAAGCGCCATTAAAATTTCTCACGATGAAATTCGTCTACCCGGATATGAAAAGGCGATTCCGTTGGGTGATAGTGAAGGGTTCGAATTCGATTAATCCAACATTAAAAATAAATGGATTAATAACCAACATACCAGGACAGCTTCATGGTAGAAAACTTCGAAAGCGCCGAGCAGGTAAGCCCGGTGCCTGAAGGTCGGACCAAACTTGGAGACAGGCTCCAAGCGGTTCGTAAACAGCGGGGTTTGTCGCAACGTGAACTTGCGCGCCGCGCCGATGTCACCAATAGCACTTTATCGATGATCGAGCAGGGCAAGGTCAGTCCCTCAGTGGCCTCGCTCGAAAAAATTCTTGCCGCTGTTCCCATGAGCTTGCAGGAGTTTTTTTCAGATTCCCTGGATATCCATCCCCCGGTATACCACCATAGCGATTACGTCCGAGTCCACAAAGATGGCGTTGAAAATAGCATTATGCCATTGCCGGAAGCAGGGCATGACGGTGTTTACCTGTCACACCAAATCTATGAACCTGGAAGCCAAATAAGTACTGAATGGATGATTCGCAAAGGCTTCGTGGGCGGAATGGTTGTGAAAGGGGAGCTTACTTTGCGATTGGATGGCGCAGACTACCAGCTGACTGCGGGTGAGGGTTTCCACTTTTCCTTGCATCGCAGTCACACGCTTGCCAATAAAACAACACAAAATTGTGTTGTTATCACCGTATCGTTTAGTGATCGCCGGGCTTAACTGTCACCATATTCAAATATAATGTCGAATTCCAGCAGCAGCGAAGCGTTGGTGCTATGATCGATTACGACAGAGGTTTCAAGCGAATTTTTCACTGCGGGGTGTAGAAGCCTTAATTTAAGGTTATGGCCTGACGCATTTTCTGTTCGAGGTGAACATGATATTTAATGGTAATGCCTTCAAACTAATCGATTTGGGCGATGGCTTAGTAGAGCTACAGTTCGACTTACAGGGAGAGTCGGTTAACAAGTTTAGTTTTCTTGCGATGGACGAATTAGGTGAAGCGCTCGACCTGCTAGAAACACACAATGGTTTAGCCGGATTGCTGTTTACCAGCGCAAAAGATGTTTTCATTGTAGGCGCAGACATAAATGAGTTTGGTGGTGTTTTTGCAGGCGGCCCGGAAAACATTAAAAATTATAATATTAAAACCCACAGTCTGTTCAACCGTATTGAAGACCTTCCCGTTCCCTCGGTGGTTGCCATAAATGGTTATTGCCTGGGGGGCGGAATGGAAGTCAGCCTCGCCTGTGATTTTCGTATCCTGTCCAGTAATGCAAAAATAGGTTTGCCTGAAACCCGATTGGGGATAATTCCGGGTTGGGGCGGTACGGTGCGACTGCCACGCCTCGCGGGCGTTGATGTGGCCATTGAGTGGATCGCTTCTGGAAAAGAGCAGTCTGCGGAGACGGCTCTCAAAGGCAATGTGGTGGATGGGGTTGTGGCTCCACAAAAGTTACGGGATGCTGCATTGCAAGTACTGCGTTCTGCAGTGGCAGGTGATCTGCCTTATATGCCGAGGCGCGAACAGAAAAAAGCCCCTCTCAGAATTAATGACACTGAAGGCTTGTTGGCTTTCGAAGGCGCTAAAATGTTTGTGAAAGCGCAGGCTGGTCGCAACTATCCGGCGCCGGTTGCCGCAGTGACATCTATACAAAATGGCGCTAAGTTGGCGCGTGATGACGCGCAGCAAATAGAGACGGAACTGTTCGTGGAACTAGCCCAAAGCAGCGTTGCACAAAGTTTAGTTGGGCTATTTCTCAGCGATCAGCTTATCGCAAAGAAAGCGAAAAAAATTGCCAAGGGCGCCAATCAAGCTATTGCTCGTGCAGCGGTGTTGGGTGCAGGGATAATGGGTGGCGGCATTGCCTACCAGAGTGCCTCGAAAGGAACACCTGTCATCATGAAAGACATTGCTCAGCAAGGTCTTGATCTCGGGTTAACTGAAGCTTCAAAGCTGCTCAACAAGTTATTGGAACGCGGCAAAATAACAGCGGCGAAAATGGCTGAAATATTAACGCGAATACACGCAACTCTGAGTTTCGATGGTTTTGATACGGTTGATATCGTCGTTGAAGCGGTTGTAGAAAACCCAAAAGTGAAGCACGCGGTGTTAAGCGAAGTCGAACAGCATATTTCTGATACAACGATCCTCTGCTCAAACACTTCAACGATTTCCATAGACTTTCTCGCAGAGCCCTTAGCGCGACCTGAAAATTTTTGCGGCATGCATTTTTTTAATCCAGTGCACCGCATGCCCTTGGTAGAAGTGATTCGCGGTTCAAAAACATCGGATGCCGCTATTGCTGCAACGGTGGCCTACGCCAATGCACTAGGTAAAAAAGCTATTGTTGTGAACGACTGTCCGGGGTTTTTGGTCAATCGAGTGCTGTTTCCCTACTTTGCGGGTTTTGCCATGTTGCTGCGTGATGGAGCCGATTTTCAACAGGTTGATAAAGTTATGGAACGCTGGGGTTGGCCGATGGGACCGGCTTATTTAATGGACGTGGTCGGCATTGATACTGGGGTTCATGCGGAATCGGTTATGGCAAAGGGCTTTCCGAGTCGTATGGGGAAAAATTTCAAAGCAGCGTCAGATGTTCTGTTCGAAGCAGATCGCTTAGGACAAAAGAACAAAAACGGTTTTTACAATTATGAGCCCGATGCTAAGGGAAAACTGCAGAAAATATCGACGCAAGAAAGCTACGATCTACTCAAACCGCATTGTTCGGAAAAACGTGAATTTGGCGATGAAGAAATTATTGCGCGCCTTATGGTGCCAATGGCCACAGAGCTGGCCCGATGTCTTGAGGAAGATGTCGTGGCTTCAGTTGCAGAAGCCGACATGGCGCTCGTATATGGCTTGGGATTCCCGCCGTTTAGAGGAGGAATATTCCGTTGGCTCGATGAAACAGGGCTTGAAACATTTGCTGAAATGGCGAAACCGCTGTCGGAGCTGGGCGAACTCTATCACTTGACTGATGGTATGCAGGCCAGGCTCGCGTCGCATCAAACCTACTATCCCAAGCCTTGAGGTGTAACACGATGAATTTACAAGCAACAGATGTAGTAATAGTCGATTACGCCCGCAGTCCAATGGGGCGGGCTAAAAATGGTTGTTTCCGTTTTTTGCGTGCCGACGACATGAGTGCGCAGCTCATGCAGGCGTTGCTCGCCCGGAACGAGGCATTGCACGCCGAGGAGATCGATGATGTGATCTGGGGGTGTGTGATGCAGCGCGGTGAGCAGGGTTTTAATATTGCCCGCAATTCGCTGTTACGTGCTGGTTTGCCTCACAGCTTACCGGGTCAAACGGTGAACCGCTTGTGTGGCTCCTCCATGTCGGCTCTACACACCGCAGCAGCCAACATCATAGCTGGATTGGGCGACACCTATTTGGTGGGGGGCGTGGAACATATGGGCCACATCGACATGAACGAGAATGTCGATTTTAATCCCGCGTTAGGCTTAACCATGGCGAAGGCTGCCGGTTCTATGGGGCTTACCGCAGAATATCTTGCGCTGTTACACGGTATTGGCCGAGAGCAGATGGATGAGTTCGGCGCCCGTTCGCATCAGCGTGCCGCCGCAGCCACAGAGCGTGGTGATTTCGCGCGGGAAATAGTACCCATGCGAGGGCACGACGAAGACGGTACACCAATCATGGTGCGCAGCGATGAGACCATTCGCGCCGATACAACTAAAGAAGTGCTTGCCACCCTTAAACCGGTGTTTAATCCAAAGGGCGGCACGGTGACCGCGGGAACTTCGTCGCAAGTTACCGACGGAGCTTCGGCGATGTTAGTGATGTCATCGCCGAAAGCCAAAGCTTTGGGATTAACCCCCATCGCTAGAATCCGCGCTATGACCCTGGCGGGTGTTGATCCATCAATAATGGGATATGGCCCTGTACCATCGACTCGCAAAGCTCTACAGCAGCTCGGCTTAACCATGGCGGATATCGATAGGGTTGAGCTCAATGAGGCTTTTGCGGCTCAGGCCTTGCCGGTTTTGAAGGATCTCGATTTGCTCGAGGTTATGGACGACAAAGTTAACCTCTACGGTGGTGCAATTGCGCTTGGCCATCCCTTCGGCTGTTCAGGTACGCGTATAACGGGCACGCTTTTGTCGGTGATGCAGAATACAGATGCCAACCTGGGGATTGCTACCATGTGTATCGGCCTGGGGCAGGGTATTACCACTGTTCTTGAACGTACCTAAATATTAAATCTATCACTAAACTCTTGGACAACTCCCGCGCAGTAAAGCGCCGGGAGTTGCTTTGTTGTTGAACCCCACAAGTGACTGTGGCACAATTGCCACCCTTCAATCTGGCCTGCCTGGTTTTGTTGTTGATTTATCCTTTAAAAACAATAGCTTACGAAAGAATCGGTTTGGTTGATGTGGCTAGTCATGTTATGCGGTCGTGGCGGAATTGGTAGACGCGCTGGATTTAGGTTCCAGTGCCGCAAGGTGTGAGAGTTCAAGTCTCTCCGACCGCACCAAAATTTCAGAGATAAAACTACCCCAAAGTTAAGAGGAACGAAATGCAAGTTTCTATAGAAGCGACTTCCGGTTTAGAGCGTCGATTAACAGTCGGAATTCCTGCCGAGGTTGTCGATAATGAAGTGGAAAAACGCCTGAAACAAGCAGCAAAAACAGTGCGTATTAATGGCTTTCGTCAGGGCAAGGTTCCTTTTAAGGTTGTTAAAAAGCGCTTTGGCGATGGGGTACGACAGGAAGTATTGGGCGATACCATACAGCGTTCGTTCTACGATGCGGTTCAACAGGAATCAGTGCGTCCGGCTGGGCAACCCAGTATCGAGCCCAAACAAATGGACGAAGGTCAAGATGTCGAATATGTTGCCACCTTTGAAGTTTACCCCGAAATCGAACTCAAAGATCTTGATGGCGTGGAGATTACGCGTTTCGATGCTGAGATCAACGATGCTGATATCGACAAAATGATCGAAACCCTACAGAAGGGTCAGGCAAGCTGGGAGCCGGTTAAGCGAAAATCCAAAAAAGGCGACAAAGCCACCATTGATTTCGAAGGAAAAATCGATGGTGAAATCTTCGATGGCGGTTCTGCCAAGGGGCACGAGCTGGAATTGGGCTCCGACTCGATGATACCGGGCTTCGAGAAGGGCATAATCGGCATGAAATCGGGAGAAACCCAAGTCGTGAACGCGACATTTCCCGAAGACTATCAGGTCGAGGATCTTCGCGGCAAAGAAGCGGCCTTTGAAATAACCGTTCACGAAGTAAAAGGTCAGAAGTTGCCAAATCTCGACGACGAGTTTTTCGCAAAGTTTGGCGTTTCTGAGGGTGGTGAAGAGAAATTTCGCGAAGAGGTAAAGGCGAACATGGAGCGCGAAAAGCAGCGCGCCATTAAAGCTAAGATTAAAGACCAGGTGATGAATGCATTGTTGGACGCCAACCCCGTCGACTTGCCTGCAGCGCTTGTTAAAAGTGAGATAAATGCGATGCGCCAGCAGATGGTGCAGCAATACGGGCAGAGTGCCCAAAACCTGGATTTACAGGCACTGCTCCCGGATGACATGTTTAAGCAACAAGCGGAGCGTCGCACAGCGCTGGCACTGATCATTTCCGAAGTGGTAAAAGCTCACGAGCTTAAAGCCGACAAAGATCTGGTGCGTGGCATTGTGGAAGAAGCCGCATCGACATACGAAGATCCACAGGAAGTCATAAATTACTATTTTAGTAATGAGCAACTGCTCGCCAGCGCAGAAGCTGCGGCGCTCGAAGAGCAGGTGGTTGAAGTGTTGATGTCTAAGGCTAATGTAAGTGATGCAACAGTCAGTTACGACGAAGTTATTAAGCCGGCTGAAACGCCAAAAAGCGAGTAAGTGTGACAGAAGTCTTTTAAAAACAGCTCCTCAATGAGGGGCTGTTTTTTTATGAGTGGACATCTATTTCAGTGATGTTACCCAGCTGGTGTTGTGCTTGCTTCAATATCTGTATCGCGGCAAGTTGGTTGGTTGCCGCACGTATTGGCGAATTTGTGCCCAATTTAAGGCATTTTTTTTACAAGTTGGTGCATTCAAGCGTTGTAACCCGGTTTTCTCGCCTTATAATAAAAATTCGATCCATAACGGCATGCCAGCAGAACCGCTCAAGAAAGTGGAAGCACTACACCCCCGAGGGACTCATTTCCATTAGAATCTCCCCAGAGCGGCTAAACTGAAAAAGCCCGCATGCTAATCCCAAACTAATTCAAGCACGGAAATCATTCAATGCCTCAATTCGATTTGATGGGTGGCAACGCCACTGCGGTACAAAATTCGCTGGTCCCGATCGTTGTTGAACAAACAGCGCGTGGTGAACGCTCCTATGACATATATTCACGACTCTTAAAAGAGCGCGTGATATTTTTAGTCGGCCAGGTGGAAGATCACATGGCTAATCTGGTAGTCGCGCAATTGTTGTTTTTGGAAGCAGAAAATCCCGACAAAGACATCCATCTTTACATAAACTCACCGGGTGGTTCAGTCACCGCGGGCTTGTCAATTTACGATACTATGCAATTCATCAAGCCAGATGTTAGTACAATGTGTATCGGGCAGGCCTGCAGCATGGGTGCGTTTCTGCTAACTGCAGGCGCTGCCGGCAAACGCTACTGTCTACCGAATGCCCGTACGATGATCCATCAGCCATCAGGCGGCGCGCAAGGTCAGGCCAGTGATATACACATTCACGCCCAGGAAATCCTCAAGATTCGCTCGCGTTTGAATGAACTCATGGCCTCACATACGGGTAGAACTGTCGATGAAATCGCTCGAGACACCGAGCGTGATAACTTTATGAGTGCAGAGCAGTCAAAAGAATACGGTTTAATCGACGAAGTTCTATACCAGCGTAGTAATGGTGAAGGGTGAGGCTAATTTGTTGGCCAACAATTTGCATCGGACATTCCGGGGTGGATGTGTCTTATTGACACCCGGGATGTTCCATAGAGACAATAGCCTAATGCGTAATCAGTTGGGCATCTGAATGCAGATTTGCGCTAGACTTTTGCGAGAGGATGAGCGATTCCCGCGCCTCGAGCGCTTACGATCGGTCGGTACAGTCAGGATATGGCACTGATTCGAAGAACAAGAGAATAGTTGGAGACGATGAATGTCCGACAATGGTAGTGACAACGAAGATAGTGGCAAGCTGCTCTATTGTTCGTTTTGTGGAAAGAGCCAACATGAAGTTCGTAAACTGATTGCTGGCCCGTCAGTATTTATATGTGATGAATGTGTCGATCTGTGTAACGACATTATTCGCGAAGAGATTCAGGAAAATGCGCCTGAAGGCAGCGGCGATAAGCTTCCGGTGCCCAAAGAAATCTCCGCCACGCTTGACGAATATGTGATTGGCCAGCAGGACGCCAAAAAGGTCCTGGCTGTTGCAGTATACAATCACTACAAACGTTTACGCGTTGGGGATAAAAAGAAAGGTAAAGATGACGTTGAGCTTGGCAAGAGTAACATCTTGTTGGTAGGCCCGACTGGGAGCGGTAAGACCCTCCTGGCGGAGACCCTGGCGAGGCTTTTAAATGTGCCTTTCACGATTGCAGATGCCACCACACTGACCGAAGCGGGTTACGTCGGCGAAGATGTTGAAAACATCATCCAAAAATTGTTGCAAAAATGCGATTACGACGTTGAAAAAGCGCAACAGGGCATCGTTTACATCGACGAAATCGATAAAATTTCGAGAAAATCTGACAACCCATCTATTACTCGTGACGTGTCGGGCGAAGGGGTTCAACAGGCGCTTTTGAAGCTTATTGAAGGCACTATCGCCTCGGTTCCACCGCAAGGTGGACGTAAGCATCCGCAGCAGGAATTTTTGCAGGTTGACACCTCGAATATCTTATTCATATGCGGTGGCGCTTTTGCCGGTTTGGATAAGATCATACGGGACCGTTCCGAAAAAGGCGGTATTGGTTTCAGCGCAGAAGTTAAGAGCAAAGATGCCAGCAAAAATGTTGGCGAAACGCTCAAAGACCTTGAGCCTGAAGACTTAGTACGTTACGGCCTGATTCCGGAATTTGTCGGTCGCTTACCGGTTATTGCAACACTTGATGAGCTCGATAAAGAAGCGCTGGTCACCATTTTACGCGAACCAAAAAACTCCTTGGTAAAACAGTATTCCAAACTTTTCGAAATGGAAAATGTGGAAGTCGATTTTCGTCCAGATGCGCTCGAAGCGGTTGCTGAAAAAGCGATGGTGCGAAAAACCGGGGCTCGTGGTTTGCGGTCTATAATGGAAAATGTACTGCTGGATACCATGTATAAACTGCCTTCTGAAGACAATGTTGTAAAAGTAGTGGTCGATGAGTCTGTAATAAAAGGGGAGTCCGCGCCCTTGATTGTTTACGGTAATCATGAATCAGCAAAGGCAGTACCTGAAGACTGAATACTTAAAATTTCAGAAACAGGAAACTATAAAAAGGGCGCTTAATCAGCGCCTTTTTTTGTTTAAGGCTTGTATTTTAACGGTCGCGCCCGCAATACTAGAACGGTGAGAAATACATCGGCCACCTGGGATAAATGCTGCCCGGCTGACTTCTCTGGCATTGATTGTGCGTCGCTGTTGGGTGATTAACAAAATTCATTAAATTTGTAGCACAAATCCAATGCTAGAAATGCAACTTATTTGAGGCTTCTAATGGATCATTCTGACGAAAAACTTGTTGATAATACTCTGCCGCTGCTGCCTCTTCGCGATGTGGTCGTTTATCCGCACATGGTCATTCCCTTGTTTGTGGGCCGAGCTAAATCTATTGCTGCGTTAGAACGTGCAATGTCGGAAGACAAACAAATTTTGTTAGTCGCACAAAAACACGCCTCAGTGGACGAACCGGGCATCGACGACTTGTATACTTTTGCAACAGTCGCCTCCGTTTTACAACTCTTGAAACTACCGGATGGCACGGTGAAGGTGCTTGTTGAGGGCCGCCAACGTGCGGAAGTGGTATCCATCGCAGAAACTGGAGATTATTTCTCGGCCGAAATCGCACTTATTGAAGCAGACTCTGAAGAAGGGCGCGATGTTGATATGCTAACGCGCTCGCTGCTTTCGCGTTTCGAGCAGTATGTAAATTTGAGTAAAAAGGTACCGGCCGAGGTGATGACATCCTTAAGCGGTATTGACGAACCAGGCCGGCTTGCCGATACGGTTGCCGCACACATGAGTCTCGAACTGGCCCAGAAACAGGAAATTTTGGAAATTGCTTCGGTTCGTGAACGACTGGAACATCTCATAGGCCTTATGGAAGCTGAGGCCGATCTGTATCAGGTTGAGAAGCGTATTCGTGGTCGCGTTAAAAAACAGATGGAAAAGAGTCAACGCGAGTACTATCTGAATGAGCAAATGAAGGCTATTCAAAAGGAGTTGGGCGAGCTCGGCGAAGAAGTCAGCGAAGGTGAAGAACTCGAGCGTAAGATATCCGAATCTGGTATGAGTAAAGAGGCTGAAGATAAAGCTCGCGCTGAGTTGAATAAATTGAAGATGATGTCGCCCATGTCGGCTGAGGCATCGGTAGTTCGCGCTTATATCGATTGGATCGTAAACCTTCCCTGGAAGAAACGTAGCAAAGTGCGCCACGATCTGGACCGCGCCGAGGATATCCTGGAAGCCGATCACTACGGCTTGGAAGAGGTGAAAGAACGTATCCTTGAATACCTTGCGGTACAAAAGCGGGTCAAAAAGGTGAAGGGTCCTATATTATGTTTGGTTGGACCTCCCGGCGTGGGTAAAACATCTTTAGGTGAGTCGATTGCCCGGGCCACCAACCGCAAGTTTGTGCGTATGGCGCTCGGTGGTGTGCGTGACGAAGCTGAAATCAGGGGCCATCGTCGTACCTACATTGGTTCTATGCCCGGTAAGCTTGTTCAAAAAATGTCGAAGGCGGGAGTGAAAAATCCGCTGTTCCTGCTCGATGAAATCGACAAAATGGGGATGGATCATCGCGGTGACCCGGCCTCGGCTTTGCTCGAGGTTCTCGATCCCGAGCAAAATGCACATTTCAATGACCATTATCTGGAAGTCGATTACGACCTCTCAGATGTCATGTTCGTTTGTACTTCCAACACCATGAATATTCCGGGGCCCTTGTTAGATCGTATGGAAGTTATTCGTATTCCCGGCTACACAGAAGATGAAAAAGTCAATATTGCGACACGATATTTAATTCCCAAGCAGATGAAAAACAACGGCTTGAAGTCGGCAGAAGTCAATGTCGAGGACGGTGCTATTTTAGATGTCATTCGTTATTACACCAAAGAAGCCGGTGTTCGTGGTCTGGATCGTGAGATCGCCAAAATTTGCCGCAAAGTGGTTACTAAAAATGTCAAGGCCAATGCTCAGGAAACCATAACGGTTACGCCAGACATCCTTGAAGATTACCTGGGCGTCCGTAAAACGGATTACGGGAAAGCGGAGCAGGAAAATCAGGTTGGTCAGGTGACCGGATTAGCCTGGACACAAGTCGGTGGTGAACTGCTCACTATTGAAGCCAGTGCCGTGAAAGGCAAGGGTAGACTCGTTAAAACCGGGTCGCTGGGTGATGTGATGCAGGAGTCCATTCAAGCAGCGATGACTGTGGTACGCTCCCGGGCACAATTTCTTGGCATCACACCCGACATTCACGAGAAGCGCGATCTCCATATCCATGTCCCCGAGGGGGCCACGCCAAAAGATGGCCCCAGTGCAGGTATTGCCATGTGTACCGCGTTGGTTTCTGTTTTTACCGACATACCGGTTCGGGCAGATGTTGCTATGACTGGTGAAATTACCTTGCGTGGCGAGGTGCTCAAAATTGGTGGCTTGAAAGAAAAGCTGCTTGCAGCTCATCGTGGCGGGATAACAACAGTCATCATTCCAGAAGGCAATGCAGCAGATTTACGTGAAATCCCCGACAACATCAAAGAAGACCTTGTTATAAAACCCGTAAAATGGATAGATCAGGTACTTGAGGATGCTCTTCAGTACATGCCAAAGCCATTCAGTGATGAAGAATATCAAGAGCTGGAAGCACGGGCAAAAAGGGAAGGCGAGAGTGAAAATCGAATAAGCACCCATTAGCTTTGATGCTATTCTAAGAGATGACCACCACGACACCATCCTGAAAAACTTGATATTTGCCGATCGACAAGCGCAAAGCTGTACGAAATCTAGTCAGTTATGTGTTTGATCGGCAAATAATGTATTTCATTCTTGACCGGTCTCAGGGCAGTTGGTATAAATCGCAATTCTTTGTAAGGCATGGCAAAGCCCCGTTTTTAAAGGGCTAGCGGTTAATGAAGGTGCAAATAAGCCTTATACATAATGTCAATGCATAGCAAAAAATTAAGTTATAAAATTGAAACAAATAAAAAGAGGGGATCAACGTGAATAAATCAGAACTGGTAGAAGCGATTGCTGCATCTGCAGATATTTCCAAAGCAGCAGCCGGTAGAGCACTCGATGCTGTAACGGAATCTATCGCGAATGCCCTCAAAGAAGGCGACCAGGTTGCACTTGTTGGCTTCGGTACTTTTCTTGTAAAAGAACGTGCCGCCCGAACTGGCCGAAACCCGCAAACTGGTGCACCCATTGAAATTGCAGCGGCTAAGATCCCGAGTTTTAAAGCGGGAAAAGCACTCAAAGACGCAGTTAATTAAAATTCCTATACCGTTTTGTTCCCTGAAATACTTCGCTTAAAACGTATACAAAAACGGCCGCTGAGTTTCCTAGAAAAAAACTATTAAGTGTTATGAAAGCGGCCTTTCGATAAGCAAGGCAAATGGAACAGTAAGAAAAACTACAACAATAAAAACACACAATTTTCAGGTACAGTTTAATTTGAAGGCTGATTAGAAAATAAAGGCGCGTTTATCCAGCGCCTTTTTTTGTGTGTAATATAGCAGCTTAAGTTTCGAGGTTGGTTATGCTTCAGAGTGTGAGAGACAATTTAAAGGGCACGGTAGTTACTGCCGTGATTTTACTTTTCTTCGTCTTACCTATGGTTATCACCGGTGTAGGTAGTTCGTGGTTGGGGTCCGTAGCGGGAACAGATGCCGCTGTCGTTGACGGGCGGGAAATAACCCGAGCTGAGCTATCAAGAGAAGTTTACATGCAGAAGCAACGCCTGTTGTCACAAGAAGGGGTAGACCCATCAGCAGATTTTCTGAAGGAAGAAAATCTTCAAAAACCGGTACTCGAGCGATTAACTAAAAAAGCTGCAATACTCGCCGCTGCTGAAAGAGGCGGTATGGCGGTTTCCGACAACGCCGTAAATTCGATGATCGTTACTCAAAAAGAATTTCAGGTAGACGGTAAATTCGACGCACAACAATACCGTAGCCTGTTGGCACGCATTGGTTTGACACCTGCCACCTACAAAGACTCACTCGCTGAAGACATGATGCTGGGGCAATTAAACGGTGGCATAGAGTTGTCCAGTTTTGTGACCGAGAAGGAAGTTGCTGAATTAGTGGCAATCATTTATGAAAAGCGCTCTTTCTATACTGTTGAAATTCCAGCCGAAGGGTTGGCAGATTCTGTATCGATCAGCGACGAAGAAATTTCCAGCTATTACGACGAAAACAAAGAAGATTTCCGCGAACCCGAGAAGGTAATGGTGGAATATGTTGAAACCTCTGTAAATCAACTGGCTAAGTCAATCAGCATCTCAGACGAAGACATTAAAAAACAATATGAGCAAGAGTTGGAAAATTTCAACGCTACGCCTGAGTACGAAATTGCCCACATTTTGGTAGAAGGAGAGGGCGATAAAAAAGATGCGACTGTTGCATTGTTGCAAGCCAAAATAGCCAAAGGTGAAGACTTCTCTGAACTGGCAAAGTCGTATTCTGCAGATGCCGGTTCTCGTGATCAGGGTGGTAATCTCGGTGTCATGGTTGATGGTGTGTACCCGGAGGGGTTTGAATCAGCAGTCAAGTTGTTGGATGAAGGTCAGGTCTCGGCTCCTATTGTGACCGATGCGGGAACGCATTTGGTTAAAGTCATCAAGAAAACTGTACCGGAAGTGCCTTCGTTTGAAGATAGGAAATCTAAAATAAATCGGGATCTGCAAATCGCCAAAGCAGAAGAAATTTATCTTTCAAATGTGGAAAAGCTTGAAGAACTTACCTTTAGTGCACCGGATTTGGCATCAGCTGCTGCAGAATTGGGTTCCGATGTAAAAGTTTCAGGTTGGTTTGAACGCACAACTGGAATTGGTATTGCCGGCAATCCTGAAATTAGAAAAGCTGCATTTGAAACCGATGTTCTGATCGAAGGGCATAATAGTCGCGTTATTGAGTTGGCGGGTAATCGAGCCGTGGTCATTCGTAAGAAAGAGCATTCGCCTGAGCATATAAAGTCTTTGGATGAGATTAAAACGCAAGTCACAGCCAAGTTAAGCGATGAAAAAGTACTGGCTTTGTTGAAAAATAAAGCAGACGAGTTCATCGCCGCGGCTAAGTCCAGTGATAACATCGACGCTTTGGCTACTGATCTAGGGTACAGCTACGCTTTGTTTGAGGACGCAGCCCGTACCGACCCAGTCGCTGATCCAGCAACTCGTTCTACGGCGTTCTCTTTGCCGGTTGTTTCTGGTGAGATTGCGTTCGACGCTGCCAGGGCTAATAACGGTGACTATCGCATTGTGGGTGTTATAAACAAAACAGCGGGAAGCGCAGAAGACATCGAAGACGCGCAATTGAAAGGCCTGTCTGCCCAACTAAAACGAGAAAACAGCCGGTATGAAGGTGGTGCATTGGAGAGCGAAATTGTCGCCAATGCAGATATTAAGCTACACTAAAACACGTTGAAAAGAGCACTCTAGTGAGCCCTGGCCATGTATTGGTGGCCGGGGCTTTTTTATGCACTTTTTTTCTGTAATCATTTACGCCACCTACGCCATTAGTAGAGGAGAAAGTATAAAAGGTGGAGGTAGGTTTGACCGTTCTATTCATAAATCTCGACAATTGAACCAGGCCCTGCAGATTTTTCATCAAGACCTAAAAACAATATGAAATGGTCGCGTAGATTGGCCGGCGTGTCGTTCCTACTAAATAGAAATTCTGTGCTGGAAGCAGCTGACAAAGTCAATTGTTTCTTTTCTATTAAAAACGCAACGCGATTAGCTATTGCGCTACCAGAGTCTATCCATTGTAGATGTTGGAAGCGATTAAGCTGAGATATGTGGGGTCTGAAAATTGGGAAATGCGTACAGGCCAGTACTACGGTGTCCATGTGTTGTGCACCCGGTTGATTGAGTAAATTGTCAATCTCTTGATACAGGACAGCGGAGTTCGTTTGCTGGCCAACGAGCCATTCTTCTGCAAGGCAAACCAGCTCACGACTCCCATATCTAATGACCGTCATCCCATTTGCAAATTCTTCAATTAACCTATTTGTATAGGGGCGATTAATGGTCGCTGGTGTTGCCAGTAACCCTATAACGCCACTTCTTGAGAGGTTGACTGCAGGTTTTATCGCCGGTACCACACCAACAAACTCCACGCCTGGGTGTTCTGCTCGTAATATCGCGAGAGCCAGCGTACTTGCGGTGTTACACGCTATAACAACGATATCCGGTTGTGTTTGATCGATGGCCCGAGCCAGTACCAGCAGTATCCTTGCGATAAGGGTTTCGTCTGCAATAACCCCATAGGGAAACCGGTCGTTGTCCGCCAGATAAATCAAGTGGCACCCGGGAGTCTTTGCGAGAATTTCCCGCGAAACTGTCAGACCACCCACGCCAGAATCGAACACCAAAATCTTACATGAGGGCCGTGTTGTTTTCATAATGTGGGCTGGGGTTTTAACTGGGTTGATGTAGAATAGCGATTATCCGTCAATAATACCAAACTCCTCTCTCTGCGCTCAAAATAACATGTTTGACATCAACCAATTCTCCATTGCCCAGCTAGCAGCAGTTTCGTCGGTCGTTCTACTGGTAGTTGTATTGGTGGCTGTGATTTGGCACCGGCTGCTTATTCGGGTGCACAGTGCTAAACACCTGCAGCAACTGCAGGTTGAGCGTGAGCAGCGCAATCTGCATGAGCAGGAGCAAGCCAAGCAACATGGAAATGAAATACATCAAAAAGAATTAGATACAGCGAGGCTGCAAACAGAGCTGGCTGCAAAACAGCGAGAGTTGTTACAAGTTCAAGATCAGCTCAAAACGCTTGCACCCTACAAAGACAAGTACCTGCAAATGGAAACGCGTTTTGTTGAGCAGCGTGATTATATCGAGCATGAAAAATCTCTGATGGAACAAACACGCGAGCAATTGTTCAAGGAATTTGAATTGGCAGCAAACAAGTTGTTTGAAGCGAAGCAGGAAAAATTTACAACAACCAGCCGCCAGAATATGGAAGCAATTTTGTCGCCGTTTAGAGAGCAACTTAAGGCCTTCAATCAGCGCGTCGAAGACGTTTACCACAAAGAAAACTCACAAAGAAACCAACTTATCGGCCAAATTGCTGAGCTTCAAAAGCAAACTCAGAAAATAAGTAGTGATGCAAATAATCTGGCTTCCGCTCTAAAAGGTGATAACAAAGCCCAGGGCAATTGGGGTGAAATTGTGCTGGAGCGTTTGTTGGAGCAATCTGGCTTACAGAAAGGGTGTGAGTACGAAACTCAACGTCAGTTCAACGATGAGGGTGGTAAACGTTTTAAACCCGATGTTATTGTCCACCTCCCAGAGGGAAAAGACATTGTCATTGATGCCAAAGTGTCGTTGCTGGATTACGAACGCTATTCACAGCTGGAAGATTCGAGTGAGCGTGAACAGGCCCTAAAAAAGCATATCGATTCGCTACGCGCTCACATCCGGGGTTTGTCCCTGAAAAATTACGAACAGTTACAAGGCGTTCGTACCCTCGATTTCGTTTTTATTTTTATCCCTGTTGAGGCTGCTTATATCACGGCTATGCAGCAGGCGCCCGGGCTGTTTAAAGAGGCCTATGAGCGTAACATCGTGTTAGTGAGCCCCTCGAGCCTGATGGTTGCATTACGAACAGTGGAAACTTTGTGGCGTTACGAAAAACAGAATAAAAATGCAGAGAGAATCGCTGAGGGTGCTGGTAAGTTGTACGATCAATTTGTACTCCTGATTGCCGCGTTGGAGGAGGTCGGCCAATACATAGAAAAGTCTGCGCTTGCCTATGATAAGACTTTTAAACGATTGAGTACGGGGCGAGGAAATCTGGTGCGACGCGTCGAGACGCTTAAGGAGCTCGGTGCAAAAACCAGTAAACAGATACCAGAGCATGTCAAAGAAGATGACGAAACGGTACCACAATTGGAAAATTCGTCAGATGACCTCGGCATCAGTAAGGCACAGCAAGAATGATGGTTTTAGTAATCGCAGCTGCATTGGTAATACTGATCTTGTCGGGTGTTGCCATTTACTATCACTGGAAACTTCACAAGCAGCGTCGCTATCAGACCGAACAACGTCAATTTCTAGAAAAAAAACAACAGCAAAATCGCAGCAGTATTCTGATTATTGCCCGTGCGATGCTTTCTGAACAGGTAACTTACACCGAAGCCAGCATTAGAATTAGCGTCCTTCTGGAGGCGAGTGGTATCCACGAACAGGAAATCATCCAATACGCGGTGTTCAATCAACTCGCACAAGCTACGGCTCATATTCCTATTTTGGACGCCTGGAAAGCCTTGTCGAAAATGGAAAAGAAAAAGTTTGAGAAGGAGCGGCTACGCCTCGAAGGGAAATACCGTGATTTCTTAATTCCCGCCGCTGAACAGTTGGTGCAAAGCTTGAGTGAGAGGCATTGAAATGGTTTAAAAATGCCCGTTTGTTGTCTCAACGGACTAGTTTCGTTTTTTTAACACGACGCCGCATTCTCTGTGCTCTGTATACGGAAACTGGTCGAACAGTGCAAGATGCTCGATTGTGTGTGTGTCAACCAAGGCTTCTAGGTTGTTGAGTAGGGTGGTCGGATTGCAGGATATGTAGATGATGGTATCGAACCTGGCGGCCAATGAAATAGTACCTTTATCCAAACCGGCGCGTGGTGGATCGACAAATATCGTTGAGAAGTCGTAGCTGTGCAAATCGATGTCTTTCAGTCTACGGAATTCTCTCACACCGTTGATTGCTTGCGTAAATTCTTCACTTGAAAGCCGGGCAATTGTTATGTTTTCAACCTGATTCTGGGCAATATTAGTTTGCGCTGACTTGACGGAATTTTTAGATACTTCCGTAGCCAGAACTTGGCGAAAATGTTTCGATAGTGGAATTGTGAAATTGCCGTTACCGCAGTAGAGCTCGAGTAGATCCTTACCGATACCTTCTATCTTCTTGCACGCCCATTCGAGCATGGCAACGCAAACGGCTGCGTTGGGTTGTGTAAACCCTGTTTCGACCTGTTGGTAAAAAGTTTGCCTCCCCTGTACCAATAAGCATTCAGTCACAAAATCATTTCCGACAGTGCGTTTTTGCTTGCGGCTTCGACCGATAATATTGCAACCTAGGTAGCTGGCGAGTTGCTCGGCAAGTTGCTGCCAGGCGTCATCTAAAGGTCGGTGATAAATTAGGCTGAGCACCGCTTCACCGGTGGTAGATGTTAGAAATTCAACCTGGAATAGTTTCTTTCTGAGATTTTCGCTTGAATTTATGTTTTGCAATAGGAGAGGCATTAAGCGCGTAATTGTTTCTGATCCAATATCAAAACTTTCAATCACAATTGGCTTGTTTCGCTCCCCGGGGAGATGCATTGCATACTGGGCTAGACCTGTTGTTTTATCGTGCCAAATTTTGAATTCTGCGCGCATACGAAAATGTTTGGGCGGTGAACTAAAGACTTCGAGCTCGCCGTCAAACAGGTGGGCAAATTGCGTTTGGGTTTGCGCGACCTTCGTGTTGAGCTGGCTTTGGTAATGTTCGGTTGGAGCTAGACCCAGTTGCATGAATTTTAGTACCAGCTATAAATATTTGAATGTTGGGCGCAGAAGTTTGCAAAATCTTTAATGTCTATGGGCGAAATTTTCGTGGTGTTATCTGTTGCTAAACTGCATTTGAGATAAAAATATCGACAAGAATCCAACTCAATAAGTGTTTCTACGTTTTTCAATTGACTGCCTGAGTTCATAAAAATAACTACATCATTTGCAGCAAGCAATTGCATGCAGTTTTGAACGAGCGCATTAGCGCTTAATACATCGTGGTATTCTAAATTAATGAGATGAAGCATACTAAAAGTTGAGTAGGCAGTTTTCCGGGTTATTAATTAATTGCCTGTAACTTTTGGAGCTAAGGGCTTCCCCAAGCAATTCAGTAAGTTCTGGTAAGGATTCACTGTTTAGAGAATACCAGTCGAGTCTCGGATCTAGCTCATTTTTTCTTAATTTACTCCGCGCCATATCGATTCTCTCGAATTGACTATCTGTTGGGTGTGCGGCTGAAATAACGAAAACTCCCCGAACCGGAATAGCGAAGATGCATGCGGTTACCAGCGTGGCGATGCCTGCTGAGAATTGTTCGTCGTTTGCGCGTAAATCCAAGCTAACTAACAGCATGGTATTTATTCATCACGGCTAACAAGTGTTCGAGTTCCAAAAGTTATGCAGCGCTCCGTGATACTCGCCTGAGTGGTGAGCTGGGCAATACCGGCAAGCTCGAAACCAGGAAATCTATCGGTAACATCCAGTAGATGGTAGGCTGCTGCAGAATTGGCGCAACATACGGCATCAATATTGTGCGTTTGTATCAGCTGGCTCCATTGTGACCCCAATTCGTTGCAAGCGTAGCGCGCGTTGAGAACGCCTTCCGCGAAGAAAAACAACTGCACGACCTCGTGATTTAAATCGATAAGGGTCTGAGCAAAGCTTAGCGCTTGCACTGCGGTATTCGTTGACGGGGGAGCGCAAATGGATAGTAAAAATTTCATAAATATTGCGTAACTTAAAAAGCGAACGGCCCCGAAAGCGGGGCCGTTTGCAGCTCGGACCTTGCGTCTATGGACTAGTCGTCACCCGAAAACGCGCCAATCAAATGAAGTAGACTGGTGAACAGGTTGAGGATGTCGAGGTAGAGAGCAACTGTGGCTAACAGGTAATTGGTCACCCCTCCGTGAATGATGCGACTGGTATCGTAGAGAATAAACCCAGACATCAACAAAACAATCATGGCACTAAGCGCGAGCGAGAAACCTGTGATTGCGACGCCAAACATGCCGGCAACAAGCATACCCAGGCCGGCGATTATCGCTACAACCAAACCTACAAAAAGGAAGCCACCCATAAAGCTGAAATCTTTACCAGTGGTTAATACATATCCGGATAAGGCCAAGAATACCAGGGCTGTTGCCCCCAGCGCTTGAAGTACAATGGCTCCACCATTTGCCATAGCCAAGTAATGACTTAACAGTGGTCCTAGTCCTGCGCCTAATAAACCGGTGAAGGCGAAAATAACGAAAATGCCGGCGCTGGAATTAGCGGTGCGAGGCAGTACCAGCCAGAGAAGCGCAAGGGCACCCAGGTTCATTGCCAGTGCCATACCATGACCTATACCTACGGCCATGGAAATAAAAGCTGTTACGGCGCTCCAGGCGAGCGTCATTGCCAGTAGCGCATAAGTGTTGCGCAACACTTTACTGATATTTAGCGACGCATTGCTCGCAGCTGTTTGAGTGTAAAGCTCTTGCATTGTTTGTCTCCGGGTTGAGAATTACTTTCATCTTACAAAGCCCCTGCAAAAAAGCAAGAGGGCGTTGCACGATTTTGTCCACGTTGCTTTAGGCAGTGGCGCGAATAAAAAGTTTTCTATCAACCTAATATGTTGGGGTAATTACCGGGAATTAAACCCTAGCCACATTTAGAATTGCCGCAACTTAAACAGGTCATGCAACCATCCATTAATATCATGGCTTTGGTGTAACATTTCATACAAAGTTGCGCACCTTCTGGAAACTCTCCGTTTTCACTGTCGTTTTTTGCTTGCGACTGCTCATACTCTTTACGTTTTTCAGCGAGCACCTGCTTTTGGGCATCCGTGAGCTCTTCGCTTTGCAATAACCCTATAGTTTTTAAGTGTGATTCTATGGCATCACCAATTTCCGCAACCAACGACGGCATGAAACGTCCGCCACTTTTAAAATAACCACCTTTAGGGTCGAATACCGCTTTGAGTTCTTCTGCCAGAAAGGTGACATCCCCACCTTTTCTAAACACTGCAGATATTACGCGCGTGAGTGCAACCACCCATTGGAAGTGATCCATATTTTTCGAATTAATGAATATTTCGAAGGGGCGTCGTACCTCATGGTCGGTGTTGGGGTTCAAAATGATATCGTTGATTGTGATGTAGAGCGCGTGATCAGATAGTGGTGTTTTTATTTTATAGGTACCTCCAACCAGCATTTCAGGACGACTGACATTTTCGTGCATGTGCTGAATGGCAGGCGCTTTGGTCTCACTCTCTGCAGCATTAGGCTGCTCTTCTTTTTTTATAGAAAAGCCAGTTATTTTTTTGTCGATTTTAACAATGTTCATATGCGGTTCCTTAAAGCTTTCCGTAGTAGCCTTCTTTTAAAGCATCGTAAAGGTTCGCTGCAGTGTGCTGTTCACCATCGTACTCAATGATCTCGTTGCCTTTGAGTGAAACTGTAGAGCCATCTTCCAGTGAAAATTCGTAGGTGGTATTGGCAAGATCCTCTTCTTTTACCAGTACCCCCTGGAAAGCTTCCGGATTAAATCGAAAGGTTGTACAGCCTTTAAGGCCTTTATCATAGGCGTACAGGTAAATATCTTTAAAGGCCTCGTAACTTATATTGGTTGGTACATTGATGGTTTTTGATATAGAGGAATCGATCCATTTTTGCGCTGCGGCCTGAACATCGACGTGTTGTTGAGGTGTGATGCTATCAGCACATACGAAATAATCCGGTAGTTCATCGGTTTTTGCGGTGGCATCGACCAAGTGGCGGTACGCCAATAATTCGTAGGAATAAACATCCACTTTTTCTTTAGATTTTTTGCCTTCGCGAATAATGTTTCTCGAGTAATGGTGTGCAAAACTCGGTTCGATACCGTTACTGGCATTATTTGCCAGTGAGAGTGAAATAGTGCCAGTTGGCGCTATAGACGAGTGATGAGTGAATCTGCAGCCGTTTTCCTCTATTTGCTGCATCAATTCGTTGTCTTCCTCGGCCAGATTCCGCATGTAGTTGCTGTAGCGACTGAATAACACCCGACCTTTGAGTTTGTCGCCCACTTTAATACCGTCTTTGGCAATTGCCGGTCGCTGACTTAGCATGGCTTCGGTTACTTCAAATTCATCATCGAGAATGGGCGCCATGCCTTTTTCTTTGGCGAGGTTTACACCCTCGCGCCACCCGGTGAGCGCTAACTCGCGACTCACTTGTTCAGTGAATGCTATGGATGCTGAGCTTCCGTAGGGTATTTTCAATAGCGCCAGAGTGGAGCCGAGCCCTAGGAACCCCATGCCATGCCGGCGTTTACGTGTGATTTCATCGCGTTGCTGTTCCAGCGCGAGGCCGTTAATTTCTACAACGTTATCGAGCATTCGGGTGAAGATTGCGACAACCTCGCGGTATTTCTCCCAGTTGAAGCGGGCTTCATCGGTAAAAGGTTTTTCCACAAAAACTGTCAGGTTTACAGATCCCAGAAGGCAGCTGCCGTAGGGCGGAAGGGGTTGTTCACCGCAGGGATTGGTAGCTCGAATATTCTCACAAAACCAATTGTTATTTTGATCGTTGACCCGGTCGATCAGAATAAAGCCTGGTTCTGCAAAATCGTAGGTGGAGCTCATTATCTGGTTCCACAATCGCTTAGCGGGAATTTCTTTATAGATCCGGCAAGCGGTCAGGCCGTCTTCGTTACAAATGTAGCCTTCTGTGCTGGGTACCCGTCGCCACACGACCTTATTAGGATCCTTGAGATCGACAGGCATGTGGTCCAAATCCTGTTGCGAGAGCGGAAAGGACAGTGGCCAGGGGCGGTCTTCTTTAACGGCTTTAATGAAGTCATCAGTAATGAGCAAACTGAGATTGAACTGCCGCAACTTGCCATCTTCGCGTTTGGCTTTGATAAAGTCCTGAACATCCGGGTGGTGAACATCAAAAGTTGCCATTTGGGCCCCACGTCGTCCACCCGCAGACGATACCGTAAAACACATTTTGTCGAAGATATCCATAAACGACAGCGGCCCTGAGGTATAAGCGCCAGCGCCCGACACATATGCACCTTTGGGACGTAATGTGGAAAATTCGTAACCGATACCACAACCGGCTTTAAGTGTGAGCCCGGCTTCCAGGTTTTTCTCAAGGATTCCTCGCATAGAGTCGGAAATGGTTCCAGAAACTGTGCAGTTTATGGTGGAGGTCGCAGGCTTATATTGCGCGGCCCCGGCATTGGAGATAATTCGGCCCGCTGGAATAGCACCGTTTTCCAAGGCCCAAAGGAAACGTTCCTGCCAGTGTTGACGGTTTTTGCTTTCTACTTCTGCCAGGGCGTAGGCGACACGCTTACGAGTCTCGTGCATATCGCGATCAACGGCATCGCCATGGTTATCTTTTAAGCGATATTTCTTGTCCCAGATATCTTCAGAAGCGGGCTGAAGCGGCGGAATATACCCATCCCGGCCTTTCGATTCAGTGTGGTCGGTGCTCGAGGAATACCTATTTGTAGTGGTCTGGCTCATCCATTACCCCAATATGTGGTGTTTTTTCGTGGTGGCTATTGAAGCGCGTATTGTGCACTCAGGGCTTGATGTGAATCAATGGGTAATCTACTTTGAGGGGTGTATTGTAAGCAGGGTGAAATGAGCGCCACTGCCGCCAAACAACAAGTTGACCGTTTAACGTGGGATAACTACCGTTCATCCCTCACGAGACGAAGAGTGTGGTGGAAACCAGGGAGTAATTAAGAATTTTGTACTCAAATGCGCAAGCTTTCGCTGGGCTTACTTCCGAGTGTCAAGTTCTTTCAGATCGCGGTGTATTCCGGTACTTGATCTTGCACTACCCTTTAACCCGCGTAGCAATGTGGTGCGAAGCCAGGACCATGCAAGAATTTGAAAGCGCAAACGCATAAAATGGTTCGGAATTCACGCAAGTTGCTTTTATTTAATCGATGAAGTTGACAAAGGTATTACACTTGAGTGATCCGAGTGCCCAAAGTTTGGAATTGGTCCGTTGTTTAGATGAAAAATATAAGATACCATCCCACTCGTCATGAGCAATTGCAATAGCTAACTGCCATCGTAAGGGATTCAAATAATAAATTATTCAATTGTGTTTTCGGCATCCAGTTCCTTGTCAAAACAAACTTGGGATTTGAGTGTCAAACTTCAACATCGAAGAATCAACTTGGTTGTGATTTAAAAATAAACAATAGGAGAAAGTTTAATGGCAATTTATATTGAATGGGAAGGTATTAAGGGCAATGTAACTGCGGATGGTTACAAAGATCACCTGTCTGTTGATACATTCAGCTTCGGTGTAGGTCGTTCGTTGACGATGGAAGTTGGTAACTGCGCAAACCGTGAAGCCAGCCGTCCAGCATTCAGTGAAGTTACTCTCACCAAGCCAGCTGACAACTCTTGTACCTCTATCTTTCAAGAAGCCACTAGCGTTTCAGAAGGTAAGAAGGTCGTTATAAAATTTGTGCAAACCGGTTCAGATAAAGTAACTGAATTCATGACCTACACACTCACCGAGTGTTTGGTTAGTGGCTATACCGTTAGTGCGAACTCTGAAGGCGATCCTCTCGAAAGCATCACCATTAGCTTCTGTGGTATCGAAGTAAATTACCTCGATTTCGATGCTACGAACAAAGGTGCTAGCCCGCAGCGCGTTGGTTACGATCTTAAAGGCGCTAAACCGCAATAAGAGACGTTCCAAGCTCCATGCGTTACAGATCCCCGAGTAATGTTGCCCATTGCTCGGGGTTTTCGTTACTCAGCAATACTGAGATGCATGGCGGTAAGGCTGCGCGGCGATATAGAGAAAATGGCCTTCATGATTCCTTTATAGGGCTCTTTTGCTAATCCGTGTTATGGATATGTCGCTCTCCGCAGCAGGGATTCTCAAGGAGTCATTGAAGCTATATGGGGCATTTTAGTCAGAGTAACCGCTTAATCTCGATCAGTCAGTTTTCTCTGGAAAGCGACACTTTTCTGCTCACTGATTTTACGGGTCAGGAAGTTATCTCAGGCCTGTACACCTACCACATTACCTGTCTTTCAGAAACGCTGGATGTCAATCCGGACGATATCGTTGGCAAATCCTGCACGGTAACCATTAACGATGACAACGGCCGGTTTTTTCACGGTTTTATAAACGCGTTTACCTACGGCGAGATTACGGGGCAGGGTGCGGGCGCTACATTTCGTGAATACCAGATGCAAATGGTTCCGTGGTTATGGTTTTTAACACAAACCAATAATCACCGTATTTTCCAGGAAAAAAATACCAAAGATATCGTCTCGCAAATCTTTAAAGACCTTGGTTTTTCTGATTTTGAGTTTAAAGCTGACGGTGGTATTCCGCGGGAATATTGTATCCAGCATAACGAAAGTGATTATCATTTTGTGTCTCGCTTGCTGGAAGAAGAAGGCATCGCCTATTTTTTCAAGCATGAAAAATCCAAGCATAAACTGGTTTTGGTTGACCAGAAAAATGCTTATGACGAAGTTGCAGAAACCAAATTGGAATATTCCCGAGGTACAAGCGGTGATACGCATGTTTATCAGTGGCAACATTTGTATCAGTTTCGTAAAGGGCAGTGGACTCTAAACGACTATAATTTTAAAGAACCGGCCAAAGACTTAACGGCAAATACCGCAACCGCCAGCAAGTTTGCAAAAAATAAATCCTACGAGCACTACGAATATCCCGGTGTTTATGATTTTGGCAAGGGCAGCGAGTTAGTTAAAGTTCGCCTGGACTCAGAAGAGAGCGATAAAAATAGCATAAGCGGTGCCAGTAATTGTGCGAGCTTTTATGCTGGCGGGCGCTTCAATTTGGCGAAACACGAATCCGCTTCGGAAAAAGGCAACTATGTAATCGTAAGTTTGGTGGTTCAAGCTTACGATCATAGCTATGGCTTACACAGCACCAGTGGTTCGGGATACAACAATAAATTTGTCACTGTTCCAGCAGATGTCCATATTCGTCCGAAACATACGCACCAGCGACCTGTAATGCGTGGGCCACAATCTGCCGTGGTGGTTGGCCCTTCCGGTGAAGAAATATACGTCGACGAACATAATCGCGTAAAGGTTCAGTTTATTTGGGACCGGGAAGGGAAAAGCGACGAGAACAGCTCTTGCTATTTGCGTGTAATGCAGTCGTGGGCAGGGAACCAGTGGGGAGCTTCCTTTATTCCCCGTATAGGCCATGAAGTTATTGTAGATTTTCTTGATGGTGACCCCGATCGACCAATCATCACTGGGTCAGTATATAACGGAAAAAATAAACCGCCGTTCCAATCAAAAACCCAAAGTGGTATTCGGACCCGTTCTACCAAAGATGGCAGTGGCTCCAATTGCAACGAACTGCGTTTTGACGATAAAAAAGGCTCTGAACAGGTTTTTATTCACGCCGAGAAAAATCTCGATACGGAAGTGGAAAACGATGAGACTCACTCCGTTGATCATAATAGAACCAAAACAATTGGCGATAACGAAACATCAAAAATTGGAAAAGATCGCACCAAGTCGGTTGGTGAGAACCAATCTGAAACTATTGGCAAAAATAAAGATATTTCTGTGGGGGAAAACCACAGTGAATCCATTGGTAAAAATAAATCTTTGGATGTTGGTGGTGATCATAAGGAGTCTATTGGCAAGGGAATGAGCATCAGTATTTCCAAGGATCTTGATGAATCGGTGGGTGGCGCTTACCATGAAAAGGTCACCAAAGAGTTCTCGCTGGGTGCCAAAGAAATCCTCATGAAAGCCGATAAAAAAATAGTGCTGCAAACCGGGTCTGCCAAGATTGTGATGGAATCCAATGGAGATATTCAAATAAGCGGTAAGAATATCAATGTGAAAGGTTCTGGAAAAATCGTGATTAAGGGCAGTACGACAGAAATAAACTAGGTTGTTGTTGTGACAGAAAAAAGCACGAGCGGTGATTCTTCCCCGGTTGAACGAGATACCTATGCCGGCAAGGCCAAGATGAATGCGGGTGAAGTTGTGCTTGGGAGTTTTACTGGTCTGGATAGTAGCGGCAAACCGAGGGTTAGCTTTGTGGTTGATGGCGAACAGTTTGAAAATTGTGAAGCTAAATCGACAGTGCCACTCAGTGCGGGCGAAGCTGGCCGTCAAGTGGTTCTTATGTTCATTGAGCAAAATCTTTCTCAGCCGGTTATTAGTGGCTTTATCCACAACAATCTTGATACGGTCTTGTCGCTCACTCAGGAAACTCTAAACGCTGAAGATCAAACTTTGTTTTCAGAAGACTCCACGGCGCCGGCACAACTGGAAATCGACGGTGAGCCGCAAGATCGCCTGGTGTTTGAGGGCAAGGATGAAATCGTTCTCAAGTGTGGCGAAGCCAGTATTACCTTGAGTCGCGATGGCAAGTTAATCTTGCGTGGTAAGTACATTCTTAATCGATCGAGCGGTGTGAATCGTATCCTGGGTAGCTCCGTGCGAGTGAACTAGTAAGATGCTCCAACTGGAAAACTTAACACCTTTTGCGGCGAGTACTGCAATTTTTCCCAACGCTCAGGCAATTGATACACTCTATATCGTTGTTAAAGCTTCCTTCTGTATCAATGGGCAATTGAGTCTGGCCGATGAGCAGATAGCTCCGAATGCCGCAGATGTTTACTGGGGCGAGCCTGGAAACAGCAGCTTGCGATATGCTTCCGATTTTCTCACGCAAAAAATTTCAAGCGATATTTTTATCGAGGGTGCCGCGATTACACCCGATAGCGTAGAGCGCACGCAGCTCGATGTCGCCATCACTGTTGGTGAATTAAACCACCAAATCAGGGTATTCGGTGATCGTGAATGGCGCAACGGCGGTATTTCAGCGCCACAGCCATTTGCAAGTACACCGCTGGTGTTTGAAAATGCCTTTGGCGGCTCTCAACAAGTCGAAGATCAGCACTTTGTGGACGCGCGTAATCCGGTCGGTAAGGGGTTTTGCGTGAATGGAAAGCCTGTCGAAGGTTTGCCGCTTCCCAATCTGGAACTGCCACAACAGCTCATAGAATCTCCGCGAGACCTTCCTCCACCTGTTGCCTGCGGGCCGGTCGCTCCGGGTTGGGAGCCTCGTGCCAGCCTTGCGGGCAGCTATGATTTGCAATGGCAGAAAAAAAGAGCGCCATTTTTGCCACTCGATTACCAAGCAGGGTTTGCCAACGCTGCCCCTTTTGGGCTACTTTACCCTGGTTTCTTGAAAGGTGGCGAACCCATTTCAATGGAGGGAATGCACCTTTCGGGTACGCTGCGGGCGCGTGTGCCGCAAGTGAGTTTAAGCGCAGCAATTTTACTGTCAAGGGAAGAGCACCAGCAGCCTTTCCAGTTGGAAACCTTAACGATCACGCCAAACGATTTGCGTTTGAGTGTCGTATGGAAAGCCGCTTTTACTTGTAATCGGTGTCAGGAAAAGATCCGATCAATAACTATTAAGATGTCTCAACAGGGGGGCTAATGGCTCAAACAACATTTGCTAACATGCGGGGTATTGCTCACAAAGGCAGTGGTGGACAAAGCATTGTGTTTCCCGACGTTTGTAAAACTCCTGTAGGTTCAGCGGTTGTACCTATTCCTTATCCCAACATCGGCATGGCTTCAGATACCGATAAAGGTCCAAAGTCTGTAAAGACCGATAAAAAAATGCCAATGGTCAAAGGTGCTATCTATAAAAAAAGCACTGGTGATGAAGCAGGTGTTCAAAAAGGCATTATCAGTAGTAAAACCAAGGGTGAATGTGAATTCATGATGTATTCATTTGATGTGAAGTTTGAGGGAAAAAATGTGTGCCGCATGGGTGATCCGTTATTTCATAACAAAAAGAATATAATGGGTTAAGCCCACAATTTCCTGAACGGACGATCGCATCGGTGAGCGCATATCGACATATCTTAGAACAGCATGTAGACGATGCTGCATTCTTGTGGGTGTTGCGGGCTGCAGCCATTAATCAGCCTCATTACCTGGTCAGTGATATTGTTTCTTTAGAAACCCGCATAGATAACAATCTCGACGGAATTCTTGCTTCTCTGCAGCGTTCCTGGCCGTTGTGCTTACGTGCCGCTGAATTCGAAGAAGGCGGCGAGGCCTTTATGCTGGCAGTAACCGCATTTCGAAGCCTGGAAGTGGATAAAATAAAAAATGCGGTGGATCTCGCCGTTGCCAATCCCAAAACATTCAAAGGCTTCGTATCAGCAATGGGGTGGCTCCCGGGAAAACTGTGTCACGATTGGATTAAAAAATTTTTTTCCAGCAAAGAGTTGGTGCATAAATATCTGGCTGTTGCTGCCTGCAGTGTAAGACGTGAAAACCCGGGCGATTATCTCGTTCGAATGCTTGAGCGTGAAGACTGCATTGCTCACGATCTACTTTACTCACGCTGTTTACGTACTATTGGTGAGCTCAAACTGGCCGATAAATCAAAATATCTTGAAACGGCACTTAGTTCAGAAAGTAAGGTTGCGCGTTTTTGGGCTATTTGGTCATTAATTTTACTTGGGCAGAAGCAATATGCCGTTCATCTTGAGGAATTTGTATTTGCCAATACGCCACAAAGTTTGAAGGCGGTCGCTCTGGCGTTTCGTGTTTTACCACTGGAAACAGCCAAAAGTTGGATTTCGCGCTTGTCTCATAGTGAAGAAAACTTACGGTTGATTATCAAAGCTATATCGATACTAGGAGATCCCCAGGCCTTACCCTGGTTGCTCGATATCATGAAAAATCCGCGTCATGCGCGCTTAGCTGGGGAAGCTTTTAGTTGTATTACTGGTGTTAATTTGGAAACGAATGAGCTCTCTCTGGAACTGCCCAATATCGAGGAATTAGAGCAGGAAATGGCCCCGGATGAAATCGATGAAGATGAAAATCTTCCGTGGCCGAGTATTGAAAAATTGGTCGCAATTTGGGAAAAATACGGACGCGGTTTTACACAAGGTACCCGATATTTTTTAGGCAAGCCAATTAACGACGAAATCCTTAAAAATACCGTACTGCATGGTTACCAACGCAGTCGCCATGCTGCAGCCCTGGAACTCGCTCTTCGTAACCCCTCGCAAATGCTGGTTAACACCGAAGCCAGTCATCAATATTAATCTTCCTTCACTTCGTTTTTTCCGTTGTTGGTTTTTAATAAGTCTGGTGTTATCGGTGTGAGTGGATCAAAAAGGTCGCCAAACAAACTGTGTAAGTGCAGTTTCTGCTGGCTGTCTGATTTACCATCAATATCTTTCCAGGGTACGACATACAAGATTTTGGGTAGTTCAGTATTGCCCTTAATAATGGTCGTGTCTAATTCAACACGGTCCTCTGCTGCATTTGTTGCTAAGCTAAGTATTAACATGAGTAACAGCGCTATTTTGCAATTATTCATTGCGTATTCTCCTGCTCAACCGAGTATTTTAGCTGTTCAACCCAAGACATCGTTTCTTTATCGGAGTATTCAACCAGAACCAGATAACGTAAGTAGTGATCGTATGCTTTACGAATTTCCTGGTAATACACATCGTATAGCAAGGCAAGATTGTAGTGTGCCAGAGCGTAATTATTATCGAGTTTCAGCGCTTCCAGAAATGCCTGTTCCGCTTTTGGAAACTCACCCTCCTGCATGGCGATTAAGCCGGAAAGATTGTGGGCTTTGGCGTTGCTGGAATTGATTTGCAAGGCTCGGTTAACGCTGTTTTTTGCGTCATCGAGTTGCGAAGTTTTATAGTAGGCCAAGGCCAAATTCGCAGCTACCGAGTCGAAATCACCTTGTTTATCGAGCTGTTTCAGCAGCTTGATTCCCCGTTTGTAATTTTCCTTCCCAATTTCGGTAATGGCTGCACGAAATTCCACTTGTTGCGCCTGGCTTAAACTGCCGGGTGTGCTGAGTTCGTCTGGTAGAGCGACCTGTGTAACCGCGGGCGCGGGTTGGGTGGCACAATTGCTGAGCAGCAGACTTAAAACTGCGATAAAAGCTATGCGAGAAAGTAGGTCTAAGTTAGTCATTGAAGAAAGCCTCAACTTTAGGTTGACGACCAAACCTCACTGGAAACAGCGTGAGTAATTGTTTGTGACTGTTTTCAATCCATTCATCATAGGTGCCGTCTTTAACACGGGCGATATTGGTTTCGTAAAACTCAATAGCTTTTTCTTCAAAGGGGAAGGCCTGGTCTTCTAACAGAATATTGTATTGCTCGAGCTCTTCCCCCTGTAAATTTTTTGGACGCTCAGAGTCGAGCAGCGCATGGCTGAATTCCCGGTAGATATCTCCGATGGAATAGGTTGATTCTGTGGTAACTTCTCCGATGTTGTAAGAGGATGCCTGGCCATAGAGTTTGATCGCAGCTTGCATTTGGGATTTTTTCTTTTTGAGGTTCTTTGCAAGCGGTTCACGCAGTGCCACAGAGGAAAATTCCTTGCGGGTTTGTTGCGCAAGTTCTAATACAGTTTTGGCGGCAAGCTGATTGGTCCTATCAGTTTTGACACGATCACTGGTTTTGGCATCTTGAGTTTTGATTCTATTCTGCCAAAAAAAGCGCTTTTGGAAATCGCGTTGTTGTTTGTAGAGTTCGGTAAGGCGGTACATTGCTTCAATATTTTGGGGGTAGGGTTCTGGGAAAGCATGCGCATATTCGCGATATGAGCGAATAGCACCAGCAACATCACCTCTGTCATCGTACAGCTTCGCGGCTTGCCACAAAGCTGTCATCTTAACTTCTTTGTTTTCATCTGCTTTCGCCAGTTGTTCTAATTGTTTCGCTGCTTTATCGGTTTGATTTGCGTTTAAATATGCAACGGATAACTGGCGAGTCGCTTCCTTATTAAATTTGTGTTTAGGGTAGAGTGCTTGAAAACTTTCAAGATAGAACACAGCTTCTGGCCAACGTTTATTTTTTACAGCCAGGCTGGCGGCATCGTAAAGCCCGGTAGCTGCGATGTCGGACTGTGGGTAACGATCGGATATCCGTCCAAAAGTTTCGATGGCCAGATCAACATCATTGGCTGTGGCCGCTTGTTCACCTTGCTTATAGATGGCCAGTGCAATGCTATCTGTTATTTTCTCGCTCTGCGAACGTGACAGTTTGGCCGTTTCCAACAAATCTTTAAAGGCGGATTCTGCACTGGAATAGTCGCCGGAATCTAAGTAAGCGCGGGCTTTTATATTGCCAATTGCAAAATGTATGGTACTGCTTTGTTTCGGTGAGGCCAGCTCTGTGAGAGAAATCGCCTGTTCATAGCGCCCAGCGGAATAACTCAATTCTGCTGCATTGGCAATAATTTGATTCACACCAGGGTCATCCGGGTATAAGCTGGCATAGCGAAGTGCGTATTGAGTATGTTTTTCCAGCCAAGTTGGCTTGGCGGCGACATCAGCCTGTCGATAAAGCTCGTTAGAAAGGGTGACTGTTGCAAAGGCAGATTTCTTATCGAGTACTAGCTCGCCATCAAAAGCGGCTTTTTCATAGTAATTGAGTGCTTCAGCGATGTTGCCACCTGAAGCCAGTAAATCGCCAAATTGTGAGTAGATTTTATCTTTGCGAGCGAAATTACTGTAATGGGTAATGTAGCGGGAATACCACTGTTTGGCTGCATTAAAATCCTGGGATTTCGCTTTTTTCTGGTATTGGCTGTGGTGAAACGTGGCGAGTTGAACCACATAATCCCGTAGTTCATTCTGAATTTTATCCCGAGTTTGCTTGTTGTTATAGTCTGCCCAGTAGTTGGCGCCTGGGTTAAATTTGCTGTAGAGAATTTCGACTTGCTCATGCAGACGTTCGGTAAAATTGCCCTCTTTCCAGGTGCTAACAATTTTTAACTGCGCCAGTGGCAATTCAGCAGCAGAGGGATGGTGTGCCATAAATTGCGACATGGTGTCTACTGCATCAGAATAGCGTTCCTGTTTTACATAGATATCGGCAACAACTGTGTAGGTATGGTAGAGGTATTTGAAATTGGTTCGATCTGCAAAATACTCATCGAGACTCTCAGCACCGCGTAAATGTGAAAATACCAAACCAATTGCACGGAAATATTCGTCGAACTGTTCGCGCTCGGTTTTATTGAGTGTGTCAATGTCGTCGAAACGGTGGTAAGTGAGTGCCTGTAGGTAATCGTCAACGGCCTCATCGTAGAGTTCTTGCTTGTAGCGGGTCCAGCCGCGTTTGAATAAAGATTTTTCGTAAAAGCGATCGTTTGTGGGGGTTAGTATGACCTCGGTGTAGGCATCCTCCGCAGACAAGTAATTTCCAGAAACAAAGGCATTTTCCGCAAGTCGGAATTGCGATTCCGCATAGAACGGCGATTCGGGATACTTATTAACCAGGGTATTTAGCGCTGCGATGGCTTCGTTGCCTCGACCTAGTTGGTCCAACGTTCTCGCTAATTGGTAAAGGGTTTTATCGTTGTTTTCAGCATCCGGAAAGTCGCTTAGAGAGGTGGCCAATAATTCCGCTGCGCGTTCCAAGGATTGCTGGTACATTTTGTCTGCGATAACTTCGTTTTCTCTTACCTCAGATTCCGCAAGAATTTTATTAGTAAGGCTTAGTTCCATAGCGGCAATGCGATTAATCGCTGCCTGCCTCGAGGTGTCTGACTTGGAGGCATTACGAATGTACTCATAATACGCTTGCTTTATTTCATCCTCAGATTTCGGTTTAACATAAACACTGGAATGTGAGTTGCGCTGGTCACTGATATCCAAGTCTGCCAGTGTTTGCTTGCGTTCACCAGACGCGCAGGCAAAAAGTAGGCAACTCAGTAAAGCAATTATGCTTGTTTGTGTAAAGTTCGTCATGGTTACTGCAGCGTATCGAATAGTTTCGCCTGGCCGAATTGTGCCTGGCTCAGGTAACTGGTTAAAATATCTAGAGTTTTTTGTTTGCGTTGATTGATGGCCCAGTTTTTCAAGCTGGTATAGTCGTGCGAAAGTTGACTGAGCTTGCTTTTAAATTTATTAGATTTTACTTGGGCGGCGAGATTTTTAAGCAAAACGTCACGTGTATCGATAATTGCGATCAGATGCGCGTTGGTATCTTCTTCTTTAAAAGTACCTGAGCCATCTTTGCTTAATTGCAGCATTCGCTGATTAAAATATGCAATTGCCGCTTCGTACTGAGCCGAAGCCAATGCACCTTCACCCAATTGTTCGTGGGCATACGCATAAAGCAAGTGTGCTTCCGTTACTGAGATATTTGTTTCAGTCTTCGATTTTAGAATGTTAAAGGCGTTTATCGCGCCGACATAGTCACCTTGGTTCAGAGCGCACAGGCCAATCCCCAAGAGCGCCCGATCTGCGTAGCGGCTATCTACAGTAAGATGTCGGAACGACTCGCGGGCATCCCGAAAAAATTCGTGTTGCAGTTGGTTATATCCCAATACAAGATACAGTCGGTTTAGCAAATCTTCGTTTGCAGGAGATTCTTTGTTGTTTATCGCATTGTTTATAGCTTTTTGTGCGTCTGTCCACCACCCTTGACGAATATAAGCTACTGCAATATTTAATTGCGCGTGGTTAAAGTAAGGTGATTTTGCTGCAATTGATTGATAATGTTTAACTGCGACACGATGTTGTTTTTGATATTGAAGAATAATGCCAAAAAGCAGAGTGGCGTAATCACTTTCGTTTTCGGTAAGTGCGTTGCGAACTTCAATTTGGGTAAGTGTGTTTTGCGCTTTCGAGTAGTCTCCCAATGCGTAAAAATAGAGTGCCAAATGATAGTTCAAGCGCGATAAAGTGTAAGCATCACCTTGAAGTGAGGCAATTTTAAAGATTTTTTCTGCGATCGCGTATAGCTGAGCATCGAGTAAGTAGTTAAAAATGGTAATAATTTCTCGATTATCGATATTTTCCCTAAGCAAGTTTTCGTTAGAAACCAGAAGTTCAACTAAAACCAAAGGTGAATTACTCGCTTGTGCAGCGTGTAGCGATGCGAGCAAACCACTGAAATTTGAAGGAGCCTCTCTGACTTTGGTTTTCAATTCGGTGCTGGCGTTAAGCACCAAGGCTTGATATTCCTGATCGAGCTTCGCGAAGTCTGTTGCGGCCCAGGCAGTCGTAGACAAGGCCCAAATGAACAATAAAAAGAGATATGAAACGATGCCTGGCATGGCGAATCGAAAGCGAGTAACAATCATAAAAATTATGTACACCTTTGCTGATGGGTGGCTGCAGCGAAGCCACCCAGTTCCGTGCGCTTACTGTTTACTCTACCTTGTAGAGAAACTCTCCTTCTTCAGTTACCCCGATGTGGACTTTACTGATGGCTTCTCCTTCAGCCATACGCGAAAGGCAGGTTCCAGCCAAAGCGGGTAACATGGAGCGTGACACGATATTTTCGATATTCCGTGCACCGGTATCGCCGTCTTGGCTTCTTGCCACCAGATGAATAAGTACATCTTCGTCGTAGGAGAAGGTGGCCCCATATTGCTCTGCAAGACGACGTTCGATGCGGCGCATATTAATTTCACAAATTTTAACGAGTATTTCATCGCCGAGTGGGTAATAGGGCACAATTGTGGTTCGCCCTAGAAATGCGGGTTTAAAATATTTCAACAGTTGTGGACGGAAATTGTCCAATAGAATGTCTGGTAATGGTTGTTCTTCACTGGCAGCGCACATCGCACGAATGTGTTCTTCGCCAGCATTGGAGGTCATGATAATCACAGTGTTGCGAAAATCGATATCCCGGCCTTCGCCATCTTTAATGGTGCCCTTGTCAAACAGATTGTAAAACACGTCTTGTACACCGGGGTGTGCCTTTTCCATCTCATCCAGTAATACCACGCTGTAGGGTTTGCGACGTACCGCTTCTGTAAGTACACCACCTTCACCATAACCTACATAACCGGGGGGTGAACCCAGAAGCATGGAGACTTTGTGTTCTTCTTTAAATTCAGACATGTTGATGGTGGTTATATTGTTTTCGCCACCGTAGAGAATATCTGCCAGAGCCAGTGCAGATTCAGTTTTACCCACACCGCTAGGGCCTACCATAAAAAAAACGCCGATAGGTTTGCGCGGGTCGGTAAGCCCGGCCCGTGAGGTTCTGATACATTCAGCTATGGCATCCAATGCGTGGTCCTGACCAATAACGCGTTGTTTCATGGTGTCCGCAAGTTTTAATACGGATTGAATTTCATCACTCACCATTTTACCTACAGGAATTCCAGTCCAATTTGCCACCACCTCGGCAATTGCCTGGCTGTCGACATTAACCTGAATCATGGGGGTATCACCCTGAGTTTCGCTAAGCTTGTTCATATGCTCTTTCAACTGAGTTTGAATGGCATTTTTTTGTTCATCACTTAGCGGGGTAAACTCGGGGTTTTCTGAAGCTTTTTCGGGGTGCAGGCTGTACTGAAAATCTTCTTCAATTTGCTTCTGTAATTCGTGAATGTGATCGACAATTTCTTTTTCGGTTTGCCATTGTTGTTCCTGCACTTCCAGAAGTTTTTCCAACTCTTGCTTTTCTGTCTGTAATTCTACAATGCGCTCTTCGCAGTTTCCCAGAGAGGCGTTTTCGCGCTGGAGTGAAATAATGTTGGATTCCCCCAGGGTTATCCGGCGACGAGTATCTTCAATGGCGGCGGGCGTGGCACTTTGACTCAGTGCAACGCGGGCGCAGGCAGTATCGAGCAGGCTGACGGATTTATCCGGCAGTTGCCGTGCGGTGATGTAGCGGCTTGAAAGCTTCACTGAATCAATTATCGCTTCATCCATAATTCGCACACCGTGATGACTTTGTAACATCTCGGAGATGGCGCGCATCATGTTGATCGCTTTTGCTTCGGTCGGTTCTTCGACTTTAACAACCTGAAAGCGACGTGTGAGTGCCGGGTCGCGTTCAAAATATTTTTTATATTCCGCCCAGGTAGTGGCGGCTATTGTGCGTAACTCACCACGAGCCAGGGCGGGTTTCAATAGATTTGCCGCGTCTCCCTGACCCTCTTTGCCACCTGCGCCGATTAAGGTGTGGGCTTCATCAATAAACATAATGATAGGCTCAGGCGATGCTTTGACTTCGGAAATTACCGATTTCAATCGATTTTCAAATTCCCCCTTCACACTTGCTCCCGCTTGTAACAAGCCGAGGTCGAGAGTGCGAATGGTAACGCCGCGCAGGGGTGCGGGAACATCACCAGATGCGATGCGCAGCGCGAAGCCTTCCACCACGGCGGTTTTACCCACGCCCGCTTCACCGGTAAGAATGGGATTATTTTGGCGGCGACGAATTAGGATATCTATAATTTGGCGAATTTCCTCATCGCGCCCTAACACGGCGTCGACCTTGCCCTGTTTCGCAGCTTCGGTGAGATTAACCGTAAATTTATCGAGTGCTGGCGATTTGCTCGGCGCTGCAATTTGTCCATCGCCACGTACTTCACCGGTAGTCTCGCTGGCGTAAAGGTTTTCAGATTCCGCGGTCGTACCCACCATGGCACGTACTAAATCACGCAACGATTCCGGCGGAATTTTTTGCAGTTCACCAGAAGTGACTGCAGTTGCGCGTCGCAGGTTATCGTCTAACAATAAAGCCGCTAAAATATGCGCGGAGGTTGCAATGGGATGGTTGTATTCAACTGAGGCCAGTATCCAGGCGTTTTTTGCCAAATCAACAATTGCTGGCGACAAAGCCGCGCGGCGTGAATTGCCTGATTTAATACGATCCAGCTCGCGGTTGAGTTCCTGGTTCAGTCTGCCGCGATCCACCTCAAATTTATCGAGTACTGCATTGATATCGTTGTTGGGAATTTCGAGTAATTTCAACAGCCAATGTTCGATCTCGACATTGTAGTGAGTTCGTGCCATACACAAACCGGCGGCGCCCTCTAATGCATTTCGAGTCTGGTCGTTGAGCTTGCCAACAAGAGATTTAAGATCGATTGTAATCATTGTGGATTCCTTAATCGTTTTGGCGTTGGTATTGTTATTTAGCAGCTAGATGTAATTTTGATATCCATGATTGCAGTATCATGCACTTCACTGTTTTTACTCGACCCACTGAGCCATGTGCTCCAGCCCATGATCGGCGGTTCTTTGGTATTAAGTACAACGCGGTCTTTAATATTTGAACGTTTGACCTTTAATATTAATTCGAAATCCCTTTCCAAGCCTAAATAGAAACGGCAAAGTTCGTTCAGCGCATTAAAACTGCGGCTGCCCGGCGCGAATTCCCGATGCTGCTGGTGGTTTAGGGGCCCGAGCTCCACCTGTATTTTACCCTGTGCAAACCACCCCTGACTGCCCAACATGATGGTTCGTCCTAAACAGGCATTTTGCCCCAAGGGCATGCCCGCGAACGGTAGACGGGTGCGCACGTCGTCTATCAAAGGTTGCCATTGACCGACGAATTCATTGATAGCAACGGGCACAGAAAAGTAATCTGCCAGCATTTGCTTCAAACCTGCCGCTGTTTTAACCTGCTGGCACAGCAAACCGCTATAGTACACTAGGGTTTCATCATGAACACTTTGTCGATTGGTTAAGTGGCTACCACCAAGGCCAAGCACTGAGAGAATGGCTGTGGTATGTAAATCCAATTTCGATTCCAGGGTATTCTGTTGGCTGCGGTCGAAACGCTCGATCTCGTAGCGCAAGGGTAAGCGGTATTTCACAGATGCCTGATAGAACAGTGAGACAATACGGTGATTAAATAGGTCAAAAAAACGTGCCAGGCTTCGATCGCGCTGGCGACTTCGCTGAATAACCAGTTCACTGTAATGGTAGGGTAAAATTCCCATGGCCCCGCTCAGGCCAATAAAATTACATACCATTTTAAATACACCGGCTTTTTGTTCGGTGATTTGCTCGGAGATTTGATCTACGCTTGCTTCTGGAAAAGCCAATGAGGGATTTCCCGTGAAACGAATGGATTCTTTACTAGAGGGCGAATATTTTCCGATTATCTGCGTATTTTGATTTTTACCCAGCCCGCCACTGCGCGTGCGAAACGTAGCCGCGCGATCAAGAATTCGCACCGCCTGCGTAAACGCAAACTGTCCTGGGTTAATCAGCAGGCGTCGGATTACAGGAATATTTTTTGACCGGCTCTTGGTGGGCATTTTTTCAAATACTCTTCTCGATTTTTAAGTTTTACCAGCACTCGGGTAAAGGAGTTTACGGAGCAATAAGCCGCGAAGAAATTTTCCAGCACGCTGGCGTATAAATAGCTGCTGCTGCCCGCGAGCAGGGCACCGTCCAATAAAATTTCAATTTCCACGCCGCGACACATGGTGGTATGTCCGTTAACAGGAAGTGGTGCGCTTATCGGGTGTGCATGTACCGATACTACTGAATCGATCAGGGCGCGGGATACGGAAGTTTCCGTAAAATCATAGAGGCGTAAAATTTCTCTCAATGCCTCAGTTGCCTTACTGCCTCCGACAATTGAAAGGTGATTCAAATTGAGGTGGGACAGTAAGCGCCAACGTGCATTGTTTTGTAGAGGTGGTCGAATTACACGTGTGGGTTTTACCAGGCAGCGAATTTTAGAGCAGGGTGGTGCGCTGTTGGAGCATTGCAAACGCGGTTGATCAACACCAAATGGCAGCTTTGCCGGGAGATCCCTGTTTGAGCAAATAGCTTCGATAGACAAGGTTCTGTCGTCAGGAATATTTGGGTTGAATTCAAGATCGACCAGGCTGAGGTAAACGTCGGTACCATCGTCGCGTTCGCCATAACCTGATTTCGCGGGTCGTCGTGTTGCGTACCAGAACGCATGTTCAACCGGATCTTTGTGTTCGTGCTTTATGCCATAAAAGGGCAGGAATTCGGCTTTGTCACCGCTCGAGGTTGAGGCAACAACTCGCTCAACACTCTGAACTTCAAAGCCACGCGGGCGTCGTGAATCCGGTACAAGATGGTATTCGGATTGAGTGTGGTCGAGTTTTATCGGGTCGCATTTATGTTTAAATAAATTAACAATGGGTGTCGCACCCAAAACAAAGGTTTTTTCATTGATATTGTGCTCGAGCTCAATATCGCTGGCTTTTAGATAAATATATATGTCTAGCTGATTGCTCGCCGTTTCCGGTAAATTTTCGCAAAGGCCGGAAATGTCAATGAACATAAATTTTTCCGGGAAGGCAAAATATTCTGTCAGTAAACGATAGCCGAGAAAGGAATTGGGTGGGTAGGGCAATAGGCCCTGCGTTTCCTCAAAGCCTACTGCAGTTATCGCTGAACTGTCGATAAAGGTCGGGTGTAATTCGTCGCTGCAGCCACCCAATGCTATTTTGTAGCTGTCCTTGAGCAACATTTGATACAGCGGATGAATATGCTGCGGTTGGCCCCGCAAATAAAAGCGCAGTGTTTGCAGGTCGATTTCTTTTAGATTGATATCATCGTTAAAGGTTTTTAAGGATATTTTTAAAACGCTGGCGCAGCTCGCCATTTGGTCTGCACCGGGCGTCAGGAATGGCCGGCCTATTAAACTGGCATGGGTAACTTCAATGGGGTACATATCCACCGGGTAACACGTGCTAAAACGGCAGTTTTCGCCCTGAAAGTACTCGGTTTCGAGTTCAGTATTTTTTTCGACACGATATCTCGCATCGAGCTGTTCTTTGTCGGGTTCGAATGTAACTATCGACAGAGATGGAATGGGGCGCAGATAGTGGGGAAATATAACATTTAACAGTGCATCGGTGAGTTCGGGAAATTCATCATCGATTTTATGTTGAATTCGCGCGTTTAAGTAGGCGAAGCCTTCAATAAGCCGGGTAACATGTGGGTCTTCAATAGTATCGGCGTTGATGCCCAGTCGACCGGCAATTTTAGGGTTTTCACGTGAGAATTCAGCGCCCATCTGGCGAATAAACGCCAGCTCTTTTTCGTAGTAAGCCAGTAACTCATCAGACATGGTTGGATTCCTCGATATTTACTGTGCGCGAAATAGGTTCGAGCACCGAATCGAAAACAACCACTTCAGGTGATGGGTCTGCGTATATTGTTGCGTCGATGCGAAAGCGCAACGTGCGATCGTTGTTGTCTGGATTTTCTTGGTAGTTTACTTTCACAGTTTTAAATCTTGGCTCGTAGATTTTTAAAAGTCGCTCTAGGTTTCTGGTGAATTCGCGTCGTTTTTCGAGATCGGTAACATTCACCGTCGCAAGATCTGCCATGCCGTAATTTAGAATGGAATTCTCCAGTTGGGTGAGCTCCTCTGGCGGTGAAACAATACGATATCGGGTATTTAGCAGATGTTCTAAGTCGCGCTTTACGCTGGCTCGTAGTTCACGCAGGCGTTGGTGTTTATTGGGCTCAACTTCCTGCGTGGATTTCGGGTCTAAATCAATCAGCCTGTCGAGAATCGATGGCCTCAGGTTTTTATTTTTATCGATGCGTGCCACTGTGTGTTATTACCCCGATTGAACCAATTCGGTGACCAATTCCAACTCAGAAACCATTTGGTCGACCTGATAGTGCGGAATCAAGTGAATGACACACAAGTATTGACCAGGCTTTTCTGGATGTTCCCGCACAGTGACATCCGCTTCACGCAGCGGGTAGCGGGCTTGTTGTTCCCACTCCAGATCGTGTCGCCCAGTGGTATATTTTACCAGCCATGCTCGCAAGAAGGTTTGACATTCTTCTGCAGACATGAAAGAGCCGACTTTATCGCGAATCATAATTTTTATGTAATGCGCGACCCGTGATGCACAAAGTACATGTTGCAGCATCGTGGAAAGTTTATAGTTCACATCTTTGGCAGAGCCTTTTCCGCGGGCGCGTGCCTGTACCGATTGGTTACTGTAGAACGCCGAGAAAGGCGTGTTGTAGCAATGGCACAAAGGCACCATACCCAGTTCACTAATTTCGCGCTCTAGGGAATCGGTAATGAGAATATCGGTAGAGGGTTTGTAAGCGATACCTTCGCGATCGGTTGCGAAATAGTCGATGGGCAGATTGGTGACCAAGCCTCCGCCAAGCAGATCACGCGGCACGCCGCGAATGTGGCCGAACCATCCTACACTGGCGAATTCGCGTATCAAAATCCCGCCGAATGCATAGGCGGCATTACCCCAAACATAAGATTCGAGCGCATCACCAGTCACGTTTTCGCGGAATGCCAAACCTTTGAAGCTGCTGCGGTTTTTTTCGTAGGGCGTGCGCATTAATATTTTCGGTAAGGTTAAACCGATAAAGCGCGCCTCCGGTTTTTCGCGCAGGCTGCGCCAGCGAATATATTCTGCTTGTGCAAAAACGTCGGCGAGCTTCACTCCTTGCCCCAAGTCGGCGAATCTATCGACCCCGAGCAATGCTGGCGATGCTGCTGCCATGAAAGGCGTAAATGCCGCCGAACAAACATCCGCGAGGCCGGTAAGTGTGGAAATGTCGTCGTAGGGATGCGCGGCGGTAGGTTTGTGAGTTATCTCGTAATCGCCGATAAGCACACCATAGGGCTCCCCCCCGGGGGTACCGTATTCTTCGCTGTAGATTTTGTTGTACAACTGGCTCTGATCGAAGTCCAGGGCGCGCTCAATATCTTTGGTGACATCACCCCAGGTTGCGTCGAGCACCTTAATTTTGAGATTGCGAATACCTTCCGCCTGAATCACCAGGTACCACAAGCCTCGCCAGGATGATTCAAGTTTTTTAAATCTGGCGTGGTGGATGATCGCATTAAGTTGTTCGTTGATCAGCTCATCGATTTCTGCAACCGCAGAATCGATCAGTAACCATAAATCGTCGCGATCTTTAGGCTTTCGAGATGCGTATTCATCAACGAAAAACGCTAAGGCTTTAACGATACTGGCTTCATTTAAAAAATCGTCCAGTGACAGAAGATGCGGTGATCTTCCGCACAATTCATCTAAAGTGACGGCAGAGTCTGGAGGGGCTTCAGGTGGCGTGCTGGTTAGTTGGGTCACAAACGGAAAAACCTGGCCGGTGGATAAACAAGGGAGCCGAGTGGCTCCCTTGCATAAGGCTTGAAATAAAAAACTTAACCGGCCTTGGGAATATTTGCGACCAGTCGCAATGACGCGGTGAGCTCTTCCATTTGCAACCAGGGGCGCAAGTACGCCACCGCATTAAACACACCAGGCTGACCAGGTACCTCTTTTACTTCTACGCGCGCTTCAGCAAGTGGGTATTTTGCTTTCATTTCAGCGCTCGCACCGGGGGTACCGTTAACATATTGGCTTAACCAATTGTTTAACCAGCGCTCTGCTTCGTCGGCTTCCATGAAAGATCCGATTTTGTCACGTGCCATCACTTTCAAGAAGTGAGCAATTCGCGAAGTTGCCATGATGTAGGGTAGGCGAGCCGAAATTGCCGCATTACTGGATGCATCCGGGTCGTCAAACTTCTTGGGCTTCTGGGTGGTTTGAGCACCGAAGAATACCGCGTAATCAGTATTCTTGTAGTGACATAAAGGTAGAAAACCCAGTTTGCTCAGTTCGGCTTCGCGGCGATCAGTAATGCCGATTTCTGTGGGGCATTTTTGGTCGGCATCGCCATCGTCGCTGATAAATACATGGCTCGGCAGACCTTCCACTTTACCGCCACCCTCAGCACCGCGGATGCTGGTACACCATCCATAGCTCGCAAATGCTTTAGTGAGCGTGGTACCGAGCGTGTATGCGGCGTTCATCCAACAGTAGGAATCATGCTCGCTCTCGCGATGCTTGCCATCGTCACCCACGTTGGCCTCTTCGAAATTAAATTCCTCAACCGGCTTGGTGGCCTGGCCGTAAGGCAGTCGCGCCAAGGTGCGTGGCATGGTGAGGGTAACGAAGCGAGAGTCTTCGCTTTCGCGGAAACTGCGCCATTGAATATATTCAGCTGACTCAAAAATCTTTTCCAGATCACGGGGCTTGGAAAGTTCGGTAAAGGATTCAAAACCAAACATTTGAGGCGCTGTTGCTGACACAAAGGGACAGAAGCCAGCTGCTGCCACATTAGACATTTTGGTAAGCAAAGAAAGGTCATCAGGATGTGATGAGAACTCGTAATCACCAATAAGTGCGGCATAGGGCTCGCCACCCGCGGTTCCGAATTCACTTTCGTAAATTTTCTTGAAGATCTGGCTTTGATCGAATTCAACCGCTTTTTCCAAGTCGCGTGTGAGCTCTTTCTTGCTGATGTTCATTACGCGCAGTTTTAATTGCGAACTGGTTTCAGAGTTGGATACCAGATATTGCAGGCCGCGCCACGAACCTTCCAACTTCTGGAATTTTTCGTTGTGCATGATGGCGCAGAGTTGATCTGACATGGCCTTGTCGATGGCCGCAATCGCCTGGTTGATGGTTACGCTGAGGTTCTTATCCCACTTAACCGTGCCCTTGGTGGCTTCTTTGGTTAAGGTTTTGAGCAGTTCCTCAGTTTCGTCGCGCGGCGTTTGCTTGGTGGCACCAATTGCCTGTTCAAGGAAACTTAATTCCGTCGTTTCTTCGGCGGCCTGTTGGCCTTCTGTCATTTCTTCATTATTCGCCATCTTTTGCTCCGTCTTCTTCTACGCCTAATTCGCCAGATAGCTTGCTAAGCGCTTCAGTATTACTCAGTACTTCTTCGAGTACATTTTCGAGATCTTCAGAGCGGTCCGCTTTGGTGAGAAGATCTCGCAATTTGTTACGGGTTTCCATCAGTTTTCGCAAAGGTTCAACCTGATCAACCAGCTTTTGCGGTTCAAAATCTTCGATATTGTTAAAACTGAGGTTAACAGACATTTCACTGCCGTCGTTGTCGAGTGTGTTTTCAACTTTCATATTGAGCTGTGGGTTTATTTTAGCCATAGCATCGTTGAAATTATCCCGATCTATCTGTGCGAATTTTCGATCTTTCAGGGCTTTTTTACTTTCGGAGTTATCACCAGAGTAGTCGCCCATCACACCCATTACGAAGGGAATTTCTTTTTCGGCGACTTGGCCGTTGGTTTCCAGATCGTAGGTGATGTGTACGCGGGGTTTACGAACCCGACCGAGTTTATCTTGCATGCTTTCAGACATTACTATTAACCTCCAGGTATGAATTAGTTATTAGTCGTCATCAGAAAGCACGCCAGTGAGTTCACTGTAATGATTTCTCGAAGACGAATCGGGAATTAACTCCTGAATGAGTTCATTCAGAGGCATATGGCCCCATTTAACTGCTTTTTGCAGCACATAGGAAACCGGGGAGTGGGGCTCTGTTTTCCGGAAAAACTCTGATATTTCGATGAGCTGCTTAAAGGCTGCGTCCCGGTTAGCCAGATAATTGGCTGCAGCGGGTCGCGCTGGCGCGGCCTGGCCTTCACCTGCGCCCGATTGCTCATCTTGTGACTGCTCTACAGGCACTTCGTCCATCACCAGAAATTTATCGCGACCGAGATGGCTGATGGCGCCGAGGCAATCTTCCAGGACTTCAATAATGGTGCGCGTGGGCGGGGCATCGTAAGTACCGCAATGCTCATCGAGCAGTTGTCCGGTTTTTTTGAATAAATCGATGGCCTCAATAAGGTCACCGCGTATATTTTCGAAAAACTCATTGCTGGATTCACGCACAGCAGTCTCGATGGAGTCAATACTGAAACCGAGTTTGTCGATTTTAGCTTGCTTCGCCTTTTCGTCTGGCAGTTTTTGGCATTCGAGCGCCTGCTGATACTCCCAATACGTAAAGGGGCCACAACTGCTACCTTCGGTGATAATTGTTTTGCGAATGGGGGCGATGAGCACGCCTTCTGCACCTTCACCATTCAGACCTGCGAGACAGGCAACTCGCGTTTCCATGCCGTCCTCATCGGGCAGTGGGTAAAGGTTTGCCCAAAACCGCTCAATCAGGCCGTGAATTAATAGAAAACCGTCGCGCAGCCCCTGGAAGCCATTGGATCGCAGCAGGGCTTCGGTATACCAGCAGGCGACTTCGAGGTCTTTGCTTTGGTTTGTGAGCAGATCGGGCGCGTTGTTTTTGATGGTGCGCCAGTGCTCATCAGCTTCGCTGGTATTACCATCGTGAATACTGTTGCGCTCGGCCGCGCGGGCCGAGTTGCGGGCTATTTTGATGGTTTGATAGGTCGAGGTGGGTGATGGGTCGAGACGAACGTCCTGACCAGTTTGCCAGTCACCATCGATGGGGCTCAGAATCAGTTCTGGATCAAAAAGATTGGCTGAGGTCATAAACTTCCTTACCTGTACCTGCACAAATCCCAGGCTGGTTATTGTTATTTCATCCTTGGCGCATTTTGTATTAATTGGCCCCCGAAAAGCAAGGGCACACGGCGGACTGCGAAAATAATCGCCAGCCGTGTGGTAGCCTTTAAACGCCATGCGTCAAAGTTATCTAATTGGCAGTTAAATTGGGCTGCGTGCTTGCACCTTCTATTAACGACGCTGAGTGCGCTGCAGCATTCCCGATATAGTTTAGCGTAACGGTAGTGCTAGCTTGCAACAGTATATAGAAGTGGTTGTACTTCGGAACCACCTTAAAATCAAGAAGATAGAACAATATTTGTGCAATTGTGGCTTGTCAATGCTTGACAGAGAAACCCGGTGCGGATTGCCATGGTTCTAAATAGCAGTGTTGTCGATTGCTGAA